>NZ_CP043552.1:0-2058175 GCF_008369785.1 Francisella marina
GATCCTCGTAAATCTGATCAGGTTGTCAGAGGTGCTTCAGTTCTTCCTAATGGTACTGGTAAAACTGTGAGAGTAGCGGTTTTTGCTAAAGGTCCTGCGGCAGATGCTGCGAAAGCTGCTGGCGCTGATATTGTTGGTATGGAAGATTTGGCTGATGAAGTTAAAAAAGGTAATATGGACTTTGATGTTGTTATTGCTTCTCCTGATTCTATGAGAGTTGTGGGTCAGTTAGGTCAAATACTTGGTCCAAAAGGACTTATGCCTAACCCTAAGGTTGGTACTGTAACTATGGATGTTGCCAAAGCTGTAACAGATGCTAAAGCAGGTCAGGTTAGATATAGAGTTGATAAAGCTGGTATAATTCATACTACGATTGGGAAAGTAAACTTTACTACTGATGCTTTAACACAAAACTTAGAGCAGCTTTTAGCTGATCTTAAAAAAGCAAAACCAGCAGTATCAAAGGGTATTTATCTGAAGAAAGTTTCTGTATCTAGTACAATGGGTCCAGGAATAAGTGTTGACTTTTCGGATTTAAATATATAATATACTGCTTTGCAATTTCTTTGGGTTGTATGAAAATACAACGATCAAAGACCGTAGGAGCTGAGCTTGCTTGGCTTAATAATTTATCCTACGCAGACGATGTTGACAACCTTTTCGGTCTAAATATCGTGTTAATTAAATAAAGTGTAGACAATAAAATAAGGAGTCGATATGGCACTTAGAATAGAAGACAAAAAAGCAATTGTCGCTGAAGTTGCTGAAAATGTCTCTACAGCATTGTCTGCAGCAGTTGCAGATTACCGTGGCTTGACGGTTAATGAAATGACTTCATTAAGAAAGCAGGCTCGTGAGTCTGGAGTTTATTTAAGAGTTGTGCGTAACAACTTAGCACGTTTAGCAATTAAAGGAACTGATTTTGAGTGTCTTGGTGATGCTCTTAAAGGTCCTCTTGTTCTTGCTCTTTCTAAGGATGAGCCAGGTGCAGCAGCTAAGCTATTCAAGAACTTCCAAAAAGAGCACAATGCTTTTGAAGTTAAGAATTTAGCTATGTCTGGTGAACTGTTTGGTCCTGAAAAGTTAGATGACTTTGCTAAGCTTCCTACTAGGGAAGAGGCACTTGCTACATTACTTAATGTTATGCAAGCACCAGTTACTAAGTTTGTTCGTACTCTTAATGAGATTCCGTCTCAAGCGGTACGAGTATTTGCTGCTGTTGGAGATAGTAAATAATTGCACTGGCTTATGAAAAAGCTGAAAAAGAATTAATTGTTAAATAAATAGGAGTTATAAAAATGTCTATAACAAAAGAAGATATCCTAAATGCTGTTGCTGAAATGAGTGTAATGGATGTATGTGATCTAGTTAAAATGATGGAAGAAAAATTTGGTGTATCTGCTGCTGCTGCTGTTGCTGTTGCTGGTCCTGCTGCTGGTGGCGAAGCTGCTGCTGCTGAAGAGAAAACTGAATTTGACGTTGTTTTAGTTGAAGCTGGTTCAAACAAAATTGCTGCTATTAAAGCAGTAAGAGGCGCAACTGGCCTTGGTCTTAAAGAAGCTAAAGAAGCTGTAGAAGGTACTCCTTTCACAGTTAAAGAAGCTGCATCTAAAGATGAAGCAGAAGCTCTTAAAAAGCAACTTGAAGAAGCTGGCGCTAAAGTTGAGCTTAAATAATAAAATTCTAAACTATAGTTTTTAGAAATTTACGACTAGTGGTCAGTTTTGGCCTCTAGTCTTTCTAGTATTGAAAGATACATAGATATTGGTGCAAATATAATCATATTTGCTTTTTATTTTGTGTAAACAAAATCTTAGGGATGTTTTTGATGTCTTACTCATACGCTGAGAAAAAAAGAATTCGCAAAGAGTTTGGGGTTCTTCCTCATATCTTAGATGTGCCATATTTACTTTCCGTTCAAACAGAGTCTTATAAGAAATTTTTAAATGCAGATGATGCAAAAGGTAGACTTCACTCTGGTCTTGAATTAGTGTTAAAGCAATCTTTTCCTGTCGAAAGTAAAAATGGTCAATATGAACTTCATTATGTTGATTATCAAATTGGGGAACCTACTTTTGATGAAACAGAGTGTCAAGTCCGCGGTGCTACATATGATGCGCCATTAAATGTAAAGTTAAGGTTGGTTGTATATAATAAAGAAGCTCTTCCTAACGAAAAGGTTGTAGAAGATATTAGAGAAGAATATGTCTACATGGGAGATATTCCTCTTATGACAATTAACGGTACTTTTATAATTAACGGTACTGAAAGAGTTGTTGTTTCACAATTACATAGATCTCCTGGTGTATTCTTTAGCAAGGATGATTCAGAAGATGGAGCGTTTTCGGCGCGCATTATCCCATACAGAGGTTCATGGCTTGACTTTGAGTTTGACTCCAAAGGTATTGTATGGGCTAGAATTGATAGAAAGAGAAAGTTTTGCGCTACAGTGATTTTAAAAGCTCTTGGATATACACAAGAGGAGATACTAAGTAATTTCTCTGATAGTAAGACAATTAGTTTTGATAATAAAGGTTTTGCACTTAAGCTTGATAATTTATCAGGAATGAAAGGTGAAGTGCTTAAATTTGATATTGTTGATGAAAATGATAAGACAATAGTCAAGAAAAATAAGAAATTAACATCTAGAGATATCAAGAAAATCAAAGACGCAGGCGTTGACTCTGTAGCGATTGATTTTGATTTGGTTAGTACTCTTAGAGTAGCAAAAGACATTGTTAATGAGGTAACAGGTGAAGTTATAGCTTACGCTAATGACGATGTTACAGAAAGTTTATTAGAAGCGTGTGTAGAAGTTGGCATGCTTGAATTAGAAGTTATTGATTTTATAACTACTGAAAGAGGTAGATATATATCAGATACTCTTAAATACGATCTTACTAAAAATACAGATGAAGCACTTGTAGAAATATATAAAGTTCTTAGACCGGGTGATCCTCCAGCAGCAGCTTCTGTGAAAGCTCTTTTTGAAGGATTGTTCTTCATCGAGAGTAGATATAGCTTATCTGATATCGGTAGGATGAAGCTGAATGCAAGATTAGGTTCTGATAAAGTATCCGGAGATATTTATACTCTGGAGAATAGTGATATTGTAGGGGTTATAGAAGAGCTTATTAATATTCGTGATGGTAAAGGAAAGGTTGACGACATTGATCACTTAGGGAATAGACGTGTGCGTTCTGTTGGTGAAATGGTTGAGAACCAATTTAGAATAGGTCTTTACCGTGTCGAGAAAGGTATTCGCGAAAGTATGTCGTTAGTTCATAAAGATAAGCTTATGCCTAAAGATATCGTGAATTCTAAGCCTATTACAGCAGCAATTAAAGAATTCTTTACATCAGGTGCTTTATCGCAGTTTATGGATCAGGATAACCCTCTATCTGAAGTAACTCACAAGAGAAGAATCTCAGCACTAGGTCCAGGTGGTTTATCCCGTGACAGAGCAGGCTTCGAAGTTCGTGACGTTCACGCAACTCACTATGGTAGACTATGTCCTATTGAGACTCCCGAAGGTCCAAATATTGGTCTTATTAACTCATTGGCAAGCTATGCAAGAGTTAATGATTATGGCTTCTTAGAAGCACCATATAGAAAAGTCGTAAATGGTAAAGTAACTAATGAAATTGAGTATTTGTCAGCTATAGATGAAGATCATTATGTAATTGCGCAGGCATCGACTAAGCTTGATAAAAATAACCACTTTGTAGAAGATCTTATTCAGTGTCGTTCTGGTGGTGAAGCTATATTTACTGAGTCAAGTAGGGTTCAGTATATGGATGTTTCTGCCAAGCAGATGGTTTCGGCGGCGGCGGCATTGATACCATTTTTGGAACATGATGATGCTAACAGGGTATTGATGGGTGCAAACATGCAACGCCAAGCTGTACCAACTCTAAAATCTGAAAAACCTTTAGTGGGTACAGGTATGGAGAAGATAGTCGCTAGAGATTCAGGTAACTGTATTGTTGCAAGAAATGCTGGAGAGATAGCTGAAGTAGATTCTAATAGAATAGTTATTAAAGTTGATACTGAAAAATCACAAACAAGTAAGTTAGTTGATATTTATAGCTTGACAAAGTTCAAACGCTCTAACAAAAATACTTGTATTAATCAGCGTCCAATAGTTAATGTTGGTGATAAAGTTGAAGCAGGAGATATTCTAGCGGATGGTTTTGCAACAGATTTTGGCGAGTTGTCGCTTGGTCATAATCTTATGGTTGCATTCATGCCGTGGAATGGTTATAACTTTGAGGATTCAATTTTACTTTCTGAAAGAATAGTAAAAGATGATAAGTATACTAGTATCCATATCGAAGAATTTACTTGTGTTGCTCGTGATACTAAATTAGGTCCAGAAGAAGTAACAGCAGATATTCCAAATGTGAGTGAGTCAAGTCTTGCTAAGCTTGATGAGTCAGGTATTGTTCATATTGGTGCTAATGTTGAGGCGGGTGATATCTTAGTTGCTAAGATTACACCTAAGGCTGAGCAACAATTAACTCCAGAAGAAAGACTTCTAAGAGCTATCTTTAATGAAAAAGCTTCAAATGTTGCTGATAGTTCATTAAGAATGCCAAGTGGTACTTCTGGTACTGTAATCAATGTTCAAGTCTTCGAAAATGATAAAGGCGGTAAAAGCAAAAGAGCCCTTAAGATTGAGAAAGAGTTAATTGACAAGGCGCGCAAGGATTTTGATGAGGAATTTGCTGTAATAGAATCTGTAGTTAAATCATCAATTGAAGCAGATGTTATAGGCGCTAAGATTCAAAAAGCAAAAGGTCTTAAGAAAGGTGCTGTTCTTACAAAAGAGTTCTTAGAAAAGCTACCTTTTGCTAAGTGGTTGGAAATATCTTTTGAAGATGAAAAGCTTGAGCAAAAAGTACAGAATGCTAGAGAATACTATGAAGAAGCTAAGGTAGCTGTAGACGCTAGATTCGAAACTAAGAAGAAATCAATCACTCAAAGTAATGAGCTATCTCCTGGTGTGCTTAAGACTGTTAAAGTTTTTGTTGCTATTAAGAAGCGTATTCAACCTGGTGATAAAATGGCTGGACGTCACGGTAACAAGGGTGTGGTTTCAAGAGTACTTCCTATTGAAGATATGCCGTATATGGAAGATGGTACTCCGGTAGATGTTTGTTTGAATCCTTTAGGTATACCGTCGCGTATGAATATAGGACAGATTCTTGAAGCGCATTTAGGTCTAGCATCTTATGGTTTAGGTAAGAGGGTAGAGCAAACACTTGAAAAGACAAGAAAAGCAGCTGAGTTAAGAAAAACTTTAGAAGAAGTCTATAATAGTGTGGGCGATAAAAAAGTTAATCTTAAAACTTTAAGTGATGAAGAAGTACTTAATCTTTGTGAAAATCTAAAAGGAGGGGTGCCGATTGCAACTCCTGTATTTGATGGTGCAAAAGAGGAAGATATTAAATCATTACTAAAAATAGGTGGTTTTGCGGCAAATGGTCAGATGAAACTATTTGATGGTCGTACTGGTAAAGCATTTGATAGGCACGTAACGGTTGGATACATGTATATGCTTAAACTAGACCATTTGGTAGATGATAAAATGCATGCTAGATCAACTGGATCTTATAGCCTAGTTACGCAGCAACCACTAGGTGGTAAAGCGCAATTTGGCGGTCAAAGATTTGGTGAGATGGAAGTTTGGGCATTACAAGCATATGGTGCTGCTTATACATTAAGAGAAATGTTAACGGTTAAATCGGATGATATAGCTGGTAGATCTAAGATGTATAAGAACATAGTTGATGGTAAGTTAACTATGAATGTAGATGTTCCAGAGTCATTCAATGTTTTAAGAAATGAAGTTAGAGCATTGGGTATAGACATGGATTTTGACTATTCATCTGAGGAAGAATAAGCATCTTAATTTAAAGCTACTTATTTTTTGTTATTTAAAATAAAAGTATAGGAGAATTACCTGTGAATAACGGTATCCTACATCAAAATTACAATAGTAAAAAGTTTGATATTATTAAAATATCTTTAGCATCTCCAGAGGTCATTCGTTCATGGTCTCACGGTGAAGTTAAAAAACCAGAAACTATAAATTATAGAACATTTAAGCCTGAAAGAGATGGATTATTCTGTGCAAAAATCTTCGGCCCAATTAAAGATTATGAGTGTCTATGCGGTAAGTATAAGAGACTTAAGCACCGAGGCGTAGTATGTGAGCGTTGTGGTGTTGAGGTAGAAAAAGCTTCTGTCCGTAGAGAAAGAATGGGACATATAGATTTGGTATGTCCTGTAGTACATATTTGGTATTTGAAATCTTTACCTTCTAGAATTGGCTTATTCCTTGATATGCCATTGAAGAATGTTGAGAAAGTTTTATATTTCGAGTCTTATATAGTTACAGATCCCGGTATGACTCCGTTAGAGAAGAAGCAGCTTCTTACGGATGATGAGTACGCAGAAGCTTTAGAGAACTATGGTTATGAGTTTGAAGCATCTATGGGTGCAGAGGCTATCAGAGATTTATTAGCAGATACGGATCTTGAAACTGAAATAGAGTCTTTACAAGCTGAATATGAAGAAAGTAAGTCTACAGCCAAAAGAGAAAAAGCAATCAAGAGATTGAGACTTCTTGAAACTTTCCAAGCATCTGGAAATAAACCTGAGTGGATGGTAATGACTGTATTACCAGTATTACCGCCAGATTTAAGACCTTTGGTACCAATTGAGGGTGGTAGATTTGCAACTTCTGATCTTAATGATTTGTATCGTAGAGTAATTAATAGAAACAATAGACTTAAAAAATTGTTGGATTTAAATGCTCCAGACATCATTGTTAGAAATGAAAAGAGAATGTTGCAAGAAGCTGTTGATGCATTATTGGATAATGGTAGACGTGGTAGAGCAGTAACAGGCTCTAATAAGAGACCTCTTAAATCATTAGCAGATATGATTAAAGGTAAGCAAGGACGTTTCCGTCAGAACTTACTTGGTAAGCGTGTAGATTACTCTGGTCGTTCTGTGATTACAGTAGGTCCATCTCTAAGACTACATGAGTGTGGTTTACCTAAGAAGATGGCATTAGAGCTATTTAAGCCTTTTGTATACTCTAAGTTAAGATTAGGTGGTTACGCAACAACCATCAAACAAGCTAAGAGAATGGTTGAGCTTGAAGAAGCAGTTGTATGGGATATCTTAGAAGTTGTTATCAATGAACATCCAGTTTTATTAAACCGTGCTCCGACACTTCATAGACTTGGTATTCAAGCTTTTGAACCTAAGCTAATTGAAGGTAAGGCGATACAGCTACATCCTTTGGTTTGTGCGGCATTTAACGCCGATTTCGATGGTGACCAAATGGCAGTCCATGTACCATTAACTGTAGAGTCTCAATTAGAAGCTAGAGTGTTGATGATGTCTACAAATAACATCTTATCTCCAGCGTCTGGTCAGCCAATTATTACTCCTACTCAAGATATTGTACTAGGTTTGTACTATATCACTAGAGAGAAAGAGGGCGCTCAAGGTGAAGGTAAATTATTCTCAAACTATGATGACGTTAGTAGAGCATATAACTCTGGCACTATAGATATCCATGCTAAAATCAAGCTTAGAATAGATAGGCAAGTTTTTGATACTAAAGGTAATACTTATAACGAGAAAGGAGTTGTGAATACTACTGTTGGTAGAGCATTACTTCTTAATATATTGCCTGAAGGATTATCATTCTCGCTATTAAATAAAGTGCTTGTTAAGAAAGAAATTTCTAAAATCATTAACCAGGCATTTAGAGTGCTAGGTGGCAAGGCAACTGTAGTTTTAGCTGATAAACTAATGTATGCAGGTTTCAAATACTCAACATTATCAGGTGTTTCTGTAGGTGTTGATGATATGACAATACCTGAAACTAAAGAAGCTAAAGTAGAAGAAGCAGAAAAAGAAATTAAGCATATTACAGAGCAATATCAGTCATCATTAATTACAGAAAATGAGAGATACAACAATATCATTAATATTTGGAGCAAAACTTCTGATGAAGTTGGTGCTTCAATGATGGATGCTATATCTAAAGATACTGTAATGGTGAATGGTGAGAATAAAGAAATTGAATCGTTTAACTCTGTATATATGATGGCAAAATCAGGTGCAAGGGGTTCTTATAACCAGATGAGACAGCTTGCAGGTATGCGTGGTCTAATGGCTAAGCCAGATGGAACGATGATTGAAACTGCTATTACGGCGAACTTTAGAGAAGGTTTGTCAGTATTGCAGTACTTTACATCTACTCACGGTGCTCGTAAAGGTTTGGCCGATACAGCATTGAAGACGGCTAACGCTGGTTACTTAACTCGTAGACTTGTGGATGTTGCTCAAGATTTAGTTGTTATCGAAGAAGATTGTGGTACTGATGATGGTTTAATGTTTTCAGCTATCGTTGAAGATGGTGAAGTTAAAGTTCCTTTAGTAGAGAGAGCTTTAGGTAGAACATTAGCTGCTGATGTTGTGACTGAAAAAGGATTAGTTCTATTAGAAGCTGGTACTCTACTTGATGAAAACCTTGTTGAGATACTTGATGATAATGGTATTGACATGATCAAGGTTAGATCTCCAATTACATGTAAAACTCGTAGAGGCTTATGTGCTAAATGTTATGGTCGTGACCTTGCTCGTGAGAGAAAGGTTAATGTCGGTGAATCTGTTGGTGTAATTGCTGCTCAGTCAATTGGTGAGCCAGGTACACAGCTTACGATGAGAACGTTCCATACTGGTGGTGCAGCATCATTAGGCATTACAGTATCTGATATCAAAGTTAAAACTGCTGGTAAGATCAAGTTCAAAAACATCAGAACAGTTACAAATAAAGATGGCCAAAATATAGTTATATCAAGAGCTGGTGAAATTATAGTTTCTGATACTATGGGCCGTGTTAGAGAGCAACATAAAATCCCTATGGGCGCGGTTGTTCCTTTAGCAAGTGGTAAGGGTGTTGAGATTGGCGATGTTATTGCTACTTGGGATCCGCATGCTCAACCATTGATTACAGATGTTGCTGGTAAAGTAGTTTTAGAGGATGTTATTGATGGTATCACATCAAAGCATACATATGATGATCTAACAGGTCAGCAAACTATTGAGATAACTTCAATATCTCAAAGAACAACATCTAAGAACTTAAAACCTGTAGTTAAGATTGTTGATGAAAAAGGTAATGAGCTTAAATCAATTTCATTAGCTGTAGGTGCTGTATTGAATGTTGCTGATGATTCGGTTCTAGAGGTTGGTGATGTGGTTGCTAAGATTCCTTTAGAAGGGTCTAAGAACAAGGATATTACAGGTGGTCTTCCGCGTGTTGCTGAACTTTTCGAAGCTAGACGTCCAAAAGATGCTGCTATATTATCACCTTGTGATGGTGTGGTTAGATTGGGTAATAGAGATACTAAAGAGAAGCAAAGAATTGAAATCTTGGATAAGAATGGCCATATTACAGAAGAAATACTGTTACCTAAGTCTAGACATTTGGTTGTTTTTGATGGTGAACCAGTATCAAAAGGTGATGTTCTGGCGGATGGACCTACTGATCCACATGACCTTCTAAAGTATAAGGGGCTTGAGTCGTTTGCTGATTATATATTAATTGAGGCTCAGTCTGTATATCGTATGCAAGGTGTTGTAATTAATGATAAACATATTGAGACTATTGTCAGACAAATGTTAAGAAAAGCGACAATACTTGAAGAAGGTGATAGTAAGTTTGTCAAAAATGAAAGTATTGAACTAGTAAGAATACTTGAAGAAAATGACAGATTATCTAAAGAGGGTAAATCATTGGTTGAGTATGAACTTACTTTAATGGGTATTACTCGATCATCTTTATCTACAGAGTCGTTCTTGTCTGCTGCATCATTCCAAGAAACGACTAGAGTATTAACAGAAGCTTCAATACATTCTCAAGTCGATCAGTTGAGAGGACTTAAAGAAAATGTTCTTATTGGTAGGTTGATTCCGACGGGTACTGGCTTAGCAGTTAGAAAAGAGTCTAATAAGATTGAGAAAATGAGAGAAGAGCTTGGTGTCGAGGATAATACACTGTTTACAGATGCATCATCATTTGACACTGAAGAGTCTTCTTCGTTTGAGAATCAAATTGAAAAAGAAGACAAGGATATCAATGAAGATATTGAAGAGTCATTGAGAAACGCCTTGGAATCTTTAGACTTCTAATAATTTTCAATAAATCCATATCACATATCTTATATATGTGATATTAAATAGTTTTTCTAATTTATCTATCAAATTAAGTTTTATAATTTCAAAAAAATTAACTATAATATTGTCAATATATTTTATTTAAGAATGTAATTTATGTTTAGTACAGTTAAAAAGTTATTTTGGCAAATATTGTTTGGTTTGGCAATTATTGTAATTGTGTTTTTGTCTATATTAAATACTGATAATGTTAGCTTTGATTATATATTTGGTAGTACAACATTGCCCCTAATGGTACTTTTGTCTATAGCTTTTGTTATCGGCTTAGTTGTTGGTTCTTTTATAACCAAGTTTATTCAGATTACAAAAACTAATGGTGGTGCAGGGACTGCTAAGAAGTAATGCTTGTTCTCGGTATAGAAAGCTCTTGTGATGAAACTGGCGTATCTGTTTATGACTATAAGTCGAAGACTATTATTGCAGATGCTATATATAGTCAAATTGAATTGCACAAGAAGTATGGTGGTGTAGTTCCAGAACTTGCATCTCGAGAGCATATAGCTAAGCTTAATGTGTTGACTAAACAAGTCCTCGAAGAGGCTGATTTAAGCTTTGATCAAATAGGTTGCATTGCATATACAGCAATGCCCGGACTGGTCGGCGCTTTGATGGTGGGGGCAACTTTTGCTAAAACTTTAGGGATGATTCAGAATATTGATACTGTTGCTGTGCATCATCTCGAGGGACACCTATTATCTCCTCTTCTAGATCAAAATAGCGTTATAGAGTATCCATTTGTAGCACTATTAGTGTCTGGAGGTCATACACAGCTATTTGAAGTCAGAGGTTTTGGCAACTATTCTCTGCTGGGTGAATCTATTGATGATGCAGCCGGGGAAGCATTCGATAAAACTGCCAAACTTTTAGGAATGCCATACCCTGGTGGAGTCGAAGTGGCTAATCTTGCTGATAAAGCTGCAGATAAAAATAGATATGATTTACCTCGGCCAATGAAAAATAAGCCTAACTTAGATTTTAGTTTTAGTGGTTTAAAGACTGCGGTGCTAAATACTTGGTATTCAGAAGAGGATAAATCTCAAGAAAATAAGGCAAATCTTTGTTATGCTTTTCAAGATGCAGCTGTAGATGTCTTAGTATCAAAATGTAGCAAGGCTTTGAAGCAAACAAAAAATAGAAGATTAGTGATTTCTGGTGGTGTTAGTGCAAATAAATTGCTACGTTCTAAGTTGGATATACTATCCAAGAATAAGGGTTATGAGATATTTTTCCCTCCAATGAAATATTGCACAGATAATGGTGCTATGATAGCCCTTGCTGGTGCCTATAGATATGCTAATGGCTATAAGGATTCTGACTTAAGTATTAACGTCAAAGCAAGAGCTCAAATTTAGGGCTACCATAAATAACTATCAAAAATATTAGTTTCATGATATTATAATATCGTAAGTAATAAATTCCATACTCACATCATGTGGGTTAAATTCAAAAAAAGGTTAAAGGTTCTAAATGAATAATAATGAAATAATACATCAGACCATTGAAAAAGAAGGTAGTATAGTCTGGAAGAGTGTCTTTGGACTTCTGCTTTTGCCGTTGGTTACAATTATCGCTGTCCCATGGTATGCAATGACTATTGGGTTCACTACTGCTGATTATGTATGTCTTATAGTTTTCTATGCACTTACGGGTGTGGGTATTACAATGGGATACCATAGGTTATGGTCTCATAAGACATACAAAGCTAATAAGATTGTAAGTTATGCACTTTTGCTCTTTGGAACTGCAGCATTACAGAATAGTGTAATTCAATGGTCATCAGATCATAGAAAACATCATAAAGATGTTGACGATCCTGTCAAAGATCCTTACGCTGCGACAAGAGGATTCTGGTTTTCACACTTTGGTTGGTTGTTAAGACATAGTAGCTCAGATGTTCAAGAAATTAGAGGTATTAATGATTTATTGAAAGATAAGGCATTGGTATATCAGCACAATAACTACACTGTGCTAGCTATTCTAGCATGTTTTGGTTTACCTGCGCTGCTTGGATTTGTTTTTGGTTTCTTATCTGGCGGTACATTAACTGCTGCTTGGCATAGTGCTTTGGGCTTCTTAATTTTGGGAGGTCTATTGAGAGTTGTATTAGTTCATCATGCGACTTTTTGTATTAACTCTTTAGCACATACTATAGGAAGAAGACCATACTCTACAAAAAACACAGCTAGAGATAGTTGGATAACAGCTATCGTAACTGGTGGAGAAGGTTATCATAATTATCATCATGCTTTTGCCGGAGACTATAGAAATGGTATAAGATGGTTTGATCTTGATCCTTCTAAATGGTTCATTGCTGGATTAGCAAAGATAGGTTGGTGCTATGATCTTAAAACTACGCCTAAGCATTTGATTGAAATTGCAAAAGCAAAGGTTAAACTTGATGAGGCATTAACTAAAAAGAATAAAACATTCCACTTAGGTATTGAAGAAATGTACGCTAAGTTAGTTACAAATGTCAAAAATATGTATAGTGCTAAGCAAGAATACTTAAAAGCTAAGAAAGAGAATGTATTATCTAAGGCTGATATAAGAGAAATTAAATCAAAGTATAAAGATTTAAAAATTGAATTTATTCAAGCAAAGAAAAAATACAATAAAGCTAGTACGACAGCATAATCTAAATAAATATTTCTTGGAATTATTATTCCATCAACATTCTCTTATTGTCATTTTGAAAAATATAGTCTGGTAGAAATATCTTGTTAAGATATTGAGCAAGGTTTAATCACTAATGTTGCTTTTTTATTAAAGGTAATTAAAGAAGTTAAGATCTAATAATGAGATGCTAAAATAATAGGCGCAGACTTCCTTGTTAATAATGTTATTATGGGTTTGAAATGACTAGGTTAACTTTATGGATCCACTACTTATGAAGCTTGTTTAAAAAAGTTTGTTAGTGGAATTTTGAGATGTGGTGGTAACTGTGTGAAGAATTAAATTTTTGCAGCAGACTTAAGATTATCTGCCTTATCTATTTTTTCCCAAGAGAATTCTGGTAACTCACGACCAAAATGGCCATAGTTAGATGTTTTACGATAAATTGGTCTAAGTAGATCAAGATTTTCGATAATCTTACCGACTCTAAGATCAAAAGTTTCTGAAACTAGTTGTTCAATTTTGCTATCAGCAATTTTGCCTGTACCAAATGTATTAATCATAAGTGATACTGGCTTTGCCACACCAATCGCGTATGCTACTTGAACCTCGCATTTATCTGCTAGGCCAGCTGCAACAACATTTTTAGCGATATATCTACCCATATAGGCACCAGAACGATCTACCTTAGATGGATCTTTACCAGAGAATGCACCACCACCATGATGAGCTGCTCCACCGTAAGTATCAACAATGATTTTTCTACCCGTAAGACCGCAATCTCCTTGAGGACCTCCTATTAAGAATACACCTGTTGGATTGATGTGATACTTCGTATCTTTTGTAATTAGCTCAGAAGGAATTACCTCTTTTACAATTTCTTCTATTACAGCATCATGAAGATCTTTTTGTGAGATTGATTCATTGTGCTGAGTGGAAAGTACGATTGTATCAATAAATTTAGGTTTATTATTTTCGTAAGCAAGTGTAACCTGAGCTTTTGCATCTGGTCTTAACCAAGCAAGTTTTCCTGATTTTCTTAACTCAGCTTGCTTTTTCATTAGTAGATGAGAGTAGTAAATAGCAGAAGGCATAAGGGTAGGAGTTTCATTTGTCGCAAAACCAAACATGAGTCCTTGATCTCCAGCACCAAGGTCTTCTAGTGATCCACGATCAACACCTTGAGCAATATCGCCTGATTGTTTACCAATAGCATTTATAACTGAGCAAGTCCTTCCATCGATACCTTTGTTTGCGTCATCGTAACCTGTTTCAACAATTACTTTTCTAACTAACTCTTCAATATCTATCCATGCAGAAGTTGTAATTTCACCAGCAACTAGAGCCATGCCTGTTTTTACAAGAGTTTCACACGCTACACGAGCATTTTTATCTTGTTTTAGGATTTCATCTAAGATGGCATCTGAAATTTGATCAGCTAGTTTGTCTGGATGTCCTTCTGAAACTGATTCGGATGTGAATAAATAATTTTTTGACATTTCGTTCTCCCTTTTAGTTTTGCTAAAAGGTTTCTAGAAAATCTTTTATAAAATTTAGTAGAAACGCTTTAGCTTATTATTTAGTGTCGCAAGCAAGTTGTTTGTTAAATTCAGCGACTTCGGGTATTATATATTATGTTTATGTAAAGTCAACTATTGACATTTTGGTTAAGAGACTTTAAAGTATTGCTATTAAATTTTTGCATAATTTTTGCTGAGTGGATGGCTGCTAAGCTTAGCTAAGAAAAGTTTGAAATATAAAAAGATAAAACCGGAGAATAATAAATGGTAGTAATTCGTATGGCTCGTGGTGGAGCTAAAAAGCGTCCTTTCTATAGAATCGTAGTTGCTGATAAAAGAAGCCCAAGAGATGGTAGATTTATCGAGAAGCTAGGTTTCTTTAATCCTTTAGCTAAAGGTGGTGAAGAAAGATTAAAGCTTGATGTAGCTAAAGCTGAAGCTTGGCTTGCTAAAGGTGCTCAGCCTTCAGATAGAGTAGCTAGCTTAATCAAAGAAGCAAAAAAAGTTGCTTAATAGTATCATTTTCATAATAATTTTTCTTTTATGTCACAGGACTTCGTAGAAATAGCTAAGATTGGTGCTACATATAAGCTTGATGGTGAGCTTAATTTATATCCTTTGGCGAATTCAATTGAAACTCTTTTAAGCTATGGTGACTGGTATATTCAATTGCCAGCTAATAATATTTGGCAACCCCTCAAAGAAGAAAGTGTTTTTAGAAGAGGGGATAAGTTGTATATTAAACTTGCTAGTGTTGATAGTGCAGAAGTAGCTAAGAAATATGTAAATTCCCTAATTGGTGTACCAAAAGAAGCCTTACCTAAGGTTGAAGAAGATGAAGCTTATTTCAAGGATTTGATAGGTTGCTCAGTAGTTAATACAGCTAATGATTCATTTGGTAATGTTATTGATATTATTGAAACTGGAGCTAACGAGGTTCTTGTTTGTAAGAATGATTCTGGTGAATACTTAATTCCTTATGTTAAGCAATATATAGTTAGTCAGGATCTTGAGTCTAAAAAAATAGTTGTTGATTGGGAATATGATTATTAGTCAATAATTCTTTCTTAATAATATGTCGCTACTTGCTGTGTAAGCATTAGCGACATATTCTTTTTATCTCGAAAAAAGTATGTGAAATCACTTAGCACTGCGCAATCGTATTTTATAAAATACTAATCGTCAATGTGCATTCATTGCTACAAAGTGTATTTTATCTCTCAAATATTTGTGTTTGTTTGTTCTAGGTAATACAATTAGGGAAGATTTAGAATAGGTGTTCAAAATGAAATTCGGAATAATATCTATATTTCCAGAGATGTTTAGGGCAATAAGTGATTTCGGGATTACTGCTAGAGCAGTTAAAGACTCTAAAATATCTATAAATTATTTTAACCCTCGTAGTTATGCAACAGATAAGCATGCTACTGTAGATGACACTAGTTTTGGTGGTGGCGCTGGTATGGTTATGAAATATGAACCTTTATCTGAAGCTATTAAAGAAGCAAAAAGTACTTTAGGTTATAATGCAAAAGTAGTATACTTGTCACCTCAGGGTGGTGTGTTTAATCATGAGAAGGCTCTTGAGCTTTTGCAAAATGATTCACTAATACTACTTTGTGGCAGATACGAAGGGGTTGATGAGCGCCTTGTACAAGATCATGTCGATGAGGAAATCTCTGTAGGTGATTTTGTATTAAGTGGTGGCGAGCTCCCTGCTATGTTAGTTATGGATAGTCTGATAAGGCTATTGCCAGAGGTGTTGGGTAACAAGGATTCCATGATTGAGGATTCTTTTTATGATGGTCTTTTGGACTACCCACACTATACAAAGCCAGCTGTTTTGCCTGATGGTAACTCAGTACCTAGTGTTTTGTTATCTGGTAATCATAAGGAAATAGCGAAATGGAGGCGTAAACAGAAGTTGATAAGGACTTATGAGCGTCGTAAAGATTTAATCGAGTGCCTATGCCTATCTGAAGAAGATAAGCAAATTATAAATGATTATAAAATGGATATGGTAAGCACAAAAGGAGAAAATAATGAAAAATAAATTTGTTGAATTAGTAGAAAAGTCACAAATCAGAACAGATCTTCCAGAATTTAATCCAGGTGATTCAATCACTGTTAATCTATGGATTAGAGAAGGTGATAAGCAAAGAATTCAGGCTTTTAAAGGTTTTGTTCTTAGAAAAAGAAACAGAGGTCTTCACTCTGCTTTTACAGTGAGAAAAATGTCTTCAGGTATGGGTGTAGAAAGAACTTTTCAAACGCATTCACCTTTGATTGATAGTATCACTGTTGAGAAGAGAGCAGATGTACGTAGAGCTAAGCTATACTACATGAGAGGTCTTACTGGTAAGGCTGCTAGAATTAAAGAAAAAGTATAATTCTAGGAAAATCAAAAAGTGTCTACAGCTGTTGATGCTTTTCTTGATAATCTTTGGCTTGAGCACGGTTTAAGCCAAAACACTATTTCATCTTATCGTACAGATCTAAAGTTTTTACAAAATTATTTCTCGCAAGCAGAATTAATTAGTCTTGATTTTGAGCAATTATATGCTTTTATATCTTATCGTTCTAAGAATGGCTATAGTAGCCGATCTAATGCGCGTATGATATCTACATTACGTAAGTTCTATAATTGGCTTATATCGACAGGACAAGCTACTACTAATCCGACTACAAAATTAACTTTACCGAAGTTAGCTAAAAGGTTGCCTAAAGATATGACAGAAGTTGATGTCGAAAGGCTACTTCAAGCGCCTGATTTAACAGGTGATATTGGTATTCGTGATAAGGCAATGCTAGAGCTTATGTATGCTACAGGTTTGAGAGTTAGTGAGTTGGTTGGGCTAAATACTCATGATATTGATTTGAATGTCGGGGTAATACAAGTCATGGGTAAAGGCTCGAAAGAGCGAATTGTGCCGATAGGAGAGTATGCACTTGAATATTTACACAAGTATTTTGAAGAGTCGCGTGAGTCGTTAGCAAAGAATTTTAAAGAGAAAGCAGTCTTTATTAGCAAACATTCAAAGAGAATAACTCGTCAATCTTTTTGGCATCGTATTAAGAGCTATGCGCTTATTGCGGGTATAAACACAGATATATCGCCACATACTCTAAGACATGCTTTTGCAACACATTTGCTCAATCATGGTGCCGATCTTAGATCGGTTCAGTTATTGTTAGGTCATAGTAATGTATCAACAACAACTATTTATACACATATATCTCAAAATCGCTTACAAGAAATATACCAAAAACATCATCCAAGAGGTTAAAATTATTAGAGCTAGCGTTATTTGCTTAACTTAGAAGGTATGTTTAAAAGTGATACTGAAACTTAAAAGTATAGTAAAAGCTAAACCAGGAAAAAGGTTTTATTTATTGCATAGATATTCTCGTAAAAAATTATCAAATCCTCTGGTTTTATTAATGTTTTTAATAATTTCAATTATGGCTTTGATACTTGGTCTAATTATGCTATTTACTCCTGGACCTGGATTGTTTTTTATAGGGTTAGCGTTATTGCCATTTATTGCAATAAGTAAAAAACTTGCAAGATCACTTGATAAGTTAGAGATATATTTGCGTAGAAAAATAAAGAAGAAGCTATAGAAGTTTATTTGATTAAGTTTTCCTATCTAAGATATCATCAAGTTAATGAAACATAAAAGTATTATTGATATAATTAAAGGCAGTCCTTGAATTGTTTCCCTCTAAAAATATGGAGTAAAAATGAATATTCGTAGCGTTGATTACTATGCAGATAATGCAGCCGAAGAGTTTACAAAGTCTTTGAAAGAAACTGGTTTTGCGGTTTTAAAGACTCATCCTATTGATTGGAACCTTATCCAAACTGTATATAATGAATGGCAAGATTTTTTAAAGTCAGGTGATGCTGATAAATATTTATTTGATGTTGAAAATCAAGATGGATATTTTCCAAAAGATGTCTCTGAGGTTGCAAAGGGTGAAACAGTAAAAGACATTAAGCACTTCTATCATTTATATTTTCCTAATGGTCGATATCCTGAGGAAGTAAGTGGTGCAGCTAGAGAAATGTTTGAAAAAATGATGAAGCTTGGCGAGACACTTCTTGAATGGATAGATGAGCATATGGATCCAGCTGTTGCTAGTAAGCTACCACAACGATTAAGAGATACTGTTTCTTATGAAAGTACGTTGTTAAGAATATTACATTATCCTGCTATGAAAGGTGATGAAGAGCCAGGTGCAGTAAGAGCTGCAGCCCATGAAGATATCAACTTAATTACATTGTTGCCAATAGCTTCTTCACCAGGTTTACAAGTTTTATCGCCAGTAACTAATCAATGGTATGATGTGCCATGTGATAGTGAGTCTCTAGTTATAAATATCGGTGACATGCTTCAAGAAATGACTAATGGTGAGTATATTGCAACTAAGCATAGAGTTGTAAAGCCAGAAGGTGAAATAGAGAATCTTGATCGAGTTTCAACACCTTGCTTTATACATCCTAAGCCAGAAGTATATCTATCTGAAAAATATCCTCAAGCTGGAATATTTCTAGAAGAAAGATTGAAAGAATTAGGTCTAAAATAAACGTATATATGACACAAGAACAAGTTATTTCTTATTATGAGAGTCAAGCTCATGAAGATGAGGTAAGAAGTATTCTTGAAAAAGCTAAGCAAATAATAGATGCTCAATCCTCATTAAAAAATTATGCCATAGTTCTTGATATTGATGAAACTTCATTGAATCATTATTATCCTTTTAAAGAAGTAGGCTTTCCTCAACAGGAGAATCATCAAATTTGGGATGAACTACTTGCAAAAACTAGTGCTTATCCAATCAAGGCTACTTTAGACTTCTATCTTTACTGTCTTGCTAAAGGCCTTAAAATATTTTTCATAAGTGCGCGTATTGCTAAGCATCTAGAAGCGACAAAACAGGCGTTGTCTAATGCTGGTTATGTGGATTTTGAAGATGTATTTGTTTTTCCAAATAACTTGACAAAATATAATTCCAAGGGCTTTAAAAATTTTAAGGCAGAGAGAAGGGCTTATATTGAATCTCTAGGGTATAAGATACTTATCTCGATAGGAGATCAATCATCTGATCTAGTCGGAGGTTATGCTCTTTATACCTTTCAGTTACCTAATTATTTATACGGAGAAAATTCAGTTTTTTAATAAACTGATTTTGATTTAAATATTAGATAATTGCCTATGAATATTAAAATTGCACAAGCTATAAGAAGTAGAATACTTATACTTTGATCGAATAATATAAATGCAAATAAAGGCCCCCAAATAATGTAAGTAATATTTAGTGACATTGCTAAAGTTACATTTGAGTACTTAAATGCTTGCATATATGCTAGATCTGCAATATAACCAACAACACCAATAGCGGCTATAAGTAATAGCACATAAATACTAACTGTATCGATTATAATCCAAGTGAATGGTAAGAATATTATAATTGTAGAGGTCTTACGTAGAAAAAGTAATGTATTTGCCGAGACATCAGCATTCAACACCATTTTGTAGATAACCCCTTCTAGTCCCCAGAAAATAGCTGCTAAAATTGCAAAGCTAAGACCTATAATGCTATTTGCCTGATCAAATAATTCATTATATGCTGTTAGGGTAATACCAATTAAAACAATTATAAATCCTAATATTTTCAGAGGAGTTAAGCTTTCCTTGAGAAAGATTCGCGCGCCTATCATTCCTACAGCAGGATAGCATGATGATATTATGATTGCTGTCCCAGTAGAGATATCTCTTGTCGAAAGCATATACATAGTCATCGCAAGTCCACCTAGAAGTGGGATACAGCATATACTTATAATTTGCCAAAGTTTTAGGTCTTTAACTCTTTTTACAGATGATTTTGATACGACACTAACAGTTGCTGCAACTCCCAAATCATGTATGGATGTAAGCCACATTGAAACTAAAAAAGTCATTGTGAGAAGTGTGTGAACTTGTCCTGCTAATGTATAGTCAAGACCCCAAAATATTCCAGATAGCGAGCCAAATAGAAAAGCTCGTTTTTTAAAATTCAAACTAAAAAACCTGAGAATAAGAATAATTTATCTATACATTAGCTAATTGAATGAAATATTACAAGTATAGATGTTTATATAGTTTGAAGTTATCCGCTAATAGGCTCTTTTTGAGGCTCTATTAGTATTTCATTTATGGCAACATTTTTAGGTTGATTCATCGCAAAAATTATTGTCTCAGCTACTTGTTGTGGCTGTATGAAATTATCTGAATCATCGCTAGCATATTTTTTGACAGCCTCATTATCTGTAGACATGTTTTGCAATGGAGTAGCAACATTACCGAGCTGGATGTTGATAATTCTGACATTTTTATCAATTAACTCCAAACGAATTGCTCTAAGTGTATATTCCATAAAAGCTTTTGAACCTGAGTAAATTGCTAGACCTGGAAAGGCTTGCCTAGCAGCATCAGAAGTTATGTTGATTAGCATGCCTCTATTTTTGATTAGTGATGGTAGTACAGAGTATAAAAGATTAGTAAATCCTATGACATTAGTATTTATGGTAGTTATCCATTCTTGGTAATTTCTATTCTCTATACATTGATAATACATAACACCTGCGCAGTTAATGACATAATCAAATTCACCAAAGTTATCTATACTTTGGTTTATAAAACTTTCTACTTGAATTAAATTCTGGATATCTACTGATTGAAAAAATACATTATCAGCTTGAATATCAATTTCACGACGCGAGCATAAAGATATTTTCATTTGCTTTTCTCGGCATGCATTAGCAATAGCTTTACCCATACCACTAGAGGCACCGACTATTAATACATGTTTATTTGTAAGTAAGCTCATCTTTACCTCCTAGAAAAATATTATTTATATATTCAGCAGTTATTTTTGGATAATTGATATTGATTTCTTTCATGATTCTTTGGTAATTGGTTCTATCATAGTTACATATTGATGAGTCGATATTTAGCTTATCTTTTGCTAAGAACTTTGTTGAGTCATCTATAATAGCATCAAGCCAATTATTATATTCAATAGTTTCATAATTGAAACATTTAGCTAATATGTTTGCGTTAAGAAAATTTTTGTTAGTAATATTAAGGATGTTGTAGTCTGGTTCAGTCAATATAAGATGTTTTACAATCTTAGTTATATGATCTACTGGAGTCATTTCCAAGTTTATATTTTGAGGTACTTTTTTCTGAGTAATTATTTCTTTTAGTAGTAACCAGTTCGTATCAGATTTATTTATATAGCTAGGTGTTTGAGGTGAGATATTTCCTAGTCTTAAAACACTTGCATTAAGACCTTTTTCAATCATTTTATGAACAAGTTTTTCTGCTGCCCACTTTGTTTGCGAGTAGCCAGACTCTAGTGATTCAATCCAATTAATGGAATTAGATTCATCAAAAACTTTATTTAGATGTAATGGAAATATTCCATTAGTGGATATGTATATTAAATGTTTACTCTTATTAGTAAGACAAAAATCAATACAATGTGCTGTTCCATCAAGATTGCTTGGTTTCAAAGCATTATAAGGTAATAGTAGGTTAACAGAAGCTGCTGTATGAATAACTGTATCTATATTTTTAGATAGTTCTAACCATTTTTTACTATCTAAACCAAAGTTTGTTTTAGTAATATCTCCATTTAAATAGACTATTTTTGAGTTTGTTTTAACGTTAAGTTTTTCAAGAGTTTTTTCGACTCTTTGTCTCGCTTGATTTTCATCTGTAGCTCTTACCAAGCAGTAAATTGTTTGTATTTCATCATTTGATATTAAGTGAGCTAAAAGGTGAGAACCTAAAAATCCTGTTGTGCCTGTCAATAAGATATTTCCAGTATTTGTAGAGGGTAAATCTTCGCAAATATTTGATTTTATTGTGGTTGTGAATTTATTAATGTCATCTAAGATCTCTTGGGTTATCTTTTGTTTTGTTGAGGATTGATTATTTGTTACTAGATTATAACTATCTTGCAAAGAACTTTTTTCAACAAAATTGCTGATACTAATATCAAAGCCAAACTCTTTTAGATTACTTATAAGTAACATTGCAGATAAGGATGATCCACCAAGCTCAAAAAAACAGCTTGTTTGAGATATATCATCTTCAGATATATTTAAGATATTTGACCATAATCTTTTATATTCTTGCAAATTATTGATTGCTTGAACTTCTTGAGTTTCAATGATTAAATCATCATGTTTAATACTATTTCTATCAAGCTTGTTTGAATATCTGTTAAGAGGTATTTCATCAAGTAGAACAATATATTTAGGGAGCATGTAGTGAGCTAGATGAGGAGCAATTTTGTCTAGTAGTTTTTTAGAAGGCTTATTGTTATCTTTTAGATTCCACTGTTGGCGAAAAGTATCTTGATTCTCTTTGGGGATCTCTAAATATGCAATCAGTGATTCTGACATTCTTGTAGCACCAGTTTTATCGACTATACAGTGCATTATGTCGAGTTTATCTTTTATAACTGATTCAATAAATGGTAGTGAAAGGGTATAGCCTCTTAGTTTGATAATATAATCACATCGACCATATATTGTTATTAATTGTCCATCATCTGAGAGCTTGCCAAAATCTCCAGTTTTATAAAGTCGCTTTTTGATAGGGCTATTTGCTGCAGAGATAAATCTTTCTATGTTCAAATCTGGTCTGTTAATATATTCATTAGCTAATCCTATAGAATGGATATATACTTCTCCTTTTTGACCATTCTTAACTATTTCTTTATTCTCATTAAGTACGACAGCATCAACTTTTGGTAGTACATGACCAACAGGTACAATGCCATCTTCTTCTAAGTATTTATCATTTGGGTGTAATTTATATACAGCAACATCGTGACATTCAGATATTGAATACAGATTATATATATCTGTGGAGCTCATGAATTTCTCTAGTTTGTATTGTAACCAGCTAGAGACTACTTCACCATTTAACCAGCATGTATCAATATCATGAAATATTTCTATTGCAGTATCTTCAGAGGTTGATAATAAAGTTTCAAGATACGAAGGTGTAAAGAGAATCTCATTAATCTTCTTGTTTTTGATATATTTTGCAAGAGCTTTAAAATCATAAAGAACTGTATCTGGAATTATATTAGTTCTTCCACCTTTTAATAAAGGTCTAAAAGCTTCCCAGAGATAGTAAATATTACAACCAATCGAACTACTATTATCATATGGTTTGATAGTTTCTCTAATTTTATATGATTCTAGGATTGCTCTATGAGATATTGAAATTCCTTTATTTTTACCTGTAGTACCCGATGAGTATACTAGCCAAAAATCTTTTTCTGGATCTATGTTTATATCAGTAGGTACTTGAATCTTAGAGTCATCACATTTTGAGATGATACTTATATAATTTATACATTTAACTGATTTAATATCTGGTATCTCATCACATAGGATTAGGTCTGAGTTTGTATCGTTAATAATATCTTTAAGCAAAGGTAAAGGAAATGATTTATCTAACTGTACGCAACTTGCTCCTATACTTGATACTGCTAAAAAGGCAATGATAATTTCATATCGTTTTGAACTATATATAGAGATTATACTATTATGATTATAGCCATTTTCTGACAAGTATCTCGCTAGATTTATAATTTGGTTAGCTGTTTGCTGATATGTAAGCTCAATGTTTTCATCAGTAATAGCTATATTATTAGGTGTTTGTTTAGCTTGTATAAAAAAGCAATTACTAAGAGTGTTTGGAATCACTATTTTAAGAGTGTTTATATGAGTATTAATAACTATGTTAAATGATTTGACTGATGAAGATAAGTAAAGAATCAAAAAATGCTCATTTTATTAATATTTATGGAAGCTATTGTTATGAACTAAATATAATTATAAATTATCAAACTTACAAAAATTAGTTTACAATAAGGTTAGGAAGAAGATAGTTTTCTTTGAATAATGATAGATAAAAGTGGGTATCGAGCAAATGTAGCGATAGTTTTACTAAATAGACAAAATAGAGTGTTTTGGGGTCAAAGAAAGAGTAGAACTTCATGGCAATTTCCTCAAGGTGGAGTCGCAGTAGGTGAGACGCCTTTACAAGCGATGTATAGGGAATTGTATGAAGAGATAGGTTTACGTCCTCATGATGTTGAAGTGATTGCATCTACTAGAGACTGGTTTAAATATGACATTCCTGATTCGCTGGTAAGAAGTCGTGAGCCAGTATGTATAGGGCAGAAGCAAAAATGGTTTTTACTAAGGTTAAAAACTTCGGAAAATAATATTAACTTGGAGGCTAACGACTCGCCTGAGTTTGATAATTGGCGATGGGTAAGTTATTGGTATCCAATAAATCATGTGGTTTACTTTAAGCAAGAGGTTTATAGAAAAGCTTTGACCTATTTCAAAGAATATATAGATTGATTATTTGCTCAATCTTTTGTTTTCAACAAATGCTTTTGACCATAAGTAGGTAAAAATACCTATGTATCCAGCAAGAATTACGTCAGAAATGAAATGGTCTAATATAATAATTCTACTAGCAGCAACAAAACAGCATATTACCAAAGCTATGACAGTGATAAATTTTTTATCAAAAAAGTTGGCTATCGCAAGTAAGCCAGCAAAAGTTAATGCTGTATGGCCAGATGGCATAGAGTTATAGGCCTTTTTAAGAGAAAAAAAGTGAAATCCATATCTATTATCAAAAAGTAACATTTCTGGTCTGTATCTTGCTAGTATGATTTTTATTATGGTAGTAATTATAATAGTCATTATCAAAGTTAATGACATAATATAAAGCTTCTCTGAAGGGTTTTTGGTTATATGCTTATATATACAAATTAGTGTTACTATAATTGCAAGTATAGCCCAAACCTTAGGGGAGAATACTTTAGATGTCATAGCAGCTACTGTACTAATTCCAGTGCCAAAAAAGTCACTAGTATGTATAAAGTTTGCTACTTTTATATCTAAGAAGCTATAACTGAGTGATACAACAATTAATGTTACGATACCGTATAAAAAAGTTCTTTTTGCAAGCTTACAATCAAGACATTTCATAGCTAAATTTATTCAAAATTACCAAATTAGTTGATAAAGTATAATACTATTGTAAGTAATTTTAAATACTAAGATGTTTGATCAGGGCTGGTATAAAAAAGCTAAGCATATAAAAAGTCCTAACTTTAATCAAAGACCTAATGGTGATGATATCAGTCTAGTAGTTATACATTGTATAAGTTTACCAGAAGGTGAGTATGATAATACTAATGTTGAGAAGCTTTTTACCAACAAGCTTGATTGTAAGCAACATGAGAGCTTCTTGAGTTTGCAAGGTGTTGAGGTATCAGCACATTTTTATATTAGAAGAGATGGTGATGTAATACAGTTTGTATCCGTGGCTGATAGGGCTTGGCATGCTGGAGTAAGTCAATTCAATGGTCAAGAAGGATGTAATGATTTTTCGATAGGGATAGAGCTGCAAGGCACTGATAGTAGTTTGTATAGTCAAGAGCAATATGAGTCGCTCAATATTTTATTAAAAGATTTACAACAAAGTTATCCAAGCTTGATTGATATCGCAGCTCATAGTGATATTGCTCCTGGTAGAAAAACAGATCCAGGTAGCTTTTTTGAATGGGAAAAAGTAGATTTTAAGTCTAAAGGAGGTCGCAGAGATGAGTAGAGAACAACAGTTAATAGATTTGTTGTACAAAGAAGTTGTGCCAGCAGAAGGCTGTACGGAGCCAGTTGCTTTGGCGTATTGTGCTGCAAAAACAAGAGATGTGCTAGGGCATATACCTGATAGGATAGATGTTTTTGCCTCTGGTAATATGATTAAAAATGTAAAAAGCGTAACTGTACCGAATAGTGGTGGAATGATTGGTATAGAAGCCTCTGTTGCAATGGGTACAATCGTAGGGAACGCAGCTAAAGAGCTTATGGTTATTTCTGGAGTGACTGATGCAGAGTTACCAAAAGTACAAAAATATCTAGATAAAGATTGCATTAAAGTGTTTAATGCATCTGTACCTGTAAAACTATATATACGTATAGAAGCATATCACAACGAAGATAAAGTTGTGGTTGAGTTTAAATATACACATACAAATATTACTTTAATCAAAAAGAATGATGAAGTTATTTATGAAGTTAATGATGAAGATAATAAGAGTAATCTTGTTGATGAAATAATTTCTAGATTTTCAATTAAAGAGATTTATGGAATCGCATTACAATTAGATACATCTAAAATTAGTGATATGTTAGATAAAATTGTTAAAGATAACTCTAATATATCTAATGAAGGCTTAGCTTATCAGTACGGTATCCAAACAGGTAGAAATATTCGTTCAGGAATTGATAACGGTTTCTATGGTGATGATATCCGTAATCGTGCGGCAGCTGCAGCATCGGCTGGAAGTGACGCTAGGATGGGCGGTTCGGCTTTGCCTGTGATGACAGCTGCAGGTAGTGGTAATATAGGTTTAACATTATCTTTACCATTGATTGAATTTGCTAAGTCAAAAGGTAAGTCTCAAGATAAGCTTTATCAAGCTTTATTTTTTGCAATTGTATCAACGGTTTATATAAAGTCACGTATCGGTAGACTATCTGCGTTATGTGGTCCCACGTGCGCATCAGCAGGAATTGCTGGTGGTCTTGCAATGATGCTAGAACTATCGGAAGAAAAAGTTGAGAAATCTATTATTAATGCCTTAGCAGGAATTATTGGTATTATGTGTGATGGCGCTAATTCATCATGCTCTATTAAGATAGCAAACTCCGTATATGCAGCGTTTGATGCTGTAAATGCTGCAATGCTTGGTAATACGGTAACTCCACATGACGGTATTGTTGGTGATGATGTAGAAGATACTATCAAAAATATTGCAATATTGGCTACGGGCAAAGGAATGAATGAAACAGATGATGCTATCTTAGGGGTGATGACAGGAAGATTAGCTGAAGTTTGCAAATAAATTGCAAAATTTATTCAATTTCAGCTTTATCACCATGATTTTCAAGCCAATCACGACGGTCTTTGGCTCTTTTTTTCGCCAAAAGCATATCTAAAATTTCAGCATCATCATAAGTATTAGAAACTGTAAGCTGTAAAAGTCTTCTCGATGAAACATCCATTGCAGATTCACGTAATTGGATAGGATTCATCTCGCCAAGACCTTTGAAACGCATGATATTTATTTTGCCAGTTAGTTTAGAATTTTCAGCTAAGATTTTTTCTTTTTCATTTTCATCAAGAGCATAAAAGGTATTCTTACCAATATCAACTCTAAATAGTGGTGGTTGGGCTATATAAATGTGTCCACATTCAATAAGTTTTCTAAAATGTTTAAGAAACATGGCACATAAAAGAGTGGCAATATGCAGACCATCAGAGTCAGCATCGGCGAGGATACAGATCTTATTATATCTTAAACCAGAGATGTCTTCGCTATCTGGATCAACACCAATTGCTGTAGCGATGTTATGAACTTCTTGAGAGTTCATAATGGTATCTGCATCAAGCTCCCAGCTGTTTAGGATTTTACCTTTAAGAGGTAGGACGGCTTGAAAGTTTTTATCACGAGCTTGTTTAGCAGAGCCTCCAGCGGAGTCACCCTCTACTATAAAAAGTTCAGTGGAACTAACATCAGAGCTAATACAGTCTGTAAGCTTGCCGGGTAACCGAATTGAAGTATTCATAATACGCTTACGAGCTGTTTTTTTATCAGCGTTAATTCTTTTTTGAGCAACACTATTAATATTTTCAATAATTTGACGTGCTTCTTCAGGATTTTGGTTTAGCCATATTGTTAGCAAATCTTTGACAGCAGTGGCTACAAATGATGTTACATCCTTATTGGAAAGTTTCTCTTTTGTTTGTCCTGCAAATTGAGGATTTGTTATTTTTACTGATATTACGTAGTTTAATTTAGCAAAGGAATCATTAGCTGTAACTTTGATGTTCTTCGCTCCAAGAGAGTTTTTTTCAATATACGCCTTAATTGCATCATAAACTCCATTTTTCAGACCTGTAACATGTGTACCATCTTGCGGTGTTGGAATTAGATTAACATAACTATTTTTGATGCTTTCTAAAGGATCTTCACACCAGCAAAATACAGCATCTAAATAAGAATCACCATTTGAAAAATTATCTATCATAAAAGGCTCAAGAGGAAGTGTTTCAGCCTCTAATTTATGATCAAGATAACCTTTTAACCCTGTTTCAAAATGCCACGTGATTCTTTCTTTTTTTATTTCATTTAAATATTTAATTGTAAGTGCTTTACATAGTATGGCTTTGGCTTCCAAGAGATTTTTAAGAGCTTTGATATTAACTTTGATATCATCAAAATATTTTTTGTTAGGCCAAAATCTAATTTTAGTACCAGTATTCTTTTTACCAACGCTATCAATGATCTCTAAATCTTTAGTTTTTAGGCCATCTTCAAAAGTTATTTGATAAACCTTACCATCACGTTTGATTTCTGCTTCAAGTTTGCTTGACAGAGCATTGACAACGGACACCCCAACTCCATGAAGACCACCTGAGTGAGTATAGTTTTTGTTACTAAATTTACCACCTGAATGTAGTTTGGTCATAATAAGCTCAATCCCAGACATTTTATGCTCAGGATGAATATCTACAGGCATACCTCGACCATCATCAGCAACTTCTATACTGTTATCATTATATAGAGTGATATTTATTTTACTGGCATGTCCCGCTAGAACCTCATCAACACTGTTATCAACAATCTCTTGTATAAGATGATTCGGGTTTTCAGTATTTGTATACATACCAGGTCTCTTTTTTACAGGATCTAATCCTGTAAGGACCTCGATAGATTTAGCATTATAATTTTGCATTTATAAATTATTAAATATTTGAAATATATTACTTAGAGTAGATTCTATCATATAATTATTTTAATTCGTAAGCCTAAGACTATAAAGGCTTTGGATATTTACTTCTTAAGGAAGTAACAACTATAAGGGAAGAATATTATTAGTCCAATAAGTGGTAGCAATACAAAAGCAAAAGCTAAAGTAAATTCACTACCAAAATGAATTTGACTAATTACAGCAGTTGTGATTGAAGCGATGCCCATCTGCATAAACCCCATGACTGAAGATGCAGCACCAGCAGTAGTAGTAAAGTTTTCTAAAGCTATTGGTGTTAATAAGGGTACACTGAATGATACACCTATGAATGTGAGAGAAAGAACACCGGTTAAAGCTATAGAAAGAGTTAGTCCTGTTAATTTTTGGAAGGCATAAATAAAGAGTATTCCTGATATCAAAGTACAAAGCATACCAAAATTAACTAGATGCTTGTATGCTATTACGCGACTTAATTTTGAGCAAATAATTGATCCTAATACTACTGCTGTAACCATAATTGTAAGTAAGTATAGGAAATTAGCTTTTTCAAGTTTCAATATATTGATAAATATATCTGGAGCTGTAACTAAACATGCGTATATCACACTAATATTTATACCTAATACAAAGGTTGCAAAGAAGAATTGATGATCTTTAAAAAGAGAGAAGTAGTTCTGAAAGAATGATTTGATAGTCAGTGCATCCATGTTTTTTTCCTTGACAGTTTCTGGGAAAAAAAGTGCTACTTTGATAAATAATAATGTAGCTGCGACTAGTAGGATCCAAAAAATTAAGTTAGGACTAAGAAATACTCCTAAAACTGCGCCAAACGCTGGAGCTAAAGCAAAAGCGATATTCATAATAGCAAATATAGCACCCTGTTCATTAACTTTGAAAGCATCTTTAACAGCGACTGTTGCTATAACCCCTCCAGCTGCGGCACCAAACCCTTGTAGTAATCTTGCATAAATTAGAGTGTCAATATTTGTACTAAGTAAACATATTATTGAGCTAATGATAAAAAAGCTTGAGCCTACTAGCATTACAGGCTTACGTCCAAATCTATCTGAAAATGGACCATATAGAAGTTGGCTAACTGAGTAACCAAGTAAATAAGAAGTGATGGTTAGTTGTACGTGTGGATAATCAGTACCTAAAATAGTTTTGATTTCTGGTAACGCAGGAGCATAAATAGTATCGCCAAAAGGTCCTAGTGAAACCATTAGTATTAGAATAAAAATTGATGGTCTTATACCTTTATACATTAGTCAGAGTCGCCTTTACTAAAATCACCAATAATTATAGTAGCATTTTTACCTTTTGGTGTAGATTGTACTTTGTTAGATGTAACAACTCCTTCAGCTATCGAAGAGTTAGAGTTTTGTGCTTCTGAATTTGTACTGTTGCTCGAACTTGGTAAATTTTGATTAGTTGAGTTCGATATATCTGTATTACCACTAGCATTTGCGACAACCGCTTCAGTTGTCGCTGCTGAGCCAGTACTGTTTTTAGACTTGTCAGAGTCAACTTCTTTGCCAGATAGATCTTTTGGTGTATTTTCCATAGGAACCGATTTTGGTTGTTCTAGAGGATAAATAACCTTAACGTTTTGACCTCGGTCGACTTTATAGTCGCCAAGGATATTTTCATAAATAACTCTATCACTATGAGCATCGACTAAGTATGTTGTTCCACTGTCAGCTTCTATCAGTATACCTTTTTCAGTTGGAACCAGCTGTCCTGAAATTCCATAATCAAAAAAGTCACTTTTAGGTGTAAGTTTGTATCTACCTAAGTAATCTCCATTCAATGAGTTAAAGAAATGTAGGAAGCCTTGATAGTCAGCAACTACTATTAAACCTTTGTAATAAATGGGAGCAGTTATTTTACGCCATTCTAGTGTACTTTGGGTCCAGACAGTATCCCCTGTTTGGATATCATAAGCCTTGAGTTCGCTATTGGCTTGTGCTGTGAAAATCACACCGTTGTTGATAGCCATATTATTGATTATAGAGGCTTTCTTTGCCCAAAGCATTTTGCCAGTATCTTTGTCTAGAGCTACAATAGCTCCTTGAAAAGCAGCGAAAATTAGGTAGTTACCGTATAGCATTGGATTAGCTGTAATATCAACCATTTTGTCAGCTGGGGACGAGCCATGTGCTATGGCAACAGGTAGGTTAATAGTTCTATCGCCACTTTCTAAAGTGAAGCCTAATACTGTACCAAAAGCAGACCCCACCATCACGGTGTCATTAAGTATGATGGGCGATGAGTCACTTGGTAGAGTTATCTCTGGTATGTTATTCGTTACATTCCATACTTTGGATCCATTTGTGGCATCAAAAGATGTTACGGAACCATCATGAGTATGAGTATATAAATGATTACTATATATTGTTGGTTGAGAAAAAATGCTACTTGGAGCATCAGTACGCCATAGTATTTTTCCATCTTTTTGATCAACAGCAGTTAATACACCTTTTACAGACCCAAAAATTACTGCATTTGCTATCGTGTTTGGTTGTGACGATAGTATGGTACCAGTATCATGTTTCCAAATTATTTTACCGTCTGTAATTGATAAACCATAGGCTACACCGTTTTGGTTGGGGACAAATACTGTATTATTTGCATAAGTAGGGGATACATTATAAATGGGTAGTCCACCGTTGCCATTACCTGTTTTTCTACTCCATTTAACTTTTACTTTTGCTTCCTTAGGAGGTTTTTCAGCAAGCGGGGTTGGTGGAGGAACATTACTTGTAGAACAGCTAGTAGCTAATAATGATAGTAGCAATGGAACTATTACTAGAAATAATTTTTTCATGATTAATTGGCGTTATTTAGAAGTTGAGTAATTATTTGCTTGAATTCAGGTGAACTGTTAGGATCTTTTAGAGCTTTGTTCCAAGCTTCTGATGCTTTAGCTTTATCTTTTTTCTCACTATAAGCTTCGCCTAATAACATTAACGGGTATGCATTGCTATCTAGAGAGTTAATGCTTTGAAGCGTACTGATAGCTTTATCTGGGTCATTATTGGATATGTATAGTTTAGCAAGTCTAACTTTTGTAATATCAGTTAAGCTATCATCAGGGTTGCTTTGGACACTCTGTTGTAATACATCAATAGCTTTAGGAAGGTTGGATATATTAATATTGAAACTCTTAGTATCTAGATCTGTTGGAGCCATATATAAATCTGCTAATTGCCAACTAGCAAATATTCCAAAACTAGTATTTGAATAGTTTTTTGTTACCTCTTCAAATTTTGATATCTTTATACCTGTCGGAGATTTTGGATTTTCGTTTGCAATCAGAGCTCTTTGGTACATATCAGATGCAGCAAACATCTTTTTTTCATTATTCGAGTTATAAAATTGTAAAATTATAGCGCAGATGATAGCTACAATTATTATACCCGCTATAGTATAGAGAGCTTGACTTTGTTTTTTAGATAGATTTTTCATAATTAATTAGCGTCTACAAATTAAGTTTGTTTATAGTAAACTTACAACATCTTAACATAAAAGTTGCCAACGTTCTAAGTTTATTGATTAGATTGGAATGTAATGTTCGAGTCTTTTATGTTAGAATATTGATTTATTTTTCTAAGTTTAATTACTAGTTATTTACATTTAAAAATTATTTGAACATGGCATTAATATCTTTAGCAATTGATTATAAAAAATCCCCAATAGAAGTTCGTAGTGAGTTTGCACTTTCAGGGCTTGATGTATCGATGTTATATAAATCAATATTAGCAATAGATAATGTCATCCATGCGGTTATTCTATCAACATGTAATCGTACTGAAGTATATCTAGAAATAACAGATCTAAGAGTCGTTGATGATGTCTTGGTTTGGTGGCAAGGATATGTTAGGAATCCAGATTTCAAAATAAGAGATTATTTTAAATTACGTCAAGGTACAGAAGTGATTATGCACTTGATGAAACTAGCTTGTGGCTTGGAATCTATGGTTTTAGGAGAGCCACAGATATTAGGGCAAGTTAAGGATTCATATACTCTTAGTAAAAAAAATCATGCTATAGGTAAAGAATTAGATAGAGTTTTTCAGAAAGTTTTTGCAACTGCTAAAAAAGTTCGTAGTGAAACTAGAATAGGGCATTGTCCAGTATCTGTAGCATTCTCAGCAATTAGCTTAGCTAAAAAGCAATTGGATAATATTTCTGCTAAAAATGTGCTCATAATAGGTGCTGGTCAAACAGGAGAGCTTTTATTTCGACACGTAACAGCTCTTAATCCTAGGCATATTATGCTAGCTAATAGAACTATAGAGAAGGCCGAAAAAATTACATCTAATTTTAGTAATGCTAGTGCCTATTATTTATCAGATTTGTCTAAACTAATTAAAAAAGCCGATATTATAATTGCAGCAGTTAATGTTACTGAGTACATAGTTAAATGTGAAGATGTAGGAGAAAAGCCAAGAGTTTTTATTGATATTTCTATACCGCAGGCATTAGATCCTAAACTTGGAGATCTAGAGCAAAATGCGTATTACTGTGTCGATGATATTAATAGTGTTATAGAAGGTAATAAAGATAAAAGAAAGCATGAGAGCTCAAGAGCTCAAAAAATTATCGTAAAATCATTAGAAGATTATCTAGAAAAAGAAAAGGCGATTATTTCTAATAGTGCTATTAAGGAACTGTTTCAGAAAGCTGATGGTTTAGTGGATTTATCATTAGAAAAAAGCTTAGCAAAAATAAGAAATGGTAAAGATCCTGAAGAAGTACTAAAGAGATTTGCTTATGAAATTAAAAAGAAAGTATTACACTATCCTGTTGTTGGCATGAAAGAGGCTTCTAAGCAGGGTAGAAGTGATTGTCTAGTATGTATGAAACGAATGTTTGGTTTAAATGTGGAAAAGTAAATGAAAGATTCTATTAAAGTAAAACTACAGAGTTTGATAGAAAGACATGAAGAGGTTAGTGTTCTTTTGGGTGAGGCTGACGTTATTTCAGATCAGAATAAGTTTAGAGATTTATCGAAAGAGTATTCTCATCTTGAGCCTATTGTAAAGGCATTTAAGGAATATACGCAAGCTCTTGAAGATAAAGAAGCTGCTTATGAAATGTTAAATGAGAAAGATGCTGAACTTGTTGAAATGGCAAAAGAAGAGTTAAAGTCAGCTAATGAGGCTATCGAAAGACTTGAGGACGAATTGCAGATACTTCTTTTACCTCGTGATCCAAATGATGACGCTAATATATTCTTGGAAATTAGAGCTGGAACAGGTGGAGATGAAGCATCGATATTCTCTGGAGATTTGTTTAAGATGTATTCAAAATATGCTGAGCAAAGAGGTTGGAAAATAGAAGTTATTTCAGCTAGTGAAGGAGAACATGGCGGCTATAAAGAAATTATCTCAAAGATAAATGGTGATGGTGTATATTCTCAGTTGAAGTTTGAATCTGGTGCCCATAGAGTGCAAAGGGTTCCAGCTACAGAGTCTCAAGGTAGAATCCATACCTCAGCATGTACTGTTGCAGTTATGCCTGAAGCAGATGAGGTTGAGGGAATTGATATTAATCCTGCTGATATTAAAGTGGATACTTTTAGAGCATCAGGTGCTGGAGGGCAGCACGTCAATAAAACTGACTCGGCGATTAGAATTACACATATCCCAACAGGTGTGGTTGTTGAATGCCAAGATCAAAGATCACAGCATAAAAATCGTGCAGCTGCAATGTCAATGCTTAAGTCAAAACTTCTACAAGCAGAGATTGATAAACAACAAAAAGAGCAATCTGATACACGTAAGAATCTAGTAGGTAGTGGTGATAGATCTGAGAGAATTAGAACGTATAACTATCCTCAAGGTAGAGTTACTGACCATCGTATTAACTTAACTCTTTATAAACTTGATGAGGTTATGGAAGGAAGTCTAGATAGTATTATCCAGCCACTAATCTTAGAGCATCAAGCTGATCTTCTAGCAACTATGTCAGATGAGTAATATCTCAATATCTCAACTGTTAGCTTCAGCTGTAGCTAAATTTCCTCAAAGTGACTCATCAATAAAATATGATCTACAAATGATTATTTGCGATGTTTTGGGTGTTGATAAGACTTATCTTTATCTAAATTCTGATAAGCAGTTAGATAATGCCATACTTACAAAAATAAATGGGAAAATTTTACGTCTTTTAGCGGGCGAGCCATTAGCTTATATTCTTGGTTATAAATATTTTTGGAATCAAAAGCTATATGTAACTAAAGATACTCTTATACCCCGAGCAGATACTGAAGTTATAGTTGCTGCAGTGTTAGATGATATACAAGATAATAATGCTCAACTAAAAATATTAGATCTTGGTACGGGCTCTGGCGCGATTGCTTTAGCTTTGGCCGATGAGCTCCTTAAGAGTCAAGTTGTGGCTGTTGATTTATACTCTAAGACTCTAGATGTGGCTAAAAAAAATGCTCACGCCAATAATATTACTAATGTTAAATTTATGCAAAGTAGTTGGTATGAAAATTTAGATGCGACTAAGTTTGACATCATTGTATCAAATCCACCATATATAGATATTGACGATGCTAATGTTGATGATAGTGTTAGAGAGCATGAACCATCAAAAGCTTTATTTGCGGCAGATAATGGCTTAGCAGATATTAGAATAATTATATCCCAAGCAAGTAGTTTTCTAAAGCAAGGAGGATATTTATATATAGAGCATGGCTTCACGCAAGCGGATGATATAGCAAGTATATTTTCTCAGTATAGTTTTTGTGACATTCAGACTATTAAAGATTTAAATCATAAAGATAGGTGTACAAAAGCTAGGTTTTGTGGTTATTTATGATAAGGGTGGCCCTCTAATATGGTATAAGCTCTATACAACTGTTCAGCAATAATGATACGTACTAGAGGGTGAGGGAAAGTCATTTTTGATATGGATATTTTTTCTTTAGCAATATTTTTGATACTTTGATCTATACCATCTGGACCACCAATTAAAATCACAACATTCGGATTGTTAAATTTCCAATTTTGCATTTTTTCAGCTAATTCTTCCGTTGAAATTATTTTAGAGTTAACATCAAGAATTACTAAGTGATCAGAATCACTAAGTTTAGTAAGGATAGTTTTTGCTTCTTGTTCCATCCAAAGTTTGGGATTACCAGTTTTAGTTCGTTTAGCTATTGGTAATTCAATCAGTTCAAGCGGGATTGATTTGCTTAGGCGTTTTTTGTATTCATCGTAACCGTCACTAACCCATTTGGGTGGTTTTTCTCCTAAAGAGAGTATTCTTATCTTCATAAACTATCTCGTAAAGCACATAAAATTTTCAGTTGAAAGTTCTGGACTATATTTATAGTTAGCTATATTGAAATTTTTAATATTACTGATATTTTCTATTCTATTTTCAAGAATGTACCTTGTCATTAAGCCACGTGCTTTTTTAGCATGAATCCCTATAGTCTTATATGTACCATTTTTATTCTCCTTAAAATCAATATTTAACCACTTTGCATCTAACGATTTTTTATCTATTGCTTGGGAATATTCATTAGAAGCAAGGTTTATCAAAACTTTATTTTGTTGCTGGCTGAAGTATTCATTTAATTGAGCAGTAATCTTATCTTGCCAATACTTATATAGAATTTCTCCATCAATTTTAATTTTTGTACCCATTTCTAATCTATAAGCTTGCATTAAATCAAGAGGGCGTATCAGTCCATACAGTCCAGATAACATCAAAAGATGATTTTGAGCATATTCGATAGTTTCTTTATCTAGTGTATCTGCCTCAAGACCTTTATAAACGTCTCCACTAAATGTGAAAATAGCAGCTTTTGAATTTGACTCGTTATAACTCTTAGGGTCAAAGCTATTATGTTTAGTAAATACTTCTTCAGCTAGTTTGGGACTAATTTTCATTAGCTTTTCAATCTCATCAACCTCATAGTGTTTAAGGGTGTTTATAAGCTTAGTTATATGATCTTTGAATATTGGCTGTGTAAATTGATATTTTGCCGTTGCAGTTTCAAAATTTTGACTTTTAGCAGGTGATATAACTATTATCATGATATTTGTTAACTTTAACTATTTTTGATAATAATACCAATTTATCTTAGATAATGGAATTTGCTTTGTTAGCTTGTAATTCTTGGATATATCTAGTAATATACCTAACGCTGACTTGGTTTCCACGCAATGATAGATTGTGAACCCCGCCAGGTCCGGAAGGAAGCAACGGTAACTTTTGATTCATGTGCCGTGTCAAGGCTAAGTCAGCACTTTTTAGAAAAAGTCAGTATTTTTGATCAGAAATTAATATATAATGTTTTCTACTATATAAATTGTTTAAACTTTATAGATGCTTAGTACAAAATCAAATATAAAATATCAGGTATTTGTTTACCTTTTGATATTCACTTATTTTTTAATTATAAATCTGTGTCAACCTTTGATGATGGATGATCTTTGGCGATCAAATGTAAATGCTCTTCATGATGGAACAGTATGGTTTCACATTAGAAGTGACTACTTCTATTGGACTGGTAGAGTTTCAGCACAACTCCTAGTTTATCTGTTTTTTAACAAAAGTTACCCTTTTTTGATTTATATTGTTGATATTGTAAATGCACTTGCACTAACTATGTTAATTGTTTATTTATATAAATTAATTTTTAGAAATCAAGCTAGCATTTTATCTAGGAAGTTTGTTATATATGTTTGTTTATTCATGGGTTACTTCATAGGAAATACTTTTTTAGGTAATGCAATGTGGAAAACTATAGGCATTCAGTATCTTTGGGGTATAAGTCTAATTGTCTGGGGTTTCTATTTTCTTTTTGCAGAAAATAATCACTCTAGAATATTAAGTATTATTTCGGGAATTTTTTTGGGCTTATATAATGAAGCATTTTTTATGGTGGTTTTTACCATTTGCTTTTATTATGTAATTCATCAGGCTATCAAGAAAGACAAACTAAATCAGAATACTTTATATTTTATTATACCATTTATAGTTGCTGGGATTGTGATGATGGCGGCGCCTGGGAATTTTGCTAGAACTAGTGGTATGCTTGCTGGGCAATCTCTTTTGGGGTATATATTTCATAATTTATTTGATATAACTCTGAAGTTTTTTTCAAAGTTTGAACTTTCACTACCATTCATTCTTTCTGTATTTATGGTTTTTGCTTTTGAAAAGGATATGAAAACTAAGGTTCTTACAATTCTATGCTTAGTATCGGTTTCTCTGACAACGTTTCTTATTATGTTTGGCTTAGAGATACGAGTTGAGATGCTATATATGCTTATATATTTTTATATTATATGTAAATACTTATTTCGCTCAGGTTTCTCATATTTATTTGATAAGTTATATTTATTTTTTGCTCTTGCTCTATTATTTTTTGTAGTTAAGTTTTTTTATGCTTATCTTCAATTAGGATATTATAACCATCTTAGAATGAACGAAGTGAGACACTATCAGCAAGCTGGTAATAAAGATATTTTATTAACAAAACTACCATTAAGAGCTAATACTAAAATTATTTATATTGATTTAATTCCTAAATCAGATGATCCTGAATATATTAGAAAGTGGGGATGGAACAATGAGCAGTTTGCACAATATTATGGCTTTGATAGTGTTTTTGCAAAGTAGAGTAGCATCAAGAGCCATTAATTTAGATTTGTTATATTAATAGTATAGTTGTAGTGATAGTTGCGAATAGTTATTTTTTTATTATTATCACTATATTTTATTGTTAGAATTTTTTTGCCGTCTTTAGAAGTTAAAATCCTTTCATTTGCTTTTTCTGATACGCTAATATTTGTATTAGCAAACATCTCTTTGACAATATTGACAGGTGCCTGGCTTATAATAAACTCTGTGAGGCTTTGTTTAACACCAATATTTTGGTTTGGCATTGGCAGGCTACTACTTTGGATATCTTTACCATTATAGTCAAGCTTAAATAAAGATCCCCCCCAAGCTGATAATGCTACCATTATGATATGTTTTGAGTTGGCTTCAATAATCATATTTGTTGATAGGTTTTTTTGTTTGCCATCTTTATTATAATAAGTAGCAGAGACTATTTGCGATATTGTTTTATCAATACCTAGTTGTTGTGGTTGGGGTAGTGTTACAGTTGTATCTGGTGTTATAGCTACCTTTACATCGATTTGCTGTTTTGTTTGCAACAATGAGCAACCGCTTAAAAAGATGAATATAAAAATAGTTGAAAGAATTTTACTTTTCATAACCTTGTACCTTAATTGCTATAGGAGCTAATAAAAATGCTGCCGAAATACCTACTAGTACAGTTAGACCAAAATATTCAATAGCTGGAGTATTACTTAATGCTAAAAGCCCAAATGATAGTATAGTAGTAATAGCTGATAGTGCTAATGCTAGCATAGTACTACTGAATCTATTATGGCTCTCAGCTAAGAATAAAACATAATCCATACTTATTCCTAAAACAAGTATTATCGCAAGGATGCTAAATAATGTAAGAGGAATATTTAGTAATCCAAGAAATGCTATAGATATTAGACATGATAATAATGGTACTACAATATAAACTATAGATTTTCTAAAAGAATATCTAACAGTTAATCCCAAGCATAGCAAGACAAATACAATTGCCATTATGTAAGAAATTATATTACGATAATGACCAAAAATATCACTTATCTGACTTACCTTATCAACAATATAAACATTATCGATAGAGCTAAGCAAACTTTGTAGTTTAGCAATATTAATATCTTTTGAAAGTGCTATTGCCACCGCTTTATAATCATTTGGCTGGTCTCCTAACCATAAAAATCTCATCTGTGCTGAAACAGGTTTGTCTAACCATGCAGATAGTTCCAGAGGCTTAAATTTTGTATTTTTAATTTCATCTATAACTTTTACTTGTTGAGCCCCTGAGAAACCTATTTGTTTAAGGTACTCTTGTGGATATTTGGTATTAATAAAGTTTTGTATAAGATTATAGTTTTGTTGCTGCTGCTCTAAGCTCGGTACATAGTCACTTATGCTAATTAGTGGATTTTTAATATTAGCAAAGTTACTACGAATAATGCTTGTTACATGATTAGCTTTTGACAGAAGGGTATTATCATTTTTAGCTAATACGATAATATAGCTGAGACCTATATCACTGCCAATTATGTTTTTAAGCTGTTGTTCTTCATCCTTGAGCTCTTTAGGAGTTGATTGTAATATATGAATATCATCATTTGGCTTTATTTTGTATATTCCTGCAATAATTATTATCACTAGAGCTAGTAAGATAAGAATAATTTTTCTTGTACTAATATTTTTCCACAGATTTAGATATTTATCCGTAAGCCTTAATAGAGGAATACTCTTATGGCTTTTTGATTTGATATTAATAATATATGGGAAAAAGCATATCACGGTTAGATATGATACAGCTAAGCCAATAATACCAAAAACTGCCAGTTGATGTAGTCCAGGAAAAGGTGCAATTGCTATGACTAAAAAAGCTATAACAACATTTAAAAGTCCTAATGTTATGCCTTTGAAAATACGATTTAGTCCTGTTTTTGGAGTCCAATTAGTATCAGCTAAAAGCTTTTCAGAATAGTAAAAGAAAGCATAGTCGACAGATATACCAATCAAACTTGCACCGAAAACTAGCGTAAATAAGAAGACACTACCAAATATATAGTGTGTAACAACAAACGCAGCAATAAATCCACAAAGTATTGAAAATAGTGTAAAAAAAAGTGGAATAATTGATCTAAATGTTAGAATTATCAAAATCAAGACGCCTATCATAGAGCCAATACCAATAGTATTTATCTCATGATGAGCATCTTCGGCTCCAGCATTTGCATAAAAGAGCATTCCAGTTTTTAGAACACTAATATGATTTGATTTAATCTGTTTGATAGCATTATTAATGCTTTTGATAATTTCAGTTTGAGTAGTTAATGAAAAGCTTTGTCCTTTAATTTCGGCTTTAATAAGAACATAATAAGTATTGTTTTTTTCAGCTACTAGAAAGCCATTTCTAAGCTTAAGGTTGGAGCTTGGTTTAGGTAAGTTTAAAAGAAAGTTTTGATATGTAAAGAAAGGATCATTATTAAGTAAGTTACGATTAACCACTCCTGTTGGGTTATATATATTTGCTAGAGCATTTTGGTATAGTCTTTCGTAGTTTTTATCAACTAATAGTTGTTGGTCTTTATCGTTAAGTAATTGTAGTCTGTATGGGAAATAAAATTTTGCCCAAGATAATTGCTGGTCTTGGTTTATTCCAGTATTTACCGTTGTGAAGTTATTACTTTGTTCTAGTAAATGGCTAAACTTTGCTGCAGCATTTGTAGCTTTAGTTTGATCTTTAGAACTTATTAAAAATACAACATCATTACTTATACGGTCAGAAAACTTATTTGATGCTGAGGTAAGTTCAGGCGAGGTCTCTTGGTTTGGTAACAAAGATAGAATGTTTGTATTTAAGTTTAGTCCTTTTGTAATAATAGTTATAAATAGGATTGTGCTACTTAGAACAATTACACCCCAAATAATAAGACGGATAAAATATTTATTAATCATAATATTTAGTTTGTTGTAATATCAAAAAGTTGTATTTTGATTATATTATCTTGGGTATCAGCGACGTCAATATTTGTAATATATCTATTACCTTTTAGAGTTATCTCTTTTATAGCCTTATTAAGAGGGCTAGATTTCGGTGTGAGGGTGATAGTCCAGTTTTGAGTATTACCCTCAAAATTGATATTAAAAAATTCTGATATGGTTTTTGTATCACCTTTAAATACAGACATAAAAACACTAGTGAATGTGAAAACTATTGGCTGGTCATCACGTGTAAGAACAGTAGGAGGATTATCCATAATAGTTTGTGTAAGCTTGTTTTTAGACATTTGCATTGTGGTTTTGATTGGTTGTTGCTGTTGCCATAACAGAGATCCATCATTAGTTAGTTTAAATGTTCCTGAAGATTTTAAACTTGAGTTTAAACCTTCAATTTGTCGGATTTGTATAAATTTACCCGAGATATTAGTATCTTTGGTTAATTGCTTTTCAACCGCTTGGAAGTCTGAATTACTAGTAAGGTCTGAAGCATATAAAGGAGCCACAATAGTTAAAAAAATGCTAATAAAAGTAAATAGTCTCTTCATCTTCCAATAATCTCTTTTATTTTTTGTTGCCATTGATGAGGTGTTACGAAACAAGTTTCTTTTTTGTTAATATCAACAGCAAGCTGAGTAGTATAACCTTGACATAACTTTATTTTAGTTAAGCTATCTAAAATAGTATAGTCTATTTTTAATCGGTTCTCGAACTCTATTAGATCACAATAAATATCAATATCTTGTCCAAATCTTGCAGATTTAATAAATTTGGCTTTTATATCAACTATAGGCCAAGCGAAGCCATCTTTCTTCATAGCTATATAATCGTAACCAATTTCTTTGAGCATACTACATCTAGCCATTTCAAAGTACTTGATATAATTACCATGCCAAACAATTTCGAGCATATCAACATCAAAAAATGGGATACTCATTTTGTAAACATGTGTAAATAAACTATCTTTAAGCATTTACTTATTCTCCTTGATGCCAAAAATCAAAAAAATTAAACCATTGTTTTGGATACTTTTTACAATATGATTCAAGCATTTTGGCATATTTTTGTGCATACTTTTTTAAATCTTGTTGTTTTGTTTTTCTATTTAAAATAATGCTATTTTGATCAAACTCTTTGAAAATAAAATCAAAGTTATTACGATCTTTTTTTGGACATAGCATAAAGTATGTAGGGCATTTCAGAATGCTTGCTAATATAAATGCACCTTGCGGGAAAAATGCCATATCATCTAAAAATGATAGTCTAAGATTTCTCTCTGGTTTAGTTACAGAAGTTCTATCTGCAGGTATAACGATAAATTCACCATTAGCAATGCGTTCATATAACTCAATTGCCAAATCTGGAGTAACATCTTGTATACATATCATATTGATTGAGTATTTAGGATTAATCTTTGTCAAAAGTTTGTTAAATGTAGGAGCTTGCTTGCTAAATACTAGAGCATTTATCTTCATATTACTATCAAAGTCTGCTAGAGATCTTGCAACATCAAGATTACCAAGATGAGCCGTAAAAATAACACCACCTTTTTGTGATTTGATAGCTTGGTTCATGATTTTGCGATCTTGTAATGAGAAGTCTACATTGTCTATAGTGATCTTATTACTCCAAACAGCTATTTTATCTATAACCATTTCACCAAATGCTAAAAAATGTTTAAAACTATAAAACCATAATTTTGAAGTTTTAATATTCTTATCGAGGTGTTTAATATATTTAGAAGAATAGTTGCGTGCATTTTTGTATAATAAAAAATAATAGATCATAACTACTGACATGATTGAGTAGGTGAGTCTACGACCTAACAAACGAAATAAAATAAAAGTAGTTCTAAGCCCGAATAGACCACCGGCTTCTTTTATCTTGGTCCAATGTTTCACCTGATTTTTCTCCATAATAGTATTGGTAATCTAATAATCATACCAGTAACTAATTTTGTATGAGTCCAAGATATCCTGACATTATCTCGAAACATTCTGAAATTGGAGTAACCATCTTGAGGGTAAATTACTTTGGTATTTATATAGACTATAGGAAGACCTAGCCAGTACATTCTCACGATTACATCTATATCGAAATCCATCTTCACTGAGAAAGTTTTTTTCTGCATAAGCTTTGTATAAGCCTCTAGTGGATATATACGAAAACCACACATTGATTCTTTGAGATCAAACGATAGAGTTTCTATTGCTACCCAAAAATTTGTAATTTTTCTACCATGAAGTCTACTTTTGGGAATACTATCATCATAGATAGGCATACCAGATATTAGTGCATGAGGGTTTTGCTGCATTGCTTGTATAAATTTAGGGATATCATTCGAATCATGTTGACCATCAGCATCTATTTGAAGCATATGTGTATAACCCATTTTAAAAGCTAAATTGGCACCATAACTTACAGCAACACCTTTACCTTGATTTTTATCAAGTGATTCTGTCAAAACAATATTATTAAATTCATCAGCAACTTCTCTCATGATTTGTTTAGTGTTATCTTGGCTACCATCATTTATAAGTATGATAGGTAAGTCATATCTAGCGATATTTTTGATGGTGTTACGTAGTTGTTTTCCATGGTTATAGATTGGTACTACAATACATAAATTACAATCACTACTACTCATATTTTATTTTACCCTGAGATGCTACTTGATTATTGACAGAAATTTCAAAAGTAATTGTATTGTTGTTATTTGTGATTTTTATTTCTATATCATCATTAGGTAATATAACTTTTTTGAATTTTACTTGTGGAATATTACCAAAAGAGAGTTTATTAATATCGAATATCTGGCTTGCCAAGTTTATGACAAAATCAACTTGAGCAATACCCGGTAAAATTGCCTGCTCTTGAAAGTGACCTTTAAAAAAATCGCACTCTTGGAGTACTTGTGCCGATACTAAAACACAGCAATCATCAATATTTTGTATATTATTTATCTTAAGATGTTTGTTCATAGTTTATTTCGCCATAAATTTTAAATAAAGTCTCCTTAATAAGCTTAAATCTTATCAAACTTATAAGCTCTAACCTATTTAATTATCATCTAATAATTCAACTAATAGTTCTAGAGCTCTTTTTCCTTGAGAGTTAGTCGGTATCTCAGTTACAAAGCGCCATTGTTTAGGTATAACTACATTTGAGTAATAGTTTAATAGATAGCTCTTTATTTGTTTAATTAAATTTTGTTTACCAAAATTTTGTAATAAGTCCTGTCCATCTTGATTTAGACATATTATTGCTGCTATATATTCACGATAGCTTTGACGCTTGATACATACACAGTCTTTTATTAAGTCATGATCGATTAATATATTTTGCATTTGTGATATTGATAAACGATTACCAGCAATTTTGACAATTTTATCGACCCTTCCTTTTAGCTCAAATTTATCGTTGTATAATGCAACGATATCTGCCATTAGTTGTTTTTCTTGCTTAAAAAAAGGAGATCTAACAACTAGTTGATCAGACTCTGTAGTAATACAAACATTATCAAAAGGCTTCCATAGTGTATCGATTAACTGTTGTCTATACGCAATAACTCCAGTTTCACTACTACCATAGGCTTCAAGAATAGGGATGTTGTAACTATTTTGAAATTTAGTCGCGATATCGGCACTTAATGCACTAGCTGATGAAATGAGCAAAGAGTTAGTGATAGGACTACTGATACTACCATCAAGGTGAGAAATAATTACAGGTGTTGTTATCAAAATATTGTTATCTTGAAGTAGCTTTTTGTGGATAAGTTTGGGTACAAATAGCCTTTCTGTGTGGATGATTTTTTGGTATAGTAGTGGCCATATTATAGCCCAGCTAAAGCCATATAGGTGCTGGTGTGATACTGTTGTGAGCACATTGATATTCTTAAGATTAAAGCTTTGTATGATACTGTTAATCGCGGAAGACTCTTGTTCAAGATTGTCTATGGTTTTGCTATAGCTTTTATATTCACCAGTAGATCCAGATGTGAAAAATATAGTTTCACAATTTTTTAATGCATATTCATTGATGATTTTTGCTGATAAGTCAAGATCATTATCAGTTATTAAAGAGTCGTAATGTTTTGCAAGCTTGGCAATTGTGCCAGGTTTGTCATTTGGTATCATTATAGTAGTTTTACCTAAAAACTGACATGCTATCCATGTGCAACAAAATAAGTACATATCATCAACTGATAATGCAACTTTGTAACTATTGCTTAGAATGATATCAAGATGATTAGCTAAAGTTTTTATATCATTTAAAAACTCTTTTGCGATAATATTATTTGAGTCTTTGATAAATATGATTTCAGAAGGATTTTGTGCATAAAACTCTAGTATTGATTTAAGCGTGCTTTTCAAAATATCTCCTAACAACAATTCTAATTATAATTTCACTAAGCATCATTAATCCTATAAGGATATAACTGATAAAACCGTTATAAAGTGTCCAAAATTGTATCGAACCTAATATAACAGTATATGTTGAAATACAGGCATTTATAGCAAAAAACACACACCAAGCTAATGTTACATACCATGTGTATTTTATTGCATAATCCGGTAGATGCTCTTTGCTCATACGAATTGCAAGTTTGGTAATCAAGCTTTTGTCTTGGAATAATGAATAACAAAAAACACAGAAGAGGCTAATATTTACAAAGACAGGGTATAGTAGCATAACGGTGATATTATCGACAATGATGGCTATACCTGCAAGAAGTATCCCTACAATAGTAATAAGTTTCCAAGTGATGCTAGGATCTTTTTTTAAAATTAGTAATCTTAGTATAAATATTAAGACGACAATTAAGCCAAGATACTTTATCGAGAGTGAATTTAGGCCAATATAGACTATAAATGGATATAGTATAATTATTATCAATATAAAGAATTTAAGTAGAGATTTCATTAAGTTTGTATTTAGTCTTGTGCTAGAGCTGCAATTATAGTGTCAACAACATCCCCAACAGTACGAACAGATTTAAATTCCTCAGGTTTAAACTTGCGACCTGTGAAGTTTTGCAGTTGTACTACTAAATCAACAGCATCAATACTATCTAAATCAAGATCTTCGTATAGTGTTGAATCTAGAGTGACATCATCCTTATCTATTTCAAAAAGATTATTAAGAATATCCTGTAATTGTGCGAAAATTTGTTCTTTAGAAAAGCTCATCAGTATATCCTTAAGATTTATTTTCTTCTACAAATTTAGCCAAAGATGCCACTGATTCAAAGTGTTTTTTGACATCTTCATCAGCAACTTCAAGACTTATATTATAGCGTTTTTTTAACGCAACCCCTATCTCTAAAGCGTCAATTGAATCTAGTCCTAAACCCTCTCCAAAAAGTGCTTCATCAGCATCTATTTCATCAGCTGTAATATCTTCAAGATTTAAGACCTCGATGATCATTTCTTTTATTTCTTGTTGCATGTTTTAAAGTACCTATTTTATAAAAAATCTAATTTAGTAGAGAGATTATACTGTAAAAATTTAGTTAGCCTACGAGCAGCTAGAGATGGTATTCCATCTGCCTCATCAATAAAATCTTGAGGATTAATCTTGTCTCCTACAACTACTCTAAACAACGGCGTTGTTTCGGCAATGTTATACCATTTGGTATTTTTTGTCAAAGTAACAGGAGAGCATGAGATATGTATCATTCTTATAGGAGCATTTGTTCTAATTGCTAGTTGCGCGGCACCTCGTTTTAGTTTTGGTAACTGGTTGGGACTAGTTCTGGTACCTTCTGGGAACATTAACAAATTTCTACCTTCTGCAAATATTTCATTTAAGCGTGAGAATGTTTGGTCAGGATTGATATTTGGGATATATCCAGCTGTTTCTATTACATGCTTATAATATGGGTTTTCCCATAAGCTTTGTTTGACAATATTATCGCAAAGCTTGAGTCTAGACACTATTGCAACATAGTCGATTAAAGTAGGATGATTAGCTATGAAAATACAACCTTTATCTTGATATAGTTTTTCAATACCTTCAAATTCAAATCGAATGATTCTAAAATGATGAATAATTCCAATAAAAATCTTAAAACCAATATTTATAGTGTGTTGAGCATGTATTGTGCGAGCACTTTTATCTTTTATAAATATTCTAACTAGAGGGAAGTATATATAGCCTAATATAGCTCCAAAAAAGCTAAATAAAAAGAAACATATTCCTGTAGCAATTCTGCGATAAAACCTATTTAAGTATTTATACATAATTACATCTTCTCTATAGATATACTCTTCAAAAATAATGGTTTAAATTCATTACAAGCATACCAGTTTGCAAAAATAATTGCAGATGGGAGTCGATTAAATTTTTGTAATAATGTTTTGTTGTTATTAATCTCTAATTTTAAGCCCATACTTGACTGTGATAGTGGTTCTCTTGATATGACAAAACTAATTCCATAAGCAAGATTATCTGAGATATTAAGTTCATCGAAGATTTCTGGCACATTATCATCATAACAAGTAAACAAAACGTTATCATAGTCTTGTAACTGTGTGATAGCATCAATTAAACCCATTTCAAAAGTCTCGGTACCAGCAGCTATTGAGTTAAAAGGTATTTTTAGTTTTTGTTGGATTGATAGAAGTCCAGAAGGAGTATTATGCACAGATTGAGAAAATGCGTTTGGTGAAAGGATTTCTTGATTAGAAATATCTTTAAATATAGATAATGTATTCGCTAGTTCACCATGTTGAGATGCAAATACTACGGCACCTATTTTATATTTATGGAGTTGAGGTATAGATACTGAAAGAGCGATTTTGCTAGATTTACTACATCTTCTTCTCACTGATGCAGCAATGAGGCTAGTATCGATGTAGATGTCCTGTTTTATCATTTCAAGGTATGATATATCTTTAAAATTTGATATGTCGTTTTTTCCTTGAGCTATGGCTAAAACCGAATCTATATAAAATCTCATCCAATATGCTATTTTATTCTCTTTACTAGAATCTATCATATTGAAGTAAAAAAATGTATATCTATAACCTTTTTAAGTATTAAATACAGTTAACATACACTTAATTGTATTTAAACTAATTGTAATTGTATTTATACTTACAGGAAGTTATTCAAAATTATACAGAATATGAGTGGCAATGAAATCTATCTGAATTCGCTGGGTATAATCAATTGTTTAGGTGATTCTAAACAAGCTGTTTTGCAATCATTGCTTAGTAATCAAACTGGCTTGGTAACTGATAAGAATCTATTGTCGGGTCGCAAGACAATTGTAGGGCAAGTAAATGATAAGATACTCCCAGAAATTCCTCACCGATTAAAAGAATTTGATTGTCGTAATAACCAAATGGCTCTTCATGCCTGTATGCAAATAAATCATGATATAAGTCGAGTTATAGATAAATATGGAGCTGATAGAGTGGCTGTGGTTTGCGGTACTAGTACATCAGGTATAGATAATGGTGAACGAGCTTTAACTAAAAAGTTTATATCAGGTCAATTCCCCAAAGAATTTAGCTACAAGCAAGAAGAAACCGCAGGTCTTAGTGAATTTTTGAGGGAGTATTATAATCTTGAAAATATTGCTTTTACTATATCAACAGCTTGTTCATCAAGTGGTAAAGCATTTGCCTCAGCTGCTAGATTATTAAAACAGAATTTGTGTGATGCAGTTATTGTTGTCGGTTGCGATACTCTTTGTGAATTAACATTAAATGGCTTTGATTGTTTAGATGCGATATCTCAGAACTTGTGTTTACCTTTTCATAATCAAAGAGATGGTATAAATATCGGTGAAGGCGCCACGGCATTTATTATGTCTAGAGATTGCTCAGAAATAGTACTTTTAGGTGTTGGGGAATCATCAGATGGTTATCATATTACAGCACCAGATCCTAGTGGGGAAGGTGCTAAATTAGCTATGATACAGGCATTGAGCTCTGCAAATCTAGCTCCTGATGATATCGGTTATCTAAATTTGCATGGTACAGCAACTATACTTAATGATAATATGGAAAGTAATGCAGTAATGGATATATTCAAAGCACCTGTTGCGTGTAGCTCTACTAAATCATTGACAGGCCACACTCTAGGTGCAGCGGCGGCTACAGAGGTGGGGCTATGTTGGCTATTATTATCAGATAATTATAATCCTAACAAAAAACTACCAAAGCAATACAATTCAGATAAGGATATTATTTCTGATATTGGTATAATAACTAGTGATATCCGATACCACAAGCCAAATTTCATGAGTAATTCGTTTGCTTTTGGCGGTAATAACGTAAGTGTAATTATAGGAAAGAAATAGATGCATAATATTGGCGATTTGATACCGCATGAACCACCTATGAGACTCGTTGATGAGTTTATCGCTTTTGAAGACAATACAGTACACTGTAGAACTATTGTGACTGATGGCAATATATTCTTCGATGAGCAATTAGATGGTATACCACACTGGGTAGCGGTTGAAATCATGGCTCAAACTGCTGCTTCCTATGGTAGAGCTAGTAAGCTTGCTACATCTGACGCTAGTGCTAATGAACCTCCAGTAGCATTTTTACTGAGTGTGAGAGGTTACAAGACAGATGTTAAAAGATATAAAACTGGTAGTGTTTTAGATATATTTGCTGAATGTATTATTCTTGATAAAGGGACAGGGGTATTTAGTTGCAAAGTATTGTTGGGTCAACAAGAAGTTGCATCACTTACGATCAATGCCTATCAGCCACAAAGTTTTGAAGATGTAAAAAAAGTTATTAGTAGAGAAATATAAAATATGAAAAGAATATTAGTCACAGGTGCGAGTAAAGGAATCGGTAGGGCTATAGCGCTGAAACTTGCGGCTGAAAATAGGCATATAACTATACACTATAATACGGACAAAGTTGGTGCTGAAAACGTTCGTGATAGTATTCTCGATAAGGGTTTTCAAGCGGATATTATAAGTTTTGATATCTCTAATAATCAGCAGTCAGAACAAGCTATTGGCGAGTATATCGAAAATCATGGTGCATTTTATGGAGTGATTAATAATGCCGGTCTTTGTAGGGATACTGCATTTCCAGCAATGACAAAAGATGATTGGTCAAGAGTTATAGATACTAATCTGGATGGTTTTTATAATGTTTTAAAGCCTTGTATTATGCCAATGATACAGCTTAGAAAAGGTGGCAGGATTATTACTATGTCTTCTGTATCTGGTATCGTGGGTAATAGAGGACAGGTCAACTATAGTGCTGCAAAAGCTGGTATTATTGGAGCCACAAAAGCTTTGGCTGTAGAGTTAGCGAAAAGAAAAATTACAGTTAATTGCATAGCACCAGGTTTGATAGATACAGAAATGACTGATGATATTGAGCATTATGATGAGATCATTAAGCATATACCAATGAAAAGGGCAGGTAGTGTGGATGAGGTAGCAAGCTTAGCAGAGTATCTGATGTCGGATGCTGCAGCTTATATAACAAGACAAGTAATTTCTATTAATGGGGGACTTGCTTAATGCATAGAGTTGTTGTTACTGGTATGTCAGGCGTTACAGCTCTTGGTAGTGATGCTGATACTATTTTTGAGTCACTATTAGCTGGAAAAGTTGCAACTAAGAGAATGCCTTGGGATGATATTCAAGGTCTTAACACTAAACTTGCTGCTCCTGTAACAGATTTTAAAATGCCAAATTATCCTCGTAAAAAAATACGTGGTATGGGTATGGTGTCAAAGTTAGCAACCGTAGCAACCTCGCAAGCATTAGCGGATGCTGGTTTACTTGATAAGACAGATATATTAACTAGTGGTAGAACAGGTGTTGCTTATGGATCATGCTCTGGTAGTCCACAACCATTAGCTGATCTTTTGATGATTCTTACTGACAAAAAAATTGGCAATGTTAATGCAACAACTTATATCAAAGGTATGAGTCATACTTGTGCAGTTAATGTAGCTTTGTTTTTTGGGTTGACTGGTAGATTGATTCCGACATCTAGTGCATGTACCTCAAGTAGTCAAGCTATAGGATATGCTTATGAAGCTATTAAATATGGTATGCAGGATGTGATGGTTGCTGGTGGCGCAGAAGAGCTTTGTGTAAGTCAGGTTGCAATATTTGACACATTATTCGCGACAAGTCAGATGAATGATACGCCAAGTCTTGCACCTAAACCTTTTGATAGAGATAGAGATGGCTTAGTTATAGGAGAGGGAAGTGCTACTTTGATATTAGAGTCATTAGAGCATGCTCAACAGCGTGGAGCAAAAATTTATGCGGAGGTTGTAGGTTATGGCACAAATTGTGATGCTGAGCACGTTACGCAGCCAACAGCCGAAAAAATGCAGATTGCTCTCAAACTTGCTTTAGAAGATGCACAGATAACACCAGATATGATAGGTTATGTCAATGCTCATGGTACATCAACAGAGGTTGGCGATATAGCCGAGAGTATTGCCACGCGTGAGGTTTTTGCTAGGGATATTAGCATCAGTTCATTAAAGGGCTATTTTGGTCATACATTAGGTGCTAGTGGCTCGCTTGAAGCATGGCTAACTATAGAGATGATGAATAGAGGTGTATTTATCCCAAATGTGAATTTACAAAATGTAGATCCAAGGTGTGCTAGCTTAGACTACCTTGTAGATAAACAAAATATAGAGACTGAGTATGTGATGACTAATAACTTTGCTTTTGGTGGGGTTAATACATCTTTGATTTTCAAAAAAATTTTAGAATAAAGATTATACTTTAGTCACAAAATTGATATGATATTTAACACAATTTTGTGAAAAGTTATAGGATACATAATATGAAAAAGATATTACTTTCATTGGTTGCTGCAGGCTGTTTTGTTTTACCTTTATCTGTTTATGCTTCGGATGATATTCATGATGTGAGTATCAAGAATGCTATGGAAGTAATGCCTGAGAAAGTTAAAAATAAGCTTGGCGATTTTAAGTTTTATTTTGGTAAAGATTCTAAGCCATTTGATTATTCAGCTGAAGGAACAATATATACTAGCAAAAGGACTAATGGTGTCTTTAAAAATTATCAGAAGTCTTGTAATTGGGCTTTTTATTCAGCATTAATTGATCTAAAAGAGCAATCACAAGCTGCAGGTGGCAAAGGTGTTGCAGATATCGAATCTAACTGGAAAAATAATCCTACATCAAGTAAAGATACTTATGTTTGTGGCGAGGGTCTCTTAATGTCTGGAGTTGCATTAAAAGGAGTTATAATCAAATAGTGTTTTAACAGCATAACCTTGATAATGCTTTAATTCCTTGTCTAGGATTTCTCACAAAGGGGTTATTTTTATCCCAAGCATATCCCGCTAAGATTGATACAATTTGTTCTTTTATGTTTTTGGTGCTATTTTTATGAAATATAATATCCTGCAAGCTGCCTTCATACCAAGCGCTAACAAATTCTCTAAAAGTATTTATACCTATATACAACTCATCAACAAATTCCTTTTGCCAATCTACATCTATACCCCTTAGATGTCTATCAAGAGCATTTGCTGCTAAGGATGCTGATTTAACGGCAATGGTTATACCTGATGAAAATACAGGGTCTAAAAATTCAGCGGCATTACCAAGCAATGCAAATCTTTCGCCATAAAGTTTAGAAACATTTGATGAGTAACCTTTGATAGTTTGAACATCAGATCTAAGTATTGAGGCAGATGTTAAGTTTGCTAAATATGGCATTTGCTTTATAAAGCAATCTAGATTCTGCATATTGGTATTATTATCAATGAAATTCTCCGGCTCTCCAACCACGCCGATAGATGATGTTCCATCAGCAAAAGGTATTAGCCAGTACCAAATATCCCGATGTTTTGGATGAACGCTTATAAGAATTTTATTGCGATCGAAACTTTCATCAGTAATATTATCTTCTATATGACAGAAATATGATTGTCGCATTGGAAAGTTAGAAGGTTTCTCAAGATTAAGTAATTTTGGTAGCACTCTTCCAAAACCACTAGCATCAAGTACAAAATTAGCTTCTAATCTATATTGTTCTTGAGTTTTAAGATTTCTGATAGTCAGAGTAATATTATCTCTTTCTTCAGCTACGTGGGCAACTTCAGTATTATAGAATATTTTTGCACCTAGACCTTGAGCCTTATCAGCCAAAGCTTTGTCGAAAATCCCTCGTTTAACCTGAAAAGTATCACCATAACCTGCCGTGAATTTTTGATTGAAATTTATAGAAATAGAGTCAATATTATTATTAAAAGCAGCTCCATTTTTATGCTGAAATATTGCTTGTTGTTTAATTACATCAAGCATATCAGCTTCTTCAAAATACTGCATTGATTGAGGTAAGAGACTTTCACCTATTGAAAATCTTGGGAATATTTGTCTTTCAATGATAATTACATCATAACCTTTTTTGACTAGTATTGCTGCTGCAACCGAGCCGGATGGACCAGCGCCAATTATTGCAACCGTAGCCTTCAAATTATTATTGAGCATGCAAGCCTTAAACTTAGATTTACATCTGAATTTTAGCACTATTGATTATTATTAGATACTTTCATCGCAATTTTAGTCATAGTTTATGTACAAGATAAATACTGAGAAGGATGAGATATTTTTATTTTCTAACTTGACAACTTGAGCAGCCAGTTAAGTTTGCAACAAATTTGATTCTGGTTGATAAATATCTCATTATGGCAATTACAATACCTAACCCAACTATGGCAATTGCTGTATACACGATAGATTTAACTGGTGTATTAAGTATATTGCCTAGTTGATATACCACAACTGCAGAAGTATATGCCATTGCCGAGCTCCATATAATAGATAAAATAGCCCATCCTCTGGTAGATTCTCTAACTGTGGCACCAATTACAGATATACAAGGTATATATAATAGTACGAATAGTAAGTATGAAAATGCAGCTAGACCAGAGCTAAATTTACTTGTCATATTACCCATAGCAGAGCTACTCATATTAGCATCTGCCTCGTTACTTGTGATTGGGTTAAGATCCATATTGAAAAGGTTATCCCAAGTACTATATATAGCGTCTTTAAAGTTATCTGTAATACTGTAACTATCTGGAATACCCTGACTATCATCTTGTGTATAAAGAGTGTTTAAAGTACCTACAACAACCTCTTTTGCAAGCACCCCAGTCATTAAACCAACAGTGGCTTGCCAGTTATCATTATTAACTCCCATAGGTGCAAATATTGGAGTTATCTCTTTACCTGCATAGCTAAGAGCAGATTCGTTTTTAGTTACATTGATGCTATTTAGGCTTCCGATGATAACTGCTATTGGTACTATAACTTTACCTGCTTTAAGTAGGAATGATTTTAAACGATTCCAACTGTAGAGCATAATTGTACTAAAATGAGGTAAGTGATATTTTGGTATATCTAATACAAAAGGAGTTGCTTCATTTTTTAGGAATGTAAATTTAATAACATATCCTGTCAAAATTGCTGCAATAATTCCTAGTAAATAAAGTAAAAATATTACTGAAGCACCGTGGTCAGGAAAAAATGCTGTTGCAAATACTGAGAAGATAGCAAGCCTAGCGCCACATGACATAAATGGTGACATCATAATTGTCATTAAACGATCTTCTCGAGTTTCTAGAGTTCTTGAGGCCATAATTGAAGCAACATTACATCCAAAGCCAACAATCATAGGTACAAAAGCTTTACCAGAAAGTCCTATAGATTGCATAAATCTATCAATGACAAAAGCGGCTCTTGACATATATCCAGAGTCTTCAAGTAGAGATAAGAATATAAATAGGAAGCCAATTTGGGGGATGAATGCAAGTACTGTGTTAATACCTGTACCAAAGCCTTGGGATAATATCATAGTCAATTGTTCAGGTAGACCAATCATATTCGAGTAATATGCAACACCATCAATAAATACTGAAGCTGTAAAATCATCAAACAAAGGCTGTACTGCAGAACCAAATGTTATTGAGAAAAAGAACATTAGGTACATCATCATTAGGAACACAGGTATCCCTAAAAAACGGTTCATACATACAGAGTCCAATACTTGTGTTATGCTTCTACTGGATTTTGAAGCTGTATAGCTAACCGTGTTTTTAAGGATATCATCTACTATGCCATAGCGAGTTTCTGGTATTTTGTGTCCAGATTTCGCTATTAATTCTGAGTGCTCTGAAAGTAGTGCTTCAATATCAATATCTTGATTATCCTGTTCAAGTTGGATAGTTCGACCCTCATAAAGCTCTCCAGCTAGCCATAAGTTCGCTGTATCTGATTGACGTAGTTCTTGAAGTTGATTATCTAATCTCAATATCTCTTTAGGATAGTGAGATTTTAAGTCATAGTGTGAGGCCGACTGTGGTTTAGTGAGAGCGTTTTTAAGTTCATTTATTCCAACACCTTTTGAACCAATTACTGGAAAAACATTTATTCCTAAGAGTTTAGATAATTTGTCAAAATCAATTATAGTTCCACTTTTATTAGCGACATCTACCATGTTTACAGCTAGTATTATTGGAACATTTAACTCTAGTAGTTGTATGGTTAGGTACATACTTCTTTCAAGATTAGATGCATCTAAAACATTTATTATTGCATCCGGTTTCTCTTGTATAACATAGTTGAAAGCTATTTGTTCATCAATAGAGCTACTATCGGATGCTGATAGGCTGTATATACCGGGTATATCAACTATTTCAACTTGTTGATCATCAACTTTAAAATAACCAACTTTTTTATCTACTGTAACGCCAGACCAGTTACCTACCTTTTGATTAAGTCCTGTCAGTACATTGAAGATTGTTGTTTTACCACAGTTTGGATTACCAACTAAGGCATATCTCATAATTTGATCTCCTCTAGATCTAATAGGTCTAGTTCTTTTACACGTATGGAAATATCAGCATTTCTTACACTGACTTGGCATGGACCACCAAAAATAGCTTTACGTTTTATTTCTAGAGTTTTACCAGGTAATAAACCTAAGGATAAAAGTCTGTTTTTATATGCGACTGGGCAGCTCTGGAGGTACCCTTTGATTAAATATTTAGTATTAGTCTTATATTTTGACATTTACCTATTCCATAAATGATAATTATTATCAGTATCGGTGAATTGTAATTCATATCCCATTTTTTTTCAATATTTTTTGATTATTACTCAGGTGCTACTATTATCTCCATCTCAAAAGTTGCTATAAGAGTTATAATTGTTCTTTGTGCTGAAGTTCTAGTAGTAATATATGTTTTAAGTAGGATTGTGTAATGTATAACTCAAATTGTTGTCCTGATTTGGCACACCCAGAGAGGGATTTAATTACAAATACAATTACAAATATTGTAAATATAATTCCAAGCTGTTTATAAATGTATGTATTGTGTATAACTATTTACATATTTGTCTAAATTTAATAATATGTTTGTAATTATCGTTGCACCTTGAATTGCACCTTGAAATTAACTAAGTCATCAATAGCTAATATAACTCCAGCAGATAAGACTATAGACTATTACGATTCTGAAGTCAAAGGGCTTATATTAAGAGTATCAAAAACTGGCGTTATGTCATTTAGATTAAGATATACACTTAATAAAAAAACCAAGTTATATACCATTGGACAGCTTGGAGCTATTACGCTATTACAAGCTAAGACAGAAGCTCAAAGACTTAATGTATTAATTGCACAAGGTATAGATATTGTAGATAAGAAAAAGCAAGATATAAAAGATGCTCAATCTATTACTTATGGAGAATATTTAGAAGAGTTCTACTTTAAATGGTTCAAGAATAATCATAAGAGCTGGAAGAAAAATAATAGCTGGTTGAAGTATGTATGTCATGATCTATATAAAAAAGATATTGATTACGTAAACAACAAAAATAACATATCAAAATATTTAAATACATTAAAAGAATCTAAGCACTGGAGCAATGCAACTACAAATAGGGTTCTTGCAATGATTAAAGGTAGTATTAGTAGAGCTGTTGAGTATGGTTATATAGATAAAAACAATTTATCAAATTATAAAAAACTACCTGTTAAGAGTGAAAATATAAGATACTTACATGATGATGAAACTATAAGATTTTTTGATAATATTGATAATGTAAAAGAACCTTACAAAACTATAATATTATTTGCTTATTATACAGGTATGCGTAAAAGCGAGATATTGACTTTATCATGGGAAGATATAAACCATGTATCTAAATCAATAAATATAAAAGCTCACAAGACAAAAACTAACAAGTCTAGAGATGTACCAATACACTCCAAGCTATGGTTAGAAATTGAAAAAATGAAAATAAAAAAACATGGTTTAATTTTTACCAAAGAAACTGGCGAAGATATAAAACATTTTGAAAAACAGTGGAGATGCTTCAAGAAAAAAGCAGAGATAGAAAATTTTAGATTCCACGATTTAAGACATAATTTTTGTAGTATGTTAGTGATGAAAGGCGTACCTATATACACTGTAGCACAGTTAGCAGGGCATAGTGATGTTAAAACCACTCAGATATATGCACATCTAAGCCCTGATGTTAAGAAGTCTGCTGTAGATATGATTTAGTTATTTTTTTAGTGTATCAATTCCTAAAGCTCGCCACATATAAGTAGGTTTTAAGAAATTGTCTGTCAACATAGGTGTGTTATTGTTCATTTTAGCTTGTAGATCTATAATAGATTCTCTAATATATCTTTTAAGATCGTAAATCTTGGTAATTAAAAAATCTAGCTCACAAACTTGGCGATAAACATCATGACCTTGTTTATGAAATTCTCTAAGCATTTTTTGTAGTTCACTATCTTTTTTATCAAATAGAGTTTGATTAATAGGTTGTAATACATCTTGACTAGATTTGTACTTGACTGCTTTTCTAGTAGGAACTTCGCCACCTAGAAATGATACTAATTCAGTATAGTCTGATTGTAGTACATCTTTGTAGCTACCTACTTCAAATTTATCTTTTATCTGAGTGTAGATAGTTTGATAATGCTCTGAACTATTTTTTGCTTTGTGAGCTACTATCTGTTGGATTTTTCTTTGCTGTGCTGGTGTAAGAGTTTCTTGTTGATTCTCTAGTTTAGCTATCTTAGATTCTAATTCTTTGGTTTGCTGACTGATTAAAGTATCTTGCATAGCATTAAAAGCATTAATATATGCTATTTTAAATTCCATAGCTTTCTTGCCTGTAAAACCCATAGCAAGAAGCACGAAACCATCTTTAGTGATATTGTACTGCTTATATGTTCTTATAGCTCCGTTACCAGTTACAACATCTTTGAACGATAACGCAAAATTGCGTTCTCGATAATCGTTAGGTATATCAAGGCTTTCAATATCTCTTGTAACATTGCTATGACGCTTATTAAAGACTTTAGCAATATCATTACTGGTTGTTAGTATTTGGTTATTGTCTTGGAAGATTTTTATTTCTTTCATTTAGTTGTTCCTTTTAGTTTTTTATCAAAAATATCGGGTGGTTGATAACATGCTAAAAGATCATGCGCTTACACTTTCCCATTACTGGTCTTTTATGGCATAAGCCCACCCGAAACTTATATCGATAAACGGCTACTCAAAATTGAGTAATCGTTAAACTTCGGAATATTTTTGAAAGATTAATGTCGTAATCTATCCGTCTTTTAGCAGTGGGTTATCAAGCCCAACCCCTACAGAATAAAATAAAAAAAAGAGGTTGTCAATATTTAACATTATGAGTTAATAAGATGCTTAAAATCTTTATATTTTATTTTGTCTGATTCTCCTTTTTTATTGCATGTTTTAAGCTCACCTCTATCTATCATATTGTAGATAGTAGCTTTACTTCTATTTATAAGGACAGCAACCATAGCTACAGGATAAGCTATTTCATCATTGCTTGTATCAGATTTAATTTTACTTGCAAGTAACTCTATAGCATTAGCTAAAGGCTGTATGGCTTCTTGCACCTTATTTTGTATGATATCTTCTATGCTCATAACATCTCCTTTAAGCCACTTTAGGCAACATATTTATAAACTTGTTGATAAAATAAAGTTGAGCTTTACCAGTAACTTTATGATGCATAAGTTACCCCTTTTATAATTCTTGCCATTGTAGTCTTACCAACATTATATTTTATAGCCATCTTAGCAAAACTGGTTTTTGATTTATTGTACTCATTTCTAATGCTATATACCTCATCCATAGTGAATTTGCGTAGTTTACGAGCTGCCTCTTTACCTATATCACTAAGCCTTGAATAGTCTTGATTCTTGGTAACATCGTAAGAGTGTTTAGTGTTTTCTGAATTATTACACCATTCAAGATTTGAAATATGATTGTTACCCCTATCACCATCAATATGATTCACACAATTCCTGTTTGTATCTTTCTTTAAAAATGCTTTTGCAACAAGTCTATGTACAGACAATAATCTTGTTTTTTTATTGTCATCAAATAAATCAACCATAATATAACCATTCCTGTTTTTTTGAACAATACGCTCTTTTATAATATTTTGTTTATTATATCTTAGGCTTATTATCCTGCCGTAATTAGAAACAACATAATTACTATATCCTTTGATTATTTTAAATTCTTCATCTTTATGTTTTTGAAAATTTTGTTTAATAAGCTTTGCAAGCTCTCCTACAAGTATGGCACTTTTAGAAGCAGAAACAGCATCAGCAAATAATACTTTTGGTTTTTGCTGTTCAATAGTGTTTAAAGCTATTTGTTTTTTCTCTACTTCATCTGCCCATGCTCGAGCTGCGATAGCTGGATTAGTGAAGTCAGGCAATTGTAAAGAATTACTTAATAGCTGTTTTTCACACTCTATGAAATATTTTCTAGCTTGCTTACCTTTTTCACTTCTTTGTAACATAGATATTTCTTTTGCCATATCAATAGTAATAATATAATCAATTTGAGTAGCATTGTTCGCTTCCATTTTTTTATGGAGGCGGATATAGTCTATATTTTCCTCAAACTCATATTTATCTATTCTATTTTTTATCCATGTTGAAAAGTCTTGCTTACTTTCTAAAAAACTATATAACTCTCTAGCATTAACACTATTAATCGCTTCACTGCCTATTTTATTTTTTGATATTTCTATATTCATAATATTCTCCTTACCTATAATTTAATGTGGCAAAGTATTGATATATAAGGCTTTCATTACTTGTTACGCATACCAACACTTATAAAATTTGTATTTGATTACTTATATGAAACCTTTGTACTTAAAGGCTTTGATTGTGGTTTAATTGCTTGACTATATTATTTATATATTCTCAAATTCTTTTTTTAGTTCTAGGTATTTTTGATACCTTCTATCTCTAGGACTTGTTTTGTTTTCATCTTCAATTTTTAATTTATCAAAAATTTTTTTAAATTTATCCTCAACAAAATTCTCTATCTCTTTTTCATCATTTGAAACAATAAATGAGATAGGTAATCTGATATTTCCATGCTCATTATCAATATCATGAGATTTTTCTAGTCTTAGATAAATATGTTCTTCTTCTATATCTTCAATATATGTATAATCGTAAAAATATTCAAAGTAACTAAGCTTATTTTTAACTCTTTGTTGGAGTTCAGCGTTATCAATACTATCCAGTTTTTTTATCACATTAAAGTTAATACTTTTATATACTTCATCACATCGTTCTTCTAATTCATCATTAAGCTTTTTATATAAAACAATATCTTCTTTATTCATTATCTTTCTCCCATAAATATAATCCAGCTTTGTAAACTGCTTCAAATTCTGTTGGATATTCAAAAGATTGTGTAGGCTTATTTAGAAAATGCATATTTGCTTTATATCCTTTGCCTTTTTTATTCCACCCGCTATATATACCATTATTAAATTTATCTTTAACCCACTCCTTAATTCTGTGCATTAGTTCGTATTTGTTTACTTCGAAGTCATAACTATAATCTCTCATTATGCGTATTAATTGTTCATTGTTATATTTTATTGAATCTCCACCAATATCCTTGCGAATCTTACAACCCAAAACATCACTCAAAAAATCTTTATTTAGCTCCATTGCTTTCTCCATCTTGAACATATTTCAACTCATATTCACAATCCTCTAAAGCATTTATTATCGACTGAATCCTTGATTTTAGATTATTAATGTCTTTATCGTACAAGTGCAATGATGCAATAGATAGATAGCTATTCTTATTCTTTAATTTGCTATAGTTTTTACCATTACACATGTTTGCAAAGTAAATACCATTATCTTGTAACCAAATCCTGATGTAATATTTGTCTGTATGACAGTTTGTGTTAAGCTTTATTTTCATTTAAGACTCCTTAATAAGCTTTATGATATTTTTTCCAACCCATACCCATTATCTATACAAAGATGCTCATTTCTCACAAGCTTATAATTGCTAAATTTTTTGTTAAAAATATTAAAATGCTTTGATTGCTTTAGTTTTGCAACTATGTTAGCTGGGTTAATTCTTGCCAATTCTTCCTCTTTAGTTAGATATGACATCTTAATACCGTTAATTCTATTATTTTCATAAAGCTTGTCTTTTTCTTCTTTATGCTTACATATCTTATAGATATCATCTTTATGTATAAATCTAGCTCTACCATGTCCAGCAGGTGCTATATCTTCATAAGTTTGCAAATTCAAATCATTAATATAGTTGTTAATACTTTGTCTAGAAACGCCCATTAGGTTAGCAAGCTCTAAGCAAGTCATATCGTTTTTTACTTCAACAATATTATTATTAAAAACAAAATTTCTTCTACTGTATTTATTTTTTCTTATGAACTCCTGTATCTCTTTTGCTTCAGATTCAGTAACATATTTGTACCATCTACCACCATTACCATGCTGTTTAGGATATATACCAAGCTCCCTAATTCGGTAATTAAGAGCAGTTCTTGATATGGATATTTCTTGGCTTAATTCTTTTAATTTAACTTGATTAATCATCACACACCTCATTAATAAGTTTCATTATCCGCCCCGGCGTTTCTTTTACCCAGCAAATATTAGAATCATCTTCATTACAAGGCTCATAATCCATATACATATCATCTTCTTTATTGCCAAACCTAATCCAAGTACCGTTAAATTCAATATCATGATGAAATGCAAATATCTTATTGATATTCACAAACACCGCATAATCAGTCCCATAAGGGTGTAATTTTATAAACTTACTCATTGTTGGATACCTCCTCCATGTCGACTATAAACTCATTATTTGATCTCGCATCTTACCAGCGATTTTTTTACCAGATAATTCAATTCTTTCAATAACTGCAACATTGGTTAACTTACCATCTGATATAGCTTGAGACCATGCGCTTTTGTTTTTTGAAAAATCATCCCAAGAATACCAATCCTCATCCTTTTGAATACTTTGTTTACTGCTACTTTGCTTTGGTATGCTTTGAGCATCATCATCCTCTTGAGTTAATCCAGCAATAGCACTCAAGCAATATCTTCTCGCATAAGTAAGACCTGCTCCCTGCTGTTGTAAGTTATTACAACTTTTCATTGGCACATTTTCTAGGTCAAAATATGACTTAATCCATTGCCCGCTAGAGTGCATTAGCATAGTAACGAGCATTTGCTTGCCATTTTCATGGCTTTGTATTAATTGAGTAACACTAAGCCCATTTTTAGCAAAAGGCTCTCTTAAAGCCTCTAAACAGCTTGCCAAATCAGCATACTTATAACCGTACGCTTGCTTATCTTTTGACACATTTTGTATTTCGCTTTGAGCTTTGCATAATGATGTTGCAATCTCATTAATGTTTTCGCTATGTAAATCCATTTCATAAACCCTTATATAATTATTTAATCAACAACCTCTTATCATCATTAACCAGCCTAGCTCCAAGAATATCTTGTCCAGCTTTCAAAGCTTTTTTAATCAATGTTTTGTTAGGTACAAATTCAATCTTACCCAAGTCTTTTGGTATCTGTGCATCATCATCTATGACAACTTTTTCAATACCTGCTGGTACAGATAATTTAATAATTCCAAAATCGAACTTATCGCCTTGACTGACATTCTCAAGAACGTAATCTTTTAACCTTTCTACTAGGTTATCTTTAGTCTTTTTAAGATTTTGAAGTCTTTTAATCTCTTGCTGAATCGCTAAAGAATCAGCCTCTAAGCTCTTAATATAAAGCAATATGTTTTTAATCTTCTCTTGCTTATCCATTTGAAGCTTATCTAAAAGCTCATTGTATTGCTCTTTGCTTATAACTTCTCCAGTTTCAGTATTTGCTACCATGTCATCTAAATCAAGAATGTTATTGATAGCTTGCTCAAGCTCATGTGAAATTTGATATAAATTACTCATTTCTTAACTCCGTTAAACTCTCTATATTCATCTGCAAACTTTTTAAAGTCTTGTTTGCTTAAACTTCTTAACTGCCTAAATGTAGGCATCTGAAAAAACGGATTAGCTGGGTGTTGTATGTTCATAATAATCACCTACTTAATAACAATTCGCTTGTGCTCTCTTACAAGCCTTACACCTTGTATATCTAAGCCTAGCTTTAAAGCTTTCTTTAAGTCTGCTTTAATTGGTTTGTATTCAACTTTCATGAAGTCAGTAGGTATCTTTGCCTCATCATCAATTTCGACCCTTTCAAGACCTTTAAGTACTGATATGGATATATCATCAAAATCATGTTTCTCACCTTGTTGCATATTATCTAAAAGATATTTTTTAAGTCTTTCTACTTGATTAGCTCTTACTGATTTCTTTTGCTGTATAGCTTTTATTCTCTTTGATAGCGCTTCAACTTCAGCTTCTACAGACTCAATATAAAGCAAGATGTTATGTATCTTATCCTCTCGCTTCATTTCAATATCTGATAGCATTTGCTGATATTCTTCTTGTGTGTGGACTTCGCCAGTTTCTGAATTTACGCTAAACTCATCTACTTCAAGATAGTTGTTTAGCATCTCGTATAGTTCACTATTTATGTTGTATAAATTTCTCATCTCAATAACCTCTCCTAAACATTTTCTTAACAAAAAGATAAATACTTGCTATCTTTTTAGATTTAAAATCTTTAATAATTTTCCAGTAGTTTTTATCATCATAGACAACGTAAACATTACCTTTTCTTAATAAGTATCTTTGTTCTAATCTAAGCATCTGAATCACCACTTAAACCATATTTGTTCTTAATCCATTCGATTGCTTCAAAATAAATTTCTTCACCAAGATCTAAATCATCGCAAATAATCATGCACCCACATTCTTCTTTTTCATTATTTATATACGCTTCAACTCTTATTTTATTTTTACTCATCTTTAACCTCCAAAATCTGTCTCAATATAGGCTTCCATTTTCTCCACCACTTCAAGGCTTCTTTACCATCCATGGCTATAATTTCTTTATCGGTAAAATTCCACCATTCATCAAATGTGTGATTCTCACAACCTATTTTTATGTGATTATCAGTAGCAGTAATGTTGTATATTTCATAATTAATACTTAGTACTTTTTTTGAAACCCTAGCATCGCCAAAAACCCTAGCATCGCCAAAAACCCTAGCATTGCCGTAAACCCAAGCATTGTCGTAAACCCAAGCATTGCCGGAAACCCAAGCATTGTCGTAAACCCTAGCATCGCCAAAAACCCTAGCATTGCCGGAAACCCAAGCATTGTCGTAAACCCAAGCATCGCCATAATGACTTAGATTATCTTCTTTACTAATAAAACCTCCTAATTCGCCTTTGATAACGTTGCCAAAACTTACTAAAGCTTTTATTCTAAAAATCTTTCTACCTAAAAAATCCAATTTAAATTCTTTTGTTAATTTATATTTTTCATAACATCTCCTAAGCCACCAATGCTGGCAAGTTTTTATTTTCTACTACTTCAAATTTTTTCATTAATACTGAGTACGCTCTGTAATCGTGATAACAACCTGAATTATCGTAACGAGGGTTATTACAGTTGTAATCAATATCGAACTTGATATTTACCCAAGCATTAACAATTAAGTTATCACTCAACTTAATTTCTATTTCGTGGTCATCATTCAAATAACCATTATCGAAGTCGATTAAGTGCATACTATGAGTTCCTTTATTGAAATCTAAAATAATGTGCCAAATATTCTCAACTTCTTCATCTAGACACTCAGACAAGAAAGTTTTCATCTGCTCATCATCAAGCTTTGATACTTCTAAGTTATCTAGCTCAATCTCGTAAAATTCTGATAGGTCTATAATGTTTCTAGTACTCATAATTCATCTCCAAAATCAAAAAATCTAACAGCATCCTCAATATCTCCCATGACATTATTTGCATCTCGAATAACTCTTTTAAGTCTTTCATTTTGATGATTAACTCTCTCAAAACTCTCAATTAAAAGATTAAAATCAAATTCATGCTCGGTATCTCTAAGAAACGACTTAATCATTTCTATTGCTATTTGTGTACTATCCATAATCATCTCCTTTTATATAAAACTTATAAGTGATGCTCCACGTGTTGTGCGGTTGTGTGTGTAAATCAATAGAGCATCATTTATAGGTTCTAGTTACATTAATGGATAGCTCGCATTGCGCCCTGTAAATTAATAAATTCGCAAGCTATCTACTAATGTAATTAGCAACCTTATCTTTCACTTACTTAGCAACAAACTCTATTTATGTCGCTCTGTTCGGTTATCATTCAGGTTTTAGGTTTTTAAGTATCTTCTTTAGTTGTCATCACTCGACTAACTGTAAATATATTGTAAAGCTCACTTTACACATTGTCAACAAAAATTGTAAAATAATTGTAATTTATTTACATATAATTTACACAAATATTTTTAACTGCTGTAAAATAAAGGTGTTGAATGGTTGTGAAAATTGAAAATTAAGGATTTAAAAAATGACAGAGATACAGAAAAGAGATGAAGCCTATAAAGAATTATTTTATCAGCAATGCAAAAAAGAATTTTTTATAAATAGGGTAATTAATAATGAATTGAATGACTTAGACCTAGACTATATACTTTATATTAAAGATAAACTTAAAAATGTAAGGGATATATTCATGGAGCCATCACAGGGTCTAGCTATGATTAAGTTAACTAAAGAAGCTTTCAATCTGCTAAACAATATACGTAACAAAGGCAAAATAAGTAAAAAAGAAATATCGGAGCTAGAAGATTATATGCTTGAAATGAAACATAATCTTAATGATGCTTATGATAAAATTTTTGAGTTACATGAAAAGCTAAATGAATTATCTAAACAGTCACAAATTGCTGATTACAAGAAATGCACTAATTGTGGGAAAGAAATGAGATTTACTGATTTTGTAATAAATAATAAAATCCCTGAATTTGCTAGAGGTGTATATAAAGATTATAAATATCGCTGCGATGACTGCAATGTGGAAATAATTGTTCCATGTCCTGATTTAGGTAAAAAATGAAAAAACTAATCCCAATATTACTAGCAATAATTATACTTCAATTATCATATTTGTGTTTTGAGTCTTACACATCATCTGCAATATTGCATGAGTTAGCAAAAGCAGAATGTGACAATAACTATCCAAATATGTGTAAATTTTTAGATAAAAAAGAATTTGATAAGAAAGGGTTTGTTAAGATATAAACTGTCTTGCTGGTGGTATAACAGCCTTAACAACACCTTTGATAGTAACTTGACTACCTTTAGGTATTACAAAGCCATCGCGACCTAAATACTTTTCATTTAATGGTTCTAGATACATATTGCCAACTTCTCCAGTAAGAAGCTTTACAGTAGCTTCATTATTGCCCTCTATGTAGGCAACAACAATATCCCCAATGTGATAATTTTTCTTAGTGTCTACAACTAGATATTCATCAGGGTATAAACATTTCTTATGAGATTTATTTAGCATACTATCGCCGTTAACCTTAACAATAAAGTCTTTGTCTGGGTCAAAATCAACATTTGGAGGTAATATTATTTGCTCAAGTTCAGAAGTATCTATATTAGACAAGCTAGTGAAGTGTCCAGCTTGTACGTAATCAAGAACTGGAGCATAAATAACTTTTTTAGCTTCTTTTGAAAGATTGTAAAAGTCCTGCTTGGTAGCTTCCTCTTTTTTATAAACATCCGTACCAATTTTATATAAATCCAATACATCTAGAAGTTTATCTAATGTATCATCGTGAGGCTTCTTATCTGTATCTATCCAAGAATCAAGAGTAGGTCTACTTGTACCTACTGTTTTAGATACATACATTTTTGTTAATTTAAGCTCTTTCATTCTTTGTGATATTAAATCGCCAGTTAATTTCATAGCTAATATCTCCTTAATTAGGGCACTAGAAATAATATCAAAAAAATGTAGATGTGTAAAATACGCTTTACAAAAAATTAACAAATAATTGTAAAGTTTTAGTAGATAAATCTTGCTTATTTTTTACATTTGATGTAATATTTATGTAAAGTTAAATGAATGGGTACTTACATGAATCTTGAAGACTTAATAAAAGAAGCTTCTAATTTAGTGGGCAATGAGTCAATAGTAGCTAAAAGAATTGGTGAAACAAGACAAAATTTAAGATATCACAAAATATACAACTCTAATAATCTTCATAAAAAAGTAGTTAAGGATTTAATAAGAAGGCTTAAATCACTAATAAGAAGAGAAAAAAGTAAATTAGAAAAAGGTGTTAAGCAATGAGTATAGAAGCATTAGACTGGGCATTTAATCAAGATGTTAAGCAATCATCAGCTAAGTTGGTTCTATTATCATTGGCTAATTATGCAAATGATGATGGTGTTTCTTATCCTAGCTGGGCAACATTAGAAGAAAGATGTACTTCTTCAAGAAAAACTATCTATAGATCAATAAAAAATCTTAAAGAATTAGGTCTTATTGAAGAGGTTTCAACTGACTATATCCCTAAGAAATATTTTAAGAATCAAAATTGTTATAGATTAGTTTTTGATAGTGTCAAAATTACACCAGTGTCAAAATTACACCAGTGTCAAAATGACCCTGATACTAGTGTCAAAATGACAAAAAATACTAGTGTCAAAATGACACCCAAATATAAAGAACAGTTTAATAAACCATCATTAAACGACGTTATTAGCTTTATCGTATCCAAAGGCTACTCTGAAGATTTAGCAAATATTGTTTATGAGACTTATGATTCTAACGATTGGAAAGATTCACACAATAACGTTATCAAGAACTGGAAGCTAAAGATAGTTAACAACTGGTTATCTAAAGAACATAACGACAAGTACAAGATTAATCAAAATGTTAAACCGATAGATCTAAACAATCTGCGCAGATATAGATTCACAACTAATCAGGCTTTTGAAAAGTTTAATGATTTGCATGATAACAAATTCATCTTGGTCGAAGATGGATATATAAGGCTAAAAGGTAGTATCTAATGGAAAATTTAAATGTGTTAAAAACAACTTTGTTTAATACTTTCTTGACTGCTAAACAGGATATTAGAAAGTGCACAGCAATGCTAAAGAAGTATTCTAGTAATCGAAATAAATCAGATTATGAATCAATAGTTGCTTATCTAAACTCTTGTTCAAGTTCAATAAAGAATAGCGACAATAAGCAGTATAAGGTCGTTAGTTCTATAGATAGAGTATCTGAAAGAATATCCAAGATGACTATAAGAAATTGCGACAATGATGAGATTGTAAAAAGCTACTTAAACTACTTGATGAGGTTAATAAATGAAATCCTTTAATAAACAAGACATAAGAGATATAAGCACATCTAAGTATGAGCAAATACTTGATGATTTACAACTTGATGTTAATGATAATATCATCTCTAATGCAGAAAGAAACGCCACAGCTGATAGAAAAAGAGAAGACTTAATAAATGAATATTTAGAGTATTTTAAAGATGATATAAGCCCTAAAGATTATATAAGTGAATACAATGAAATAAATAACTTATTAACTGCTGTTGAAAAGGATTATGTTACTTATGATATATCGAATATAACAGCTAAAAATAAATATAAAGATTACCTAAAATCTCTCGATATAGAGAGAAAAAATAAAATAGAAACTGGATTTCATGCCTTTGATAATGAAGTTAAAGGTATTAGCTCAGGATTAACTATTGTTACAGGTCTTAGTTCGCTTGGTAAGAGTACTTTTTGTACACAATTAGCAGACCAAATAGCAATGAGAGGCGATAAAGTCCTATATCTTAACGCTGAGATGCAAGATAGTCATGTTTTTAGTAAATCTATTACTAGATTAAGTGGCAAATATCAGCAACTTAGCTTCTATGACATATTAACAATTAAAGATTGTCAATTTCAGCCAAAAATAGACAGCTTCGTTAATTCTATTAATGACTTCAACACTTTTGCAGATAATCTAATAATCAAACAAGTTAGTAAAAACTGGGGTTCTGAATTAAGACAAGACATTAAGGCATTAACAAAGATTAATGACAATAAGCCACCAGTAGTTTTTATCGACTATATCCAAATACTTCCTACACTGCCAGAGTCTCAAAGTAGAGGTAATGAATACGTAGCTATTAATGAGACTGTGAGCGAGCTTAAAAGCATTATACAAGAAACAGGAGCTTACATAGTAGCTATCTCTAGTTTAAGCCGTGCAAGCTATGAAAAAGGTATTTCTTTAAGCTCATTAAAAGCAAGTGGTAATTTAGAATATTCTGCTGAAATGGTATTAGCTATCGAGCCTTGTAGGGATGAATTATGCGAGGGAGAGCCTATTTACGATAATAAAAAACAGCTATTTAATACCGACTTAATCAATACATGGAAAAAGCTTGATGAAAAAGTTGTAACCGTGAGAGTGCTTAAAAATCGAATGGGTCGTACAGGACATTCTTTTGATTTATTGTTTGAGAGTGCTAAGGCTAAATTTACTGAAAGTAGTATATAGGGGTTGATCATGTCAGAAGTAATTATCACAGTGTCAGCATATCCGCCAAGTGCTAATGATTTATATAAGCGCAATGCTAACGGTAGCCAAAGGCTATCAAAAGCACATAAGCAATTTAGAGATGAGATATTTTATTCTGCTTTATCTAGTAAAGAGATAGAGCAATACCCAGTAGAAATAAGCGTTTATTTATATATGAAAGATAAGCGTTTAAGGGATGTTGATAATGTTAATAAAACTGTTCTGGATGGCTTAGTTAAGGCGAAAGTTTTGAGAGATGATAACTGGAAGTATGTAAGAAGTGTAAAGACTGAGATAGTTTCACTTTGCCCAGTTAAGCAAGGTAAAACACTAATAAGGATCAAAAAATACGATGGTGGGAGTATATGAGTAGTTTAAATAATCAACAGTTATATAACAAAATTTTAACGACCGTTAAAAGCGTTTCTAGTGAGAGCTATGTGACTTTTGATAGCAGGGAATATATAGCAGTTGTTAATAATATCTTGAAAGGAGAAAAGAAAGAGTATAGAGCAACCACATTGTTAGAGTTGAAAGAAATAGTTGATGAGGTGATTAATGGTTAAAGATTGTAAAGATTGCAAATTTTATAAAAAGCTAATTATGGACAAATACGAATTTTGTAGATTGCACGGAGCAATAACATCAGCATCGCGTTCATATGATTGCGGAGTTGAAGATGCTAAACATTTCACACCTAAAAAAAGAATTTTTCAAAGAGTCAAAACAATTGAATATTTATGTTCTAAGTGTCATAAAAGAAAGATTTCAAAGGAGATTAAATAATGACAAATAAACAGTTTAATGATGCTTTGCAAGATTCAGCTAGTGAGCTTAATTTTATTGATAATTTAAGACAAGAACAAAGCAAAAAATTTAGAGAAAAAACAGAACATTGTAACAGTCTTATGGATGCTCATTGTGAGTATGAAGTTAAAGTTGAGAACGAGATAGTTGGCGATGCTGTAGAGCTTGAAGATAATCAAATAATGCTTAGTTGTGGGCGTGTTATAAAGATTTAAAATTAAAAAAAATAAGGATAATAAAATGTTAATGAAAATTATTGGATTAGTAAGATTTGTAAGGGATGTCGAATTGTCGCAAACTGCATCAGGTATGTCTGTAGCTAAAGGTACTTTTGTTAGTTCTGAAAAATACAAAGATCAAGAATCAAGTCTATTTCAGGATTTTGTTTGTTTTGGTAAGCAAGCAGAAGTTTTATCTCAGTATTCCGGAAAAAAAGGACAGCAAATATATGTTACTGGTAAGCTCAAAACAGAAAGCTGGGAAGCAAAAGACGGAACTAAAAAAAGCAAAAATGTAATGACTTTAGAAAGTTTTGATTTTGTATCTAGTGCCAATCAATCACAATCACAGCCACAACCGCAAAGACCTGCTCAAGATTATAAGCAAGCTCCACAGTTTAATGCTAATAATTTTGATGATGATATACCGTTCTGATGACCATAAAAATTAATTCTCAGGCAACCAAAGGATCAAAATATGAAAAGTATGATAGTAAATAATGGCTGGTGGAATGATTTAAGCGCAGAGAAGATATTTGAATACATAGAAGAGGAGATTGTTAATTGGCATGGTTTAAGCCTTGAAGATGTAAGAGAACAGTTACATTTATCACCAGTGGAAGTGATAGAAAAATACGACAGTGAAGAAGATAAAAGCATTATCAAAGAATCTGTAATAGCTACAGAAAATGATGTAGATGTTATTGAAAAAGTCATTAAGTCATTAGAGATATTGCTTGACGATAAGAAAGAGTTGTTACGAAGATTCAGGGTTGCATACTCAACTCAAATTAATATGGATGATCCTTATTGGGCAAAAAAAACAGATGAAAGGGCGCAAATGTCTTTGTTAGATTAGGTAAATAAAATCAGCACTAATCAACATATCTTATAATTTATCAAGTTAAGACTAAGGTTTCATTGTTACCTCCTCAACACTCGCTAGCGGTGTGGTCTGAAGCTAGCTTTTTTTATATAAATTATAGGGTTATCAAGTGAAATATACTTTTTTAGATGCAGTTTTAACTTTTTCTATTATTTGCATTATTATAAGCCTGCTTGCTAGTTGCTCAATGATGCCTGATAGTTTACCAAGCATAGGTTCTAAGAGTATTTCAGGTGGTGCTAGTGGTGGAACTGTTGGAGAAGCTAGTGTTAAAGCAACTGCTGGTGATTCTGAAAGCTATGAACGATCTATAGTAGATAAAACAGAAACCACTCAAAAGCAAGAAAATGAAACATCTCAAGATAAAATGCAGGTTGCTGGATATATCAAAGATCAAAGTAAAAATTCATCATCAACACATACAAAAACAGCTACAGATGATGACACTTACACAGCAAGTGTAATTAATTTTGCCGAGACTATACAAAATAGGATATTTAGCTTTATAGAAAATAACTTTAATGCCTTGATATTAGTATTTATATTTTGGCTTGGAGGAATGGTTAGAGAGCGTACAATCAAGAGGCTTGGTAATGACAAATAATAATGAGATAAATGCTAGTGATGTTTATTACAAGCTTGGAGAGATTCATGCAGATGTTAGAGGTCATGAGCATAGAATAAGTACCACAGAAAAAATACTTAAAAATCATGATAGCAGAATAACTACACTCGAAACAAATAAAGAAGTTAAAGAAGAGACAAGCAATATTATTACCAAGTACCTAACAAGGGGTCGAGTAATACTTTTAACATTTATAGCGATAGCTTCTGGAATAGTTACTATTGCTTATAAGTTGCCTAACCCACAGCAACAAGCAGAGATATTAAAACTGGAGCAAAAGAGATGAGTAAACTAACGCCACAACAGGAGATATTTGCACAAGAATATGTTAAGTGTGGTAATGCTACTCAATCTTATAAAATTGCTTATCCCAAGGCTGAAAAGTGGACAGAATCAGCAGTGTGGAACAAAGCTAGCAGTATTTTAAGAAATGGTAAGGTTTTGGCTAGGGTAGAGGAATTAAAAAAAGAGCTAGCTGATAAGAATTTATGGACAAGAGAAGATGCTGTTAAAGTACTAAAAGGATTAGCTTTAGATGATAGAGTTTTGATTTTTGCTGATGATAATGGTAATCAAAAAATGCAAATAGCAGTAAAAGATACTGATAGAATCAATGCAATTAAAGAATTAAACAAAATGCACGGTTTCGAAGCTGACAAAATTGTAGACCATAAATCAAGCGATGGATCTATGTCGCCAAAAATACCTGAAATAATAATAAATCCAATAACCAATAAATGATATGGAATTTGATGTCCAAGAGCCATTTTTAGAAGCTTTAAAAGATGGTGATATATATCGCTACATTGTTTTATATGGTGGTCGTGGTGGTGGTAAATCTTGGGAAATTGCTCAAATATTAATAATTAAGTCATTTAGGACAAATAAAGTAATTCTTTGTGGTCGTGAATTTCAAAACTCGATAAAAGATTCTGTACATGGATTAATTAAAGCAACAATCAAAAGACTAAACCTTGATGAATATTTCACAATTACTGATAATGAGATAAGAAATAATAGCACAGGCTCAAAGTTTATTTTTAAGGGATTAAAACATAATGTAGAAAGCATTAAGTCTATGGCTAACATTATTGCTTTGTGGATTGAGGAGGCTGAAACATTATCTGCTGAAAGTTGGAGAATAATTAAACCAACTATACGAGAAGAAAACTCACAGATATATATTACATTTAACCCTAAAGATATCAATGGAATTATTTATCAAGACTTTATAGTCAATAATCCACCACCAAAGAGCTATGTAAGAAAAATAAACTTTGATGAGAATATACACTTCCCTGATGTTTTAGAAGATGAAAGAGCTTGGCAAGAAAAAGCAGATTATGAACTATATAGACATATATGGCTTGGTGAACCTCTAATAATAAGCGATGCTCAAGTATTCAAAGGTAAGTTCAAAGTAGATCATTTTGATATTGATAATAGCTTTGTTAGTCCATTACATGGTTTAGACTTTGGATTTTCTCAAGATCCTACAACAGCAATTAGATTATATATCAAAGATAATAGATTATACATTTACGAGGAAGCTTATAAGGTAGGTTTAGAGTTAGATTACACGGCTGAATATATTAAAAATCACATACCAGATATAGATCAATATGTAGTAAGGGCTGATAATGCGCGACCAGAGTCAATAAGCTATCTAAAAAGACATGGTATACCAAGAATGACTGCAGTTGAAAAAGGAAAAGGAAGTGTTGAGGATGGTATAGCATTCATGAAGTCTTTCGATGAAATAATAATACATCCAAAATGTAAGAAAACAGCAGAAGAGTTTAGTTTATACAGCTACAAAGTTGATAAGCGAACTGATGATATATTAACTACTCTTGAAGATAAGCATAATCATTGTATAGATGCTATTAGATACGCTTTAGAACCTTTAATGAAAAAAAGAAATGGCTTTATTGGCAGGTCTCGAAAATCCGTATGGTAAGACTTGTCTTAAACTCTCTATAAGTATTTTTATCAAAGATTTTTAATGTCAGTTTCTGAAGCTAAAAAAGAGTATACATCTAACCATGAAACATGGTCAATGATACGTGATTGTATCATCGGCGATAAAGCTATTAAAAAAGCTACTACTGAGTACCTGCCTTTTCCTAATGGTGCTGAAAATAAAAAAACAGATGATCCTTTTTATCAGCGATATCTTAATCTGGCAATGTTCTATAACGTTGTTGGGCGTACCCATGATGCTTTGTTAGGCTTGGCTTTTAGAGATAAGCCACACATTAAATTAGCCAAAGAAATAGAGTATTTACTAGAAGATGCTACAAGCACAGGTGAAACACTACAACAATTTGCTAAACAATGTACTAGTGAAAATCTAGCTTATGCGCGATGTGGAATATTGGTGGATTATCCAAATATTGAAGAATCACCGACCATAAAGCAGAAAGAAGAAAACTACATAAGAGCTACTTTACAATATTACTCTACATTTAATATTATCAACTGGCGAGAAACTAAGATTGGCGCTAAGTCAATGCTTAGTATGGTTGTGCTTAGAGAATGTGTAGAAAAAGAAGTCGCTGGAGATGAATTTAAAGTGGAGTATGAAGATCAATACAGAGTTCTTAGAATAGATAGAGACAATGGTAATTACATCCAAGAAGTATACAATAAAGATGAAGTTTTAATTGACATCTTTGAGCCTAGAAATGCTAAAAACCAACCATTTAAGTATATACCTTTTATTCTTGTTGGTGCAGATTGTAATAATAGCCTTATAGATCAGTCGCCAATGTATGATTTGGCTGTTCTTAATATTAAACATTATCAATTATATGCTGATAATGCTATAAAGATGCACTTTCAAGCTTTACCTAGTTTGTTTATTGAGGGTGTAGATAGAGAAGATAGAGAAGATATTGACCAGATTAAATTAGGAGCAACTAGCGCTAATTGTATCCCTAGAGATACTAGAGCTTATTTCTTAGAGGTTAGTAGTGATAGTGCTTTATCTCAAGAGATCAAGAATCTTGAAGATAAGATGATAGCTTCAGGTGCTAGATTATTACGTGATAGCGTGCAAGAGACAGCCACTACAACAAGAATAAAAGCAAGCACAGAGAATGCCACTCTAGCTAATGTAATCAATAATATTAATGAAGCTGTTAAAATGGCTCTTGATATCGCTTTAGAATTTGAGTCTACTAATCCAAAATATAATGATAATGAGTTTCACATATCAACTAACTTTAGCGATGAGGAGTTTGATGCTCAAAAACTACAATCTCTTAATGCTAGTTACTCAATTGGAAATACTCCACAAAGTGCTGTTATAGATTATCAAAAAAGAACTGGTATCATAGGCAAAGACAAGAAAGATGAAGAGATTATAGCAGAAATAGAGCTTAGTAATGATCGTGAGTTAATGAATCAAGAGGATATCTAATGTCCAATGCTTTTGAAAATGATCTTATTAAACGTAATGTCTTAAACCAAAGGCTACTTGGTACATTACGTAATATACTGACTAATCAAGATTCTCAGCTAGAAAAAGAGTTATTAGCTTATATATCAAAACATGAAATTAAGACAAAAAGAGAAATAAACAACCTTAAAAAAATAGTTAATAAATTCTATACAGGTGATGATTTATCAGAGATTAAACAAGAGTTTCAAGAAGTACTAACTGATTTCGCTTTAGCTGAAGCTGAACAGCTAGAAAAGTCATTTAATAAGGCTACAATTAAAAGTATTACAGCTACAGGACTTACAGCAAGTCAAGCGTCTACATTGGTATCATCATCATTTGTAGTTAATCAAACGGTTAACGAGTTTTTAGACAATTACGCATACAAACAAAGAGAAGAGATTGTTAAGTTAGCAAGACTTGCATATTCTCAAGGGCTCACGCAACAAGAATTGAGTAATCTTATAATAGGAACTAAAGATTTTAATTATAATAATGGTTTCTTTAATAAGCGTGCCAAGACTGCTCAAACAATAGCTAGAACGACTTTAAATGGTGTTGCTAATAGTGCCAGAGAGTCTTTTTATAAAAACAATAGTAAATATATAGCTGGTGAAAAAATAAACGTTACATTTGACTCTAGAACTTCGCCAATATGTCAAGCTTACGGTGCAGAAGATAAGGTATATAATGTTGGTGAAGCTCCAGTTCCTCCTTTTCACCCTAATTGCAGGTCAACAATAATACCAGTAATTAAAGATGAATACGATATCTTTACTCAAGGAAAAACTAAGCCAGCTGTAGGAAGTGATGGAGTAGAGCAAATACCACGAAATCAGAGATATGATACTTTTTTAAAAAATCAATCAGTAGAGTTTCAAAAAGAAGCTTTAGGAGCAACAAAATATAGGCTATTTAAAAATGGTGTTGAGTTAGAGAAGTTTGTAGATAGTTCAGGTAAGCCTTTAAGTGTTGCTCAGTTGAAAGTTAAGTATGATGAGTTGTTATAATTTATACAACTAGTCTTATGACAAGCCTATAAGTGACCTGTACCAAGATAAATAAATTGTTCATGTAGAAAACTTATCAGCAACCTTTTTTTAAGTGGGTAAACACTCGACCTGTAATTAATGTCACTATAACGCTGTTTAATACTCCGGCTTGTCAGTAAAGAGCTTTTCTGCATAATCTTAACATTTCTTAGACACCTTTAATTATTTTACATCGCTAAGTTTAACTAAGCCAAACGATAAATGTTAGTGCAGAGATGATAAGATTAGATTAGAAATACGGATTTTGAGAGGTTATCTATTTGAATATTTATATTTACTTATAACTACTGAAACTATGCTAGATACTATGGCTACAACAGGAAATGAAGCCAATGCTATTCCTAGATTCTTATATCCGTGCGCATATGAATATATAGCTGCGACAATACAAAAACATACCATAAAAATTATACACATAACAATAAATACATCTAAAATAAAATTCATAATAATTTCTTTACTTTTATTAGCTTGTTCTTTTAATTTTATTTCTGCATTTTTATCAGCAAGCTTATAATTATTAGATGCTATATTTGAATTTGCATCTAATTCCATTCTCTTTAGTATAAGAGCTTCTTTATCTATTTGCATTTGATGATCATGTTGTTTGTTAACATAATTATCATATGTATCTACAAGTTTAGGATTAATTTTATTGAGTAAATCTAACTCTGAAGCACTAGGAAGCAAAGAAGATGTTTTAGATATTTGGAATTTAGTTGGATTATTAGATTGTTTTGTCATATGCAACCCGTGTGCATTGAGATAGAGAGTCTTTTATATTGTTTTGCATTAAATTTATTTTATGTATTGATGATTCAAAGCTACTATCTATACTATAATTAAAGTCAACAATTCTTAAAGGCTTTATATAAACTTCTTTAGAAATATCAACTCTTCTATATAATTTTCTTTTCTTTAAAGTAAACAAGTTAGTTATAAATTTAACATTCATGTTTAGCCTCCTATAATTTATTTATAGTAAATAACTACTATATTGGATATATTAACAAAGAAATGTATCAGAATAAAATATTTACGGAATTTTAGAGAATTATTTTCAAATTTATAAATTAACAAAGCCCAACTAGTTCGTGTGAGTAGATAGTCGGTGTAGTCTCTTCGTACTCATGTATTAACATTTGGGCTCTATTATGTAGAAGTCTGTTTTTATCTCTTAATATATTTAAAAATATAATTGCTGATTTCCAATCTCTTACAAAGTCTCTTACTTCAACACCATAACATTGCATTGCTTTAAGAAGATTATCTAAATTAGTTTTACCACTTGCAAGATATCCAATAGTATATTTTTCTATGTACTTAGTATCTTTCATTTCAAATTTTGATTGATTGCCTTTTCTCATCTGCTCAACTTCATACTGCCATTTAGATATTTCTTGATGGTGATATTCTTTAAATTCTCTTAGCTCTTCTCTATCATTAGCCCATCTAACAGACATTGATTTAATAGTCCTTTCTTTATGAAATAGTTCTTGTTCAGCTTCTTTCATTTGTTCACTAACTAAATTGTCGAAAGTACGAATTACAAATAAATGAAACTTTGGACTTATCCACATAGCATAAGCATATACTAGCTCTTTACATGCGTATGTGCCTTGTTTAGTTATATCACCACCTTTTACAGTTCTCGAAGCAATAATTCCTGCTTCGGCTTCTATCTCATTAATAAGCTCTTTAGTCTGCTTGTTAGACATAAATATGCTAGGTCTATGTTGATTACTTCCTCCACCAGCTTTATGAAAGTCGTTTAGACAGTACAGGCCATTAACTTGTTTTACTTCTTGATTTGCGATTATTAAATTTGACATGATTGTCTCCTGTATTTTTACGATATTGATAAATCGGGCAGTTCGTAATCCTACAGGCGGATTTGATAGTATTCCCCTTGATGGGTATTTTATTTCTATCACTACCCGAAATCAAAAAGATTAAGGGGATATACTTTTGAATTTTACACAAACAACCTGTTAAGGGTTACGACACCCACTAGAAAGAATAAAAGAGAATTATTTATTTGTCAAGATACTATCTACATACAGTACCGCAATGACTACATCTATATTTAGATGAACCACCAGCTAATAGCCACACAATAAGCCATAAACCACCAGTTAATAAAGTCATTAACAAATGAAAGACAATTCTAGTTTGCGGAGCTTCAGCTTTAACATAGTCTTTACAATTTTTACAATATTTTCTTCTTATTTTCATAATTACTCAAAAAAATTAAACAACACTTTAATTTAAGCTATTTGTGGGAGGATGTCAATTGGGGTTATTTGTCGATATTTGATCTTTATTTTCTTTTAAAATGCTATAGAAAGCATATAGAACTGTAGCTATGGCTGGAGCACCAAAAATAAAACCCAATATTTCATGATTATTGATAATTAGAAAAGTTGATACTCCTATCATTAAAGCAATTAGTACAAATCCTAGAATGATTGCTAGTGTCTTAAGCCTTATGTTTTTAACTGATACTTTATATATATTATCAGTCTGTTTTTGTTTTATATCTAACAGCTTTTTATCATTGTAATGCCTACCTTCCTGCTCCAACATCATATAGTCAATAATCTTTTGACCAGCTCCTTCACAAGTAGCTTCGTATCTTTCAAATTGCGATGCTTCAGGGAGTGGTGCTGAATATGTAGCTGAACCAATTACTTTTTTTTGATGTTGCTGATTAGGAGTCTTTTTTGAAAGTGGTGAGTGCTTTGTCATAATCTCTTCTCATGTTTTTACTATCAGTCTTAACAGCTTCATTATGATATCTAGCATCACTTTGTTTAAAGTTTGGATTATTTATATAATCAGTACAAGTTATAGATAAATCTTTAATCATCGAAGCATACTTATCAGCAATATTATCTTTAAAAAAACTTATATTATAACTCATAATTTACTCCTTTTTTATATACCTATCAACCATTTGCTCAAATATAAATAACTGATTGCTTATATGTACAATACTATACAACTATATCGTACGATATACAATCTTTTATATTCTATAACAAGCTCAAAATCCGACTTTTCTAAACAGATTTAACATTTATTCGTTACTAAAAATAGGAGCGAATATTAATGCCAATTACACAAGAGCAGTTTGATAGCTTACCAGATGAGCTTAAAGAACTTTATCAAGTATCAGATGATGGTTATGAGCTTAATGCTGTTAAGAAAGATGAAGTTAATGGTTTAGCTAATACTAAAGATAAGTTGTTAGCTGAAAAGAAACAGCTTAAGGCTCAGTTTGATGATCTGCAAAACAAGCTTAATGCTTTAGAAGATGAGAAGTTAGCCAGTAGAGAAGATTTTGAATCTTTATCTAATAAATATAAGTCTGAAAGCGAACAGTGGAAAACACAACTAGAAGATTTTAAAAAGGCTATAGCTGATAAAGAAGTTCAGAGGCAAACATTATCAGTTGCTAGTGAATTATTTGGTAATGATGCAGAGCTATTCACTCCACATGTATCTAAATATTTACGTTTCAACGAAGACTCGCAGAGCGTGTCTGCTTTTGATGGTGAAGCAGAGCTATCTATCAATCAACTAAAAGAAAAATTAAAGGGTGATGAAAGACTAAGTAAGTACATTGTTGTATCTCATGCATCAGGTGGCGGAGCTATCGGCAATAGATCGCATACAGGTACAGCAAAATCACTTAAAGAAATGACAGCAAGTGAGCAAACAAAACTCGCTAATGAAAATCCAGAGCTTTACATACAGTTAAGCAAACAATAATAAAAGGAATATAAAAAAATGGCTGATACTAGATTACAAGATTTATACAATCCATTAGTTTTTAATAGATTAGTTCAAGAAGCACAAATTCAAAAGAACGCTTTTATACAGTCAGGCGTAATGGCTAATGATGCTACACTTGCTAGCATGGCTTCACAAGGTGGAACTGTTGGCGAGCTTACTCAATATAAGCCAATGGATTTCAGTGTTGAGAATGGTTCTACTGATGACCTATCAATAATCGCTACTCCAGAGAAAGTAGAGTCTCAAGTAATGAGATACAGAAGATATGACTTAAATAGAACTTTCTCTTTCTCAGACTTGGCTAGAATGCAAAACTTACAACAAGGTCAAGACCCTGTAGAGGCTGTAACTTCAAGAATAGGCGGCTATTGGGCTAATTTAGAGCAATCAAGAGTAATTAATTCTGCTCTAGGTGTTTTAGCTGACAACGTAGCTAACTATTCAGGCGATATGGTTGTATCTGTTGCCACTGATGCTGTGGGTGCTGTTACAGATGCTGAGAGAGTATCAAGAGATGTGATACTTGAAGCTAAATCAACTCTTGGCGATCACATGAACAATGTGTCAGCTATTGCTATCCATTCAAAGGTATATACAAGAATGCTAAAACAAGATCCTACTAGCTTTGAGCGTGTATCTGATGGTAGTTTCACTATTGAAACTTATAACGGTATGAGAGTTATCGTAGATGATAATCTTCCAGCAATAGCAGGTACTAACAGAATCACTTATACCGGTATTGTGTTTGGCTCAGGTGCTTTTGCTTATGCTAATGTACCTATGAGATCGCAATCAGCTATGCAACGTGAAGAGCTTGCTGGTAATGGTTCAGGTCAAGATATATTAATATATAGAAACAGTGGTATTATCCATCCACTTGGATTTACATTTACTAGCAATACTCTGACTCTAACTGGTGGTCAAGCTGGTTTGGCTGATTTAGAATTAGCTACTAACTGGGATAGAGTATGGCAACGTAAAAACGTTCCTATGGCGTTCTTCCAAGTAAACGACTAATAATTAATGGAGCAAAATATGTCTAAATTTAAAAAAGGTCAAAAACTTTCTTTAGTTGAGATAAGACAATTTGAGCAAGAGAAAGAAAAGGAAAGACAGAAGAAAGAGGCAGAAAAAGCAAATGCAAAAGCTTAAAGAGTTTCTTTTGAATCTTATTAGAGCAGTTGCTAGAGCTGTTTTAAAAACTCTTAAACCTAAAAAAAATAAAGAGTAATAAATATGCCTACGATAATAGAACAGCTTGATGATGGTAGTATCTCTAATGCTAACAGCTATATAACTGTAGCAGAAGCTGATACTTACTTTGCAGATAGAAATAATACTACTTGGTCAGCATTAACAACTGATGAAAAGGGTTATGCTATTATCAAGGCTTTTGACTACTTAGAAAACAATTATACTTTCAAAGGTTCTAGATTATCAGATACGGATCAAAACACAGCTTTTCCTAGAGAATATCTATATATAGATGGTGTAGAAGCTACTGGTATACCAGAACAGCTCAAGAAAGCACAATATGAGTTTGCTGTGTTAGCATCTGCTCAAGATCTAGATAATAATTATGATTATGCAAATACGGATGGTACTTTACAAGCTGAAAGCATTGAAATAGCAGGAGCTATTAAGGAATCCAAAACTTATGATACTGATAGTTTTACTATTACTCCATATACTAAAAAATACTTCCAGTCAGCTATGAAGTATCTTAAATCATTAACTAAAAATAGTGGTGGTGGCTTTGGTTCTATTGATATCATGAGGACATATTAATGGCTTACGACTATTCTAAGTATGTAACAAAACTTATTAATAACGTCGATAAGTATGGTCGTGATATCAATATCTTACGTACTAGTATAACTGGTATTGGAATAGATCAAGCAACTACTAGCTTTGAAGTTCAGACTAAATGCATAGCTGTTGGATATAAATCTACAGAAATAAATAACACCACAATCAAAGCTGGTGATGTTATGGCTATTTTCGGAGCAAATGAAGCTATTAAGTATAGCGACAGAATAAGAGAAATAGATAATAGCAAAACATACGAGATTATTAGCTTAGAGGAGATAAAGCCAGCTAATACTTTAATAGGCTATAAAGCTCAATTAAGGGGTGTTTAATGAGTTTATATAGCGACATTATACGCAATCTACAAACTACATTTGCTAACGAGCTATCATCTTATACTGTTTACTTTGATGATAATATTCCAGATTCTCCAGCAGATCATTATATTAACATAAAGTTTCAGCTTATTAATGATTTTGAGCAGAAAACAACTTTAACTAGCTCTAATGAGGCAAGTTTTTATCAAGATATATTAATTGTTTTTGAATGTAGACAAAAGATGAGAAGTGCTAGTGCATGGCGTTACGATGCTGTTTATAATATTCAAGAAGTTCTTAATAAAAGAAACTTATTGCCGATACAATTAAATCCTTTAACTCCAAATGTATTATTTAATGCAAAATCTGCAACATCAAAAGATCAAATGTATGACATGGCAGTTATAGAAGCTCCATATCAAATAATATCTCGTAGATCAGTTTCAATATAGTCTCAAAATCCGACATTTATTACTCTATTTAAAATAATTCTGTAATTAAATAAATGCAGGGTTAATAAATGGCTTCATGGAATAATGGCGAAATAGGTTATATTAAAGAAATTGTTGAGGGAACTACTCCAACAAGTCCAGAATTTAAATTGTTAGAAATATCACCTGGTGAAGCTTTATTTGGTGGTGAATCACAAGAAGCTGAAGTTGGTTTACGTGGTAATAAACGCCGTAGTTCAGGAAATATAGTAACTGGTGAATCTGCATCTGGTAGCTTTACTACACGCCTTAAATATGGCACGCATAATGATATGATAGAGGCTGCTCTAGGTGGCTATTGGGTTAAACAAAATAGATCAGAAATAACATCTGTAAGTGGCACATCTATTGTTGTTGCTGATAACTCAGGATTTGCAGAAGATGATGTTGTAGCTTGTAGAGGTTCTAAAGCTGTTGTAACTGATGTTGATGTTGACGGTGTCACTATTACAGTTGATACAGTATTAACAAACGCTATAGTTGGGTTAGATTTAGTTAAAGTCGGCGTGCAAGCAGATGCAAGCGATATTAATACTCTAGTAGATGGTATTGATTCAACAATACTGGATTATACATCTTTAGGTTTAGCTATTGGTGTACATATTAAACTTATAGGCTTCTCTACAGGTGCTAATAGTAATTGGGTGAGAATAACAAAAATAGAAGCTAATAAGCTTACTCTAGATACTTTACCAAGTGGATGGAATTCTGGAGAGACTGGAACAATTCAAATTATATGGGGAGATTATTTGTTTGATAGTGATGTTAGACATACTTTCTCTCTATATCAAAAAACAGATACAACGCCAACAATGTATGAATATTCAACTAATCATATTGTTAATACTTTTAATATGTCTTTTAATGCTAAGGATAGAGTTGATGTTGAGATTACGACAGTTGGTAAGGAGATGACTAAGCCATTAAGTTCAAAACTTGCAGGTCAAACAGAGTCAACACTTTATGATTCTCAAATATTTAACACTTCATCAAATGTTGAAAGATTAGTATTTAATGGTGAAGAAAAATCAGGAACTAACTATATTTCATCATCAACTGTAAATATTAACAACAATGTTGTTTCTAAGCCTGCTGATGGTTATTACTACGATGCATTAGTGGTTGTAGGAGATTTTGAAGTTACTGGCGATATGACAATGTTTTTAAATGATCCTACTCTTATTGAGAAGGCTCGTAATAATGAAGAGTTCAATTATTTACGTGTTAATCAACATAACGATCAAGTTTTACTTTTCAATTTACCAGCAATCAAACTAACTCTTGGTGATAGAGGTAATGATGAAAGCAGTGTAACGCAAGCATGCACATTTACAAGTTCAGAAAATAAAGAGCTAGGATATCAAATGTCATTCCAATCAGTAGAAGCAGTTTAATTAAATTTCTCGGAGCTTTTAGAGTTTAATAATGCTGGAATGTAGCTCCCATTCTAGCACCATTAGGAGCAAATAAAATGTCTAAAATATTTAATCTAAAAGTAGATAAAGAGCAAACAAAAGGTAGATGGTTTGATTTCTATATTGATGATGCGTACATGGGGCAAGTAAAAATATCATGTGCTAAGAAAAATAAAGAGTTTGCAAAGAAAGTTGTAGATATTAATACGCATTATTCAAAAGAGATTAAGTCTGGCAAGAACGAAGAGCAAGTGTTGCAAGCTTTGTATTTTGCTTATGCTAATAGTATTGTTCTTGGTGTTAAAGATACAAAAGGGAAAGAGTACCAGCTTAGCAATGAAGATATTGTTGAGATGTTTAAAGATGAAGATACAGGCACAGAACTGTTTAATTTTGTACAAGATAAATGTTCTAAGATTACTAACTTTCTTGAAGAGAAAAAGGAAGAAATTGTAAAAAAGTAAGTGAGTTGTTTGTAAATAACTTAAAGAAAAATATAAAAGATACCCTAGCCATAAAAAAGTTTATTGAACAGGCAAAGAAAGCTGGAGATACCCAAACAGTAGAAAGGCTAGAGAATGAACTTAAAAGTGATGATATAGATGACTGGTTAGGATTTTATGTTTTGGCTTTTAATGATCTTTCTAGATGCAGAACCATTGGGGAATATCCTCAGTCAATAGGGTACTTTGATTGTGTTAATTATGCTAAGCGTTTTAATGTTGCTGATGAAGAGTTTTTTATAGAAGTGATGCAATCTGTAGATGATAATTATTTATCAGCAATACAAAAGATAAGAAGCGAGGAGATTAAGAAAGCACAGAATGGCAACAAAAAAAATTAATTTTAAGCAATTATCTAAAGAATTAAACAATATATCTAAAGGTATTGATAAATCTACTAAGGATATGATGAACACCTACGCCTTATCGTTACAAAAAGACATTATAGAAAGATCTCCTGTTGATAAAGGTACATACAAGGGTTCGCATAGAATAACTGTAGGCTATCCAAGTAAGTACTACAATGTGGATAATAAAGATGCAATAACTCAAGCAACGTTATCCTTATCTAACAGAAAAGCTAAAGATCCTATATTTATTCAAACAAATTTACCTTACTCAAGAAGATTAGAGGATGGATATTCAAAAAAAGCTCCAAATGGTATTTATAGTAAAGCCTTAGAAGAGGTTGAGCCACCTAAGTTTAAACTCAAAAAATAGCTCAAAATCCTACCTTTATTTCACATTCTATACTTTCTAATAAAATCTAATATTCTTCTTCATGTCTCAATCTTTAGATGTAGTCATAAAAATAACTGAAAATGGTGCGGCATTAGTAGGTAACTCTATTCGTAAAATGAATACTGGTGTTGTGAAAGCAACTAAAGCTGTTACTGCTATGACTGCAGCTCTTAGTGCGGTTACAGGGACAGCAACAGCACTAGTTAATAACTTTGCAAATGTTGCTGATTCTGTAGATAAAACATCTTCAAAGCTCGGTATATCAACAGATAAGTTACAAGAGTATAGATATGCCGCTGAATTATCTGGTGTAAGTTCTAATACTTTTGATATGGCTTTGCAAAGAATGACAAGAAGACTTGCAGAAGCTGGAACTGGAACTGGTGAAGCTGTAGGGGCTTTAAAAGATCTAGGCTTATCGGCTCAAGAGCTATCACAAATGACTCCAGATGAACAGTTAGCTAAGATAGCAGATGCTATGCAAAATGTGACTAGTCAGTCTGATAGGGTAAGAATTGCATTTAAGCTTTTTGATAGTGAAGGTGTAAACCTTGTTAATATGCTTAAGGATGGTTCTCAAGGTCTTGCTGAAATGGGAGATGAAGCACAAAGAACAGGTAATGTCATATCTCAAGATGGTGTTCATGCTGGTGTTGAGTTTAGGGATGCTATGAAAAGAGCAACTGCTACTGTATCTGGTTTCAAGAACATTCTAGCAAGCGAGCTATTGCCAACCATTATAGAGCTAGTAAAGGGAACTACAGAATGGTTTCAGGCTAATGGTAAATGGTTAGCTCAGAATATATCAGGTGCTATACAGGGTATAGTTTCAGCATTTAAAGTTCTTGTTGATATTGTTGGAGATGTCTTCGGTGCTTTTAGTGATCTTGTAGAAGCTTTAGATTTGACAGGCTCTACAGGTTTATCAGTTGGAGAGATTATAGGAAATGCTTTTAAAAACGCTGCAATAATAATTAAGACAGCTGTTGAGAGTATAAAAGTTGTATTTAAATCTACTTTCTTATTTATATTCAATATTTTTGAATATATGAAAATAAATGTGCAACTAGTAGCTACATTTATTGAATCAGCATTTAAAAATCCAGTAAAAGCGGTATTAAATCTATTTAAGTATTTAGCTAGAGGTGTTCTTGGATATGCGAGGGATATCGCAAGTGCAATAGCTTGGGTAACAGGTTCTGAAACATTTGATAATATAGCTAAGAGCTTAGATAACCTTAGAGATAGTTTAAGACAAAGTATTGATACTGGCGATGAGGCAACAACTAAAAGAATACAACAATTACTCGCTGAAAAAGATGCTATTAATAAAGCTTATGAAGATAATCAAAGAGAAATATTCTCAGATAGTATAAATGCAGTTGTCGAAACAACCTACAAACTATACACCGATGATGCTAAGCAGAAGCTAGATGATATAAAGAGTAAGTCAGATTCTGTAAAAAATGACATACAAAAACCAGTTCAATTACAGTTTAATGAACAAAACTTTTTAAAGTCTCTTGGCTTGGATGATAATAGAGTTCAAGAAGCTATTGCTAAGCTCGATACTCTTAGAAATGCACAATCTAAATTATCTCAAGAAACATACCAATTATCAGAAGCTCAATTAAAGATTCAAGCTTTAAATTCTATAGGAATTACTGATGTAGAAAGCTTACTATCTGCTACTGATAAATTAGCATTGCAGAGGGAGGAGCTAGAAAAACTAAAGAAAATAGCAGAAGCATTAAATATACCATTAGAGAAACTTCAAGAAAAAATGAAAGCAAGTGCCGAAGCTGCACAACAAGCAAAAGATGGAACAGAAAGCTTATCAACAGCAATATCAAACTTTGATCTTAAAGCACTGCAAAGTATAGGTTATACGCAGTTATTGACTGATTCTGTTAATGGTTTTGGTAATACATTATCGAGTACTATTGTTGAGGTTGCCAATGGCAATAAAACCATGGCTGATGGCTTTAGAGATATGACAGTTAAAATACTTGCAGATATCTCATCATTAATAATTAAAATGCAGGTATTCAAAGCTATATCGTCTTCTATTTCATTCTTCCAAGGTGGTGGTTTTGGAGGTTTATTTAGTGGCTTCTCACAAGGTGGATCTGTTCAAGCGTTCTCAAATGGTGGGGCTGTCTTTGGTGCTGGTACTGCTACAAGTGACTCTATACCAGCTATGCTCAGCGATGGTGAGTTCGTGATGAGAACTAGAGCAACTGATGCTATAGGTAGATCAACATTAGACTACATGAACAAATATGGTAGATTGCCAAAATATGCTACTGGTGGATATGTAAGCACTCAGCCTACATTATCACAGTCTATGAGCAATAACCAGCAAGTTAGTAATAATGCAACTGGTCAAAATAATATAAAAATAGTCGTAGTATCTAATCAACAAGAGGCTCTTATGGAAGCTACAAACGAGCCTCAATTTGAAACTAAGATATTTGATATCATGAAAAGGAAGCAAGAATATCTGTAAAATCCGACTTTCTCAACTTCTCTTACAATCTTTATAAGTTTTATTCTAATTCTATTCTAAATGTTCATACAAGGAACAGCAACCAGCTACATAAACTTATTAGGTATTATAATAGATAATGCTAAACTTAATGGCTGGAATGCCGTATCAATCAATGGCGTTGCTAATGGATCTAGTGCAAGCTTAAACACATCTCCTGCAGATAATGATAGCGACCAAAATATATGCTATCTACAGTCAACAGGTTATAGTGGGAGTACTAATGTACAAGTAGAATTAATGACTAATCAGAATAGCTCTGCTGGTAGATATAACTACAAATTTAGAACCGGTATATATGATATTGCCGGAGTGACTTCTTATAAGACAAACCTAAGCACAGTTTACACAGAATCTACTCTTTGGGATGGCACTATTAATTATTGGTTATCAATATCTATTGGTAGGATAATGTGTACTTGGCGTATAGGCTCAAGTTATTATCATTTCTATGCTGGATATTTCTATCCTTATGTATTACCTAGTCAATACATTGCACCGTTAATATCTATAGGCAACCAGATTGGGACTGCGACATCAAAGTATACAGATGATACTAAAACTTACTCTGGAGGCTATTGTAGCGCTGTTAGCAACCTTAATTCAGCTGTTAATCAATCAACCCTAAGAATATATCCATTTAGGAAAATTTCTAATGGTGCTGTTTATGACGGTGATTTCTTGTTGGGTAATGTTTTAGGTACTACTAACGAGTTTTTACTTAGAGATTGTCATGTAATATATAACTCTTTCTTAGCTGGCAAGCTAGATGGTGTTTACCAAGTTAGCTCAACAAATAACACTGCTGAAAATATAATTACTGATGCTGGCGGTATGCAATATATATGCTTCCCACAACACCAAGACTTATCTAACGGTAAAATGTACGCAGTATCAATGGAGAATATTTAATATGAGTTATCAAGTTGTAGCTAGTCCAGCAAGTATCAATGATATTTTTGGGGTTTTGTCAACACTTTTGACTGCTAACGGTTTTGCTGTAGATAGAATAAATGAGTCTGTAAATTCTGATACGTGCATGACTTGGAATAATGGTTCTACATACTTTCATCTTGACTATGATTCATCAGCTAAATACATAATATCATCAATGTCAACTGGATATGTTGCCGGAACAGAGGGTAGGCTACAAGCTGGGGCGCAGAGTGCTAATTATGGAGATAGCAACTTATTTGTTGATGATAGAGAGACTGTTGTAGTTGTAACTCCAACCTTAATACATATTAAGCAGATATTTGAATATGAAAGGTTTGGTGGAGATACTGGGTTTATAGTTTGTAATGGTATCTTATTTAACTTTGGTCATGTCTATAGTATTGGAGATTGTTGGATTTCTTCACAATCTTGTAATGACGGTTTAGGTGCGTCTAGTTTTAATAACTACATATCTGAGGTGTTGGAGTATTCCCAACTAACTAACACAAGTATTAATAATATAATATACTCAACTGGTTCTGGTGTGTTTAAAGTTACCAGTGTTTTTAGTGATTTTTTATGTGCTGGTGTATCGACTTCAGGTGCTAGGCAACCTCAAATAGATGTATCAGGCGATAATTTATTCAGTATACTATTAAGCAATATATACTATTCGACATTTGGCGTGCCATTAAATGTTTACAAGATGGAAACTGGACTTGTTAAGCCTATACTTTCATTTAGCGATGATATTTATATAGGCAGAAACGACCTTTTAAATAAATACGATACAACTACAATTAATGCTTCAACTTATTTAAGGATGCCGAATATAACGGCTAAACCAAGTTCAGGAAACTATTCAGATGACTTGCTGAAATACTGCATAATGGTCAAAGTATAATGATTGCTCATATTAATAATAGGTCGATACCTGTTTTTACTACAGAATCGCCAGCCGCATATGTAAATGATGTTTACCCTGTAGATAATATAAACAATTCAGCTTCTTTCTCTGTACAGGCAAATATACAATACACTAAAGACAATGGACACAATGTTGCAAAGTCGTTATCAACTTATGATTATGTATATTCTGGTGTGTACATAATCAATACACTCACACCAAATGATAAACTAGGTCATATATTTAACTTTGGCTCATTTAGTGATGATGTATCAATATCTGCTTATGTGTGGAATGCTACTAATGAGGTGCAAACATTAAGCTCTAAGACATTTATTGGCGATACTTCTAATGTGGATATCAACTACGATACCATTACGCTACAGCCTACTCAAGAGATACTAGTAACTATCACAGCCACAGCAGATGGCGACCCTATCATAGATGGTACTGTAACATCTAATTACACCACTACAGATACACCAATCAAAGTGCAAGGGTCAAGAGTACTTGTATGGATATTTGAACAGAATAGAACAAAAACAGATACATTTGAGTTTCTAACTAATATATCTCAATCTTACGATAGAGAGTATCGCACAGCATTAAGAGAAGCCCCAAACTTTAAATCTAGTAGAAGCTATCAATTAATAAATCGTGAAGGATATGCTTTATTAGATGCTTATGCTAAGAAAAGTTTTAAATCAAAGTACAGTTTCCCATTATGGGAAAAGTCAAAATATTTCTATAAAGAATTAAGTATTGGAACAACTTCAATAGATTATGAAGAATCTTACTCAGAAAGATTTGAAGATGGTTTAAACATTCTTATATATAAAGACCATCGCAATTATGAAGTGGTGCAGATTGATAATATTTCTAGCAATACTATAAATCTTAGAAATGAGGTTAGAAATTATTACGATAGATTTCAAGTAGTGCCTTTATGCGCTGGCTATGTAGATGATATAAGTATTGAAAATATACGCAAATACTCAACTTTTGATGTTCAAATAATCACGAATGAGATACCAAAAGTTAATGGTGCTATACCATTTAGCACATATAATGGCTTGTATGTTGATGACTGGTACTATATTGACAAGGTAACAAGGTCAGTATCACAGAATAAAAATATTATAACTACTGGTATGGGCTTGTTTGATATATCAGAAAATAGATTATATAACGATGATATATTCGGCGTTCAGCATATATTTGATAATAAGCTACTAGATGATTATCTAGCTTTCATTTTTGACTGCAATGGTCAACAGAAGCCATTTTGGTTATTGAGTTACAAAGATGAATTTAATTTTATTAATTTTGATGGTACTAATTACAATGTAATAAATGTTGATTGCTATTCAGTTATAACATCTTTTGAAAATTCACATATCTATTTTATTGATAGCGATGGTTTTAAGCATTATAGAAAAGTTACAGATGTTGTAGATAATAGTAATTATACTTTCAAGCTTACACTAGATACTGATTTACCAAGCAATATAAATATAGTTCAAACAGGATTCTTAATGCTAGTGAGAATGGCTAGCGATATGGTATCAATAGAAGATATCAATAGCAGAACTCATAGGCATAGTTTTAGTTGTTTAAGATTACATAACGAAGAAAAGGAGCTATAAATAATGGCTACATTTTTAGAATTATTACGAAGTGTTAGACTAGGCAGTCCACAATACTTAGTAGCTATCGAATCAGATTATGGCGAGAATTTATACTTCTATTCAGGTTCAAGAGCTAAAACAATAAATACGATAACTTATGTACCAGTATCGATAGAAGTTGATTTACAAGTTAACTCAGAGACAGAGAACAGCAAGAATACTGCTACAGTAAAAATATCAGCTATGAATGAATCTGCTAATTATTTATATAGAAGAAAAGATCTAAAGAAGTGGGTTATAAGTGTTTATGGTTACGATAAAAATGCAACTGATCAACCTTTACTCATACAAGGCGAGCTTTCAAAAGGTAAAAGAGAGCGTAACGAATATGTATCATTTCAGATAAAGACATTGCCAAATAAGCATCAAGATGAGTTTTGTAGCAATCAGTTTAGTAAGCGTTGCAGATTTCAGTTATACGGTTCGCAATGTGGGGTAAATAAAGCTTCTTATGCTGATGTTAGAAGTATTACCACTGGAAGTGATAATTTAACTATAGTTATGTCAAGTAATGACAAACCTAATGGGTGGTATGTTGGTGGTTATGTTGTATCTGCTGACACTGGATATCGTACAAGTGTTATACGCTCTCATGTTGGCAACACCATAAACGTAGCTAATGTATTTGATGGTCAATTTTTGAATGGTAAGATAGTTACTATATATGCTGGTTGTGATAAAAACCAAAGCACCTGTATTAATAAGTTTGGTAATTATAATAACTTCGGTGGATTTCCCCATATATCAAACCTAAATCCAGCTAAAAGACAAACTTTCTAAAATCCGAGAATATCTAATAACCATAAAATATAAATTAATATAATCTATTTTTTTATCTTATGTGGTTGCTTTTATTTGGCTTAGTTTTAGCTGCTATCTCTACGCTATTTGTTAAGAGAAATACAACACAAAAAAAACAACAGTCAGAAGTATCAATAGATCAAGAAACTGTTCCAACTGCAAATTTATCAGTGTCAATACCGTTATGTTTTGGATATGGTAAGTTTGAGGGTTCAAATATTGTGGTAGATGGAGGTTTTAATTATGAGATTAATTCCAAAATAACAGATGAAGATGGTAATGTCGTTGATCCTGAAACTGCAGATGGTGGTAGTAGTGGAGGTGGTAAGTAATGAATATTACCTATTCGCAATTAAGAAGAGTTAAGTGTTGTCATAATGGTATAGTAGAATTTTGCAAAAATAACAATATTGACTTTGATAACTTTGTCAAAAATGGAATTGAAGAAGAGCAAATAAAAAATATAAAAGATTCTCACATGAGGCTTTATATTAGCAAAGTTAAGAAGAGGTTTAATTAGATGGCTCTTTTTGGTGGCGGTGGTGGTTCAGGTCAAAGTCAAACAAGCACACAAACAGAGACTCAATGGGTTGAGTATTATTATTCTTCTAGACTTGTGTTTTGTGAAGGAGGATTGGACTTTATCACTAAAATTATAGTTAATGATAAGGATTTACTTATTGATAGCTATAATATAGTTAATAGTCATACTATATCAAGCCAAGTTGGTAGTTATGACTTATATGGTTCAAGAGATCGTGAGGGTGGTTTTCTATCTGACATTTTAATCAAAAGTGGACATCCAGCACAAGGAACTGATAATTATTTCGGAGTCAATAATAAGTTAGATAACTCTACTGCTGGAGTTGCTATAGAGCCTGCATATAATTACGTTACAAGCTTAACTTTTAAAAATGCTTACATTGGCAACAATTCTAATTTTGGGAATGTCATTGTTTATGGTGAGAGATTCTATAGACATACAAATTATGCTTCTATGTGGTATCCATCTAAAGTTAAATGTTATGGAGGAATGAACCCTGTACATATTATATATGAGTTACTAACTCAAGAATGGTCGCCAGTAAGAGCACAATGGTACAACATCAATCAATCTAACTTTATGGATGTAGCTGATAGGCTTTATTCAGAAGGTATCGGATTAAGTTATGTCATAACTCAACCAAAAAATGTCCAAGAGTTTATAGATGAAATATGCGAGCAAGCTGATATATATCTTTCTTTTGATGAATACACACAGCAATACAATCTTACACTGTTAAGGTATACAAATCCGACAGGGGCATTCGAAATATCAGACACAAACGGTTATCTTATTGAGTTTATTGAGTCTTCGCAATCAGAAGCAGGAGAAGCTGTAACTCAAGTCGATATTGAATACACAAACTACGATAGAAATGATAATAAAGATATTATATCTGTATTTGACGGCGGTATGTTTGCCGAGCTTGGTAGACATAACATAACAAAGATTAGTTATCTTGGTGTTACTAATGCAAATATTGCTTATTCTCTTGGTGATAGAGAATTAAGAAAATTAAATTCAGCACCTGAAACTATAACAATCAAGGCAACAATACATGCTGATGTTCTTAATGCTGGCGATTTAGTTATTTTTTCATTCGATCAACTTGGTTATGTTAATCGTGGTTTTAGGGTTGTGAGTAAACAGAAAAGAGGCTTTATTCGTGCTAAGTACGTAACACTTAAACTTATATCTGACTTATGGCTTGATGTTGCTACGATAGATCAGACAGTAGACCCTGTACCAGTTCCAGAGAAGCCAACAGACCTACCAGCAAGAGTAGATAATATATTATATTACCAAATGGCTACACTTATTGGAGATGCTAATGCAAGAGCTAAAGATGGTACGGAAGTAGCATTTATACACCAAATAATAAATAGTAATAATTCTCCTGTTTATAGGCTTGATGTTAATGATGTAACTTTGCCAGCTTCTTATACTGCTGGTGCTGGTTTCTTGATTGATTCTGCTATTTCTAAAACTGATACGGTTATATCATATTCAGATGTATACAATAACTCAAGAGTTAAGGCTAACAAGTATGCATTTATAAATGATGAAGTTATATATATACAAAGTATAGATTACAACAATAATCAAATAACTATACAGCGTGGATTACTCGACACATACCCACAAGAACATAACGCAGGATCTTATCTATTCGCCACACAAGGCAATTATAGCGTTAATGAGTCATATTATATCAATGATGATTTAGATGTTAAATTATTACCTATCAAAAATGGATTTCAACTTGATCCAGCAGATGCAACAAAGAATGATTTAATCTTATCTTCAAGATATTACAAACCATATCCACCTAAAAATATAAAAATAAATAGCTTAGATGTATTAACAGAAAACATAGAGGTAATATTGGTTGATGCTGTTATAACGCTTGCAAGTCGTAACAGAATCACAGAAACAGGATCTTTATTTCTAGATTATTACGATGGTAGTACAGCGATAGAAGAAGACACCGAAAACAAAGTGGTTTTTGAGTTTTTCTTATCAGGAGTATCACAAGGTACAATAACAAAGACAACAGATACAAACTCAATCACATTAACACAATCAGAAGTATCTAACGATATAGGTACAAATACATTTGATGTTATAGCCACACTCTCATCAATTAGAGATACCGTAGAAAGCTATCAATCATTATCAGTTAATTTTGTATTTGATAACAATAGTGTGCTTGATGCTGATATTACAATAGATGTTTTTGAGGTGTTAGATGCTGATATAATAGTCAGTTTAACGGAGATATAATATGCCAGATATTCAGATTTCAACCAATATTAACAGCATGAACGAGGGTGACTCTAGCAATCTAGAGTTTGTCTATAGATACAGAGAGCAAGGCGAAACCGCATGGATAGAGTCTTCAGCTACATCAAATACAGATTATACAATATCAGGGCTTCCAAATTCTACAACTTATGAATGCCAAGTTTTAGCTACAGAAACTGTATTAAATAAAAGCTTAGAAACTCCGATAAAGACAATAACTACTAGTGGATCAGGTGGTGGAGATATTACTACTGGTCTAATAGCTCATTACACAATGGATAATATAAGTGGCAATACCCTTATTGATGAGCAAGGTTTTAGTGATGGTACATTATTTGGCGGTTGGACTGCTGTTGCTAATGGTATACAATTTGATGGTTCTACAGGGTATGCAGACCTAAATAATACGTTTAATTACATAACAAACACAAATATATTTACTATAAGTATTGATATTTATAGAAACTCTTCGACATTTGGTGACACTATAGATACTTTATTATCAAGCTCTTTTGCTTCAGCAACTAATGGATTATCAATAGCTTACGATAACAGAGTTGTAACCGGTTCAAATAAGATCATTAGATTATTTTATCAAGCCGATGCTCCAAACAATACAGCTACAGACATTCAAGTCACTAATAATATTCCATCTGATATCAATAAACATAATATAATTGCTAGTGGCGATGGTACAACTCTTAGATTGTATTTAGACAATGTTGAAATTGGGAGTGTTAATTTTGTTTCTACAGCACTGTCAGCTCCGAATAATATCTTTCTTGCTGCGTTTAATAATAATGGAACTGCTGGACTTTTTAGTGATGTAACTATTGGAGAAACAAGATTTTACAACCGTGCATTATCTCAAGCAGATAGAGATTTACTTAATGCTTAAATCCGACATTTAAAACTAGCCATACAATATATGTAAATTATTCAAAGATTAATCTTATGGCAACAAATTTTCATACAGTTAATTCTAATACTTTTCAACAAGTAGATCTTGCATCTATGGGCATATCAGATGGTGATGTTTTCAGTATTCAAAATCCCAGTGAAAGACCTATAGTATTTTTCAGTGGCTCATCACTACCAACTGAAACTAAAGGGCGTATTATATATCCTCATGAAGATAGGGGGTATGTTAAGGTTGCTGGGGAAAATCTTTATGTTAAGAAATTCCAAAGCATTGACCCTAATACAATAATAAACTTCGAGGTGTAATTTATGGGTTTTTTACCGCCTAATAATGTTGGCGCTGGCGGCGGTGGATCACAGCCAACCGTAACTACTGGACAAACAAATCAAGTAACTGTATCTAGCTCATCTACAATAGATGTATCCAATGATACTGATTATGTTTATACTGGTTCAACAGATTCTACATTAAGACTTAATACTGCCAGTCTATCAGATGATAGAGAGTTTAAAGTGTATTTTAATAACCGTTGTACATTAGAAATATATGAGGATGCAACAGAAATACAGTCAGATCTACAAATGATTGAAGATAGTTATATAATAATTCATAAGTCTGCTGATTTAGTTGGTGGATACAGTATAAGGGTTTAAAAAAATGATTAAATATGTAAATGGCGAATTTGTAAAGGTTGGTACTGCTGGTCAAACTCTTGATCAATTTCATCAAGATTATCAAATGGAAAACCCTAGAAGCACCAATGTTAGTCCAACATTAACAGACTGGCAATATAATGTCGGTAAAACATGGATTAATACAGATACAGATCAATATTATGTTTTAATTGATAATGCTCAGAATAATGCTGTATGGGTTGAAGTAGCAAGAAACTCACCAGCAATTAATGATATAACAACTAACACTACTGTTACATCTTCGATCAAAAACAATATAAATACTTTAAATATTACTGGTGCTGTAACTTTGACAATTGATGATACTAGTATAGTTAATATTGTTGCTGGAGATCAAATAGATTTTATTTGGCAGTCAGATACTGGATCTAATACTGTAACTTTTGCAACTGGTGGATCTCAAACAATAATATCAGAGGACAGTTTGCTTAATATTAGAGCTGTTGGATGTGCTGTTACTTTAATATATCTAGGTTCTAATACTTGGTCATTAATCGGAGCTTTAGCATGATAGCTGGAATAGTAGCATCTCAATCTAAAGTAGATTATAGATCAATTCTATTAGGGGAGCTTGAAACAGCTAAGGGATTTCTTATTACTGCTGAAAGCCAATATCTGTGGCAAAATACAGGAGGAACAACTCCAGTCACAACTGATGGTGATACTATTAGAAGAATAGATGACCAATCAGTTAATGGTTTTAATGGTACAGTGTCATCTAGCACAATATCTTATAGACCTATATACAGAACTACAGGAGGCGAATATCTTGAAACCACTTCACTTAGTACAAGAGTTTATTTTGATGTGCAAGGTCCATTTGATGGATTATTTATTTACGCAACAAGAAAAGGTATATACGCTGTAGATAAGACGTTTGGTGCAACTGATCCTTATATGAGTAATTTCTTCATATATGCTTTCTTGCCTGAGTTTATAGGGGCTTTTATTATAGAGGGTAAATCTACAGCTGACACATCTTTAATTGATACAGCTAAACAATTTTTCACATCTTTAGGCGCTGTTGAATCAATAGATGCAAGTTCTATAAATGGATTATACGCCGCTTTCGCTTATGGATTTAAGAGTATACCTACATTACCAGCTAGTTTACCTAATTGTGATACAGCTAGACTCATGACTTTTAGATCTACAGATATAGATAACTCAGATATACCATCTGATTTCTTTGATAAAATGCCAAATGCTACAACGGTGCAGTCTGTATTCCAAAGATCTGGTATAACAAGCGTTACATCTGGATGGTTTGATAGCTTAACTTCTTGTATTGTTTATGCGTATGCATTTGCTGAAACAGATATAACATCTTTACCGGACGGGTTATTTGATAATTCACCTAATGTTACAAATTTTACTGGCTTATGTAATGATTGTACGCTACTTACTGATGTACCGGCTGGATTATTTGATAATCAAACTGTTTGTAGTGCATATCAAAATGCATTTCAGGATTGTGCATTAACACAACAATCAGTTGATAATATACTTGCTTCCGTATGGACTTCTGCTAATACTAATAATATACAGAATGGTACTTTAGATCTTAATAGTGGCACAAGTTCAGCCCCAAGTGCGTCAGGATTAACTAATAAGACTAATCTCGAGGGTCTAGGATGGGTTGTTCGTGTAAATACTTAAACCTGTGGAAAAGTTTTATCTTTGCACCTTATTTGCACCTTATGAAAAATAATATTAGATATTTTATTTAACAAAACTCATTATTTTAAAAGCTCTTAAGTAATAATTTGTTAATTAGAGTGGCACACCCAGAGGGACTCGAACCCCCGCATTCGCCTCCGGAGGGCGACGCTCTATCCAGTTAAGCTATGGGTGCTATATCTAATTATGTATAAAACCGAAGTAAATCTTATCGAAAATATAATTATACACAAAAGCATATACAAGATAAAAAATAACAAAGCCAATATCAACAATAACTGCTTCTATTAGCCCCATATCTAGCATATATGCAACAAGAGGGATAGTAACAATTAAAAGACCAGCTTCAAAGAGAATGGCATGCAACACTCTTATAATAACTCCTCTTTTTGAGCGACACCCGCCTGTTTTATTCTCGACGATGTCAAAAATATAGTTATATACAAGATTCCATAGCATGGCTATTATTGATACTATGATAGCTAGTCCTGCGATATGAAACATATCTTTGTGTAGGACAAACATGGCAAATGGGGTGAAAATCACTATTCCAAAAAATTCAAAGCCTATTGTGTGAACTAAACGGGCAGTGAAGCTCATACTTTTATTGTTCAAAGTTATACCTCATGTTTTGTTGTTAATACTATATATTTAATTATGCTAAGTTATTTATGATATTCGCTAATTTGAGAGATTGATCCCAATCAATAGCATGTCCGGATTTATTTAGATAAATTGTACTTACTATAGATTTATTTTTTACTAAAGATATGGTTTTTTGAATACTATCAATATGCTCTATTTGATCATTCTTTGATAAGAATATTACAGTAGGTATATCAATATTAACAAAATTATTAATAGCATCTTTATTTGAAATCCATTCATTTCGAGCTATTTTCTGTTTCGCATAAACTTCTGGAGTAGGAAATAAAGTGCTTATATCAGAGTTTATAAATCTAGATTTTTCAGTGGTTAGATCTTTAGGAGAGTATTTATATAAATTATTGTTAAATACATAATTATAGATATCGTCATTACTATTGAATTTAGGAGTTTTTTTAAACTTTGTAGAGTTGTCATTAGCACTTGTTGGCAAAGGTGGAGATATTAAAAAGATTTTTTTAAATGATTTACTTTTATCAAAAGCTGTTTGTAGGGCAATTGTAGTTCCCATTGACCAACCTAATAGATACGTATTTTTCAAATTTAGTTTCTTGATGAAGGAGTTAGTATCATTTCCTAGATCATAGATGGAATAGTTTACATTTGAATTATCTTGACTTGTATTTATACCACGATAATCAAGAATATATAAGTTATACTTTTGCGAGAGTATATCTATAAAATCTTTTGGCCAAAAGTTAGCAGTAGTACCAATACCAGTTAACATAATAAGATTTAAGTCGCTCTTGGAATTGTTAACTTGATAATAATGAACCTTATTTTTGTTTATCATTATTTCTTTACTTTGGATATCTAAAGCAAAAATACTTGTTGTAATAGTAATAAGGAATATGGTCAGTACTATTTTCTTCATCTTTTTGGTGTATTTGATTTTTATCAAGGAGATTCTAACAAAAAAAATACAAAAAAATCTTGAAAATGACTTTTTTGGCTCAATATCTAGTCATGCAAGAACTTAGAATAGGAAAATTTCTAAGCTGCACAAAAATTAAAAAATTTTTGAAAACACAAAATAGCAATAATTAACAAAGGAGTAAGATTGTTATGAACATTCGTCCATTACAAGACAGAGTATTAGTACGTCGTGCAGAAGAAGAAACAAAGTCTGCAGGTGGGATTATCTTAACTGGTAGTGCTCAAGAAAAGCCAAGTGAGGGTGAAGTTGTAGCTGTTGGGAATGGTAAGAAATTAGACAATGGTTCTACTCAACCTATGGATGTGAAAGTAGGCGATAAAGTACTATTTGGTAAATACTCAGGTAGTGAGGTAAAAGTAAATGATGAGACTCTTCTTATGATGAGAGAAGACGACATTATGGGTATTATCGGATAATTAAAAAGAATCTTAGAAATTTCAAAGGAGAAATAAAAATGGCTGCAAAAGAAGTTTTATTTTCAGATGACGCTCGTGCAAAAATGCTAGATGGTGTTAACACTTTAGCTAATGCTGTAAAAGTTACTTTAGGTCCTAAAGGTCGTAATGTCGTATTAGACAAATCATATGGTGCTCCAGCAATTACTAAAGATGGTGTATCTGTTGCTAAAGAAATCGAACTAGAAGATAAATTTGAGAATATGGGTGCTCAGATTGTTAAAGAAGTAGCATCTAAAACTGCTGATGTGGCGGGTGATGGTACTACTACTGCCACTGTATTAGCTCAAGCGCTACTTACAGAAGGTCTAAAAGCTGTTGCTGCAGGTATGAATCCTATGGATCTAAAAAGAGGGATTGATAAGGCTGCTACTAAATTAGTAGAAGAGCTAAAAGTACTTTCTAAGCCGTGTTCTGACTCTAAATCAATCGAGCAAGTGGGCACAATCTCTGCTAACTCTGACTCTACTGTAGGTAAGCTTATCGCTGAAGCTATGGCAAAAGTTGGCAAAGAAGGTGTGATCACTGTAGAAGAAGGAAAAGGTTTTGAAGATGAGCTTGATGTCGTTGAAGGTATGCAGTTTGATAGAGGTTATTTATCTCCATATTTCGCGACAAACCAAGAGAACATGACTACTGATCTAGAGAGCCCATATATATTACTAGTTGATAAGAAAATCTCTAATATCCGTGAATTACTTCCTGTATTAGAAGGTGTTTCTAAGTCTGGTAAAGCTCTATTGATCATCGCTGAAGATGTTGAGAGCGAAGCTTTAGCTACTTTAGTTGTTAACAATATGCGTGGTGTAGTTAAAGTATGTGCAGTTAAAGCTCCTGGCTTTGGCGATAGAAGAAAAGCTATGTTAGAAGACATTGCAATCTTAACAGGTGCTACAGTTATATCTGAAGAGCTTGGCATGAAGCTAGAAGAAGCTAATATGGAGCACTTAGGTACTGCAAATAGAGTACAAGTGACTAAAGATGATACTACAATCATTGATGGTGCTGGAGATAAAGATGCTATTGCAAATAGAGTTTCTCAAATCAAAGCAAATGTTGCAGAAGCTACTTCTGACTATGACAAAGAGAAGCTACAAGAAAGATTAGCTAAGCTATCTGGCGGTGTTGCTGTAATTAGAGTTGGTGCTATTACAGAAGCTGAGATGAAAGAGAAGAAAGACCGTGTTGATGATGCTTTACATGCTACTCGTGCAGCTGTAGAAGAAGGTATCGTCGCTGGCGGCGGTGTTGCACTTATTAGAGCGCAAAAAGCTCTTGATGGCTTGACTGGTGATAATGATGATCAGAACCACGGTATTGCTTTACTTAGAAAAGCAATCGAAGCTCCTCTAAGACAAATTGTACAAAATGCTGGTGGCGAAGCTTCTGTAGTTGTAAACGAAGTTAAAGCTAAAGAAGGAAGCCATGGCTATAATGCAGCTAATGATACTTATGGTGATATGGTTGAAATGGGTATCTTAGATCCTACTAAGGTTACTCGTTCAGCTCTACAACATGCTGCTTCAATTGCTGGTCTAATGATCACAACAGAAGCTATGGTTGGTGAGATCAAAGAAGATGCTCCAGCTATGCCTCCTATGGGCGGTGGCATGGGCGGTATGCCGAGCATGATGTAATAAAGTCTTAATATCCAAAAGTATCTCTTGTTAGATATGTTTTTGATATCATCTAAAGACTACATTTCAAATTCTCATATATCTTTTATCTAAAAATTAAATTCATCATTAAAAAATAAGCTTCTAGAATATTTATTCTTAATTATGATGTATATAATCATTATATGAATTATTAGCGAGTAATATATTTTATGGGTTCAATCTCAACAGATAATAAAGTTCTTGGATTAAAAGATGTAACTATAATGGCAGTCACTGCTAACTTTGGTATTCGTTGGATACCTGTTGCCGCAGGCTTGGGGGCATCTGCAATATTCTTTTGGATACTTGGAGCTTTAGTATTTTTCCTACCATTGGTTGTTATAGCTACACAATTGTCACGTAAGTATCCTGATGAGGGCGGTATGTATGCTTGGACTACTAGAGCTTTAGGTGAAAAATCAGGCTTTATGGTTGCATGGCTTTATTGGATTAATACAATATTTTACTATCCAGCAGTTCTAATATTCTTGGCTACAAATTTTGCTTACTTTATCGGTAAGCCTGAGTTGGTCGAGAATCATTATTATATTACTGTGGTGGTATTAATCGCTTTTTGGTTGATTACGGTAATTAGCTTTTATGGTCTAAAGGCAAATAAATATCTAGTAGATATTGGAGGTATTTTAGGCTCATTTATACCTGCTATTGTGATAATCATTTTAGGGGTGGCAGCATATATAGCCGTAGGGCATAGTGCTACTGATTTTTCTATGGCTAATATAGCTCCTCATGGTAGCTCGTGGGACAATCTTTCTACTTTGACTATTATTATGTTTGCTATGGCGGGTATCGAGATAATTCCTACTTTTGCCAACTCTGTTAGAGATGCTAAGAAAAACCTCTATTATGGCTTGATTTTATCTGCTTTTATATTACTTGGACTATATATACTAGGTACCGTAGCTCTGAATCTGGTAGCATCACCTGATGATATCGGTAAAGCATCTGGTTTGATGACTGCATTTGAGATTATAGGTCATCAATTTCATTGGGCATGGTTTCCTAAACTCATGGCATTTTTATTAACATTTGCTGAATTTGCCGCAGTTAGTATTTGGTTATTAGCACCTGTTATTATGTTTTTTAAATGTACTCCTAAAGGAATTTTGCCGGACTGGTTGCATAAAACTAACAAGCACGATTCTCCAAGAAATGCTTTGATATTTATGGGAGTGTTGGTCACCTTTATAGTCGTATTTACAAACTTGTTGCCATCAGTTGATGCGATGTATCAAATCTTGATTCTCATGGCAACTGTACTTTATTTTATCCCTTATTTATATCTTGTAATCGCTTATATCAAGCTTATGAATCATAAGATAAAATATCTGTTTGCAGTACTAGTTTTTGTATCGACATCATTAGGTATAATATTTAGCTTTCAACCTCCAAGCGATATGACTGATGCTTATGAGATTGCAATATATGAATCAGAACTAATTTTAGGGCCAATGATTTTTATATTTGTAGGATGGTTTTTGTATAAGTTTAGAAAATAATGGTTAATATTTTCCTACAACCTTGTCGAAAGCTTTTGTTGTCAAAAATCTTTTGAGAGTTGTCATAATCCAAGTTGCTTTCGTTATAAAGTATCTAGGTCTTGGTTTTTTTGCTACAAGAATTTTTTCAACAACTTTTGCTACTTCAATTGCAGGTAGGTTGAAAGGGATAGGTTTGTGATTACCAAGCATTATTCTATAGTATTCTTTATTGTGAGGTGAATTTTCTACTTCAACATTATCTATAGTCTTTAGAGCATTCTCTCTAAATTTACTTGTTACAGGTCCAGTATTTAATAGGCTAATGAAAATATTAGTATCCCTAAGTTCAAGTCGCATAGTATCAGTCATACCTTCTAGTGCATATTTACTAGCTACGTATGATCCACGATACCTCATACCAATAAGTCCTAGTATTGAACTATGCTGTATTATTTTCCCATAACCTTGTTTACGCATGATTTTTATAGCGTTGTTAGTTAGATTGTGTACGGCAAATACATTGGTTTCAAACTGCTTTTTGATAAATTGCGTATCGATATCTTCTAATGCGCCAACTTGTCCAAATCCAGCATTATTAAATACAGCATCTAATTTGCCACCAGTTTTAGCTAAAATAGACTCTAAAGCTTGATCAACTTGTTGATAATTAGTGACATCTATCAAGTAAGTATCAAAGCCTTCAGCTTTGAGCTTATCTACATCTTCTTGCTTTCTAGCAGAAGCAAAAACTTGATATCCTTTATCTCGAAGATAGATGGCTGTAGCGTAGCCAATGCCACCATGAGAGCAACCTGTTATTAGAATATTTTTTTTGTTATCCATATTTATAAAATCTAAAGTATCCTACTAAGTTAGTTTATTTTAAGTCTATCGAATAGTCAAAATAACGGAAAATTAAATTCTAAGCTGCTGTAAAAATATTTAAAAAGAGTTGTTTTTATATAATGATATTGTAAACCATTAAAATAATTAATGGTTTACAATTTGTGAAATATACAACTTAAGGACAAACTATATGTTTAAAAAAATATTTTTAATAGGAGCTTCTTTGTATGCCTCAGCGTATGCAAACGATATTGAGTTAATCGTTAAGTATAAAGATAATCAAAATAAAATAGGGACTGTTAGTGCTAATTCTGTAGCTACTATGAGTACAGTTCAAAACTATCAAGTCCTTGAAGATATAGATTCGAGAACAAAAGTTGTAAAAGTAAGTGATGGCCAGGCTTTACGGCCAACTACTACTAGTTTAAAAACTCAGTCAAGTAGTGCAGCCCAAAAGGTATCAAACAATAATGCTTATGCCGCTGCCAAAAATTTTATGGATAGTAATCCAAATGTTGAATATGCTATCCCAAAAAATTCAAAAATGTATGCTTATGATTTAAACAATACACAAACAACCAATACGACTAACTTTCAAAATAACATCATAAGCTGGGGACAACAGTGGGATATGCAGAGCCCGAAAGAGGTCACAGGCGGGATTGATGCTTATGGTGCATGGGACTTGGTTTTAGATAACCCAAAGAGAGTTGATGTCGCTGTAATTGATTCAGGATTAGCTTATGCTGCTCCTGAAGATATATCAAAAAAAATAGATAGAGATCATAGCCATTACTATTTTTTTATGAAGAATAGAGAGCTTAGAGTATCTAGCAATATCTATGATAATGGTAGTTTTCATGGTACACATGTAGCAGGGACAGTGGCTGCAAATGGTCCTAAAGTCAAAGGTGTTGCAGGACCAATAGATAGTATTAAGATTTTGCCTATTAGAGCTTTAGGAGATGATGGCAGCGGTGATACTTATGCTATTTTAGAATCTGTCAAATGGGCAGCAGGAGCGCAAGTATATGCAAAAAATAGTAGTGGGCAATATTTAGAGGACAACAAAGCTCCAGTTAAAGTTATCAATCTTAGCCTTGGGATGTCTAGAATTGATCCATACACTGGACAGCCTATAGTCAGTCGAGATGAGTGGAGGGAGAACTATATGGGCACATTATGCCCAGCATGGAAAGAGGCCATTCAAGCTGCACATGAAAGAGGTGTAACAGTAGTTATTGCCGCAGGTAATGATGGTAAAAATTTATTTAATGACATACCATCAGGCTGTAGAGATATTAATGCTATAGTTGTTGAATCTACAGGGCCGGAAGGATTGTTAGCACCTTACTCGACATACTATGCTCCTGATGGGATACTAAAGTGGGTAGTAAACAGTCTAGTTGTTAGAGCTCCAGGTGGAGATAGTTATAATTATGGCAAAACAGCTCAAATATACTCTACTCTAAATAACTATGAATATGGTTATATGCAGGGTACATCTATGGCTACTCCTCATGTTGCTGGTATCATTGCATTATTGTACGCCAATTTACAAGAGTCTCAGTCTTTAGGGCAAGATGTAAGTGTAGTAAGAAAAGCATTGCAAGATTCTAAAGATATTTATAGCCCTAATATTGTTAATGCGAAGAATTCATTGAATAATTTGAAGAGTACTACACAAACAATAGCAGCATAGAGATGACTTTGAAGACAAAAATTATTTAAGATTTTTAAGGGCTTCTTTTATTTCTAGATTTCTGATATTAGCATCAAAAATACATTCTGTTTTCTCTAAAATAAATTTTTGGATTTTCTCAACATCATTAGTAAAGTGAGCAATTAACTCTTTTACAGTTTCTTCTGATATATGGTTTTTATGTGCAAATTCTGCAACGTCTTCAATAATTTTTGTCATGTTATTTCCTTAAATTATCTTTTTTATTTTGCCAAAGACTTTGTTTAGAAAACCTTTTTTAGTTCGCGATTTATTGGCTCTCTTCAGTTCGTTAAGCCTATGCATTTGATCTACGGAGTTTTGAATAGATTCTATATTTTCTGAATCGTTACTTTGCAGACAGTCTTCATTAGGAGAAGTCTCTTCTTCTTCAGTTAGCTGTATTTCTTCAGAATAAATATTTGGGTCATTTAAATCAGTATATTTTAAATCAAGGCTAGCAGTTTTTGGGGCTTCGGGCTTCATAGAAAATTTATTCTCAGTTATGACATAAACATCATTTTCATTTTTTTTGATGAAACCCCGGTCTCTGAGTGCCCTACGATATTTGTATATTAAACTTCTAGAAACTCCAAAACCATCTGCTAATTGGGCAACACTATAGCCCTGTTCAATAGCTTTTAGAATAGCTTTTTTTATAGCAAATTCTTTCTCATTAGGTATTTTCATATTAAAATATTTGACCCGAAAAATATTTATTTAATTATAGCTTAGCGATTAGATTTATACAACTTGTCCCGAGGCCCAACCAGAAGCCCAAGCCCATTGAAAATTATATCCACCTAGCCATCCAGTTACATCAATAACTTCGCCAATAAAGTATAAACCTTTGACTTTATTTGCTTCAAGAGTTTTTGATGACATTTCATCACAACTAATACCACCCAAGGTAACTTCTGCAGTTCGGTAGCCCTCTGTTGTCTGAGGGTATATTACCCACTCATGGAGCTGTTGATGAATCTTATTTATTTGTTCAGCAGACAAATCACAAATTCTTTTTTCAAGTAGAAATTTCTCAAAAAATGTACTAATAAGATTTTTTGGTAGTAACTCCGATAGAGTATTTTTTAAAGTGACTTTTGAACTTTGTTCTTTTTTCGAAGTCAAAAAATCAATAATATTTATATTTGGAGAAAGATTAATTTCAACACTTTCTCCTGAATGCCAATAAGATGATATTTGTAAAATTGCTGGACCACTTAATCCCTTATGTGTAAAAAGAATGTTTTCGTCGAAGCTTGCCCGATTGTTTGAAACTCTACAATAAGTTGATACTCCACGTAATTGTCCAAACTTTTGTTGATCTTCTGAGCTGAAAATAAAAGGCACAAGACCAGCTCTTTGAGGATTAACCTTTAATCCAAATTTTTTAGCGATTTTATAACCAAATCCAGTTGCACCCATAGTAGGTATAGATAAGCCACCGGTAGCAATCACCAGTGACTGGCATACATATTCGCCAGAATTAGATTTTAGATAAAATAAGTCTTCTTTTTTTATGGCGCTATCAATAGTTGTATGTAGTTGTATCTTAGCTTGATATTTTTGGCACTCATCTAGAAGCATATTAACGATATCTTTAGCTTTGTTATCACAAAAAAGCTGGCCTAGTGTCTTCTCATGATAAGGAATGTTGTATTCACTAACCAAGCTGATGAAATCCCATTGGGTATATCTTGATAGTGCGGATTTCATGAAGTGTTGATTATCTGCTAAGTACCTATCAGCGGCTATGTTATAATTTGTGAAATTACACCTTCCACCACCAGACATTAGAATCTTTTTGCCTACTTTATTGGCATGGTCTAATACTAGTACACTACGACCTCTTTTAGCAGCTTCTATAGCACACATAAGTCCAGCAGCGCCTGCACCAATTATTATTACATCATAGCTTTTTATAGACATAAGACTTTAAAGATCCTTTAGTTTATACCAGTATAACCCAATAATTATAAACATTAAAACCAAGTAAATGCTTATAATATTTGTAATACTGTGAGCATGAACGTAGCTTTGTAAAAATGATGTTAGACTAGTCATTGAGATATTCACAAAATACATAATTGCTGCTGCAGTTCCGGGGATATGGCGAAACATTGATATACCTTTACCCATCGATAATGGAAAAATTGATCCACATGTGAAATAAACAGCCATAGTAGCAATAATGATCAAAGATATATTATTGCTTATTAAGCTAATTATAAAGAAAATACTAGTCAATACTATAAATAGATGTATAACTACAAAAAATATTTTACCAACAGAATAGTGATCTAATAATCTACGCCCAAGTATCGGTGCTGGTAGGAAAGCGCAGCCTAAAAATATAGCTAATTTACCAAAGTAAGCGGCTGAATATCCCATTACATCTTGAATTAAAAAAGGTCCCAAAGTATTGAAACTAATGATAAGTGAATAAGCTATCCCCATAGCTACACAGAGAGTCATGAATTCTCTATTAGTTACAACCTCTATTATATCTTGTTTGATTTTAGTTATGCTTAGTTTTGATTTTTTGCTAAGCGTTTCTGGGATATAGATAAAAACTAATATTGTCAGCAATGCTACTACTATGCTAAAGAAGTAAAATCCAGATTTCCAACCAAAAGCATCTTGTAAGAAGCCACCGATTATAGGTCCTGCAATAGGTCCTAATCCCCATAAAAATCCCATTGTTGGCCCAAGTTTTAGTAGCTTCTCAGGTGGCAGAATATCTGAAAAAACTCCTCGAGTAACAACTCCCATTGACCCCATAAGGAACCCTTGAGAAAATCTTGAACCTAGCAATACATATTCGTTTGGTATTAGAGTAGGTAGTAAGCTAACTATCACAAATAGTACGCATGATGATCTAAGTAGAACTTTGCGACCTATACCATCAGTAATGATACCTATTAGCAGATTACCAATAGCATATCCTATAAGATATATTGAGATCACCATCTTTGAAATAGATGCTGTAGTATTTAATGAAATACTTATACCTGGTAAAGATGGTGCAAATAAATCTATACTCATGCCCATCAATATGGGGAATGACAGTAATATAAGCATTCTTACCCTATGCTTATAGTTATTGGACGTAAAATTATTTTGTTTAATCAATTTGTTTTAAGAAAGAACTTTAAGAGAAAGTGATTTTAGCAGATTTTGCTAGTGATTGAATAGTCACTAGCAGTATATATGTAATATAAATTTTAGATACTAATATCTACCTTGTTGAATCATAGCTTCTGCAACTTTCTCAAAGCCGGCCAAGTTTGCACCAGCAACCAAGTTATATCCTAGGTTGTATTTGCTACTAGCAAACTTACAAGCGTGGAATATGTTAGCCATAATTTGTTGTAACTTAGCTTCAACTTCTTCTGCTGTCCATGCCAATCTAGCAGAGTTTTGACTCATTTCTAAACCAGAAACCGCAACACCACCAGCATTGGCAGCTTTACCTGGAGCTAGGCATACGCCTTTTTTCATTAAGAATTCGATTGCTTCGTTAGTTGTAGGCATGTTAGATGCTTCAACAACATATTTAACACCAGCATCAATAAGCTTTTGAGCTTCTTCAACATCAATTTCATTTTGAGTAGCTGCAGGGATAGCGATATCTGCTTTGACTCCCCAAGGCTTCTCACCTGGATGCCAGCTAGCATTGAATTCTTTAGCATAGTCTTGCATAGAAGCTTTACCTTCGCGAATTTTAAGTAAGAATTCAATCTTCTCATCTGTTGTGATACCTTCAGGATCATGTACGAATCCTTTTGAGCCAGAAATAGTAACAACTTTACCACCAAGTTGTGCAACTTTTTTACATACACCCCAAGCAACGTTACCATAGCCAGATGTCACAATAGTTTTACCTTCCATAGTTTCACCATCATGCTTGAGCATTTCATCTAAGAAGAAAACAGCACCGTAACCAGTAGCTTCTGGACGAATCAAGCTTCCACCAGACTCTAACGACTTACCAGTTAATACACCATTTTCAAAAGAATTTCTTACTCTTCTGTATTGGCCATACATATAGCCAATTTCTCTACCACCAACACCAATATCTCCAGCAGGAACGTCTCTGTCTGGGCCAATATGACGCTGTAATTCCATCATAAAACTTTGACAGAAGTTCATGATTTCTTGCTCTGTTTTGCCTTTAGGGTCAAAGTCAGCACCACCTTTACCACCACCCATTGGAAGTGTAGTTAAGCTATTTTTGAAAACCTGCTCAAAACCTAAGAATTTGATAATTCCAGAATATACGCTAGGATGGAATCTAATACCACCTTTGAAAGGACCGATAGCTCCGTTAAACTGGTATCTGAAACCTCTGTTAACTTGTACGTCACCATTTCTATCAACCCATGGTACTCTAAAAGAGATGCCTCTTTCAGGTTCAACAATACGTCCTAAGATATTTTCTTCGATATACTTAGGGTTTTGTTCTAGAGCTGGTTTAAGAGTAGAAAATACTTCTTTAACGGCTTGGATGAATTCCTTTTCATGTCCGTCTCTTTTTTCAACATCAGCAATTACGCTATCAATATATTTCTGAGCATTCATTTATGCATCTCCTTTGTGATTTGAAAATTTATTTAGAATATTTCTCATATACGAAGTCGACTCAATCATAAATTTTCATGATGAATCATATAAGAGAATATCCTACATGTACAAGTTTGCATTTTACCAAATCAGTTTACAACGAACTTGGCTTAATTAACATGATTTTATAATAATATTTTATTAATAAAAATCAAATAATCTAATTTCATATATAAAAATATTTTACAAAAAATTGATTATTGTTTAGTCTAATGAGATAAATAATATTTTTCGTTAAATTAAACCAAAAGGAATAGAGCATGAGTATGTCATTTGGTTATAACTTTATGAGTCGTATTTGGAACCTCTAACAGCAGGAGAATAGTGTATGTATATTTCAAACTTTTATTTCAAAATAAATTATTCATTAATACCAAAAAACCATAAAACATACACTAAGCGAAAACCTCTTATTCTTTAAATTTATTTTATTGATTGAAGTTTAGGAGGACAAAATGGGTAGTCAAAATCTAAGTATACAAAAAATACCAAAGGCTAAGCAATTAATTGTAGTAACCACATCAAATTGGCAGAGTGTATCGGGGAAGCTTTGGTTTTTTGAAAAAGACAATCAAAATAATTGGTTGGCTAAGAAATTAGCGACTACTGTAGTAGTTGGTAAGAATGGCATAGCTTGGGCAGATAGCATATATCAAAGTCTAGCAGATGCAGACTTAAAAAAAGAAGGTGATAGTAAATCACCAGCAGGTATTTTCGATATTGGTAAAACTTTTGGATTTGCTAATATCTCAGCAGTTGAATATGTACAGCTAAAAACTGGAATCGAATGTGTAGATGATAGTAATTCAAAATATTATAACCAAATAGTTAATGGTAATGTTATTGATGATAAAGATTGGCTCTCAGCTGAAAATATGTCAGAGATTGCTATCTATAAATATGGTGTAGAGATTTTGTACAATACTAATCCAGCGATAGCCAAAAAAGGCTCTTGTATTTTTATGCATATCTGGAAGTCTCCGACGACAGGTACAGAAGGATGTACTGCTATGGCAGAGGATGATATTAGAGATATTCAATCTTATTTGGATATGAATAAAAATCCTATATTGGTGCAATTAACTCAAGATGTTTATAAACAAGTACAAAATGATTGGCAGTTGCCGATTTTATATTAAAAAGGATAATTAAATGAGTAACTATATAGTTTTTGATAGAGCTAGACTGGCTAATTATATAAAAGAGCATAAACTCACGACACCATGTTATATATACGATAGTACACTTTTGGAAGATATATTTGCCAGTGCAAAAAAAGCATTAGATAAAAATTTCAAAAACGCTGAAATTCATTATGCAATTAAGGCAAATCATCATCCAACGATAGTAAATATTGCTAAGAAATATGGTATGGGGATTGATTGTGTAAGTGGCGGTGAGATTAGAAGGGCGCTTGAGCAGAATGTAGATCCTCAGCATATTGTTTTTGCAGGAGTTGGCAAAGCTGATTGGGAGATTGAATTGGCTATTGATAATGATATTTTTGCTTTTAACAGCGAGTCTTTAGAAGAGATAGAAGTTATTAGTAAAATTGCATCCTTGAAGAATAAACAGGTAAATATTTGCTTACGTGTAAATCCAAATATAGATGCACAGACTCATCATTATATAAGTACGGGGCAGTTTGATGATAAGTTTGGTATTGCTTTTATTGATGTTCTTAAGTGGTTAAAAAATGATTTTCAAAACTTTGACAACATAAATATTATAGGATTGCATTATCATGTCGGTTCACAGATATTGAATTATCAGGTTTTTCAATCACTAGCTATAACGACAAATGAGCATATAAAACTTCTCAAGCAAAATGATATTAATATTGAGCATATTAATTTTGGTGGTGGTTTAGGGATTGATTATCAAAATCCACAACAGAATCCTATAGTAGACTTTGATAACTATTTTGCTAGATTTAGAGAGTTTTTTGAGTATTGTGATGATGTTAAGCTACATTTTGAGCTTGGTAGATCATTAGTAGGGCAGTCAGGCGTGCTTGTATCACAGGTATTATTTAATAAAGTGACTCAAGATACTCATTTTGCGATTATAGATGCAGGTATGACAGAGCTTATTAGACCAGCATTGTATCAAGCGCAACACAAGATTGAGGCTTTGATTGATGAAAGTGTCGATGAAAAGCAACATTATCATATAGTTGGGCCTATCTGTGAATCTAGTGATGTATTTGCAAAATATTATCAGCTTCCTAAAATAAAGCGTGGTGACTTATTAGCTATATATTCAGCAGGAGCTTATGGTAAGGTTTTAGCTAGTGAATATAATCTAAGACCAACTGTTCAAGAGTATTTTATATAAGGTTTATTTAAATTATGCATATATCTAACAAAAAAATTTCGACACTATCGCTAACAATGCTAAATATCTCAGCGATAATTAGTTTAAGTTCGATAGCTTATATGGCAACAATTGGTTTACAAAGTGTTTTCTTTTATCTAATTGCTGCAGTTACATTTCTATTACCAACATCACTTATCTGTGCTGAGCTTAGTAGTATGATAACGCAAAATAATGGCGGTGTATTTAGCTGGGTCAAAGCAGGTCTTGGTGAAAAAGCCGGTGTACTTGCAATGTGGTTGGAGTGGTTTAATAATGTGGTAGGCTTCCCAAGTTCTGTGACAGCACTAATTGCAACATTTTCATATATTGGTTTTAGAGGTTTTGCTGAGAATACTCAAACAAGTGTTACTTTTTGGTTAATAATGGTTGCTGTATTTATCGCTATAAGTTTATTTAACTGCTTACCATTACGAAAAGTTGTTGTGCTAAATATTATTGGCGCAGTATTTGGTATGATAATTCCGGGAATACTATTAATTTTTGGTGCAGTATATTTCTTAGTTACTGGGCAAAGTAATTTGGAATATCATGGTTTTAGTGATCTTTTACCAGTGTTTTCTGTAGGTACTTATGCTCTTTTAGTTAAGACTTTATCTTCATACTCAGGTATTCAGTCAGTAGCTTTCCATATGACAAATATCGAAAATCCTCAGAAAAATATTCCCAAATCAATACTTATAGCTACTTTGATAATAGTATCATTAACTATTTTAACAACGATTGGTTTAACTATTATTATTCCTGTACAAGATGTTAATGTTTTAAATGGTCTGATACAGGGTATCTCACAAGTATTAAACATAATAGGCTTAGGTAATGTTAAGCCAGTAGTTGTGATAATGATAAGTTTGGGTATGTTAGCGGCTCTTAGTACATGGGTGTTAGGACCTGCTCGTGGTATGCAGACAGCAGCAGAACAGGAGCTTTTCCCAAAAATCATGGCAGGTAAAAATAGATTTGGTATGCCAGTAAATATGCTAGTTATTCAGATTTTGATAGTTTTGGTATTATCTTCAGTATTCTTAGTAATGCCATCAGTATATGCAGCATTTGCGTTATTGATTGCTATTACATCACAGTTCACTGTAGTTATGTGGATAATGGTTTTTGCCGCGGCGATTAGACTTAGATTTACGCAACCAGATACTCATCGAGTATTTCATGTAGGTAAGAGAAATTCTAACTGGCTACTTGTAACTATGTCATTAGTTGCAATATTTATGTGTATGTTAGGCTTTATACTTGGGTTATTTCCACCAAGCTTCTCACATGTTAAGAATGTCTTCGAATATACAATGATTTTGGTTGTAGCGGATATTATAATTATCGCAATTCCATTGATATGGATTTGGTTACATAGAAAAAGAATTTTATAATAAAATCTTATATGTAAGAGTTGCTTCCAAGCGCTAATTAGTTTCAAGATTTAACAAAAACTCTTTTTTATCTAATCCACCAGTATAACCACCAAGTTTACCGTTGGAGTTGATTACTCGATGACAAGGGATAATTATGGGCAATACATTCTTACCGTTAGCATTAGCTACAGCTCTAAAAGCAGTTGGTTTACCGATATTTGTAGCTTCTTCAAGATAGCTGATAGTTTCTCCATAAGGAATCTTTATTAGCTCGTGCCAAACTTGTTTTTGAAAGTCAGTACCAGTTGGTTGTAGAGGGATAGAGAATGTTTTTAACTCTTTGTTAAAGTATTTATCAAGTTGATTTCTGGTTTGCTTGGTTATGTCATTTGTTTTGAATGATATTTTTGCATTATAAATTTTTAATAATTTTTCTATAGCGCAGATATTTGAATCACTAATAAAAAAGCAAGCATATAGGTAATTATCATCAGCAATAGCAATCAGATTGCCAATAGGGGTTTTAATTTCTTCGGTATAAAATACTGTTTTATAATTTTCTTTGTTAATTGCAGCTAAATAAATTTGGTGAGTTTCTTTGAGCATAAGTATATTATGTAATTTAGATTCATTAGATAATAGCGAAGTAATGGCAAATAGTAAATTTTATAAATTTTTTCCAATAGCAGTACTAATCATTGGTATAATTTCTTTCTTTAGTTTTGGGGGGCAGCAGTATTTATCTCTTGAAGCACTCAAAAATAACTATCAAACAATATTAGACTTTGCTAATCAGCATTTTTTAGCTTGTATATTGGTGTTTTCGGTTGCATACATAGTTGTTGTAGCATTATCTATACCGGGGGCTACTATTATGACTTTGTTAGGTGGTTTACTATTTGGTTTGGTATTAGGTTCAATTATTGTTGTATTGGCTGCAACATTAGGAGCAAGTGTAGTTTTCATTGCAGTTAGAACAGCGTTGGGAGATTCACTGAAGAACAAGGCTAAAGGCAGTATCGAAAAAATGAGACGAGGTTTTGAAAAAGATGTCTTTAACTATTTATTAATACTTAGATTGATACCTATATTTCCATTTTTTATTATAAATATCGCAGCGGGTATGTTTGGTGTTAAGTTCAGAGACTTTTTCTGGGCAACACTACTGGGGATAATTCCTGGTAGTGTTGTTTATGTATGGGTTGGTACAAGCTTTGCTTATGTGATCCAGCAAGGAGCAGATATTAACTTAGGTATTATATTAGAGCCTCAATTTATTTTGCCATTAATAGCCTTGGCAGTACTGTCAATTGTTCCAGTAATTATTAAAAAGAGAAAGTAGCTATGATTAAAACAGATATTTGTATTATAGGTGGTGGTTCAGGTGGACTTTCTATAGCAGCTGGTGCGGTACAAATGGGAGCAAGCGTAGTTCTTTGTGAAGGTGGTAAGATGGGAGGTGATTGTCTTAATTATGGTTGTGTGCCATCTAAGGCAATCATAGAAACTTCAAGAGTTATTACAAAACTAAATAAGGCCCAAGACTTTGGCATAAATGTAGATGGCATAGATATTGATTACGCCAAGGTACAAGCACATATCAAAGCTACTATAGCAAAAATAGAGCCGCATGACTCAGTCGAGCGTTTTGAGAAATTAGGGGTTAAAGTTATCCAAGAATATGCCGAGATAGTTGATCGCTATACAGTCAAAGCTGGTGATAAAATTATCAAGGCTAAATATATTGTTATAGCTACTGGTTCAAGAGCAAGTATTCCTAATATTAAGGGTTTAGATACGATTGACTATCTAATCAATGAAACAATTTTTGAGCTTAAAGAAAAACCAGAACATTTGATGATTATCGGAGGTGGACCTATAGGTGTAGAGCTAGCACAGGCTTATGCTTTGTTGGGTAGCCAAGTTACAATTTTTGAAGCTTCCGATACTATCTTAGGTATGCTTGATAGTGAATGTCGCAAAGTTGTGATTAAGGAGTTTGATCGTTTAGGTATCAATATAATTACAAATGTAAATATCACAGAGATTGAACAGCAAAATCAACAGATAAATGTTTGTTGTGGCGATAAGTACTACGAAGGCTCGCATCTATTAGTTGCAGCTGGGAGACAGCCAAATTTAGCTAAGTTAAATCTAGATAATGTGGGTGTTAGATATACTTCTAGAGGTATAAATGTTGATAAGCGCTTGAGAACAAACTATAAAAATATCTATGCTATAGGCGATGTCACTGGAGGATATCAGTTCACTCATGTGGCAGGCTATCATGCTGGTATAGTGATCCAAAATATCTTATTCAAGTTACCAGCAAAAGTTGATTATAGTAGCTTGCCATGGTCTATATATACTAGTCCTGAAATTGCGCATGTTGGTCAAGATATTTCACAGGCTCAAGATCAAGGTGCAAAAGTTCTGAAATTGTCATATCAGAATAATGATAGAGCAGTCGCAAGCTTAGCAACTAATGGCTTAGTCAAAGTGGCTGTTAGCCGAAAAGGATATATATTAGGGGTTACTATTGTTGGTGAAAGCGCTAGTGAGCTAATTGTACAATGGACTTTAGCAATTAAAAACAAGCTAAAGATAAAAGATATAGCCTCTCATATTGTGGCATATCCAACTTTGAGTGAGCTAAATAAAAGAATTGCTGGAAGTTATTTCACACCGAAGCTATATAGTAACAAAGTTAGACGCTTAGTTAGACTGTTAATGAAAGTATTTGGTAAAAGGTTATGATAGAACAAAAAATCAGACCAACTTTTCAGAAAATCTTCGTTGATAATGTTGCTAAGCTTGTAGCGCCAATAATAGCTCCTAACGTGGTTACAATACTATCTTTAATCTGTGGTTTAGTTGCTGCAGTATCATTTTTTATGAATCAATACTTGTGTGTGTTTTTGCTACTGTTATCAGGATATCTAGATATTTTAGATGGCTCAGTTGCGCGTCTACAAAATAGCTCATCATCATTTGGAACTATGTTAGATATATTAAGTGATCGTTTTGTAGAGAGTTTTATTATTATCGTTATTTTTATCAATCAACTTGATATTGCATGGGTTGGTTTATTAATGATGATGTCTATTATTGTTTGTATTAGTAGTTTTTTGCTAGTAGGGATATTCAGTCAAAAAGAGTCTTCTAAAAGCTTTTACTATAGCCCGGGTTTAATTGAAAGAGCTGAAACATTTATCTTTTTTATAGTTATGATTTTATTACCGAGCACAGTATTTGTACTAGGATTGATTTATACACTGTTAGTTTTATGGACTACGCTATATCGTTGTTATGAATTTTATTGTCACGAAAAAATTAAGGAGCAATTATAATGAGAAATTTTTTAAACAAAACTTTTGTGGGCTTTATGGCGGGACTAGTTAGTGCCTGTGTTTTATATTTTTTGTTTATTTTTATTCGTCAGCATGGAGTTGAGCTTAATGATGAGTTTAAATATACGCTTTATCGCTTAATGGTGTGGGGAGGTGTTTGGGCTATATTATTTGCATTACCGATATCCAAAAATATTCTTATCAAAAGTATAGTTATTGGTTTAGCTGTTATATTGTTTAACTTTTTGGTTAAAATGCCATTAGCTGGTCAGGGTTTCTTTGCTATAAATGCTGGCACAGCAGTATTTGTTATGAATATTGTTTTTAATTCTTTATGGGCATTACTTGCTGGTGTTATTTATAGTATTGCGACAATTCAGCAATAGGGTTGGAGAAACTGTTATGAATAGAATTAGAGATTTGTTAAGTAAAGTATTTACTGCCTATATGGCAGGATTAATCAGTGGATTGGTTATAGAGGTTATTTGGATTTTAGTTACAACTCATAGTTTAAACCTAAATGAAGATCTAAAGCTAGAGTTATACCGTATGATGATATGGGGCGGTGTATGGGCATTAATTCTTGTTTCACCATTCCCAAAGAATATTTGGATAAGAAGTGCTGCTATGGCTTTGATAGTTATACTTTTTAACTATATGATAAGAATGCCTTATTCCGGCGATGGCTTCTTCGCATCAAATGCTGGAAATGATGTGTTTTACGCTAATATTATATTTAATTGTCCATGGGCTTTGTTGGCTGGATTTATATATACACTTGCTAGTAATAAGTAATATATAAAACTTTTAATAATTTTTAGATAATTTAACCATATCACTTGTTTTTCGCTGATTAATCCCTATATCTAATAGCAGGAAATTTTATAACATTAATTGTGTATCCATATTATCTATTTGTTGGATATGTTTGAAAGTATTTGGGAGTTTAAAATATGGCAGATTATTATTCTTTACTAGGAGTTAGTAGAGATGCTTCAGAAGCTGAGTTAAAAAAAGCATATAGAAGATTAGCAAAAAAATACCATCCAGATGTCAACAAAGAAAAAGGGGCTGAGGATAAGTTTAAAGAAATTCAAACAGCTTATGATGTCTTAGGTGATAAAGAAAAGAGAAAACTCTATGATGCTTATGGAGAAAACTGGGACAAAGTTCAGCAAGGCGGTTTTGGCGGAGCTGGAGGTGGTTTTGGTGGCTTCTCTCAAGGCGGAGGAAGCTCTCAAAGTTTCAACTTCGAGGATTTAGGAGATATTTTTGGTGATCTTTTTGGTGCTGGCGGAGCTGGAGCAAGAGGCTTTGGTGGAGGTCAACCAAGAGCTAGAAAAGGTGAGGATATAAATATCTCTTTACGTTTGAATGTTGAAGATGCTATCAAAGGTGGCTCTAGAACAGTTTCGTATAGCTATCAAGAAGCAGGTGCTAACGGTATGCCAACTATGCAGCACAAAAGTGTAGATGTCAAAATACCACCTGCTATGGGTAATGGTAAAAAACTACGTGTCAAAGGTAAAGGTAGTGCAGGCATTGGAGCAAACGCTCCGGCTGGGGATTTGTATATCAAAGTTGAAGTGGTCGATCATAAAAACTATAAGATTGATGGCAATGATATTTATGAGCATATTAATATAGCACCTTGGGAGGCGGCTCTTGGTACATCACTAGAAATAGATACCCCATATGGTAAGAAAAAAATGAAAGTACCAGAAGGTAGTCAGTCAGGCCGTAAAATGCGTATCAAAGGCAAAGGTCTTGGGGATGGGGATTTTTATATTGTTTATGATGTCAAATTACCACCTGCTGATACTGATGAGAAAAAAGAGTTCTATAAACAAATGCAAGAAAAAATGAATTTTGATCCAAGAGCTTAGACTTGCCTTTTCCTATTTCCTATTTCAATTATAAAATAACTTACTAGTATTAATGAGCCTCCAATAATCGTTGATAAATATATTTTTTCATCATTGATAAGCTTTCCAAAAATTGTCGCAAAAATAGGCTCAAAAGAGAAGATAACAGCAACTTGAGACATACTTAGGTGTTTTTGATAAGTGTTTTGTAAGTAGTAGCAAGTAATTGTTGAAATCGAGCAAAAAACTATAGCAATTACTAATATATAGTTAAAGTGAAGATACATAAACGATGATACATCTGTTATCAAAGGCATAGGTATACCAAAAGCAACTTGCAGTATTATTAGTAGACGCAAGTCTTTAAAAGCTTCGCTGCGATGATCTTTTCTGGTTTCATAGCTAAGATATACTACTGATACAGCATACATCAATGCACACAATACTGACCAAAGATAACCTATAGTAAAGTTATCAAAACTTGCGCCAGATAGTGCATATATCCCTAATAATGAAACACCAGAAGCAACTATTCCATAAATTGTTAATCGATCTACCTTAAAAAGACTTCCTATGAAAGGAATCATAATTACACTCAAGGCTGTCAAGAATGCAGAAACACTTGATGAAACGGTGTATAGTCCTTGAGTCTGAAAATAAAAACTCATACCTTCAAGTGAGCCAAATATAGCCCCCACTTTTAGTAAGTAGAGCTTATTATTAAACCTAGCTCTTAAAATTAAAGGTAAGAATAATAGGCATGATAACCCTAGTCTAAAAGCTACAAAAAGCCCAGGTGAGACATATTCAAGAGAGATCTTAACTAGAGGAAATGTTGTTCCCCAAAGAATGGTGACTATAAAAAGGGCAAATACGGCCTTTCTTTGTATACTCATGATATTTTAAATATGATTTAGAAATTTAATTAGCAAGTTTGTCTTTATCTGCTATCAAAATCAACAAAGAAATTATGAAATTTAGGTTATCAGCTCAAGTTATGAATTAAATATAAATTTGAGCAAAAAGACAAAGTGTTATATGTAGATTAGATTTTTATTGGAGTAGTACTAATTATGATAATAAAGTTGTTAATTACTACTCTTATATTTTATAGGCTAGTAACTTCTCATATTTCTACAACCCAAGTTATCACCAGTAGATGTTCCGATGATATCAGCTAAACGGGTGTAGAAGTTATTTCTATTACTAACTTGATAAGATTCGGTATTTCCACCTTTATTACACTCGATTCCCCCGTTTATAATATTTGCAGTCATGCCGAAACCCGGCACACGATTAGCATTTAAGTCATCATTACTTGGTCTCCAAATACCCAGTAAAGCATCATGAGCTGATGGTTTAGGAGGCTGTGGAGTCATCCAAAACCATAATGCAGAAGTCCATGCTATTTTGTAGTCCCTAAGTACTAAGCCTGGGTTAGCAAGTAGGTTGATAGGGTTGTTACCTGCAAATTTCTCATTATAGAAATCTTGGAATAGACCGTAGTTATAGTTCCACGATAGTTGGATCATACCTCTACCATGGTAAAATTGTCCTGGAACTCCCTTGTGGGCTGGGTTTCTAGGACTTTGGTCAGTATATTGTGAGCAACCACCGTTTTGACATCCGACCTCTTCTATAAAACATAGTCCCCAAGCATATTTGCCGCCCGGGGCTGTAGCCCAGCCACCATTTGTTTCTTGCGATACATTTGCCAAAAATGCTGCAATTTCTCGTTTAGCTAGCTCTATTTTTTGTTGCTGGCTTTGGGCAACTCTATCAGGAATGGCTTCTGGGTTAGCAAAGCTAGGGAAGTTGGCAGCAGCAGCTATTAGACCATCATATAAACCTTTTAGGCCATTATTTTTGGCTGTACATGCTCCGTTTGTGGCATATGGAAATGCTTTTTCAAAATCACTGAAAGGCAATAGCTTTTCTAGTTCAGAATTAGTTACCTCTGAATGGTCTTCATCTGATGTATAATTCTCATATGCTAGAGTTATTTGAGCATCCTTAGTCACTGCTACAATTTCTCCATCAAGTTTTAGTAATTTACTACTTTCAGGAGATGCATCGATGATGCTGTAATTACCCACTGGTAGGTTTATTTCGTTAGTACCATCTTTAAATTCATAAGATTTTACGAGCGTGGAGTCTTGTATTGAAGTGAAGATTACAGTTTCTGTATTTTGTCCTAAACCAGTTACTGTCACAGCAGCTTTTACAACATTATTGGTATCTTCTGTATTATTGCTATTGTCATCACTATCTGGAGCAGGACCAATTTTTTTCCATACTTGAGTATTACCAGGAGTATCACCCTTTGTCCACCATTGATTTTCGTACAATATACCTTTATATTCTACAACATAGCCTTTTTGGGAATATGTTTTATTACTATCCCAACTTTGGTTATCGATATTATTGACACTATCTTGAGTATTGTTATTATTTGTAGAGTCATCAGTATTGGGTGATTCAATTAGTTCCCATACATTTGCGGAGCCCGGAGTGTCACCTTTTGTCCACCATTTAGCCTTATATGCTTTACCATTGTATGTAACCTGATCTCCACCAACAAAGACTTTATTGGCCTGCCAAGAACCGCTAGTGTTAGAGCTGCTTGAGTTTCCGGGATTGCTGTTATTTGTGTTAGTGTTGGTATTATCTGTAGGAGTCTGGTTGTTATCTGATGTGTTGGCATTACTTATTTCTGTCCAAGCATCTTGCCAATGGCTACCACTACCGGGAGCATAATGTGACGCAGACATTCCACACCATCCACTAGCAGGGAATGGTTTACATTGATATTGATTGCCATCTGTACCTACTACAATTTGTCCAGCTGTATAGGATTTTCCTTGTTGATATGTCGTCGCTGAGTTTGCGGGTACTACATAACAGAATATTGCAGCTAAGATACTGCTTATTAATATTTTTTTCTTTGATCTCATAACTGATCTCCTTCTTCATAAAAATTAAAATAATTCTATTTCGTGAGTATTTTGTAAATACTCACACTTATACTTTAGCATATTTTTTATTAAATTAAGGTATCAAAAAATAATCTCTACAGTGTATTTTTGATGGTGATATTTGTTCTGACAAAGCAGTCTGGGTTGCCTTTTTTTAATTAAAATTGCTATAATTTAGTGTTTTGTAATTACCAAGTGAGAAGAAAGTCGGTGAAGGATGTTTCGAAGGTTAAACAGATAGGCGCAGTGGCTATCATAGCTGGTACAGCAATAGGTGCTGGCATGCTTGGTATTCCGTTTGCAGTAGCAGCTGTTGGGTTTAACTATGCGCTTATGGCGCTGTTTCTAGTTTGGATTATAATGTATGCAACAGCTTTATTGATTGTCGAAGCAAATGTTTCACAGCCACTAGGTACTGATATGGATTCAATTGCTCATAATATACTAGGTAAGTCTGGTAGAGTAATGAATTTATTGTTTTATTTGTTATTGCTCTATTCGTTGCTTACAGCTTATATTTTTATGGGGGGACAGCTTTTTAAGACATATATCACTAGTTGGTTTAATTTTGAAAGTGATAGTTTTGCAAAGCTTCTATTTACATTTATTTTTGGATTTTTCATTTATAAAGGAATTAAGGTTGTATTTAGAGTTAATGAGCTATTCTTGAGTCTTAAAGTTTTGGCTTTTGTATTGTTTATATCTTTTGTTGCTCCACAAATACGCCCAGCTATATTAGAGAGTAGGGCATTAGGTGTTGAATATGTTTGGTTTTCTATTCCAATACTTGTAACATCTTTTGGATTTCATATTGTGATTCCTGCGATTAGGAACTATTTTGAAAATGATATTGTATTTAAAAGAACGGTAGCTGTTGGGGCATTAGCTCCACTAGTTGTCTACTTGGTTTGGGTTATGGCAACTCTAGGGACTATAAATTTATATGGTGGCAATGGTTTTATTGATCTAAGTCATTCAGGTAAAACATTAGCAGAAGCTTATGTAAGTTTAGGACAAAGAGCTCCATTAGTTTTTATTAGACTTTTTGAGAATTTTGCAATTATTACATCTTTTCTCGGTGTGGCATTAGCATTATTCTCATTTAATCAAGATTTGTATGCTCTAAATTCTAGAAAAAAGCTGATTACTCTGGTCGTTACGCTATTGCCTCCATTATTCTTTGCGATATATTTTGTTAATAGTTTTATAGCAGCTCTGGGATATGCAAGTATTTTTGTGTCTGTGCTTTTGATTGTGCAACCTGCATTAATGGTTTGGGTTATAAGGTCTAAGCAGGGGCAAAATAGTATTATTAGTAAGTTTTATTTATCTTTGATATTATTCTGTGGTGTAGGTATTATTGCGTTGCAATTATTAGTAGCCTTTGGTAGATTACCTCATATATAATTTTATTAACTTTCAAATCTTTTATATTTCTATGAAAAAACCTACTTTTGATTACAAAAAAAGATCACATGTTAGTGGTAGTTATCAATTTGCAAATAACCATAATAACAGAAAACCTGATGTAGCTGAGTTTAGTGTACAAAAGCTTCAGCAGTTTCCAGATGAACTAGTTGAAATATTTAATCTAATACAGGCTGTTCGCTGTGATAGGATAAGTCTACAAGAGGAATATAATAAATACAGACTAAAACTAAGTAACGATAGAATGAATCTTGAATCTGAAGTTATAAGAATAAAAAAGCAGTATAATGCTAAGATATCTGCTTTGCAGGAAGAATATAATTCGGTAAAATCTAATTACAACATTGAGTTAGCAAAAATTAGAGAAAGCTAATAATACAAAGTCAGTCGGACAGTCGCGCTTTTTATAAGTGAGGAAAGTCCGGGCTTTATAGAGCAAGATGCCAGATAACGTCTGGGGGGCGTGAGCCTACGGAAAGTGCAACAGAAAGTATACCGCCTTTGTTTAAAAGGTAAGGGTGAAAAGGTGCGGTAAGAGCGCACCGCATTGGTGGCAACACTCAATGGCATTGTAAACCCCATCTAAAGCAAGACCAAATAGCGCTACTAAGATGTTGCTCGCATTGTAGCAGGGTAGGTCGCTTGAGCTTGTTGGCAACAGCAAGTCTAGATAAATGACTGTCTATTACAGAACCCGGCTTATAGACTGACTTTGTATTTTTTTTAAAAAAGTGGGAAATTATGCAAGTTATTGACTCTAAACTTTTGGATAGTGATGGTCAGATAAAAGATGATCTTTTAATATCCGAGCTTAAAAGTTTTTATACTAGCGATAAGTTTGGAATTATAGCAGCGTCATTAGAGCTTCTGAAAAGCAAGAGTGCCAAATCAGTACGTCATCCAACCGGTATTAGTTCATTTTTATATGCTATCGAGATGGCATATATGCTTTTTAAAATCAAAGCAGATGAAGAATCAGTATCAGCAGGTATTTTATATGAACTATATAATTTTGGTGATATATCTGATGAAGATGTTGAGCAAGCGACTAATCAGACAGTAGTTAAAATTTTGCAAGGTACTCGCAAAATGTCAGCTATTAGAATGTATCGTTCAGATAATATTTCATTAGAGCAAATAGATACTTTTAGAAAAATGCTTTTGACAATCATAGAAGATGTCAGAATCGTTTTAATTAAGATAGTTGATAAATTATGTACTATAAGGCATCTAAAGTCATTAAATAGTAATACACAAAGAGTTATAGCTAGAGAAACTCTAGATATCTATGCACCATTAGCAAATAGGCTTGGATTAGGGGCTGTTAAGTGGGAGTTAGAAGATAGAGCTTTTTTCTTTTTGAAGCAAGAAGAATATAAAAAGATAGCTAAGAGTCTAGGTTTTACACGTAAAGAAAGAGAAGAGTTTCTTAATCATGTTATCGATGAATTAAAGCAAATACTTAAGAAATATGGTTTGGATGCGGGCATTCAGGGTAGAGTTAAACATATATATAGTATATATAAAAAGTTTAAAAACAAAGGTTATCAAAATATCAATGAGCTGTACGACATTACAGCGGTTAGGGTTATAACAAATAATGTTGACGAGTGTTATAAGGTACTAGCTGAAGTTAACAATCTATACTCGCCTATTCCTGAAGAGTTTAGTGACTATATCGCGAACCCTAAATCTAATGGTTATAAATCTATACATACTGTTGTCAAAGTAGGTCAGCAGAATATTGAGGTTCAAATTAGAACGCACAAAATGCATGAGGAGTCAGAACTTGGCTTTGCTGCGCATTGGCGTTATAAAGAGGGTGTTAAGTTTGATGCATCTTATGAAGCTAGAGTGGCATGGTTAAGATCTCTTCTAGAATGGGAAAAAGAAATCAACGAAGATGATAGTCAAATTACAAAAGAGCTTAATAAGAGGCTTTATGTGTTCACACCTGCTAATGAGTTAATTGATTTGGCTGAAGACTCTACAGTTCTTGATTTTGCATATTCAGTACATACAATGGTTGGTCACCGTACTAAAGGTATTAAACTAAATGGTAAGATAGTTCCATTAACAACAAAGTTAAAAACTGGTGACAAAGTTGAGGTTCTGACAGGAAAGGAGCCAAATCCAAGTAAGGATTGGGCCTCAGAAAGTCTAGGATATTTATCTTCTGCTAGGAACAGATCTAGAGTAACTAAATGGTTTAATGAGCAAAACAAAGAAGATAATATAGTTCTGGGCAAAGATAGGCTACTTAAAGAGCTAAAAGGCTATGATCTTAAAGAAGTTGATTTTGTAGAAGTAGCAAATAAGTTTAATATGAAAAGTGGCGATAGTTTATTTGTTGCTGTTGAGAGCGGTACTGTTAGAATCAATAGTATTGTTAATCATATAATTGATACGTATTCAGCAGAAGAAAAGCTTGTCAAGAAGCAAAATAGAGCAAATACAGCCAAAACTAAAATATCTAAAGTTCTAGTATCAGGATTTAATGGTATGAAGTATGAAATGGCAAAATGTTGTCAACCAATTTATCCAGATGAAATTGAGGGCTATATGAGTGTCTCAAAGGGAGTCGTTATACATACATCAAGCTGTCCTAACCTAAAACATTTAAAGGAAAAAAGTCCTGAGAAATTTATAGAAGTTAACTGGGATGAAGAGTAGTAATAAAAAAAAGAATGAATTATTATTTTCCTCTATAGTTTCCAGTGTTTTTTGCTTGTTGTAACCAACCATTTTTGATGTAGAAAGTTACTTCATTTGTTGATTTAATTTCGCTGCCGTTAGCTGTTTGTCCAGCTATGCTAAGTCTGTTTTCTCCAGGTGTTGGTCTAGCAATTTTCCACTGGCCATCTTCGAATGTTGCTGGCATAACAGTTCCATTAATTATAAAAGTTGGCTTGTCATCAGCAGCTATGGCAGGATTTGTCGATATAGCTAGCTTATCTTCTTTGGTGAAAATATTAGCATCATTAGCTGGAGAAGTTATTTGTACGCTTAGATTCCCAGATTGTTGATTCTCTTCTAATACTTCCTTATTTTTTTCAGCTAAACTAGAATTATTCAGTTTAGATATATCATTTTGATTAATTTTTACAGGCTTACTAGAATTGATATCTTTAGTGGCTTTGGTATCAACAACTGTAGGTTGGCCAACCTCAATAATTTTGTAATCAGTACCATCACTAGGCTTTTCTTCCGAAAATACGACAGTACCACTCTCAGAGCGCCATGAATAAATAGTAGTGTCGTCAGCGGCTTGTGCAAGAAATATAAAGCTAAACCCTGACATAAGAGCAGTTAAAATAATTTTATGAAAGTTAGACATTATTGAAATCTCAAATTTTTAGCTATCTTAAAGTATATATAAAATTGATAATAATCAAAAGCCTAGATAGATTAATTTATCGACCTAGAACTTGACGTCTGAAGAATTCCGAGTCATTGGAAGTAATGATTTTATGATCTTTAGTACTTCCTCTAACAGAGATTGTAACAGGTCCTGGGTTTGGTCTGTTGATTTTCCATACTCCATTTTCAAAGTGAGCTGGATAAGGTATGCCATTCACTACAAATATCGGATGATCTTCCGCAGTTAATGTTGGTTCTAAAACTATAGGTAATTTTTCATTATGCACAAATCTATTTTCGCCATTTGCAGGAGAAATTACTTTTACTTTTACAGCACCTGATTTATTTGTTTGGGCTTGGCTATCAGTTTGAGTATCATCAGAGTTTAAATATAAGTTGTTTTGTTTTAATGATGCAAGTTGTTGCTCTACGGGTGATTTTTGATGAATTTGGTTCTTGTGTGTTACTCCAACTTTTTCATATTCCTGATCAAAGACAGGGGTAGCTTGAGAGAATACTACTGTACCATTGGGCGCTTTCCATGTGTAGACGAAATCATCTTCACTTGCATATAGAATACTATTAGTGAGAGCTAATAATATTAGTGGATATAAGTATTTTAAATAAATCATAAAACAAATAAATTTTAAAACTTTATATTTACAATTATATATGTTTATACTACATCAATTAAGAAAAAGTTTTACTAATAGTATGATTACATTAAATTATGTTATTTATGATTGTATAGCTAATGCCTGTTTATTAGGATTGGCGATTTTGCTTTATAAGAAAAATAAATATGCTTGGATATTTATGCTTGCTAGTTTGATTATAAAGGTCTTTATTTATGGTAAATATGGGATTACAACCTCATTTATCTACTTATCAGCACAGATATTAACAACTGTGGTAGCTGGATATACTTGGCTCAAACAATCTAACTATACTAAACCGACTCAAAAAGTAAGATTGCTAGCGATAGTTGCTAGTTTGATTGTCCTATTATTATGGGTTGGTGTGATGTATAAATATGTTAATCCATATATACTCGATTACGAATTATTATTTGGCTTTGATTATCTATGCTATATGCTAATTGTAATAGGAGCTATATTTGTTGCATTTAGGTTAGCTATAGGGTTATTATTTTTTTCTGTAGTATTTATTAGCTATGCTGTTAATTATGCAAATTCTGCGATGGTTATTAGTAATGCGCCTCAAAATATAAGAGATTTTATTCCATATTACTGGGTATCAGCTGTACTTTTGTTCATTGCTGGAGTTACCATTGTAGCAGCATATACAAACGCTAAGAGAAATGTTTAATACAGTTATAGACTGTATACATCAAATCTATTTGTTTTACCTTTAAGTTGAGATGTTGGTTTTTTATCGCAAAGAAAATCAGCATTAATAGGTCTCTTTACAACGGCTTTTTTGGTTTTTTTCGATAAGATAATATTTTTGAGTAAATTTGTGTTAGATTCATCGTTATTAAAGGCAATATCGTGTAAGACTTGCATTCCTTGTTTGACTTTGGCGCTTTTGTTGCGTGGCGGAAACATTGGGTCTATATATATACAGTCAAAAGAAATACTAGTAGTACTTATATATTCATTAGCATCTATATTAATTAGTTCTATTTGATTGGCAGTATCTTTTAAGTTAGGAGTTTGTCTTGCTCTATTGAGTGCATCTGCGAGTAATACGAAAATATAAGAATCTTTCTCTAGTGAAGTTAATCTATGTCCTCTAGCTGCCAGTGTAAATGTATCTCTGCCTAGACCAGTTGTTGTATCTAGAATATTTAGTTTGTCTTTTGAGCGACCCTCAACTGCTTGGACAATACTGCATTTTTTAGTTTTAGGATTTATCCTATTTAGAATTTCGTTACTATTAAAATCTATAAATAACTCTTTATCTTTGTAATGTAGTTTTAGGATATTATCCTCGACATATAAGTACTTATTGTCTTGGTTTGATAAAATATATTCAAATTTAATATCTATAATATTTTCAATATGAGATTTTACTGCTAAATCGTAAACATTCATGATTTCTTTTTCGCTCGTGGATGTGCTTTATCAAAAACACTTGCTAACTGCTGGAAGTTTAAATGTGTGTATATCTGTGTACTAGAAATATCAGCATGACCAAGTAAATCTTTTACAGCAAGTAAGTCTTTGGATGAGTCTAAAACATGGGTAGCAAAAGAGTGGCGTAACATATGAGGATGTATATGTTTAGTTGCATATTTTTGTGCAAAGATCTCAATACGTTTTTGGATTGATCTATTTGTTAAATGCTCACCATTTTGTGAGATAAAGAGATAGTTACATTTTGGATTATAAGCATCTCTGATATTGAGCCATCTGTCTAAATTTGTTAATGTTTTGTTACCAAAGTATGCAATTCGTTCTTTATTGCCTTTACCAATTACACGTATACTTTTTTGATCTATATTGATGTCTTTTAACTCTATTGAAGCTAGCTCACTAAGTCTTATCCCACAACTATATAAAAGATCAAATGATGCAATATCTCGAGCTTCTATATTATTGGTTGGTTTGATATCTAGTAAATATGCTAACTCATCTGTATTTATAGCTTTTGGCAGTTTTTTGCTATTTTTAGGTGCTTTGATACCTGTTGTAGGATTGTTTTGTATAATTTCATTATTTACTAGGAAATTATAAAAGCTTCTAAGAGAACTTAGTTTGCGTTGCAAGGTTGAAGATGAGTTACCTTGAGCGTGAAGCTTCTTAATCCATGCTAGAATATCATTATTTTTTAATTGACTTATATCTTTGTTATTATCAATTGAGTCATTTAATTGTACCAAATCTCTGCGATAATTATCGATGGTTTGTTGTGAATAATTTTTTAGGTAAAGTAAATTGTCAAGAAAACTATTAATGTGTTCAATATTCGTCATTATTTAACTAGATAACTACACACAGTATTACTATTACACCAGAAAGTAAAGAAATTAGCCATAGGCTTTTATGAGTTGATATCTTATAGTTAAAGCTCTCTCCAAGGCTATTTATCTTAAACGCCATAAGAGCGGGCATAATCATCAACAAAACAGCTATTGATAGGCCAACGCAGGTCATAGCATAAATAAATATATCAGGATCCATTTGATTTATTATCAGTGGTATAGCAAAAGTCAAAATTGTTGCTATAGAATATCCAATGACCTTTTTTGTTTTATATAACTTATATGTGTCTAAGTTAAAGTGGAATAAAGATAGATTAACACTTAAGAAGGATGTCATAATAGCGACATAAGTGAAAATATGAAGTACTGCATCAGTTGTAGGGGTTTTTACTTTATCTCCTAAAGTTTTAAGGATGTCACCGATATTGGCTTTATCAACAGGTATATGGTTAAATATCGAGTCCATAAAGCTTACGGGACCATGTAAGGGTAAGACACCTAAGATGGTAAATACCCAAATTATATATAATATAAGGGGGATAATGCTACCAATTATAACTATGCGTTTCATATCTTTGGCATTTTTGCCAAGATAGTCAGAAAGCGCAGGGACTATGATGTGTGATGTAAAAGAGGTTGTAAAAACTGGAATTGCAATAATTAGAGAAACTCCCAAATCAACTGGAGCAACAAAAAGATTAGGAACTTCAATGTAGCTATTAAATACTACACATAAAATAACTAGAACTAGTATTTTTAGTATTATAAAAAACCTATTGGCATAATCAACAAACCTTGTTCCTAATACTACAATGCTTCCAAAAATAACTACAAAGATTAAGGATGATATTTTTTCATCAAGATTTGGAAATGATGATGATAATGATGAAGCAGCAGCTGATATATATGCCGTACTAATAAAATACATTAATACTAGGAAGGCTATACTAGCTACAATACCTCCAGCTTTACCAAGATATTTTTCAGCAATAGTTTTAAAGCTACTACCATAAGGCATTGAGCAAGAAATATCTGAGATAACGACAGCTGTATAAGTCATTATACTCCAGATAAGAATTATAAGAATAGATCCAATCACAAAACCAAGTTTAGCAGTTATAATAGGTAGTGCGAGTATTCCTCCTCCTATCATAGTACCTACTATGATCATTATTGATCCTAAAATTTTGATGAAACTATTCTCGGGGTTATTCATATGCTACTCTTAACTTAGTGTGCTGGTTGTTGAGATTGATTTGCTTTTTTTTGCATGTATATAGCATCAAAGTTGATTGGTGCTAGATTAAGAGGTAAAAAACCACCTTTAATTATAGACGAATCAATAACTCTTTTTGCGTAAGGGAAAAGAGTATTGGCACAGTATGTATTAAGTACTGATTCAACCTGTTCCTCACCCATACCAGTGATTGTGAATATGCCAGACTGAGTAACTTCAGCTATATAAGCGTTAGATTGCTTATTTTTGGTTGTTACTGTAATTGTTAGGTCAAGTTCAAAAGTCTCATCATTGATTTTCTTTGTGTTTATATCAATATTAAAATCTGAACTAGGATCCCACTGATCTTTAAAACAAGCTGGAGAATTAACTGTTTCTAGTGAAACATCTTTTGTGTACACTTTTTGAATTAAGAAAGAAGGTTGATTTTCATTGTCTTGCATAGTTTTTCCTAAGACTTTACAAATTTATATTTAAGAAATTATAGCAAATTGAAAAAGTTTATATAACTAAATTAGAGTTTTTTTAATTCAAAGAGAATATTTAATGCTTCTATAGGAGTTATAGTATTGACATCTATGTTTTTAAGCTTGGTTTTGAGTGTGTTTTCATCGTCTGCTATTAGTTCAAGTTTGAGATTTTTCTGAGGTTGCTTCGGTGAGCTTGGTTTTGATTGGTTTTTTTCTAAGTCACGTAGATTTTTCTTTGCTGACTCTAAAACATCTGCTGAAATACCTGCTAGCTTAGCTACTTGGATTCCGTAAGATTTTTTAGCAGCACCGGCTATTGCCTTATGCATAAAAAAGATATCATCTTTATATTCTTTTGCTTCAAAGTGTATGTTTTTTATATTTTGATACTGGTTAACTAATTCTGTAAGTTCAAAATAGTGAGTGGCAAAAAGAGTGAATGAGCTTATTTTTGCAAATTTTTCAGCACAAGCTTTCGCAAGAGACAAACCATCAAACGTACTTGTACCTCTACCAATCTCATCCATGATCACTAGTGATTTTTCAGTTGCGTTATTTAGGATATAAGCAGTCTCTGTCATCTCTACCATAAAAGTTGATCTACCACTAGAGATGTCATCTGAAGCACCAATTCTGGTATATATAGTATCTATGTCACAAATATCCGCATAATTAGCTGGTACAAATGAACCGATATATGCCAAAAAAACAAGCTGAGCAACTTGGCGCATATATGTGGATTTGCCTCCCATGTTGGGTCCAGTTATTATTTCTAGTGTATGAGTGTCTGCAGTTAATAGCGTGTCATTAGGTATAAAAGGTTCATCGATATTTTGCTCAATTGCTAAATGACGAACTTCTTTTATGTCGAGTTTACCAAGTTTATTAAACTTAGGTTGATTTAAGTTTAGTTTGATAGCTCTTTCTGCAAAGTTTGCTAACACATCTATTTTTGCAATACTTACTGCAGTTTCTTGGATTTGACAGTAGTACTCTAGAACTTTATTTAATAAAGTATCGTAGATAAGTTTCTCTCTAGCCAAAGCCTTTTCTTTTGCTGAGAGAATTTTATCTTCAAATGTTTTAAGTTCATCGGTGATGTAGCGTTCACTTGCTTTAAGAGTCTGGCGTCTAATATACTCGGTTGGAACTCTATCTGCGTACTGTTTTGATAGCTCTATGTAATAACCATGTACACGGTTGTAGCCAACTTTTAAGGTGTTTATACCTGTTTTTTGTTTTTCTTGTGCTTCAAAGTTAAGTAAAAAACCGTAAGAATTATCTTTTAACCCTTTTAGTTCATCGAGCTCTTGATCAAAGCCTTGTTTGATAACACCTCCATCACGAATGGTCGCCGGAGGGTTATCTATAATAGCTTTATCTAGTAAGTCTGTGAGTTCATCGATTTGATGAATATGATTATTTATATTTATAATTTCATCTGTATTTTTTTGATTAAGTAAATCTTTAAGTTTAGGTAGTTGTTCAAGGGATGTGTGAAGCGAGACTAAATCTTTGGGTTTTACTGTTCCTAGAGCAACACGTGAAATTATTCTTTCAATATCATTTATGTAAGAGAGGACTTCTTGGATTTTTAGGAAATAATGCTGTTCTTTAAAGGTTTTTATAATATTGTGACGAGAAGATATTTTATTTAGATCTCTAGTAGGATTTTTAAAGTATCTTCTTAAAAGTCGACTTCCTAGACTGGTTTTACATTTATCTATTATGTTTAAGAGACTACTTTTTGAGTTGTTGTCTAATTCTAAGTTAGTTCTACTATTAGCATCTATTTTTAGTGTGTTTTGGTCTTCATCTAAGCAAATATCTGTTATATGTTTGGGTGTGTTTTTTAGTGTACTTGTCAAATAAGCAAGTATTGATCCGATTGCTATTAACTGCTCTTTTTTATAAAGACTTAAAATGTTGTTTGTAAAACTTTTATCAAAGGAATTAGTTATATGTTTTTTTGTTTCAAAATCACTAAAGTACCATTCTTCTAAAACTTTTGTTGGTTTGTCAAAAATATTTTGTTCAGCAAGATCTTGGGAATTGGTTACTATTTCTTGTGGCGAGAGTTTCAAAATTTGGCTTTTTAGTTCAGAGAGGTCTTTTATAGTATTTGTTAAGTATATTTTACCTTGAGTATAGCTTGTGTATGCTATGTGATATTTATCACTTTTTTTATAGATGCTTACTAAGATACTATCTTGATTACTATCTAAAAAAGCTTCTTCTGAAACTGTTGCTGGAGTTATTATTCGTGTTACTTGCCTGTCAACGGGACCTTTCGACGTGTTTGGATCACCTACCTGTTCACATATAGCGATCGAAAGTCCTTTTTTGACAATCTTAGCTATATAGTTTTCAGCAGCATGATAGGGAACTCCAGCCATAGGTATCGATTCACCATTAGACTTACCACGTGCTGTAAGAGTAATATCCAATAGATTTGCAGCCTTTTTCGCATCATCAAAAAAAAGTTCATAAAAGTCACCCATCCTATAAAATAGTAATATATCTGGATATTGAGATTTAATTTTTAGATATTGTTGTATCATAGGTGTGTGATTAGAAGTTTTTTGCATAGCTGTTAATATTCAGATTTCAAAATTTTATGTTTGAGATTATATTATAATTAACTACTATAACAAACCTTCAAAATGATTCGTTGTAGCTTTTTTATTTTGTTAAAATGCTTTAGAATATAATCTAGCTATTTTTACGAATTGATTTGTATTTAGAAAGGAGAAAGTAATGAATTATTTAGACTTTGAGTCAAAGATAAAGGAAATCGAAGATAAAATTACGTCATTATCTCATGTGTATGAAGATGATAAAACAGAAGCTGAAATTAAGAAGCTTGGTAAAAAAAGACTTGAGCTTATGGAGTCAACTTACTCTAAGCTTACAGACTGGCAGGTAGTTCAGCTATCTCGTCATCCAGATAGACCATATTTCAAAGATTTACTATCACTAGTTTTTACAGATTTTCAAGAACTACATGGCGATAGAGCATTTGGTGATGACTTAGCTGTGATTGGTGGTTTAGCAAAATTAAATAATAAGCCTGTCATGGTTATAGGCCAAGAGAAGGGCCGTGATACTAAAAGTAAGATTAAGCATAACTTTGGTATGATGCATCCGGAAGGTTATCGTAAAGCGCTAAGACTTATGAAATTAGCTGAGAAATTTAACATGCCAATCGTTACTTTTATTGATACTCCAGGTGCGTACCCAGGTATCAAAGCCGAAGAGCGTGGTCAGAGTGAAGCAATCGCAAGAAACTTATTAGAGATGAGTGCGCTTAAAGTTCCTGTGGTTTGTATCGTGATTGGCGAAGGTTGTTCTGGTGGGGCGTTAGGTATAGGTGTTGGTGATAGATTACTTATGCTTCAATATAGTTACTTTGCTACTATCTCTCCTGAAGGATGTGCGTCAATTCTACATAAGACAGCTGAAAAGGCGTCTGAAGTTACGCAAATGATGAATATAACTTCAGGTCGTCTTAAAGAGTTAGAAATAGTTGATGCAGTTATTCCAGAGCCATTAGGTGGAGCGCATAGAGACTATGATACAACAGCTGCTAATATCAGAAAAGCAGTTGCTGCAGAGTTGAAAGTATTGTCAGAAATGACTGTAGAAGAAAGAAATTCTAAAAGATATGATAAATTAATGTCTTTTGGAAGATTCAAAGAAGCTTAATTTTCTCAATTTTAATCTAATTTATTTCAATGCTTCTGAAAAATATAAGATCGCAGGCAGGATTTGGTATTGTAGAATCAATGATTGCTGCTCTGATTTTATTATTTGTTTTATCATCAGGATTTATCTTATTAAACAGTATTCTTGTGAATATAACTCTTGAAAATAGGAAAGATGAGATAGCAACTCTTCTTGATGAAAGAGTTAGTATATATCGTCTTACAGGAGTATTTGATGATTCTAAGACAGATGATGGCATAGAGTTTATAAAAACTGTTGTTTTAGAGAAAGAAAATGATATAAGGCCGGAAGAAAAAAAACAGCCTGTGAATAGATTTAAATCACTAAGTGTATCTGATATCAAAAAAATAGCAGCAAAAGCTGATAAGAAAGCAAAAAAAGACGCTGCTAATAGTGTCGATATTGTATACAAGGTAGTAAATATTGCGGCAATAGATGATCAGATGGGAGTGGCTGATAGGGTCAAAATTATTGAGCGAGATATAAAGGCTGATGGTGTTGAAGAGAGTTAGAAAGTGTGCAGGTTTTAGTTTGCCAGAGCTAATGGTTGCAATGGTTATAGCTGCTATAGTGATGGGTATGGCTGTTGGAATATATATTGATATGAAAAAGCAATATATAAGGCTCAGTGATAAACATAGAATAAACTCTGATCAACTATTGATTAAGCAAATTTTCTATAATGCAATCGGACAAGCAGGCTTTACAACTAAATATGGAGACATATATCAACAGCTTGTGGATAACTCAGGGGATAACTTTGGAGATATCTTTGGGAAAATGGGTATAGTTACAATTGGTAAGTCACCTGCGCAAAATTTTGAAAGCCTTCCTAAAGGATTAAGTATGCCTGTTGAGCTATGTAAGGAACGAATGCTAAATGATGAAGCTCTCAGAGATATGAATATTGACGAGGACATTCACTGTGTACAGCCTGAGAGTGATTTTTTAATGATTCAAAGAAGTAGCTTAGATTCCACTTTAAAGTCAAATTCATCAAATAATATTTTTAAAGTAAATGAGTTTCAAAAGGATACATTGCCTGAAAAAGACCTTTCTATGAATGATTACTTGGTATTATGTAACTCATATGAATGTGATCTTGTTAAAGTTGGGGCTGTTACGTATGATTTTGTTTCTACAACTAAGCGTGTAGAAAGTAAATTTAAAATTGGTGATTACGTTGGTAAGTATATATTAGAGGTATTCTTTGTCGCATCTACTAATAAAAAAGACAAAGATGGTAATGAAATATACTCACTGTATGAATATGTGAAGCAAAATGCAGACGATTCACAAATATATGAATTAATAAGTGATGTGACTGATTTAAAGATTGAGTATGTTTTAAATTCAGATATTCAACAAGGAAATGCTAAAATAGACTGGAAGTCATTGAAAAAAGAGCTTGTGAATATAAAAAGTGACTCGACTGCTGCACTTAAAATCTCTTTTAAAGTGGCCGGTCAAGAAACAAGTAAAATTTATTTATTAGGCCAAGATTAGGTGGGTATATGAGAAATAGATTAAGCCCAAATATGAATGGTTCAGCATTGTTAATGGCCTTAATACTTTCATTTGTGATTATGATAATGCTTGGAGGTCTTTTATACACATTCAAGATGGGGATGTTAACTACCAAGAGTATTATCAGAAATAGTAGTGATAAAGTTTTAGGAGAGACGTACCTTTCTAAAGCAAAGGATGATATTAATTTTACAAAATCTAGTGAGTTTGAAATTGGTAAGAGTAAATTTGAAATAACTGTCGATGACGATGATATATCATCATTCTATCCAGCTATGACAAATGCTGAATTATTTCAGTCACAGGAATACAAAAGTTATGATGTTATATACAAAGCTTTTAATCAAGGAACAAAAGTAGATTTAACAGAGAGAATTATTTATAACGCGCTTGCAGCTAATACGTATCAAAACTTTGATGGTGATTATACCCCAATAAATGTTCCAATGATAAATCCAGATTCAGTGACTAATTATCAAGCAAGAAGCTATCGTCTAAAGAGTGATGGTAGTATTGAAAATTCACCAAAAGGGTTTATTGGATTTGTAGAAAAGCAAAATAAGCAATTGAATATCTTTACAGATAAGGCAAAAATAGGAGTGCCAATTCCAGATAGTATGGGGACTGATTATAAAGTTAGGATAGGTTGGAACCTTGAAAAAGGGAAATGGACTTTATATTTGTTGTTATATGATACTGATAAATTGTTTACATCAAATATAGAATTAGAAAAATTGCTTAGTGACGATGTGAAAGGGCTTGAGAAAGACAATAAAGCAATAGGTGAAGAAATTGGAAATTGGCAAGCAGTTTTGGTTGGTAATGGAAAGGGTCGATCCTCATCAGGAGCACAATTTGTAAAAGATAATATACTTGGGGTAGTTTGGTATTTTGACAATAATGATGGTGCTCCAGAAATAATGTTGGTAAGAAAAGATAGTCAGAAAAAAGGTAATAGACAGGTCTTAGAAGTTTATTATTCAGAATATTCTACAACAAATAAGAGTTATATACTTAAGTTAGCAGAGAAAATTAACTTTAAAGGCGATTTGGATGAGGATAATATAAAGCTTCTAGTGCCTGATATGTCAAATAATTTAGAAGCTAATATGGTTTTAATATTTCATCCTAATAACCAAAGTAAAACTCTTATGGGGATAAGTGATTTTAATTTTAATGGAGATCATAGGGTTGGTAAAAGTCTAGATACATATATAGATGGTGAAAGCTTTGGTAAACCTGTTATAGTTTCTAAATCTGATGAGTCGATGTATATCATAACGTATGAACCAAATAAACTTCATAGATATGAATATCAAAAAGGTTTTGGTAGTTTTGTTAGTTTAGATTTTGGTTCTAATGGTTTGGAAAAAGAGTTTAATTTTGAAGATAATGATAATCTAAATGTTGTAGTAGGGCTTCCTAAGAAAAAAAAGAATAAACCTAAAAGGCTTGGTGGAGACAAAAGTAAGAATACGGAAGATCAAGATGATAATGGTATTCAGCTAGTTGTACCTAAGTTTGGTTATTTGTTTGTATTTACACCAGATAAAGTTATGCAACTTAATTATGATTTTGATGTACTTCAAGAGGTTGATTTAGGGCCTCAATCTCCTCAGATTCTTGCTGATTTTGATGCTGTCAAAAATACTGTTAACAAAATATATATTCAATCAGAGGCTTTAGACTTTAAAGCACAAGAAATGAAAGATGAAATAGGTGATGAAGCACAACCTGAAGATAAGTCAGAAGTTGATGATAAGTCAAATAAATCTAGGAGTAGGTCAAAATCTATTTCTGAAAGAAAAAAAGAGCAAGCAAACAGAGGTAAGAAAGCTGAAGATGAGGTAGAACCTGCCGCTCCAGTTTATTTGGAGAGTAAATATCTTTATCCATTAGGAATTGTTAAGGAAGTTAAAATATGAGCATGCTAGAAAATATAAATACAGAAAAAAGGAATCCAAGGAGCTTTAATCTTGATTCGATGTCAGTCCAGGAATCTGTGAATTTAATGATAGATGAAGAGTATGGTGTGATTGAAGCATTAAAAGAACAAAGTTTAAACATTGCTAAGATAGTCGAGGTTACATCACAAGCTTTGAAAAAAGGTGGTAGGATAATATATATAGGTGCCGGAACAAGTGGTCGATTAGGAATACTCGACGCTGTTGAGTGTCCACCAACATTTAGTGTTGATTATAACACTATTATTGGATTAATCGCAGGTGGCGAAAAAGCTTTTATTCAAGCTCAAGAGGGTGCAGAGGATAATCCTGATTTTGGTAAAGCAGATTTACTAAAAATAGATTTGACAGATAAAGATGTTGTAGTAGGTATCGCAGCTAGTGGAAGAACACCTTATGTTATAGGGGCTCTTGAATATGCAAATTCTATCGATGCTACTACTATTGCGATTAGCTGTACTAAGCAAGCTAAGATATCTAGTTATGCTGATTATAATGTCGAGGCAGTACCTGGTCCTGAAGTTTTGACTGGATCAACTAGGCTTAAGGCGGGAACAACACAAAAACTTATTTTAAACATAATATCAACGTTATCTATGGTATCGGTTGGCAAGGTGTATCAAAATTTGATGGTTGATGTTAAACCAACTAATGAAAAATTAGTTGAGCGCTCTAAGAATATTATCTGTGAGGCAACAGGAGTTGATTATGTGACAGCCCAAGATTTTTATATGAAAGCTAATAAGTCTGTAAAAGTCGCGATTGCAATGATATTAAATGATTGTGATTATGAACAAGCTTTGGCAATATTAAAGAAGAATAATAACTTTATAAAGAGTTAATATGAGATTGTTTATATTATTTGTTTTAGCATTAGTAAGTTTAGATGGATACTCTGCTGTTTATGAGTTGCATAAAAATGGGGTGCCTGAGTTTACCAATACTCCATCAAAAGGAGCAACTAAATTAGACTTAGCTAATGACAATGTTACTGTGGTAAATGCAGACGACATTCCAAAGCAAATTGTGTGGCGTAATAGCCAGCAACAGCAGGGTTATGCAAGCTATTCACAACCTTATCAAGATACACTGCAGTCTGCTTTTCCTGAAGAGTTTACAGATAATTATTTTGATTTTTACGGCAGAGATTATCAATATCATAGTTTAATGGCATCAAATATGGGCCAAAGTATGTATGCTGAAAATGGAGCTAATAATAGACGTTTGCGGAGTAGCTACTAAATACCATGAAACTCTAAAGTTTAGATATTAAAAAATTATTTTAATTGTTCCAGAGATGTATTTGCTGCTTGCTTAGTTGGATTGTGAGGATAAATCATATTTAAAACTATCTTCAACGTTGAGCCCTGAGCTAATATTGATAATATCACGACAGTATAAGTCATACTGACTATAACATGGCCCTCATCAGGTAGTGATAATGCTAGAGCTAGGGATATTCCACCCCGGACTCCAGACCATGCAACAAGTATATTATCCCTAGCAGATGCTCTGGAGAGTTTTTTATCTATAACGGTTATAGGGATTGAAATGCTGATTAGCCTAGCAAATGTAACTATAAATATACCTGCAGCACCCACCCAGAAAGCACCATGATCAAAAGGTATACTAGTCAGTTCAAGACCTATCAGTATGAATAGAAATGAGTTCAGCATATTGTCAATAATCATCCAAAACTTATCAATTTTTTCTACCTGGTTTGGGTGAGTTTTCTTGCGATCAGAAAGGCTGTTACCTATAACTAGGCCAGCAACAACCATGGCAATTGGTCCTGATACATGTAGGCTATGAGCTATTACATAGCCCATACTAGCTATTGCTAGTGTTACAAATATGGAAGTTTCTGAGTCATCATTTGTTTTTAGGAAGATTAAAGCTACTTTTGCAAATATATAACCAAGCAGTATTCCTCCACCTGCTTCAATACCAATCTGTTTGGTAATAACCCAAATATAGTTAACACCGGGGCTAGTTATTCCTTGACCGAAGTCTCCTCCACTACCAAAAAATACAATGTTTGAAAGTATTACAAATAATACAATACCAGTAGCATCATTAAATAATGATTCACCTACCACACGCGTTTTGAGATGTTTAGGAATTGACTTATTGCCGGCGAGGGTACTAATGACTGCTATTGGATCCGTAGGTGAAATAAGTGCGCCAAACACCAAACAGTATCCAAAGCTTATATCAAATCCAACTAACAAGCAGAATCCATAGATTAGAATGGCTGTTGTTAGAGCAGACAAAATTAAACCAATACTGGCAAGTCCAAATATAGCTTTCAGCTCTTTTTTTAGATCAATCATATTGAAATGCAAAGCATTTGCGAACAACAGGAAAGACAGCATTCCATCTAAGACTGTTTTTTTGAAGTCAAAACTAGACAGGGCAACTACTAAAAAGTTCGATGGACTAAGAAAGGATGCACATAGTGCCGAAAATGTTATTGATAGTATTGTTAGTCCAATTGCTTTTGGTAGTTTCAGAAATTTTGTATTGATGTAACTCATCAATGCAGCTACAACAGTAAGTAAACTAAATAAAAAAAACTCACTCATATTATTCCCCTACAGTCCACAGCTATATTCCCAGCTACAGGCCTTTGATAATTCTTCCAAAATATTGCCATGAATAAAAGCATGGCCATCTAATTTGTCGAAAGGTACATTATTAAACATAAAGCTGTTTGTTTCATTTTCTAGTGCTGAAACTTTTTTTACATCAGCTTTTGTCATTTTTTCAAACTCTTGCTGTGTTAAGTGTATACAAGGTTGGCACTCAAGACTATGATAAAACGCTTTAAAAGGCAGGTTTTTAGTTAATTCTAAAATATCATCATGATTTAGATCCAATAAAGGGTATTCTAGTGATCTATAGTCATATTTTTCCTCTTCTTCTAGGTTTCTCAAAAGCTGTGAAACCTTTGATAAGTCTTTTCGGTGACTCAGAAGTATAGTAGCTTCAGCATCAGGATCAATTTTATCAATTTTGTTTAACAATGTGATACCTTTTAGGAAGCCGGCACACCAACTGAACTGTTGTGAAGGAAACTGTTTACGTGCTTCGACTAGTTCTTGAAAAGTATTTTCTGATTTTAGGTGATAAAATTCTATAGCTTCATTTTTGAGCCATGTGAATACATTCTCTAAATATTTATCCCAATTCTCAGCAGCAAAACCAGTATCTACGGATAGTACACAAAAGTTGTTGTGTAAATTTTTCTTTGCCCAACATATAAGAGCCAAAGAATGGATGCTATAGTTAGCTATAATTACATTATCTAACCTTTGCATTTTTACATTCCTATTAAATCTTTAATTTCTCTAAGTTTACTCATAGCTAAAGGACGCATTTTCTCTGCTCCTTGATTGAGAATATCATCTACAACTTTTGAGTTATTGATATAGTAATCATATTTCTCTCTAGCGTCTGTCAAATATTCATTTATTTTTTCAAAGAGTATTTGTTTGGCATCTCCCCAACCTAACCCACCAGCTAAATATTTTTCTTCTAGAGAAGAGACTTCAGCTGTGTTAGCGATACTTTTATATATTGCAAAGACAGTACAGTTTTTTGGATCCTTTCTTTCTTCAGGTGTTTGGGAGTTTGTGATGATTTTCATAACCTGTTTTCTAAGCTTTTTCTCTGTGGAGAATATAGGTATGGTATTATCATAACTCTTTGACATTTTGCGACCATCTAAACCAAGTATTGTTTGACTGTCTTCATTCGTTAGAGCTTGAGGTGCTTTTAATATTTGTTTTTTGTATATATGGTTAAATCTATTTGCAATATCACGGGCTATTTCTATATGTTGGATTTGATCTTTTCCTACTGGAACTAAATCTGCATCAAACATCATAATATCTGCAGCCATAAGTACAGGGTAGTTAAACAGCCCCATAGTTATGCCTTTATCAGGATCAGCATTTTCTTCTTGAATATTTTGGTCTACCAATGCTTTGTATGCATGAGCACGATTCAATAAGCCTTTAGCAGTAGTTGTACTGATAATCCATGTTAGCTCCATTATTTCGGGTATGTCTGATTGACGATAAAAAGAAGCTTTTGTAGGATCAAGTCCTAGAGCTAACCATGAAGAAGCTATTTCATATATATATTGTTGGCGTAGTTTTTTATCCCAAAGCTTTATTAATGAGTGTTGATCAGCTATGAAATACATACAATTGTATTCATCACTTTGAGACATTTCTATTGCAGGCTTAATGGCGCCTATATAATTTCCTAGATGTGGTGTGCCAGAAGGAGTTATGCCTGTAAGAACTATTTTTTTAGACATTATAGATATTTAATTACTTGGTATAATAATCTGTTAATTTTATCATATAAGAAGTTTATTTACTCTATCGCTATAAAATAAAGTTAACTAAACTAAAGGCATTAAAACTGATGAAATATAATAGAAACAGATTTAAGAATAAATTTTTTAGTTACCATACTCACAGTTAGCAATATAAGTTCCATTTTGCTCAGCTACATATATTTCAGCACGAGTATATTTAGTCGTATCCATTTTTGTAGGGCAAGTTACAGGAGCTTTACCTGACTCTTCATACCATGTTATTTTTGGTGATACAGTTATACTTGTTCCAATAGGAGCTTTAGCAGAAGCAGTACCCGGTCTCTTATCAGTAGTTGGAGCTATATAGCCTTGTGTATATACGGTACCTTCAGGACCTGAGAAGGTTATGCCATCAAAACCTGTCGCTGGGCTGTTATTATGTACTAAAACAGTTGCTTCTTTAGGAAGTTCTCTTTCATTAGGAATCTTATCACATTTGTTACTATCTAAAGCACAAGGAGACATGTAGTAACCAAAGTCTCCTATGCCGTGAGCCGGATATTTGATCGAACCTATGTTGTATGCTTCTGGGTCATAATCAACATTTAAAGACCAACCCATAAAACCAGCGAATTTAGTATCTTTAGGAATGTTTCCTAGATTATCATATACTGACTTCATAGCATCATAAGTTTGTAAGGCCGAAGACTCTGGAGGAGTTTTACCACCATCAAAATGAGGGAAGTATACTGTAGCAGCTCCGCCACCCTGAGCAGCTGTAGGATAGCCTATAACTATTTTAGCTGTTTTCGCTCCAATATAATCTTTAGTAAGTGTGTATGCATCTTGAATAAAATCAGGATTTTGCTCAGGTGCAGTGTTGTAGTTCTGTACATATATATAATCAATTAAGTTTAAGACTTTATTGGTGGCATTAAATAATGGAGCATAAAATTCATCATTACCGGTTGAGACTAGTTTATCATTATTAATCTGAGGAGCTATTACTACTAACTTTGAACTATCGATATCTTTTATATTTGTAATTACATCTTTTAGGTATGTACCATTGTTTGTTGCTGTTTCTGGTATTTCAATATCAAAATCGATACCATCTAATCCATATTTATTTAGGAAGTTAACTATATTTTGAGCAAGTCCTTTAGCATCAGAACCATTGGGGTTATAAGTATTAACATTACTTTGTCCACCAACTGATACTACAACTTTTAATCCGGCATCTTTTGCTTCTTGGATTTTTTTAGCTGCAAGAGCTTCATAGTCACTTTTAAACGATATATTATTATTTGCATCTATTGTTGCAAATGCTATAACAGCCTCGTTGTAACCATCTTTAGCAACTTGAGATAAATCTACACTATCAGCAGATCCCATAGCGGTAATATCTAAATACCCAGCCATTACTCTATCATTAGAGTTTGCGGAACTAGCAGCTGCAGGAGTAGAAGTACTAGCGAAAGCTATAGCTGATGATGCTATAAGTAAGCTTGTTATAAATGTTTTTTTTATCATTGTGATCTTTCCCTTTTGTTATGTATATTAAAAAAAGCTTTATACATCACAATTATAATTACGAGGATATCTATTTTTATATAGACAATAATGCATAGCTGTTATGCATGTTTGCTAGAGCTTGATACCTTTGTTTCATAGTATTTAAAAAAATAAACATTAATACATAGTCAATATTGGAAAGAATTAGATAAAGCTTCTATAAAAAAAATATAACAAGTTGAAAGCGTGTAGAGAAAAAATGGAGCGGGAAACGAGGCTCGAACTCGCGACCCCAACCTTGGCAAGGTTGTGCTCTACCACTGAGCTATTCCCGCTTGAAACTATGGCACACCCAAAGGGATTCGAACCCCTAACCGCTCGGTTCGTAGCCGAGTACTCTATCCAGTTGAGCTATGGGTGCAAAAGTTGAAGCATATTATATGCAAAAAATATTAGTTAGTCAAGTTTGTGATGTTATTAATTGTCTCAATTAATTTATCTTCTAACTCTTGATCGCTCAGGCTAGTATTGTCTATTACGAAGTTAGCAATTTTTTCTCTTTCATTATCAGATATCTGTAGATTAATGAAAGCAACCGCTTGTTGTCTGCTTTTGCCATCACGTTCCATTAGTCTTCTGATTCTGGTTTCAAGATCGGCCTTAATTACAATTACATTTTTCAAGTAATCGTAGTGACGAAAGTTATATGGACCAAGTAGAGGGATGTCGACAATAGTCATAACAGTATCGGATTCTTTTACTTGTTTCTTGATTTCTCTGTTAATAACAGGGTGAAGATAATCTTCTAGCCATTTTTTAGCTTCTTTGGATTCTGTAATAATTGCTCTGAGCATAGCTCTGTTTATTTGCTTATTCATTACAATATCATTGCCAAATTTTTCGGCTATTTTTTTAATTACAGAAGGTTTTTTGGTAATTTCTCTGCTTATTGTGTCTGCACATACAACATTTAAATTCATTTTTTCTTTTAAAATTTTTGTTGCTGTTGATTTGCCACTAGCTATACCACCAGTTATACCAATTGGATAAGTTTGTATCACGCTCATCTACGCCTTCATTATAAAAAAATTATTTGAGCACAGATTTTAATATTTTTTTCTAAGAAAGTCATACATTTTTTTGATTAAAATCTATTTTAAACTTAAAATAACTATATTTTTACTGAAAATAATTATGATTTTGTGTCTATTGAAAATATAATTCTAAAAAAAATAAAGTCTAGCAGCAATCCATTTTTATTTAGAGATTTTATGCAGCTGGCTTTATATTATCCTGAGCTTGGTTATTATTCGGGTTCGAAAGAAAAAATATCTTCATCTGGAGATTTTATCACTGCAACATCTCAAACATCTTTATTTGCGCGTACACTGGCAAGACAATTTGCATTAGTTCTGTCTGAATTGGGTAGCGATTCCAATATTATAGAGTTTGGTGCTGGTAATGGTAAATTTGCTACTGACTGTATGCGAGAGCTTAGTGATTTAGGAGTTATGCCTCAAAAATATATAATAATCGAGTTAAGTAATGACTTGAAGTCCGTGCAACAAGAGAGCATAAAGAAAAATATTCCAGAACTATATGACAGATTTGAGTGGCTTGCAGAGCTTCCTCAATATAAGCTTAAAGCTGTAATTTTTGCCAATGAGGTTTTAGATGCAATGCCAGTGGATATTTTTAGAGTCCACGATAGTCAATTAATACAGCAAGGTGTGGATTTTGTTAATGGTAAATTTGAACTTGTTGATGTACCCAAAAATGATGCTCGGTTTAACTATGAACTAAATAAGATTGAAAGTGATGGAGTGATTTTTGAGGATGGTTATGTGAGTGAAATTAATACTTGGATACGTCCATGGGTCAAATCTTTGTGCGCTACTTTAGATATAGGGATGGTGTTCTTATGTGATTATGGCTATCACAGAGATTTATACTATTCAAAAGAAAGAAGTATGGGGACTTTGGCTTGTTACTATCAGCATAAAGTTAATTTTGATCCATTTATAAATATAGGACAACAAGATATTACTGCGCATGTTGACTTTACAGCTGTTGCTGAGGCAGCTGTGGAGAGCGGTTTTCAACTTGATGGTTATATGACACAAGCAAACTTTTTAAAAAGAGCTAGTGTTGTTGATGTTTTTGAAGATGTCTTTAAGAACCTTAATTCCAAAGATCAATTAAGATATGCTAATGATATTAAAGAACTTCTACTCAATGACAAGCTTGCAGAAGTATTTAAGGTGATTGGCTTTTCTGTCAATTTTGATTATGTATTAGATTCGTTTGATAATGAGGATAATATCGATTTTCTGCTTTAAAATCGAAAGGTTTGAAGTAAATATTAGATAAGTTAAAAGGTTGACTACGAGTTTTTGGAGTTCTGTATCTGTAAGGGGCAGCTATTAAACACCCAACTGTTCTGTTATATGGTTGATGTTATTTATAGATTAACTTATAATCGAGTGGTTAAGTTTTATTTTCGTTAATATTCGATTAATTCGGAGGATAAAGGATGTCGGATTTCACTAAAGATATTGATGTTTTAGAAACCCAAGAGTGGCTTGAGGCTTTTGAAGATGTCATTAAAAGAGAGGGTGCTGATAGAGCTAAGTTTTTATTTGAACAATTACTTAGTAAGGGTGCTGAACTTGGTATAGAGAGTGCTTACTCAACAGCAAAAGTTAAGAGATATATAAACTCTATAGATGTTTCTGAGCAACCAAGTTATCCTGGTGATATGGAAATTGAGCAAAGAATCGAAGCTATCAATAGATGGAACTCTGCTGTAATAGTTGCATCCGCTAACAAGAGAGAGGGTTCTATTGGAGGTCATATTGGTACTGGTGCTGGTGCTATGACTTTATATGAAGTTGGTTTCAATCATTTTTGGAAAGCTCCAAATGAGAATCATGCTGGTGATTTGATTTTCTACCAAGGACATCTTTCTCCAATCGTATATGCTCGTTCGTATCTGGAAGGTAGAATTACTAAACAGCAGCTAGAGAATTTTAGAAGACAAGCTTTTGATAAAGAGAATGCTGTTTCTTCTTATCCGCACCCATATTTACAGCCTACGTATTGGCAGTTCCCGACAGTATCAATGGGTCTGGGTCCACTGCAAGCTATTTATCAGGCTAGATTTATGAAGTATCTTGAGGCTAGAGGTTTGGCTGAAACTTCTGATCGTCGTGTTTGGGCATTCTGTGGCGATGGTGAGATGGATGAGCCGGAGTCAATTGGTTCTATCACTAGAGCAGGGCGCGAAGGTTTAGATAACTTAATTTTTGTAGTTAACTGTAACTTACAAAGATTAGATGGTCTTGTGAACGGTAATGGTAATATTGTTGAAGAGTTGGCAGATGTATTTGCTGGCGCTGGCTGGAATGTTATCAAAGTATTGTGGAGTAGTGATTGGGATAGGTTGCTACAAGATCAAAAAGGTGGCAAAAAGCTTGCTCAAAGGTTGAGTGAACTAAATGATGGTCAATTCCATACAATCAAAGCTCATGGTGGTGCTGAGTGTCGTCGAGTAGTATTTAGTGGTGACGAAGATCTTGAAGCCTTGGCTAAGGATATGACAGACGATGATATCCAGGCATTGCGTCGAGGCGGACATGATCCTGTCAAGATATATGCGGCATATAAAAAAGCTGTTGAGCAATCAAATGGTAAACCAACGCTTATCTTACCTATGACTGTTAAAGGTTATGGCTTAGGAGAGTGGGGTGAGTCTAAGAATATTGCTCATAATGTTAAAAAACTTGATACAGATGCTCTTGAGCATATCAAGAATAGATTTGACGTTCCTGCAACAAAAGATGATGTTGAAAATTACAAGCTTGTATCATTGCCTGAAGATTCTCCGGAGATGAAGTATCTTCACTCTAAGAGAAAGGATCTAGGTGGTTATATTCCTAAGAGATTGGAAAATAATGAAGCTTTAGAAATTCCGAGCCTTCAAGATTTTGCTAAAAACTTATTAGATGATAGCGGTGATAGAGAGTTCTCTACTACTACTGCATTTGTGAGAATATTATCTCACTTAGCAAAAGATAAAAAATTAGGTAAGCATATTGTACCGATTACTGTTGATGAGTCTCGTACTTTTGGTATGGAAGGCCTATTTAGACAATTAGGTATTTATAACCCTAAGGGTCAACAATATGTACCAGAAGACAAAAAACAAGTGATGTTCTACAAAGAGGCTGTAGATGGCCAAATACTTCAGGAAGGTATTAATGAGCAAGGTGGGTTCTGTTCATGGATAGCTGCTGCTACCTCATACAGTGTACACAAAGTTCCTATGATTCCTTTCATGATTTATTATTCTATGTTTGGTTTCCAAAGATTTGGAGATTTGGCATGGGCAGCTGGTGACTCTATGGCAAAAGGTTTTGTGATTGGTGGTACATCTGGTCGTACAACTCTAAATGGTGAAGGTCTGCAACACGAAGATGGTCATAGCCATATCCAAGCAGGTCTTATTCCTAACTGTATCTCTTATGACCCTACTTATGCTTATGAGTTAGCTGTGATTCTTGGCGAAGGGATGAATAGAATGTATGTTAGAGGTGAGCATGTTTACTACTATATCACTGTGATGAATGAGAATTATTCTCACAGAGCTATGCCAGAAGGTTGTGAAGAAGGTATTATTAAGGGCTTATATAAGCTTGAAGATACTAAGCCAGCTGATAAGCATGTACAGTTGCTAGGCTCAGGCTCTATATTGAGAGAAGTTGAAGCAGCTGCTAAGATGCTGAAAGATGAGTATGGTATTACTTCAAATGTATGGAGTATGACTTCTGCTAATGAACTTCATAGAGAAGCTAAAAAAGTAGCAAGAGAAAATATGCTTCATCCAGATGCTGAGAGAAAAGAAAGTTATATTGAGAAATGCTTGAAGAATGAGCAAGGTCCTGTGATCGCTTCTACTGATTATATCAAGCTATACACAGATCAGCTAAGAGAATTTATACCACAGACTTATGTTAACTTAGGTACTGATGGTTTTGGTAGATCTGATACTCGCGAAGCTCTAAGGAGCTTCTTTGAGGTTGATAGATATCACGTGGTTGTTGCATCTTTATATGCTTTATCACTTGATGGTAAAGTTAAAGCTAGCGAAGTTAAAGAAGCAATTAAAAAATACAATATAGACCCAGAGCGTGTAGCTCCATTATATAGCTAATTGAGGAGATATTAATGTCTATAGAGATAGTTAAAGTTCCTGATATTGGGGATTATGATAGTGTTGATGTGATCGAAGTTAATGTCGCAGAGGGTGATGTTATCGCCGAAGAAGATTCTTTGATTACATTAGAGACTGATAAGGCTAGTATGGAAGTTCCGTCTCCAGTAGCTGGAAAAATTGTTAAACTAACTGTCAAGGTTGGTGATAAGGTGGCTGAGGGTTCGGCAATTATGGAAGTCGAAGTTGAAGGTCAAGCGTCAGCAGAAAAGCCTAAGCAAGAAGCAGCTGCACCTGCAGCGCCTGTAAGCCAACAATCTTCACAAACTGTAGATGTCAAAGTCCCAGATATTGGTGACTATGATGCTGCTGAAATTATTGAGATAGCTGTTAAAGTTGGTGATGAGATTGCTGAAGAAGACTCTTTAATTACTTTAGAAACAGATAAAGCTAGTATGGAAGTACCATCATCTGCTGCTGGTAAGATTACTGAAATAGTAGTTAAAGTTGGCGATAAAGTCGGTGAGGGTGATCTAATACTTAAGGTTGCTAATGCATCTAATTCAGAACCTGCTCAAGAACAGGCTCCACAAGAAGCGCCTGCGTCAGCATCAGGACAGATTGTAGATGTTGAAGTTCCAGATATCGGTGATTATGATAGTGTTGATGTGATTGAAGTGGCTGTAGCTGTTGGTGATAAGGTGGAAGAGGAAGACTCTTTAATCACTTTAGAGACAGACAAAGCTAGTATGGAAGTTCCATCTCCTGTGGCTGGAGAAGTTACAGAAGTTATCACAAAAGTAGGTGATAAGGTTGCTCAAGGTACTCTAATTCTTAGAGTCAAAACACAAGGTTCAGCTCCTGCTGCAGCTCCTAGTCAAGCGGCTAAATCTGAAGCGCCTAAGCAAGAATCGGCAAAACCAGCTCCTGCACCAGTAGCGCAAAGTGGCGTAAATGAGTATGCGGTAGATAACTCTAATGCTCACGCTTCACCAGCGGTTAGAAAACTAGCCAGAATCTTGAATGTTGATTTAAGTAAGGTCAAAGCAACTGGTCGTAAGGGTCGTGTAACGAAAGAAGACTGTTATAATTATATCAAGCATGCTGTAACACAGGTCCAGACTGGTAAAGTTGCTGCAAGTGGAAGTGGTTTGGATCTTTTAGATGATCCAGTTGTTGATTTCTCTAAATTTGGTGAGATTGAAACTCAGCCTCTAACTCGCATCAATAAAATCAGTGCGAAAAACTTGCATAGAAACTGGGTAAAAATCCCTCATGTAACTTTCTACGATGATGCGGATGTTACAGATCTTGAAGAGTTTAGAAAAGCTAAAAAAGGTTTTGCTGAGAAAATGGGTGTTAAGATTACTCCATTATCATTCTTGGTAAAAGCTGCTGCTGTAGCTCTACAAGAGTTCCCAAGAATGAACAGCTCATTATCAAATGATGGTGAGAATTTAATATTGAAGAAATACTACAATATTGGTTTTGCTGCAGATACTCCAGCAGGTCTTATGGTTCCAGTTATCAAGGATGCTGATAAGAAAGGTATTATAGAAATATCAAAAGATATTATGGAGCTAGCTGGTAAGGCTCGTGATGGTAAATTGGGATCTAAAGATATGTCTGGTGCTACATTTACTATTTCAAGTATCGGCGTGTTAGGTACTACAGCATTTACACCAATTATAAATATGCCTGAAGTTGCTATTATGGGTGTATCTAAGACAGCTGTTAAGCCAATTTGGAATGGTAAAGAATTTGAACCTAGAACTATGTTGCCACTATCTATGTCAGCAGATCATAGGGTTATTGATGGTGCACTAGCTGCTAAGTTCTTGACAAGATATAGTCAGATTTTATCTGATTTACGTGAAATCATAATGTAAATACGGAGTTTTAAAATGAGTGATATTAAAACACAATTAGTAGTGCTAGGTAGTGGTCCTGGTGGGTATAGTGCGGCATTTAGGGCTGCAGATTTAGGTCTAGAAGTGGTTTTGGTTGAGAGATACGCTGAGATTGGAGGTGTGTGTCTAAATGTTGGGTGTATCCCTTCAAAAGCTATGTTGCATATTGCTAAAGTTATCAATGAAGCTCGCCACTTAGAGTCTCTAGGTATAATCGAGATGGGTGGTCTTAATATTAATAGAGAAAATCTATTGAAATATAAAGATGGTGTGATCGGTAAGCTTACTGGTGGTCTAAAAGGCATGGCTCAGATGCGTAAAGTAAAAATCGTACAGGGTTATGGTAAATTTACTTCTGATAAAGAGCTGGCTGTAGAAGCTGCGGATGGTAAGGTTACTAAGATTGCCTTTGATAATTGTATTATTGCAGCAGGGTCAAGTGTAATTAATTTACCATTTGTGCCTAAAGATGACAGAATCATTGACTCTACTGGTGCTCTAGAGATGAAGGAAATTCCAGAGACTATGCTAGTAGTAGGTGGTGGTATCATCGGTCTTGAGATGGCGCAAGTTTACTCTGAACTTGGTACAAAGATCACTGTAGTGGAATTTGCTGATCAACTTATGAATGGTGTGGATAAGGACTTGGTTAAAGCATACCAAAAAGTGAATAGTCAGTATGATGTTCGCTTGAAAACAGGTGTTACAGCTATGGAAGCTAAAAAAGATGGTATCTATGTAACTATGGAAGGTGATCATCCAGCAAAAGATGAGCGTTATGATAGGGTTCTTATGGCTATAGGTCGTAAGCCTAACGGTAAGCTTATCGATGCTGAGAAAGCTGGTGTAAATGTTGATGAAAGAGGCTTCATTGCAGTGGATAAACAGCTTCGTACAAATGTACCACATATCTACGCAATCGGAGACATTGTTGGTCAGCCTATGCTTGCTCATAAAGCAGTGCCGGAAGGGAGAACAGCTGCAGAAGTTATTTCTGGTCTGAACCATAGTTTTGATCCGTTAGTAATTCCTTCAGTTGCTTATACTGACCCTGAAGTTGCTTGGGTTGGTGAGACAGAGACTTCTGCAAAAGCAAAAGGTATCAAGTATGAGAAAGGTGTATTCCCTTGGGCTGCTAGTGGTAGATCTCTAAGTATCGATAGATCAGAGGGTATGACTAAGGTTCTATTTGATGAGAATCATAAGATTATCGGTGCTTCTATCGTTGGTACTAATGCTGGTGAGCTTATTTCTGAAGCTGCTCTTGCTATTGAAATGGGCTGTGATGCTGAAGATATAGCTCTTACAGTACATCCACATCCAACTCTGTCTGAGAGCTTGATGATGGCTACGGAAGTGTTTGAAGGTACTGCAACAGATCTTCCTCCTCAAAAGAAGAAAAAATAAACCTCTCTAATTAAATATTAATCTTATATTTTTATCTTACTGTATTTTCATTTTGTTATAATTTTATAAGTTATAGAATTTATAGAATATAAAAAGTGAATTGGTCAGATATCTTAGCAGAAGAAAAGCAGAAACCTTATTTTAAGAAAATATTAGAGTTTTTGGCTAGTGAAACATCTGTTGGTAAAATTATTTTTCCTACAAAAGAAAATGTATTTAGTGCTTTTAAGTATACCGAGCTAGATGATTTAAAGGTCGTGATTTTGGGACAGGATCCTTATCATAATTATAATCAAGCCCATGGACTTGCTTTTTCTGTGCAGAAAGGAATTGATGTTCCACCATCACTACGTAATATTTACAAAGAATTAGAGCGCAGTATCACAGAATTTAAGATTCCTGAGCATGGTTGTCTGATAAATTGGGCGAAGCAAGGAGTATTTCTGCTAAACACGACACTTACGGTAGAAGCTCATAAGGCTAATTCACATAAAGATATTGGTTGGGAGATTTTTACAGATGCTGTAATTCAAAAGATATCTAACAATAAGCCAAATGTTGTGTTTATGCTGTGGGGCTCACATGCTCGTAAGAAAAAAAATCTTATTGATGATACTAAGCACTTAATTCTTGAATCATCACATCCATCGCCTCTATCTGTATATAGAGGATTTGAAGGTTGTAATCATTTTGTGAAAGCTAATCAATATTTGACTTCAAAAGGTCTCAATCCTGTAGACTGGAAATTATAAGGGGAAAATTAGTCGACTATTGCGGTTGTTGAAAGTGTGCTACCATCTTCTAAGATTAGCATTACAGGTATTTTTTGACCTTTTGTGATTTTTTGTTTAAGGCCTATTAGCATTACATGTAACTCTTGATATGACAGATCAACACTATTATGAGGATATATTTCAATTGTCTTGATTTGCTTCATTACACGTTTATTGCCGACTGTTACAAAATGGTGAAGTTGTGTTTGGGTGTCCACTGGCGAATATGCTGCGATAATATCAACAGTTTCATTACCGCTATTCTTAATGTGCATTTTTATAGCTGTATTATTGCCTTTGGTTTCTTTTACTTCTGCATGAGTTATGCTAAGTTCGCATGATTCGATTTTACATTTTTGTTTTACATCGTCGCAAAATCCGTATGATATTAGGGTTATTATAGCTGTTAATGCTACTAGTATCTTTTTCATAAAAGTCATTTCCCTTAAATTTAAGTTTATTTGCTAATAAGCTTTCCCAAAGTATATCATTTTAGTGCTGTGTGTTGCTAGTAATGAAAGTTATTTGGGTGTTAAAGCGTTTTATGTTTAAGAGATATTTTGAGTTTTAAAGTTACTGTTTTGTCCAAGGGCAACCGTACTCACAGTTATTATCTTCTGGATTTTTATTTTTATTCCAAAAATTAGATTTGTAATTTATTCCATTCACTTTTGCAAAATCACCTTCAACATATGTTTTCTTAGGATCCCAGTCACCTTCTGGAGCTGGAGGAGTTGGTTGAGGATTTAGATTTTGCCATGCTGAGTCAGAGTAATCACCCACTGGAGAATATGTGGAATCGTTACACCAGTTTGCAACTTTACACTGGTATGTGCTATCACCTGCGCTAACAACTGTACCAGCTACATATTCACCAATACCATCAGGATACTTATACTGTGGCTTTGGTGTTGGGCCGGGTTGTGGTCCAGGACCGAGCTGCTTGTCATATATTGCTGTGAAATCTATGTTGTCATTTTTTGCTAAATTGGCAATGGCTTTGTTGATGATTTTATAGATTACTAGTCTCTGTTGATTTTTTGTCTTAGGAGTATTTGAGAAGCTTAGTTCAGTTTCTGTTATTTTTAGTTGCTTTATGGCTTGATCAAAAGCTGTATTAGCATCTGAAATATTAATATATTGAAGTTCATCATTGCTATTTCTATAGGATAGTTTGTGCATTACCATTCCAAATACTGCTTTAAGCCTTTCAATTTTGAATATTACTTCATTGTTGACTTGAAGTTCAGTTTTTTCTAGCTTTGCATTGTTGTTATTAAATATCTGATTAATATAGAAAGATACTTGTCTAGGGTAGCGATAGTATGTTGCTTCACCATCATTAGGCTTTTCAGCACCTACTTTAGTTTGATAAGTGATTGTGTCTAACATCCAGTTGTTCATATTTTTGTATTCTTTTGAATCTGTAGACCCGTTTGCACAAATATCTAGGTATGTTTTAAGTACTGGACTGTATGAACCAGCATTGTATACAACATTCATAACAAATGGGAAGTTTAAGCCACTAGCATCACTTTTTTGAGAGTTAGCTAAACAGTCTTTCCATTGTTGGTGATACACAAACCAGTCATTAGAAGCATTAACATTCATCCTGTTGATATCATTGAAATGATAGAATGTCGTAATCATTGGTCCTGCATATATATTGTCTAAAGCTTTAGGTCCTTGGCTGTCAGTTTGCTTACCGCTATCCTGATCTTCGATAGAGTAGCCTAGAACCTTTGCAATAGAGTTGTAGTTTACTAGACCAAGTGATCCTTCTTGTCCTACTCCCGGTAACCTTTTTGAATAGTCGTTGATTTGATAAGGACCACCTTGTCCTTTTGATAAAAGAATATTGGCATAAGTTTCGTTCTGGATTAACTGATCAGAATCATTTGGTTTAAAATCTTTGTTAATCTGGGTCGTCATGTCTGACTCTTGCATTAGTTGCCCGATTAATGAGCCATATAAGTAATCTTTGTTGAATTTTATGTCAGGATATTTTTGTTTAATTAAATATCCGTACATAACACCAGCAATGGTATTAGACATTATTACAGTATTTGCGTATTCAGTATTTGTAGTAAAAATATCGTAAGTTGCTGATTTGCTGAAGGGGAATGTGTTGTGATAAGCAACTTCGCCTTCTTTGAGCGATGTGTTTGCTAGTGATGCTACTGGTAGTGCCAGTGATGCTAATATTGAGCTTATGATAATTTTTTTCATATTTAGTAATCTCCTCAAAAGAATGTAATATTTCATGTTTGGAATTTTGTGGACATATTATATATTAAAATTAGAGTTGCTAATTTATCATATATTGATAGTCCTTATCAAAATTTGATAGATGTTGTTTGGATAGTATTGCTACGTAAGTGTTTGGTTCTTGCTTAGGCTTAGTGCGGTCTCTAAAGAGTGCTTTTTGCTATTGGATGTGTTAGAATATTCGCTATATGTTTTATCTTTGTAATAAGCGATAAGTAATGTCTATACCTACTAAAGAATCATCATCTATAAATATAGAGAAAGAACTTAAACAATCATATCTTGATTATGCAATGAGTGTGATCGTTGGTCGTGCCTTGCCAGATGTGAGAGATGGTTTGAAGCCAGTTCACCGCCGAGTGCTTTTTGCAATGAATGAGTTGTCTAATTATTACAATAGACCATATAAGAAGTCTGCTAGGGTTGTCGGTGATGTGATAGGTAAGTATCATCCACATGGTGATACTGCGGTATACGATACTATCGTTAGAATGGCTCAGCCATTTTCTCTACGTTATACGTTGGTAGATGGGCAAGGTAACTTTGGTTCTGTAGATGGCGATTCTCCTGCAGCTATGCGTTATACTGAGATTAGAATGCAGAAGCTGACGCATGAGCTTTTGATTGATATAGACAAAGAAACTGTAGATTTTTCTCCAAACTATGATAATACAGAATTGGTTCCTGATGTTTTACCGACTAGAGTTCCAAATCTTTTAGTCAATGGGTCATCAGGTATTGCTGTGGGTATGGCGACAAATATTCCTCCGCACAATATGACAGAGGTTATTAATGGTACTGTAGCTTTGATTGATGACTCAAAATTAACTATAGAGGATTTGATTCAATATATTCCTGCACCAGATTTTCCTACTGGATCTTACATAAATGGTACTGATGGTATCTTGGAGGCGTATAAGACTGGTCGTGGGCGCGTTATTATGCGTGCCAAAGCTGATATTCATGAAGATGAAGCTTCTGGCAAGTCTCAGATTGTGGTTACAGAAATACCATATCAGGTTAACAAAGCCAAATTAGTTGAAAAAATAGCGGAACTTGTAAAAGATAAGAAAGTAACAGGTATATCTGAATTAAGAGATGAATCGGATAAAGATGGTATTAGGGTTGTTATTGACCTTAAGAGAGATGAGTCTCCAGAAGTTGTTTTGAATACTTTATATGCTCAAACTCAGCTACAGTGTAGTTTTGGTATAAATATGGTGGCACTAAGCGACAATAGACCTAAGTTACTTAATCTTAAGGAAATATTAGAGCAGTTCATTAAACACAGAAAAGAAGTTGTTACAAGAAGAACAATTTTTGAGTTAAGGAAATCAAAGGAACGTGCGCATATATTAGAAGGCTTATTGCTTTCGTTGGCTAATATTGATGAAATGATTGAGCTTATTAAGGCTTCTCCAAGTCCTGCCGATGCCAAAGAGTCAATGCTTGCCAGATCATGGAATGGTTCTATGGTTAAGAGTATGCTTGAGGGTGTTGATGTTAAGATGTATCGTAAAGAAACATTAGCATCTCACTATGGTATTCAAGTTGATAGCTCTTACAATCTTACAGAAGAGCAGGCAGAGGCAATACTTGCTTTAAGATTGCATAGATTAACAGGTCTAGAACAGGATAAAATTACTAACGAGTTTAAAGAACTTATTGAAAGAATTAAGTATCTAATAGGTATCTTGAGTGATGTGAACGAGCTGATTCGTGTTGTGAAAGAGGAGCTTATTGAAATCAGAAATAACTACGGTGATGCAAGGAAGTCTGAGATTATAGAATCGAGACTTGATCTTACAAGAGAAGATCTCATAGCAGAAGAGGAAATGGTTGTCACTTTGTCAATGGATGGTTATGTTAAAACTCAACCACTTAGTATGTATAATGCTCAAAAACGTGGTGGTGTTGGTAAGTCTGCAACTAAGACTAAAGAAGAAGATAGTATCTTTAAATTAATGCTTGCTTCGACTCATGACACAATGCTTTGTTTCTCTAGTTTGGGTCGAGTGTACTGGTCAAAAGTATATGATTTCCCTGTGGCAAGTAGAATTTCTAAAGGTCGACCTATTAATAATATTTTACCACTTGATAAGAATGAAAGAATAACTGCTTTAATGCCAATTTCTGAGTTTACAGAAGGTTGGTATGTGTTTATGTCAACTAAGCTTGGTAGGGTTAAAAAAGTTGATTTATCAGAGTTTGCGAGACCTCGTTCTACAGGTAAGATAGCGATTGGATTAAATGACGGTGATGAACTGTCATATGTCGCTCTTACAGATGGTTCTAAGGAAATTATGATGTTCTCAGATGCGGGTAAGGCAATTCGTTTTGGTGAGTCAGATGTTAGAGCTATGGGGCGCTCGGCTGCTGGTGTAACTGGTATGCGTTTACATGCTGATCAAAAAATAGTCTCTATGATCGTAACAAATCCTGATGAGGGAGTTGTCTTGGCAGCAACTGAGAATGGTTATGGTAAACGTACTGCAGTATCAGAATATCGTAGAACTAAAAGAGCTAGTCAAGGTGTAATAGCTATATCAACCTCTGATAGGAATGGTAAAGTTGTTGTTGCTGTTTTGGTTGGTAATGATGAAGATATAGTCATGATTACCGATAATGGAACTCTGGTTAGGACTTCATCTGATCAAGTTAGAGAATGTGGGCGTTCTGCTCAGGGTGTTAGACTTATTAATCTTAGGAATAATGAAAGGCTTATAAGTCTAAAAGTAGTCAAAAAAGATGATGAAGTTGATAGTGATGATGTAGAAATTTCTGAAGCAACAGAGCAGAGTGAATAAATTAATATGCTAAAGAAAAAGGTAACTATACTGGGTGCTACAGGTTCAATAGGAGATAGTACATTAGCTGTAATTAGAGAGAGTAATGACTTTGAGGTTTATGCGTTATCAGCTTTTAGTAATGTAGAAAAGTTGGCGAGATTATGTGAAGAATTTTCACCAAAATTTGCTGTAGTTTCGGATTTACCTAAAAAGCAACAATTACAAGCCCTGATATCTGATGTTACTGTTTTGGTTGGTGAAAGTGCTTTAGAGGAAGTTTCAAGTGCGGTAGAAGTCGATTTGGTGATGTCTGCTATAGTCGGCATAGCAGGTCTTAAGCCTACCTTTGCTGCGGCTAGAGCAGGCAAGAAAATTTTGCTTGCAAATAAGGAGTCTCTTGTAACAGCTGGACATCTTTTAATTGAAGAAGTTGAGAAAAATAATGCTCAGCTTATACCTGTGGATAGTGAGCATAATGCTATATTTCAATGTATTGACAACTCGGATAAGAAATATACTAAAGAAATTAGTGAAATAGTTTTGACAGCATCTGGTGGGCCTTTTAGGGATAAAGAGTTATGCGATTTGATTGATATCACACCTGCTCAGGCTTGTGCTCATCCTAATTGGGAAATGGGAAGAAAAATTTCTGTTGATTGCTCTACTATGGTAAATAAAGCACTAGAAGTTATCGAGGCATATTGGCTTTTTTCTGTTTCAGCTGATAGAATAAGCGTTCTGATTCATCCTCAAAGTGTAATCCACTCTATGGTTAGATATGTGGATGGTAGTTATATAGCGCAATTAGGTGTACCAGATATGAGAACACCTATAGCAAACGCAATGTATTACCCAGTTAGAGGGTCGATTAATGTTGATAGATTGGATTTTACAAAATATGAGCTTACTTTTAGGGAAGCCTGTTTTGACAGATTCGAGGCTTTGAAAATAGTTTTTGATAATTTAAAGAATGAAAATTATTCAGCAAATATTGTTTTTAACGCTGCAAATGAAGTTTTGGTGGCAGCGTTTTTAAACGAAAGAATTAAGTATTTAGATATAATAGAAGTAAATAAAAAAGTAACAAAAGAGTTGATTTTTGAGAATCCAACAAATATAGAAGAAGTTTTTGAAATAGATAGAAAGACTCGAGAATATGTGGATTCTGTTTTGGGGTAAATTGAGTGTTTTTTTTGAGAAAGAAGTTTGTATTAGCCTCTCTTCTTATGGGTATTGCATTAAATAGCTGGGCAGATAATGACAGTTTTATATTAGACAATGTTTCCATAAAAGGTTTGGAAGGTTTACAGAGTGATGTGGTAAAGAGCCGAATTGGCTATAAGAAAGGTAGTTATATCACTCCAGAAGATACAAACCAAATTATTAATAATCTTTACGGTACAGGATTTTTTAATAGTGTTGATCTATATCGTAAGGGTAGTAACCTCTTTATTAATGTTAAAGAGAGACCAATCATTGCTGGTTTTAATTTCACAGGAAATAAAAAACTTAAAAAAGAAGATCTAGAAAAGGTCTTTACTGATGCTGGTATATATGTGGGTAATGTATATAACCCTAATACGATGTTTTTGCTTAAGCAGTCACTACTAAATCAATACTCTATGATGGGCCTATATGGTGCAGAGGTTGATGAAAATATTAGAAAACTTCCTAATAATAGAATTGATATAAACATTACCTTTAAAGAAGGGAAGCCTGCAACTATTGATTCTATAAATTTTGTAGGTAATAAAAACTTTGATGATTCAGAATTAGATAGTAGTATGGCCTTCGAAGTTCCATCTATATGGAATTTGTGGGGCTTTTTGTCGTCGTTTGATAGTTACTCTCCTGAAGGTATGAATCAATCTGTTCAAGGGGTAACTAATTATTATCTTGATAGAGGTTATCTTGATTTTAAAGTTACATCTAAGCAAGCATCAATGTCTAAGGATCGAGAGCATTCATATATCACTCTTGATGTTGCAGAAGGTGATGTATATAAGGTTGGTGACGTATCTTTGACCGGAAAATTTATTTTACCAAAGTCTGAGTTAGAATCTTTGATAAAAATAAAGCGAGGCGAGGTTTTTTCTAAAAGTAAGCTTGTTGATACGGTTGAGAGTATAAAAACCTTGTTGGGAAGTAAAGGTTATGCATTTGCTACAGTTAACCCTATTCCGACAATTGATAAGAAGAAGCGTATAGTTTCTTTCAAGTTTGTTGTAGATGCAGGTAAAAAAGTATACGTAAATAGAGTTAATTTCTTTGGTAATAATGTTACTAATGATTATGTTTTTCGTAGACAGCTGCAGTACTATGAGCAAAGCCAGTATAATAAAGAAGCCATAGATAAGTCTCAAAGAAGGCTTGATCAGCTTCCATACGTCGCAGGTGCAGATATGGAGCTTGTGCCTGTAGAGGGCTCTGATGACTTGGTTGATGTCAACTATAATATCAAAGAGAGAAATGCGAACTCAGTTAGTGGAAGCTTAGGTTTCTCGGACTTATATGGTTTTATGATTGGTGGTAGGCTTAATATGCCTAACGTTTTTGGTACCGGCAATACCTTTAACCTTAATGCGCAGTTATCGATTCCATTCCAACAATTAGATATAAGTTATATTGATCCTTATTTTACTACTTCTGGAGTTAGTCAGAGTATTTCAGCTTATATTAATAGATCAAACTTTGCAAAAACTAATGCGGTTGCGGCATATCGATTAGATACTATCGGTGCAAGACTAATGTATGGTGTGCCAATATCAACATTTAGTAACGTTTCAGCGGGTATAACATTTGCAAATAATACTGTTAACCAATCTAATGGGTTTACTTCATCAATTGTACAATGGTTTATACAGCAACAAGGTGGGAGAAATAGCTTTAATGAGCCTGCTTTAACTGCTGGTTGGAGTTTTGATAATTCTAATAAATATATGTTCGCTACAGATGGTGGCTCATTCGATATCAATGGCTCAGTCAATATACCTGTTATTAGTAATATTGAAGCTTATAAGATTGAAGTTGGAGGTAAGTATAATATAGCTATACCAAATACAGATATGTCTGCTCTAACTATCAGGGGTGGTGTGCAGTATGGTGGTGGATATGGTGGTACTGATAACTTACCTTTTTATGAGAACTTCTACGGAGGTGGTTGGGGAAGTGTTCGTGGTTTCCTACAAGGTTCTTTAGGTCCGCGTGATATAAATTTACAAAATGGTCAAATAGGTAACTCAATTGGTGGTAACCTTAATATCTACAATAACTATGATTTACTTTTTCCAGTACCATTTATTAAAGATAGCTCAAAAATGCGAATAGGTGCATTTGTTGACATAGGTAACACTTATACTACTTATGATCTGAAAGGGGTTGTAGCACCTCAGCCAAAACAAGAGACTACTCCATCATTTACTAACCTTAAATATTCTGTGGGTGTTGAGTTTAGATGGGCTTCGCCAATGGGGCCTTTGGCAGTATCAATAGCACAGCCATTTAATGTTCAGCCTGGAGATGTTACGCAAGTTTTCCAGTTCTCACTTGGTCAAAACTTCTAAAAAAAATAATTAATCTAGAAAATATTTATCGAAATCTAATACCAAAACGATTTAACAAGGTCTATAATATTGTGTTAGAATCTGTTATTGAATATATAATAAAAATTAAGGGAGATCTTAAAATGAAAAAAATTGTATTATCGTTGTGCGTTTTGGCTAGTGCTGTGACGGGAGTATATGCAGATACTAAGATAGCGGTAGTTAACCCTGTAGAGATCTTCAATGATTCTGATTTGGGATCAGTTAGCGTAAAGAAAATGGAAAATGACTTAAAGCCAGAGGCAGCAAAGCTTAAGCAAGAGCAAAATGATATTATGCAACAAATGAGAACGCTTCAAGAAAATTCAGCTACTATGACAAAAGCTGAGCTGGAGAAGAAGCAGCAGCAGATTCAACAAGAGCAACAGAGCTTTGCTCAAAAAGCTCAAGTTCTTCAGCAAAAAGAGTATGCTGCAAAAGATAAGTTATCTAAGAAATTCCAAGCATCTTTTGATAGTGCGGTAGCAACAGTTGCTAAACAAAAGGGTTATAATATTGTTATGACAACTCAGGCGCTAGCTTATGTAAATAATGTTGATGATATATCAAACCAAGTAATTGAAATTATGAATAAGAACTCTTAATTGTTTGGGGAGTTTTGGAATGTATTCTTTAGATTTTTTGGCCTCGAAACTAGATGGTGAAGTTAAGGGTGACAAGAGTATTGAAATAAATAGGATAGCTACTTTAGAAAAAGCAGGTGTCGGAGATATTTCTTTTTGCACGAATCCTAAGTATTTGAAGGCGCTATCAGAGACTAAAGCTTCTGCTGTGCTAATTACAGAGGAAGCCTTAGAGTTTTGTAATACAAATGCAGTTGTTTTATCAAACCCATATATGGCATTGGCTAAAGTTATGGAGTTGTTTGATAAGTCACCAAAGCCAGATGGTAAAATACATAGTAAAGCTGTAATAGCCTCAAGTGCTGTTATAGGTGAAAATGTTACTATTGGAGCAAACTCTGTTGTCGGTGAAAACGTTACTATTGGAGATAATACTTTTATTGGTGCATGCACCACTATTGATGAAGGTACTAAGATAGGTAGTGATACTTTTATAAAGAGTAATGTTTCTATTGCTCATGATGTTCAAATTGGTGCTAACTGTATAATACACCAAAATGCAGTGATTGGGTGTGATGGGTTTGGTAATGCCAGAGATGATGATGGTAGTTGGACTAAGATTCCTCAGTTAGGAAGAGTTGTAATAGAGGATGATGTTGAGATTGGCTCAGGGACTACGGTTGATAGGGGAGCTATCGACGATACCATTATTAAAAAAGGTGCTCGTATTGATAATTTGGTGCAGATAGCCCATAATGTAGTTATTGGTCGAAATACTGCCTTGGCAGGTGTCACAGCAGTAGCTGGGAGTACTACTATTGGTGATAATTGTTTGATAGGTGGACAATCTGCGATAACAGGTCATATAAGTATATGTGACAATGCAGTTATTGGCGGAGCATCTAACATAGGCAAATCGATTACTCAACCTGGGATGTATTATGCTGCATTTGAAGCTAAGCCAAGGATTCAATGGGGACGATTCGTAGCGAGATTATCTAAAATCGACAGTTTGATTAAAAAAGTAAAACAATTAGAAGATAAGTTAAATAAGTAAGGATTATTCATGAGCCAGTTTGATGAAAAAAATAAACAAATAGATGTAATGGGGATTAGAAAAATTTTACCTCATAGGTATCCTTTTGCTCTTTTAGATAAGATTGTTGATTGGAGTATTGAAGATAGAACTATTGTGGCCCATAAAAATGTAACGATAAATGAAGATTTTTTTAATGGTCACTTCCCGGAGTTTCCAGTCATGCCTGGTGTTTTAATTGTAGAAGCTATGGCTCAGGCAACTGCTATACTTGGTGAATTGATGGCTGAGACACTGTTTGCTCATGTTGTTGCTAAAGCTGGTGGTGGAAGAAGAACGTTTATGCTGGCAGGTATTGATAAGGTTAGAGTCAAAAGACCAGTCGTTCCTGGAGATGTTTTGGTTATCGAGTCACGTATGGTTAAGCAGAAAAATATTATCTGTACTGCAGAGTCTGTAGCTAAAGTTGATGGGCAAGTCGTTTGTTCAGCTGAGTTAATGGCAGCATATAAGGATTATTGATTGTGATACATAGTTTGGCAGTAGTACATGAAAGCGCCAAAATAGCCGAAAGTGCTATAATAGGACCATTCTGTGTTATTGGAGAGAATGCCGTTGTAGGTGAAGGTACAGAGCTTAAGAGTCATGTTACTGTTGGAGATAATACAGTAATAGGCAAGAATAACCGTATTTTCCAGTATGCATCAATAGGTGATGATCCTATTGATTATACTTATAAACAGGGTGACTTTTCTCAAGTTATTATTGGGGATAACAATATCATTAGAGAGTGTGTTACTATACATGGTGGCACATCAAAAGAGACAGGTATTACAACAGTTGGAAATAATAACCTCATTATGTGCTATGTTCATATAGGTCATGATTGTAAAGTTGGAAATAATATTAGTCTTGTAAATGGAGTTGGTCTTGCAGGTCATGTCCATGTCGATGATTTTGCTATTTTGAGCTCAAATGTTGGTATTCATCAGTTTTGCAGAGTTGGTAAACATGCGTTTATAGCTCATGCTGCTCTTGTTGGAAAAGATGTTCCACCATACTTAATGGTAACAGCTGTAACAGCAGGTGCAACCCCTTGTGGAATAAATACAGAAGGTCTGAAACGAAGAGGGTTTACTCCAGAGCACTTAAAGAAAATAAAAGAAGTTTATAAAGTGCTGTATAGAAAGGGCTTGATGATCAAAGAGGCGTTTGAAGTCATTAAGGAAATGGCAGATGAAGAGCCTGTGCTAGAACCATTCGTTGATGTGATAAGTACTTCACGTAGAGGCATACTAAGATAATGAGAATAGGTATTGTAGCAGGAGAGCTCTCAGGAGATCAGCTGGGTGCAACTCTTGTCGAAGCTCTGAGAAAAAAATATCCTGATGCTATAATAGAAGGCATTGGTGGCCCTAAAATGGAAAGTCAAGGGTTTAAGAGCTTATATCCTATGGATGCTCTGTCTCTAATTGGTTTTTTTGAGATTATTTCAAAAGGTCTTAATATACTAGGTATTCGTAAAAAGATAATTAATCACTTTAAACATAATAAGCCTGATATATTTATTGGTATAGATGCACCTGACTTTAACCTAACCGTAGAAAGAAAGCTAAGGTCTGCTGGTATCAAGACTATACACTATGTTAGTCCTAAAATATGGGTGTGGAGAGAGTATCGTATCAAAAAAATCAGAAAAGCGACTGATAAGATTTTAGCAATTTTACCTTTTGAAGTGGAATACTACAAAAATAGACATGATTTTGAAGCTATATATGTAGGGCATCCGCTTGCTAAAAATATACCAATCAAGATTGATAGAGCGAAGTATAGAGAGCATCTTGGTCTTGAAAATGTAGGATTGCCAATACTATCTGTATTACCGGGTAGTAGAACTACTGAAGTAACTAGGCTGTTACCATTATTTTTGGAAGCATTGCAAAAATTACAAGAATCTGGATATAAATTCAAAGCTATTATGCCATTAGCTAAACCGTCACTTAGATCAATATTTGCTGAGTATGATACACAAATTAGAGACTTGGAAATTGAGGTTTTTGAAACAAACTCTCACGAAGTATTAAAAGCTTCGGATTTGAGTTTATTGGCATCTGGTACAGCAACTTTAGAGGCTATGTTGTGTAAGTTACCTATGGTAGTTGGTTATAAGTTGTCTAAACTTTCAGCATTTATCGGTAGAATTCTTATACGTGGTCATAGTTATTGGGCTTTTCCAAATATTTTGCATAAAAGTGAAATAATAAAAGAACTAATTCAAGAAGATTGTACTGCAGATAATCTTTTTTATGAATTGAAAAGACTGTTTGATGATAAGCAAAGGAATGATTATATAGTTCAAGAGTTTGAAAAAATTCATGAAGATATGATTGTCGACACCGAAGAAAAGATCATAGAAGTATTGGATACAATGATAGAAAAATCTTAATTTTTATAATCTTTAAATATATAATACATGAGTATGAAAACACCAAAGGTACTAAATAAATGACATTGATATTGGCTTTAGTTTTAATTTTAGTGGTCTTAATCATAATTGATTTATTCCGTAAAAGCTTGAGAGTTAGACAAAAAGATATTCTAGCAAATATTGAACATGCAAATAGTCAAGAGCTGATAAGTCAAGCTAAAAGTTCACCAAGCAATGCACGCGTCGAGGATGTTCAGCGTGAGTATCCTTTATTGAGAGATGGTTTTTTATTAATCTATTTTGAAGGAACTCAATCTATACAGGTAAAAGATTTAGCAACATTTTTGAAGTATTATGGTATTAAATTTACAGAAGAGAAAGTTTTTCAAAAGATAAACTATAAAGATGTTATTTTTAGTGTTTTGCCTGATAATGAAGGTCAAGAATTTTTGGCTAGTAATGAGGGTGAGGTAAATGGGATAGTGGCAGTAATGAACTATAGAAAGCTCGCTAATATAGGATATGATGTTAAAACCTGCTATGAGCTCATGCTTGATATTTTGGAAGCTTTAGGTAAATCATTTAATGGTACACTAATGAATGAGCATAAAGTTAGACTTACAAAAAAAGATAAGCAAAGCTATTTGGCAGCTATATTGTAGATAGGCATATTTAATTTTAAAGAGCCTGTTTTATTTTATTATTTTCTTGTACTTTTTGAGTCCTAAAAAATAGTCAATCAAATAGAATTTAGTCTGCTAAAAGCAAAAAATATTTCTAAAGATATGAATTTTAGTTTTTTAATTTGTATGGAAACTTATATCTGATAAATTGAATAGTTTGGTGGGCCCAGTAGGACTCGAACCTACGACCTACGGATTATGAGTCCGGCGCTCTAACCAACTGAGCTATAGGCCCAAAACTATAGTCAAGATTATATTTTAAATATGGTGTTTAGTCAACAGAAATTTTGCTTAAGTTTGCTGTTATTTATATATTTTTGATGATGTTCCTACAATGAGGGGGTCTGGTGCAATTGCTACCTCAGGGTCTTTGTTATCATAATCAATACTATTTAGTATATACCTAATAGCATTTATTCTTGCTCTTTTCTTATCATCAGACTTCACAATTACCCAGGGCGCATAAGGCTTGTCTGTATATATAAACATCCTTTCTTTAGCTTCTGTATAGTCATCCCACTTATCTAAGGATGCTTTATCAATAGGGCTAAGTTTCCATTGTTTAAGAGGATGATTTTCTCTAGCTGCAAATCTATCTTTTTGTTCTTGTTGGCTTACAGAGAACCAAAACTTAATGATTATGGTGCCGCTATCAACTAACATTTTTTCAAGTTGAGGAGCCTGCTCCAGAAATAAAAAATATTCTCTCTCGGTACAGAATCCCATAACTCGTTCAACACCAGCTCTATTATACCAAGATCTATCAAACAGTATTATATCGCCACCAGATGGTAGATGTTCGATATATCTTTGGAAATACCATTGATTTCTTTCTCTTTCAGAGGGTTTTTCTAAGGCTATTACTTTAGCTCCACGAGGATTTAAGTGTTCCATAACTCTTTTTATTGTTCCACCTTTACCAGCAGCATCTCGTCCCTCAAAAATTATTAGAACTTTTTTATTATTTTCTTTAACCCATTTTTGAAACTTTAATAATTCTATTTGTAAATGATGTTTTTGCTTTTCATATACTTTACGAGGGATTTTATGTTTGTATGGAAATATGTTCTCGACAAAGAGCTTTTGACGCTCCTCTTGGCTTAATACTTTCATGTGTAGACTAACTAATATTTACCATAGATAATATATTACCATAAGGGATAGCTATTCGCTAAAGAGATTAGTTTTTTACTGGTTTAATATTAAGTTTGAGGCTAAATAATATATAAAAAATAGAGAAAGTTAGTATTATTGATATAAAAGGAGTTGGAGTTTTTATAGGATATATTAGCACTGCTAGGAATGTGGAAATTGATGCAAGCATTGTAAATATAAAAGTAAATGATTTGATAAGCTTATTTGTACTTATATGCTCAGTTCTTGATAGGTAAATATATTTTATTGGTACAAATGAAAATATCGAAAGAATGACTATTACAATCTCGTTAACCCAGTATGGAGATTGAAAACATAGCATGTACATGACTATTACATTCCAGTAGCTAGGAAAACCAACAAAAAAGTGGTCATCAGTTTTGGCATTAGTTTGACAGAACTGATATGAAGATGAAATCGTTATCATTACTACTACTGGAATTAACCATTCCTGAGAGACTATCCCTGAGACATATATCCAAATGCATGGGACTATGGAGTATGTTGTGAAATCTATAATATTATCAAGTAAAGCACCGTCTAGAGGGGCTAATTTTTTTATATCTACCAATCTGGCCAAGCTACCATCAATAGAATCAATAAAAATAGCCATGATTATGCTAAACATTGATAGCTTAATGTAATAGTGGTGAAGATCTACTTGGTTAATCACACTGGCTTTAGCAGCTTCTATGGAGAAAATGATAGCGAGTATGCCAAATACTGCACCTAATGAAGTGAATAGGTGTACTAGCCAAGCATAAATTTTTTGTATTATTTGCATTGTTGTTATTTTTTTAATTTACTATGAAATAAATAATTACGGAATTGTAACAAAAATAGTTAATAGTTTCTATGAATAACTAGTTCAATAAGTTTTTCTAACTTTTGTGTAGAAAGTAGTCTTTCATTTAATTGAGTAAGTAGTTTTTTGATTTCACTCTTATTACGACTTAAGTGATCACTTGCTTTATCAAGACCCATTAGAGATACGTAGGTGGATTTATTTGCGTTAATATCTTTCGCACTAGTCTTACCAAGTTCTTTTGTCGATTTTGTAACATCTAAAATATCATCTTTGATTTGAAAACATAAGCCAATTAAGTCAGAAAGTCTTGTCAAGATGATTTCTATCTCTTTGCTATTATGTTCGGAAATGATGTAGGGTATTATTATGCTAGCTCTAAACATTTTTGCAGTTTTGTTTATATGCAGTTTTTGTAAATCTTTTAATTCTAGACTTTGGTTTTCGCCGTCTATATCTAATTGTTGGCCACCAACCATACCTTCTAGACCACAGCATTTTGCAAAAAATATATTTATTTTCTTTAGCTTGTCAATGTTCGATACTTCAATATTGTTTAGAATTTCAAAACCTAATGACTGTAATGCATCTCCAGCTAATATCGCTGTTGCTTCATTAAATTGTATATGACATGTGGGCTTGCCTCTTCGTAAAGTATCGTTATCCATTGCTGGAAGATCATCATGTATAAGTGAGTAAGTATGTATGCACTCTATAGCAAATGCAACTTTATGACAGTTCTGAAGACTTATATCCAATGCTTCACCTAGAGCATATACAAATTGTGCGCGTATTCTTTTACCACCGCTGAAAAAACTATATTTCATCGCTTCTTTGAGTCTTTCGGAAGGCGAGTTAATTCCGGAAAATATCTTTTCTGAAAAAAGATTGAAGCTTTCTAGTGTAGGGGTGGTACTCATAAGAACTTCACTATATTGTTATATTGCTTTTCTAGAACATCACTATGAGCTTCAAATGTTTTTAGAGAGCCCTGAGACATTTGTTGCGAATATTCTTTATTATCTAGTAACTTAACTATGCTCTCAGCAAGTTCTGTATGGTTTTTTACTCGTATTAGTGCTCTATTGCGAATTAATTCTTTTGATATCTGACTAAAGTTGTAGAGACTTGTGCCACTTATAATTGGTTTTGCGAGGGCTGCAGGTTCTAATAGATTGTGTCCACCGTTGTCTATCAAAGAACCGCCTACAAAAGTGATGTTAGAAATGTAGTATAGATGAAGTAACTCTCCCATAGTATCACCTAAATATATCTGAGTGTGGTTAAAGATCTCATTGGTAGATGACGATCTTTTTTGGTAAGAGAATCCTTCATTTGCAATGAGTTTCTCTACTTTCTGAAAACGTTCTTTGTGTCTTGGTACTATTATTAATAGGCAGTTTGGGTAAGTGATTAACACTTCCTTATGAGCGGCAAGTATTATCTCTTCTTCTCCTTGGTGAGTACTACCTGCAATCCATACTGGTCTACTATTTATGCTTTGTTTGATGCTAAGCATCTTATCTTCTAAATTTTCAGGGGTGATAAGATTATATTTTAAATTGCCAGTTACTGTGATTTTTTCTTTATCAACACCTAATGAGCAAAATCTTTTTGCATCTTTTTCAGTCTGAGCGTTTATTTGACTTATGTTTTTAAATAGGAAATCTTTTCCAAATGGTATTTTGGTGTAGTTTCTAATCGATCTTCTTGATAGTCTTGCGTTTGTTATAACTACGGGAACATTTTCTGCAAAACATTTATTTAAAATATTTGGCCAAATTTCAGTTTCAATTATCAAGAAAGCCTTAGGATTAACTTTCACAAAGAAGCTGTTTATGAATGGTATTGTGTCATATGGGATGTACATATGGTATACATTATCGTATTTGCTGTACAAATTTTTAACAACATCACTACCTGTAGGTGTTGTAGTAGTAATAACAAAATTTTCGTTTGGAAAGTTTTTTAAGAGTTCTTTCACTAGAGGTTCTGCTGAAACAGTTTCGCCCACTGATACTGAATGAATCCAAATTGAACTCTTTAGTCGAAGTTTTGTTTGAGCAAATCTTTCTCCCCATCTTTGCCTATAGCTACTATTTTTGAGGCTTCTTTTGAGTTTTTTGAGATATATGAAAGGTACATATATAATGAATAGGCTAGAGTATATATGAGCAAGAGAAACGTATAATATTCTTTTTAAATGTTCCACACTTCGACCCAAAAGCTTACTTGTTTAGTAAAAATTATCAAACTAATTAAGCTATTTTAGCATATATGATAAGAAATTATATCATCAAGGATGAAAAAACATTAAGACCTCATATTTTGCTAATAATTTTATCAAGCGCTATAGCTCTATGACTTATTTTGTTTTTCTCACTTTTTGATAGTTGTGCTAAAGTTTTTTGTAATTCAGGTAAAGAGAATACCGGATCATATCCAAAACCATGTTCACCTAAGCAAGTGTGTGCGATCTCGCCATCTAAGAAGCCATATTCTAGTACTGGGGTAGGATCTTTTTCACTTCTGACATAAGCCAAGGCGCATACAAACCGAGCTGTACGATTATCTTTATCTTTTAGATTGGTCAGTAACTTTTGTATATTAGCATCATCATTGCCATGCTCGCCAGCGTATCTTGCAGAGTAAATACCGGGGTCGCCTGCTAATGAAAATACTTCAAGCCCAGAATCATCTGCTATTGCAGGCAATCCAGTGTGTCTTGAACAGTGTCTTGCTTTAATGATTGCATTTTCTATAAAGCTAAGCCCTGTCTCTTCAGCATCACTAATATTGAATTCTGTTTGAGGGATTATTTGAATGTTTATTTTTTTAAAAATATCTGTAAATTCTCTAATCTTTCCTTTATTGCTTGATGCTAGAACTATTTCTCTCATTTTTGATTGTTTTTTAAGGTTTAAGTCTGTGTATATATTAGCAATAATTATCCGAAATGTTATAGTTATATAAATTAAAGAATGTATATAGAGTATATTTATGAAAGTTTGTTTTGTTGGTGGTGGTAATATGGCTGCTGCAATGATCGCGGGAATGGTTAATCATGGCTATGATGGTCAGAATATTATCGTTTTTGATAGAAATGAAGATAAAAGAGAAAATTTAGTTAGTCGATATGGGATACTGTCTTCGGACTCTTTACTAGAGTCAATTGCTATAGCTGATATTATTATTTTAGCTGTAAAGCCACAAGGTATGATTAGTCTAATCAGGGATATTAGAGATCATACTAGAGATGATCAGACAATAGTTACGGTAGCAGCAGGCATCAAAGCTAATGATTATGAGAGAATGTTTGCTAAGAATATTTCTTTCGCAAGGACTATTCCCAATACGCCTAGTAGCTTAGGCTACGGTGCTACTGGAATATTTTTTAATAAAAATATTAGTGATGATAATAAGTCAGAAGTTATTAATATTATGAAGACAATGGGAGAGGTCGCTGTAGTTAAAAAAGAGGATGAGATTGATGTTATTGCAGCTATAGCAAGTTCTGGTCCAGCATATTATTTTCAATTTATGGAGCATATGGTCAATGCTGCTGCTAAAAGAGGGCTGGATAAACAACAAGCTGAGAAGCTTGTTGCTCAAACGTGTCTTGGTGCTGCACAGATGGTCTTGAAAAGTGACGAGGATATGGCTACTTTAAGAAAAAATGTAACATCTAAAAAAGGTATAACTTTTGAAGCTTTATCTACTTTTGAAAGACTTGATCTTGGTGGAACTGTTGATAAGGCAATACAAGCAAATATCAATAGAGCAGAAGAACTTTCCCAAGAGTTTAGTTCACAAATTTCTTAAACACTCATATTAGTTTTAGGGTAATATTTCTCATAATTCATAAGTTTAAATAAATATTTATTTTATGTACCTTATGCTATATACTTTAGCTGATAAATGTTTTTTTAGAATCTTATAACGAATAAAGGTGAATATATGAGGCTATTATTGGCTGAAGATGATCTTAACTTAGGTGAGGGCTTACTCGAAGCGCTGCAAAAAGAAGGTCTTATTGTTAATTTGGTTTCTGATGGCGAAGCTGCACAGACTTTCATTGAATCAGGATTGTATGATATTGTGGTTCTTGATATAGGTATGCCAATTAAAACAGGTTTGGAAGTTCTTAGGAATGTTAGGAATAAAGGTATTAAAGTGCCAATTATTCTTTTAACAGCTAGAGATGGTTTGGAGGATAGAATCAAAGGCTTAGATTTAGGCGCTGATGATTATCTTACTAAACCTTTTGAGCTTAAAGAATTGGTAGCAAGAATTAAAGCTATTTCTCGTAGAATAGACACAAGATCTGGCAAAAGTACTAAAGAAGAAATCAAGTTTGGCGACTATAGCTTTAACCCTAGCTCTGAGACAGTAACTAAAGATGGTGTTATTATTCCAGTTTCAAAAAAAGAATTAGCGCTTTTGGCTATTTTGGTGCAAAATGCTGGCCGTGTTGTACCAAAAACTCAGCTTCTGGAAGAAGTGTATTCTACTGATAAAGAAATGGACACTAATACTCTAGAAGTACACATGCACAATCTAAGAAAGAAAATAAATATTCCAAACTTTATTCAAACTATTAGAGGCGTTGGTTATTTTGTTCAAAAGGATAAAGTAGTTAAGTGATTTCATGGAACTATTGAACTATATCCTAAGTCTAGGTTTTACTTTTTGGCTACTGTTTTTAACTATAGCAAGTGGTCTGATTTATTTGATGGACCTGCTTTTTTTTCAAAGGCCAAGATTAAAGCCTTATGCCAAGGAATTAAAGGGTCTATCTAAGAAACAGAAGCGTCAGTTCTATAAGGACAGTGGCCTTAAGGCTCCTTTGATAGCAGATCAAGCAAGATCCTTGTTTAGTGTATTCCTGGTGGTTTTTTTGCTTAGAACATTTCTAATAGGGAACTTTCTTATCCCTACAGCATCTATGACACCAACACTACCTGTTGGAGATTTTATATTTGTTAATAAAGCTGCTTATGGTATTCGAGCACCTTTTACTAATGAAACTCTGATAAAAACAGGTGAGCCTAAAAGAGGCGACATTTTAGTGTTTCACTTTCCAGTTAATCCAAGTGTAGATTTTGTCAAAAGAGTCGTTGGTGTACCTGGAGATGTGATTTCTTACAAGAATAAGATGTTGACGATTAATGGCAAAAAACTTGAGTACACAAATTGTGATAAAGATGCTATTAATTATTACAATCAATCATTAGCTAATGGCAGTGGTGATACAATTTGTACTGAAAATCTTGATGGTGTTAAGCATCAAGTTGATTGAATTGAATCCGTAAAAGGTACTGATTTTGAAAATCTTAAAGTACCTGCTGGACATTATTTCGTAATGGGAGATAACAGAGATAATAGTGAAGATAGTCGTTATTGGGGTTTTGTTTCTGAGAAGGATCTTGTAGGTAAAGCAAAGATTGTATGGATGAGCTGGGATAAGGTTGATAAAAAAGTTCGTTGGAGTGAAATTGGTAAGGTCTTTTAAATAAATGATTCCTGAATATTCTCGATTATATAAAATTCTTGGTTATAACTTCAAAAATTATACTCTCTTGGTCAGAGCATTAACTCATCGTAGTAAAACAAAGAAAAACTATGAAAGATTAGAGTTTTTGGGAGATTCTATTTTGGGATTTGTAATTGCCGAAGCGTTGTATTTAGAGTTTCCAGATTTAGCAGAGGGCAAGCTCTCACAAATTAGGTCTAAGCTAGTTAAAGGAGTAACTTTAGCAAATTTAGCTCTAAATTTTAAGTTGGATGAATATGTTATCTTAGGTGCTAGTGAACAAGGTGGACATAAGCGAGAAAAAATATTAGAAGATGTATTTGAAGCTATTATTGGGGCAATTTATTTAGATAGTGATTTTGCTACTGTTAAAAAGGTTATACTAAACTGGTACAAGCCAGTTATATCAACTCTTAACTTGGATGATGTAAAAGTCAAAGATGGTAAATCTAAGTTACAAGAAATCCTATTGCAAAATGGTTTAAGTCTTCCTGAGTATAGTATTGAAACTATCGACGGTAAAGACCATGAACAAGAGTTTACAGTGAAAGCATTGTCTAATGATTTAAATATTGAAGTTAGTGCAAAAGGCACATCGCGAAAAAAAGCTGAGCAGAAAGCTGCTGAGAAGATGATACAAATACTATCACAACAAGGCTTACATGAAAAAAAATAGATTAAATCTCAATGGTGTGATTGTCATAAATAAGACTCAAGGTCTTAGTTCAAATAAAGTTTTACAGCAATTAAAGTATATATTTAATGCTCAAAAAGCAGGTCATACAGGAACCTTAGATCCTATGGCAACAGGAGTTCTGCCTATATGCTTTGGTAGAGCCACTAAAATAGCACAATACCTTTTAGACTCTGATAAGGAATATATTGCAACTATTAAGCTAGGTGTTGAAACAGATAGTGGAGATGCTGAGGGTGAAATAGTGGCAAAAAATGCTAATATTCCAGAATTGTCGGCAGAGTACCTAGAAACAGTTTTGAGAGATTTTCGGGGGAACATAGTTCAAATCCCTCCAATGTATTCAGCTTTGAAGTATAATGGACAACCTCTCTATAAGCTAGCTAGAGAGGGTAAAACCATTGAGGTTAAGCCGCGTAATATCTGTATATATGAGTTAGAGTTACTGGAGTTTAATACAGATTCATTAAAAATAAGAGTTAAATGTTCAAAGGGCACATATATTCGTAGTCTAGCTATAGATATTGGAAAAGTTTTAGGCTGTGGTGGACATTTGTCTGCTCTGCAAAGAACCCAAAGCGGACCTTTTGGAATTGAGGCTGCTCATGACTTAGATAACTTAAAAGATTTAAGTTTTGAACAAAAACTTGCTAGTATAACTAGTGTAGAGAGTGTATTTATTGACAAGCCAATATACTCTTTAGTAGAAGAAGAAAAAGATGATTTATACAAAAGAGGACTCTTCGCTGACAAACCTCATCTTGATGGAACGGTCAGGGTATATGATGATGAGAAGTTTGTTGCTATAGCAGAGTTTGATAAAGGTAAGTTAATAAGTAAAAAATTTTTTGACCAGGATATATTCATAAGTGAGTAAATATAATATACATAATGATCCTAATAGGGATGTCGAAGCACAAAAGTACGAGAATCCAATTCCAAGTAGAGAAGTGATTCTAAAATATATAAAAGATACTAATATTCCTGTTAGTATAGAAAACATCGCTAATGCTTTAGAAATTTTTAAAAAAAATCTTTTTGATGGTCTTGTAAATCGTTTAGGTGCAATGGTTAGAGATGGACAGTTAGAAAAAGACAAATCATACTATAATCTACCAGAAATGACGCCAATATATATAACATCTAAAGTAACAGCTGATAGAGACTCCCGTTTAGAGTTATTTAGCCATACTTTAAATACTAAGGTTGGAATTGTATCTCATCAGACAAAAATGGTAATGGCTGGTGATGAAGTAACAGCTAAAGTTCTTGGACTTAATAAACGTGGTCGAATAGATGCAGAAATTAAAACAATAGTTTCAAGATCACAAAAAACCATCACTGGATACTACTATAAGAGTTTTGATTGTGATTTTATTAAGCCGATAAGTAAGAGTATGACAAGTGATATAGTGCTATTACCACCGAGGCAGAAAATAGAACACAATTCTCTAATTGAGGCCGAGATTGTTGTTTATCCTAGTATAAATAGTGCAGCTGTAGCTAAGTTTAAGCAAGAGGTCGAAGCAGTATCTCCAGTTAAAGAAGCAATGATGATGGCAACACAGAAGTATGACTTAATAGAACAGTGGAGCAAAAAGGCTTTGCGCTATTTAGATAATATTTCTGATGATGTGATTGTTGGTAATAGAGTTGATTTGCGTAATGAAAATTTTGTAACTATCGATGGTGAAGATGCCAAAGATTTTGATGATGCTGTTTATGCACACAAGACTAAAAGTGGTGGCTGGAAACTATATGTTGCGATTGCAGATGTGTCAAACTATGTTGAGAAAGATTCAGGCCTAGATTTGGATGCAAAGCGTCGCTCAACTTCTGTTTATTTTCCTGGATATGTTATTCCGATGTTACCAGAGAAGTTATCAAATGGATTATGTTCGTTAAAACCTAATGAGGATAGATACTCTCTAGTTTGTGAGATGAACATATCTAAAATTGGTAAGCTTTCTAGATACAAGTTCTATTCTGCAGTAATAAATTCAAAGGCGCGCTTAACTTATACAGAGGTTGCAAAACTTTTAGAGAAGAAACAAAATTCTATAGTTGATAAAACTCCTGAGTTGATACCAAATCTATTTGATTTATATGAGTTGTATAAAGTGCTACATGGAGCTAGGCAAGAGCGAGGTGCTATAGACTTTGATACCGTTGAAACACAAATAATATTAAATGAGCATAATCATATTGAGTCAATAGTACCAAGACATCGTAATGATGCGCATAGATTAATAGAAGAGTGTATGCTTGTGGCAAACGTTGCAGCAGCTAAATTCACCATTAAGCATAAAAAAACATCGCCATTTAGAGTTCATAGTGAGCCTAAAGAAGATAGGATGGAGACTCTTAAGAAGTATCTTGCTAAGCATGGTATACATCTTGCATATGGTAAAAATGGCAAAGTTACACCAAAGGCTTTGGCAGAAATGTTAGATAGCATAAAGGATCGTCCTGATTATGATGATATTCAGATGATGACTTTGCGTAGCATGAATCAAGCGGTGTATAGTATAAATAATGATGGACACTTTGGATTGGCATATAGTGAATATACTCATTTTACATCGCCAATTCGAAGATATCCTGACTTAGTAGTACACAGAATAATTAAATCAATTATTGGCGAGTATGAGCATGGTGGTGCTGATTATAAGTCTTCTGAATTAGCAAATATTTGTGAGAATGCTTCTAATCAAGAACGAAATGCAGATGGTGCATCAAAGCAAGTTGAGAACTGGTTGAAATGCTATTTCATGCAAGACTATATTGGTAATGTTTTGGAGGCTCAAGTTAAGCATGTTAATGGCTTAGGTCTATTTGCTGAGCTAAAAGATATGTATATAGAAGGCTTGATACACGTTTCTGCTATTCCAGGGGATTATTATATTTATGATGAAGCTAAAGATATATTGATTGGTAAGAGAACTCATAAAGTTTATAAGATAGGTCAAGATATTACTGTAAGAGTTGTCAGAGCAGATTTAGAAAGAATTCACATAGATTTTGAATTATATGATCCACGTAAGCCAAATTTAGATAAAAATAATGATAAGCCGTATCCCAAGAAGTCAAAAAAACCGAATAAGGCTAAGAAAAAAAGAGCTAGACGTAGAAAAAAAGCAAAAACAAAAGCAGCTCAATAAATTTATTCTATAAATATTTAATCTAAACGGTTTTCTTGGGTTCTTTAAATCCCCATACTATTCTAAATTTTCTCAATACACAAAGAATCATGTATGTAATATCAATTTGCCATGCTTTGAGATTATTTCTAACAGAGTAAGCAAATTTATGGTGATTATTATGCCAACCCTCACCAAACGTAACTAATGCTATGAACCAGTTATTGCGACTATTATCTGAAGTTTCATAATCTTTTTTGCCAAAAATATGACAGATTGAATTAACACTAAATGTAGTGTGATATAACAATACTGTACTTAAAATACCACCCCAAAATACAAATGCTAAACCTGATGTTTGTAGGTTAGGGTATAAGTGATTAATTATGCTACCGATAGCAAAGAGACCTATCAGATATAATGCAAATGAAACATGAGCATATTTATCTAACCATACTAGTTCAGGATATTCTACCCAGTCTTTGGTAAACTTAGGATCAACATGATCACTTCTAGATTCAAAAACCCAGCCAACATGTGATTGGAATATACCATTCTTAGGAGAGTGTAAATCTGTGTCTTTATCAGAATGGATATGATGATATCTATGATGACCTGACCACCAAAGCGGCCCTTTTTGAGATGCCCAAGTTCCAACTAATGCTAAAATAAATTGAAATACTCTAGAAGTCTGAAAAGCTTTGTGAGCAAAGTAACGATGGTATCCTGCTGTTAAAGCGAATGTCCGAGCTGAGAATGTAACAAGAAATACAACTAATGCAGTAATATTATAATTTACAAAAAATATTGCTAAGCAAGCAATATGCATAATAGCAAAGGCTATTATAGTGACTTTATTTGATTGAGTTTCCATGGTTTCTCCGGTTCTAAATCATCTTTTTAGCAATTTTAAAGTAAAGCTTGTAAGGTAAAGCTGCAATAAGTTTTAGAATTATAGTGAATTTTTTTGTAAAGTGAACCTCAAATTTATTTGACTCTAAACCTTTGATAATGCTAAGGGCAGCTTCTTCTGGCTGAAGTAGAGCTGGCATTTTAAAATTATTCTTGTCAGTAAGCTTAGTTTTAACAAAGCTTGGATTTATCAGACGTATATCAAGCTCAGGATTTTCTGCTTTTAGGCTCTCTACTAAATTTATAACACCAGCCTTAGTAGCAGCATAAGGTTGTGATCTAGGTAAACCGATATAGCCAGCAACACTAGCTGTAATAGCTAGCTGACATTTATGGTTTTTTTTGAGATATGGTAGAGTAAATCTTATTAGGTAAAAAACAGCAGTTAGGTTAGTTTGGATCGTTTTATTAAGATTTGAAATGGCAATGTCAGCAATTAATGAAGGCTCATAGAATGCTGGCAAATATATAATATAATCAGGATTATAGCTAAGAGCTATATCACTTCCTTTTTTGAAGCTCTCAAAATCTGCCACATCAAGATCAACAGTATGAGCAGTATTTTTTAGACTTGCAGATATACTTTGTAGTTTGTCTAGTGAACGAGCTGATATTATAAAATTAGCTTTTATTGAATTATCAAGTTTCTTAAGTAATGCATTACCAATACCATCTGTTGCGCCAATTAACCATATAGTTTTACCTGCAAATTTTTGCATAGTTATTCTCCGGGTTTTTCTTTATGCATAAATAGCGTTAATGAACCAACTGTTAGTCCAAATTTTTTGAATGTATTTTTGTTTATAAGTACACCATCGTTCATTAAGTACATCCAGTCATCGAAACTAATTTTGTATTTTTTGTCGCCAACTGGGATGTTCATTTGATACTGCCAGTTCATAGCGTTGCCTTCAACATAGATTTTAGCAGTACCAATTACGTCGCCTGTTGTACCTTCGTAGTAGTTATCAGAAATTTTCTTAATCGTCCAAATACGGTGATCTTTTTGGCCGTCATAGTAGACCATGTGCTCATCAAATGTGCCGACATCACCATTCCAGCTAGCAGTTCCAGAGAAGTCAAACTGCTTAGTGACTTTTCCTTTATAGTCTTGAATAATCCCTGTGCCAACAATTTTACCTTGTAAATACTGTTGTAGGTCAAGCTTTGGACCATCTCCTTTGTAACTTGATATATCAGCTGAGCATCCAAATAATCCTAATGCCATAATAATTACTCCTATTCTAGATATTAATTTTTTCATAAGCCCCTCAATTGTCTTGATAATTTTTGATATGATGAGTTATCGCTAAGCCATATTTCAAAAAAATATTTTGAAAGATCTTTGTCTGGTATTTGACCAATGAGACCATTGTCTGAATATATATATCCTTTACCATCTTCATCCATATAACCGTACAGGTTTGTACCATTTTGGACGTTGGGAATTAACTGATCAAAGGTATCTCTATACTCTTTATAATTTGCCTTGACTTGTTGTGGATGTTGGTATGATATTTCTTTAACAGTATGCTTAGAGATAGTTTTCCCATCCATACTTCTAAGGTAATGAATTTTTAGTAGAAAAGGTTTATCCCAACTGAAATGTCCATTTTGAGTGTAAAGCTCTGCATCATAAACATCAAAAAACCATTTAGTGAAATGAATTTTACCAACTTGTTGGACTTGATGTGATTTTATTTGTTGTAAAGTTAACTCTTCAGCGTAAGTGAACAAAGGAAAACTAATAATGATAGCTATTAGTAGTCTTTTAAGCATGGACAATCTCCAACTGTACAACATCAATACGTCCGTGAGTAAATGCAGCACTACAAGAATTTAAGTAGAAACGCCACATTCTCTGAAAACGCTTGTCAAAACCTAGTTTTATTAACTCAGGTTCTACATTTACGAAATTTCTGTCCCATTCATCAAGAGTTTTAGCATAATCTTTTGCAAAAGATTCAGTACCTACACATTTAAGCCCAACCTTATCCAGTTCCAGATTAATTTGTCCCATAGATGGTAAGAAGCCACCGGGAAAAATAAAGGTTCTAATCATATCAGTACCTTTAGCATAATCTGCAAAAAGCGCATCATCAATGACAATGGCTTGAATAACAATCTTACCATCTTCTTTAAGCAGTGATTTAAGCTTAGAAAAATATGTGTTCCAATATTCTCTACCCACTGCTTCGATCATCTCGATTGAAACAATATAGTCATATTTGCCAGTTTGGATACGGTAATCTTCAATAACTATATCAGCTTTTTTCCCAGCTAGGCGCTTCGTAGCATAGTCATGTTGTTCTGTCGATAGTGTGATGCCTTTGAGTGTGTAGTCACCACTATTTAGGGCTGTTTCAGCAAACCCTCCCCATCCACAGCCAACTTCAATGATTGAGCCATTTTTTTTATCAAATTTATCAATTATGTTTTTGTATTTATTGATTTGTGCCTGTTCTAATGTTTCAGTTTGATTTTTGTACATCGCAGATGAATAGGTCATAGTTTTGTCTAACCACAAACTATAAAAGTCATTACCCAAGTCGTAATGATCGTAAATGTTTTTCTTACTCTGTTTGATGCTATTGCGTTTGGTAAGGTAGCCAAGTTTTTGTAATAATTTAAAAAGAAAATTTGGCTTCATGTATTGACCAAATGCTTCTTCATTAACTAAGCCTAGTAGAATCAGAGACTTAAGATCGGAGGTTTCCCAATAGCCGTCTCTATAGTCAGCAGCAAATCCAATATCTGATTTTAATTGTAAGTTTACTACTGTGCGCCAATCTTTTAGTTTTAGATCGGCTGTTGGACCTTGTTTTTCGCCTTTTGTATAAATAGTTTCGTTTTCTGGAGTTGTTAAATATAGCTCACCACATTCTAATTTGTTAAGTGATTCTAATAAATTTTTTCTAACGGTTTTTTCAAACATTTCAAAAGGCAAAGGTTAATTACTCTATACGTAAATATTAGCAAATAAATATTGAGGTAATATTGCTGGAATATTAAATTTTGTTAATAAATTCATCAGTAAGCGATATGTTTTTGACACAGATAAAATATTGTCGGGAGTTTAGTTATTTGGACTTATAATATTAGCTACACTAACTCGAATATCTTTCTGCTCAGGTTTTGGGATATATTTTATACGTTTAAATACGATTTTTAGAGCTTGCCAGTGAATCAGATAAATAACTTTAAAGGTTAAAAGTGGAGATCTAAAAAATTCTTTGACTAAGTTTGTACTTGATAAAGGTTTGATTTGACCATTAATTGCTGTGCCAAGTTGGAGCTGATTATTATCATAGTAATTGATAATAACTTGATTTTTTGCATTATTATCAAAATCAAGTGCGAAGTTGAATTTATAAAAGCCTTGTCTTGGATAAAAAGGTGATACATGAAATATTTTTTCTGCTTTGAACCATGTTTCATCTGTAATTTCGTTGCCATTGTTGTGGCAAATATAGCTATGAGTTTCTTTGAATGTGTTGTTGACTTCTGCTATCACAGTTATAAGTTTTTTTTCACTATAGCAAAGCCAAAAGCTAACGGGGTTAAATAGGTATCCTAGAACTCTAGGCATAGTCATCAATTTGATTTCATCATATCTAAGGCCGTGCTGGTCTAATAAATTAGTTGCCCATTTTAGACTACTTGAACTATCTTTTAGGCCGTGATCTTTATCATAGAAAGAATATAAATTAGGTTTATTGATACTAAAAAAACTAGACTTACTTTGCTTAAGATTAAGCATATCCAAAATAATATAATATGATTTATATCTAAAAGAATTTTGCTTTGGATGATGCCTCTTATGAAAAACTTTTGAGCTTAAGATAAAGTTTTTTACCATGGAGTTTTGATTCCTAATTTATTCGCAACATTTACTGCACTAAGTATACCATCTTCATGGAAACCATAGCGTAGATAAGCTCCACAATAGTATGTGTTGTTAAGTCCTTGGATTTTATCAAAGTCTTTTTGAGCTTGAATGGCTTTTTTATCAAAAACAGGATGATCAAAAGTATGTTCGTTGATGATTTTTTGTGGATCAGGTTTTTGATCTGGGTTAACTGTAACAAAATAATCTATATTAGTATCTAAGGGTTGAAGATTATTCATCCAGTAGCTAAGTGAAACTACATCACGTTTGTCTTTAGTTTCAGCACTTAGATAATTCCAACTTGACCACGCAGCTTTGCGTTTTGGCATAATACTAGCATCTGTATGTAATATTACGGAGTTCGGTTGATATTTTATGGCGGATATAAGTTTTTTTTCATCACTGTCGGCATCAACTAATAGTTCGAGAACTTGATTGGAATGGCATGCAAAAATAACCTTATCATATTCTATGGTGTTATTGTTGATATCAGTTATCAAAGTTTTATGGGTTCTAGTTACATTGGTAGCTTGGGGTACAAATTTAACATTAGCAGATTTTAGTTGAGTTATGATTTTGTCAACATATACTTTGCTACCGCCTTTGACTGTGTACCATTGGACTGGTTTGGTAGTTGTAAGTAGCCCATGATTATCAAAAAATCGAATAAAACTAAGGGCAGGGAAGTCATACATCTTCTCTAGTGGAGTGCTCCAGATACAGGCTCCCATCGCTAGTAGATAATAATCTTTGAAGCAGTTACCAACATTTATAGATTCTAGATATTCAGCAAGGCTTATATTTTCATCAAGAGTATTGTTTTCAAGATGCTGTCTTGAGATCTTATTAAATTTTAGAATATCTTTTATCATTTTATAGTAACTTGGTCTGAAAATATTTGACCATTGAGCGAATAAACTTTTGATACTACTAGATCCATACTCAAACTTACCATTTTTGATAGATACACCAAAAGACATATTGCTCTCAGCTACGGGCACATTTAAATGTTTGAACAATCTCGATAAGTGATAATACGTATGGTAGTTAAAGACAATAAAACCAGTATCTACAGGAGTGCTATTAACTTCTAATGTACGAGCATGACCACCGTAATAATTATTTTTTTCGTACAGAGTAATGTCATATTTTTCTTTGAGAAGATAACTGATGGCAAGTCCGGATATGCCACTTCCTATTACTGCTACTTTTTCCATATATTTAAATTGATTGTAAGAATTTTAGTTAATTATAAGGGTAATTTTTAAACTTTTAAAAACATAGTTAAAAATTGTTAATGTAATGGTAGTGAGACCTCTACAATTAAACCGTGAGGTTCGTTATTGGTGGCTGAGATATCGCCATTATGAAGGTGTATAATTTTTCTTACAAGAGAAAGTCCCAGACCATTGCCTATTTGGCTACGGCTTTTTTCTTCACGAAAGAATCTTTCAAAAATCTTATCAATATTTTCTTCATTTACACCAATCCCTTGATCGGTAAATGTGATGTTATATTTTGAGTTTTGAATTTTTGTCGAAATCGTTATTTCAGTATTATCTTCTGAATATTTATAGCTATTATCTAAGATGTTTGTAATACTTTGGAAAATAAGATTTTTATCGATATTTAAATTTTTTGAAATAACAGAGATATCTAATTTGATATTCTTTTGTTCAAACATTGGTTCATAAAGTTCAATAGCATCATCGATAATTTTTTTTACATCAGAATTTTTTTTGAGTAAGTTTTCACGACCATGTTCAAGACGATTAAGTCTTAGGATACTATTAAAGATATTAAGCAATTGATTACACTCTGCCAATGCCTCAGCTGTGTCATCATTTGGGCAAGTTTGCTCAAGGCTTTCAAGCTTGTTTTTTAAACGAGTTAGAGGAGTCTTTAGATCGTGAGCAATATTATTTGAAACACTTTTGATATCTATTAAAAGCTCGTCGATATTAGCTAGCAGGATGTTGAGTATATTTGCCAAATTACTAAGATCATCCCAGCTTGTATCGGATTTGATTCTTTGACTAAAGTCACGAGTGTTAACAATCGAAGCAGCTGAGCTAGCTATAAAATTGATTTTCTTAACAACAAAAACACTGATCAAATAACTAATGATAACAACGCTTGCTGTACAGAAAATACCAATGCTTAGAGGGATTATATGCTCAGTAACTCTATTACCAAGCGCTGAGAAAATTATATAAATCCAAGATGCTATACTTAAACCTAAAAGTATTGTAAAAAGCATTGCCATTTTGAAGCTTGAGCTGATTATATACCTACGTTGAATAGTGTCGTTGAAGTTATTCTTGGATGACATATCCAAAGCCTCGTATGGTTTTTATAGGATCAGGTAGGCCATTCTCAGTGAGCTTATTGCGTAAGCGAGAGATATGTACTTCAACTACATTTGTCTGAGGATCAAAGTCATAGTCCCATACTTCTTTAAGTATCATTGTTTTACTGACTACTTCATTTTTGTGCTTAAGAAGCAGATGTAAAACTTTGTATTCTCTTTGTTGTAATAATATTAATTCATCATTACGACGAACCTCATGAGCAAGTTCGTCAAGGATGATATCTCCACATATTAATTTGTGAGATTGAGCTTCAGCGATTTGCTTGGTTCTTTTGTAGAGAATATTAACACGAACTATTAACTCATCTATCGAAAACGGCTTAGTTAAATAATCGTCGCTCCCTGATGTAAGACCTTGAATTTTATTCTCAGTGCTGTCAAGTGCACTTAGAATGATCACAGGAATTGTTACATTTTGTTTACGTAAAATTTTTAGCAAAGATATTCCGTCTAAATACGGCATCATCCAATCTATAACAACCACATCATAATTATTGGTATTGATTAGAAATAGTGCTTCTTTGCCATCGTGAGCTAATGTTGTCTCAATACCATTTTCTTCAAATTTGGTTTTTATAAACTGAGCAATTTTTTTATCATCGTCAGCAACTAAAACTTTTGGTTTATCAGTCATGGAGTCTATATATATTTAATTTATATAATATAATTATAGCCGATTAATAGTTTTGTAACTTGAAAAAACAGCTATAAAACTTATTTATAATTTTAGATCGTTTGTGTATAAAATAGCTACATCAAAAAATTGGAGGTTGAAATGAAGAAAATTCTAGCAACAGTATTTGGTTTAATAATTGTGTCGGGAGTATATGCTGAGAGTTATCAGATGTATGCAAAACCAGATGAGCAATCCAAAAAAATTATGACGATTGATGATCAAAATCATCAATATAAAGCAATTTTCTCAAAAGGTGAGTGGATTGAAATAGTTGATCAAAAAGATGGGACAGTTGGTTGGGTTAAGCAAAAATCACCAAAAAATGATACACAAGTATCTAGTGATGATCCTATAGAAAAAATGATGGTAGATTTTCAAAAACAACAGCAAATGTTAGATGAGCATTTTAATAAGATGATAGCTAACATTGATCAAAATATAGCTCAAATGCAAACACAATCTAAAACATCAAAAGTCACTAAAAAACCAGATGTGTATAAAGAATTTAGTTCTATAACGATTAACTCAGATGGTAAAACTGCTAAGATTGTCAAAAAGACAGAAGATAGTAATGGAAAAGTCGAAACAGTGGAGAAGGAGGTGCCAGCTGATCACTTAGGTACTGTTAAGATTTAATTTACAAAGAAGAATAGTTTACTTAGGACACTGAATTAGTTCAGCTATTAAGTTTATTAATGGTTTGAAGTTGCTGAAATCTTCCTTATTATTCATTGTAAGAATATGGTCTAAAAATCGTTTTTTATTAAAAATTTGATTTATTTTTTCACAGCCATAATCGTCAAGTGTTGTATTTGTATCATAAAACGTTTGTGAGAAAATATCTTTGCGGAAAAGGTTTTCTACTCCTTTTTTAACTTTATTATTATTTTTGTTTTGCTCAAAAACAAAAGGAGTTACATTGTTTTTACTTTCAAGACTTTTATAAACTACGCAATCACAGTCCCAAACTATTAGAATTTTTATTGATGGATTTATTGCAACAAAAAAATCGTAAAATAGTTTAAGTTGCTTGTCACCAGTAATTGACTCTGCACGTTTAACGATATGTGTATTTTCTAATAAAGATTCATCTATAGTTTTTATTGCTTTTTCAATAAACTTGTTGTTATCTCCTTCAGTAATTAGAACTAATTTTTTATTGGTATTTAAAGCATTTTGAATATATCTAATTTCTTTATCAAATAACATAAGCCCTTCTGATAATATATCTATGGCTTTATGCTGAGTTATGTTTTTAATCTCGTTATTCTTAAATTCGTATATTGAGTCTTTATCTGCTAATGCAACGGTAGTTGGAGAATGAGTGACAAGAACTACTTTAGTTCCTTTCTCTACAAATACCTTGTTAATGACATTTATTAGGTTTTTAATCATGCTAGGGTGCAAGTTAGTGTCAACTTCATCAAGTAATAGCAATTTAGGTTTAATATATTTACTTTTGAACATTAAAAGTGCCAAATGGCATAAGATTTTTTCACCACTAGATAAGTCACTAAAGCTAATAATCTCATCCCCTATATTTATTCGAGCAGTGAAAGTGTAGTTGTCAGAATCTTTATTAGGAGAGTTTATTGTGTGTTTTAAACCATACTCTTTGAATAGCTTATTTAAAAATGCCCAAGGGGAGTCATTGTCCCACTTTTTAAGAAGTTCGGTATCATTGTATTTTTTACCTCCAAATATTGAAGATTGAGAGACTTTTTTTAGGGATTCTGAGTAGCTTAAGAAAGTATAACTTAGATTGTCTATTAATAAATTATTTAAGTCCTCATACGTTTTTATTAAATTATTTTGCTCATCCTCTTTTAGATCTAAGAAATTGATGTTATTAGCTTTGAGTTCTTTTGCTATACTGTTAGCAAGACTTTCATCATTTATGTTTAGCTCTTTAAGGGTGGCTGGTGTTGGGTTGCTAAGTTTATTGTAGAGAGTTTTATATTGGTCATCGTTTTGTTTAAGTTGGGATATTTTTACTCTAGTATTTTTAATGTTCTGAGTGATAGTTTGATCATATATCAGGTTTTGGTCTTTTATGTTAAAGGTAGCATAATTATATAAAACGATCTCATCTTTTTGGAAATCACTGACTTTAATGCTTCCATTTTTTATTGCTTCTAGTAAGTGGGTCTTTCCAGAACCGTTTAAGCCTGTTAAGATAGTAAAATTTGGTAATTGAGGCACCTCAATACTGTCAATTGATTTATATTTACATACAAACTCTAGATTCATATTATTTTTCAGTAATTTAATCTTAGTTTTTAGTATAAGATAATATTACCTTTGATAGCAATCCAAATGAAACTGATTTATTAAGTCAGTACAATAAGTTAAAATTACTATGTAATTGCCACGAAAAACTAAGGAGTGCATTATGTATGAAGAAGAGTTCTTATCAGAAAAATTACAGCGTTTCACATTAGTTGATATTGCGTTGGTCAAAATAGTGTACTTTCTCGTTGGCTTACTAATAATTTCGAGCTATTCAACATTAGCTTTGGTTAGCTGGATTTTTTATTTACTAATGTTTTTGACTGCGGTTTTTCCAATAGTGATTCATCTTTTGTCATTTGAAGGATCATATATTGAAAAAGCTCATAAATATCTAAAGACAAATAAACCATCGTATCAAGTGTTGTTATTCTTTAGTATGTTTTTCTTTGCTTGTATGTTAGCTGTATTGATACCAGTTGTATTGGATGTGCCATGGTATGTTTATGTTATATTAATAGCTGTTTTTGCAATCAAACCAATGCGTTCAAATATGTTTTGGTAGGGTGAGGTTATAAAATTGAATAAAAGTACACACGATGGCCAAAAGGTTTACTCCAAATTAGTCCTTAAACTTTATAACTTCGTTGTTTTATTTTTTAATAATACTTTTTTGTGGAAATGTAAAACATCTCAGCTATTGCAGTTATACAAAGATAATGTATCGCATAATCATTTAGATATAGGAGTAGGCTCAGGATATTATCTAAAAAATGTTAAAGATAGATTATCTAAAGTAGCATTAATGGATCTAAATCCAAATTGTTTAGAGTATGTGAAGAATGTACTCAAAGATAAAGAAGTATCAACTTATCAAGTTGATATACTAAAAGATGTTGCAGAAGAATTTTATTCAAAATATGAATCTATATCTTGTAACTATTTGATTCACTGTTTACCTGATAACGGTAATAAAGAAAAAGTATTTGAAAATATTGCTAAAATGTTGAGTAAAGATGGAGTGGCTTTTGGATCGACTATTATCAATGACTATAGCTCAAATCTTGCGATTAAGGTGGCTAATAAATTTAATGCCAAAGGAATATTTGATAATAAAAATGATACTTATGAATCGATAGAAAAATATATAAAGAGTAATTTTGCTGAATATACTATAAAGCAAATAGGCTCAGTTTGTGTATATATTATGTCTAAACCTCTTAGATGATCTTTACTATTTATAATCAATAACATTCTTAATTATTTTTGTTATAATCGCTATATAGACAAATTATTCTGTTCACAAAAATAATGAAGAAAAAGCTTTTATTTGTAACTTTATCGGCAAGCTTAATTTTGTTGGGCTCATGTAGTAAAACAACTGTTGCTTATGAGGATCCAAATGGTGTAGATACAACATCTATTAATTTTAGTTCTACTGATTTGCAAGCTATTACAAACAAGATGACTGAAGATATGCTGAATTCACGAGCGGTTAAGAGAATTACTGCTATGGATACACCAACATTATTCTTTAGTAATATTCGTAATGAAACAAGAGAGCATATCAATACGACAATGTTATCAAATACAGTACAGACACAGATTATCAAATCTGGATTATTCCAAGTTACTGATATGTCTCAAATCAAAAATGTACGTGAGCAGCTTGGATATCAAGCTAATAGTGGTATGGTTGATCAAACTACAGCTACTAAGATTGGTCAGCATATTGGTGCTAGATATATGGTTTATGGTTCTATTCAAGATATTGATAATACTAATGTTGATGGAGATAAGAGATCTAAATTCTTCTTGGCAACATTGAAGATGATGGATCTAAAAACAGGTCTTGTTGTATGGCAAGATGATAAGCAAATTCGTAAATCACAGACTAAATCAACATTTGGCTGGTAGTTAGATTTCAAAATGGTTATTTCAGAGTGGATCTGAAATTTCTTAAAACATAGGAGATAAAATACTATGAAAAAGAAAATATTAAGTTCATTAATTGTTTCATCATTATTAGTAAGTCCTTTAGTTGCTGCAGAAACAACTGTAGATACTAAATCTACAGCTGAGCAGTCGCAATCTGTTGATATGGGTTCAGATGTGTCTAATCTTAATAGTGCTATCTCATCAGATTCAAAAGCAGTTGCAACAACTGCAGAAGATAAGAGATCAGCAGAAGAAATATTAAGTGATGTAATGGAGAGTTATATCGATCAGAATAATCTTAGAGATAAATATGATTATGTTGGTTCTGCTATAGGTACAGCCTCTGTTAATCAAACAAATTCAAATTATGTCGACAGTGCTCAGTTGGCATTTGAGAAAGCTCTAATAAAAGCACAGGCAGAATACATATCATTTATATCAGCAAATACAAAAGTTGATAAGAGTCTAAGCATAGATACTACACAAGGTTCTAATGTAAATGACATTAATACAGATTCTGATAAGCCCAAAGAGGGTACTCAAGCTGCGATTGATGCTAAGCAACAAGCATTAGAAGAAGCAAAGCTAGATAAACAATTAAAAGATCAAGGTTTAAACCCAGATGATTTTGCAACACCAGATGAGAAGAGAAAAGCTCTTTTAAGCCAGCAAATGACAGTCAAAAGCTTAACTACAGGATTTGGTAACTTATCAGGTCTACTACCAATTAAGACTTTTGTTGTAGAAAAAAATGGTAATGCTGCTATTGGTGTAGTGGTTATTTATTCAGATAAAATTAAAGGAATGTTTGAGGATATCAAACATGGTAATGAACCTGTAATCGTTGGTAAAGGCGGACAATCTCCTTCTGACTTATATAAGGATAAGTCAGGTGAAGATATGATGGGTGATTATGGTATTCGTGTTGGTTTTGGAGAAGATAATAAACCATATATCTTATCATATGGTCAAGGCTCTTACACAGGTCCAAAGCTTCAAGGAGTTTCAGCTGGAGATTATGGTTATAAGCAAGCTGAGATTATGGCAAGAGCAAATTTAGTTACACTAATAGCTGGACAAATGTCAACTAAAGAAGCTTTGACTATGTCTGAGGATATATCTAGCACTCTTGCTAAAAATACTAAGACGCAGCAAACACGCAGAATAGATGCGACTGATATTGAAAAGACACTATCTACATATTACAAAACAAAAGCAAACCTAGATATTATTGGTCTTAAAACTGTTAAGAGATGGCGTTATAAGTTACCAAGTACAGAGAATACTGTATATGGTGTTGTATTAAAGTGGGATCCTAAGCAAGTAGCTACAGCAAATAAGATCAAAAACTTTAATTATGATGAATATCGTAAACAAAATGCTAAAAGTACAGAAAGTGGAGAAACTTCGTTAAATGGTAAAGTAATTATTAGACAAAGTGATGATAATAAATATTTAAACCAGTTCTAGGGTAATGTGATGCGAAAAATATTGATTTTTTTTTCTTTCTTACTGATTTCTATAGTTACTAATAATGCTTTTGCTGCAGATTCTGCTACAAATATTGTGTCTGATAGCTCAGCTAATTTGTCAAATAACTCATTAGATACTAATTCTGGAAGTACGCTTAAATATAAAGGCGTAGATGAGCGAAATAATCTTAAAATGTTCACAGTCGCTATATTACCTTTTGATACGAAAGGAGCAACTAATGAAAGTATCTATAGTGAGAAAGAGCTTCAAAAAGGACTTAATCAGAATATCATAGCTCAAATAACTCAATCACGTAAGTTTAGAGTATCAAATAGAGATGCTAAAGATGAGAAAGCTTATGAAGAGGAAATTAGACGTATAATAAATTCCAATGATACCAGTGAGAAAGCTAAGCTAAATCAAAGAATAGGCGCTGATTTTATATTAACTGGCGATATCCTGGGATTAAACATTAGTAAGAAAAAGAGTTCGTATTATGGAGAAGACTTTACAACATTGAATGTCTCAGCTAGTGTAGCTTATCGGATGATTGAGCTGGCTACGATGGAGGTTAAATGGTCGAATGTAGTTAGATTGCAAGTACCAGCAAATATCGCTAACGAGTATGCTAACTATGATAATGGTGATCACTCACAGATATTAAGCTATGTAGCTGAGCAAATCGGTCAAACAATATCTGAACAAATTGTTGGGGCTATATACCCTCTTCAAGTGTTAAAAGTAGATGATGGTGAAATTTACTTCAACCGTGGTGGTAATGGAGTCGTTAAGGCTAGTACTTATGAGATTCGCCAAGAAGGGGGTACTAGTGTTGATCCGGCAACAGGACAGCATATTGTCTTAGATAGTAAAGTTTTAGCAAAAGTACGAATTACAGATGTGATGCCTAAGTATTCTGTAGGTATTGTAATTGATGGTAGCTTATCTAAAGTACATCCAGGTTTACGTGCTTACCTATCCAAGTAGTATGAAAGTTAAAGTCTGTTTGTTATCTATTGTATGCTTAATAATTTCTAGCTGTGCGACATTCAGTGGTAGCCATCCTGATAAGGTAGAAACTGCCAAAGATGCTATTGAAACATGCAGATATAAGCCTATTGAAACTAAATTTGACAATGCTTTTAGTGATGATGGTGTTAATGCTTCTATCGGTTTCTTAGAAACAGGACGTTTTGATCAGTTACTTGGTAAAACTGAACTATCACAAGCTAAATATACCAAGGCAACGGATTATGTTGCAAAGTCAGAAGCAGAAGCAAAAATAAGAGTTAGGAATATACTTAAAAATACTCAAGCTACTCTTTTAAGCGATAAAGAGAGATATTACTATATATCTGATTATGAAATTACTTTTTTATATGCTTATCAAGCACTAAATTACTTAAAACAGCATGACTTAGAAAATGCTGCTGTCAGTATTCGTAACTTATCATATGCGCAATATGCCACTTATGAAGCAAAAGATTTAGCTGCTCAGACAAATAAAACCAGGTATGAAGAATTTAATCATGTTAATTCTAGACAGGTTTCATCAAATATATCTAGTTCAAAACAATATAGACAGCTAGTGAGTATAGCTGATAGGGTAAAAAACTCTTATGAAAATGCTTTTGGATATTATCTAGAGGCTTTGATATATCAGTCATACGATACCGATCTAAATAATGCTAACTTATCAATGAGTAATGCTCTAAGGGTTGTTCCAAATAATCCATATGTTAGAGAAGACTATGACGAAATTAAGAACGCTTTTGACACTGGTCATAATATCTATCCACAAGGGCAAGGTAAACTTGTTGTAATATATGAGAGTGGTTGGGTAGAGCCTATTAAAAAATTTGATATACCAATCGTGATATTTTTCCAACAAGCTGGAGTTCAAAAAATTTCGTTACCATACTATGGCTCTTATAGGTTGACATCTAATGCCGATGTACAAATCTTAAAAGATAATAAGATTATTGATAAAGGCAAAACTGCATTATTGGTTGATACAACTGCAATGGCAGCTAAGTCATTATCAGATCAATATCCTGCGATTGTAACTAGAGAGGTTTTGCGTCTGGTTACAAAAACAGCTATTTCTGTGGCGGCTATTAGATCATCAGGTGACTATGCAGCATTGGCAGCAATTGGAACTTCGGTGTATAATATGGCGACAACCCAAGCAGATCTCAGAAGTTGGAATCTTTTGCCCAAAAATGTTGATTTATTCTCTAAGAATTTAAGCCAAGGTGAATATACGCTCAAAATTAATAATAAAGATACAACTGTAACTATTATGCCTCAAAAAATAACTTTGGTATGGTTAACTAGTGAAGGTTGCTATCAAAGGATATTATTAAACGAAATTTTATAACATTGATTGTAAATAAGTTTTGAAAATTAATCTTTTAAAAATGCTCAAAAGTATTTTTTAGTTGTAATAATACATTCTGTCGAGAAATAAATAATTGCATAAGTTTCTATTGATTAATCCTATTCTTGAGAATATATTTAAAAGGTTAAATTTTTTTAAAATAAAGCTATTTAATAGTAAATTGGAGAAGATATGAGAATCTTATCAGTTCAAGATATGGCAAAAATAGTGCAGAAGCACGGCTTTGATAATTTTATTAAAGACCTAGTTGAATATACAAAACAAGACTTTATAAGATGGCAAGAGTTTGATAAATCACCAAGATATGCAGCTCATGTTCCGGGAGGTGTTCTGGAACTTATGCCAACTGCTGATAATAAATTATTTACATATAAATGTGTAAATGGGCATCCTGCAAATCCGTTTGAAGGTAAGCAGACAGTAGTAGCTACAGGTCAATTAAATGAGATTAAACATGGTTATCCATTACTTATATCTGAAATGACTGTTCTTACTGCTCTAAGAACTGCTGCTGCGACTGTCTTAGCAACAGATTATTTAGCACGTAAAGATAGTAAGACTATGACGCTAATAGGTACAGGTGCTCAAAGTGAATTTCAAACTTTAGCTCATAAATTAATCAGACCTATTAAAACAGTAAGATATTTTGACACAGATCCAGAAGCGATGAAAAAATATGCTAACAATATGAAAGGTGTTGATCTTGAATTTATCGCTTGTGATAGTGCTAAAGAAGCTTGTGAGGGTGCAGACATCATCGTCGTATGTACGGCTTGTAAACTTCATGCAATTGTTATTGAAAATGATTGGGTTAAAGAAGGTGTACATATAAGTGGTTTAGGTGGGGATTGTCCTGGTAAGACTGAGCTTGATATGGATATTCTTTTTAGAGGTAAAGTGGTTGTTGAATACAAAGAACAATCAATGATTGAGGGAGAAATCCAGAATTTATCACCACAAGAAGTTGAACAGGTTTTACATGCTGAAGTATGGGAAATTTTAACTGGTAAGAAAAAAGGTCGTGAAAATGATAAAGAAATTACCATCTATGATTCAGTAGGTTTTGCTGTTGAGGATTTCTCAGCACTTCGTCTTACTTTAGATTTAGCTGAGAAATATGATATTGGTAGCCAAATGGATATGGTACCGCCAATTAAAGATCCTAAAAATTTATTTTCAGTATTATAGTATTGGAGTAATAAGATGAAAAAAGTAGAAGCTGTAGGAATAGCTATTGGTAATGCTGGCAGAGAAATCGGTTGTGGAAGAGCACCATACGCTTTGTTGAATGAACTAAGAGATAGACGTATAGATGCCCAAATTATCAACTATATTGGTGGTAGGGCTGAAGTACCAACTATGGGTAAGTATTTTACTAAGGTTGCTCAGGCGGTATCTGAGATTCTTAAAGATGGTAAGTTTCCTTTGGCTCTTGGAGGAGACCACTCATGTGCAATAGGTACATGGAGTGGGGTTTATGACTACCTTAAAGATCAGAAAAAAGAACTTGGTTTGATTTGGATTGATGCGCATATGGATAGCCATAGACCAGAAACTTCTGAGACTGGTAATATACATGGTATGCCTGTAGCACATCTTTTAGGATATGGGCATGAGGAATTAACAAAAGTACTAAGTGATAATCCAAAGTTAAAGCCTGAGAATATTGTTTTCTTTGGAATTCGTTCTTATGAAAAGCCAGAAAGAGACTTTTTGGAAAAATTAGGAGTTAAGGTTTATTATCAAAGTGATTTAACCGATAGAAACTTTGAAGAGTTATTTTCACAAGAATTTGAACGTCTTGAGAAGATTACAGAAGGTAATGTCGGGATTAGTTTTGATTTAGATGGTTTAGATCCTACTAATCTTGATGCTGTAGGAACTCCTGTTGAAAATGGTATTGACCCTCAGGTTTTTTACAAGACTATTGAAAAAATTAATTTTAATAGTTTAGTATGTTTTGAAGTGGCAGAATATAATCCTCTGATTGATAAAACAGAAATCTCTCTTAAATATATGTCAAAACTAATAAGATTAGTTGAAGGCAGTATAAAAAATCTAACTCAAAAATAGTTTATCTTTACAACATTTGATAACATTATCTTACAAGTTTCTCTTTATATATGTCTGATGCATAGAAACAACCTTTTATTAATGACTGATAGTTATAAACATTCGCATCCTTATCAATATCCTAATGATGCTAACTATCTTCATTTTTATTTAGAAAGTCGTGGTACTGTAAATAGTGATTTAGGGGCGCATACTAGATTTTTTGGCTTACAGTATTACATCAAGAAATACTTATCTCAGCCAATTACACCAGAAATGATATATGAAGCTGAAGAAATTCTAAAAGCTCATGGTTTGGTATTTTATCGAGAAGGCTTTGAGAAAGTCCTAAAAAAATATAATGGTTATTTACCAGTTAGGATTCGTGCTGTTAGAGAAGGAAGTTTAGTACCTTTACATAATGTATTGATGACTATAGAAAGTACTGATCCAGAGTTATTTTGGTTGCCTGGATTGCTAGAGACACTACTTTTAAAAGTGTGGTATCCAACAACAGTTGCAACAATCAGTTTTAATATCAAAAAACTAATCAAAGAGTATCTTCTAGAAACCGCAGATAATCTCGATAAGCTAGAATTTATGCTTCATGATTTTGGCTATAGAGGTGTTTCATCAGAAGAGTCAGCAGGGATTGGTGGAGCGGCACATCTGACTAATTTTCTAGGAACAGACACTTTGGCAGCATTACAAATTTGTAAAGAGTATTATCATGAAGATATGGCAGGTTATTCGATTCCTGCAAGTGAGCACTCAACAATGACTAGCTGGGGTATTGGTTCTGAGTGTGAGCGCCAAGCCTTTGAAAATATGGTTGAGCAATTTGGAGATAACAGTGTTTTCTATGCTTGTGTTTCTGATAGTTGGGATTTTAAACAGGCAATACAAACTTGGATTGATTTAAAAGATAAAGTCAAAGCAAAAAAAGCAAACTTGGTAATTAGACCAGATTCGGGAGATGCTATAGATAATATTTTATATGCGCTTAATGAATTAGAAAAGGCTTATGGTAGTAATGTAAATGCTAAGGGATATAAGGTTCTACAAAGGGTAGCTTTGATACAAGGTGATGGAGTGAGTCTTAGTTTAGCAAAGAGCATACTATCAGCGATGAAAAAAAACGGGTTTTCTGCTGAGAATATAGCTTTTGGTATGGGTGGAGCATTGCTACAAGGAAATCATGAATCATCTATAAATAGAGATAGTTTCAAGTTTGCTATTAAATGCTCAGCAATCAAACGAGGAGATTCTTTAATTGGAGTTAAAAAAGAGCCTATCACAGATCCTACAAAGAAATCTAAACAAGGACGTCTAGATTTGATTAAAAATGCTAAAGGTAGTTATCAGACAATAGTTCTAGATGATCAGTATGCAATAGGAGAGTATCATAGCGACTCAATTCTTGAGACTTATTATGAGAATGGACAAATTAAATTTGAACAATCCTTGTCAGATGTGAGAAAATATACTTAAGTTAGGTATAAATGTAATTTATTTGTATCTATTGCTGTATCTGTATGCAGTTAATTTAATTAATCAATAAAGATAAGGAGTATCTACAATGTTAGAACATCATCCATTAGTTAAAGAATTCCCTGAGTTAAGAGATCAACTTCATAATATTAAAGAAGATCATCATATTAGTAATCAAATGAAAAAGTATGAAGATCTAGATAAGAAAATATATAACCTTGAAAGTTCAGGCATGTTTGAAGATATGCAATTAGAAGAGCTAAAAAAACAAAGACTAGAAATCAAAGATACTATCTACAAAGCCCTAAAAAGCTAATCATTGAATAATTTCTATATGAGATTTGATTCTTAAATAAATCACCTTTTCCTATAGTTTCTTATAAAACTTTAGTTCTATTTAGTATATCTTTATAGTTATATGTTTATTACTTAGTTGTTAAGTATTTATTATATATTTTATAAAGAGGGTCTAATGTTAGTAACTAAATACCAAAAAATCGTTATAGCTTTGATAGTTTTAACTGGCGTATGTTCAGGCTTTGATATTGGAGTGATATCAGGGACATTACCTGTTATAAAAGATGAGCTATCTCTTAATCTTACGCAACTATCTGAGATAGCTGGTATTGTCTTTTTTGGAGCTTTGCTATCCAAACTAATATCAGGACCGTTAATGGATATCTTTAGTAGAAAAAATATTTTGGCTTTTGGGGCATTTCTATTTACAGTATCAATGATATTGATGATGATATCTAATACTTATACAACTTTGATGTTATCAAGGCTTCTACAGGGGGTGTCGATTGGGTTCTTGTTGACAGTAATTCCTGTTTATATTTCTGAAACTAGCGTAGCTAAGTTTAGAGGTAGGGCGATGGCTATATTTCAATTATCACTAGTTTCTGGAATTTTTTTGGCTAACTTTTTTGCAAGCTTATTTGTCGCAAGTTTTGGTTGGAGACTGATATTTGCTTGCGCTATCCCTTTTTCAATTTTACTTTTCATCACTAGCTTAATAGCACCATTTTCACCATCTTGGTTAATTTTAAAGGGTAGAAATGAACAGGCACTAACTATTAGTGAGCAATTAGCTCTCAAAGTTCAGCATTCATTAACCGAAAAAAATAAAACAGGTTTTGTTGAGTTTATTAAAATTGTTATCAAACAAAAATACTATTTATCTGTAATACTGATTAGTTTAATGGCAGTTTTAAATGGCTTTGTTGGTATTAATGTCTTTATAAGTTATGGTCCTACTATGTTTGATCAACTCAGTAGTTGTAGTAATTGTGATGCTACTTATTATGGTACAGCAATGACATTAGTCAATCTTATAGCTACTGTATTTGGCTTGTTCCTTGTCGATGTTATTGGTCGAAGAAAACTTATTATTAGTGGGTTATTAATTTCATTTGTATCTATATTTACAATGATCTTTTGTATAACAGCTGGGTATAATAATTTAGGTCTTCTGATGTTGATTATTGTTGTATTCGGAGGAGCTGTAGGTCCTGGAGTGTGTATATGGTTGGTATTATCGGAAGTTTTACCTGTACATATACGTGGTATAGGGATATCTGTAGCTCTTGTTTCAAAAGCATTAATAGAAAGTATGTTTATCTCGAGATTCTTAGATCTTACTCATAATTATGGTTATGCTCCTGTATTATATTTTATGGGAGCGTGTATTGTTGCATTTATATTTATTGTGTATAAATTTTTGCCAGAAATGACAAATAAAGAGCTTATTTAAGATGTGCTACTAAATCATCAAGCTTATAGCTTGCGATATCTTTTTGTTTTGCATGATGCTCTTCTAAGAGTGCAAAGTCTGCATCAGCATAAGCACATAGATCACCTTTTTCATTGAAGATATCAACTTTTATCCACACGGTAGTACGACCTTTACGAATTACGGTGGTTTTGAAAATATGTGCTACTTTACTATAGGTTGGTTTTAAGTATTTGATATTTAAGTTGCGGGTCATACAAAATGACTTACTAATACTTAAAACATGTTTGCCAAGAATATCATCGCATATAAGTGCGATAATACCTCCATGAATAACATTGTCCCAGCCAACATGATTTGGTAGACATTTGAACTTTGTATACATATGTTCGCCAATATGATACAAAGGTAACTTTACACCGAGAGGATTCTTGGCTATGTCACTAAAGCAAGTGAAATTCCATGGAAAATCAATTGGTTTATAATCATCTAAATTTATCATTTTAGTTTAACCTATTGGATATTTAGTTATTCTTATATTAATGTTTAGTATTATTAGCTGCTAACAAGCTTCAATAATACCAGCTGCACCCATACCAGTACCAATACACATCGTAATCATAGCATATTTTTTACCAGTACGATGTAGTCCATGTAACGCTTTGACAGTTAGTATCGTACCAGTTGCACCAAGAGGATGCCCTAAGGCAATAGCTCCACCACAAGGATTAACTTTATTCTTATCAAGTTTTAAATCATTAATCACAGCTAGTGACTGAGCTGCAAAAGCTTCATTTAGCTCAATCCAGTCAATATTATTGATATCTAAACCAGTTTGTTTAAGCACTTTTGGTATAGCTTTGATTGGGCCAATACCCATAATGCGTGGATCAACACCAGCTACAGCAAACCCTAGAAACTTACCTAAAGGTTTTAGGTTGTGCTCTTTTAGGTATTTTTCACTAACTAAAATTATAGCTGCAGCACCATCTGATACCTGTGAGCTATTACCAGCAGTCACAGATCCACCATTTGCAAAAGCAGGTTTTAGTTTAGCTAATGCCTCTAGTGAGGTATCTTTTCGAGCACCTTCATCTTCAGTTATAGTTTGTTTATGATTAATGATCTCACCAGTAGCTTCATCTGGCTTATTGTGATCAACATCTATAGGCAGTATTTCATCTTTGAAATAACCACTCTCGATAGCATGGATCGCCTTTTGATGACTCTCAAGAGCAAAAGCATCTTGATCTTGTCGTGATACATTCCAATCTTTAGCAACCATCTCAGCAGTGATACCCATTCCATAAGCTATTGCAACATTTTCATCTTTAGCAAAGATTTCTTTACTAAAAGACATCTTGTTACCACCAAAAGGAATCATACTCATACTTTCAACACCAGCACCGATAGCAACATCGATATTACCTTGAGCAATCTCATTTGCTGCAATAGCAATTGATTGTAATCCAGAGCTACAATAGCGATTGATCGTAAAAGCAGGAACACTATTAGGTAGTCCTGCCAAAAGAGATGATATTCTTGCGACATTTAAGCCTTGTTCAGCTTCAGGCATCGCGCAACCGACAACTATATCTTCTATATCGTTAGGATTAATATTAGCTTCAACGACAGTTTTTCTAAGTACATCTGCTAATAATTCATCAGGACGTTTTTTTGCAAAACCACCTTTTTTACCTTTTGTAACAGCAGAGCGTTTTGCAGCGACTATATATACGTTTTCACTCATGTCAATTACTCCTTAATTTCTTAGTGGTTTGCCAGTTTCTAGCATATATTTCATTCTAGCTTCTGTTTTCTCAGATATCGCAAGTTCTTTGAAGTTTATTAGCTCTCTTTCAAGTAGCCAATCTTCAGAAACTTCAGTATCTTTTTCTATCAGACCACCACACATAGTATCTGCTAAATTTACTGCAATCTTATAATCATGTTCAGATATTTGATTACCATCACGCATATTTACTAATAAAGCTTTGATTGTAGCGATACCAGTTTCACCAAATACAGGGACTTTTTGTTTCAGAGGTGGTTGATAACCAGCTAGAGCCATAAGTTGAGCTTTTTTAATTGCTACAAGTAGGATCTCCTTAGTATTCATTACGATTATGTCATCATCACGCAAAAAGCCCATTTCTTTGGCTTCATAAGCACTTTTTGCAACTTGAGCAAGAGCAAGGTTCTTATAACGATGCTCGAAGTCTTTCCAGTGATCTTGAGCTTGAGATGCTCTAATAGCCATTTCTTTTGAGCCGCCCCAACCAGGTATAATTCCTACAGCGGCTTCAACAAGACCAATATAGCTTTCATACGCAGCAACAGCAGCATCACTATGCAAGATAGTTTCACAACCACCACCAAAAGCAAAGCCTTTGACAGCTGCGACAACAGGTATTTTGCTATAGCGTAATTTTTTGCTGATAATTCTATGACCTTTACGGATTACCTCTTCGATAGCAGCTTCGCCATTCATTGCAAATTTGATACCAAATTCTTCTAAGTTGGCACCTACCGAAAATACATCTTGCTCTTGCCAAATAACAAGACCATCAAGATTTTCTTCAACATAGTTGATAGACTCGGATATACCATCTAAAACATCATCGCCAATAGCACACATCTTACTCTTAAATGAGAGTATTCCGATATTGTTATAGTCATTAATTTGCCATAGTTTGACACCATCATTTTCATACAGTGTTTGTGTTGCTAAAGTACTAGTATGTTCAACTATATTATCAGCGAATAGTTGACGCTTATAAACATCTAGGTTATCACGAGATATTAGAGTTTTATCCCTAAAGCTAAACTCTTTATTATTTTGATAAACACCGATATCAAGAGTATCAACCCAGTTGGGTAGAGTATTTGTTGATAATGCTTTACCAGTTGAAACGTCATCCTTTAACCAATTAGCTACTTTGTGCCAACCAGCAAGTTGCCATATCTCGAAAATACCTTGTTTCCAACCAAATCCCCAACGAATTGCTAAATCCATATCTTTAGGGAAGTTTGATATATCTCCAACTAGATGAGCAGCATACAGAAACATTTCTCTAAAAGTTGCCCATAAGAATTGAGCTTGATGATTATCGCTATTACGCAGACCTTCTAATTTTTTGCTCCAATCTCTCTCAGCTAGTACATCTAAGACTTCTTTATCAGCTTTTTTATCAGAAGGGCGATATTCTTTAGTATCTAAATCAAGTACTTTGATACCGTCAGAATCTTTGATATATAAGCCTTTTTTGGTCTTTTGACCAAGTGAACCTGAGTTGATTAGACTTTGAATCCAGTTAGGTGTGTTGTATAGCTTCTGCCAACCATCTTCGAGATTATCTTTCATAGTTTCAACAACATGAGATAACACATCTAAACCAACTAAATCAGCAGTTCTATAAGTTGCACTTTTTGCTCGCCCTAGTTTTTTACCAGTTAGTTCATCGACAATTTCTAAAGGGATATTCATCTGCTCTGTATAGTAGCAAGTGATTAGCATTGAAAAGACACCTAATCTATTAGCAATAAAATTTGGTGTATCTTTTGCGCGAATTATACTTTTACCAAGTTTTTCAACTAAGAATGTTTCTAGTTTATCCAAGATTTCAGAATTAGTATCTGCATGAGGGATTAGCTCAACTAAAGGCATATAGCGCGGTGGGTTAAAAAAGTGTACACCACAGAAATTAACTTTGAGATTCTCTGTTAATACTTCAGCTAATTTTGTGATACTCAAGCCAGAAGTGTTTGATGCTAAAATTGCATTTTCTTTGATGTGAGCAGAGATTTTAGAGTAAAGACTCTCTTTGATATCTATACGTTCGGCTACTGCTTCTATGATTAAGTCACAATCTGCTAAAAGTTCAAGATTATCCTCATAATTTGCAGGAGTAATGTATTTGATAGAATCTTTTGAACCAAAAGGCGCTGGGTTAAGTTTAGTAAGTTTTGCTAGAGAATCTTCAACAATAGCATTAGCGCTACCTTGTTGAGATTTTAAATCAAATAAAACAACAGGAAATCTAGCATTTGCAAAATGCGCGGCAATTTGAGCTCCCATAGTTCCAGCACCAAGAACTGCAATTTTATCAATAGCTTTACGCTGTGATTTATTTTCTACAGGTTCTAACTTATTTGCTATAGTGCTACTTGAGGTATTGCTACTTTCTCCAGCTGGGAGATATTCTTCGCCAAAAACTTTAAGATAACCTCGCATAGCATCTTCTTTTGACATACCTTTAATTGCATCCCAAGCCATCCACTTAGCTCGTTCAACCATTTTCAGTGCAGAAGGTTTTTTAGTATTATTATCACCTTCTTTTACTTGTTTATAAAAAGCATAGAGCTTTAACTTTTGGCTATTATCGGGCTTGAAATCAATAGTTGCATCACGAACAGCTATCAACATTTCTTCAAACTTTTTCTCTAACTCTGTCATATTTTCCTCCCGATGTTGGTTTATACATCGTTTTTAGATTCCGTTATTTAAACGAAATGACATTGGTACATATTATTTTTCGCTATTTTTTTGCCATTCTGGGTGAGCATTTTTAGGTCCTAAAGCATAATCGTCAAACTCATCTGTTTGAATTATATTATTAACCTTTATGAGCATCTCATTAGCAATATCTGCCTCTTGTTGAGAGATTATTTTATTCTCTAAAGCTATTTCAATAGAGTCTTGCCAGCTTGCTTTTGGTAGCTTAGAAGTTTTGATAGCATCAATAATTTTTTTCTTAATAGGTTGTGTAGTTAGTGATGCAAGATAAGCATTCTCAACTCTACCAATTGGATCATTATCATCATTTGGTATATAGCACTTATCTTTCATCCATTGTCTTGTATCGCTATTGCTCACTAATGATTTACAAATTTGTGCTTCAAGCTTGTCAGATGGTCTTCTGAATTTTTTACCATAAGGAAAAACAAAAAGCTTCATCTTAGTAGCAAATATTCTATTTGGGAAATTTCTAAATAAGTCTAACATTGCTTGTTGAGCTTGATATAGACAGTGCTGAATACTCCAGTCAACATAGATATCATCACTTTGAGGTTCGCCTGTGTCCTTATAGTATTTCAATACAGCTACAGCCATGTATAGATAACTCATGATATCTCCCAAGCGAGCAGATAATCTTTCTTTACGTTTTAGGCCTGCACCTAATACTGTTATTGAAATATCATTGACATAAGAATAAGCAGTACTCATATGTGAGATATAGCGATAGTAACGCTTAAATTTAGAAGGATAGCTAGGAGCAGTGAAACCACCACTTAAACCATACCAAAGTGTACGTGAGCCATTTAGAGCCATGTATTTAAAATGACCTTTGAAATTGTCTGTAAATTGTTTTTCATCCTCATTCATTAGGCTTTCTATCTCGTTACGAATATATGGATGACATTTCATCGCACCTTGACCAAAAATCATTAGATTTCGAGTCATAATGTTGGCACCTTCAACTGTTATGCCAATAGGTGTTGCCATATATGGAATAGCTAGATAGTTATTTGGACCCATAATGATTGCTCGACCACCGTGGATATCCATAGCATTGTTGATGGTTGTACGTCCCATCTCGGTTAGGTGATATTTTGCAATTGCAGATGATACAGATGGTCGCAAACCACTATCAACAGCAGAAACTGTGAATTGACGAGTAGCATTGGCAATATAGGCAAGCCCTGCAGTTTCAGCTAGTTTTTCTTGAACTCCTTCAAATTGAGCAATAGGAACTTTGAACTGTTCACGCACACTTGCATAAGCTGCTGTCATTACAGCGGACATTAATGTATTGGCTGTGCCACATGCTGGTAATGAAATAGCTCTACCTATAGATAAGCACTCAACTAGCATCCGCCAACCTTCACCAGCCATTTTTTGTCCGCCGATTATCCAATCGATTGGGATAAAGACATCTTTAGCTTTGATATAGCCATTCATAAAAGCTTGCCCTAGAGGAAAACCACGCCTACCAATTTCTAAACCTTTGTGATTATACGGTAGTAGGGCACATGTTATACCTTCATTACCTGTTTCATCAAGTAAGCCATCAGGATCTTGTAGTTGAAAAGCTAAACCAACTAGAGTGGCAATAGGAGCTAATGTAATATAACGTTTGTTGATATTCTTTAGTTTGATACCTAAAGTTTTTTTGCCATTGAACTCTTCATGGCAGACAATACCATAATCAGGCAATGAAGTCGCATCAGATCCTGCTGTTGGTCCTGTTAAAGCAAAACATGGTATCTCTTGACCAGAGGCTAATCTAGGTAGATAGTGATCTTTTTGCTCATCTGTACCATAATGAACTAGAAGTTCACCAGGTCCAAGTGAATTAGGTACCATTACAGTGATTGCTGCAGTGACACTTTTGGTTGCTAGTTTCATAACCACCTCTGAGTGAGCCGCTGCTGAGAAGCCTTTACCACCGTATTCTTTGCTAATAACTAAACCTAAAAAGCCTTTTTCACGCATGTATTTCCAAGCTTCAACGCTTAGATCTTTGTCTTGATAATTAATCTTCCAATCATCAATTAGCCTGCATAACTCGGTTGTTTCATTATCTAAAAATGATTTCTCTTCAGCTGTTAGTTCAAATTTCTTTAAACTATGTAACTTATTAAAATCAGGTTTCCCTTGAAATATATCTTGTTCAAACCAGTTATCACCAGCATTTAGGGCAGTTTGTTCAGTTTGAGAAATACTAGGAGTAGCCTTTTTTGCAATATTATAAATTTTGTTGAACATCTTTAGCTCCTTAAGCAAAAAGCTGTTTAGTTATTTATTTTCATATTTTTCAGCATATTCTTTTTGTAATGCATTTACATCTATTTTTCCAACAGTATTTTTAGGTAACTCATCTATGAAGATTATTTTTCTAGGTAATTTATAATGAGCTAATTTAGTTTCACAGTATTTAAAAATTTCTCTTTCAGTAAGTTTTTTGTCATTTTTTAGTACAACAAAAGCAACTGGCATTTCACCTGTTTCGTTAGAGTGCCCTTTGATAACTGCTGCATCCTCAATCTCTTCTTTTTCAGTTAATACTAATTCAACTTCTTTAGGAAAAACATTAAAGCCTGAGACGATAATCATGTGTTTAATGCGTCCTGATATTACTAGGCGACCTTGCTCATCAAGATAGCCCATATCGCCAGTTTTAAGCCAACCATCCTCAGTGAAGTGCTCTCTATTAATCTCTGGAAGACTCCAGAATCCCGGTGACTTTTGTGGGCCTGCCACCCATATCTCTCCTGTTTCACCTTGTGGTAACTCATTACCTTTATCATCGTAAATTTTGATATCAGTATTCGGCAGTGGAAATCCAACACTACCACTGAAATCTTCCTCAAGTAAAGAGTTTACAGTTACGACAGGCGACATTTCTGATAGACCATAACCCTCTTTAATATTTACACCTGTGATTTTTTTCCATTCTTTAGCTACAGCTTCAGAAGTTGGCATGCCGCCACTTATTGAGAGCTTAAAATTAGGGAACTTACTTTGTCTAAATTCTTTATCGTTTAATAGAGCAATATAAAGAGTATTTACAGCAAATATAGTTGAGAAATTACTTTTTCTCATTTCAGCAACTAAGCTTTTGATATCTTTAGGGTTAGGTATAAGTATTTGAAAGGCTCCAGAACAGTAAAAAAGAAATAGATTAGCAGTTAAGCTAAATATATGATAAATCGGTAGGGCAGTTAAGACAATTTGTTCACTAAGATCGATATCAAAGCCCTCTGTCCATGCCTTTATCTGATAGATATTTGCTACAATGTTCCTATGTAGAAGTATTGTGCCTTTAGGTGTACCTGTTGTACCACTAGAGTATTGAAGTGCGGCTATATCATCTGGCTTTAATTTAATACTTGTATAGTCTGGAGTGTAGTCTGATTTTAGAGCATCTGTGAATGTATCAAACTTATCTTTTGAGTATTTATCTTTCATACCTTTGATATATTTTACTACAAAGGAGATTATTTGTTTTTTTGGAGTAGGATAAAGATCAGAAATATCTGTAACCATTTTATATTTTAGATCTTCACACTCATCAGCTATAGCTTCGACATTATGCGCAAGTCCGGATAATACAATTACGCCTTTAGCTTTTGAATCTTGTAGGATTCCTTTGACTTCTCTACTTGTATATAGTGGGTTTATATTTACAAAAGCACAACCAAGTTTTACCAAACCGAAAATAACAATTGGGAACTGTAATAAATTAGGCAGCATAATGGCAATATGGTCACCTTTTTGTAATTTCCATTTGTTTTGTAAGAATCCTGCGAATTTATCAGAATAGCTGTTAATCTCGTCAAAAGTTAGTTTTTCACCGTGACAGCTAAGGGCATTTTTATCGTTGAAGCTTTTAGTAGCTTTTTCAAGCATATCTTTTAGAGTAATATTAGGGATATCTATATTCAGAGGAACCTTGTCGGGATAGTTTTTTGTCCATGGCTTAGTAATCATAAAGACCTCCTGATATCTTATAATTTGGTTGTTCTTATTATCTTTATACTATTCTTGCACTCCAGTTGTTTCTTATAAAATAATATAATTTATAGTTAAATATTATATGTTATTTAAGCGTATTTATATAATAATCATTCTTAATCGATTATTTTTATGATTTATACACCAATGTAATTTATAATAATGATAACGTTAATTGAATCACTATTTTTATGAAAATTTATCATAATCCAAAATGTTCAAAATCACGTCAAGCAAAGCAAGTTTTGGATCAAAGCAGTATCAATTATGATACTCATTTATATTTAGATAATCCTTTGACAGTAAAAGAGATCGAAGAATTATTAGCAAAATTGAAACTTTCTATAACAGATATTATTCGTACTAAAGAAGCTATTTGGAAAGAGAACTTTAAAGATGGTGAATTCACCAACGATGAGCTTATACAAATAGTAGCTAGCAATCCTAAGTTATTAGAGCGACCGATTATTGAACACAATGGCTTTGCTGTAGTGGCAAGGTCTGACGAGAAAATACAAGAAATATTAAATACGTACTAGTTTTGTGTTAGTATTTGAAAGATGAAATTCTATCAATAGGAGATTTTTTTATGCATAAAATATTTTATACATTCACAGATGAGGCGCCAGCTTTAGCGACAGGTTCATTTTTACCAATAGTTGAGAGCTTTACTAAAGTTGCTGATATCGAGTTAGAAACAAAAGATATATCTTTAGCAGCGCGTATATTAGCTAACTTCAATGATTGTCTTACAGACGAGCAAAAGTGCTCTGATAATCTAGCAATACTTGGGGAGCTAGCGAAAACTCCAGATGCTAACATTATCAAGCTTCCTAATATTAGTGCATCAATCCCTCAACTTACTGCAGCTATCAAAGAACTTCAGTCAAAGGGCTACAAAATTCCAGACTATCCATTTGAGCCAAAAGATGACAAAGAGCAAGAAATTAAAGCTCGTTATGCAAAAGTCTTAGGTAGTGCGGTAAACCCTGTCTTAAGAGAAGGTAACTCGGATCGTAGAGTTGCAGATGCAGTTAAAAAGTACGCTGAAAAACATCCACACTCTATGGGTGCATGGACAAAAGATTCTAAATCTCATGTCGCTAGTATGGCAGATAATGATTTTTATGCTAATGAGAAATCTTATATTGTACCAAAAGCAACTAAGGTTAAGATAGTTCATACAGATACTAAAGGTACTCAAATAGTACTTAAAGATAATCTTGCTTTAGAAGAAAAAGAAATTATTGATGCTACTAAGATTTCAATAAAAGCACTAAGAGAGTTCTACAAAACTGAAATCGCTAAAGCTAAAAAAGAAGGTACATTACTATCACTTCACCTAAAAGCTACAATGATGAAAGTTTCTGATCCAATATTATTCGGTCATGCAGTAGAGATTTTCTTTGAAGATGTTTTCAAAAAGTATGCTAAAGAATTTAAAGAGCTTGGTGTGAATCCTCGCAATGGTTGGGGTGATGCAGTAGAAAAGATTACGCAACTACCTCAAGATCTTCAAGATAAAATCAATGCTGATATTGAAAAGGTATTTGCTAAGCAACCTGATATTGCGATGGTTAACTCTGACAAAGGTATTACAAACTTGAATGTCCCAAGTGATGTGATTATCGATGCTTCTATGCCTGCAGCTATTCGCTCATCTGGTCAAATGTGGAACAAAGACGGTAAGCTTCAGGATATGAAAGCTATGATTCCTGATAGATGCTATGCAGGTGTATATGCCGCAACTATCGATTTCTGTAAAGAAAACGGTGCTTTTGATGTTGCTACTATGGGCGATGTTTCCAACGTTGGTCTGATGGCAAAAAAAGCAGAAGAATATGGCTCTCATGATAAGACATTTGAAATTCAAGCAGATGGTAAAGTAGAGGTTATTGATATTGAAGGTAATGTAATACTCGAGCATCAGGTTGAGAAAGGTGATATTTGGAGAGCTTGTCAGACTAAGGATATCGCAGTTAAAGATTGGGTTAAATTAGCGGTTAATAGAGCTAGAATTACTCAAAATCCAGCAATTTTCTGGTTAGATTCAAAAAGAGCTCATGATAGAAACTTGATTGCTAAAGTTAATGAGTATATGACTTTGCATGATACTACTGGTTTGGATATCCAAATTTTAGCTCCTATAGAAGCTACAAAATATTCTTTGAAAAGAATGAAAGAGGGTAAAAATACAATTTCTGTTACAGGTAATGTTTTAAGAGATTACTTGACAGATTTATTCCCTATATTGGAGCTTGGTACTTCTGCTAAGATGCTTTCTATCGTGCCTCTTCTAGCAGGTGGTGGATTATTTGAAACTGGTGCTGGTGGTTCTGCGCCTAAGCACGTTGAGCAACTTATTGAAGAAAATCATTTAAGATGGGATTCTTTAGGAGAATTTTTAGCGTTAGGAGCTTCATTAGAAGACCTAGCAATCAAAACTAGAGATCCTAAAATCAAAGTCTTAGCAGAGGCATTATCTCAAGCAAACCAAGATTTCTTGGATAATGATAAATCACCAAAGCGTAAAGTAGGTGAGTTAGATACAAGAGGAAGTCATTTCTACTTGGCGTTCTATTGGGTTAAAGCCTTAGCAGAGCAAACTGGCAATGCTGAGATCAAAGCTAAGTTTGAGCCGATCTATGCTGAGTTAGTGGCTAATGAAAATAAGATTGTAAAAGAGCTTAATGATGCTCAAGGCAAAAAAGTAGATGTTGGTGGATATTATGCTATGGATAGACAAAAACTAGACAAAGTAATGAGACCAAGCCATACATTAAATACAATTCTAGCTAAGCTATAAATCTTTCTTTCATAATCAATTATTCTTTATTCATGCTATAATTCTTTACTAAGAATATACAATCTCTACTATAAAATTATGAAATTTAAAACGCTATTATCGTTATCAGAGCTTTTTTGGAATATTTTTAAAGATATATTAGTTTTACTATTTTTGGCTATTTTTGTATTTGTAAGTAGAGTCGTGATGATTTTTCTGAGATTAATTAATAAGATTCTTAAAGTTACTGGTGTCAAAAAGCGTCTAATGCAGTAGCATGAATACAAATAAAGCTTCATTTAATGATTATCTTAATCAGATACCTACCAAACTTCGAGGCAAGTTTATTTCAGCCATTAATAACAATAAGTTACCAAGACAGCAGCTACTGACTGATTTACAGCTTTTGGCTGAACAGACTAGCCAAAAGGTTTTGCCTAAAATAACTTATTCGGATCTTCCTGTTGCTGAAAAAGTTGATGATATAAAAAAGCTTATACAAGATAATCAAGTTATAGTTGTAGCAGGAGAAACTGGCTCTGGTAAATCAACTCAGTTACCCAAAATTTGTCTTGATTTGGGCTTAGGAAAGCGCGGCCTAATAGGACATACTCAACCAAGAAGACTTGCGGCTAGATCTATTGCTAGTAGAGTTGCTACTGAGATTGGTGATCAATCAAAAGTATCTTTTAAAATACGCTTTTCAGATCAAACTTCTGAAAATACCTTAATCAAGGTGATGACAGATGGTGTGCTATTATCTGAGATTAAAAATGATAAGTTTTTATCACAATACGAAGTTATTATTATTGATGAGGCTCATGAAAGAAGTTTAAATATTGACTTTTTAATTGGTTGTATAAAAAAGATACTACCATATAGACCTGATTTAAAAGTAATCATTACCTCAGCAACTATAGATCATCAGAAGTTTATAGATTATTTTCAGAATGCTAAAGATATCACAATTAGTGGTAGAACATACCCTGTTGAAATCCGTTATCAAAATGATGAGGATTTTGAAGAGTTTTCATTACAAGAGAGAATATTGTATGCTCTTGATGAACTTGGCAGAGGAGATGTTTTAGTCTTTTTGCCTACAGAAAGAGATATTCATGAAACATTGGCATATTTAAATAAACAAGATCTTAGATTTACAGAAGTTTTGCCTTTGTTTTCGAGATTATCAAATAAAGATCAAAACAAAATATTCAACCCAGAAGGTTCTGTACGTAGGGTTATCTTAGCAACTAATGTTGCTGAAACATCTCTGACAGTACCGCGTATAAAATATGTCATTGATTCGGGTTTGGCGCGAATAAGTAGATATAGCTATCGTACAAAGGTGCAGCGCTTACCAATAGAGAAAATTTCTCAAGCAAGTGCTAATCAAAGAGCAGGTCGATGTGGTAGGTTATCAGCTGGTATATGTGTGCGCCTGTATAGTGAAGAAGATTTTAATAATCGTAAAGAATATACCGATCCTGAGATTTTACGTACTAATTTAGCGTCTATTATTTTGCAGATGTTGTTTTTAAGATTAGGAAGTATTCAAAATTTTCCATTTATAGATTTGCCTGATTCAAGATTTGTTAAAGATGGCTTTAAGCTCTTGTTTGAATTACGAGCTATTTCCGAGCTTAATTATTCAAAGCCTAAAATTACTGATGATGGGATGAAGATGGCAATTATGCCATTAGATCCTAAGTTAGCAAAAATAGTTATAGAAGGTCATAGACAAAATACTCTTAGAGAGATTGTCTCGATTGTTAGCTTTTTAAGTGTACAGGATCCGCGTGAGAGACCTTTGAATTTTCAGCAAAAAGCTGATGAAAAACATGCTATTGATAAAGATAAATCTTCTGATTTCATAGCGATTTTAAACTTGGCAAATAGACTAAACTCTGACTTAAAAGGCTTATCAAATAGAGAAAAAAAAGAATATTTTAAAAAGAATTTTATTTCGCCGGTTAGATTTAATGAGTGGAATGATATTTATCGACAAATTGTTGAAGTTGTTCACCAGTTTAAATGGAAATTATCATCAAATGAAAAGCTTAATTATGAGAATCTACACAAAGCCATAGCTAGTGGTTTTTTGAGTAATGTTGGATTTAATTATGAAGCTGCAGAGTACTTAGGAGCAAGAGGGCTTAAGTTTTTTATATTTCCGGGATCTTCTCAGTTTAAGGCTAAACCAAAATGGTTACTTTCATCGGAAATTGTAGAAACTACTAAGACATACGCTCGGAATGTTGCAAAAATAGAGCCTGAGTGGTTAGAAGGTGTTGCTGAGCATCTTGTCAAAAAACATTATGATGAGCCTATTTGGAGCAAAAAGCGTAGAGCTGTTGTAGTCAATGAAAGAGTAACTCTTTATGGCTTAGAGATAGTTTCAAAAAGATCTGTGCAATACGCTAAGATAAATCCTCAAGAGGCTAGGGAGATATTCATTCGAGAAGCTCTTGTTAATGGCAACTTTGATTCTAAAGCGTATTTCTATCAGCAAAATCTAAAGCTTATAAATCAAGTTGAAGAGCTCGAAAACAAATCACGCCGAAAAGATATTTTGGTTGATGAAGAGGTAATGTTTGCACATTATGATAGCTTTATCCCAGATGATGTTTGTAGTGGTGCAACATTTGACAAATGGTTAAAGTCGGTCACAAAAGAGCAGCAAAAAGGCTTTATCTTTGATATGGAAAGTCTAATGCAGCATGATGCTAAAGAAATTACGCAACAGAAGTTTCCAGATGTTTTGACTGTTGGAGATATGCATTTGCCATTAGAATATCACTTTGACCCATTGGATGAGAGGGATGGTGTAACAGTTACTGTACCAATAGTTTTTATCAATGATATAAACCCTGCTGTTTTAGAGTGGGGAGTCTATGGTTTTTTGTATGACAAGATTGTCGCTTTGTTACGTGCTTTACCAAAAAATATTCGCAAAAATTGTGTGCCAGTGCCAACTTATGCTCAAGCTATATTTGAATCAATAGATTTTGATAAGGATAGGTACTCTCCTTTGAAGTCTGTTATTGCTAAACATATTACGCGAATAGTAGGTTTTGTGGTAGATGAGACAGTGTGGCAGGATGAGGAGTTGGAGAAACATCTTGTGCTGAATGTAAAAGTTGTTGATGAGCAAGGTAAAACACTAGCTGTTGGTAAGGATATTTATATATTAAAGCAAAAGCTTAAAAACCTTGTAGCTAAACCAAGCCAAGAAATTGATGAGATGGTTTATTATGATTGGGATTTTGCAGATATCGCAATGACTAGTCAAATCAAAGAGTACGGCATAACGGTCAAAGTCTATAATTGTTTGGAGGAGTATAAAGATGGCGTGAAGCTATCTTATAAGGCAACACTTGATGAGGCTAAGCTATGTATGCAAAAGTCTTTGAAAAGATTAATTAAACTACGCTTACAGAATCAGCTATCAAAAAATATCAAAAGTAATGATCTAACAAGCTTATCAATGTCGTTAAAACTAAGTGATTCAAAAGATAATGTGGTTGATAAAGCTATAGATTTGAGTTTTTTTGATAATATTGAATTGCCACATACCAAAGCAGATTTTGAAAAATTCTATGCTTTGGGGATGCAGAACTTTGCTTTAAATAAAACCAAAGTTGAAGCGTTGCTTTTAGAAATAACAAAGTCTAAGTCGCAGCTTGAAAAAAAACTTAATGTTAAAAAAATACCACTTAAATTTATCGAACTTTTTACAGATGTTAGGAATGAGTTTACTGAGCTTTTTACAGGTGATTATATCTCTCAACCCGTAGAGTTTTTACAGAGGTATAAATACTATCTTCAAGCATTAGAAAATAGGCTAGAAAAAGCTAAATTAAATCTCCAAAGAGATCGAGGATATCAAATAGAAGTTAGTGAGCTAAGATCCAAATTGGTTAAGAAAATAACAGTTAATCATATTGGTAAAAGCGAGTTGATTGGTATAAGAGTTAGTAACTTAATTCAGGAATTATGGGTGTCTTGGTATTTGCAGAATGTTAAGACCATCGAATCAGTATCATATAAGAAGATTTTAGCTTACATAAATGAGATATAGTCAAGATACTTTGATATAATTAAACAACTGTAGGTATTGTTTTTGCTTTATGAGATATTTGTACGATAAGAGGGTTCTTAATTTTGCAGTGATTATAGTTTTGACTATTGTGACTGTTAACTGGACTTCTTATATTTTTAAGCAAGATGTTAATCTGTATTTTTTACTTACGCTTATTTTTTTGAGATGCTTAGCATCATTTTTACTTCTGCGTGACTACATGGCTAGTTGGCGTAAGTCGACACAGAAGACTTTTTTGCGTAAGGTGTTTATCAATATTCCTGTATTTTTGATTGTAGCTTTTGCCTTTTATGGTCAGGTTAGATTTGCGCTTATTTTCTCTGAGTTTCTATCTTATGTATTTTTAATTAATTTGAGTGTATATTTTTATTGGTATCTTACTAATAGAAGTCAAATAGAGAAAACAAAAACTGCTGTTATTTATGGAGCAGGTGCGGCCGGAACAAAAATAGCCCAAGAGTTATCGGCGACAGGTTACCGTATTAAATTTTTTGTTGATGATGATAAGGCGCTACAAAAGAGAAGTATTGATGGCAAGAGGGTTTTATCAAGCTCGAAGTTGCGTAAAGAGCTACGTTCTTCAAGGTTTGACTTGTTAGTTGTTGCACTGCCTAAGAGTGCTAATCATATAGTTAAAAAGATTTATAAAAAACTAGAATCAAACTTTAATCAGATTAGGATCATGCCTCCTCTTGAAGATGTGCTTCAAGACGAAAGTTTTATGTCACAGTTAAAACCTGTTTCAGTATATGATCTTCTATCAAGGGACTCTAAGAGCCTTGATCAAAAATCTATCTCAAAATTTATCAAAGATAAAGTTATCCTAGTTACAGGCGCTGGTGGCAGTATAGGCTCTGAGATTGTTAGACAATGTATTAAGTATGAGGCAAAACAGATAGTTTTACTTGATCATAGCGAGTTTAATTTATATAAGATTACAGAAGAATGTCACGGATATAATACCAAAAGTATCCTATGTTCAGTATGTGATCGAGAGTCATTTGCTAAAGTTTTTAGTAAATATTCGCTAGATATAGTTTTTCATGCAGCGGCATATAAACATGTCCCTTTGGTAGAGGAGAATATCTCTCGGGCTATCAGAAATAATATTCTAGGCACAAAAAATGCTATAGACTTAGCTACTAATTCAGGTGTTGACTCATTTATCTTGATATCTACAGATAAAGCTGTGCGTCCAACTAATGTTATGGGAGCTACTAAAAGGGTTTGCGAGTTATACTTACAAAATGTTGATTCAAAAAGCACTAAGCTTGCTGCTGTTAGGTTTGGTAATGTGCTAGGAAGTAGTGGTAGTGTTATACCAAAATTTGAAGAACAAATTCGAAACGGTGGTCCTGTTACTGTCACTCACCCAGAGATTACAAGATATTTTATGCTTATTCCTGAGGCTTGTGAGTTGGTATTGCAAGCTGGTGCAATTGCCAAAAACTCAGAGGTTTTTGTGTTAGATATGGGTCAGCCTGTCAAGATACTGGATCTTGCCAAGCAGTTTATTAAACTATCAGGTAGAGATGATATTGGTATCGAGATAATAGGACTGCGTCCAGGTGAGAAACTGTATGAAGAACTACTTATTGATGAAAATGATATTAGTACCGATTACAAAGATATCTTTATTGGTAAAAGAACTTTTTATGATTTTGAAGAGTTAGAGAATAATCTTCAGGAATTGTTTGTAGTACAACCAGATAAGCAGTTAGAATTGTTGAAGAATATTGTTCCAGAGTTTGATCATAAGTTAAATGGGTAGATGGCTATGTTGTATGAGTTTCTAAAAAGATTTTTAGATATTGTTTTGTCTTTTGTGGGTTTGGTTCTTTTAAGTCCGGTATTTTTGATTGTTATATTGATGATAAAAAAAGATTCAAAAGGTCCTATACTCTTTAAACAGAAGCGCTATGGTAAGGGTGAGAAGTTCTTTTATATATATAAGTTTAGAACGATGTATGTTGATACTCCTAAGGATATGCCAACACATATGTTACAAGATCCGTCTAAGTGCATTACAAAAGTTGGAGCTTTTTTGAGAAAGACCTCTCTAGATGAGTTACCTCAGGTTATAAATATCCTAAAAGGTGAGATGAGTATTGTTGGGCCAAGACCTGCATTATGGAATCAAGACGATTTGATTGCTGAGCGAGATAAGTATGGAGCTAACGATGTGCCTGTTGGATTGACTGGATGGGCGCAAATTAATGGTCGTGATGAATTGCCGATTGCTCAAAAAGCTAAGCTTGATGGTGATTATGTTAAATACAAAAGTACTTGGTTTGATATTAAATGCATATTTTTGACAGTCTTTTCAGTATTTGCTAGTAAGGGCGTTGTTGAAGGTGGTACTGGTTCACTAGATAACAAAAAAGATAATAAGTAATAATGAGAAAAGTCTTAATTACTGGGTTAAATAGCTATATTGGTAATTCTTTTGAGAAGAATTGCGGAGATGATTTTATAATCGAAAAAATATCACTAAAAGATGAGTCATGGCAAACATTAGACTTTAGTAAATATGATGCTATATTGCATGTTGCTGGCATTGCACATACTTCAAAAGATCCTTCTTTAAAAGATAAATACTATGCTGTAAATACTGAATTAACTTATGAGTTAGCCAAGATAGCTAAAAGCTCAGGTGTCAAACAGTTTGTATTTATGAGTAGTATAATTGTATACGGAGATAGTGCGCCAATTGGGCAGCAAAAAATCATCACAAAAGATACTCAGCCTCGACCGGATGATTTTTATGGAGATAGTAAGCTTCAAGCAGAGCTTAAGCTAAAAACTTTAGTATCAGAAGATTTTGGTGTTGCAATAGTTAGACCTCCAATGGTATATGGAGACGGCTCGAAAGGTAACTATCTTAAGCTTGTTAAGCTTGCTAAGTATGCTTTTATTTTCCCTAAGATAGCAAATCAGAGAAGTGTGATACATGTTGATAACCTTACTAGTCAATTGAAAGATATTATAAGTAATAATTATGTGGGGATATTTTTACCTCAAGATGATAAGTATTTTTGTACATCTGAATTTATCAAAGAGTATCGACAGAAATTAGGTAAAAAAACATATTTAACAGTCATTTTTAATCCATTAATCAAGTTAATGGCGACTAAAATAGGGTTTTTGAATAAAGTTTTTGGTAGTATGGTGTACAAGAAATAGCATATTTAGACTGTTTGGGTTTGTAGAAAAATGCTTTTAAAAGTAATATAATTTCAGGATGTATGGTTTCGTTGTCTAAAGCGATGTTAGAGGAGTGGTAGTGATAAACCTAATACTTTGTGGTGGTAGTGGTACTAGGCTTTGGCCTATTAGTAGGAAATTACTACCAAAACAGTTTGTGAAGATGTTTAGTGATAAATCACTGTTTCAGTTAACTGTTGAGAGAAATTCTAGTTTGTGTGATTCAACAATGGTTGTCTCAAATGAGGGGCAATTGTTTTTAGCAAAAGATCAGTTGGGTGAGCTAGGTATTCTAGATAAAAGTATCTTTCTAGAAGAACCTGTCGGTAGAGATACTGCCCCTGCAATTGCCCCGGCATGTATGAAATTAGATCCACAAGAAATAGTATTTGTAACTCCATCAGATCATGTTATTAATGTTGATGATGAATATAGAAGTATATTAGTTCAAGCTAAGAAATTAGCTAAAGATGGTTCTCTAGTGACATTTGGCATTACACCAACTTTTGCTAATACTGGCTTTGGATATATCAAGTCAGCTGGTAATTTTGATGTGGAGAGTTTTCATGAAAAGCCAAATGCTGCTACAGCAGAGAAGTTTTTGGCAGATGGCTCATATTACTGGAACTCGGGGATGTTTATGTTTCAGGCAGGAGTTTTCTTAGAAGAGCTAAAGAAATATTCTCCAGAAATATATGATGCGTGTGTTGAAGCATATAATAATAGCGACCTAGATAATTCTGATGCTATTAAGTATGATGATATGATGAGTATTCCAGCTAAATCTATAGATTATGCTGTGATGGAGAAATCCAACAAAATAAAGATGGTTGTTGCTGATATTGTGTGGAATGATGTGGGTAGCTTTGACTCGCTATTTGATCAATTACCTAAAGATGACAACAATAATACGATAAATAGTAATCATATTAGTATTGATAGTAAAAATAACCTGATCCATAGTGAAAAAGGTCCTAAAAAGGTTGCTACTATTGGTGTTGAGGATCTGATAGTTGTCGACAGTGGTGATGCTCTTTTGATTGCTAAAAAAGGTAGTTCTCAACGAGTTAAAGAGGTTGTTGAGCTTCTAAGTGACGATCTTAAAAACATCCACTTGACAGCACATAGGCCTTGGGGTACGTATACTGTGCTAGAGGATACTCCCGGCTATAAAATCAAGAAGATAGAAGTTAAGCCTGGCAAAAGATTATCTCTACAGAAGCATTATCACCGTAGCGAACATTGGATAGTGGTTTCAGGTACTGCTACAGTGACTAAGGGAGATCAGGAGTTTATTGTTAGACCTAATGAATCTGTGTATATTCGTATGGGTGAAGTGCATAGGTTAGCAAATAATGGTAAGATTCCAGTGGTACTGATAGAGGCACAAGTCGGTGAGTACACTGGTGAAGATGATATCGTTAGATTAGAAGATGATTTTAATAGAATTTAATTTGATAAAGTAAATATAAGGATTGCAGATGAAAAAAGTAGCATTAATTACAGGTATTACTGGTCAGGATGGTTCATATTTGGCTGAGTTTTTATTAAAAAAAGGCTATATTGTTCATGGTATCAAAAGAAGAAGTTCGCTTTTTAATACAGATAGAATTGATCACTTATACCAAGATCCTCATGTTGAGAATAGAAATTTGATTCTACACTATGGTGATATGACTGATTCTATGAATCTAACGAGAATTATTGCTGATACTCAACCAGATGAAATCTATAACCTAGCTGCGATGAGTCATGTGCATGTATCTTTTGAAACTCCAGAATATGTTGCTAATGCTGATGGTACTGGTACTTTGAGAATTCTTGAGGCTGTTAGACTTCTTGGATTAGAGAAAAAGACTAAAATCTACCAAGCAAGTACTTCTGAGCTTTATGGTAAGGTTCAAGCAATTCCGCAAAGTGAGACTACACCATTCTATCCAAGATCACCTTACGCAGTGGCTAAAATGTATGCATTCTGGATTACAGTTAACTATAGAGAAGCGTATGACATGTTTGCTTGTAATGGTATTTTGTTTAACCATGAGTCTCCAGTGCGTGGAGAGACTTTCGTGACTAGGAAGATTACAAGAGCGGCATCTAAGATAGCACTTAATCTTCAAGACAAGCTGTATCTAGGTAATCTAGATGCTAAAAGAGACTGGGGTCATGCGAAAGACTACGTAAGAATGATGTGGATGATTCTACAAGCTGATCAGCCAGAAGACTGGGTAATTGCGACAGGTCAAACTACTACAGTTAGAGATTTTGTTAAATTATCATTTGCTTATGCAGGCATTAACCTTAGATTTGAAAATGAGGGTGTTGATGAGATTGGAGTAGTTGATTCAGTAGATTTAGCTAGAGCTGAAAAAGCAGGTGTTGACTTATCTCATATATCAGAAGGTCAGGTAGTTGTTTGTGTAGATCCTAGATATTTCAGGCCTACAGAAGTAGATCTATTATTAGGTGATCCTACAAAAGCTGAACAAAAATTAGGTTGGAGTAGAGAATATGATCTTGAGCATCTTGTAAATGATATGATGGAAAGTGATTTGAAACTGATGACGAAAGATGTTTACCTAAAAGAAGGTGGCTATAAAATTATGAGCTATTTTGAGTAAGGGATTATTTGAAATGCATAAAGATAGCAAAATATATGTGGCTGGACATAGAGGATTGGTTGGCTCAGCTATTATTAAGAATCTTCAATCTAGAGGCTATACTAATTTAGTATTGAGAACTCATGCTGAACTTGATTTAACTAATCAAAATGATGTTGAGGATTTTTTTAGGACTGAAAAGCCTGAGTATGTAATTTTAGCAGCTGCTAAAGTTGGTGGAATTGTTGCGAATAATACTTATCGAGCAGAATTTATCTACGATAATATTCAGATTCAAAATAATGTTATCCATCAAAGTTATGTGAATGGTGTGAAGAAGCTCCTATTTTTAGGTAGTACATGTATATACCCTAAAGAAGCTCCACAGCCTATGCCAGAAGATTGTTTATTAACTAGTCCATTAGAGTATACTAATGAGCCGTATGCTATTGCAAAGATAGCTGGTATCAAGATGTGTGAGAGCTATAATCTGCAGTATGGAACAAACTTTATATCTGTGATGCCAACTAACTTATATGGTCCAAACGATAACTTTGATCTTGAGAAATCTCATGTTTTACCAGCGTTGATTAGAAAGATACATCTTGCAAAACTTCTAAATGAAGGCAGGGCAGAGCAGGTGTTGTTAGATCTGAAAGTAAACTCTATTGAAGAAGTTAGACAGTACTTATCTAAATTCGGTGTGGATGAGAGTTCTGTAGAAATATGGGGAACAGGCAAGCCTAGGAGAGAATTTTTATATTCTGAAGATATGGCGGATGCATGTGTGTTTTTACTAGAAAATAGAGACTTCAAGGATACCTATTCTAAGGATGCTAAAGAGATAAGAAATACTCATATCAATATCGGTACTGGAGTTGATATCTCTATCAGAGAGTTAGCTGAGCTTATTAAGGGTGTAATTGGCTTCAAAGGTGAGCTTAAGTTTAATGCTGATAAGCCAGATGGTACTATGGTCAAGCTCACAAATCCTTCTAAACTGCATTCTCTTGGTTGGAAACATAAAGTAGAGCTTGAAGATGGTATTAGAAGAATTTATGACTGGTATCTATCAAAGTCTTAAATTCTAATTTAATATTAAAAGTCTTTTATTTCTCAGAATATTTTCAACATACTTAGTTCTTCGATTGAAATTATGGCTGGCTATTCGTATACTATCATATAAGTATAAAGATTGTTTTATTAGGTGTTTTTATGAAAGGTATAATTCTAGCTGGCGGAAGTGGTACAAGATTGTACCCGATTACAAAGGGCGTGAGTAAGCAACTTACGCCGATATATGACAAGCCGCTTATATATTATCCACTTTCTGTGCTTATGTTAGCTGGTCTGAAAGATATACTTATAATTACAACAGAACAAGATCAGTCTAGTTTTAAGAATCTTTTAGGAGATGGGTCTGATCTTGGTATCAATCTTGAGTATATCACACAGCCTAGTCCAGATGGGCTTGCTCAAGCTTTTATATTAGCTGAGGAATTTTTGGCAGGTGATTCAGCTTGTCTTGTGCTTGGGGATAATATTTTTTACGGTCATGGTCTACCAGAAATGTTTGCTGAAAGTATCCAAAATGTAGAAAAAGAAAATTGTGCTAGTATTTTTGGCTACTATGTTGATGATCCAGAGAGATACGGTGTTGCAGATTTTGATGCTGATGGTAATGTGGTTAGTATTGAAGAGAAACCAAAAGTACCTAAATCAAATTATGCAGTAGTAGGCTTGTATTTTTATCCTAGTGATGTCGTAGCTAAGGCTAAGCAAGTGCAACCATCAGAGAGGGGAGAGTTGGAGATTTCTACTCTTAATCAAATATATCTTGATGAAGCGCGTCTTAAAGTTAAGACTATGGGCAGGGGATATGCATGGCTTGATACTGGTACACATGAGAGTATGTTGGCTGCGAGTAACTTTATCCAAACTATAGAAGATAGACAAGGGCTAAAGGTCGCATGTCTTGAAGAGATCGCTTATGAGATGAGGTATATCTCGAAAGAGCAACTTCTTAAATTAGCACAACCACTCAAGAAAAATCAATATGGTCAGTATTTGATAAAAAGAGCAAAAGAACGAGCAGTACCACGATGAGATTTACACGTACGCATATTGAAGATATAATTATATGTGAGCCAACGGTTTACGGTGATGATAGAGGTTATTTTGTAGAGACTTTTCGTCAAGATAAGCTCTTTGATTTCTTGGGTTATCAGATTGATTTCTGTCAAGATAATGAGTCTAAGAGCTCCTATGGTGTACTTAGAGGCTTACATTATCAGCTAGCTCCACATGCGCAGACCAAGCTTGTTAGAGTGATCCAAGGTAGAGTGCTTGATGTGGCTGTGGATATCCGTAAGGGTAGTCCTACTTTTGGTCAATATGTCGCGGTTGAATTAAGTGATGAGAACAAAAAACAAATACTTATACCAAGAGGTTTTGCTCATGGCTTTATCGTTTTAGAGGATGATACTGTATTTGCATATAAAGTTGACAATTATTATGCTCCCGAGTGTGATAGAGGTATTGCTTTTGATGATGAGAGTATTGCTATAGACTGGCAAGTACCTACAGATAAGCTCAAGCTTTCAGCAAAAGATATAGCTCAGCCTAAGTTGAATAATACAGTTGATTTATTTGAGTATGGTAAAAATTATTATTAATGCTAAATTTTGAGCTTTAGATTAGTAATTGCGGAATATCAAATTTAACCGAAAATACCTATTAAGAATTAAGTAATTATGAATGTATTAATAACAGGTGGTAATGGCCAGTTAGGTTCTGAATTAAAAGAATTGGTATCTAATTCAGAATTAGAAACTCAAAATTACACATTTATATTTGCAGATAGTAAGTCGTTAGATATCACAGATCATAAAGCTGTTAAGCAATTTACTATTGATAATGACGTACGTTTTATAATTAATTGTGCTGCATATACGGCTGTGGATAAAGCTGAAACTGATATTGAAATGGCAGATAAAATAAATCATCTTGCTGTTGCAAATATTGCTAAAATTGCAAAAAAGTATGCTATTAAACTAGTGCATGTATCTACAGATTATGTTTTTGATGGTCATAACTATAGGCCGTATATTGAATCGGATGTTACAAACCCACAAGGTGTTTATGGTGTTACCAAGCTTGCTGGTGAACAAGCAGTTTTGGATATAAATCCTAAAGATTCAATAATTATTAGAACATCGTGGGTTTATTCGTACTATGGTAATAATTTTGTCAAAACAATGCTTCGTTTGGGTAGGGAGCGAGACTCTTTAGGTGTGATATATGATCAGGTTGGTACTCCTACCTATGCTAGAGACTTGGCTCATGCTATTTTAGATATAATTCCAATAATTCAAAATTCAAAAGTAGAAATTTATAATTATAGTAACGAGGGTGTGACTAGCTGGTATGATTTTGCTAAAGGAATTATGGATATTGCAAATATTGATTGTCAGGTTAATCCAATTGAAACTAAAGATTATCCAACACCTGCCAAGCGTCCACATTATAGTGTACTCAATAAGAGTAGAATAAAGTCCAATTTCAATATAGAAATACCGTATTGGAAAGATTCACTAAAAGATTGTATAAATAGATTACAGAAGGAATTATAAAATGTATAAAGCAAAAAACATATTGGTTACGGGAGCTGCTGGTTTTATAGGTAGTAACTATGTGCGTATGATGTTATCTCGATGTAATAATGTGAAAATAGTATCTTATGATAAGCTTACTTATGCTGGTAGCTTAGATAATCTGAATGATCTAGAAAATGAGCATAATCATACTTTTATCAAAGGTGATATATGTGATGAGACTTTAGTGTATGAAACTCTTAAGAATCATAATATTGAAACTATAGTGCATTTTGCAGCAGAATCCCATGTAGATAACTCAATTGCTAATCCTAAGGTATTTTTGGAGACTAATGTAATAGGTACATTTACACTTTTAAATTGTGCTAAAAGATACTGGTTGGATGAGTTAGGATTAGATGAAACTAATTGTAAGTTCCATCATGTATCTACAGATGAAGTGTATGGTACATTATCAAAAGATGATCCGGCATTCACAGAGACAAAGGCATATGAGCCTAACTCACCATATTCGGCATCTAAAGCAGGATCTGATCATATTGCTAGGGCATATCATCATACTTATAAATTACCAGTTACGATTTCAAACTGCTCAAATAACTATGGACCATATCAACATCCTGAGAAGCTAATACCAGTTGTAATTAATAGCTGTATTAACCAAAAGCCTATTCCGGTATATGGAGATGGTTCAAATATCCGTGACTGGCTGTATGTGGTAGATCATTGTGATGCTATACAAACGGTAGTTGAAAAGGGTGTGATAGGAGAAGTTTATAATATAGGTGGTATTAATGAGGTTGATAATCTGACACTTATAAATACTATATGTAAGCTGATGGATGAGTATAAGCCTGAGCATGCTCCACATAATAGGTTAATATCATTTGTAGAAGATAGAAAAGGACATGACTGGAGATATGCTATAGACAATAGCAAGATCCAAAGTGAGTTAGGTTGGAAACCATCTCAAGATTTTGAGAAAATGTTTAGAGAGACTATAGAGTTCTACTTATGATAAATGTAACCAAAACATATTTACCTAATATTGATAAATATAAGCAATATGTAGATCAGATATATGCTAGTGGACAGATTACGAATAATGGTCCTTTAGTGAGAGAACTTGAACATAGACTTGCTAACTATTTAGGAGTTAAAAATATAGTTTTGGTCTCTAATGGTACGGTAGCCTTAGAAATAGCATATAGAGCTTTAGGTATTAGAGATTTTGCTATAACTACACCATTTTCATTTGTGGCAACGACAAGTTCGTTAGTTGCTAATGGTATTAAGCCAATATTTGTTGATATTAATGAGAAAACATTTAATATTGATTCAAATAAAATAGTTGATCAAATAACCCCAAATACTACGGCTATTGTTGCTACGCAAGTATTTGGCAATCCTTGTGATGTTGAGATGATTGGTAAAATTGCTGAAGAGTATAATCTAAAAATAGTGTATGATGCTGCACATGCTTTTGATGTAAAGTTTAACGGTCAAAGTGTTCTAAACTATGGCGATATATCTACATTGAGTTTCCACGCCACTAAGCTTTTCCATACTATTGAAGGAGGAGCACTTATTACAAATGATGATGAGTTCGCCGAGAAAGCAAGATTTTTAATAAACTTTGGTATCAAAAATGCTGAAGAGATACCGCATCTTGGTACTAATGCAAAGATAAATGAGTTTGAGGCTGCAATGGGTCTGTGTGTGTTAGATGATATAGAGATTATTCATAATGCTAGGAAAGCTATTGCAGAAAAATACAAGTCAGATTTGCAGGGATTAGTTGAGTTTCAAGAGTTCAATTCTAGTGCTACGGAAAATTATAGTTACTTTCCAGTGTTATTTAAGTCAGAAGAAGAGCTTAAAAGAGTACAGCAGGCATTGAATAATCAGGATATTTTTCCTAGAAGATATTTTTATCCATCGTTAGATACTCTTAGCTATATAGAGCCAAAACAGTATATGCCAGTATCTAGAGATATATCAAAAAGAATTATGTGTTTGCCTATATTTGCTGGATTATCTGATAAGGTTCAAAAAAAGATAATCTACATAGTTAAGAGGGCAATAAGGTGAAAAATGGTTTTTATAATCAAGAAGAACTTGAACTCTTAGGGTTGGGCTCGTATGGAACCAATGTTTTAATTAGTCGTAAATCTTCTATATATGGAGCTTCGAGGATACATATTGGGGATAATGTGAGAGTGGATGATTTTTGTGTATTGTCTGCAGGTAAAGGAGGGATATATATCCATAGCTTTATTCACATAGGAGTATATAGTTCTCTGATAGGTGAAGGTAAGATAACTCTTAAAGATTACTGTAATATATCATCTAAAGTCTCGGTATATTCGAGTAATGACGACTATTCTGGTAGATATATGACTAATCCTTTGATACCTTCTCAATATACTAATGTTATGGTTGGAGATGTTATAATAGGCAAGCATGTTATAATAGGAACAAACGCTACTATTTTGCCAGCAGTTGTTTTGAATGATGGAGCATGCGTAGGTGCTTATAGTCTTATTAAAGATAGTTGTGAAGAGTTTGCTGTCTATTGTGGTGTTCCAGCCAAAAAAATTAAGTCCAGAAGTAAAGATCTTCTTGATAAGGAAAAACAGTTTTTAGTAAAGGTTAAGGCTATTTAAAAGGGTTTATCAGTATTATGTCTATAAAAAAATTATCTAGGCAGAGTGAGATTGTCAGTAAGTGGAAGTCAAATAATGTTTTGCTAAGTATATGTTGTATAACTTATAATCATGAAAAGTTTATTGCGGAAGCTCTCGATAGTTTTCTAATTCAAGAAACTAATTTTGCATATGAGATAGTTATCGGTGAGGATTGTAGTAGTGATAATACTTTGAAAATAATTAATTCCTATAGACAAAAATATCCTGATATTATTAAGCTTGTTACTGGTGAGTATAACGTTGGAGTAAGTGAGAATTTAAAAAGAACGCTTGCTAAGTGTGGAGGTGATTATATTGCATATTGTGAGGGAGATGACTACTGGACGGATCCTCATAAACTACAAAAGCAAGTTGATTTTTTAGAAAATAATTTCGAATATGTCATTTGTTATACTGATGTTAAAGCTATCGATGAAAATGGCGGCTCTATAGATGATTATGTTGGTGGTGCGGAATGTGACTTAGCTAGTATAGAGATGCTAAGAGGTGCTCCAATCAATACGCTTACTACGGTGTTTCGTAATGTTATTAAAGGATTTCCTCCGGAATTCAACTTTACGATGATCGCTGATATGTTTATTTGGTCATTACTTTCTGAATATGGTCAGGGTAAGTATTTAGAGGGAGTGAGTCCTTCTATTCATAGAAGGCATGGGGGCGGAGTACATTCGCTAGTGGGAGAAAAGCATAGGTCTTTAATGAATTTAACTCTTTTTAGCTCTCTATTAAAGTATCATTATCGTAAGGGATGCTCAGATGATCTAAAAAATTATTTTTTGGGTAAAATAGATACTTGCTTAAATGGAGTTACACTAGAAAAAATTTCGTCATCAAATAAAAAGGATGAGATTATCAAGAATAATGAAATCTTAATTAGAGAGAAGAGTAATGCTATTAAATATCTTGAAAAAGATTTATGTGACTATAAAGAGCAAGTAAATCGTATATATGATTCTTTAGGCTGGAAAATTACGAAGCCACTAAGAGTGGGAATTAGATTAATTCGAAGAATATTTTTTAAATAATATATCGATTTTTCTATGTTTAATTATCATACTTGAAAGCGTTTTTGACTTATATCCCTAATGGTTTTAATAAATATCTTTGTGATATAATTTTGGGGATTTATATTATTTATTTTTAGGAAGGAATTTGATACGTGTATCACATACGGAGTAATAGATATGGGTAGTAGTGGTAAAAGCTCGGTAGTTTTTAGTGTTTTGATAACTTTTTTTATATTTGCAATAACATTATCTATATATACTCCAATTTTTGAGACAAATGATGATGTTGGTTTATCGATGATTTCAGCTGGCTATGGAATAGCGGCAAACGCAACTCCAAATCTAACATTTTCTAATGCACTATATGGAGAAATACTGAATCATTTGCCAGTCATTGCGGGAATACTTCCATATTCATATATGACTTTTTTTGCTTTGTTTGTCGCTTCATATACACTGTTGGACTGTTTGAGTAAATTTAATGTTAGTCGCTCGATATCGTGTATTATAGTTTTAGTTATATTCGTTAGAGCAATATCAATGCCTCAGTTCACTGTTAATAGTGGATTGCTGGCTCTTGCTTCAGTACTATCCTTGTTGTCATACAATAAGGAGCCAAAACTCAAATATGCATTCTTATTTATAATATTGGCTTTTTATTCTTATCTTATTCGATATGAGGAGTTGTATTTTGTCTATTTGGTTGCTATTCCTTTTATTTTATCTAAAGAGCTTCTTAGTAAAAGCTCTTTAAAGCTATTTATGGTTTTATTAATTCTTTGCCTGTTTGCTAAGTATTTTGATAGTTTGCATTATTCAATGGTTTCGTTTGATAAGTTTAATGGGTTAAAGAAGTATCTATCTATTTTAATTGATTATGGTGGGGCATCATATTTAATTCAACATCCAGAATTATTAAAGAGCCATGGGTATTCTGTAAATGATATGAGTTTAATAAGAGCTTTTGTTTTTATAGATCCTTATGTGGTTAATCAAAGTCGACTACATGATTTACTAGTCTATTATACTCCAACTGCAAGAGTTCATGCTAATATCTGGTTGGGAGTAGAGGCAATTAGATCAATTTTCTCTGATAGTATGAGTTATTTGGTGATTTTTGGATTAAGTATAGTACCGTTCAGTAAGCATAAGTATAAATTGATTTTTTCATGGGTGATTTTTTCATGTTTAATTGCATTTTTGGGTATAGAGGGTAGACCATCTATTCTTCGGGTCTATTATGCTGTAATCTGCCTTTTAGCATTATTGCCACTAATTTCCTTGGATAATAAGAATATAAGAAATATATATTGCTGGATTATTTTGGTAATATCTTCAATTTTTATATATGGTATAAACTCCTATCTAGCATATTCAGCTATAGTTTTAGCTATAGTTTTTATGGTGATTGATATATTTAGAGGGACTAAAGTAGTCATAAATATAATTATAGTAGCCTTATTTTCATTAGTTATAGCAGTGTCTTATAATTATGAATTAAATCGTAGCTTAGTGGTCCAAGCCAACAATGCTCAAAACGATTATAAGCAACTGCCTAAAGGAATATATTATATATTTGGTGACTCATATCCATTTCAGTATATATATACTCCTCTTGATAATGATTTAGATATAACTCATATAAAACTAAACTCTTTTGGTGGTCTATATTATATGCCCGGAACAAATAGTTATAGCTACTCTAAGTCAGGAGAGAGTTTACATGATATGTTTAAAAGTTCTATTCCTGTGAAAATAATTGCAAATCAGATGTATGTTGATTTGTTAAGTAAATATTGTAGTGAACATTATAGCAAAAGTCTAGATGTACTAAAAACTAAGACATATAGCACTTTTACTACATATGTTTTAGTATGTAAATAAAATGTATAATTTTACCTTTGGGAAGAAAAAATGATTTCATTTAATAAACCACCTTATACAGGAGTAGAAGATAAATTTGTAATTCAGTCAATGAATACTGATAAGATTTCAGGCGATGGCCCATTTACTAAAAAATGTTCCACTTGGTTCGAAAAAAAACTCAACGTACCAAGAGCGTTATTAACTACATCATGTACGCATGCTTTGGAAATGGCTGCTATATTATTAGATATACAATTAGGGGATGAGGTTATAGTTCCTAGCTACACATTTGTATCAACTGCTAACGCTTTTGCGCTAAGAGGGGCGAAAATAATTTTTGTAGATATTCGACCAGACACTATGAATATTGATGAAACAAAAATTGAAAAAGCAATTACTTCTAAAACAAAAGCTATAGTTCCTGTTCATTATGCTGGAGTAGCATGTGAGATGGACATAATTATGGGTATTGCTAATAAGTATGGCCTATATGTTGTAGAAGATGCTGCTCAAGGGATGATGAGTACTTATAAAGGTAGGCCACTAGGAACTATTGGTCATATTGGTGCATACAGTTTTCATGAAACTAAAAATTATACAAGTGCTGGCGAGGGCGGTCTTTTAATAGTTAATAATAAAAATTTTTCTGAAAGAGCGGAAATAATTAGAGAAAAAGGAACAAATAGAAATCAATTTTTTCGAGGGATGGTTGATAAGTATTCTTGGGTTGATATTGGTAGTAGCTATCTTATGAATGATGTTAGTGCAGCATATCTCTGGGGTAATATTCAAAATGTAGACCATATTAATAGCAATAGGCTATTGGCATGGAAAACATATTATGATAGTTTACGACCTCTAGCTAATAAAGACTCCTTTGACTTACCTTCTGTTCCTGATGAATGCGTACATAATGGACATATGTTTTACATAAAAGTTAAAAATTTAAAGCAAAGGACTGAATTAATTAATTACTTGAAAGAAAATGGTGTTAGTGCAGTCTTCCATTATGTACCTTTACATTCATCGGAATTTGGGAGAAAAAATACAGTATTTTATGGAGAAGATATCTTTACTACTAAAGAAAGTGAAAGGTTGATTAGGTTGCCAATGTATTTTGGATTAACTATAAAAGATGTTAATCAGGTTTGTAATACTATCAAGGAGTATTTTAGTGCTATATAAATTATCTAGATATTCTATATCTATAATTTTGTCAGTATTGATTTTCACAGTGTTAATCAAGCTAAATTATAGCTATGAAACTACATCTTTCGGTTCTATTTTTGTTGGATTGGCTATAGGATTTCTCACACTCAAAAAAAGTGTTTTTTTAGATAAAAAGTTATTAGTAATTCTGATTGTATCTACTTTATCTATACCAATTCAAAAAATATTTTTGCATATATTCGGTTTTCAACTTAGATATGCTCAAATCACTACAGTATTATTTTGTTATGTTGTTTGCTTTTTTTTAAATAAGAATATAGTATTTTTACATTTTTTAATTGCAAAGATATTTAGATTAGGTGTGAAGTGCAACAAAATTATTATATCTAATAGCTCAAATATTAATAGTTGTTTGATGAAATCTATATGGATGATATCTGTTGCGATGGTATTGTTTATTGTTTTTTATATGATACCGCATAGAGGATTTGATTATACTGATACGGGATATGTTCTATATGATAATATTAATTTGATAAATGGTGTCATTCCAGGGCCTGGGTATGCTGGTATCTTGAATATTCCTTTATATTTGATTGGGTTAAATTATTATCTTGCGTATGAGATCTATTATTGTATAATTGCCATTATATCTATACTCTTGATTTTTTATGCTTTTGATAAGCATAAAAGTGTTATGTTACCAGTAACTATAGTCTTAGTTATAACTTGTATCCCTATATACATATTAAGTTATCAGCAAGCTCCTCAGTTTTTATTAATAATAGCGATAGCTTTATTATTAGTAGGTAATGAAAAGGGTGGTTACATTGTTACGTTTATAGCTGTTGTAACATTGAGCTTATCAAGCTTTTCAAACATAGCACTATTACCCGCATTAGCTTCAAATTTTTTTGCTTTATTTTTTATAAAAAAACATAAGAATATATTTATTGCTTTGTATATTCTTTTTTCTATAATGCTGGCATATTTATATTTTAATTCAAGCCTCAATATATTTTTCCATGGAGGACATACTGTTGAAGATAAAAGCTTTATATTATCGCAATGCTACTCATTATTTAATTTGATAGTAAGTGAAAATGGCTTTATATATCTTTTGTTAGTTTCAGTTGTTTATAGAGTATTTGCTCATAAACGTAAAATAAAGTCTTATATTTCTCTATATATATTCATTTTATTAAGTTCAGTGGTAGTATATTTGCAGTGGAGTAATACAACTCAGATGAAATGGTCATATGATAATTATATACCTGTATCATATTTCAGGCTTATTGAATACCAGATCTTTATTTTGTCTTTAATTTTATTATTTAAGAATAATTTTGAATCATACTTAAAGGTATTTATAGGCTTTTTAGTTACGGTGTTTATAGTTGGACTATGCGTGACATCTACAACTGAACCAGTTTTTCATCTTAGCTTTGTAGCAGCGGGATACATTTCCATTGCTGTTCTTATATCGTTATCATATGTGGATACTCTAGAAGATAAGTATAGAAGTATTGCTAAAACATTTGTTTGTTTATTATTCTTTTCTTTGGCATGTTTATCTTTTGTGATACAAATCAATTCTAACTATAATTCAAATCAAATGAGTGAAAATAGTTACTATATCGATAAAGGGTACCTTACTGGAGTATTTTCATCTGTAAATAAAGCTAACAGTTATAATGATATTTTAGAATTTTATGGTCAAGCAGCATGTAAAGGTAAAACTTTTGTCGCTATACCTGCTTTGCCTCTAGTCTATGATATCTTTGATAGGAGGGCATTTGGCGACCAAGCTTGGGTATCTCCAATTGTTGGTAATGAAGTTACTATAGAAAAAGTAACAGAATATATTAAAAAACAAAAACATTGGTGTGTGATTGTCGCTCCTGAGTATTGGGATTCGATATTTAGTCAGAATTATACCCAAGAACTTACAGCTTTTTTATCTAAAGAGTCTATTTGTAAAGAAAAGTTTTATGATGAAGATGGTGTTGGTAATACACCAAAGAGACTAGTGTTTTGTAGTAAATGATGCTTGTATTGTATAAAATCGTTTTAGAGCTGTTATAGTTGCTTAATATTTACTACAGCATACGATTTATTACTATTAACAAGAATAAGACTGATCTTATAGCTTTTTTCGATTATAGCTTTTAGATTAGCCTCGAATCCTGAGTATTCGATGTTATTTAAATTTTTAAATGCTTCTGCAACATCTGGTCTTTTTGAAGTTCGAGTTGAGTAAAAACTTGTCAGTTTGGTGTGTGGATTATATATCCTTATATAGTATTTAGTCTTTTTAGGATTTTCTGATTTGATAAAGGCCCAACCAGCAATAAAAGTTTCTTTTTCATACTTTTTATAAATATCTATGTTAGATAGGATATCATTTTTTGGAAGTTTCTCGTAATCATTTAAATTAAGCTGAACAGGGTGTGATATTTGATTATTAGAAAGTTTTATAATTATTAAGTTTTTAGTTTCTTTGATATATCCTTTGCTTGGATAGCTAGGCATCTTGATTGATATTTCTCTTGCTGCTGAAATCTGTTCTTTTGTTGGGTGTACAAACTCTTTACCTAGCCAAGTCATAAAATCAGTTGCTCTATTCTCGTCACCATAAGTAAAGATTGATCTGCTAAGAGTTTCTTCTTCGAAACTAAAAGGTTGTTTAATATTATCATGGGGACCGATAATAATTAATGGTTTTGTTTCTATATTGCTTCCTACTTTATCGACAGTATGGTTATAGATGTGGTTAGCTAAGTTAATATCGTATTCTTGACGCATTACATCACTATAAAATATTCTATTTATAAATTGGGCATTAAAGAAACTAGAAATTATAACTACTAAAAGAATGATTAATTTAATTTGAGCTTGCTTAAGTATATATGTTAAAAGCGTCCATAATCCTGCTAGCATTAAAGGGACTGCTATTAAAGAACGTAATGGTACAGGTGTTCCTAGAATGAATATTAATGTAAAAGGTAGAAAAGGAGTTAATATTATAAGAGTAAATAAGTGAAACCTTTTTTTGTATATAAAAAATACAATAAGCAGTAATAAAGGAATAATGCTTAATGTGAACATAAAATTGAAGCTAATATTTATATATGTATGGAAAAAATACATGATGGTTTTAAATATTGACATATAGTCATCTCTATTCCATGCATAGAAGCTTTCAAGATAATTAGATTTAGGTATATATAAATAGATGATTTTCATCAAAATTTCATATAACGTTAAAGCTAAGATTAAGATTGTAGCACTAGCAATAGCTTCTTTCACACAGCAGAAAATATTTCTGCATTTATGATTATCTACTTCACGAGTTAGTATAATGAATACAATAGCGGTTATATAGTATGCTACTAAAGCTTGATATATAGATATTGCTAAAAAAGTATAGATAAAGCAAAAGGCTAAATTTCTCTTTGCTTTAAGATTGAAGAAGTTAGATAAGTAGTATGCTGATAATGCAATAAATAAAATAGACAGAGAAATTGAAATATTAAATGTTGTAAATCTTAAGTAAAGGCAATACAAGGGGGATATAGAAAAAGTAAGCGAGAAAACAAATGACGATGTATCAGAATGCTTTTGGTTTTTACTTAAGATAGTAAGCCATGTTAGGTTTGATAAAAAAATTAGGATTATAGATATTAAATCATTCCAGAACGGTAATATTTCTTGGTTATCTAATAGATTTATAAAAGGGATTAATAGACGTCCTTCTTTAAACCAACTCTTAGTTAAAAATGTTGAAGATGCAAATGTTTGCGTCTCACTATCTATTGATAATGTCCAATGAGTTATAAAATAACCATAAGCTAATATATTAAAAAAGATTAGCCATAAAACAATAACCTTATTCTCTTCACAGAATTTTTTTAATTCAAAAAACAATATTGATTTCTCCTATTAAAAGACCAACCATTTAACTAACTTAAAGTTTAACAATGTTACAAATATTATTACGAAAATTTGAGATAGTATAATATCAAAACCAAAGTAGTTTACAAAGCAGTAAAGCATAAAAATGTTTATTATGTATGATACAACATATACAATAGAGTATTTAGATAATCCGGATAACTTAAGTTTTGTATTAAATACAAAAAGACCATTAAATATAAATCCTTCTACTATCCCTAGAGCATAACAAATAGAAGATGCAATAAGATAGTTAACACTAAGTTTTATAAGCACAACATATATCAAAAAAGTTATCAGTGTGTTTAATGCACCAAAAAATAAATACTTCAAAAACTGAGGTGATATTTTTTTAGTTGTCATTATTAAAGACTTTCTTCTCTATACATATCGCTAAAGGCCTTTGCTTTGTGTTTTCGTATATTCTCCAAGTATATGAGCCAATTATACCTAAGCCAAATAGATTCATAGCACCAAAAAATCCTACGGTCAAAAACGTTGTAGTATACCCTTCTACATTAATCACACCAAATAACTTCGATAAAAAAGTAAATGCTCCACATGTAGCAAAAATAAACATACCTAAGAAACCAACTCTGGTTAATAACTTCAAAGGCAAATCAGTAAAACTAAATACGCTATCCATCATATAGTTAACTTTTTTCTTAAAACTCCAAGCGGAAACCCCACTTTCACGTTCTAGCCTATTGTATTTAATAACCTTTCTTCGACAACCAAGCCAAAATATTTGTGCGATCAAAGATGAGTGTGACTCTTTTAGATTTAATAGCTGCTGTCTAAAAATATCATTACAGCTAAACATATCTACCCCACCTTCTGGCATATCTTTAACAACCATTTTACGGTACAGATACCAAAACATTACGGATGGTAGTCTACTAAAAATAGGGTCTTCTCTAGAATTTCTAGCAGCAACAACCACATCTACATTATCTTTTTCTAAGGATTCAAAAGAGTTTATAACTAATTCAGGGGGCTCTTGTAAGTCTGCTGCCATAACACTAAATAAAACACCTGTTGCATTTTCTAAGCCTGCTCTAATCGCTGCAAAAGAACCAAAGTTACGAGATAATAGAATTAGCCTAGCAAATAAAGATGTTTGAGGAAGCATTTTGGTTAAAAGATAATATGAGTTATCTGGACTACCATCAACTACAAACACAATTTCTACTCGCCCACTTATTTTATTAACCATAGTTTCTAAGGCTTTTAGTAATGCAGGTATATTACTTTCATTTTTATAAACAGGAATAATAATTGATTTAGTTATATTTTTTTCTAAGCTAGTCTCACTATTATGCATATTACTATACCCAATTATTCAGTACACTGACAATATGTTTTAATTGTTCTAACGACAAGTGTTGCCCTATAGGCAAACTAAGCACTTGATTATGAACTTGCTCACTAATAGGGTAACTATTATTTGCTAACTCGCTATAAGCATCTTGATGATGAGGTGCAATAGGGTAGTGAATAACTGTTTGAATACCATTATCTAATAGATATTTCTGTAACTCATCCCTATTTTCAGTTCTAATAACAAACACATGCCATACATGGTTTTGGTAACTTTGAATGTTTAATTGTGAGTTTTGAATTGGAAGAGTAATACAGGGACTGGAAATATTTTTAATATAAAAATCTGCAATCTGTCTTCGGAAGTCTGCATCTTTGTCGAGATGTCTTAGCTTAACTCTTAGCATAGCTGCTTGGATTTCATCTAATCTACTATTTGTACCTTTATATAGGTTTTTATATTTCTCATGGCTACCATAGTTTGCTAATGCTCTGATAGTGTCTGCCAAATCTTTGTCATTTGTTGTGACAGCTCCACCATCGCCTAGTGCACCTAAGTTTTTACCAGGATAAAAACTAAAACCACTAGCGTTGCCTAGATTACCAGATCTTTTTTCGCCAAAATAAGCACCATGTGACTGAGCAGAATCTTCGATAACTTTTAAATTATGCTTTTTAGCTATAGAATTTATCCTATCCATCTGACAAGTTTGACCATATAGATGCACAGGCATGATTGCTACTGTTTTATCTGTAATAGCAGATCCCACCTTGTCGGTATCTAATAGATAATCACCTAAGTTTGGTTCTACTAGTACTGGTACTAAATCATTAGCCGATACAGCTAAGATACTTGCGATATAAGTATTTGCAGGTACTATAATCTCATCACCAGACTTAAAAATACCTAGCTCCTTATACGCTCTGATAATAAGTATTAAGGCATCTAAGCCATTAGCAACCCCTACACAGTATTCTGTACCACAGTACTCTGCAAATTCTTTTTCAAAGTTTTCACATTCTGTACCACGAATATACCAGCCACTATCTATAACCCTGTTACAAGCATCTTTGAGTTCTTCTTGATACAAATTATTTATCTTTTTTAAATCTAAAAAATTAATCACTAACTAAACCACCTTAAAAACATCATATCTAAGCTTTAAAAAAACCACCTAATAGATAACTTCAAAACCATATAAATAACTATAATACAGACATAAGAAAAAAAATAAAACTTAAAAAATATCTATGTTCGACTTTTCTAACCTAGAACTCAATATATTTTAAATTTCTAAAAAAACATCTACTGTTCATAATATTATAAACAAACCATGACTAGAGATATTATATAATTAATAGTAAAATTAATATTGATATCAATTAAAAACTTAGTCCGGTTTAATCGTGATAAAGTAGAGGAATGCTAATGAAGTTATCAATAGTTACAACACTTTACAAGTCTGCAGCTTATATAGAAGAGTTTTATCGTAGAGTATCTCTTGAGGCTAAAAACATCACAGAAGATTACGAAATAATATTTGTAGATGATGGTAGCCCTGATAATAGTCTGCAAAAAACCATTCGTATTCAGAAAGAAGATGCCAAGGTTAAGGTTTTAGAACTGTCAAGAAATTTTGGTCATCATAAAGCTATACTAACAGGGCTAGCACATGCTAGAGGTCAGTTTGTATTTCTTATTGATAGTGACCTTGAAGAAGAGCCTGAACTATTAGGTAAATTCTGGAAAGAAATGCAAAGTAATAAAAACATAGATGTTGTATATGGTGTTCAAGAGTCTCGAAAAGGTAATTCTTTTGAGAAGTGGAGTGGAGACTTATTTTATAGCTTTTTTAATAAAATTAGTGATGTTAAAGTTCCTCGAAATGTTCTTACTTGCAGACTTACTACACAAGACTACAACAAAGCTCTTACTTCACACAAGGAAAGAGAGGTGTTCTTAGCTGGGCTATGGATTATAAGTGGGTTTAACCAAAAGCCCTTAGTCGTAAAGAAACATTCTCACAGTGAAACCACATATAGCTTAAGACATAAGTTTTCTATGCTTTTTAATTCATTAACATCATTTTCAAGCTTTCCATTAAAATTTATTTTTTATTTAGGATCATTTATAAGTATATTTTCTTTTATTTTTGCTGCCACAATTATTTTTAAAAAATTGTTTTTGGGTGTTCAGCTTGAGGGATGGAGTTCACTAATTGTTTCTTTATGGTTTTTAGGAGGAATAATAATATTCTCAATAGGTTTAGTTGGTATTTACATATCAAAACTATTTTCTGAGGTAAAGCAAAGACCTTATACTATTATCAGGAAAACATATAAACAATAATGGTTGGAGCAACTTTATTATGAAAAACTTAATTATTTTTGGAGTTGGAGAGCAAGCTGAGATGGCATACTATTACTTCTCTAATGATAGTGATTACAATGTTATAGCGTTTACTGCTGATAAAGAATATATAACTCAAAAGAAAATATTTAATCTACCAGTTATCAATTTTGATGAACTTGAAAGTAATTACCCTATAGATAAAGGCTATTATATATTTATAGCTATAGGATACAATAATCTAAATAAAATAAGGACTCAGAAATACCATTTATGTAAAAACAAAGGGTACAAAATAGCATCTTATATTAGTACTAAAGCAAATATATTTACAAAAAAAATTGGTGAGAATGTTTTTATTCTCGAAGATAATACTATTCAGCCATATGTAGAAATAGGTAATAATGTAACAATATGGAGTGGTAACCATATAGGACATCACTCAACACTAGAAGATAACTGTTTCATTACATCTCATGTTGTTATATCAGGAGGTTGCAAGGTGGGTTGTGACACATTTATAGGAGTGAATGCAACAATAAGAGATCATGTAATAATTGGGAAGTCTAATATTATAGGCGCAAGCTCTTTAATTTTAAAGAATACTGAAGATAATAAAGTGTATATGGAAAAGGCTACTGAAGTATCTCGAGTACCTAGTAACAGGTTAAGGAATATATAATAGAATGCAAAATTGGAAAAAAATAGGGAAAATATTTGAACCTTATAATAACTATGACTGGATGATTTCACATGCTTCGGTACCATTTGCTGAAAACATACAGAATGACTTATTTAAAATATATTTTAGCTGTAGAAACAAACAAAATGAATCATCTATTGGTTATGTAGTTATAAATATCAATAAACCTAATGAGATAATAGAAGTTTCAAAAGAACCTGTATTAGAAAGAGGTGAGCTAGGAGCATTTGATGATAGTGGTGTCATGGGGTGTTGTATATTAAACAATCAAGACAATAAATATCTATACTATATTGGATGGAACTTGGGAGTGACTGTACCTTTTCGTAACTCTATAGGTTTAGCAGTGAGCTCGGATGCTGGAGATACGTTTAAAAGGATGTTTAATGGTCCGATAATAGATAGATCAAGAGATGAACCTCACTTTGTAGCAAGTAACTGTGTTTTAAAAGATGAGGGGATATTTAAAATCTGGTATTTATCCTGTACTGAATGGATTAAGATCGATGAAAAAATAGTGCATAAATATCATATAAAATATGCAGAGTCGAAAGATGGTATTAATTGGGATAGAGAAGGCACTATAGCAATTGATTACAAAGATGAATATGAATATGCAATATCTGTTCCAAGAGTCATTAAAGAAGATGGTATATATAAGATGTGGTTTTCTTCTCGAGGAACAAAAGATATACCAACATATAGAATAAAATATGCAGAGTCGAAAGATGGTATTAATTGGATAAGAAAAGATGAAGATGTTTGTTTTGATGTGAGTGAAAGAGAATGGGACAGTGATATGCTATGCTACCCCTTTATATTTGATCATAACAATAAAAGGTATATGCTATATAATGGTAATGATTATGGTAAGACAGGTTTTGGCTTAGCTGTTTTGGAGAATGATTAAGTGAAAAAATTAGCAATACTTCAATCAAACTATATCCCATGGAAGGGTTATTTTGATCTTATAAACCAAGTTGATGAATTTATATTGTATGATGATATGCAATATACTCGCAGAGATTGGCGTAATAGAAATAAGATAAAAACTTTACAAGGCTTAAAATGGTTGACTATACCTGTTGATGTTAAAGGTAAATTTTTTCAGAAAATTAATGAAACGAAAGCATCGGATAGAAACTGGGCAAAAAATCATTGGCTACAAATAAAACAGAATTATTCAAAAGCAAAATATTTTAAAGATTACAAAGATGTTTTTGAGGAATTGTATCTAAATTGTAATAAAGAATATTTAAGTGAAATAAATTATAGGTTCATAGTTGCTATAAATAAAATACTTGGTATAAATACAAAAATAAGATGGTCTAGTGAGTTTGATCTGGTAGATGGACAAACAGAGCGACTTTTGGGAATTTGTAAAGATTGTAAAGCAGATATCTATATTAGTGGACCAGCCGCAAAAGATTATTTTGATGAAAGCCTAGCAAAAAAAGAAAATATACAAGTTGAGTGGATGGACTATAGCGGCTATCCAGAATATAGTCAGCTATATGGTGATTTTGAGCATGGAGTAACTGTTTTGGACTTGATATTTAATGAAGGAGTAAATGCTACTAACTTTATGAGGAGCTTTAAATGTTAAGGTTTATAATCAATAATCTATATATTTTTATGACAGTAGCATTTGCTGTATCAAGTCAGCTTATAATAAAATGGCAAATGTCATCAGTGAATCTTGATAGTCATATTACTGTCTTAGATAAGTTTATCTTTGCATTTAGTATGCTTTTTAAGCCTTATATAATTTTGTCCCTTATATTGACTTTACTGTCAGGTTTGAGTTGGATGATTGCTATGACAAAGTTTGAAATCAGCTATGCATATCCTTTTACAACTCTAGGCTTTGTACTGATATTGTTTTTCTCAAATATTTTGTTCCATGAGCCATTAACATGGCAAAAAATTGTTGGGGTTGTGTTAATTATTACAGGCTTAATAATATCAAGCAAAGGGTAAGTAATGGATAAAATTAGTCAAATTATACACTTTAAAACAATGGGCGATCACAGAGGAGCTCTAATCGCTTTAGAAGAAAATAGGCAAATACCATTTGATATCAAAAGAGTATTTTACATTTATGGTACACAAAAAGGCGTTCCTAGAGGTCAGCACTCTCACCACAAAACAAAACAGTTGCTAGTTGCTGTAAATGGAAGCTGTAAAGTGACATTAGATGATGGTAAAACCAAGCAAACTTTTTTGCTGGATTCTCCTAATATTGGTTTATTTCAAGATGCTTTAATTTGGGGTACTATGCATGATTTTAGTGACGACTGTGTTCTTCTTGTTTTTGCCAATGACTTTTATAATGAAGAGGATTATATTAGGAGTTATGATGACTTTTTAAAAGAGGTTAATAATGAATAATTTTATTCACCCACTTTCAGATGTTCAGTCTAAGAAGATAGGTGCTGACACAAAAATATGGCAGTTTGTGGTTGTTCTAAAGGGCGCTACTATTGGAGATAATTGTAATATATGTTCACACTGCTTGATTGAAAATGAAGTTGTGATAGGTAATAACGTTACTGTAAAGTCAGGAGTGCAAGTATGGGATGGTATAACCATAGAAAATGATGTGTTCATAGGCCCAAATGTAACATTCACTAATGACAAAATGCCAAGATCAAAACAGTATATTTCAGATTATCCAAAGACGATTGTGAAGCAGGGGGCTTCAATTGGTGCAAATAGCACAATTTTGCCTAGGGTTGTTGTTGGTGAAAACGTAATGATAGGAGCGGGTTCTGTTGTTACTAAAGATATTCCAGACAATGAGCTTTGGCTTGGAAATCCAGCTAAATTTTTTAAAAAAGTATAAAGTTGCATTCAAGCTTATAAGCATATTTAGGTTTTACTAAGATGTTTTTTTATAAAAAGTTGTGTGTTTGAATTAATGAGGTTATCCAATGCAAGGCATTCAAAATAGATTATATTTCCTTGATTATCTTAGAGTTTTCGCTTTTATAAGTGTATTGATAGGACATAAGTTTTATACAGAAATCTTTTATATGACGAGTAAATACCCAGCTTATCATATAACTGAGCAGTATATAATAAACATTATAAACTCACTTTTTTATGCTGGTGGAGCTGGAGTGATAGTATTTTTTATGATTTCTGGATATATCATTCTGCTTGTGGTAAATTTTGAAAGACCGGTAGAATTTATAATAAAAAGAATTTTTAGAATATATCCATTACTTATCGTTGCAATACTGTTACAAGTTATTTTAAAGTACTATGTAGATAATGAAACAATATCTATCAAGACTGTTATTATTCAAATGAGCCTCATGGGTGACTTTTTTAATATTCCTCCAGCATTGGGCGGAGTTGAATGGACATTAAGACTAGAAGTTATGTTTTATCTTTTAATAGCTGTAGTGCGTATCTTGAAAATCAATAATTCAGGTTATACTTTAATGCTTTTATTTATATCCATATGTGTTTTGTTAAGGTATATTTTGCCTGTATTTCCAAGTGGTGGATGGTCATCAGGGTATTTTAGTATTTACTTTCCTTTTCTACTTTTAGGATCTTCTATTTATCTATATGAAAAAAATAAAATAAACTTACTTGTTATGTTATTTTTTACTATATTTGTATTTCATAGCTATTTTTCAATGATTTACCTTTATAAAAGCTTCTATTTAAATACTAATTTTGCAATAGTAGGGTATATGGTTTTTATGTTCATGTGGCTAGTAAGAGAAAAACTAACAGCGTCACTACTTAATAACGTCATTTTAAAAGTTTCTGTGCTGACATATTCTATATATCTTTTTCATGACTATTTGTGGGATTATATATATAGCGTGATGTTACACCTAAATATTGATATTAAGATTTTTGTTGTTCCTATACTGTTTGTGTTTTGTATTATTATGAACAAGGCTGTAGAAAATCCAATGAATAAGATGGGAAAAATGATATTAAAAAAATATAAGGATTAGATATATAAAAGGAGCATTTTTTTGTTAAAATGCTGTGGAATAAATCTGAACACGGTTGAAAGTGATGAGTGGAAATCAATTAGCGTTAAAAGTTTTCCCTATGGGGAGTAAAAGAAGAGAGTATTTAGCTAAGATTTATAGAAAAGTTAAATTCATAAATACAATTGAGTCAGATAGGCAAGGATTTTTTGGAGGCCGTAAGAAATTTGATAGAAATAAGGAAACTATTGTATTAGTTACTCATCAGACTTCTTCTACGGGAGCACCTTTGTTAGGTTTAAACATTGGAAAAAAGCTTAGTGAAAAATATAACTTAATAAACTATATTATGCTAGCGAAAGAACTTAATGACTCTTTTGTGGATGATTGTTTTTTATTGATTGAAGAGAGGGGAAGAAGCTCGCTTGAGATATTAAGAAAAATAATAAAATATTATGATATAAAAGTAGTTATAGGGAATTCTATAATTACGCACTCAGTAATCTATGGTGCTAATTCTCTAGGCTTAGCTACAATATCTTTGATACATGAATTCGCTGATTATATATATCCTAGATCTAATATATTAGATAATATAATAGTCTCTGATAAAGTAATATTGCCAGCAGAAATTATTTTAGATTCCATTATTGATGAGTTAAAAGTTACAAAAGGTTCTAGTATTATTCCTCAAAACATCTCTATACAGCCTCAAGGAAAGCTTCCGTATTTTCCAGATGCAAATGGAAAAACTTATTCTATAGAAAACATATATAAGCGGTTAGGAATAAATAGTGGATCACAGTACAAGGTGATTGTTGCCGCGGGAACTATAGATATTAGAAAAGGCGTTGACCTATTTATATCAGTGGCTCGATATATTAAAAAAATATCATCATTAAATTATAAGTTTGTCTGGGTTGGTGAGCGAGTTGGTGGTAATGCTGCATTTGATCAAGTATTTTTTGAAAGACAGTTAAAGCAATTTAACTTGCAGAATGAGTTCATATTTCTGAATCATCAACAGAGTTTAGATAATATTTTTTCGATCGCAGATTTATTCTGTATGTCATCTCGTTTAGATCCATTTCCAAATGTTGTTATAGATGCATTAGAAGCAGACTTGCCTATAGCATGTTTTAAGGGTGCTTCAGGGTGTGTAAAATTTTTAGAGGATAATAATGCAGACTGTGTTCTAGCTAGTTACTTAGATACCTACGAATTAGCTGAAAAAATAGTATATAGGTTAGAAGATAGTTCTTATAAAAAAGAGTTTGTTAATTCTACTCTGGTTTCGAGAGCCTTATCATTTGATAAGTATGTTGATTTTTTGGATAGAAAAATTGAAGAGGCTTATGCTTTTAATAAGCAAAATCTACAAGTTTATTCAAATCTTAAAAAAGCTTCTTTTTTTGATGAGAGTTTTGCTGGAGTAGGTACGACAGATGCGCCTTCACTGTATCACTCGATATTGCTTTCTAGAAAGGGGCTAGTCAATTTTACAACAAACCCTAAGCCTGGGTTCTCCAATCTTAAGTGGATCTTGGAAAACTGTTGCGGGGACTGTACTGTTCCTATGGAACAGGCGATTGCAAAAGGCATAGATTCGACACATAATTGCCATATACTTTCAGGGAAGGTTAACGAAGATATAAAGTTAAGGATTGCTGTGCATTTACACTTATATTATATTGATTTATCTGATGAATTTGTTGAATATTTTAAACATCTTCCAGTTCAATATGACTTGTATATTACAATAGTAAAGAGTGAGAATGTTGCTCAAGTTGAAAAATCTTTTAAAGGCTGTGGTGCTGCAAATATTAAGGTAATTATAGTTGAGAATATTGGTAGAGATGTAGCTCCTATGATCTTTGACTTAAAGCCATATATTGCTGATAATAATTATGATGTAATAGGGCATTTTCATAGTAAAAAATCTTTAGATACAAATAATGATATGGGAGATCATTGGAGAAGGTATTTATTAGACAATTTGATTGGCACAAGTACTAAGAATGCTACAGAAATTTTAAGTATATTTAATAACAAAGATGTTGGTTTAGTTTTTGCTGAAGATAGACATTACATAGATATAGGTAAAAACAGAAGCTTTCTTAACTCGCTTTGTAATATTATTGGAATGGAAATAGTAGAGAACACACCTCTATTTCCTCTTGGTAATATGTACTGGGCTAGAGTTGATGCTATCAAACAGTTATTCTTTTTGAAAAAAGAGGATATATTGCAAAAGGAGCCTTTACCGTATGATGGTAGTTATATGCATGCAATCGAGAGAATAACTCCCTGTTTAGTAGAAAATAATGGCTACTTATATAAAACTGTATACCAGAATGGAACACTATGGTAGTTAGTGTTTCTTTAAGAAAAAAAATTAGAAACTTTGGGAATAGTATAGTGTTAAAAAAGATTTTAGAAAAAGTTCTTCCAGTAGATACACGTAGGAGACAGTTTGTTGGTAATACTTATCGTAAATTCATAAAAAGTAACAGGGTTGATGATATAACGGCTCAATTTCAAAGCGGCAAAAAAAAATATGACCCTTCAAAAGAAACAATAATTATTGTTTCTCATGTTAGTTCTGCTACAGGAGCTCCACTACTTGGTTTAAATATTGGTAAATCAATGAGTCAGTATTTTAATGTAATACATTATATAATGCTTAAATCAGATATACATACATCATTTTTTGATGATAGCTTTTTGGTTGTCGAAGAAGTCTATAACAGGCCTGACTTGTCCATACAAATGATTAATGAACTTGATTTAAGTTATAAGATAAAAACGGTATTGTGCAATTCTATTGTTACATATCCAATATTAAGTATAGCTAGAGATTTAAAGATACCAACACTTTCTCTCATTCATGAGTTTACAGGCTATGTTGTCCCTGCAAGTGTTATGAGAGATACTTTGGTTGCTGCAGATAGGGTTGTGATCCCCGCAAAAATAATAGAAAAATCTATATTGGATTATCTTAGAACTCAAGAAGTAATATCTACAAAACCAAATAATATTTTAATTCAACCACAGGGAAAGCTTCCATATATTCCTCAAACATATGGAGAGAATGATAACAAATATCAAGTGTTAGATAAAATTGGCGTGCATGATAGTCAAAATTGTAAGATAATTGTTGGAGCTGGCTCTATTGATATAAGAAAAGGAGTCGATTTATTTATATCTTTGGCAAGGTATATTAAAAAATATTACAAAGGTAAATGTAAATTTGTTTGGGTTGGAGATGGTCTTAAAAATAATGATTATGCATATTCATTTTGGCTAGAGAGAGAAATTGCCTTATATGAGCTTGAAGAAGATTTTGTTTTTTTAAAACATCAGCAGAGCCTGGATGTAGTATTTTCTGTAGCTGATATGTATTGTTTAACTTCTAGGATGGATCCTTTTCCAAATATAGGTATTGATGCATTAGAAGCTGACTTACCAATAGCTTGTTTTGGTGATGCAACAGGAACAGTAGAGTTTTTGGAGAAGTATAAGGCTAACTATATTGTGGCTGACTATTTAGATACACATCATTTAGGGCTGAAAATTGCTAAATACTTGAGTGAAAAAGCTGTCAGTACTAATGTTAATTCTAGTTTAGTGAAAGATTATTTGAGCTTTGATAGGTATATTGATTTCCTTCTGAATGTTATAGATCAGTGCGTTACTGATAATAAACAAAGTTTGAAAATATTAGAGCTATTAGAGAGTTCTGAGGATTATGATCCAAAATATATAGGATTATCAGATCAGAAGTCTTCTTCAGCATATTTTTATACACTGGCACACAAAAAAGGATTGCATAGATTAACTTCTAATCCAAAACCAGGATTCTCAAATCTTAAGTGGCTTGTTGATAATAGAGATGGAAAGACATCTGTTCCATTGTATGAGGCAATCATTAAAAATATAAATGCAACACATAAATGTGTTGAGGTGCCTTATGTTAATCCAAAGATTATTCCTTACAAGATTGCTGTCCATCTGCACTTATTTTATATAGACCTAGTTGATGAGTTTAGTAATTATTTTAAAATGTTGCCTAAAGGATATCATTTATATGTAACAATAGTTGATTCTTCACAGTTAAAGCTTGTGAAAGAAAAATTTGCTAATTCAGGACCTGGGTTAGTTGAAGTTATTATCGTAGACAATATTGGTAGAGATGTTGCTCCATTAATTTTTGATCTAAAGAGTCATCTGATAGAAGATAATTATTATGAAATAATAGGGCACTTTCATAGTAAAAAGACTATTTCAGCTTCTGATGATCTTGGAGCTAAATGGAGAGCATATATATTAGATAATTTGATTGGAGACAGTCAAGAAATTGCTAACTCAGTGCTAGGAATATTTAATGATGAAAAAGTCGGACTTGTATTTCCTGAAGATAAAACATATGTTGATATTGGTGAAAATAAAAGTTTTATTAATGATCTGTGTCAAAAAATTGGTATGAATCAAGTCAATGAGACACCTATATTTCCATTAGGAAATATGTTTTGGGCAAGAACTAATGCTATTAAAGACCTATTTTACTTTGATAAGACAGATATTCTTGAGCAAGAACCTCTACCAAGAGATGGTAGTTATATGCATGCTATTGAAAGATTAACTCCTGCCCTTGTTGAGAAAAATGGGTATAATTATGTTACAGTGTATAAAAGTGGAACATCATGGTAGTTGGGAATGGTCAGTTAGCACAAGCATTCTATAAGTATAAAGATAATGACAGCATCGTTGTTTTTGCTAGTGGAGTCTCTAACTCTAGCTGTACTGAGCAAAAAGAATTTGATAGAGAAAGAAAGCTTCTTGAAACTATACTTAAAGATAATTCTGATAAAAAGTTTATATATTTTAGTAGTTGTGCATTATCTGCTGATGAGTATCCTAAAAACTCTTATTATGCACATAAAATACAGATGGAAAGTATTATAAAGGAGCTTTCTGATAAATATTTTATCATTAGGCTTCCGCAACTTTTTGGAAATCTAAAATTACATAATACTTTAATAAATTATATTTATCATGCTATTAAGAGTAATAATATAATCAATGTGTATTCAGAAGCATATAGATATGTTATTGAGATAGAAGATGTTAGGAGGTTTGTTAATTCATATTTGGCAAATGGTACATTATGTTCTACTATTGATCTTGCTAATCCATATAGATATAAGGTTTTGGATATTGTAGAGATTTTTGAAAATCTTCTTAACAGAAGAGCTAACATTACTATCATACATAAACAAGATAAATATATTTTAGATTTAAGTGAGCTTAATAGTTATATCGAAGCAAATGATGTAAATATAGAATTTGGAGAAGATTATCTAAAAAATAAACTTCATGAAAAAATAAAAAATATAAATGGCGTATAGAGTAAAACCAGCGAGTTATTTAATCTTATTGTATTTATGATTATAATGTCTAGCATGTAGTTATCCAAGTTTTATAAGTAATGCCTAAATTAAGAAGTGAGAGTCAAATATTATCATCTTGGCAAGATAATAAACCAATATTGAGTGTTTGTTGCACTGCATATAATCAAGAGAAATATATTGAAAAGGCTTTAGAAGGTTTTTTATCTCAACAAACAGATTTTCCATTTGAAATAATTATAAGTGATGATTGCTCGACTGATGGGACTACAGAGATACTTAATCGTTATCTCAAACGATATCCAAATATTATTAGATTAGTTTATCAAGAAGAAAATCGATACTCAAAAGGTGCTCTACCTATAAGAGACTTTATTTTACCTGTCGTTAGAGGTAAATATATAGCATTGTGTGAAGGAGATGATTATTGGACAGATTCTACCAAATTACAGCAGCAAGTTGATTTTTTGGAGCAGAATCCAGAATTTATGGGCTGTGGTCATAATACAAGATTTCTAATCAATGGAGAGTTAACTGATAGATTATTTGTAGATTCTAGTAATAAAAAAGATATCTATAAATTCGATGATTTTATAGATTCAGCCTATTTGCATACGACATCTTTAGTTTTTAGATATGATGCACATAAAAGTCAAATTAATGAATACCTTGCTAAATACTCATCTGTTAAACGTAATGATGTGTATATGTTGTTGGTATTTTCAAAATTTGGTTCAATAAAATATATAGATAAAGTCATGTCTGTCTATAGAATGAATGATGGTGGTATATGGAGTGGCGCGGATGAACAAGCACAGCTAATTATGTTTTTGCATGGTTGTGTAGATTTTAGTTACATATTTGGTGAGGATTACAAAGATAAATTTCTCTACTCATTCGCTAATACATTAAGTGAAAGTATAGGTGCCACTACACCAAATTTTATGTCAGAAGTATTAAAAGAATTCTCAATAAGAGATTTTAAAGTTATTGTAGAGAGTTTTTCAAGATTTAAAAATCGTGATAATGGAACTATTAGAGAATGTAGTGAGTATATTAACTTTCTTGAAAAGCAAGTTAATGATAATAGCGTCAAATCACTGATTATAAAGTTTGCTAAAGTAAGTCGACTTTATAATATTTTTGAGAAACTAAAGAGATAAGATAGATAATTATTTTAAAAATGAAATGAAAAATTATTTTATGTAGTATTATTATTTATAAGTGCAACTTTGAGATTAATATATTGAGTTACATAAAGTACAGAAAAGATATAGATGGTTTAAGAGCATTAGCAGTATTATCAGTAATATTTTTTCATTTAGATATAAGTTTTTTTAAGTCTGGCTTTTTAGGTGTAGACATTTTTTTTGTAATATCAGGATATCTTATAACTTCAATAATTATTAGAGATCTTCAAGAAGAACATTTTTCTCTTAAAAATTTTTACTTAAGGAGAGCTAGAAGGATTCTGCCAGCATTGATTACAGTTCTAGTATTTACGAGCTTCTTCGCGTGGTTGGTGCTGTTACCAGCAGAGCTAAGACAGTATGCTAAAATAATGGTAAGTGCATTAGCATCGGTTTCTAATATATACTTTTATAACTCTTTATCATTTGGCTATTTTGCTTCAGATGCATCTATAATTCCTTTATTACATACATGGTCACTAGGCATTGAGGAGCAGTTTTATTTCTTTTGGCCAGTAATGTTGATATTTGTATTTAACCTTGGCATCTCATGGAAACAAAACGAAAGCTTCGGTGTAAAATCTAAAATGTTAGTAGTTACTCTGTTACTTTTTTCATTTTCTTTGTATTTTTTCTTCTATAAAAGTGCTCAATCATATTATTACTTCCCTACCACAAGAGCATTTGAGCTTTTAGTAGGTTGTTTAGTTTCTGTTTATAGCTTAAACAGAAAGCCTATACAAACTAGTGTTTTTGCAAATATGTTGAGCGTGATAGCTCTAATACTTATGCTAGTGCCAATATTGTTTATAGATGTTCAATATCCAAGTTATTGGATGTTGGTAGTTTGTATTGGCGCTGCTTTATATATTTATGCTGGCTTTTCTGCTATAGAATTACCATTGGTAAATAAATTTTTCTCACTTAATATTGTTGTAGCTATAGGGCTTATATCTTATTCTTTATATCTATGGCATTGGCCAATTATTGCGTATGTCAACTATTTGAGTATAGAGAAAACTACAGTTGTAAAAATTGTCATATTGTTATTAAGTTTTGCTTTATCTATTTGTTCATATTATCTTGTTGAGAAACCATTAAGATTTAAATATAAATTTTCTATACTAAAAACTCTTGGCTTATTATGGTTATTGCCCATGATTGTCGCTATTGCTTTTGCATTAAGCACTAAATATATTCCAAATTTTGGATTTAATAAAGCAATAGGAGACTTTAAAATTGTTTCTCAGCATGAAGATGGATCTTTTGTTTATGAATATCCAGAGTGGCAATCAAAGCATAAGCTTAAGTATGACAGTATTTGGCAAGATCAAGGATATAAGAATACAGCTGAGCTTAGCTCTTTGATTAAACATCACTATGATGTTGTAATATTTGGTGACTCGCATGCAAAAGTTGCAGCACCAATGATAAGTAAATGGACAGCTGATTTGAATATGACTACGCTTGTAGCCGGTGGGACTCAGCTAGCTGTTTATAATATGATCCAAGATAAGAAAGTCGAAAAGTATATCGAAGTATTGTTGAATAAGACACGTCCTAAGTATTTTGTACTAGCCGGTTGGTGGAATTCATATACTGTTCATGCCAAGCTTCCAAAAGATAACAAAGCTTTGTTTTTTATGGACAGAATAGTAAGTATGCTTGAAAAGAGAAATATTCAGCCTGTTATTTTGTTGGATTGGCCTTCACTTAAGGGTATAAGGCCTGCTTGTGGAATGACACGGGTTGATAAATGGTTGGGAATAGATGGATGTGGCAGGCCTTTGTCTGATATTTTAGCATCACAAAGTATTGAGCTTAAGTATATAAATTCATTACAAGAGAAATATAAAAATTTGATAGTGATAGACCCTAAAAAAGTTATATGTAAAAATAGTTATTGCTCTAATCAGATTGATGGTGTAATACTTTATCTTGATGGTATGCAAATGGATTATTATGGACTTAATAATGCGCATCTAAATGACTATGGCTCTTATATGATTGGGAATACATATATGAAAAGATATGGTAATCCATTAATACGTTAGCTTTTGTTAGTTTTTAGATAAATGCTTTGGTATAATTTATCCGTAAAATTTATAAATAGGGTTATATATGAGGTACTTAAAAGAGTTTTATAGATTTATCGAGCATCTTTTAAATAATCATAGGCTTATATTTGTTTTGGCCTACAATGATTTTAAAGAGCAGTATTTAGGTTCATATTTAGGTATAGTATGGGCTGTTATAAGACCTGTAATGTTTATTTTTGTGATATGGCTAGTATTTACATATGGTATAAGACCAGGAGGAACCCTGAATAGTAGCTCAAATATGGTTCTTTTCTTATTAACGGGTATGATACCTTGGTTCTTCTTTTCAGAAGCATTGACAAAAAGTTGTGAAACAATAATCGCTAATGAGTTTCTTGTTAAAAAGGTGGCTTTTAGTGTTAATATACTTCCATTGATAAGCATTCTATCGTGCCTTATAATTCATATTGTTCTTATTTTTATTCTAGTGCTAGTATTTATTTTGAATGGCCACTACCCAAGTATATATTGGCTACAGTTACCGTATTATATTTTGTGTGTAATATTGCTGCTTCTAGGTTTAGGTTGGCTAACTTCTGCGATTAGAGTGTTTGTTAAAGATACAACTGAGATAGTTGCATTGATAACGCAATTTGGTTTTTGGTTTACTCCAGTATTTTGGTCTCCTGATAAAGTGCCTGAGAAATTAAGATTTATTCTAGATCTCAATCCAATGGCATATATAATTCAAGGCTTTAGAAATGCGTTTATAGATAATTTATGGTTTTGGCAACAACCTGTTCAGACATTCATATTCTTGATAATGATGACTAGTATTTTATTTTTAGGAGCTGTTGTTTTTAAGAAATTAACTCCTCATTTTGGAGATGTTATTTAATGGATAAAAATATAATAATAAAGTTAGAAAAAATATCAAAATACTACAAAATTTATGAAAGAGCTAGAGATAGAGTAAAAGAAGCATTTAGTCCATTTCGTAAAAAATATTATAAAGAATTTTGTGCTATAAAAGATATTGATTTAGAGATAAAAAGAGGAGAGGTCTTAGGTATATTTGGACTTAATGGAGCAGGTAAATCTACACTTCTTAAAATAATAGCTGGTGTTGTTACTCCTACAGCTGGTAGTGTCAAAGTTCAGGGTCATGTTAATGCAATGCTTGAACTGACTGGTAGTCTTAATCCAGAGTTGACTGGCGAACAAAATATAAAATTTAATTTAAATTTTAACAATATCGCTAATGAGAAAAGAGCACAGATAACACAAGAGATTGTTGAGTTTGCTGAGATTGGCAGGCATATAAATCAGCCTGTTAAAAACTATAGCAATGGCATGAAAGCAAGACTTGGCTTTGGTATTGCTACTGCTACGAAACCAGAGGTTTTGATAGTCGATGAAGTGTTAGCAGTTGGAGATGCAATTTTTCAAAATAAATGTTTTATTAAGATTAGAGAGCTCTTAAAAGAAGGAACAACAGTTGTTTTTGTTTCTCATAATGTACCACTTATGGTAGAGTTTTGTACCAGAGCAATCTTTTTGCATGACAGGCAAATTTTAATGGATGATGAGCCGCGAAAAGTAGCACATTATTATCAAAAAGCACTTTTTAGTTCAGATAAGAATAAGGTTATAGAAGAATTATATATATTGAGTGGTAAAAAATCTGATTATGAAGGAAGAGTTAAAGTTAAAGAATCATCTGGTACTGTAAATGATATAGCTTATATTACTAACTTGAAAATAAATGATGCTAGAGGAGTAGAAACAAGTTTTTTAGAGATGGGTTTTGAATATACTATATCATTCGATGTTACATTTAATAGAAATTGTGAAAAAGTTAAAATAGAGTTTGTTGCTCGAGATATAACAGGTAAATTTTTAACCTTGTTTAATTCTTATTCAAGTAAGAATATAATAGAATCTATTGAAAAAAATGAAACATATCATGTTGAAAATACTTTTAAATGCGATGTCTACAAAGGTCAATATTCTATAGAAGTAGATGTTATTGAAATTACTGATGATAGGCTTGCTGAATCTGTTGATAGTTTCAAGGCAGAGATAAAGTTTGAAGCTGGCTCTATAAGTAAAGAAAATAAACTTTATATAAAGAAAATTTAGTTTAATATTTATGATAAAAGGGAAAAAATGAAATTTTCTATAGTAACAGTATCATACAATTCTGAGAAATATATTGAAGAAACTATCTTGAGTGTGATTACTCAAAGAGGAGACTTTGATATTGAATATATTCTAGTAGATGGTAAGTCAAAAGATAGTACTTGTGATATTATCCAAAAGTATGTAGATAAGCATAACAAAGGCGAATTAGACATATTTTGTAATAGTCTTGATATCAAGTTCATATGTGAGAAAGATGAAGGCATGTATGATGCTTTATCAAAGGGATTGTCGATAGTAACTGGTGATATAGTTGCTTATATAAATTCGGATGATTTTTATCTACCAAATGCTTTTAAAGCGATAGCTGCTGAGATGAAAAAGCATGGCGAAAAAGCACAGTGGATAAATGCTAAAAACACTTGGTACAACAAGGATGGTATCATTGAAAACTCAATGTTACCACTTGTGCCATCGAGAAAGAGAATACTAAAAGGTATCCATGGTACGAGTTTGCCATCGATACAACAAGAGTCAACTTTCTGGACAAAAGCATTACAAGATAAAATGGATATGAAGAAGTTTGCTGAGTATAAACTCGCAGGTGACTTTTTTATGTGGCATGAGTTTGCAAGACATGCAAACTTACATATATGTAACAGTAATGTTTCGGGTTTTAGACATCATGAAACTAATAAAAGCCATGATCTAAGCGGTTATATGAATGAGTTTTATGATATTGTTGGAGGCAAGCCAAGAAAGAATATTTTTGATCTGTGGCATATTTTTATATATAAATTTTATGTCAAATATACTTCAGATAATATGATTAGAAGACACAATGAGTATGTTAGAATATTCAGACATATAGGCTACAAGCTTAGTGAAAAGCTAGGTAAGAAAAGTCACTAATATATCTTAGGAGCTATCCTTGTCAAATTCTCAAATTCAAAAAGCTAATTATCCTTTGGTTACAGTTATAACAGTTGTATATAATGCCAAAGAGCTTCTAGAAGAGACTATTTTAAGTGTATTAAACCAGACATATTCAAATATTGAGTATGTTATAGTTGATGGCGGTTCTACTGATGGTACACTTAATGTTATCAAAAAATATCAAGATAAAATTACTAAGTATATCAGTGAGCCAGATCAAGGTATTTATGATGCTATGAATAAAGGTATTGCACTAGCTAAAGGACAATGGCTAAATTTTATGAATGCAGGAGATAGCTTTTATTCTAATGATGTTTTACAGAAAGTATTTGAGCGCAAATTTTCTCAAGATACTGCTGTCATTTATGGAAATACTGATATTGGTCATAAAATTCTAAAATACAAACCTGAACTAAATTTGAGAGATATGGCGCTAGGAATGACGTTGTGCCATCAGTCTACTTTTTATAGGCTAGATAAAGCAATAAAATACAACCTTAAATACAAGATATGTGCAGATCAAGATTTTACAATGCAGTACTTTAAACTTGGTAAAAAGTCTAAATATCTAGATATGACTATTTCTAAGTATGATCTTGATGGTATATCGTCACAAAACTTGAATAAGATTCTCAAAGAAAAGTTTCAAATAAATAAATCTTATAATCTTTCGTATCTGCCTGTAATCAAGAGTTATATTATTTCGCTGTTAGTTAAGCTACGCAGTTACTTTAGGGGTTACTAAAAGCTAGTATTGTTATATCATATAGTTAGATATAGATTTAATTAAAGGCAAGATAAATATCATGTATGATTATGTCATAGTCACTCACATCCCAGCTTTTTATAAGGTTAACTTGTATAATCAGTTAGCTAAGAAGCTAAATATCTTTGTTGTTTTCTTAGCCTCGAATACAAATGAAAAAAGAGCAGATGATTTTGTTGGTTTAGATAATGTATCTTTTGAGTATCAGGTTTTATTCTCAGGCAACTTACAACAGCGAAACGCTTCAGCAAATATCAAAAGATTAAGAAGTATCTTAAAAAGTATTCAATATAAAAGAATGTTAGTAAGTGGTTGGGATTTGCGTGAGTTTTGGTATGTTATATTTGCTAATCGTAAAAACAAAAATTGTCTAGCTCTTGAGTCAACTATTAATGAAAGTAAGGCTACAGGAATACAAGCATTAATAAAAAAAATATTTCTATCGCGAATAGCTACAGTTTTTGCATCTGGTACTCTTCATCGAGAATTATTACTAAAACTTGGATATCGTGGCGATATAAGAATTACAAAAGGTGTTGGTATTATCAATAAACCAAGCTTCAATAAAGAAGTAAGAGAATATCACAAAAAATTTCTTTATGTTGGAAGATTATCCGCGATTAAAAATTTAAAAATATTAGTTCAGGTATTTAATAGCCTAAAAGATTATAGTCTAACTATAATCGGAGAGGGCGGGGAGAGAGAGTATTTACAAAAAAATGCTAATGATAACATTGTGTTTAAATCAGCTATTGAGAATAAGAAACTTAAAAATGAATTTCTTAGTCATGATGTTTTTGTGCTACCTAGCTTGGTTGAACCATGGGGATTAGTAGTTGAGGAGGCGTTTTATTTCGGTTTGCCTGTGATTATTAGCCAAAACTGTGGAGCTAGAGATATTGTCAAAGATAATATAAATGGTTATTGGATAGACCCACAAAATATTGATGGACTAATTTCATTAATCCGAGCAATTAACTCAGATAAATATCATGAGCTTATCACTGGTGTGGAGAAATTCTCTCTAAATGCAAAGGATATTGAGCAAGTTGAGGCTTATTTATGAAAATTTTGATTGTCCATAACCGCTATCAGTCAAATAATATTGGTGGCGAAGATATAGTTTATGATAATGAGTTGAAGTCTTTGCGAGAATTACATGGCGAAGATAATGTTTTGGCATATCAGGTTTCTAATGATGATATTAGCAAATTTAGCTTATTATTTGGAATATGGTTTTCACGCAAGCATTATCGAAATATTAAAAAGATAGTTAGAGATAACAATATTGATATAGTTCATGTGCATAATTTTTTTCCATTGTTGACACCAAGTGTCTTTAAGGCTGCAAAAAAGTCTGGTGCTAAAGTGGTTCATACACTTCACAATTACAGACTATGGTGTATATCTGGTATTTTGTATAGAGATGGCTTTGGTGCATGTGAATTATGTACCAAAAGTAAATTGCCTATTTTTGGTATAAAAAATAAGTGCTACAGGAAATCGCGATTACAAAGCTTAGTTGCTCAGGTCGCATTTAGTTTTTATAAGCTCTTCAAAATGTTTAAGAATATTGATTATTATTTCGTGTTGACTGATTTTCAAAGGCAAAAGGTCAAAGAACTTGGTATTTCAAACCATAAAATTATCCTCAAACCAAATAGTATCTCTTTGGCTGTAGATCAGCATACTCAAAAGACTAAACAAAACTATATTTATGTAGGTAGGCTTGAAGAATCCAAAGGCATATTTGAGCTTTTAGATACATGGAGATCTCTAGATGATAAGTTTGTGTTGACAGTGGTTGGCGATAGTCCCGATAGTGATGAGATAATTAATAAATACTCATCTAAAAATATTATTTTTAAGGGGAAATGTACTAGGGAAGAGACGCTATCTTTGATTTCACAATCGAAGTATCTAATCCAACCAGCGCTACTGTATGAAACATTTGGCTTGACGATAATAGAGGCTATGAGTTTTGGCGTTCCTGTTATTGGTTTTGATATTGGTACGCGTAGAGATTTTATCAAAAATAGAGAAAATGGCTTCATAACTACAAAAAATGACTTACAAAGAACTATACAAAACTCTTACGACTATAGTAACTATGAGCTAATGAGTCAAAATGCAAAAAATACTGCAAAGCAATATCAAAATGACTATATAATAGCTAAGCAGTTAGAGATTTATAAAAATATTTTAGAAGGTTGATAGTTTGAAAGTATCGATAATTACAGTTTGTTACAATTCTGCAGAGACTATTGAAAAGACAATTCAGTCAGTAATTTCACAAAGCTATCAGGATATTGAATATATAATAGTTGATGGTGGTAGTTATGATGGCACTTTGGATATATTAGCAAAGTATCAGTCTAAACTATCAAAAGTGGTGAGCGAATCAGATGATGGTATCTATGATGCTATGAATAAAGGTATCGCTTTAGCAACTGGGGATATCATTGGTATTTTAAATAGTGATGATTGCTATAGTAATAGTGATGTTATAGACAATATTGTGAGCACGTTTAGGCAGAATGATAAAGATATGCTTTTTGCAGATTTGAAATTTGTTAATGATGATGGCAAGATCCTGCGCTATTACTCAGCTAAGCGTTTTACTCCAAATAGATTGAAGTTTGGAATTATGCCACCGCATCCGACACTTTTTGTCAAAAAAGCTATTTATCAGAAATATGGAGTCTACCGTTTAGATTTTAAGATTGCTGCCGATTATGAGATTTTTGTGAGATTCTTGCTTGTAAATAGACTTTCGTATACATATTTAAATAAATGTATAATTAATATGTTGGTAGGTGGGGTTAGTACTAGTAATTTGCAGAGTAAAAAGATTATTAACCAAGAAACGATTAAAGCTCTAGAGCTAAATGGTATCAAGGCAAATTATTTGTGTATTTCGACTAAGTATGTCACCAAAATACTAGAAATACTGAAAGGTCGACTGTTAAACTATTATAAGAAAAACTAAATTTATAAGTATATAAGATTATTTCGGGAGATTTGTGTGGAAAAAGTAGTTATAAAAGATGTTATTAACTCTAGTGGTGTGAAGTTCGGTACTAGTGGGGTTAGAGGCTTGGTTGTAGCAATGACTGATAAAATTTGTTGGCTATATACTAAGGCTTTTATTCAGTTTTTGGAGCAGAAGTACTCAATAACCAAAGGTTCAAAGGTTGCTATAGCTCATGATCTGCGTGATAGTAGCCCTAGGATAACTAAGGCTGTGATTAAGGCAGTCAAAGATAGTGGCTATGAACCAGTGTACTGTGGAGAGATCCCATCTCCAGCTGTGATGCTATATGGTATAACTAATCAAATACCATCAGTTATGGTTACAGGTAGTCATATCCCAGAAGATAGAAATGGTATCAAGTTTAATACTCCTTATGGCGAAGTTCTCAAAGAGGATGAAGAAATGATTGTAAGCCAAGCGATTACGGTTAATGATAATACTTTTGATGAAAATGCGATGTTTTTGCAAAAAGTAGAACTACCAAAAATCTGTAATCAAGCACATGTACAGTATGTGGATAGATATTTAGATTTCTTCCCGCGAAATTGCTTGTCGGGTAAGACTATTGGATTGTATGAGCATTCATCTGTAGGGCGTAAGATAGTTAAAGAAATTCTTGAAAAGCTAGGTGCTAAGATTATCTTACTAGGATTCTCAGAGAGATTTGTATCAGTAGATACCGAAGCAATTCGTCAAGAAGATGTGAAGCTTGCAAAACAGTGGGCTAATGAGTATGAAATTGATAGTATTGTATCAACAGATGGCGATGCTGATAGGCCTCTGGTTAGTGATGAGTATGGTAACTGGTTAAAAGGCGATATTCTAGGTGTATTGACAGCTAAATATCTTCAAGCTGATGTTATCGCGACACCAGTAAGTAGTAATACTGTAGCAGAAAAGATAGGTTATTTTAATAATGTGATTAGAACTAAGATAGGCTCACCATATGTAATTGCTGCAATGAATGAGCTACTTACTAATAATCAAAATGCTGTAGTTGGATATGAAGCAAATGGTGGATTTCTATTAGCTAGTGATATATCAAGAGATGGCAAAGTTCTAAAAGCATTAGCTACAAGAGATGCGGTGATACCTATGCTTGCTGTGATGATGCTATCTATTAATGCTAATAAAACAGTCTCAGAGCTTTTATTTGATTTACCATCTCGATATACAGCAAGTAGTAAGATTGATGATTTTGCCACCGAAAAAAGCCAAGAAATCCTGAAATCAATATTAGCTGGCGAGTCAGATCTTTTAGATAAGGTTATATCTACTCATTTCGATGGTAAAAACAGCATTGAAAATATCGATACTACAGATGGTGTTAGAGTAACTATGACAAATCAAGATATTGTCCATCTTAGGCCGTCAGGTAATGCCCCAGAGTTAAGGTGCTATACAGAGGCCACTACTGAAGAATCAGCTAAGAAACTAAATCAGTGTTGTGTTGATTTGATTAATAATATTCACTAATATTAGCTAATAATACTAAATTTCTATTTGAATTTAATCCTGTCGAATTTGATTTCTAAGAATGATAAAAAGATAAAATAGGTTGATAGATAAAAAAATGACCTATATTTAAATAGCACCTCTTTTCATAGTTTCGAAGAACTCTTCATTAGTTAATGAACCTTTCATTTTTTCTGTCAAGAATTCCATAGCTTGAACATCTTCCATACCACCAAGAATCTTACGTAGTACCCAAAGTTTCTGTAGTTCTTCTGGAGTTGTAAGAAGCTCTTCTCTACGCGTACCAGATCTATCAAAACTAATAGCAGGGAATACGCGACGCTCTGCAATCTTACGATCAAGATGAAGTTCCATGTTACCAGTACCTTTGAATTCCTCAAAGATAACCTCATCCATCTTAGAGCCAGTCTCTACAAGAGCTGTTGCAATGATTGTCAAGCTACCTCCTTCAGCAGTATTACGCGCAGCACCAAAGAATCTCTTAGGCTTTTGCAGAGCATTCGCCTCTACACCACCAGATAGTACACGACCAGAAGCTGGTGATACAGTGTTATAAGCACGTGCAAGTCTTGTGATTGAGTCAAGTAGAATTACTACATCTTGTTTGTGTTCAACCAGTCTTTTTGCTTTTTCAATTACGATTTCAGCTAACTGGACATGACGAGCTGCTGGCTCATCGAAAGTAGATGCTACTACTTCACCACGCACTGAGCGTTGCATTTCTGTAACTTCCTCAGGACGCTCATCGATCAGTAGCATGATTAGATTACATTCAGGATGGTTCTTAGCAATTGATGTTGCGATATTTTGCATCATAATTGTTTTACCAGTTTTTGGAGGGGCAACAATTAGACCACGCTGACCTTTACCAAATGGAGCAGCTAAGTCGATGACTCTTGCTGTAATATCTTCATTTGAACCATTCCCTATTTCCATAGTTAGCCTTTCTTTAGCATACTCAGGAGTTAAGTTTTCAAATAAGATTTTTTTCCTAGCTAATTCTGGTGAATCAAAGTTAACACTGTCAATATGCTTTACTGCAAAGTATTTTTCATTATCACGAGGTGGACGAATCTTGCCAACAATACTATCACCAGTTCTTAGATTTAGCTTTCTGATAAAAGCAGGTGAAACATAGATATCATCTGGAGATGCAAAATATGAGCTATCAGAAGATCTCAAGAAGCCATAGCCATCTTGTAGGACCTCTAAGATACCTTCGCCATATATATCTTCACCCTTATCGGCATGGTATTTAAGAATTGAGAAGATAAGTTCTTGTTTTCTTGCACGAAGTGATTCAAGATCTAGACTTTGAGCTATATCCATTAGCTCATTAACAGATTTATACTTTAATTCATTTAAGTTCATTTGATTCTCTATTTATAAAAAAATAATACTGATCTAACTAATTATAGATATTTGTCTACGATTGAGATTAATTGAGTTTTTTGTACTACACCAACTTTAGTTTCTTTATTTTCGCCATCTTTGAAAACCATAAGAGTTGGTACACCACGCACACCGAATTTCATTGCTGTTTCTTCGTTGTCATCGATATTTATTTTGCATACTTTAACTTTGTCGCCATAATGCTCGGCAACTTGTTCTAGTATTGGAGAAAGCATCTTACAAGGACCACACCAAGGAGCCCAAAAATCTAATAATACTGGAGTATCACTATTTAATACTTCACTTTCGAACTGGCTATCTAATATATCGATACATTTTGACATGCTTTGATTTTCCTTTAAGTTTTTGATTCTAAAACTGATTAAGCAGAAGCTTCTGCTGTATTTTTGATAATTTTATAAGAAGTTAAACTAATTGCTAGTTATTATAAACAAAAAAACTTCTTAGACAAATTTTTTAGCTATTTTACAGATATTTTTTTATAATGGGGATAGTTACAAAAATAAGCTTTTGTTTTATATGTCAAAGATAGTCGCAACGGTAGATTTAGGTTCAAATAGTTTTCATATGTTGATAAGTGAAATCAAGCCTGACGGTGAGGTTGTTACATTATCAAAACAAAAGCAAAAAGTTCAGCTAAGAGCAGGTCTTAATAATAACCTAACAATTAGTAAAGATGCTCAAGAAAGAGCTATTGAATGCTTGGGTTTTTTTGCTCAAGAAATTCAAAAATATAAAGTTGAGCATGTAAAAGCAGTAGGTACATATACTCTTAGAAAGGCTAAAAATAATATAAAAGGTTTTAAAAAGAAATTAGATAAAGCCTTAGGGGCTAAAATTAAGATTATTTCTGGTCCGGAAGAGGCGCGTCTGGTGTATGTTGGGGCTAGAGATAATCATGATGCAAAGCAAAAAACATTAGTTATAGATATCGGAGGAGGTTCCACCGAGCTTGTAATTGGAAGAGGTGATAAGATATTAATTGCTCGTAGTTTAGATATGGGCTGTGTAGGTATGCAAAAAGATCACTTTAGTAATGAGAAGCTTGATTTTGCTAACTTTTACGCAGCTACTGATAGGGCTAGAGAAATTCTCTTACCTGTTTTGCGCAAGTACAAAAAAGTTGGTTGGAGTAGTGTATTAGGCTCTTCTGGGACAATTACATCAGTTGTTGGTGTTTGCCAAGAAATTACAGGAGGCTCTACTATTACTAAGGATTTTCTTAATGATTTGATTACAATGATGATGGATAAACGAGAGGTTGAGCATATTCGTTTTGAGGGCTTGAGAGAAGATAGAGAGAGCGTTTTGGCTGGTGGTGTGGCGATTTTGTATGCTATTTTTGACTGTCTTGGAGTTTCTGAAATGAAGTTGTCTAATGGCGCAGTGCGTGAAGGTATGCTTTATGAGCTTGTTAAGCGTAAGTACAAGATTGTTATAGATTAGACAATAAAAAGATTTAGTTAAAATCAAAAAAGGATTTATTTATATGAAGTATGTTCCATTGGCAGCTCGATTAAGACCTCAGAGTATTGAGGAGGTGATAGGTCAGGAGCATATATTATCAAAAAATGGATCATTAAGAAAAATTTTGGCTGGAGATGGGGTTTGCTCGCTGATACTATGTGGAAAACCAGGTGTTGGTAAAACTACCTTAGCTAAAATTATAGCTAGTTCTAAACAGTTGGAATTTTTTGAGCTATCTGCAGTTGATTCTGGTGTTAAAGATGTTAAAAAATTAATCGCAGATAATCAACATTTAGATAGTTTTGTATTATTTCTGGATGAAATTCATCGATTTAATAAATCACAGCAGGATTTACTTTTACCTTATGTTGAGTCTGGCAAAATTATTTTAATTGGAGCAACTACTGAAAATCCAACATATTACTTAAATAATGCTCTAGTTTCGCGAGTATTTATTTTACGATTGAAAAGGCTTAGTATCTCAGATACCCGTAAGCTTATTCAAAGAGCTATAACCAAGGATGAATTATTAGCAAAACATTCTTTTGAAATTGATGATGATTTATACAATGCTATACACAACTATAGTGAAGGTGATTGTCGTAAAATTTTAAACTTGCTTGAGAGGATGTTTTTGATTAGTGATAGAACTAGCAATATTCATCTTGATAGCGATCTTTTTGATCAAGCTGTTGGTGAGGCATCAAGAGATTTTCACCGTGAGGGTAAAGAGTTCTATGAGCAACTATCAGCCTTTCACAAGTCAGTCAGAGGTACAGATCCTGATGCAGCTATATTTTGGCTGAGTGTAATGTTAGATAATGGTGCTGATCCTCTAGTTATCGCAAGAAGAATGCTCTGTATAGCATCTGAAGATATCGGTAATGCTGATCCTCAAGCTTTGAGAGTCGCCATAGATGCTTGGAATGCTTATGAAAAATTAGGTATACCAGAGGGAAGGTTGGTTTTGTCGCAGGCAGCTATATATTTAACAGTGGCACCCAAAAGTAATGCTTGCTACAAGGCGCTAGCAGATGCCCAACAGATTGTTAAAAGTTTGGGCAATATTGAAGTTCCTCAGCATCTAAAAAACTACAAAGATAGTAACTACTTATATCCACATAATTATCCGAATGCCTATGTGGTGCAGCAATACTTGCCAAAAAATATTAGTCAAGCTTTTTATAATCCTACGAATGCTGGTTTTGAATCTAAGATAAAAATGAAGCTAGAGAGCATAAACAAAATCAAGAAGTTATAATTAAGCTATTAAAATTTTGTATTTGTATGCTATAATCTTTGGAATTAAATTATATCTAATAAAATTATAACTAGGTTTTATACTGCTATGGCATTGGAAAATTTACTACATCCTACTAATATTAAAATTGATGAATATGCAAAAAATGCTACTAAGTTTTCTTTTGAGGCTCTAGAAAGAGGCGTTGGTTATACACTTGGTTATGCGCTTAAACAGACTATGCTGTATTCTATCTATGGTGCATGTGTTACTAGTGTTAAAATTAATGATGGTAAGATTACTTCTCTTGAGGATGTAATTCCTTGTGATGAGACTGTTGCAGATATCATTTTGAATGTGAAAGCTTTACCTGTGACTTTAGTAGATGATATTGAGTCTGGAACTATTACTTTTGAATTATCAGGTTCAGAAGAAGAAGTTTTTTCAGAAGAGGCTAAACTATCTGAAGGTTTAACAATTACAGAAGAAGTATTTATATGTAGCTATAATGGTGGCAAGAAACTCAAGATTGAAGCTAAAGTAGAGAAAGGTGTTGGCTATAGACAAGCTGAAGAAAACTTCAAGGATGGAGAATTTCTTTTGGATGCTACTTTTTCTCCGGTATCTTTCTGTGAGTATGAGATTAAAGATGCTCGTGTAGGTAGACGTACAGATTTGGATAAGCTTGAGCTTAATATTAAGACAAATGGTAATATTAACTGTGAAGAAGCTCTAAGACTAGCAGCAACAAAAATTCAAAATCAATTGAGAAATATAGTTGATGTTGAAGAAATAAACAAAGGGATTTTTGTAGAAGATCCTACTAAAGATATAAACCCTGTTTTACTGAAGCATGTTGAGGAGTTAAACCTTACAGCTAGATCTTCAAACTGCCTAAAAGCAGTTAATATTAGATTAATCGGTGAACTTGTACAAAAAACAGAAAATGAGCTTCTTAAAGCACCAAACTTTGGTAAGAAGTCATTGACAGAGATCAAAGACAAATTGTCTGAACTTGGTTTATCTTTAGGTACAATGATTGATAATTGGCCTGAAGATCTGTAATATATAACCAGCTACTCTTGCCGGAGTGGTGAAATTGGTAGACGCGCCGGATTCAAAATCCGGTTCTGGCAACAGAGTGCCGGTTCGAGTCCGGCCTCCGGCACCATCTTATTATAAGTAATCAACTTGTACTCTCATAATGTTCCTATCTCATAAATTTTATATACAAAAGAGAATTAGTGTATGAAAAAACCTAACTTTAATATTGTAGTAATTGCGATCATAACTATTATGGGTATGGATCTTATTGATACAACTGTTATGAATAATATCTTACCTAAGATAGCAGAAAGCCTTCATACTACACCTGAATTTCTAAAGACGGGTATCAGTATTTATATGATTGTTATGGGGATGTTTCTGCCTCTTAGTTCATGGATGGCTGAGAAGATTGGCTTTAGATATACATTAATGTTTGCAGCATCTGGTTTTGGATTATTTTCATTGCTATCTGGATTAGCGATGACTGATACTCAGCTTTTTGCATTCAGAGCAATTCAGGGCTTATTTGCAGCATTTTCAGCGCCTGTAGCAATGCTTGCTTACTTAAAACTTTCGGAGAATATGCTTGAGGGAACGGCTTCATTATCTAACTATACTTTGATAATGGCTATATCAGGACAGATTATAGGAGGTATTTTTGCATCTATATCAACAGAGTCATGGCGTTTGGCATTTGTGATGCAAGTGCCATTTGCTTGCTTTGCAGTTCTAGCTATATATAAATATTTCCCCAAACAAATATCAAATAATCAAAAGCAGAGAATCGACTTTGTTGGTCTTTGTCTGTTAGGTTTTTCAATATCAGCACTTTTTGTGCTAAGTGAGATTCTCTTAAAAGAGATTGACTTGTCAATTAAGATATATATTGCGATATGTGTAGTTGTATCGATATCTTTATATGCGATTACATACAAAAAAATTAGAAATCCAATAATTGATTTAAGTATCTTTAGTAATAAAAATTTTACGATAGCCTTTGTTTCAAATTTTTTGTGTAGACTAACAACTTACTGGGTGTTTTTTGCTTGGCCTGTTGTCTTATATCATCTTAGCCATTTGAATACTATATACATATCTATTATGTCCGTATGTTTGATGATTGGTACTATTTTTTCTAAAAAAATTGCTAAACATATAGTTTATTTCTATGGTTATAGAATATGTATGGTGTTAGGTTTGCTAGGTGTATCTTCAGTGATGTTAATCTCAATTTTGTTTGATATTCACTATAATTATATTACATTCTGTGCAGTCGCTATGGGGTATGGATTTGTGTTAGGTTTATATCAGACATCATCAAATGCAGTAATGTATACTGTAGCGGATAAAAATAAGTTAGATAGTGTCAATACACTCAAAAGTTCAGGAAATATGATTTCATCGGCATTTGCCCTAACTATATTTACTATAACTTATGACTTATATTATAGATATGATATTAGTCATCATTGGTTAAGTAGATTCCTAAATGTCTTTACGCAAACATATTATCATGTGGTTGTTACAGCAGCATTAGCTCAGATTATTTTAGTAGTATGGATAATTTTGAGAATGGATAATATAAAGGAGAATACACTTTGATTCTCTTATTTCTTCTTCGCTTTGATATGAACAACAGAAGTCGGATTGTGGAGTAATTTACCGTTTTTTACGCCTCTAATTGTGCCTACAGCCGCTGTAGTCCATGCAAATAATAGAACAACAAAAGAACTTATTGCTGCAAACTGAAAGAAGGTTAAACCTGTATGTAGAGATAGTTGTGTAGTACCTGTAACACATGTACCAACCGGGAATGTAAATGCCCACCATGTTAATGCAAATGGCATTTTTCTTTGTAATGCTCTTAAAGTAAGCAAAGTAGCTATGAAGAACCACAGCATAGCAAACCCCCAAACTGGTACACCATAAAGAATAGCCATGACATTCATACCTGTCGCAATAGGCTCACTAACTGTAAACACAGCTGCAGTACCCAAACATCCTGCAGCTGTAATTGATTGACCTAATGGACCTAGTATAATCCATAATGTCGGGACTCTTGCACTACCTGAAGTGCCAGAGTGAGCTAAGCGATTCCAAATTAGAGTTATAATAATAAGTGAAGCTATCAGACTAAGGCCAAAGCAAGCATACATACCATAGAGCAATGTTTGCTGTGCTTCGCCATGTTGCATATATTTAAGGAACATTGAGCCAATAGTTGCCGATACCATTGGTGGGACAACAGGCATTAGCCAGCCACCAAATGCAGCATCTGCATGTACCTCATTGTATGTAAATAAACGATATGGGATAACAACAGCAGTAATAATACCACTAATAGTACCAATCCAAAAAAGTGGCCATGCAATATCTAGAGCTAACTGTTGACCAAAAAGGTTAGGTCCTAGTAGCAATGTACCACCAGCTATGGTCAAAAAAGCCATAGGGGGAGCACCAAAAAATTGCGACATTACTGGATCATTGAATTGACGTTTGATAATTTGTGGTTTAGTTATTGTTTGGTAACTTTTAAAAATAGTCATAAAGATAAGCATAGCAAATGCAATAAGCCAAATAATAGTTGCAAAACCTGTTAAACTCTTCCCAATAAGAGGTAGTCCGACAGCAGCATTTGCGATAATGCCAGTACCCATTACTGAGGCAAACCAGTTGGGCCCCATTTCTTTTTGTAACTCAATTTGTTTATCTGTAGACATAACTCTCCTAATATTGATTAAAAATCAGCTAATTTTGTTTTTAGTGATATGATAATAGTTTTAAAAGTTAAAATGTGTAATCCAAATTTAAAAATCTCTTTTAATTAACTGTTAAATTACTATTTAATTGTAGTCTTATATCTATAAACTTACAATTTAAAAGTCTCTTGTGATTGGTCTTGATCATAAAACAAATATAGCTTGTCAGATGTGTTTGATTAGGTATGGGAATAAGATAGAACTTGGAAAATAAGAAGTAAGATGTCTCTTTTATCTTTAAATTGTTATAATACCTCACATCATTTGATAAATTATAAAACTGTTTTATGATAGTAGATTCGCATTGTCATCTAAATTATTTGAAACTAGAAAACATAAGCCTCAAGCAGGTTATTAATAATGCAAAAAGTGCTGGTGTTGAAAAAATTGTTTCAATAGCTGTTGCATGGGATGAAATTGCTGATATAGAGAGAATTACAGAAAATTTTAATAATATTTACCATTCTGTAGGAGTTCATCCTAGTGAGCTTGATACATATCAGCCAACTGTGGATGATATAATAGCGCGCTCGCTACATGATAAATGTGTTGCTATCGGTGAGACTGGTTTAGACTACTACTATAATGGTAGTGACACTAGAGAAGCTCAAGTAGAAAAGTTTGTAAATCACATGCAAGCAGCAAATGAAGTAAATAAACCAGTCATAATACATACTAGATCTGCAAAACAAGATACCTTGGATATACTAAAAAGCGAAAACGTAGAGAAATGTGGAGGTATACTGCATTGTTTTACGGAAGATTATGATATGGCTAAAAAAGCTATTGATATGGGTATGTATATATCATTTTCTGGTATCTTAACCTTCAAAAATGCAAAGGATATTCAAGAAACTGCCAAAAGGTTGCCATTAGATAGAATATTGATTGAAACGGATGCACCTTATCTAACCCCAGTACCTTTGCGCGGTAAACCAAACTATCCAGAGTATGTTAAATATGTGGCTCAGTTTTTGGCGGATCTTAAAGAAATATCTTATGATGTGGTTGCTAAGCAAACCTACAAAAATACCTGTGAGATTTTTAAATTTTAGTTTTGTAAATTCTTTTAAGGCGCACTTTTGTGTTACTATGAATTAATACCTTATAGTTTTTTATTTTTTATGAATAGATTTTTTTGTTGCTTTCTGATTTTACTGTTGAGTTTAGGGTATCTTCAGGCAAATACACTTAATAAAGATGGGCAGCTAAATCAAAAAATATCACAGATTAATTTATTTGCAGAGTCTATTTATAACTCCAAAGAATCTAACAATGAGCAAACACTATCGTATCAAAGAAGTAAGCTTCTTAAAGACAGATCTTTTATAAGTAAGCATATTGCTGAACTAAATACTCGACTTGAAAGAGTTGATAGTATTCTGAGATTTATTGATGGCAAATATCAAAATGAGCAGTTTTCGGAGTTTATAAATGAGAGAGTTGAAAATAACAAATACCTAAATGTTAAGCTAAAAGAGTATACTCGAAAGAGAGCGCTGATATTAAACGAGCTAGTACTTTTGAAAGAGGTACATCTGAACATAGAAAATGCCCTAAAACATATATCAAGTATAAGAACATATTTGCGCAATCAATTTAGGTTTGAAAAGAATAATGTTCTTTGGAAGCCACAAGCATGGTATTTTGCATTTCATACATTCTGGGATAATATTACTCAAGTAATTAAAGATATTGTGTTTTTCCTTATTCTATTGGGAATGTATTTTTTTTCAAAGACAGTTTTCTCTCTCGATAAGTGTTTGTTTCAGAACCCTAAATTGAAGACAAAAAAGAAACTATTTAAGGCAACTCGTAAGCTTAATGGTATTTATTTCTTACTTTTTAGTGCAGTGTTGTATCCGTTGGTTGTTCTTGGTATAGGGCATTTATTTAGGTATTTAGAAATAATTTCATCGGATACTTATTATGTTATGACCATAGTATCCCAAGTTGTTGGTATTTATGCTTTTTTGATATTTATTTTAGAAAATTTTGCACAGATCTACATATCTAAGTTATTAAAGACTTTGTTTATAATTGCTTATTCTACTTTTGGTATGATTATGTACATATTCAGATCAAACTTAGTCAGCTTTACAAGAGGTAGCTTGACGTCAATACTCTCTAGAGAGGAGGCATTAATTTTGGTCTTCTTTTTTATGTTGGTAATGTTGATACCAATAGTATGTATTTTTATAAAACTAGGTAAGGTTACAACTTCTAATAAGTCAGATATAAGAGTGGTACATTTAGTTAAATACTTCATGTTGGGAACATTGTTGTTTAGTATTTTAATGATGACTCTTGGAGGTTATCCAAATTTTGGGATGTCTGCAGGGTTTGATATGTATCAGATTTTATATGGATCATTATATATTTATGTTTTTTATAAAGTATCTGTAATTATTGTTGATATGTTGATGTGTAATAAAACTAGAGTAGTAGTTATTCGTAGTCTTGCTGAGACAGCTATCGGCGGGGTTAAGCGAGCTGGAGTAAGGTATTGGATAAAAAATTTAATATTTATTCTCTCTATAGTAATGTTTTTGATTATTTTGCCTTTATGTTTAAATATCCAGTCTGAGAGATTAGAAGATATATGGAATACTTTTTTTTATGAAGGTGGTGATATTTTAGGATTACAATTAATTCCACTTATTACACTAATGAAGTCAATATTAGTCATTATAGTTGCATTTTTTATCTATAGGTTTATTATTCTAGTCGCTAATAAAAGAGTATTTCCATATACAAACATGGACCTGGGGACTCGTGAAGCAATTTTATCGATTATTAAATACATTTTTGTAGTTATTGCAATTTTCTTGTTTATTAAGTCTTTAGGAATAAGTAATACAGCTATTACATTTATTATTTCTGGTTTGTCAGTGGGTCTCGGTTTTGCCATGCAAGATTTAGTTAAAAATTTCTTTGCAGGTTTAGTTATGCTTATCGAAAGACCTGTAAAAATAGGTGACTGGGTTAATGTTAATAATGAGATCGGAGTTGTTAAAAAAATTAGTATTAGAGCGACAGAGGTTTTGACTTTTGATAATAATTCATTGATAGTTCCTAATAATGTCATGATAACTAATGTGGTTTCTAATGAGACATTAGATCCTACATCTAGATTAGTCTTACCTTTAAGAATTTCTTATGCTCAAAACCCTCAAAGAGTTATAGAAGTTTGTAAACAAGTTGTGGAATCAGAAAAAAGAATATTTAAAACCCCAGCTCCTGAATTTTTACTAACCAGCTATGATGAGTATAGTATGGAGATAGCAGTTAGAGCATATTGTCTTAGAACTGTGAAGATATATTTATTGAGTGATTTGAGACTTAAGATACTAGATGCTTTAAAAGATAATAATATAAGGATTGAGTATCCTAAGCTTGATATATACATAAAAGATGCTGATAAATAAGGTTATTTAGTCGATAAAAAATATAAAAACTTAGGATCATAAATATAAAATTTGATGAAAAAAGATAGTGATAAACTTAATTTGTATAATATTGACCCCATAATCTCTGAAAAAGAGGTTTTTATAGATCTCTTTAAAGATAATAGTATTCATATAGAAAAGATTGTATCTTATGGACAGGTTACGCCTATAGATGAACCGTATATCCAGAGTCATGATGAGTGGGTTGTTGTTCTTAAGGGTATGGCAAAGCTTAGGTTAGATAATAATGATTATATTTTGGATGAAGGAGAGCATTTATTTATCCCTAAAAATACTAGGCACTGGGTTATATATACAGAAAATCCGACCGTTTGGCTCGCGTTACACTTATTAATATAGTAGGATGAATTTATTTATTGAGAAAAGATTTTACTCGCTTTACTGAATCCTCTATTTGAGGAGGTATTATGCCAGTGAAATTAATTTGTATATTTTCCTTAGCTAATTCTTCTTTTAATGTTTTGATAAAAATACCATTACCGGCTACTTCTTGGTCGTCAGCCCAAGTAGTTTCAACACCACATGTTGGAGACATATTTACACCAAGAATCCCAACAATTTCAAAATTGTACGCTTTATACTGTTTTAACTGGAGTATGACGTGTTTAGCTAAATCTATACAAAGTTGTTTTTGATTTGCCATAAGTTTTGAAACTCTTGTCTTTTCACTCTTAATATCATCAGTAGTAGTATCTTTAACACACTGTCTATCAATCCCTAGTCCTAATAACTCTGGACAAGGCATCTGTACAATCCCAACTCCAGAATTTATTATTTCTCCCATTACTAAAGGAAGTGCGCCAGGTCTAGATGCGAGATGATCTAATTTTACATTTTGATTTAATAAGCAGTGTGACATGAAGAGTATTCTTTTGCTTCTGTTATCTGTATCAAACATAGATATTAACCCCTTAGAAGTATTGTGAGAGTAAGTTGGTCTAATTTGTATTTATTTAGCAGTATTGCAACCAAATATATTGTAATATTGAGTCAGTCTATCTTATATGATTATAGTTTGTAAATGGTTGAATTTTTTTCCGAGCATTTTTATATTTTATGTCTATTTGTTGTATCTATGGGTTTTTTGGCAAGTTTCATTGATGCTATAGCTGGAGGTGGGGGGTTGATAAGTATACCAGCTCTAAGTATGACAGGTTTGCCAATTGTAACAGTACTAGGTACAAATAAGTTTCAAGCTAGTATCGGTACAGCCATGGCGGTGTTGAAATATTATAAAAGTGGTTTGATTAACATCAAAACAGTTCTAAGAGGACTTATTGCAGGATTTATTGGTGCTTGTTTGGGCACTATATTAACCTTGGTTATTCATAATGATTTTATGAATACTTTGGTTCCGATTCTTTTGATAGTTGTTTTTATCTTTAGTATTTTGAATAAAAACTTAGGTGTTAATCAAGGTAAAAAAAGAATGTCAGAGGTGACTTTTTTTACAATATTTGGTTTTATACTGGGTGCTTATGATGGCTTTTTTGGTCCCGGAACAGGTAATTTTTGGATTATCGCTATAGTTTATTTTCTTGGTTATACATTTTTACAGGCATCAGGATACGCGAAAGTTCTTAATCTAAAAAGTAATCTATTTTCTTTAGCTGTATTTGCTTTATCTGGTCAGGTAAATATAGCATTTGGATTGTTAATGGCTGTTGGTAGTTTCTTTGGTGGGATTGTTGGTTCGAGAATGGTTATACTTAAAGGTTCAAAATTAGTGCGACCAATATTTATAGTAGTTGTTGGTTTTAGTATATTGATGATGCTATTTTAGAATTTTTCACATTAAAGGTTTGTAATATCTCTATTATTTATTTCAGGAACTTCAAAAAACACCTATTAAATAATTAATATTAAATTATAATATATGATCGAGATGCTTAATTGTTTAAGTGTTTAAATTTAATATAAAATATAAAGGAGTTATTAATGAGAAAAAATATTCTAAAGAAAGTGGCTGTAGCTAGTATATTATTTGTACCATTTCTAGGATGTGCAGCTGCAAATTTCGAAGTGCAAGTCAGTGATGGTCTTGCTGATGAATTATACTTTGGTAATGCTTCGTCAATAGATCCGAACTGTAAGGTTCTAAGTATCTCTAGTAAGCAAAAAGTAGTAGTGTCATGTGATGGTTCGGGTCAAGCTACTTTCCCTGTGATTTCAGCAAATGAAGATAGAGAAGTGGCGGTGATTAAGATGAATAATCCTTGGTATGCTTCGGCATCTACATCTTTAATAATTGATGAGACAAATGAGAGTTCTAAGTGCGATATGGATGGTAACTGTACCAGTACGCCAGTTAACGATTATTACCTTTTAGCTCAAGGTTTAGATGGCAGTAGACCTGATTATGCGGATGAAAACGCTATTATTAAGCTGAGAAAATTATAATTTTTTATTTCTAGAGTTTGTCTTATAAGTTTCCAAAAAAAAATTCTGAAGTGCTATAATATGCAGATATTTTTCTAAATAATTAATTATTATGGACAATCAAAACGCGTTAGAAATAAAAAATCTTACTAAGGTTTATAAAGGTGGTTTGAAAGCGGTTGATGATATTAGCTTTGAAGTTAAAAAAGGCGATTTTTTTGCTCTTTTAGGACCTAATGGAGCCGGTAAATCAACAACTCTAGGAATGATATCATCACTTGTAAACAAAACTTCAGGACAAATAAAAATTTTTGGATATGATATCGATAAAGATTATATCCAAGCGAGAAAGCATCTAGGTGTAATGGCTCAAGAGATTAATCTAAATATCTTTGAGAAGCCAATGGATATCCTTGTTACCCAAGCAGGCTTTTTTGGCATCTCTAAAAAAGAAGCTATACCTTATGCTGAAGAGCTCTTAAAGAAAGTAGATCTTTATGAGAAAAGAAATACTCAAGTCAGATTTTTATCTGGTGGTATGAAAAGACGATTAATGGTTGTTAGAGCTCTTATACATAAACCTAAACTTCTTATCCTTGATGAGCCAACAGCAGGTGTTGATGTTGAGCTTAGAAACTCACTGTGGGAAATGATTTCAGAGTTTCACAAAGAAGGTTTGACAATTATCCTTACAACACATTATTTAGAAGAAGCTGAGTCAATGTGTAAACATATCGCACTAATTCATAAAGGTAAATTATGTGTTAATACTGATATGAAGACTTTTTTAAAGTCAGCCGATAAGCATACTTATATTTTTGATCTTAAAGAAAAGTGTCAGCATGATTTGAAACTAGATCTTGGTGAAGTCAAGCGAATAGATGATTATACAATTGAAGTTGAAGTTACTAAGGGGGTTGTACTTAATAATATATTTGCAGAATTAACAAGTAAATATGATTTAGATGTTTTAGATGTGCGATCAAAAGAGGCAAAATTAGAGAAGCTATTTATAGAAGTAGCAAGAAATAAGTAGGTGAATTTATGAGTTTAAGAGATTTTTGGATAACATATATCACAATTTTGGATCGTGAGTGTAAAAGAGTTTTTAGAATTTGGCCACAAACATTACTACCGTCAGTTATAACGATAATTTTGTATTTTTTGATATTTGGTAAGGTTGTAGGCTCACGTATAGGTATGATGGATGACGGTATTACTTATATGCAGTATATTACACCTGGCTTGATAATAATGGCAGTGATTCAGAACTCTTACGGTAATGTAGTAAGTTCTTTTTTTGGAATTCGCTTTAGTAAAGCTATAGAAGAACTATTAGTATCACCTGTTAGTAATCATGTGATTGTGCTTGGATATATCTCTGGTGGAATTTTTAGAGGCTTTTTGGTTGGTATATTTGTTAGTATTGCAGCATTCTTGTTAGGTGGTTTCAGTGCTATACATAATTTACCTCTTGTCTTGGCTGGGTTTGTTTTTTGTGGAGCATTATTTTCACTTGGTGGACTGATAAATGCAATATTTTCACAAAAGTTTGATGATACTACGATATTCCCTACATTTATTCTAACGCCACTAATATACTTAGGTGGAGTATTTTACAATATAAACAATCTTACCGGATTTTGGCATTTCATTTCATCATGTAATCCATTATTTTATATAGTTGATTTTGTGAGATTTGGGTTTTTGGGAGTTTCTACAGTTAATCCATATTACGCATTTGGAGCGATAGTGGCTTTTACATTTATACTATATTACGCTTGTTGGTATTTGTTAGATAAGGGTATTAGATTAAAAGCTTAAAAGAAATTATTTTTCAGATCTGTGCACTTCACGCACTATATATAAAGGTCGATGTTTTGTTTCTATAAATATTCTACCAATATAACTTCCTAACATTCCTATACCAATCATCTGTAATCCACTAAAGAATAGTATAAAAGTTATTAGAGATGGGTAGCCGGGAACATCTATACCAAAAATAAGAGATTTTAATATAAAGAATGAGCCGTACAAAAAGCTCATAAAAGCAACAAAAACACCAATATAAGACCATATTTCTAATGGTGCACGGCTGAAGCTTGTAATACCATCTATAGAGAATTTAAATAGTTTCCAGTAGTTCCATTTAGTCTGTCCAGCAACTCTTTCTTCTCTAGCATGGTAGACAATTTTTTCCTTGAAGCCTATCCATGTAAGAAGACCTTTGTTAAAACGTACCTTCTCCTTTAGCTCAAGAAAAGCATTAATTGCTGCTCTATTCAATAACCTGTAGTCTCCAGCATTAGGAGTAAGTTTAGTTTCACTAATCTTGTTCATGACTGTATAGAAAAGTCCTGCTGTATGCTTCTTCGTTGAAGTATCTGTATCACGATTTTCTCTAACTGCAGTTACAACCTCATAGCCATTTAGCCAATGCTCAACCATCTCTAGGATAAGCTCAGGTGGATCTTGTAGATCTGCATCAATAGAAATAGCAGCATCACCTTTACAGTTGGCAAAACCGGCGAATAATGCAGCTTCTTTACCAAAGTTACGGGATAAATCAACGATAGCAATTTCTGGAATACTTTTTTGTTTTTCTAGAAGAAGCTCTAAGGTGTTATCATTACTTCCATCATTTATAAATACTAGTTCATAATTAGTCGGCAGTTGATTTAAAATTGGCATTAATCTATTAAAAAGGTGATCAATACCTTCTGATTCATCTTTTACAGGTATAATTATACTCGTAAGTTTATTCACTTTGTCCATCTGTTCAATCGAAGTTTACTAATCTTATACTTTATTTTAAATATATTAACAGATTTGAGCAACTTATATTTGATGGCTATTGTACGTTAACCTATTAGTATTATAAATATTGGGTTAAAGATTTTCGGTGCTAGTAGGTATTTTGGTATAATCACAGTTAATGTCAGTTTAAATATATGAGTATGATCTATAAATATAGTAGAGTTGCTATTATCGGTAAGCATTATAAAGAAGAAGTAAGTCAAACAGTAGAGATCCTATATGCTTATTTACAGCAACAAAATCTAGATGTGGTGGTAGAGGATGAAACTGCATCTGATACGACTTTGGAAAATATTACAACCGCAAGCTTAAAAGAGATAGCTTTGGTATGTGATGTTGCTATCGTTGTTGGTGGAGATGGTAATTTTCTTAAAGCATCTAGGGTTTTAGCATTATATAGCAATATTCCTGTTATTGGTGTAAATAAGGGTAAGCTTGGCTTTTTAACAACTCTTGCTGCAGATAATAATGCCTTAAGAAGAGACCTTGATGCTATATTAAAAGGGGACAGTTCAGTTACCAAAATGAGTATGCTGAAATGTCGTGTTGATGATAATTTACGTGCACCTCTAGAGGCGTCTATCGCATTAAATGAAATTGCTATAACCTCTAGTAGGGGGTTGATGTTTGGTTTGAAGGTATATATAGATGGTCGATATGCTTTTGATCAAAGAGGTGATGGACTTATTGTTGCTACACCAACAGGCTCAACAGCACATGCAATGTCAGCCGGTGGACCTATTTTGAATCCTAATCAAAGTAGTGTGGTTTTGGTGCCAGTATGTTCTCATTCATTAAATAGTAGACCTTTGGTTATATCAGATACAAGTGTTATAGATATTTACATAACAGATTACAATGATCCAGAACCTGTTTTAAGCATTGATGGTAGACATGATACTATTTTAAGATCACATCAGAAAGTAACTATTCAAAAAGCGCAGAAGAAAGTCACTGTCTTGCATACTAAAGATTATAATTACTATGATACTCTAAGAGAAAAGTTAGGTTGGAGTAAAGTTCTATTCTAAAAAAGCTCAATTAATATAATTACTACAAAAATAGTTATAAAAATAGCAGACACAAATTCAATTTTTTTGATGTTTCTAAAGAACACTTGCCTAAGTTTATTATTACCAAAGAAAGTAGCAACAATTGCGAACCAAATAAATGTACTTAGAGCTATAGCAATCCAGACAGCAATTTTGCCAAAGCTTGGAAGTTGAGCAACTAAACTAAGCATCGAGCTAAAGAAAACCAGTACCTTAGCATTAGCAAGATTTGTAAAAGCACCGTTTAAGAAAAGTTTAATGTTAGTGGGCTTATCAAAATTATCAAGGTTTTTTATATGCTCATTTGCATTAGGGTTTAATTGTTGTTTTGTAAAAATATTCTTGTATAAGTTATATGCTATGTACGCAAGATAAATGACACCTAGAAGTATTAATGCTTTGAACAGTAATGGCTGTTTATAAAGGAGGAATGAACCAAACCAGTAGACTATAAAAGTATTTAGAAGAATTCCACTAGCAACGCCAAATGCGGTATATATTCCTGATCTATGTCCAAATTTGATAGAGTTGCTTATAGTTACAAAGAAGTCAGGACCAGGTAATACAAGACAACTTACTTGTAAAGCTAGAATTGTAAAAAAGATTAGCACAGTTATACTCTTATTTTTGTTTTACTTGCGATAGAATAGTAGTAATAAAATTGCAATAAATCTAGAAAAATGAGTGATAATTCTAAAGAAAATTTACGCCAGATAAAAAGTTATGTCCAAAGAGCTGGCAGAGTGACAAAAAAGCAGCAACAAGCACTTGATGATTATACATCTAAATATATGGTTGAATATGATCAAAATAAAAGTTTAGACTTCTCTGAAATCTTTAAAAATTCTAATGATGTAGTATTAGAGATAGGTTTTGGAATGGGTGGATCATTGGTGCAAATGGCTCTAGAAAATCCTAAAAAAAATTATTTAGGGATTGAAGTTCACAAAGCAGGAGTTGGTAATATTCTCTATGAAATTGAGCATCAAAATATATCTAATCTTTTAGTTATGAGTCATGATGCTGTAGAAATATTAGAAAATATGATATCTGATGATTCTTTGTCAGGAATGCAGATATATTTTCCAGATCCATGGCATAAGAAAAAGCATAATAAACGAAGATTAGTGAATCAATCAAATGTTGATTTATTTGCTAAAAAACTCAAAACAGGTGGTGTGTTTCACTATGCTAGTGATTGGTTACCATACGCAGAGGAAGTTTTAGAACTTCTTGAAAATGATGATAAATACAAAAATCTATATGATGGATTCGCACCGCGACCAGAATGGCGACCTTTGACAAAATTTGAAAAGCGAGGTCAGAACCTCGATCATCCAATATCAGATATTCTTTTTGAAAAGATTTAGGGATAAAAAGTGAAAACAGCTAGATATAAAAGAGGGTTCATAAAAGCTAGTGAGTATAACAGCAAACTCCATTTTGATAATATTTTTTGTCCAGATTGTGGCAAAGCTAAACTAAAAATAGTACGTAAAGCTGATCAAGAACCATACTTTGCTTTTGTGGCAGACCAAAAACATGATGAGCTCTGTCCGAGGGTTGCTAAGCCAATTCAAGATGAAAAAATTAAAGAATTAGTTTTAAGTGATTCAAAAAAAGACATGAGTAAGTTGAATTTTTTAGTAAATAAGAATTTAGAAAAATGTATAAATCTTGTTACTAAACTAGAGAATGATGGCAAGCTTAACAAAGAAGAAGAGCTTAATCTGATGCCACAAAAGAAGCAGCAACTTACGGAAAATCGTATTAGAGAGTATTCAAGACAAGATATTTTAACTATTAATATCCTTGATTTAGATTCTATCGATACTAATGTACTTAACAACAAACACTGCTTGATCTATGGTATCGCGGGGATTACATTATCTGATATTGGAGAAAGTAAAAAATTGTTTTTTAAGGCAGATCAAGGCTCTAGGTTTTCAATATTTGTGGTACCTAGTCAGATTAAGTATCTTGATTTTGATAAAGGTAAGAGAGCAAAGTTTGCAGTATTTGGTAAGTTTAAAAAATCTGGTAAATTTCTAAATTTAGAAATTCGTTCAACGCGTGATCTAGTTATTGGAGATTAGGGTATGCACGTAAAAATAAGATATGAAACTTTAAAGGATCAAGAACAGATATATAACCTAATATCTGAAGCATTTGATACCAAAGATGAAGAGAGATTAGTTAGACTTTTACATACTGACCATCAAAGTTTAATATCTTTAGTTGCTGAGACTGATAACGGCAATATAATAGGTCAAGCAATTCTTTCAAAAATGACAACGGAAAAATCTACTAATCTAAAAATATATGGATTGGCTCCAATGTCTGTCGCACCTGAATATCAACATAAGGGGATAGGTACTAAGCTTATAGAAATGATGATAAAAGAGGCTAGAGTAAATAGTATTGATGCAATATTTGTTTTAGGGCACCCTAGTTATTATCCAAAATTTGGTTTTAAGCCTACTATAACATATAAAATAAAGTGTGAATATGATGTGCCCGAAGATGTTTTTATGGTGTTAGATTTATCGAATAAATTGGATCAGTTAAAAGATCAGAAGGTTTATTATGCCGAAGAGTTTAGGAAAGTCTTTTAGAGATTGTATAAGAAAATGGTTCAGTTATTTTATTGCTATTGAGCAAATGTTTTTTATTAGATATAGGGAGAAGTAGATGAAAATCCTCACAAATTGTAAAATATATAGTGGACTAGAAATATTGGATAATCATTCTATTGTTATGAATGGCCAAACTATTCAAGATATAATCCATAATTCTAATATAAAGGATTATTCAGATTATGAAATTATAGACTTAAAAGGTGAGAATATTGCACCAGGATTCATTGACCTGCAAGTAAATGGTTTTGGAGGGTTTCTTCTAAATGATGATGTCAGTGAGGATTGTCTAAAAGGCATATTTGAGTCTTCAAAGAAATATGGGGCAACAACAGTGCTGCCAACATTGATTACAACTTCTGATGAAAATATCTTAAAAGCATTGAAATTGGTGAGGGATTATAAAGATAAATATCAATATAATATTCCGTGTCTTCATCTTGAGGGTCCCTATATTAGCAGAACTAAAAAAGGGGTTCATAATATTGATCATGTTAGAGGACCTGATTCTAAAATTATAGATACAATAATAGAATACGCTGATTGTGTGAAAATTCTGACCTTGGCTCCAGAAGTTTGTGATTCATCTACTATCAAGAAACTAGCTAATGCTGGAATAACTGTTTCTTTAGGTCATACAAATGCAACTTATGAAGAAGCATTTAATGGCATTGAATCAGGTATAACCATGGCAACACATTTATATAATGCTATGAGTGGATATCAAGGTAGAAATCCTGGTGCTATAGGTGCGGTCCTAAACTCATCAAATGTATATGCTGGAATCATCGCTGATGGGTTTCACTTAGATTATTCATCATTAGAAGTTGCTAAGAAGTTACTCAAAGAGAAATTAATTCTTGTAACAGATGCAGCAGCTCCGGCAGGTACAGATATGGAAGAATTTGTCTTTGAGGGCGCGGTTGTCTATCACAAAAATGGTAAGCTAACTACAGCTGATGGGACTTTGGGTGGATCTGCTTTGACAATGATGGGTGCGGTTAAAAATACAGTTGAGAATACTTTTATACCTCTTGATGAGGCACTAAGAATGGCGTCTACTTATGCAGCAGAATCGATTAATTTAGGGAATTTATTAGGGAAGATAAAGTCCGGATATATAGCGAACTTGGTTATATTTGATAATAGTTACAATATTTCAAAGGTAGTTGATAAAGGTGAGATTAGTACTTATTGCTAATAAGAAATCTAAAAATTTTTATTAAAATAATTGACTTCTCAATTTCATATAAATATAATCACAGTGTTTGTCTATTTGGTTAGATAATTCAATTAGGCCCGGTGCTTATCTGCTGGTTATATAATCCTCAATTGACCCGAATGGATTTATTTAGTTTAAATAACGATAAATCAACAAGAGGATAATAATTATGAAAACAATATATCGTGCAAGTATCTTTACATTCAACAAAAACGCAACGCTTCAGTCACTATTAGGTCATAAGGTTGACAACTTATTTTCTGATTCAAAAGACTATACATTTCTAAGAGATGGTGCAGTTGTTGTAGAAGATGGTTTGATAACTGAGGTTAACGATTTTCATAAGATTAACATAGGTGATAATGATAAGTTGATAGACTACTCTGGTAAATTAATTATGCCAGGGCTTATCGATACACATATGCATACAACTCAAACAAAAGCTGTAGGTGCCTATGGGGAAAAGCTTTTAGAGTGGTTAGATGGATATATTTTTCCAAGTGAAGCTAGTTTTAACAGTAGCTCTTTGGCTCATAAGGAGTTTGATATACTTTTCAAAGAATTATTTAAGAGTGGAACTACAACTATATGTGGATACGCTCCAAGTGCTTATGACGGCACAGATATAGTTTTTGAAATAGCTCAAAAATATAATATGAGAGTAATTCTTGGAAATACTATTATGACTCAAGGTAATAAAGAAATAATTACAGATGCTCAAACCAGTATGAAAATCTCCGAGAAGCTTTGTAATAAGTGGCATAATAGAGGACGTGCTAGTTACGCTCTTACCCCAAGATTTGCTCTTAGCTGTGATGATGAAACTCTTAACTTATGCAAAGAGTTCATGCAATCGCATAAAGATGTTTATGTACAAACACATTTAAGCGAAAATTTAAATGAAATCAAAGATACTTTAGCGATGTATCCAAATGCTACTGATTATCTAAATGTTTATGAGAACTATTCATTAATTACGGATAAAACTATTTTAGGACATTGTATCCACTTGTCAGATAGTGAATGGAATAGAATGAAAGATCAAGGTGTTGTTATAGCAAGTTGCCCAACTAGTAATAACTTCCTTGGCAGCGGTCATTTTGACTACAAAACGGCTATTGAAAAAGATATCAAGCTAACTTTAGCTACTGACTGGGCAGCAGGTAATACTCTAAGTATGCTTCGTGTAATGGATGATGCTTATAAGGCTGCATTATTAAATTCCTATAAACTTGAAACTTTGATACGCCTGTTCTCTTCTACTCTAGGTAGTGCAAAAGCGCTAGGTTTAGGCGATAAAATTGGCAGCTTAGAAAAAGGTAAAGAAGCTGATTTTATAGTTATCAATACTGACAATAACTCTCTACTTAAATATAGACTTGAATCTGCATATAATCTTCAAGACTACTTATTCTCAGTTATTTCTTTAGGAGATGATCGTTTAATTGATGCTACATATATATATGGAAGCAAAGTTCATTAATTACGATTATTAACTAATTCACATTACAAAACGTTAAATCAATAATTATAAATAGTGTAGTATCTTATTTGTAGATGGCATATTTTTAATTATTGGTTTGTAGGTTTGTACCTAAGGAGAATATCTATGAGAGCTATAAATTATACGCGTTGGGCTATTACAGAGTTGTTTTTTACAATGAGTGTTTTCTCAGCAGTTTTGTTCGGAACATATGCATTATCAATAAGGTTAGATAATCATTTGACAGATACTAATCTGTCAATATTATCAGGAGTTTTTTTTGTAGTATTTGCTATTTCTCAAGTGTGTGCTGGGGTATTAATAAATAAGATATCACCTAAATTATTGCTTAGTAGTTCAGCATTTGTATCTGCTTTGGGCGCACTTTTGTTTGCACACACTACTGTATTTGAGTTACTGGTAGTTGCAAGGATAATGCTTGGTTTGGGTTTGGGGTGTACATTTGTAGGAGTGCTTTATGTTGTGCAGACTAATTTTTCAGATCATCAATTTGCATTTTTTTCATCCTTGAGTCAGAGTATTGCTAATATTTTTGCAGGTATGTTAGCACTATTTGCAGGTAAGGCTTTGAGTCAATATTCATATACTTATGTTTTTGATATTCTTGCAGTGATGTTTATTATCTGTACTATTGGTCTTAGTATCTTGTTACCTCATAAGACAAGAACTACGAGTGACAGTGATCTACAACAACCAGTAATATCTAGAATATGGAGTATTCTTTCAAAACGAAATTTTTGGTTAGCATCATTTTACTTTACAGGTTTGTTTGGATCAATTTTGACATTTGCAGATCTATATAATGTCACCTATGAAATGAAGGTGTTTGGTGTACCTCATGATACAGCTATCATGATGAATGGTTTGGTACCAATAGGAGTTGCAACAGGAGGAATTATTGCTGGATTTTTGGTATCAAGATACCAAAATAATAGACTTACAGCTATATGTTTTAGTTTGATTACACTCATTTTTCTTTGTTTAATTATGTATATAAGATGGCCAAATAGAAGTTTTGGATTTGAAATGGCTTTCTTGTTTAATTTTCTGTATGGTGTTGGGTGTGGAGGAGCTATGCTAGCATTCCAAGAAATTCAGCTACTGTTCAAAGAGTTTTCAATAAGACCATTAGCTAATTCATTAGTGCTAACATTTGCTTATCTATTTAATGGAATGATTATACAACCATTGACGGGATATATCATTGGTGAAACAAGAGTTGTGCACTATTTTAACCAATCTTCGCCTTATTCAAGATGGCTATATGATACTAGTATTCATAATGAATGGCATAAGTTTAATAGTGGTTTACTTATTATCGTATTGATAATAGTAATTAGTTTCGTAAGTAGTATTTTCTTTACCAAGAAAAAATCAAGCTAATTATTTTCTATATACTGAATTATATTATTGATTACTAAATTAGGATTTGCTAATATTTGTAGTTAGAAATTAACAAACATTGATCATAACTATGGATTTGATACAAATGAAAGATAATGCAAGTAAAGCTTCGTCTTTATTAAGAGCAATATCTCATGAATCTAGACTTTTGATACTTTGTTTATTACTAAGACATGAAATGAGTGTTGGGCAGTTAGCGGAGTTTTCTGATCTTAGTCAGTCAGCATTTTCTCAGCATTTGTCTGTTTTGAGGAAAGAGGGACTTGTTAAGACTAGGAAAGAATCACAAACAGTTTTTTATAGTTTAAATGACCCTGCAGTAACTAAAATATTAGAAGCGTTATATGGCATATATTGTGGTGATGATAACAATTAAAAAATTTGAATAAAATATTAGTAATAACTAAATTAGAAGTAGCTTAATAATATAAAGGAGAGCAAATATGAGTAAAGTAAAAAATATTTCAGTTAAGGACTTTTTGGAATTACAAAAAAAAGAAAAAGTAAAATTAATAGATATCAGAACAACAGGTGAACATAACAGAGAGTGTATTGATTGTGCTGAAAATATAACAGTTGATGAAATATATGATGCAGATATTAAACCTGATGAGATTGTAGTACTTCACTGTCAGTCTGGTAACAGAACTAATCAGGCAGCAACTAAAGTAAAAGATCTAAATGCAAAAGCAGTATATTTGTTAGAAGGTGGCTTGAATGCTTGGAAACAACACAAGCAACCTACAAAAAAAAATGTTAAGGAACCTTTACCAATAATGCGTCAAGTACAGATAATAGTTGGTTTTATGGTATTGTTGGGTGTAGTGCTTTCGTTTACAGTATCACAATATTTTGCGATTTTGAGTGGATTCTTTGGTGCAGGACTTTTATTTGCTGGGTTAACAGGCACATGTGGTTTAGCAGTTATGTTAGAATTTTTACCATATAATAAAAGAAAATAACACTTTATATAATATTTCTAGAGGAGCTCAGTAATGGCTAAAAAATATCTCATAGTTGGTGGTGTTGCTGCAGGTGCATCAGCAGCTGCAAGACTAAGAAGGCTTGATGATAAAGCAGAGATAGTAATGTTTGAAAAAGGACCACACGTATCATTTTCTAACTGTGGCCTACCTTATCATTTAGGTGGGCATATCGAACCAGCTGAAAAATTAATCTTAATGACGCCTGAAAAGTTTGATACAAGATATAATATTGAGGCTCGTACAAATTCGGAAGTCGTTAGTGTTGATAAATCAAATAAAACTTTAACTGTTATAAACCACACAACTGGAGAAGAGTATACTGAAAGCTATGATAAGCTAGTGTTAGCTGTAGGTGCTAAGCCGATAGTTCCTCCTTTTAAGGGTCTTGAGACAATCAATCACTTCATATTAAGAAATGTTGTCGATGTCAAAAAAATCCATAAAGCTGTTTTTGATAGTGAAAAATCTGTCAAAGACGTGACAGTTATAGGAGCAGGCTTTATTGGTATTGAGGTTGCAGAAAATCTTAAAGAAAGAGGCTTTAATGTAACTATAGTTGAGATGGCTAACCAAATTATGCGTCCGTTTGATTATGAAATGGTTAAGTATCTAGAAAAAGAGTTATTAGATCATGATATAAACTTGATGCTATCTGAGAAAGTAGTTGGTTTTGAATCTGATAAGGTTCTGCTTGAATCAGGTAAAGAAGTTAAGTCAGATTTGGTGGTTTTAGCTATTGGTGTGGCACCAGATACTGCATTTCTAAAAAATGTAGGCATTGAGCTAGCTAAAAGTGGCCATATACTTGTTAATGAGAATTATCAAACATCAGATAAAGATATTTATGCAGCAGGTGATGCTATATTGGTTAAAAATGCTCTTACAGGTCAAGATTTTAATTTGCCGTTAGCAGGACCGGCTAATAAGCAAGGTCGCTTAATTGCAGATCATATAAATGATAGAAAAATTGTAAACAAAGGCTATATTGCTTCATCAATCATTCAGATATTTGACTATACTGGCGCAGCAACAGGTTTAAACGAAGCTTGGATTAAGTTTCATAATTTAGATATCGATTATCAGGTAGCATATACAGCACCATTTGATAGAGTAAGTATCATGCCTAATGCTCAAAATGTATTTACAAAAATATTGTTTGAGAGTAACACAGGTAAACTTCTAGGTGCTCAGACAATTGGTAAAGGTATAGTTGATAAGAGGGCGGATGTGTTTGCAACAGCTATCAAAGCGGGTATGACAGTAGAAGATCTTCAAGATCTTGAGTTATGTTATGCTCCTCCATATTCAACAGGTAAAGATGTAGTTAACCATACTGGTTATGTTGCTAATAATCTTTTAAATGGAGATTTTAAACAGGTTCTATTTACTGATGTTGAAAAGCTTTTAGCTGAGAATGCTCAAATTATTGATGTTAGAGAATTTGGTGAGATATCTAAGGGTATGTTAGCAGGTGCTAAAAATATACCAATGTCTGAGATTAGAAATAGATTGTCAGAGCTTGATAAAACTAAGCCGGTATATGTACATTGTCAGTCAGGTCAAAGATCATATAATGTAACTCTAATGTTACAACATCATGGCTATGATGTTTATAATATTGCAGGTGGTTATGCTATGATTTCCAATTATTATGGCACTATTGAGCGTATTACAGGCGAACGTCGTATTTCAATAACTCAAACAAACTAGAACAGATAATATATCTAGGAGGAACTATGATTTTTAGACAACTAATTGATAGAGATACTTATACCTATACTTATATTTTAGGTTGTGAGCAAACTAGGGAAACTATAATAATAGATCCTGTAAGATTTAATGTTCAACAGTATTTAAAACTATTGAGAGAACTTGATCTTAAATTGATTTATGCTGTAGATACGCATGTTCATGCAGATCATGTAACAGCAGCGGGTATTTTAAGAAAAGAAACAGGCTGTGATATAGTACTTGGTGGTGAGAGTGCAGCTCAATGTGCTACTAAAAAAGTATTTGATGGAGATATACTAACATTTGGTAATTATCAGATTAAGGCAATATATACACCAGGCCATACAGATGACTCTTACTGTTTTATAACAGAGAATATGCTTTTCACTGGAGATACTTTGCTAATTAGAGGTTCGGGTAGAACTGATTTTCAAAATGGTGATTCTTATGCTGCATATGAGAGTATTATGACTAAACTTATGACTTTACCAGGTAGTACAATTATTTATCCAGGTCATGATTATAATGGTGTTACTAGTAGTAGTGTTGCGGAGGAAAAAAGAAATAATCCAAGACTACAAGTAAACTCGCCAGAAGAGTACGCGAAGATAATGGATGATTTAAAACTACCTCCACCAAATTATATAGATATCGCAGTTCCAGCTAACCTAAAATGTGGTATAGAAGAAGAGTAATATGTTTTTGATTATATTTGGATTTATTTGTGGAATTGCTTTAGGCTTAACTGGTGGTGGCGGATCTATATTAGCTGTTCCATTACTCACTTATGGTGTAGGCTTAGACTTTCATACTGCGGTTCCTATTTCTCTTCTTGTAGTAGGCTTTACAGCTATTTTTGGTCTTGTAGTTAACTATAAGCAACATGATATTAGTTATTTAGCTGCTGCAATAATGATTACTACAGGAGTTATTTTTGCTCCAATTGGTAGTTATGTATCTCAAGGCTTATCAGACAAGGTGTTAATGATTAGCTTCGCTATACTTATGATTACAATAGGTATTTGGAGCTTGATAAAGGCTAAGGTGATGTCAGGTGCTGAGAAATCAATATGTGAGAGTATCGCTCCAAAATGTATTATCGCATTATTAGTAAGTGGTGCAATCGTTGGTACTTTGACTGGATTCTTTGGAGTTGGTGGTGGATTTTTGATAGTGCCTGCGTTGGTATTTATAACAGCTATGCCAATTAAAAGAGCTATAAATACTTCTTTATTGGTAATATTTGTTGTATCTATATCTGGGTTTATATCGCATTACGAAGAAGAGCATATGAGTTGGTATGTGGCTGGTATGTTTATAATTGGCAGTGTAATTGCGATGTTAATAGCTACTAAACTTAAAAAAAGACTTAATGATAAAATCTTACAAACATTATTTGCTATTATGCTGGTAGTGCTCGGAGCAGTGATTTATTTTATTAATTAACAATCTTCAGCTTTAACTGTTTTAAAGCCATAGAATGCTGCGAAAGCTTGGTTATTTGTGTTATTGCTATCACATGTTATCGCTTCAAAAGTTATACCATATGGTTGAGCTTCTCCATGAAGCTCGAATGTTGGTATAGTAATATTCTCTATATTTTTGTTGTGCAATTCTGTAATAAGCTTTTGTCTATTTTGATTAAACTTGTAAATTGAGTAATATGCACTTCCCATAACTCCCATGATAATTAATAAACCTATCAGAAAAAGGATATGAATTTTCTTGAAGGCTTTATAGATAGTTGTAACTGCTATGCTCTGATTGTCATAAAATTGTTGCATCATTGCAATAAAAAATATTATGTAATAAATTAGCATTAATCTAATCTGTATGCCGTAACTATATGCTAAAGGAGCCATAACAAAAATGACTGTGATTAGAGCTAAAGAGTATATGACTATACTGATTTTTTTATTATTCTTGTTGCTAATGGCGAGAGCAAAATATAGTATGAATATCCAAGCTATAATTAGAGTATGAGGCCATAAGTTGTATTTAAATATATGAATAAAATAAATAAGTTGACTTAGAAGAGAAATACTTTGATCATTTGACATTTGATCCATTCTAACGTAATTACCTGGAGCGGCTATTAAGATAACCCCTCCAATCAAAAGACCTGTCAAGAAAAACAGAACTCCTTTGTTTATAATTTTGTTATTTATTTTTCTTTCAATAAAGTATGCTAAACAAAATAAGAGTAGTACTGCAACAAACTGCTCATTATATAGGCCTATAAATAGGCCTCCTAACAAGCTAATTAAGTAGAAGCTTTTATTTTCGATTATTAAATAATAATACAAAACAATAAGGATTGTATATCCCCATAAGTATTGTATAGCAGCAGTTTTCCATATTACTTGACCTATGAAACCTGTCCATGTGAACATTAAAGCAAAGAAGAATGAATATATAATAAAATCTTTTGATGCTAGACTATACTTGTTTCTAGTCACAATTTTAAAGATAAATATTATAAATAAGCTCATGGATATTGAGCTTATAGTATTTATAGTTAGCAATGATAATGTTAAGTATTTTTTTGAAAATAGTGCATATACTAAAGCTTGAGCAGATATTCTACCCGTCCAGCCTGTATAATCTTGGATTAGAAAATGAAAAAAAGTACCATTTACTAGAGTATCATTAATAGCACGCCAAAAATCATCCATAGCCAATGGTTGACAAAAATTCAAAAATAGAAAATAAGAGAAAATAGCTAAAATTATAAGTAATTTAGACTTTAAAAGATTATTCATTATTTAAGATTTATAATTTAAAAATTAAATTATTATAACGTATATGAGACTATTTTTGCAAAAATAGTATTACGTGGTAGTACAAACTAGTCAAGAAGTTTGTGTGTTAAGTATAAGATTTAATTGGTTTTTAACCATCCAGTAATGCTAAGTCTTTTATTTTTCGTAAGTACAGGCAACACTTCATGTTCAATGGTTTTGCTATCAAAGAGAACTATTTTTCCATTAGTTGGAAATATTTGTAATGTTTGATTATTAAGATATAGTTTTAACTCTCCACCGAAAGATTCATTCCAAATTTCATTAAGATAGCAGACTATAGATATCGTTCTTCGATCATCATTTTGAAAGGTATCGATATGTTTTTTATAGAATGATCCTTTAGGATAAGCTGCGTAGTGAAACTCCTTTGTTACAATTCCGGCAAAACACGTTTTATTAAGGTAGTCAATAAAACTATTTATCTTTTTAAAGAATGTTGCGGCATGTTTTGTTTCATCTAACCAAAAAATAAAGTCATTACGTATTGATCTTTCTAAGTTTTCATTCAAGCGATTACCTATTGCGGATTTTTTAAAGCAATCAGCATCATAAAAATGATTAAGCTCTTTGCGTAGTTGAATAGTTTCATCATTAGTTAGCCAGTTATCGATAACGCAGAACCCATTGTTAAGATAATCACTAATTATCTTTTCATAAAAAAGATTAATTTCGAATAAATCAGACATACAATGCCCAATTAGTAAAGAGTAAGGAATTATATATCAGAAACTAAAAATCAGTTATCTATTTTTATGATAAAGTCTTCTAAATATTCATCAACATCTAACTCATATTCAGAAATAGCAAAATGCTTAGCAGATTTTTTTTGTTTGTGCATCTCATCAGTTGAGCCCGTGTTTAAATGATGCCAGTCAGGTAGGTCTTTATTTTGTAGTAAAAGCTTATAGCTACAACTATTAGGTAGCCATTTATGGGCATGATTTTTAAGTTGTTTATATGTTAGGTTTATACAGTCAGGCACAATCTGCTTTCTTTTTTCATACATGCTGCATTGGCATTTTCCGATATCTAAAAGCTTACAGCTAACTTTTGTATAGTAGACATCATCAGTTTCATCATCTTGAAGCTTATTTAAACAGCAAAGGCCACATCTATCGCAAATCGATTCCCATTGCTCTTTACTCATATCTTTTAGATCAATTTCTTGCCACCACTTATTCATGATTCAGTCATTTATTGATAATTTGTAAGGTATTAAACTAAATTTTTTGACAAAAATACAGTTCAAAGAGAAAACTATTTAAGAGACTTTTTGAATAGGTTGACTTAATACTGGAGAAATACCTGTTTGTACAAAGATTTGTTGCTGGATTTTTGCAAAAGCATTTTCGTATGCTTGAGGGTCCAAGATAGCATAAGAAGTGTTTATTGGAGCAGCTCCTTGATTAGGATCAGGGGTTGATTGATAAACTACAAAGTTAATTCTAATGCTAGAGTCTTTGGTTGATTGTCTATAAGGTTGAATAAATGCTGTAGCTTCAGTATATTCAGATTGCCCCCAACCATTAGCATTTTCAGTACTTTTAGCTGTAATAATGCCAGTGTTGAAGTTAGCATCTTGAATGATATAACCTAGATTTTGCATAACAGTAACTGTAGCATCAAAAGCTGTTCGTAAATCAACATTAAAAACTTTTGTTTGCATAAGTTGGATTTGTAGAGGTGTTAGATTTGGTCGTTGTGGTCCTGATGATATACATCCTGATAAAGCTAAAACAACTAAGTAAACTAAAAGACTAAATTTCTTACGCATATTATAAAAGCCTCATCTAGAAGTTAGTTGATAATGATTTATAGTTAGAGACAATATTACCCTTGAATATGATAATTATAGTCATAGTTTTTTGTGATTGCATAAATCCTGATTCTTGTGTATTTTCATCGGTTATCAGTAGAGTCAAAAAACCATCTCTAGAAGCATCGTTCTCAACAGTCGCATTTGTTTGATATGTCCAGACAGATTCTCCACTTGCATTTTGAGTAACTATATTAGGAGAGCCAAAAGCATTTATAACTTCATCTTTTGTAGTTACACCTTTTTTTAGAGTTAATGATACATTACCAGAAGTGTAGGGGGTTTTTACAAATCCAACATCTTGAGGGTTGGTATTATTTACGCAAGAGTTAAGGATAAATACTATTCCTATTAAAGATATAATCTTAAATTCTATAATAGTTTCACTAGTTACAAGAAGTAGTTTTAATCAAAAATCATTTTATAATAGATCGGATAATAATGATATCTAAAACTTATAATTTAAAGTACTAATCACTCATAAGAACTATATATATTATTGTTAATAATGTATAATCTAGAACCATAAAATTCCCTAATAAATTATATCTATATAACAATTATGAAAACTACTGCTAGAGCTAGAAATAACGCTCGTTTATATACTGTGCAGGCTTTGTACCAAAAAAAGGTTGCAGATCATACATTTTCTGAACTAAAAACTCAATATTATGCAGATAATGCAGAGAGACACTATACTGACTGGGATCTTTTTTATAGATTAATGGATGCAGTTAGAGAAAATCAAGATACTATAAATAACTATATACAAGATAATTCAAAAAATGGTGTTGAGTCTATAAATTATGTTGATTATGCAGTACTTCAAGTCGCTATAGCAGAATTGATAGAGTGTCTAGAAAATCCATATCAAGTTATTATAAAAGAATATGTTGAAATTTGTTATAGTATGGGGACAGAAGAGGGATATAAATTCGTCAACGCTGTTTTACAAAACCTTGCTAAGTCGATTAGAGGTGAAGAGTAAACTTATCTTGTGATGCAAGAAAATTAAACTTATCACGATGTTCTTGTTGTTTGTTCTTATCTAAAGTTGCTGTTAGTATAGTTTCTTTATATTCGTCATGAGCTAAAACATCTCCATTATAGTCAATAATCATACTATCCCCAGAATAGCTAAAGCTAGGATCATTTCCGACTCTATTGCATGCAATAACATAGGCTTGATTTTCTATGGCTCTTGCTTTTAGTAATGATTTCCAATGCTCACGACGAGATTCTGGCCAACAAGCAACATTTAGTAGTACATCATATTCATTATTATTACAATTAAATACAGGGAATCTTAAATCAAAACACACTGTTAGCAATATGTTGAAACCTTTGTAGTTAATAATTTGACGATTATTGCCGCTAGTATATTTTTTATCTTCTCCAGCGTGTATGAAAAGATGATTCTTGTCATAAGTAAAAACTTGCTTGTCAGGAGTTACAAAGTAAAGTCTATTGGCAATTTTATTTTCTGTAAAAGTTGCAGCACTACCTACAATTGCATAGTTTTTACCTTTTACTTGATTATACATCCATTTGATAATATCTTCTTCAGAGCTAGCCTCATTAGTAGGATTCATTATAAAACCAGTGTTAAACATTTCACAAAGTACAACAAGATCAGTTTCTTTATGAATATCTGCAATCTTATTCTCGATAGCTCTATAATTTGCTTGCTTATCATCCCAAATAATATCTGATTGAATTATGCTAACTTTTAGTCTTGACATATATGTTCCTTATTCGGAGTTAGAGTATCTTCTGAGAGTTTAACAATATTTTTCATAATCGTTAAGAATAAAATGCTATATACAAAATATAATTTGTTGACAAATAAATAGCACAATAACATAATAATCCTAATTTATTTTGATACCTATATGAGGAAATTATGAAAATTATAAAACTAAGAAATTATGCTCTATTATCTATACTTGTATTTGCTTTTGTTACCGGCTGTTCAACCGTTGAAAATAATAATGGTATAAAATATGTAGAGGGTTATTACATTGTAAATATGCCATATAGTTTTGACAAAGTTTATAGTTCTGCATATCAATCAATAAAAGCAGGGGAAACTTATACTTCTACTAGCGGTGCTCCTTATAATCTTGTTGTTAACAAGAAGACTAATGAAACAGCAACTTTAGAGGGTATAAACCCAAATGATCCGAGAGATACCATTAAAATAAATATAAAGAAAATATCTGACACAAGTACCAGCTTGGCTATCAAATATGGTAAAGATGGAAATTCTATGAGGTCTTCGGCAGAAGTACAAATTATTGAAGGAAATATCAAGTACGACTAGTATTTGTCATTAAAGAAGTAAAAACTTTTATATCTTTGCAAGAATTTTTGCGCCTTTAATTATCTCATCATCTTTTTTTGCGAAGCAAAGTCTTAGTAGTCCATTTTGTGGTTTTTCAAATAATGACGATATTGGAACTAGGCCAATGCCATATTCTTTGATCAAATTAGAGGCAAAATCTTCATCAAACTCATTACTAATATCACTATAGTCTAACATCTGGAATGGAGAGCCATGCCATTCAAGAACTTTAAACCTAGTTCCTTCCAGATTTTCTCTTAAAAGCTGATTCTGTTTTTTATACAGTTTATTGAGATCTTCATAATACTCAGGGTGTTCAATTATACCTTCTGCTAATGCTAACTGTAATGGATGCACTGCTGAGAAGGTTGCAAATTGCTTTACTGCTAAGATATTTTTTATAACTTCAGCTGGAGCAATAGCTACACCTTGACGCCATCCAGTAACATTATAAGTTTTGCCTAAGGATTGAAGAACTATGAGTTTATCTCTAAGTTCAGCTATTTGTATGGCACTAGTGAAGCTTTCACCTGCGTAAATATGTTCATAAACCTCATCAGAAATTACTAAAAGATTTTTATTTTTAACTATTTTAGCAATTTCCTTAAATTCATCTTCTGATATCACAGTACCCATAGGATTATGAGGCGAGTTTAAGATAATAAGTTTTGTTCTATCTGTAATTGCATTTGCAATAGCTGGGATATCAATTCTACCATCTGCTAGTAGTTTCAGCCTTACGCATTTACCTTGATTAAGTTTTGTAGCTCCAACATACGTATCAAAAACTGGATCAAACATGATAACTTCATCACCTTGTCCGATATAAGCAGATATTAAAGTAAATAAGCCTTCTTGGGCTCCTGCTGTAATAGCCACATTTTCAATACCTATCTCTGCATCATAGCATTTTTTAGTTTTCGTTATTATGGCATTACGCAATGCAATAGTACCTGGTATTGGGGAGTATTGATTTTTTGCATGTTGCATATGAAAGTTAGCCCTATCAATTAACCATTCAGGAGTATCAAATGCAGGAGCTCCCTGAGTAAAGTTAAGGGCTTTATGTTCTGCCGCTAATGTTGCGAATCTGCCATAGACAGAAGGGGAAGTATCAATATAAGACTTAGCTTTAATCATATTATTCGTTATAAATTATTAGCATATTTACAGTATATAATAGAAATGTATTTATCAAGAAGAGTTTTGTGCGAAAAATATATTAAATGATGCCGTATATTAGTGTTTTTGGGTAAATTCAAGCGGGTTACCATGCATTTTTAAATATTGTTTTCCTAATAGTTTTGAACCTATATAGTTAAGATGATTTGAATCAGCATAAATGGGGATATTATTTATTTCAATATCACAGTATTTGTCACTACAGAGTACTTTTTTCGGATCTATAATTACTAATTTAGGAAATTCTTTTTTAAGTTTTTCAATAAGATTAAAAAATACTAATTGTTGTTGTTTGACAAATTCGATATTTAATTTGCATGAATTATCTCCGAAAATAAATGGTAGTTTATTTTTTTCTAATGGACAAAGATTAGTGACATCTGTGTTGAGTGTTGGAGTATCTAAAATAAGTATAGGTATACTACCATTATCTATTACTAACTTAATGGATTCTTGTATTGAGTTAATCGAACTAGAGTATAGTGCATTTGACCATTCACCACCAAGAATAACATATTTATATTTTTTTGATTTTATCAAATTAGCAATGGCCTTATTTCTATCAGTAACAGAAACATATTCAACAACATTTTTGAAAGTCGGTAAGAATGGAGTAGATTTTTGGGTTACAACGTAAGCTTTCTGGCTTATGTTATCAAGCCAAGTAGTTATCATAGGTATTTCAGATCTTGCATGAGAGTCACCTACCAACAGAAAATTAGTATTTTTAGCTTTAGGACTTCCTATTGAACAGATATTCTTATTAGGGAGTTGTTTTGATTGGAAGCTAGAGGATTGAATCATAAGGAAACAATTGTTTTGATCGATTTTATTAAATCCATAGTTATATGTTAGTTTATTTTGATCAATAAGATTTGAGGAGTTAAAACCAAATTTATCATTAGTTGAGGCTATATAAAAGCAGCAAGCCAAAATTAGAGGCATTATCCATAGTAGTATAAAGCTTTTAGTAAAGCTAAGCTTATATTTGTGTCTAAAGGGTTTTTCTACAAATAAATACGTTAATGTAGCAAGGGCTAAACTAATAGTAAAAATTATGATACATATAGTGACAGTTTTATTGATACTTAAATAGTTAACATAAGCAATAATAGGCCAATGCCATAAATATAAAGAATATGAGATAAGACCTATAGCCACAATAGGTTTTAGAGAAAGTATTCTATTTATAATAGGTATATGATTAGTATTTGCGCCAGAATATATATAAATAGTCGCCCCAATACATGCAGTAATAGTCCAAATACTTGGGAAACTCACATTAATAAAAAATATAGGTGCTATCATCATTAAAGCACCTATTACAGAGAGTATATTAAGAGTCAGTTTGTTATTGTTTAAAGTAGCTGAATTATTAAGGTATATGGCTAAGCAGCAACCAAATAAAAGTTCGAATGCTCTATGAGTTGGAAAGTAATACCATCTGTCAGAGCTCAGAATATATAAATTAAATTCGCCAGAAAGGAAAATCAAGCAAGATATAACTAGCAATATTATTGAAGTGGCTAGAAGTTTTACTTTTGCTGAAAATCTTAGTTTAAATAATAGTATTAAGATTAATGGCCAGATCATATAAAACTGTTCTTCTACACCTAAAGACCATGTATGAAGTAATGGTATTATTTGCGAGTTTTGACCGAAGTAACCAAAATCAAGTTTTACAAAGAAATAGATATTAGAAAAGGATGCTATTGCACTAACAAGTGATTCGGCGTAGTCTATTAAATCTTGTGGTAGTAATATAAGCCATGCAAAAAAAGTAGAGAAAATTAAGACAACTATTAATGCAGGTAGAATTCTTCTAATTCTTCTTAGGTAAAAGTTTTTGATAGAAAAACAATTGTTTTGTAGATCTCTAAGAATTATAGCTGTAATTAAATATCCAGAAATTACAAAAAATATATCTACACCAAGAAAGCCAGATTTAATCCAACTTATATTTAGATGGAATAGAACTACGGATAACACCGCAAAAGCCCTTAATCCATCTATATCTTTTCTATACTTTATATTGCTCATTAGTACTTTTTATAAGAGTTTCTATATATTATGATACATTTTTATTGGTTTTTATAAAATATAATTTAATTTGGGTGCTAAGAATCACTTTTATCAGTCTTTATTTAAGTATAGAGATAATATAGACTTCTTAAAAAGGTTTATTATTTATAGTATTGATGAAAATTTCACGTACAAATGTAATAATAGCTATTTTGATAATAGCTTTTTTCTTTGTTATAAACTATTTACAGCCCTTAAGAGCTGATGATTTTGGTAGAGCTTATACCGATGCTCTTGATAAGGGTTTTATCATATATCTTCGTGGTATTGCATCAAACTATATTCATTGGACGGGGCGGATATCAGCACAGGCATTAATTTATCTGTTTTTGAGTAAGAAATATATCCATTTATCAGTATTTATGATCAATATAATTAACTCGATATGTTTTTATCTGTTTGTGCTATATTCATATAAAATAGTAAGGTTTAAAACAAAAGTTGAACTATTTTCGAAAGACTTTTTAATATATATTTTCTTTTTTATCTTTCTTTTTTATCAAACAGGATTTATTGCTAATGTTGTCTGGAAAACAGCGGCGGTACAGTATTTTTGGGGTATAACACTTTTAGCTATCTTTTATTACATATCAGTAGTGAAAAATAAGCAGAACATATGGTTTAGTTTATTCACAGGTTTTTTTATTGGTTTATATAATGAGATATTCGTTGGTGTCGCAATTATCTTGTGTTTGGCATACTTTTTAAATCAAAAGCTTTCTCAAAATCAAATAAACAAAAATATATTATATTTTTTTATAGCTTGTGTGGTGGGGGGTATAATTTTGATAGCAGCCCCTGGTAACTATGTAAGACTAAACACAATGTCGACAGGAGAGCATTTTTCTATTTTAAATCAGCTCATAAATTTTGTTACACAAATTGTAACAAAACCTGGCGATACACTTATTCCTATGTTGATGTTATTGATATTCTTAGTTCTTATTTTTACAAACAAAAATATCACTAGGAAAGCTTCTTTTATATACGGGGTAGCAATTGCGTCTTCAATATTTGTATTGACGCCAGTAACTAAGTCTTATGATTTGAATCAAAGAGTTTTATTAATTTATGATGCAGTATTTTTTATAATAATGATGCAGCAATTTTATAATCATAGTACTAGTTTTATTCTAAAGTTAAGGCTACGATTAAATTCTTTAAGTGGGATGTTTTTAGTATTACTAGTAATGCAACTCGTATTAATGGTAAGTATTTATTTTGAAATATATAAGTTTGAAAGATATAGAGATACTTTGGTTACATATTATCAGCAAAATGAGATCCCTGATCCTACCTTACCGATGATTCCTGAATTTAGTCAAATAACTTTTATAGATGATATCACATCTGATGAAAAAGCTTATAATAACGATGCTTATGCTAAGTTTTATGGTTTTGATAAGGTTTATGGAAAAGAATTAGGCTAGAATGTCGAACAATTTCTCTAATGTGATTTCTTGTTTTTCTTGAGTTTTACGATTTTTATATTCAACTAAACCTTGTTCAAGCAGTCTGTCGCCGATCACTACATGATGAGAGTAGCCTATAAGATCAGCATCTGCAAACATCACACCAGGTCTTGCGCCTCTATCATCTAAAATAACATCTATTCCTTTTGCGAGTAACTCTTGATAGAGTTTGTCAGCTGTTTGTTTGACATTTTCAGATTTGTTATAGTTGATTGGTAATATTGCTACTTGATATGGAGCGATAGCCTCTGGCCAAATGATTCCATTTTCATCATGAGACTGTTCAATTGCAGCAGCCATTACACGCGATACTCCAAAACCATAGCAACCCATGAGCATAGACTTAGGCTTGCCATCTTGACCAATTATATTGGCATTCATTGGTTTTGAATAAACATCTTCAAGCTCAAAAATATGTCCAACTTCGATACCGTTTGTGAGCTCTAGAGTTCCATTACTATCTGGAGATATATCTCCTGTAACTACGTTTCTAATATCGGCAATTTGATAACTAGTGATATCTCTATCCCAATTCACATTTGTAAAATGATAGTCATCTTCATTTGCGCCACAACAGATATCTTCAATCATCATTGCACTATAATCAGCTATAATTTGTACAGGACAGTTAACTATCCCTAATGAACCCGGATTAGCATTAAAAATAGAGAAAATTTCATCTTTGGTTGCAAGAGTGTATGGTGCTACAATTTGTTCGAGCTTATTGATTTTTGTCTCGTTAAGTTCATGATCTCCTCGGATAACTAAAGCGAAGAAGTTACCTTTAGCATCTTTTATAACCATAGTTTTGATAGTTTTTTTGATATCAAAATCAAGTTCACTACAAAGTTTTTCGATAGTCTTAATATTTGGAGTATGAATTTTTGTTATAGTATTCTCAGAAACTGCTCTTGTGCTTAAATCTGGTTTTGCATAGGTTGCTAACTCAATATTTGCGGCATAGTCAGAGCCATTGCTATAACATATAATATCTTCACCAGCATTAGCTAATACACGGAATTCGTGACTGTTATCACCTCCAATTGCTCCAGTATCTGCACAGACGGGACGATAGGCTAAGCCAATTTTATCAAGAATTTTACAATAAGTTTCATACATCTTGTTATAAGTGTTATGTAAACACTTACTATTTTCATGAAATGAGTAAGCATCTTTCATGATAAATTCACGGGCACGCATCACACCAAAACGAGGGCGGATTTCATCCCTAAATTTTGTTTGAATTTGATAAAGATTTAGAGGTAATTGTTTGTAACTCTTGATAGTATCACGAGCCATGTCTACAATTGGCTCTTCATGGGTTGGGCCATAGCAAAAATCTCTTTCATGTCTGTCTTTTAGCTTCAGAAGCTCAGGGCCAAATTTATCCCAGCGGTGAGTTTCTTGTAATAACTCAGAAGGTAGTACACTTGGCAGTAATAACTCACTTGCTCCAGCTTTATTCATCTCTTCACGGACTATATTCTGGATTTTCTGTAGAACTTTTAGTCCTACAGGCATCCATGTATAGATTCCTGAAGCAAGTTTTTTTATCAGGCCAGCTTTTAGCATGTATTGATGGCTAGTAAGTACGGCTTCTTTAGGAAGCTCTTTTGTAGTAGCAATAAGGGTATGTGTAGCTTTCATGACTATCTAAGTTTCAAAATAAAAATATGAGCTAAATTATAGCAAAAAAATAATTATAAAATATAAAAATTGACTCTAGATGAAGGAAGTTAAGGAGATATGAAAAAACTAAGGAGTATCACCTAGAGTAATCTTTATATATTAAGACTCAATCAAACCAAAGTCTGTAAATTTTTGGATATGATTTTGCTTAGGATTTTATATTCTATACTTAATAAATTTTATGTCAATTATTTTTTATAGACTTAACAACCAATAACTATCTGGATCAGATGGGCAAAGATGTGGACCACATTCAATAAATACACTTATTGTATTGGCAAGAGTTAAAGCTAGTATCAAGAATATTGCTACTTTAGCGAATAGACTTAAACTTTTCTTTTTATCTTCATTTGGAGTAAAGAATCCACAAATAGTCGCATATATTATAAAAATAATACTTATAATAAAATTCCAAGTATACATATGTAGTGAGAATACAGCATCTCCATAATTTCCAGTGCCAGGAACAATATGTAAAAGTATTTGTGTCATTGCCATTGCAGCATTTAGGATCGCTACTAATGTTATGAACAGATAGTTCTTGTATTTATTACCATGAGTCAAATTTAGTAGTAACCCAAAAGTTAATAAGCTCAGTGACATTCTTTGGAATACACATAAGGCACAAGGCAGTTCTTGGAAATAAAGTTGATAATAAAAAGCCATTGCTAATACAACACTTATACCAATAATAGCTATAGAGTCGAATAAATCTAAAATATTATCTTTCATAGCTAGCCCCTTAAAGTTGAATATTTATATATCGAATTGTATGAGGAATAAATACTACTAGTAATAATCCCAAAGACACAAGGAAAAGAGAGGTAGCTAGCTTATGCTTATTTGTTATAGCAAATATTAAGCTAAGAAATGTTGTCAAAAATATTAAAAATATCATGCTATTAAACTTTTTAAAACTTTAATGCTGGGATTATAGTCTTACTTTAAGTATAAGTGAAATTGAAAAAAATTAATTGTGTTATAAGTAAAACTGATGTTTTAATTCTGAGCACACTTAGGGCCATCTAGAATTCATAAATTTAGAGATAAGAAAGGAGGAGAAAAATATAAACTACTAAACAGCCCTAAGTAAAAAACTTTTAGTACGATGGAAAATTTTTCTTGAAATTGTTTGGCTCCCCGAGACGGACTTGAACCGCCGACCAATTGATTAACAGTCAACTGCTCTACCGACTGAGCTATCGGGGAACTTGTGAGGTATTATATGGCTGTTTTGTTATACTGTCAACAGTATTTTTAGTTTTTTTGAGAAAATATGATGTTTTATCAAGTTTATATGAATTTTGGTGTGTGATAACATATCATAAGTTTCAAAACATCATATATTTAAAATAGTAATAGTTAGTATGGAAAATCAAGTTATACAAAGACAGCAAGAATTAGTTGAAGAGTTATCTTTTTTTGAAGATTGGGAAGATAAGTATGATTATGTCATATCATTGGGTAAGCAATTACCAGAGTTTCCTCAAAATAAAAAAATTGAGGAGAATTTGGTTAAAGGCTGTCAATCCCAAGTCTGGTTCGACAGCAGTATAAAAGATGGTAAGTTACATTTTATAGCTACCAGTGATGCATTGATTGTTTCAGGGTTGATTGGAATGCTACTAAGAGTATATAGTGAAGCAACTCCAGCAGATATACTTAATTCAGATACTAATTTTATTAAGGAAATTGGTTTTGGCAATAATTTGAGCTCTACAAGAGCTAATGGTCTAAAGTCAATGCTTGATTATATCTATGCAACTGCACAAAAAAACCAGTAAATGAAAATACTTGTTTGTAGACCTAAAGATGATGCTGATATTCTCTCAAAGCTATTAATATCTAAAGGCTATGATACTGTATGCTTACCATGTATTAATATTGATTATATAAATGTTGAAAGTTCAGTGTTGAGCTATACAAGTTATATATTTACTAGCAAATATGCTGTAGAAAGCTTATTTGCTCAATATAATCCTGAATTGTTCGACGGTAAAAAAATTTATAGTGTAGGTCAAAGCACCGCAAAAACTCTAAAAAAATATGGTTTAGATGCTACATATCCACATGATCATGGTTCACAAGAGCTTTTGAAGCTAATCTTGAAAGAAGATGTTTATGATGATAGTTTTGCGGTTATCTCTGGGGTTTCTGGAAATGAATTGCTTGTCAAAGAAATATCGCAACTAACAAAGTGCGATAAATTTGAGACTTATCAGAGAGTTTTTGAGAGTGTTGCTACGCTTAGTCAAGCGTATTTAAAATTCATTGATGATGGTATAAATCCTAATGTTATTGTCACCACAAGTATCGATATTTTTAAGTCTTTGAATAGGATTTTTGGCGAAATAGTAGCTCCTAGAGCTGCAATTGTTACCATAACAAGTCCAAAAATGCTAGAATTTGTTAATGAACAAGGCTTTGAAAATACTTTAAGTCTTGAAAGATTAGACAATGATTATATCTGTCAAAAAGTACGAGAACATATAGAGGCAAAAAATGTCACAAGAAAAAAATATTCAGCAAGAGCAAGCGAATGACGCTGCTGATAATGTTGCTCAAAAATTAGAACCAATTAAAAATAAATCTTCGTTTAACATCTTGTCTAAAATTAGCATAGTTGTATCTTTAGTGGCCCTTGGTTTGGCTAGCTACTCTGTTATTGATTTTGAAAGAAGTGATAACAAGCTTGGTGTTAATGATCAAGCTTTAGCTAGTTTGCAAAATCAACTTGAGTCGCTTAAGTCTTTACAAACTGAGCAAAAAGAAGCTATCAATGACCTTGGCGAACAAAATGATTTTTTAACACAAAATATTAAAGCGACACAGTCGCAGGTTACTACTTTAGGTAATCAAGTGGCAGTTCCGACTAAGGACTTGTATTTGCAGATGAGTATAGTAAATATTCAGTCGGCTATTAACTACTTAGTATTAGCTAAAGATGTTGCAGTCTTTGATGGTGATGCTCAAAAGGCTAATGAGCTGGTTGATAGTGCATTTGATAAAATAGAGGCTAGTGGAGTTGCAACTGTAAGTGTTAGTGAGCGTCAAAAGATAAAAGATACATTAGGGGAAACTTTGTCAAAAAGTGACGTTATTAAACATTTTATTTCTATCCAGCAGCAGTTTAGTAAGCTTAAATATATTACTCCAGAAGATATTTCTGCTGATGTTAATACTTCTTCACAAAGTAACTATATGAAGCTTTTGCACTCAGTAGTTGAGATACAGAATATTCCTGAGAATCAGACTCTTGTTGCTACAAATCAAGCTAAGCAAGTTGTTTCAAGTAATCTGTATAACTCATTGATACAGTTACAGAGTGCTATGTATAGCAACGATCAAGGTAGTATTGATAAGGCCAAAGACAATCTTATTGCTATTATCAATCAATATTTTGTACAAGATAACAATGCAAAAGAGCTTAAAAAAGATATCAAAAGCATTAACTCTCAGAATTTAGATAATGTAGATAGTAGTTTAGATAAAGTTATTAATCAGCTATCTGAACAACAAAATAAGCTTTTGATAAAAGAATCAAGTCTAACTAAAACTAATGTAAGTGCACAAGGAAGTGATAAATGATAAGAGTCTTAAAACTTATAATAGTTGTTGCTCTAGCTACCTTGATTGGTATATGGGCGACTAAAAATCATGGATATATTATGTTAGTGATGGCCGATAAAGCTATCAAAGTAAACTTAGTTGCCTTTGTATTTATCGTTTTTGCACTATTGTTTGCCTTAGTTTTTGGCTTTAGGATAATTAAACTAAGTTTTCAGTTTCCTTATTTGTTGTTTAATTGGCTTATTGGTTTGTTTACAGTAAATAAGCAAGAAAGATTTGCAGATTTATTTGCTGATATGGTTCTAGAAAATAATAGAATAACTAATAAGTTGAGCGTTTCAAGTATTGCTAAAATTTCTCCGAGATCTTTCAAGGATTATGTGCTTTTTAGAAAAATTTGTATGATTGCTAACAGTAAAGATATCAAAGAATTAGATAAAGCTCTGAAGCAGATTAATGGTGACACAATCGTATATAAGTTCTTTGAGGTTTATAAGCTTTATCTGGTTCAGAAACTTTCAGAAGCACGCACGAAAGTAAGCTTACTTTTGGAGAGAAATAATTGTAGATTCTTACCTAATATTGCAAATCTGGCTGGAGATATTGCTTTAGCTGATGAGGATGCGGTGTTTGCGCTCAAAGTCTTGGAGAAATATGATGTTTATCTCAAGCAAGATCTTGGCGAGAAGTTAATTGTTTTAGCTCTAAGAAAAGCTAAAGATGTTGATGAATTATCAGATATTTATAATAAGGCAGAAACAACTAATACAATAAGTAGGGTGTACCTAGAACAACTTGTTGACTTTGAAGAAGTTGTTTTGGCTGAGAAATTTGCTAAAAAGCAGTTAGCAGGGGGCAACATTTTGCCAGAGATGCTAAAAATTTATGCTAACGCATTTAGCATTCCGATAGCTAAATTATCTGAGAAAGTTCTTGATAGAGCTAATCACGACTATGATAGTATTCTTATGTTGCTAGAGCTTGCGACGATTAAGTCAGATAATTATAGTTTTAAAATAGCTTATGATTATATCGAAAGACATATTAAGGACTTGCTAAGTACTACACAACTAGAAAGATACCATCATATATTATGTAAGTTTTTTATAAAAAATGGCGATGTGGCAGGCATAGATATCTCAGCTACACAATTAATTTATCGAAATAACTAAAAGGTATGTTTAAATGCAAGTTAAAAGATGGTTTTTGAATAATAGTTTGAGAAATTATCAGTATTTATTATATGATGATAGTCACGCTATTGTCATAGATCCTCTCAAAGCAGATATATTTGATGATTTTATCAAACAAAATAATTTAAAGCTCGAGGCAATACTTATTACACATAGGCATGGTGATCATATTGCAGGTGTCAAGAAATTGCTTGAGATTTATCCAGGTACTAGAGTATATGCTTATGCTGATAATGATCTCTTTAAGCCAGATGTTTATGTCGATGAGGGAGATTTTATAGATTTTGGATTTACAAATTGTAAGGTAATGTATACTCCTGGGCATATTGATGATCATGTATGCTTCTTGTTTGAAAAAGAGAAGGCTCTTTTCTGTGGAGATACTTTATTTAATGCCGGAGTTGGCGGTGTACATGCAGCATCTGCAGATGTGGGACAGTTATATGACTCATTAGCCAAGATTTCTGACTTAGATAAAGATATAAAACCATATCCTGCTCATGATTATTGGCAAAATAATCTGGATTTTGCACTTAGTATACTGCCTAATGATGAATCTTTTAATTATTATAGAAATCAAGTTGCAGAGCTTGCGGCTGAACATAAGCCGGTTGTGAATTTAGCAGAGGAGAGTAAGCTTAATATTTTTATTAGATCAATTGATGATGAATCTTTACTACGAGCTTTGCCTGAGTGTTCATTAGGAAAGGAGATGTTTGTTAAGCTTAGAGAGTTAAAGAATCAATTCTAAACCTAGTCTTTAGAAGTCTTATTGCTTGAGGATTCCTCCGAATTGTCTGAAGATTTGTTTTTAGAATCTTTCTGAGCATCTTTGGGTTCAATTTTTGTTCGACTTATTTCGCGTGGGAAACCTCCATTTAAACCAATTCTCTGAAGCTTGATTATATCCGGAGCCATCGCGCGTTTGCTATCATAAGGTCCTATATACATTCTAATCCAACTGCCTACTCGCTGGAATTGTGGGTTAAGACCATCCTCTTTCATTTTTTTAACATACCAAGATGTTTCATCCATATTTCTGAATGAAGCAATTTGGTAAATATATTTATATTTATACTGAGCTCTTTGTGCATCAGGTTGAACATCGACTTCAACACTGTCATGTTTAAGGCTATTGTAGAATGTAAACACCATTTTTCCGCCACTACCACTTTCAGTAAAGTCTGGCTTTTGATCACTGTTTGTTGAATTGGTTTTGGTATTATCTTCTGTGCTATCTTGCTCTTTTATTGAATCGCTGTTTTGATCCGCTTGAAGTTCTACTTTTGCTTTTTCTTCTTCAGCCTTTACTTTTTTTAGGTGTTTGTTTATAAGTTTAGATGCTACAGCTATTACCAATAAGCATACTACAGCTATGATTACTATTTTCTTTCTCTTGGAGCCACTAGGTCTTTGTGGCTCTTTGTTATTTTCTTTTGTAGGCTTTTTAGGGATATCTAATCTTGATAGATCTTTCATAAGTGTAATTTTTTTAATAAATCCATTAAACTTGGTAGGCGTTTAATATCATAATGTTATACTAAAGAAAGATTATAAATAATACTTAAGTAAATATATAGAGTTTTGTTATTAGTTGTACTAAAAATAGTATATTTGTTGAAAATGTTTTCTAAAATATATTGTGATTGTTGAAGACTAATATATAAATAATATAATTAGCCTTAGAGAATTGCTGGTCTATGAGATAAATTCCAGCTTACTTTTAGGAAAGTAGATTAAACTAAATTTTTTAAAAAAAGAGGACATATAATGCGTTTGCAGAAAAAAATATTATTAACATCTTTGTGTATGGCTACTTTTATAGCAACAAATTTATATGCTGCAACAGATGCTCAGGTTTCTAAGCTAACTAGCCAAGAAAAGTTTGATAATAAAGAGATGCTTATAAGTAACTTAGATTCTTTATTTGCATATCAAACAAAAATAACAGTTGGTAATGTTTCGCAGGATAAAAATGGTAATTTAGTAGCAACAGATATTTGGATTATAAGTAGTGATTCAAAAAATCCAAATATTAGTATTAATAAAGCTATATTTGAGGGACTGAAGGCAGGAGAGACTGTTAAGAATAGTTTTCATATAAAAATAGAAGGCTTGAGTGTAGCAAATTTGGCAACAGCGGTTGCTAATAGTAATGTGGTTAGCTCAAAGACAGACCCTAAAGATCTTGCAAATAATCAAGGTCCATTTGCTATTATAATGAATGATGTCGGTCAAGGAATATATAATCTTGACATTAACTATGATTACGATGAGAGTACTATTAATTTTGTATTGAACTCAACCATTGGCAAAAAAACATTTATAAAAGCAGATGCAAAATTAAAAGATATAGATTTATCTGGTACTGAAGTTGACATGGACTTCTTAGCATCGTTAGTTACAGAGTGTATGAATTCGAAGATACAAAATCTTAGTTTTGATGCAAACTTCTCAGAAGTTCTAAAAGAGGTAACAAGTAAATATCTTGGTAAAAAGTATAAACAAGATCCAGTCCTTGATATAAATGGTAAGTTAGGTAATAAGCCAGGAGAGCTTGTATTAAACCTTGACGGTAAGCTAGGGACTAATAATTATGGTAAATATAATATTGTAATTGAGGGTATAGATCTAGATAGTGCTTCTATCAATGAAATTGTTGATGGAACTGGCAAGGCTTTGGATAATGCTTATGTACAGTCTAATAGTGCGGATTCAAAAATTCAGCTTAATTTTCAGAAGGATTTTTTCCCAGAGAAGTCACCAATAAGAGAAGTGTTTTCAATACTTGATACTAATAATATCAATATAAAAATTAATTCAGATCGTCAATTTAAGAATAATAAATATAATACTAATTTTGATATACAAGCAGAGGGATTAGCAAGTCTAAAGGGTAGTGCTGAAGCTATGGTAAATGACAAATTAAGCTTATTACCATATTTAGGTGCCGGAGCTCAAGATCAAAAAGATTTATATGATTGTGATAATGAATTATGTTTGAAAAGTGTAGATGTTACATTTGCTAACTATGGGTTACTTGAAAAAATTGCTAGACTTGCAAATCAAGATCCTAATACAACGCCACAGCAGATATTAGGCTCATATGGAGCATTGTTACAGCTTTTTGCTGTACAACAACAAGATAGGTTTTTACAGCAGGTACTATCATCATTTGCAATGTTTTTACAAAATCCTAAAAATATAAGTATACATGCGAAAGCGAATAAACCAGTTAATGAAATGGCTTTATTAAATATGCTGGTTAGTGATGCAAAAACACTAAAAAGAAATAATCCTATCAAGAATAATGGTAACGTTGATTTGAGTAAGAGCCCTAATGTCAAACTTATAAATAATATTCAAAATCTCTTCAAGATTAGTTTTGATGTTAATCAGAACTAAAAATTAATATTTCTTGAAAATTAAAGCTATATCTCTATTGACAACTTTTGAAAATAAGGTAATATATCACCCTATAAAGCGGGAATAGCTCAGTGGTAGAGCACAACCTTGCCAAGGTTGGGGTCGCGAGTTCGAGCCTCGTTTCCCGCTCCATACTCTTAGGTTTGTGTGGCTGAGTAGCAAAATGGTTATGCAGAGGCCTGCAAAGCCTTGGACGCCGGTTCGATTCCGGCCTCAGCCTCCACTAACTGCCCGGGTGGTGAAATTGGTAGACACAAGGGACTTAAAATCCCTCGGAGCTTAACCTCCGTGCCGGTTCGAGTCCGGCCCCGGGCACCATTATTAGTCATGTATTTTACTTGTAACATCTATGCGTAAATAATATTTAAATGCTCCTAGTGTTGTTTTATGGTGTATTATTGAATTAAGTTACATTAATTTTTTGAAATTTCTTTTTTAGCAAGTTTAATTTCTTGTTGGAATTCTGGGCTTGTTTGTAGTTGAGAGAACATGATGCTTCCTACTAAATACCCTGCATTAACATCGCTTGGATAATGAACTCCACAAACAATTCGACTTTGACCAAATTCATAACCTCTCTTCATAATTTGATTTGTTCTTGAGGGGTTTATCTCACTTAAAGTAAGAGCAATTGCCCACCCTATGGTTGTATGCCCAGAAGGATATGATCTATGAATATTATCTGTTTTCACACATGCTTTTTCATGAAAATACGCAAAAGGTCTTGTGCGATGATAGAATAATTTAGCTGGTTTTGTGAACTCTCCTTCAGCTATTTCTAATTGATTTAGAATTTTCCATATTGCGGGTGTTTCTTTTTTACTTATCTGATGACCAAAAGCTTTTTCAAAAGCTTGAGCAAATCCTTCTGGAGAATAGTTTGCATCTGATTGAGCTAGTTTATATCTATTGGTGTTTTTGATAAAAAAACTAGCGTGAGAAATATTCATGTCATTTTGATATAGTAATGTTCCAGGAGTTGGAGGGGGTGGTATGATTTGTTTTATGTCTGGGATATCTATGTTGAGTCTATCGGCTGCAAAAGCTGAACTTATTATAGCTGTTAATGACCCTACAAATAGTATTTTTCTAATCATATTTTTATTTCCTTGGTTAATTATCCAAAGAAAATGATAAATGATAAATTGATTTAAAAATGAAGAAATCAAAAAATTAAAAATTTGTTACTAATTACAGCTAAAGTATGATACTTTAATATTCCTTTTTTTCTAAAAGATCACTATTCTAGAAAAAGGCTTATAAGTATGTTGAAAATTAAAGCAAAAATCAATAGTTTATTTAAAACTAGAAATTTTTATATCAAATATAAAATAGAATTATTTTTTTAAGGGTAGATGAGTTATGTTTTATTGCCTTTTATTTTCAGTGAGTTTTGAAACACAGTTTTAGTTAGCTATATTCCTTATCAAAAACTTCTAACATTAAAAGAGTTAACAACTCTGCCAATTATTACCGCATCAGCTGGTGATTTGATTTCGTCATTATTTTGAAACTTTGAGTTTAGTGGCATCAAGTATAAGCGGTTATTATCTTTGTATAGTAATTTAACTGTGGCTCCATCGGAGTTTCTAGCAACTACAATTTTATCAACTAAATTTTGAGGACTAATTTCGCTAGGGTCAACTAAAATATTCTCGTCTTCGTAAAGAGTATATCTAGCATATTTAGGACTAAGCAGTTGAGATTCTGATGAATCATAGAGCATGCTCTCGCCTTGTACTCTAAGTGAAAAACCGTTTTTTGGTACAAGACTATCTGGTATTTGCAAATAGTCAATCGGGTCAATATTCTCATAAGATTCGGTAAATTCACCTGCTTGTACATAACTTAGTACTGGTACGTTAGTTACACTCATTATAGATATATCATTAGGGTAATAATTATCTTCGAGACCAAGTATCTTCATAACCTCTATATGTCCATCATATGAGGGACAGTTAGTACCGGCAACCCAACCCTTAATAGATCTATCACTTTTGCCAAGCTTTTTTGCCAATTCTATTTGTGTCATGCCTATTCTCTTTAAGGCTGGTTTTAGATCGGTTTTGTAATCAAACATCTCTAATCCTAAGTACAACAATCTAATTCTAAGTATATTTATATAAAATCAGCAATTCAATAATTTTTTGAAAAATAGTGCAATATTACTTCCCTTTACAGCAAAAAGTGATTAATATTGAAAGTGTAATAAAACTGCACTTTTATAAATTGAGGGAGTTAAATAAAATGATAAGAAAAAGCATTCTAGTAGAAAATCAGGAAATTAAAGATTTACTATCTGTCATCAAACATCATTACACATCTGATAATAGGAATACTATTCAAGATGTAAGCTTAAACCATGTAGTAAACAGAGTATATAAAGAAAATGTAAGAAAATATATAGTTGAGCGTTGGCATGCTCTAGAAACAAAAGTTGGACATCAAGTAACACTTTTAGAAAACAACTATAATAAGAGTATTATCAATAAGTTATATAAAAAATCTCGTGATCTAAATTTTGTAATAAAGACTAGACCAGATGACTCATCAAGAGATTTACATGATTCAATCAAAAAAGTGTCTAATATAGATATAGTTATAAGAGAGTTTTCTTTCTCTTAGAGTCTACTTAGTTACTTGTTTTTCTAGCACTTTTTTACCTAAATAAACTGATAGTATGATTATAAACATTCCAATCAGTTGCTGTATTGAGAATGTCTCTCTAAATAAAACATAGCCATATAGTAAGGCAAATACTGGACCAACTAGTAAAACTAAAGAGCTCATAGCTAATGATATATATTTGACACGACTTATGTATAAAATATTTCCGAGCAGATGTCCGAATATTGCTATAGCTAATAAAATTAGAACGCCACTTAAAGTTGTCGGAATTATCTGTTCATTGAAAATAAAAGCTAATATAAATAGTGTTGCTGAGCCACTTAATGATGCTATAAACATCATTCTAAAAGTTGAGCAAGAATCTCGTAGCTTTTTAGAAAAGATAATAAAGAGTGCATAAAACACCGCAGATATGATAGCTAACCAGTTTCCTAAAAGGTGCTGAGAGCTTAAACCTGATTGACTCATAAGAAGTAATAAACCAATAAATGCTACTAGAAGAACTAAATAATATTTAAGTGATACTTTTTCTTTGAGAAATATAATGGCTATAAAAGTAGTAATAAAAGGACAAAGATTTGTTAAAAGGCTAGCCTCAGCTATTGATGTATAAATCAAAGATATACCATAAAAAGCTAAATCTAAAGCTAGGAATAGACCAGTTAATGCGGCAATGTATATAGATTTCTTTGATAGCTTATCTTCATCTTTGGTAATAGCTAAGAACGAGTATAAGAATATACAGGGTAATAACAGTCTATAGCCAAAACTTGCAATCGGCCCAACTTCTGAATATCTAATTAATACTGATGCTATAACAAGGTTGGAAAGTGCAAACAATATTATGAAAAAATCTCTATTCATGATGGTGTCCTGGCTAAATGCTTATTAAGCAGATGATATCATGAAATTAGCTAAATACTTGTGATAATTAAAGGTAAATACTAGTGTTATCTAAACTTAGAGATTTTAACTTTAAGAGATACATGCTAAATTAGCTTTAGAATTAAATTTTCTGACTAAGTTTTAAGGTTAAAATAATGCATATAAGTGAGCGCCGTAAGTGGTATGTAGGCTTTGCTGTTTTTGTGATAATAGTTTTATTATCTCTTTCATTACTCCACGCATCAGTATGGATCAGTATAGGGTTTGTAGTTGTTTTGGTAGTTGTCGCAGTATATGATGCTACGCAAACAAAACACGCTATCTTGAGAAACTTCCCGATAGTTGGGCACATGCGTTTTATACTTGAGTTTATTCGTCCTGAAATTCAGCAGTATTTTATCGCGGATAATGAAAGTGAAAAGCCATTTGGTAGAGAAACTAGGTCAACTATATATCGTCGTGCTAAGGGTATTAATGATACAGTAGCATTTGGTACTGAAAAAGATATTGATAGAGTTGGCTATGAGTGGGTAACACATTCGCTTGTGCCGAAGCATTTGGATGAAGTTGAAACGCGTGTTAAATTTGGTGGCTCTGATTGTAAACAACCATATATGGCATCACATCTAAATATATCAGCGATGAGTTTTGGAGCACTGTCGGCAAATGCAATTATGGCTTTGAACAAAGGTGCTAAGTTAGGTGAGTTTTGTCACTGTACAGGTGAGGGAGGTTTGACAAAGTATCATTTACAAGGTGGTGATATAGTCTTTCAAATTGGTACGGGGTACTTTGGTTGCCGTACTGATGATGGTGGTTTTTGTGCTGAGAAGTTCACTGAGAAAGCAAATTTAGATAGTGTTAAGATGATCGAGATTAAGCTATCTCAGGGTGCTAAGCCTGCTCATGGAGGTGTGTTACCTGCTGCTAAGATAACTCCAGAAATCGCTGAAATCAGAGGAGTGTCTATGGGTAAAGATGTCTTGTCGCCACCAGCACATAGCGCTTTTTCAACACCAATTGAGTTTTGTCATTTTATAAAGCAATTAAGAGATTTATCAAATGGTAAGCCAATAGGATTTAAGCTTTGTATTGGTAGTCATGTAGAGTTCTTAGCTATATGTAAGGCAATGCTTGAGACTGGTATCAAGCCTGATTTTATAACTGTGGATGGAGCCGCTGGTGGTACTGGTGCAGCACCTTTAGAGTTTTCTAATCACATAGGTATGCCATTAGAAGATAGTTTAGTATTTGTGCATAATGCTTTGGTTGGTTGTGGCTTACGCGATGAGATTCGTATTGTTGCTAGTAGTAAAGTAGCTACTGGTTTTGATATGGTTAGATTATTTGCTATGGGAGCAGATACTTGTAATTCTGCTAGGGCGATGATGATGGCAGTAGGCTGTATTCAATCACGCCAATGTAATAACAATACTTGTCCAGTTGGCGTAGCAACCCAAAATGAGCGTCTTGCAAAAGCACTAGTAGTAGAGGATAAGATGTATCGTGTATATAACTTCCATAAAGCTACAATTAACTCATGCTTAGAAATCGTAGGAGCAATGGGCTTAACATCTACAAATGATATTGGTCCAGAAAATCTCAAAAAGCGTGTATCTGTAAATGAGATTAAATCATATATTGATTTGTATGATTTTATACCAGAGAATAGTTTGATAGATGGTAATATGCCAGCTAGTTTTGCAAGATCTTGGGAAAAAGCTCGAGCAGATTCTTTTTAGTTTTTCAAACCGAAATAATAATTTTTTGTCTACTCAATTTGCTAAAATAACTAATATAAATGTTCTTGTTAGTTAAATATGGCGTTATACACCTATCCATCAAATAAGCTTGAGTATCTGGTTCAAGTTTTATCTAAACTTCTCGATGTTGAAAAAAAAGATTTGTTCACACCAACACAGCTAATAGTTGGTAGTCGTGGTATGCAACATTGGTTAAGTATGCAATTAGCACAATATCGTAATATTGCCATGAATCTTAAATATGACATGATAAATGGTTATATACTTGATATCTGCTATGAGCTCACAGCAAAACAAGAATATAAGAAAGCATACACAAAAGATATTTTAGCTTGGAGAATCTTTAGGGGTTTAGATAGTATCAATAATCCTAAGCTCCAAGAATATTATCAAAATAGTGATCTTAAAAAATATCAACTATCCGTTAAAATAGCCGAGACTTTTTCAAAATATATATCATATCGAAGTGAGTGGTTGCAAAAATGGGAGCAGGGCGAGTATATAAATCCTGCTAAATCAGAGAATGATGAAGATTGGCAAATGCTACTTTGGCAGAAGCTTGTTGAAGATGTCGCCGAAACACCATACAAAGTCCAAGCAGAAGCACTCCAAAAGCTTAATCGACAAAACTTAGAAAAGCTAAATATACCAAGTGATATCTATATATTTGGGGTTAATACTATATCTCCAAAAAATCTTGGCTTTGTATTTGAGTTGGCTAAATATATTGAAGTTAATATTTTGTATATTAATCCATGTAGCGAGTATTGGTATGATTTACACAAGAGTAAAATCTCAGCTTGGTTAGATAGTGATGACTATGAGCTTCAACCTCTTTTGGCAAATCTAGGTCAACAAGGGAAAGAGTTTTTTAATCAGCTTTTAGAGAATCAAGAAAAGCAAGAATTAGAAGTTTTTGAAAAGTTTGATAAAAATTCGTTAGATTTTGAGAAACTTGCTGATAATAATCAAACACAGCTAGTAAGTCTACAGCGAAATTTATTGGAACTAGATTGTCAAAACCACGCTAAGCAAAAAGATTTAAGCATCAGTATTAATTCATGTCATAGTCCACTTCGAGAAGTGCAGATTCTACATGATAAACTTTTGGATATGATCAAAGCAGATCCTAGCATTAAGCCTCGAGATATTTTGGTAATGTGTCCAAATATTGAAGACTATTCACCGTATATTGATAGTGTGTTCTCAAGGTTTTCAACAGATAAAAAGTTACCATGCTCGATCGCAGATAGGACATTATTAGATTCAGAGCCTTTAGCTGCTAGCTTTATTGAGCTTTTGCAACTACCAGAGAGTAACTTTGAAGTTAATAAGATACTAGACTATTTATCGGTTCCAGCAATTCAGCAAAAGTTCAAAATTAGCGATGAGCAATTAGAAACTATTCGCTATTGGTTAAAAGAGTCATGTATTCATCATAGTAATAATGGTCAAACCTTCTCATGGAGTTGGGGGCTTAAGAGATTGATGTTTGGATTTAGTTATAGTGATAGTAATCATATTATTGATGATAAGCTAATGACTATACCTGTGATTGAAGGTAGTGAGATTGCCGAACTTGGTGGCTTGTATGAGTTATTAGAGCTACTTGAGAGATATTCTCAAGAGTTGCTTAAACCAAGAAGCTTAGAAGCATGGCAGGACTATCTTTTGGAGATGTTTGATGATGTCTTTGATGTAACTAATGATGAGCAATATATTGCTAAGAAAATCAAAGATATAATCGTAAAGACTGTCACTACAGCTAAAGATGTATTGCTAGTAGAAGAGATTGATTTGTATACAATTAGATATTGTTTGATTTCGCAGTTATCTGAACCAATTATTAATAACCATTTCTTAAATGGTAAAGTAACATTCTGCTCAATGACACCTATGCGTAATGTTCCTTTTCGAGTGATAGCGATGTTGGGTTTAAATAATGGTAAGTTCCCACGCCAAGAATCTGCGATTAGTTTTGATTTTATGGCAAGACTTGGAAGAGTTAAAGGCGATAGGACTAAGCGAGATGATGATAGATATTTATTTCTAGAGGCTATTACATCTGCACGTGATTATTTGTATCTTAGTTATATTGGTAGAAGTGTTAAGACTAATGTTGAGCAACAACCAAGTCTAATACTCAAAGAGTTGACTAGCTATTTGGGTTTGAATTATGGCTGGGGAAAGGCTGATATCAAAGAATATCCATTACATCCTTTTAGTTCCAAATGTTATGCTGATGAATACAGAAGTTATGATGAGGCTTGGTTGAAGTTGTTACAGTCAGAGCTTAAAGTATTTTATGACTATACTAAAACTACTCCGTCTTGCTTACGGAATCCACCCCTTCACGAAGCGAAGGGGAATTGTATAAGTAGTCATACCCGCGAAAGTGGGTATCTTGATAGTTTGTGTGTAGCTTCTAAGCTCCCACAACAACTATCTATCTCTAAATTGGTCAAAATCTTTGATGATCCTATCAAGGCTTATACAAATTATGGCTTAGAACTATATTTAGAGGATGACTTTGCAGAGCTAGAAGACAGTGAGCCATTTGATATAAATAGTTTAGATAAGCATAAATTTAAACAAGACTTACTAAACACTCTTGAAAATGAGAAAGACAAAGAATTAACCATAAAAACAGCTAAGCTAAGTGGCAAGCTTCCAGAATCTGTACTTACTGAAAATGAGATTAATAAAGAAGTTGAGAGTATTCAAAAGCTATTAGATAAGGCAAATTTAGCAAATTATGAGTCTAAATATTTTCATCAAGAGATATTAGGATATGAGTTGGAAGCTAGTTGTTATATTAATAATGATTGCGTTATGTTATCAACACCATCAAAGTTAGGTATAATAAAAAAGTTTGAGCTATATCTGACAGCTATACTTGTAGCATATTGTGAACAGAAAGATATTTGTGCTATCTATTATGGATTGGATAAAGATAATGTTGATACTTTTAAGATTAATAACATTAGTTATCTAGCAGCTAAGCAAACTCTAGAACTTTGTTTAATGCAAGCTGAGAAGGTAGTATTTGAGCCTATGTTGGTGCATCTATCTTTAGCTGAAGCTATTTGTGATTCTAAAAATGATACTGATAAAAAGAAGCAAAAAGCTTGGGATGGTGTGATAATACCTTCTGAATACAATCACAAAGCATTAGAGAATAATAGTTATTTCAAACTTTTTTATAGTGAGCATCCAAAGATAAAAGACTTTGAGGGGCTGCGAATATATCAAGATTTCTTTGAGGTTATAAATGAAAATAAATAAAAATCTATTCTTATCTCAGTTATATAAAGATATTTATATCAGTTTTGAAATTGCAATTGCTGCTTGTATATGTTTTTTGTTTGGTTTTTATATGTCAAACCTCTTGCATGGGGGACAGTCGATAATTGGTGGTTTTTGGTGTTTGATTACAGTTTCTACAATTTTACAGTTGAGTATTAGAGATTCTTACTCAGCAGCTTTTCAAATTCTTGTGGGCTCTGTAATAGGTGGTATCACAGCATTTATTTTTACATATATTTTGGGTTATCACTATTATGTCATGATTTTGGCTGTGGCAATTAGTGTTCTTATCACAGCGACTCTACATCTTGAAAATGCTATCAAAATGAGTAGTGCTAATGCCGGAGTAATTGTTGCATTAGGATTGTATCAGCCAAGTTATTCACCTTTTCTAAATACTGGTTTACGTTTGATAGAAACATTCAGTGGTACAGCTATAGCATTATTTTTTATATTTATTAGTAGACTTCTTAAGGTAAGATCCGACTAGTTATTAATACTTCCGTTATCTATACTGTATTTTATTTTAATTTTTGCAAAATTATGATTAAATTGTTTGGGTAAGTATTAGTTTTTATATAGGAAATTTACAATGAAAAAACTTTTAAAATCAGTGCTGTTGCTCTCAACTGTGTTAGCAAGTTCTGCAATGGCATGTACAGCGATAACACTTAAAGGTAATGATGGAGATGTTGTTGCAGGTAGAACGATGGAGTGGGGTTTCACTTGGGATTGGAGTCTAACATATATTCCAGCGGGTACTTCACATACACTGACCGCACCTGTAGATCTAAATTTACCAGCAAAAAAATATTTATCTAAATATTCTGTATTAGGAATAGGTTTGACAATAGATAAAAATAATTTTGTAATACTTGATGGACAAAATAATCAAGGGCTTAGTCTCAGTGCTAATTATCTACCTGGTTTTACTCAGTATCAACAAGTTGACAAAGGTGATGAAAATTACGCTTCAATTTTAGAAATAGTAACTTATATTTTAAGTCAATATAATAGTATTGATGAAGCTAAGAAAGGTTTAGAAAACATCAAAGTTTGGAATGATAGGTCTACAGATGTAAATGGAGTGGTTCCAGAACTTCACTTTTTGATATCAGATAAAAGTGGTAATGCGATAGTTGTAGAGTATGTAAAAGGTGAAGTTCATTTCTATCAGTTAGAGTTAGACCTCAAAGTTATGACAAATGCTCCTACTTATGATTGGCATTTAGTAAATATTAGAAACTATCTGAACTTGTCAAATAAGACTGTATCTCGTATGAAACTTTATAATGAGAATGATGTAGTGCCAAATCATACTTATAAAATTGTGGATGCACTAGGTCAAGGCAATGGGTTATTAGGTATGCCTGGTGATTACTCTCCACCATCTAGGTTTATTAGAACAGCAGTATTAGGCTACTATTCTAATAATGATAATATCAAAGATGAAAGTACTCTAAACAGAGTGGCTCATATCTTGCATAATGCTGATATACCTAAAGGTGTAGTAGCTGAAAACATAGATGGTAAAACATATTATGATCATACAGTATTTACTAGTATCAAAGATCTAACAAACGATACTGTTTATATAAATATTTATAATAATCCGCTTAACTCTGTTTCTATAGATCTAGATACTTTAGATAAAGATCATGCCAAAGCTTTTGTTAAAAATATTAAGCAGTTACCTTATCCAAAGTCCGATATAACAGGTTATTTGGTTTAGTATTATACTCATATTTTTTAATTTCATATTCTTAAATTTTTAAAGGAGTAATTTGCTAAAATATCTCAAAGACTTTTTTGAAAATTATAATTGGTTAATATGACTAATCTAGATGCAAACACAATAACTTTACAAGGTCGACATATTATCGAGGCTAGTGCAGGTACTGGTAAGACTTTTAATATTACAGAGTTATACATTCGTTTACTTCTTGAGCAGAGGTTAGGAAGTAGATTATTACCTAAAGATATCCTTGTAATGACATTTACCAAAGATGCTACTCAAGAGGTTATCGGTAGAGTGGAAGCTAAGATTAGAGATGTATTAGAGGATATTTCTGAAAGCAAAGAGGTCAAAGTTTCTATAAAAGGACGAGATACTCTGATTCAAAAAGGTGATGAGAATTATAAGCATCTAAAAAGATCATTACTTGAGATAGATGAGGCAGCTATATTTACTATCCATGGTTTTTGTAAAAAAGTCTTAAGTGAGCAAGCTTTTGCTAGTGGTATCGAGATGGATGTCTCTATGGAGGTCGATACTTCAGATATTTTGCAAAAAGTAGTAGAGGATTTTTTTAGAAAATATATCAATAAAAACAAAACCAAATTTGAATATTTGCAGGCTTATAAGCTACATACTCCAGACAAGTTTTTGGATAAGCTAAGGAATATTGTTAGGTCTAGTTATGAGATATTAGCAGATACTTTTGAGCGAGAGACAGAAAAATTAGCAAAAGAGAAACAACAGGTTTTTGTAAATTTAGAAGCGAATAAATCTTTTATATTTGAAAGTCTTATAATCAAACATAAAGATAAAAACAAAAGAATTGAGGAATGGCAAATTATTGAGAATTGGACTAACGATAGCCAGCTTAGTTTAATGCCTAAAGAAGTATCAGCTTTTATAAATGGTAATCGTTATCGTGGTAGAGATGATATCGCTGAAGTTTTTGAAGAAATTAAAGCATTAAAAGATAAGTATTCAAAAATTAAAGATATAGATGAGTACAAGAAGCAATTTGATGCAGCCCAATTCATCAAACAAGCCTACCTAAAAATCCGCCAAGATTTTATAAAAGCAAAAGAGCAAAAAGGTGTTTTAGACTTCGATGATTTAATTACCAAGCTTTGTCAAAGTGTTAAGAAATCTCCAGATTTAGTCAAGACTTTGCAACATCAATATCCAGTTGCTCTTATTGATGAGTTTCAAGATACAGATGCTGAGCAGTATGAGATTTTGGATACTATTTACCCTTTGAAGAATAGTAGTCATTCCCACGAAGGTGGGAATCTTCTTACGAATGGATTAAATTTAAAAGATACCCTCCTACGCGAGTATGACAGTAGCTCTGATCAGAACGATAGCAATCTTCTGCTCCTAATGATAGGAGATCCAAAGCAGGCAATCTATGGTTTTAGAGGCGGAGATATCTTCACATATCTAAAGGCTAAAGATAGTTGCTCTAGTGACAATCAGTGGAGCATGGATACTAACTGGCGTTCAACTAGTGAGATGATAAAGGCTTACAATAGACTTTTTTATAAAAAGGATTATGAACCAAAAGATGAGGGTGAGCTTGGAGCTAATATCTTTAGTGATGGTATTGGCTATCAACTTGTTAAAGCATCACCAAAGGCAAATGAGAAAGCAAAAGACTTTGATGATAACCTTAAACCAATAAATTATTTCTATTATCAAGTGGCTGAAGATGATAATAAAAGTGATATCGATAGTAATTTATCAGTATGGACTGCTAATGAGATTGTCAGGCTATTAAATTCTAAAAAAGTTGTAGAAAGTGATATCGCAATTTTGGTAGAGAATGGTAAGCAAGCAAAGGTTATTCAAAAAGCTCTACAAGCTAAGAAACTAAGCTCAGTATATCTAAGTCAGCGCGATAATGTCTATCATAGCCAAGAGGCTACGGAGATATTAGCTCTTATGGAGGGTGTAAACGATCTTGAAAATAAATCTATGCTAAAAAGAGCGTTATCAACTAGTTTACTTGGTGGTAGAGCTGATAAATTTATTAGTTATATTGATGAAAATGATGTCTCAGCATGGGATGAAGAGATAGAAAAAGCAAAATCTCTAAGACAACAATGGCATAAATATGGTTTTATGGCATTTATTATGCAAGTTATACATCAGAACTTCACTCAAAGATCGGATTCAAAAGAACGTGTTATCACAAATATTCTCCATTTAGCCGAGCTTATAAAAGTGGCTGAGAATAAATATAAACACCCAAATCAGCTTATTAAATGGTATCGCCAACAGCTAAATAGTACAGCTACAAGTGAGGGCGAACTTCGATTAGAGAGTGATGATAATCTGATTAAGATAATTACAATTCATGGCTCTAAAGGGCTTGAGTACTCAGTTGTATTTATACCATTTGCAAGTTATGTAAGCAAAAAGAAATTTGAGGCGAGTGATTTCTCTAAATACTATGATAAACACCTTAAACAGACAGTCTATAAAATTGGTAAGGATGATAGTATAAAACCACAAATAGAAAATGAAGTTATAGAGGAATTAATGCGCCTGTTTTATGTGGCTGTTACACGTGCAGAGCATAGATGTTATATTGGGATTGCAAAATATAGTAATAGCGAAAAATCACCATTAGCAAGATTCTTAGATTATCAAAAAGATGATGACTGGTTAGAGAAAATTCAAATAATCACGAATAATCCCGTTAATCAAAGTTCGCTTATAGATGTGGCTACAAGTCATTGTTATGAAAGTGAGAATTTAATTACAAATGACCAATTTGACCATGATACTTTACAAAACCTCAAAGCAAATGATATTAACAAGTTAGCAAATGACAATTGGGAGATGCTGTCTTTCTCAAAAATATCCAAGTCAAAAGTTCAAAATACTGCATTAGAAAAAGAAAATGATGAGTCTGAAGATGATAGTGCCCAAAAATCTCAGCAGGAATTAGAGTTTAGATTTACAGCTCCCAAAGGAGCAGATATTGGTAATATTTTGCATAATGTTTTAGAGCATACGGATTTTAGCCTAGGCAAGATAGATGAAAATCTTTTAAAAGAGCAAATGGATAGATACAAGGTAGTTGCTGCAGAAGATTTTGATAAGCTTAAAGTATGGTTAGAAGAGTGTTTAGTCGCGTCTATACCTTCTATAGAAACTGCAGATTTTAGTTCTAATGATATTCAATATGGTTTGTTTGATATCAAGGATAAAGGCTTTTGTTTAAAAGATATTCCAAATACAAAAACCTTAAAAGAAGCGGAGTTTTATTTTCCTATATCAAATGAAAAACTATACAAGAAAAATATTATAGAGATTTTAGCAGAATATCGTAATCAGATTATTGATTATGATGAGTTTTCTAGTCAAAAGATTTTTGGTATGCTTCATGGTTTTATTGATTTGATTTTTGAATATGATGGTAAATTTTATGTGGCAGATTATAAGTCAAATTATCTTGGGAGTACTCTAGAAGATTATAATCAAGCTGCTATGAGTGAGAAAAATCAAAGTAGCTTTTATGATTTACAGTATCTAATATATAGCGTTGCCTTGGATAAGTACCTGCGACAAAACATTGAAAGTTATAATTATGAGAAGCATTTTGGCGGAGTATATTATTTCTATCTTAGAGGTATGAAAGATGGTTATGGGGTTTATCGAGCTAGACCAACTTTAGAGATTATTAACAAAATTGCTAATCTATTTAATGGGGATGACTATCATGTATAAAACTTTCCATCAAGCTTGTGAGCAATTAGCAGATATTAGAGCTATAGATTTTTTCTTTGCTAAAGAAGTGTTTGATTTAGTCAAAAAGACTATCCCGTCTATAATCACTTTATCAAGTGATTTATATCCACCCCTTCACGGAGCGAAGGGGAACGATTTGGAACAAAAAAGTAATGAAGTTTTATTTCATATTTTGATAAAGCTTATGCATGTATATAGTCATGGTCATAGCTGTTTGAAGATAGCAGATATATCAAATAAAACTATTTTTGCTTCAGAGCAAAGCACTCAAAGCGATGCTAAAGTAGGCTTTAAAATACCAAGTTTTGATGAAATTGTAAGTATTTTAGAGTCTTTAGATTATGATAAATTACCTATACACTTTGCTAAAGAGTATGATTCCTTATATATCAAAAGATTGTGGAATTATGAGGTTGAAATAGCTAACTTTATAAAATCTAGAACTATCCAAAATACTCAACAAGATAACTACATTGAAGAAATTGTAGATAAGCTATTTGAACCTGCTGATGAGATAGATTGGCAAAAACAGGCAGTTATCAAAAGTCTAAATTATAATTTTAGTATTATCTCAGGTGGACCTGGTACAGGTAAGACAACTACAGTCGCAAAACTTTTGCTTGCCATACAAATGCTTAATCAAAATCAGCAAAGAATAGCTCTTTTAGCACCAACAGGTAAGGCTGCTCAGAGAATGACGGAATCCTTAAATAGTGTATTAAGTAAAAGGGTAGACAATGATAGTTATTTAGGATTATCTAATCTAGAAGCTCAAACTATACATAGATTTTTAGGCTTAAGGCCAAACTCTACTCATGTGAAATATAACGAGCAGTCAAAAGCACCATACGATGTGATTATTGTTGATGAAGCTTCGATGCTTGATATGAATATTTTTATTAAGTTGATTAGAGCAGTAGCTGATAATACTAAGCTAATTTTGATAGGTGATACTAATCAGTTACCATCAGTTGAGGCTGGTAGTCTTTTGGCAAACTTTACACACCACAGAGATGGCGATATTACGCCATATACAACATTACTTATCAAAAACTATCGTTCACAACAATATATAAATAATCTTGCAGCCTCAGTTCTAAAAGGTGATATTAATATTGATAGTCATCAAAATGAGAATATTAATTCTCATAGCATAAGGAATTTAGATACTTATTTAAGAGATTATGCAAAGAGATATTCACAGCTTGAAAAGTGCAGTGACTACAAAGAGGCTCTTACCGAGCTAAATAAATTTAGAATACTTGTAGCTAATAAAAATTTAGAAATTGGTACAGATAAGTTAAATCAGAAAATTGAGAAATTTATGTCTAAACCTATAGATTCTAGCTATAAGGGTAAACCAATTATGATAACTCAAAATAGCTATTCATTGGGATTATTCAATGGAGATGTAGGGATTATCTGGCCAGATGATACTGGTAAGCTTCGAGCATATTTTGATGGTAAAGATGCTAAGGCTTTTAGTCTAAATATGCTACCAAAATATGAAAGTGTTTATGCCATGACAATTCATAAGACGCAAGGTTCAGAGTTTGATGAAATTGTGATTATTCTTCCAGCAGAAAATAATGAAGCGCTAAGTAAGCAACTTTTGTATACAGCTATTACCAGAGCGAAACATCTATTAACGATTATTTCTGAACAAAGTAGCTTAAGAGATATTGCTCAGAAAGATATTAAGAGAAATTCAAATATTAGTGAATTGGTTAGCTTGAGCAATTAATATACGTCTAGAATTATATAAAAGTAGTACTTGATCAAATAGCTTAGATTTAAGCTATTTGCTAGATTGTGTGGTCAAGCCTAACACAATGACGTACTAACTTTTTAAACATAGTAGGTTATCGCTCAGAGATTACTTATTCATTTGCCAGATTATTCTGAGTCCATAAAGTAATAAATCAGAGATAATTACATCAAAGTATTGTTCTTTCTCAAATAAGTGAGCATACCCTCCAGTTGCGATTAGCACGGGTGGTTTATCTGAGAAATTCTCTTGAGAGATTCTACTAATTATCTCTTTTATGGCTCCTAATTGACCATATATAAGACCAGATTGAATTTGAGATATAGTTGTCTTACCTAAGGCAGAGCTAGGTTTTGATATAGTCACATTTGATAGTTTTGCAGTCTTTTGCGATAAGCTATCCATTGATAGATTAATTCCAGGTAGAATAGCACCACCTATGTAAGATTTATTCTGCTTGATAGCACATATAGTTGTTGCAGTTCCAAAATCAACAATGATAATGTTCTTAGATGGAAAGTTAGAGATAGCTGCAACTGAGTTTGCAACACGATCTGCACCTAAATCTAGAGGATTTTTTATATCAAGTTTTAATCCTGTTTTTATTCCAGGTTTTAACTCAAGAGGTGTTATCCCTAAGTATTTTTTACAAGCAGAATTGACAGAATACTCTAGATGAGGAACAACAGATGAAAGTACAACTGCTTCAATATCTTCAATATCAAGCTTTTTCCTCTCAAAGAATGATAACAGAAATATGCCTAGCGTATCGGAGGTACACGGAGTAGTAGAAGGGTAGCGAAAGTTGTGCTTAATTTGATCTCCTACAAATACTCCACCAAAAATATGTGAGTTACCAATATCTATGCATACTATCATTTATTATTCTCCGGTTTTTAGGTCAACAAGTTTAGGTTTTATATTTTCTCTAGTAGGATCAATTTGCGCATAACTAATTATAAACAGCTGATCACCTATTTCACATCTTCTAGCAGCAGGGCCGTTTAGTGCGATAGTTTTACTATTTGGTTCGCCCTTGATTACATAAGTTTCAAGACGCTCACCGTTGTTTAAGTTTACTACTTGTACTTTCTCATTTTCAATAATATTTGCCTGTTTCATTATCTCACTATCAATAGTGATACTACCTACATAAAATAGATCTTTGCCAGTTACAGTAGCGTATGAGATTTTTGATTTTAAAACTGAAATTAACATGATGGTCCTGTCTCCTTTAGGAAGTTGTCAATTAAACGTACTTTACCAATATAAAGTGCCAAAAATATTCTGTTATTAATTTTTTGAATGTATTCTGTTGTTGCACCAGTAGAATTAATCTTATTAGTTAGTTCTTCTAAATCTGAGAAATTATCTTGTCTAAGTATTTCGTATACCTTATTAGCAATCTCTATGTCAGCAGATGTTAGATTTTTATTTCTAGAGCTAAGAGGAAGCCCAGTTGCTTCTCTTTGTGTTGAGCAAACTATAACCTTTGTTTTGATAAAAAAATCTTTAACAAGTTGTTTGATTAGCATAACTTGTTGGTAGTCTTTTTCGCCTAAGTAGAGATTATTAGGCTTAGTAATTTGTAGTAGCTTTAGTACTACAGTTAGCATACCACTGAAATGTCCAGGTCTAGTTTTACCTTCTAGGATATTCGCAATTTCAAGCTCAGGTTGTATTCTCAATAGGTTACCATCGGGATAGATATCTTTCTCACTAGGGTTAAATAATATATCGACATCAAGAGATTCTAATATTTGTATATCTTGCTGTAGTTGGTTTGGGTATGTTTGATAATCATTTGGATTATTAAATTGAGTTGGATTTACAAATATACTGACAATAGTAATTTCATTTTCTGATTTAGCTTTTTTGATTAGGCTTATATGACCACTATGTAACGCACCCATTGTTGGGACAAAGCCTATTTTTTGCTCTTTAGTGAAACTTTCTCTTAGCAAATTAAATTGCTCAATATTTTTAGCAATAATCATAGCTATACTCCTTAGTTGGAAAAATATTAGCTTTCGTCTCTTTAACATACGTATTTATAGCCTCGGAAAATATCTCAGATGCGCTTATATATTTCTTGACAAATTTTGGTTGAAAGTCAGTATTCATACCTAGCATATCTTGGAGAACCAAAATCTGACCATCAGTATCACTACCAGCTCCAATACCTATTGTTGGGATATCTAAATTTTGTGTAATATTTTTAGCAATATTTGTCGGTATACATTCTAGAACTATCCCAAAACATCCTGCTTGCTCAAGAAGCTTAGCTTCTTCAAGTAAATGTTTAGCGGCTTCTTCAGTTTTACCTTGAACTTTAAAACCACCAAAACTATTTATAAATTGAGGAGTCATACCAATATGTCCCATGACTGGAACACCAGAATCTACGATATGTTTGATAATATCTAAATTTCCTGAACTACCTTCAAGCTTAACCGCATGAGCTCCTGATTGAATCAAAGCCATTACGGCCTGCATTGTTGTTTCTAATGATTGGCGATAACTCATAAATGGCAAATCAGCGATGATGAATTTATCTGTAGCACCATTAGCTACCGCTTGAGTCATGAACTGTATATCAGCTAGAGTTGTATAGGTAGTATTTTTTTTACCCAGTAATACCATACCTCCACTATCTCCAACGAGTATACAATCTATATCTGTTGAGTTTATGATTTTAGCTAAAGTATAGTCATAGCAAGTTACCATCGAGATTTTTTCTCGATTCGCTTTAGCTTTTTTGAAGCCTAAAACTGATTTCATTTTATCTTTTCTCCTTGTTTGAAAATTGATTAACAATGGCTCTAAAAACATCATAGAAATCATCATCAATTAAAGCATTGAGATCCTTTTGTAGCGTAAGTTTATCCCCTCTAGCTATAGGTCCTGATAGGGCATGATGATTGTGTTTGATATTATTAAAAGTGGTTTCTAAAAATGGTGTTAGATACTCTTGATTTATACCAAAGCGATTTTGCATTTCTGTATAGAATTTCTGCCAGATTAATGTGCTTACATTATTAGCTAAAACACACATTGCGTGATAATACGCTTTTTGACTTTTATCGATACAAAAATTAGCGTTAGGTAGCTTAGGTAAAAGCGCACTAAATGCAATATCTCTATCACAAGTTACAAATGCAATCGATTTGTACTCATCTAAAGAGTATAAGTTCTTATCGGGGAAGCTTTGTAAAGGATGTGCTGAATAAGCATTTTCGATATCTAAAAGACCAGAGAAGTGAATCACTATTAGCCTTTTTGATTTATTTGTGAGATATTTATCTACAAAACTTTGTATCTCAGAGTCTTTGATTAAGACTAAAACATGAGTTGCATTATCTAATAATTTATCAAGCTGATCTAACGATTCATTTCGAGACCATTGTCTGAAATCTAGGTTTAAGTATTCAAAATAATAGCACATATGTGCCGCTACATTGCCGTTGCCGACAATGACATATCTAGGTACCTGTTGCATAAATCAAGTCCATTTTTTAATTAAACTAAAACTGTGATTATTGCCTTTTTAAAAGGTCAATATTGTTTACAAATCATAAGTACCGTTACAAAATTGTATACAGTCTTATTTTTGTAATGCAGATTTATAACATATTGCAAAAAATCATACAATCTTTTAATAGCATTATTATTATATTTACCTAAGTTAATTAAATAAGAAAGCTCACAAATCTATAGCTCTTTCTCTTATGCAAAAGCTACTAAATTAGTATAAAATAATCACTATAAAAAATTATGAAAAACTTTTCTTGTAATGACTCCGAGTGATTTTATCTCTATAGACTATAAAACTTTAACTAAAGCACAATTAAAATCATATATTGATGATCTTGCAGAGTATCTAGGCGAACAAAGCTATTTGTATCATACTATAGATAAGCCAGTTATTACTGACTCAGACTACGATAAGTTATTCCGATTATTACAAGATTTAGTTGATGATAATCCGGAGCTTAAGCCATCAAACTCAGTATTAGATCGCGTTGGAGGTGATGTTTTAGCAGGATTTGAGACTATCAAGCATAAGAAGAAAATGACATCTCTGGCAAATGTTTTTAGTCTAGAGGAGTTGCGTGATTTTTATGACAAAATAGAGTATGACATTGAGCTTGAATGTGAACCTAAAATGGATGGCTTGGCTATTAGTATCTTTTATAAAAATGGTAAGTTTGATTATGCTGTTACGCGTGGTGATGGTATTCAGGGTGAAAAAGTATCCGAAAATGTCAAAACCATCCGTAATGTCCCACTTAAACTAAATACTTCAAATCCTCCAGAGGAACTAGAAGTTCGTGGTGAGATTATCTTAGATAAGCAAAGTTTTCTATCTCTTAATGAGTATATGCAAACACATGAGAATAAAACTTTTGCAAATCCGCGTAATGCAGCAGCTGGAAGTATTCGTATGCTTGACTCAAAAGTTGTAGCAAAGAGACCACTTAAGCTTTATAGCTATGGTATTGGCTACTTTTCTAAAGACTTTGTACATCCTGAAACTCAATTTGAGCTTATGAACTTATTACAAAGCTTTGGCTTTACTATCAGTGATAATATGTTTTTGGCAAAAAACTTCTCAGAAGTTGAAGTGTATCACCATAAGATGAGTCATCAGCGTGCAGATTTAGCTTATGATATTGATGGTTTAGTTTTTAAGGTTAATAATATTAAATTACAAGATACTATCGGCTACACTGCTAGAGGACCTAAGTGGGCTATAGCATATAAGTTTCCAGCTGAAGAGGTAGAGTCAGAAGTTCTAAATGTAGAATTCCAAGTTGGTAGAACAGGAGCAATTACCCCAGTTGCAAGACTTAAGTCAGTTGCAGTTGGTGGTGTAATAGTTTCAAATGCAACTTTGCATAATATCAATGAAATTAAACGCAAAGATATCCGAGTCGGTGATAGAGTCATCGTACGTAGAGCTGGGGATGTAATTCCAGAAGTGGTCAAAAGCTTACCACAATATCGTAGGCCTGATGCACAGATGGTTGAGATGCCAACAAATTGTCCAGTTTGTGATTCAGCAATTGAGAATATCAACGATCAGGCTATATATCGTTGTACAGGAGGGTGGCATTGTCAGGCTCAAACTACTGAGCGCTTGAAGCACTTTGTCTCTCGTAAAGCAATGGATATTGATAAGCTTGGAGCTAAACTAATTGAGCAACTTGTTGCTGCAGATTTGATCAAGTACCCAGCGGATATTTATAAGCTCAATTTTGAGCAATTGACAGGCTTAGAAAGAATGGGTACTAAATCATCGCAAAATGTTTTAGATTCTATCACAAAAAGTAAAGAGCCAAGTTTAGCAAGATTTATTTTTGCAATAGGGATTAAAGATGTTGGTGAGGTATCATCAGAAGCTTTAGCCAATCATTTTGGTAGTTTAGATAGTTTCCGTGAAGCTAAATTTGAGCAATTAATAGAGATTAATGATATTGGTGAAATTATTGCTAAAAATATTGTTTCATTCTGGCAAGATTCCCTAAATATACAAATTGTTGATGAATTACTAGGCAATTCTATTAACATCCAAAATCCAGAAAAAATTGAGCAAGCACATAATGAGAGTTTTACAAATAAAACAATTGTGATTACAGGAACTTTTGAAAACTATAACCGTACAGAATTGACACAACTTCTTAAATCAATGGGTGCAAAAGTTACCTCAAGTGTCTCTAAAAAAACGGATATGGTTATTTGTGGTGATAATGCTGGAAGTAAGCTTACCAAAGCACAACAATTAGGTGTTGAAGTTATTTTAGAAGAAGGGTTAGCAGGTTTAATATAGATGATTATCTCAAAAGCTATTGAAGCTGATTTTGATCAAATGATAGAGGTATGGGAGAGTTCTGTTAGGGCAACTCATGGTTTTTTAGCAGAAGAAGATATAGTAAAGTTAAGAGGCTTAATAAGAAATGAGGTTTTCTATATAAATAGTATAGAAATATATGTTTTAAAAGATTTAGATAAGGTTATTGGTTTTGTTGGAACTTCTGATGTTACTATTCAAATGTTATTTATTTCTCCAAATTACTTTGGTAAAACAGTCGGGCGAATTTTACTTAAATATGCTTTAGAAAATAAAAAGTGTACTAAAGTTGAGGTAAATGAACAAAATCCAAGAGCTCTAAGATTTTATCAAAAGCATGGTTTTCAGATAAAAGCGCGCTCAGAGCTTGATCATCAAGGAAATCCTTTTCCTATTCTCTTTATGGAGTTATAGCGAAGTGTTCAAGAAAGGCGATGTGATTTTTATAGTAGATAATGCAGAGAAGAATATCTCTAGTTTATCTACTGGATTTAGTGGCTATAGCTACTATCATTGTGCTTTATATATAGGCAATGGAGATATTATAGAAGCTATTCCTGTCGCGGGAGTTATACAAGCTAAATTATCTAAATATTCAAATAAAAAAACTCTAGTAGCTCGCGTATCTGAGAGTGAGGAGTTTTTACAAGAAGTAGTTAATAATGCTAGTGAATTTATGGGCTTTGCTTATAATGATTTATTTTTACCGAATATAAAAGGCAAGCTCTATTGTTCAGAGTTAATTCATTTAGCTTTTAACAGTGTGTGTGGGGATAAATATTTTGCTCAGCATACCCTTAACTATATAGCACTTAACGATATTGAAGTATCGAAATATTGGATAGATTTTTATGGTGAGCATGGTTTAAAAGTCCCTCAAGGAGAACCTGGTTCACATCCTAATAATTTATCATTAGATAAAAAGTTTACTCATCGATTTTTTTTAGGTAGTATTTAATAACAGCGTAACTTTATATTTTGATATACAAGTTAGGTTGTGAGATACTTTTTATTGAATCACTTATAAAATAGCCTAAGGATTACTATGAAAATAAGAAAAGCGACATCTAAAGACTTCAAAGATATGCTATATATATGGAAAGAATGCATATCTACAACTTGTCAATTTCTTACAACAAGTGAGATAAATAAAGAAGTAGAAATTTTAGAAGAAAAATATTTAAATACACCAGAAACCAAGTGTTTTGTTCAAGTTGTAGATGATGAAAACGTCGGTTTTGCATGCATCAGAGATAAGGAGTTACTATTTTCTCCTGTACTACCAAGTTTTTTTGGTAAAGGTCTTGGTGAAGCAATGGTTAAGTACTTATTTGAGAATCATGATATAGATACTGCTTATGTCTATTGTTCTGATATGCACTCTCTAGCATTTTATACAGCATTAGGATTTATTATTGATGATAGAATAGATGATATTTTCTTTGATAATAGATATAAACTGAATAGACTAAAATTATCTATATCTCCAAAGGAAGGAGCTGAGAGAATTGCAGCTAAGAAGAAATCTTCTTAATCAAACAATAATAAAATCCGTCACCTTTATCTTCTGTAGGTAATATCTGATAACCATAATCAGTTTTATAATTTTCTAGAATTTTAATTTCTACAATCTCAGCATCTTGATGTTTTGATAGGAAATTCTTTATTTGTAATTGATTTTCTTGTTGTAATATTGAGCATGTAATATATAGCAGATAGCCATCAGTCAGCAGATTATTACACCATAGATTATCAAGTATTTGAGCTTGGAGTGTTTGTATAGATTTTATATCTTGGGGCTTTCGTAATATTTTGATATCAGGATTTCTCTTAAGTGTGCCAAGAGCAGAACATGGGGCATCTAGGATGATTTTGTTATACTGTCCGGCTAGAGGTTGTGTCAGATCATGCTTGATTACATTTACATGATTATCTTTAGCTATTCTTGTTATATTTTCTTTAAGTAATTCTAGGCGTTTATCAATAATATCTATAGCTGTAATTTTAGCTTGTGGAGCTAATTCTAGGATATGAGTTGTTTTGCCACCGGGAGCAGCACAAGCATCCAAAATAATATCATTATTTTGGACATTAATAATATGTCCCATATACTGGGCGGATATATCTTGAACACTAAAATAACCTTGTTGAAAAAGAGTATTATTTTTAACATCAATCGCTTTATCTAATTTGATGCAGTTCTTTAGCTCAGTTTTTGAATAGCTAATATTGTTTTTATCAAAATAATCAATAACATATTGAGGATCTTTTGCTTCGTTCAGGCGAACAAACATATCTGCTTTTGAGTTTACAGCTTTAGCAATCTTTTGATAATCAATAGGGTATTGTTTTTTAAGCATATCATTAAGCCATGGCGCAAGATCATGGTTTTTATGCTCTGTGTAATTCGGCGTAATATCCTCTAAATCACGAACTACTTGTCTTAGTACGCCATTAACAAGTTTTTTTGCCCATAGTATCTTTAAATTTCTACAAGCTGCTACGGTTTCATTAATGCTAGCATAATGAGGTTGATTGATCTCAAAAATCTGTAGGATACCCAACATTACTAATATTTTAGCTTTTAGCTTAGTTTTTTCAGCTAAATATAAACTAGCTACATTCTCTAAAGAATAATAATTTCTAAAGAATTCATAACATAATAGTTTTACGAACGATTTATCTTTATCTGATAAATTATATTCAATAAGTTTATGTTCTATAGTTAACAGAGAGTATTTGTTATCAATGATATCTAAAATTGACTTAGCTGCAATAGCACGGGTATTCATTATTTGATATGTTTTGCTAAAATTTTGATAAGCTTAGGTTGGACTTTTTTATTACCTGCTACGATTAGACCAGATTCAAGATTGCTAGTACCATGAATATCAGTAACTATAGCACCAGCTTCTTTCATGATTATATATCCAGCTGCTAAATCCCATATTTTGACACTACCACAAGCCCATAATCCATCGATATAACCAGCCGCTAAGTAAGCCATGTCCATAGCTATACTTCCAGAATATCTATAGCCAGAAATCACTTGTTGAAGTTTGATAAGTTCAGCAACATAAGTATCTTTGAATATTCTACGTGAATATTTTAGAGATGCTGAAATCAAAGCCTTCTCCAAGTCTTGACTTTGAGCAACTCTAATTTTTTTGCCATTAAGTAGAGCGCCTTGTCCTTTATAAGCACAAAACATTAAATCTAAGAATGGATTATAAATAACACCTAAGACAATATTTCCATCTTTTTTAGCAGCTATTGAGATACAGCAGTGTGGTAAACCATGGACAAAGTTATTAGTACCATCAATAGGATCTATAATCCATGTGAAGCGGCTGTCTTTATTACCAAACTCACCACTTTCTTCAGTTATGAAATAGTCATTAAATCCAGATTTTTTGATATTATCGATGATAAAATTTTCTACGGCTACATCAATATTTGAGACGGTTGTATTATCAGATTTTTGAGAAATTTGGATAGTACTAGGATCATTTTGAGCTTGTAGAATAATTTTACCTGCTTTTCTAGCAATAGTTGTTACAGCATTAAGAATAGGTTTCATTGTTTGTGAAAATTATCAGATTATTATTTTTAGATATGATACATTATTTAGCTTCAAAATAGGATAGCTTTGGTCAAATAAGAGGCTATATTATACTAGTAATACCATAAGTGATTGCTATGCCGCCAAAAAATAACCATGCGAATAATATTAACGCTAATACTAAAGGTTTCATTCCGGCTTGGATAAATTTAGATACATGAGTTTCAAGTCCTAAAGCAGTCATCGCCATAGCTAATAAAAACTGGTCAGCTACTCTTATACTACTAACTGCTGTTACTGGTAGTAAGTCTAAAGAGTTGAATCCTGCAATTATTATAAAACCAATAGCAAACCAAGGAATGATTTTCTTGATTGATCCTTTTTTAGGTTTTGAACCACTAATCCCACTCACAGTTGCTGCAGACTTAGCTATCCATATACCTATCACGATTAGCATAGGAGCTAACATCATCACACGAATCATTTTAACCGTTACGGCAACTTCTTCAGCATGAGCACTTACAGCACTACCGGCAGCTACTACTTGAGCTACTTCATGTATTGAACCACCTGCAAAAATACCGTACTGAGCATCAGTCATATGACCTAAAAGACCAGCTTTCATTAGGATAGGGTATAAGAACATTGCTGTAGTCCCGAATAATACAACTGTACCTACAGCCATAGCTGCTTTATATGGTTCTGATTTTAAAGTCCCTTCAGTAGCTAATACAGCAGCAGCACCACATACAGCACTACCGGCAGCTACTAGAATAGAGCTATCTCTATCTAATCCAAATATCTTAGTACCTAACACAATACCTATAACCAAAGTTGAAACCAACATAATTATTGATACTGAAAGACCCGCTAAACCAACAGAAGCAATTAATTGAAAAGTTAGGTTAAAACCATAAAAGACTATTGCAAATCTAAGGATTTTTTTTGCACTAAATACAATACCTTCCTTCCATTTGTGAATAATCTTACTTGCAGGTGTGTGAGTTAGGGCCATACCTAGTACAATCCCTATAATTAGTGGGCTAATTCCAAGGTCTTCAATTGCAGGAATTTTCGCTATAAAATAAGCTATGCTAGCAAGAAATGCTACTAATAGCACGCCTAGGATAATTGGTTGAGTAAAATGTTTTTTCATGGTTCTCTATCGTTACTTTAAAAATAAATTTTGTATAAATATACACTATCAGATTACCATTTTATAACTAAAAGTATTTATATCTTTTATTAGAAAAACTTATATTTAATGCAGTTGCATTTAGGCATTTTTTTGTTCTTTTGAGAATAAAACAGCAAGGATTACAAGTATGAAAGATATTATATAAAAGATCACTACAGCATGCATCACACTAGTAAGTCCAAAATATTTGTTTATAAAGGCGCCTGTAGTTGTAGATAGAGCTGTACCTGTTGTACCAAATAAAAGAATTGTTGTAATAAGTGTTGGAGGAGCATTTTCCATTTGGAAAGTTCCATAAGCAAGTAAACCAGCATATATATAACAATTAAATAAACCAAATATTATAGCCGCTTTTATTACTGTGCTCATATCAGGGATATATAATATGCATGATAATGCTACCAATCCAACTAGCATAAATGTTGGTAGAATATATCTTAAAGGTACAAATCTTGTTATAAGTGGGCTTATAAACAATCCGACACATTGAGCTGTCCAGAAATATGAAAGAGGTTTGTTTGCGTCAATCGTACCCCACCCTAATATTTCTTGGAAATAAGATTGAGCATAGCTAGTCATAGTTAATTGAGCTAGTAGAAACAAGAATGCAGCAAAAGCTATACAGTATAAACTTAAACTCCATGATGAAAAGCTTAGGTTTGTTTTAACATCGCTTTCAGTCTTATGTCTGTTTAGTATTGTGAAATCAGAAAAGATAACTAGAAGCAAAATTATAACAGCAGTTATTTGTAGTATTGAATAAATGGTATACCATTGAAAGTTTTGTGTGATCAGGTAGGCTGCAAAAATTGGAATCAGAGCTCCACCAAAACTAAAGAAGAAATCTGTAAAAATAACATTCATTGCTCTAATTTTATGATCGTTATAGATATGTACAATCATGTAGCTTGCTATTGCCATAAATAGTCCACCTGTTATACCCACACAAGTTAGCAACACCTTAAGAGTAAACATTGATGGAGTAATAGCAGTAACTAGTGATGAAACTACACCAATAGCCACAGCTGCTATTAATAATAGTTTTATTGAGAATCTATTCATCAAAATACCAATAATCAATATAGCAAACCACATTGCTACGTTGATAAATGTGAATGCAAAGCCAATATTACTATTATTAAAATATTCAGATAGGGGTTTCATGACAGCCCCTGTTACTAGAACGACATTGGCAGTATAAAAGTAACAAAGGTAACATATAAAAGTTATTAGTAGTTTATTCTTGAATGATGATGAATTATTTATTCCACTTTCCATGTTGATTTTATATTGTGAAGATATAGAATGGTTATTTTTGCACAAGTGGTTGCTTTTAGCAAGATAGGAGTCTTGTTAATTGATAGCAGACTTTATTTAAAAGTAATTAAGAATATGTATACAAAAATAATATGGCAAGATGACACTCCAAAATCAGAATTGTTTGATGATTTTTATTTCTCTAGTACATCAGGCATTGGTGAAAGTACATATAACTATTTAGAGCATAATCATTTAGAGAATAGATTTAAGAATTTAACGAATCATCAAGTCTTTAGAATCTGTGAAACAGGTTTTGGTAGTGGATTAAATTTTATTCTAACTATGAATCTCTGGGAAAACTTAGCTCCCAATAATGCTAAATTAGAATATATCTCATTTGAGAAATATCCTATTTCACGAGGTGATTTAAAAGAGATATTTATAGCACTAAATTGTATAGCAGGGCATGAAAAACTTTTGAATACTTATGACCCCAAACCTGGCTTAAATATACATAAATTTAATAATATAATTCTAAAATTGATTATTGATGACGCAAAATACATTGGTACTTATGATTTAGATACAATAGATGCCTGGTTTCTTGATGGATTTTCACCTGCAAAAAATAGTAGTATTTGGGATGAATCATTTTTTGTAGATATGGCAAAAGTCTCTAAAAAACAAACTAGCTTTGCAACTTTTACATCAGCATCAAAAATTAGAAAATTACTTCAGAAATATGGTTTTGAAGTTAAGAAAGATACAGGGTTCGGTAAAAAGAGGGAAATGATGTATGGTACTTTTATTGCTTAGCTAATTCTTTTATATGCTTGACAGCATCAAAAGTACTAAAGTTATACTCGGCGATTTTATTAACATAAAAAGGATCATTTCTGATAAATTTTTTAATTTCCTCAATACTGTCTTTAGCTAGTATAACACCTCCAGTCTTATCTGATTTGGGTCCTGAAGCTAGAAAGATGCCTTTGTCATATCCAATATCTAAAAACTCTCTATGTTGAGGCCTAATATTTGCTACCTGATCTTCGTTAACGATATATTTCAAATCTATAATATGGATTTGCATGATATTTTCCTTATAAATAAAAAAAGCCACAAATGTGGCTTTATGATAATATGAAATCAGAGACTTCTAAATTAAACTTTTTTGAAAATGACTGATCCATTTGTACCACCGAACCCAAAAGAGTTATTAAGTACATAATCAATCTTCATTTTCTTAGCAGCATTAGCAGCATAATCTAAATTACAACCATCGTCTAGGTTCTGAAGGTTAATTGTAGGAGGAGCTACTTGATCTTTTATCGATAGTACACTGAATATCGATTCAATTGCACCAGCAGCACCTAACAAGTGCCCAGTCATAGACTTCGTAGAGCTCATTACAAGATCTTTTCTATACTGACCAATTATTTTTTCTGCAACTTGAGATTCTTGTACGTCTCCTAGAGGAGTAGAGGTGCCATGAGCATTTACATAGTCAATAGCATCAGGATCATTTTCAAGACCAGCATCTGCCAAAGCGTTTTGTATACATCTCTCTTGTCCTGGAGCATATGGCATAGTCATGTGATAGCCATCAGCAGACATACCAAAGCCAAGTACTTCAGCATATATCTTAGCTCCACGTGCTTTAGCCTTTTCATACTCTTCGAGTACAACAACACCAGCACCATCACCTAGAACAAAACCATCTCTATCTCTATCCCAAGGTCTAGAAGCACCTTGAGGGTCATCATTACGAGTTGATAATGCTCTAGCTGCAGCGAATCCACCCATGCCTATAGCGTTACTAGCCTTCTCAGAACCACCAGCAAGCATAGCATCTGCATCACCGCTAGCAATTAATCTTGCAGCCATACCGATGTTATGAGTACCAGTTGTACAAGCTGTAACTATAGGAACATTAGGTCCACGTAAACCATGGTTTATTGAAATAATACCAGATAGCATATTAACAATAGACGATGGAATACAGAATGGTGATATTTTAGAAGGTCCTTTTGTATCTATTACAGATTTAGTAGTCTCTAATGTTTCGATACCACCAATACCAGAACTGACACAAACACCAAACTTATATGAATCTTCTTCAGATACCTTATCAATACCAGCATCTTTTAAAGCTTCATTAGCAGCAGCAATACCATAGTAGCAGAAAGGATCTACTCTTTTGGCATCTTTCTTGCCTACAAGTGCATTTACATCAAAGTTCTTAATCCTTGCTGCAAACCTAACTTTAAATTCGCTAATATCTGGAGCAGGTGTATCGAAACCAGTTAATGTTTCTACACCACTCTTACCAGCCAAAATATTAGCCCAAGTTGTAGGGACATCATTTCCTAAAGGTGTTACCATACCAAGGCCAGTAACAACTACTCTACGATTAGATTTCATAATTTAAATTAACCTGTTTATATTCATTTAGAAAAAAGTACGAATATATCGTACGGACTTGGAGATTAATTTTGATTAGTTTACTTTAGAATCGATATAATCGTAAACATCTTTAACAGTTCTGATTTTCTCAGCATCTTCATCTGGAATTTCAGTATCGAATTCTTCTTCTAGAGCCATTACAAGTTCAACTGTATCTAAAGAGTCAGCACCTAAGTCATCGATGAAAGAAGCTTCTGGTTTAAGATCTTCTTCTTTAACACCTAGTTGCTCAACGATAATAGAGTTTACTTTAGCATATACTTCATTTGCGCTCATGTTTTTTTCCTTCTTATTTTTGTTTTGAAAAAATTAAAATTACTATTCAAATCCAATGATATTATTTTTTAATCAGTTTTGCAATAACTTTGCAAAATTTAAGCCATATACATTCCACCATTTACGTGGATAGTTTGTCCTGTTATGTATTTTGCATCATCAGAAGCTAAGAAAGCAACAGTTGTTGCGATATCTTTTGGTTCACCCATTTGACCTGATGGTATTTTAGTTGAAATGAATGATTTTTGTTCATCTGTTAGCTTATCTGTCATATCAGTTGCGATAAAGCCAGGTGCAACAACGTTTACTGTGATATTGCGTGTAGCAACTTCATAAGCTAATGACTTTGAAAAACCAATAACACCTGCTTTAGCAGCACAATAGTTTGTTTGTCCGGGGTTACCAGCTGAGCCTACTACAGAGCCAATTGAGATGATTCTACCCCATCTTTTTTTCATCATGCCTCGGACGCATTCTTTTGACATGCGGAAAATTGAGCTTAAATTTGTGTTGATTACTGCTTCCCACTCATCCTCTGACATTCTCATCATTAGATTATCTCTAGTTATACCTGCATTATTAACTAGTATATCTATAACTAGTTTTTCAGCTTTTACTTCAGCAAAGAAGTTTTTGATGCTCTCAATATCAGAGATATTTAAAACTAGGCCTCTAGCTTGAAAACCCTTGTTTTTCATTTCATTTTCAAACTTTTCTGCAGAGCCTTGGCTAGTGGCTGTGCCTATTACCATAGCTCCTCTAGTCGCTAGTGCTTGAGCAACTTCAAAACCAATACCTCTACTAGCTCCTGTAACTAGAGCAATCTTACCATTTAAAGACATTGTTAATCTCCTTTTAAATATTTTCTAAACTATCAACATTATTAGTGTCTTTGATAGTTAATGACTTATCGATTCTTTTTATTAGTCCTGACAAGACTTTATTAGGTCCGCATTCAATAACTTCAGTAACGCCAAGTTTAACTAACTCTTCTATTGATTGAGTCCAAAGTACAGGCTTGTAGAGTTGTTTAACAACGGCTGATTTTATCTCTGTTGGAGTTGCATGTGATTTTGCATCATAGTTTTGTACTATAGCAGTAGTGGGTTCTTTAAATTCTACATTGTCAAGCTCTGACTCAAACTTATCAGCAGCATTTTTCATAAGTGAGCAGTGTGATGGTACGCTTACAGCAAGAATTTGTGCTCTTTTAGCACCTTTTTCTTTTGCAATTATATTCGCTTTTTCAACAGCAGCTTTTTCACCAGATATTACGACCTGACCAGTTGAGTTGAAATTAGCTGCTTCAACAACTCCAGCATCAGCAGCTTCTTCACAGCTACTTATAACATCTTCATTTGATAGCCCTAGGACTGCACTCATCGCACATTCTTTATCAGTTACTGCATTTTGCATTAATTTTCCGCGAGTTGATACTAGCTGCAGGGCATCTTTATATGAGATACATTCAGCTGCTAGAAGGGCAGTGTACTCTCCTAGGCTGTGTCCAGCAAAATATTCTACTTTGAGTTCTGGATTTTGCTCTTTCAATACTTTGTATATAGCATAACTTGTAGCTAGTAATGCTGGCTGAGTAAACTCAGTTTTGTTTAGTGTTGACTCATCATTTTGGATGATATTCCATAGATCGTAGCCTAAATGTGTTTTAGCTTCGTCAATAATGCTTCTGAACGTTTCAAATTTTTCATAATAATCTTGAAGCATCCCTAGTTTTTGTGAGCCTTGACCTGGGAAAACCACAGCTATTTTTGACATAATAATTCTCCTTTATGATATTGAAGTAACTTTCAAAAAAAGATTAAATTTTTGCAATAAATCCACCCCAGACAAATCCAGCTCCAAATGCTTCTGAGATGATTGTCTCGCCAGGTTTAATTTGGTTTGTTCTGACTGCATGGTCTAGTGCTAAAGGTATTGAGGCTGCCGATGTATTACCATGATCTTGAAGTGTTGTAACTACTTTTGACATAGGCATATCTATTTTCTTAGCAGTTGAATTTAATATTCTATAGTTTGCTTGATGTGGTACTAACCAGTCAATTTCATTAGACTGTATCCCTGCTTCTTTGATTAAATCATCAGCAAGAGATGAAAGTCTTGAAACAGCAAATTTAAAAACTTTATTTCCTTCCATGATTAAGTATGGATCTATGTTTATTGCTTCTCCCCTCGATGTTGGAAGGTTGTTAGGCACATTTAGCATATCTAGACATGAACCATCAGTATAAAGTAAAGATGATAAAATCTTCTTCTCATGACTGGTTGAGATAACAACAGCACCAGCACCATCACCAAAAAGTACACAGGTAGAGCGGTCACTCCAGTCAAGAACTCGAGTCATTTTCTCAGCGCCAATTACTAGGATGTTTTTTGATGTTCCTGTTTCTACATATTGTTTTGCTATGTCAAGAGCGTATACAAACCCGCTGCAAGCTGCAGATATATCGAAACATCTAACGTTAAAATGATCAATCTTTAAGTTTTGGTGTACCATTGATGCTGTCGATGGCATAATAAAATCTGGTGTGCTAGTTGCTACTATTATCATATCGATGTCATTAGCATTAATCTCAGCAGACTCTAAGGCTTTTTCAGCAGCTTTAGTTGCCATGAAACTTGTAGTTTCTTTTTCATTTGCACAATGGCGTCTCTCTATACCAACTCTTTGTTTAATCCATTCGTCCGAAGTATCAACAAATTTACTTATATCTTCATTGGTTAAGATTTTTTCAGGTAAGTAACTTCCTGTACCAAGTATTTGCGAAAACATTATATAGTCATACCTATTTAGTTAGATTAGTAACAAAAACTATTATTGTAAGCAATCCAAAGAAAGCCTACTATCTTGAAATATTGTATCATGATTGAATGTGATTAAAGAACTTTTTCTAATGATTCTTGAATTGTTTTTGGTATATTGTGTTTGATTTCTTTGATTGCTTCATAAATAGCAGTTTCAAATGCATTGGCACTTGCACTACCATGACTTTTAACGACAATACCCGTTAAACCTAATAATGATGCGCCATTAAAACTATCTAGGTTCATTCCTTTTTTCATCTTTTTGAATAAAGGTAGAGACATGATTACAGGTATTTTCATAAGTAGCGATGTTTCTGTAATCGATTTTTTAATTAATGATTCTATAAGTCTTAAGCTACCTTCCATTGTTTTAAGGGAAACATTGCCGACAAAGCCATCACATACAATTACATCTGTACTATCATCAAAAATATGTTTTCCTTCAATATATCCTTGATAATTGATAAAATCACAACTCTGTAAAAGTTTTGAAGCGTTTTTGATGTTATCTAAGCCTTTCATCTCTTCTTCACCAATATTTAGCAGAGATACTCTGGGTTCAGCTAAGCCTTTTGAGCTGGCAGCAAGTATTGAGCCCATGATTGCGAATTGGAAAAGCTGTTCAGAAGAGCAAACCACGTTCGCACCTAAGTCTAACATATAAGTTTTGCTGAGCTGTTTGGTCTCTCTATTAAATGCTGGAAGTGCATATACTATAGCAGGGCGATCTACACCGTTCACAGTTTTTAAGACAAATTTGGAGGTTGCCATTAATGCGCCTGTATTACCAGCACTCACACATGCATCCACTGTACCATCTTTAACAAGGTTTATTGCTACACGCATTGAAGAATCTTTTTTCTTTCTTACGGCAATTGATGGAGACTCATCCATACCGACAGTTTCGCTAGCATGATGAATGGCAATTCTTTGTAAAACTGGCAGTTTTATTTTTTTGACTTTTGAATATCTGTCTAAAGCTCTTTTCACCTTATGGTGGTCTCCGACTAATACTATTTGTAAGTTAGAGTCTTTCTTAACTGCTTCAAGAGCTGCTGGGATAGTGGTGTTTAGACCATTATCTCCACCCATTGCATCTATAGATATTTTGTAACCCATAATAAATAAAACTTCCTATGTCGCTAATTGATATATTTCTAAATACTCACTAACCAAGGCATAAGTAATAGTGTGAGATGATTCTAAAGGTTGACTGGAATGATATTAGTCTTCAGATTTTGTATCTACTACTTTTTTACCTTTATAAAAGCCATTTGGCGAAACGTGATGTCTTAAATGCAGCTCACCTGTAGACTTATCAGTAGATAGAGTTGGAGTTGTTAAAGAATCGTGAGACCTTCTCATGTCTCTTTTTGATCTGCTCTTTTTGTTTTGTTGTACAGCCATTTTTAGATAACCTCTTTTATTTAATTTTAAATTCTAAATTCTGTGTTACTTAAGCTTTTTGAGAACCTCAAAAGGATTCACTTTTTCTTCGGTAACAATTTCTTGCTCGCTATAGTATGAATGTTTTTTTGTCTTTTTACAAGAGCTAGAGTCTTTTTTTGGCGCCATGGGTAGTTCTAAAAGTATTTCTTCTTTGATAATATCTTGTAAATCTATTATTGCGCTTTCACAGATGAATGGTTCATGTAAGCTGTCTTGTACGAGCCTATCATCCTCAGTGATTATTATGCTGTTTGACACAGAGATAGGGTAGTCAAATTGCTCGAGTGATTCTTGGCAAATTAGTTTAAGTGAACCGTCTATGTGATATTTAATGCACGCATGATTTTTTTCTTCAAAAAAAGAGAATGAGCAGTTAAATATGTGTGTTGTATTAGCTATAAGTTTAGAAATGTTGTTTAAATTTTCTACAGCAATATTGATATTTTCTAAGTCTCTTTTTTGCTTTGCATATATGCCATAATTTACCTGGCTATGTTTGCCTTTCATACATTATATTTTCATTGTCGTATTGTTATACTATTCTATATACATTTCTTGTTTTATGAAAGTCTCTACTGTATCATCTTACTAGTTATATTTTTTTAAATTGACAATACAGTAAAAGGATCAAGTAATAATGTCTTTATCTATCCCTAGAGAATTTTCAAATGCTATAAGATTTCTATCTATCGATGCAACACTTAAAGCCAAGTCAGGACATCCTGGTATGCCAATGGGTATGGCGGATATCGCTACAGTTTTGTGGACCAAGTTTCTTAAACACAATCCTCAAAATCCAAGCTGGACGAATCGTGATAGATTTGTACTTTCAAATGGTCATGGTTCTATGCTTTTATATTCTTTACTGCATCTTAGTGGTTATGATTTAAGTATTGATGATATTAAAAATTTTAGGCAACTTCATTCTAAAACTCCAGGTCATCCTGAATATGGTTATGCGCCAGGTGTAGAGACTACAACTGGACCATTGGGTCAAGGTGTGGCCAATGCTGTTGGTATGGCACTAGGTGAAAAACTATTGTCAGATAGATACAATACATCTGACTTGAAAGTAATAGATCATCACACTTATGTATTTTTAGGCGATGGGTGTCTAATGGAAGGTGTATCTCATGAAGCGTGTTCGTTAGCTGGTACCTTAGGTCTAAATAAATTAATAGCATTTTGGGATGATAATAGTATTTCTATAGATGGGGATACAAAAGGTTGGTTTACTGATAATACAGTTGAGAGATTCAAAGCCTACGGCTGGAATGTGATTGAGGATGTAGATGGTCATAATTTCGAAGCTATCGAAAAAGCTATAGTTAAAGCACAATCTGAACAAAGTAAGCCAACTTTGGTTTGCTGTAAAACGGTTATTGGGTTTGGCTCTCCAGAAAAGGCTGGTACCGCTTCTGTACACGGCTCACCTTTGAGTGAGCAAGAAAGAACCTCTGCTGCAAAAGAGCTTGATTGGAATTATGCTCCTTTTGAAATTCCTAATGATGTATTCAAATTCTGGGATGCTAAAGAAAAAGGTCAAGCTTTAGAGGCAAATTGGCAGAAACAATTGGATTTATATAAGAGTAATCCTAAGTTTGAAGAATTTAATAGAGTATTGAAAAAACAGTTGCCTGCAAATCTTGAGCAAGAAGTTAATCAATATATTACTTCACAATTAGCGAATCCTGTAAAAGTGGCTACGCGTAAAGCATCTCAGATGGCTTTAGAAGTGTTGTGTAATAATATGCCAGAAATGTTTGGCGGTTCAGCAGATTTAACAGGATCAAATAACACTAATTGGAGTGGATCAATTTGGCTGAACAATACCGATAAAGGAGCTAACTATCTTTCTTATGGGGTGAGAGAGTTTGGTATGGCTGCTATTATGAACGGTCTAAGTTTATACGGTGGTTTAAAGCCATACGGAGGTACATTCTTAGTATTTAGTGATTATTCTAGAAATGCTATTAGAATGTCTGCTCTTATGAAACAGCCTGTTGTGCATGTGATGTCACATGATTCAATTGGGTTAGGGGAAGATGGTCCTACTCATCAACCTATTGAGCACGTTCCTAGTTTAAGATTGATACCAAACTTAAATGTTTGGAGACCAGCAGATACCATTGAAACAATGGTTGCTTGGAATGAAGCGGTTAAGTCTAATGAGACTCCAAGTGTTATGGTACTAACGCGTCAAGGTTTAGAGCCTGTGGTTCAGACGAAAGAACAAGTTTCTAATATTGTGAAAGGCGGATATTTAGTCAGAAATAATAACGATGCTAGACTAACTATTGTAGCTACTGGCTCAGAAGTCGAGTTAGCTATTAAAGTAGCAAAAAAATATGAAGACAAAGGGGTGGAGGTTAATGTTGCTTCTATTCCATGTGTCGACGTTTTCGATACTCAAACTCAAGAGTATAAAAAATCAGTAATAAGAGATGATATTCCAGCGATTTTTGTTGAGATGGCTCAGCCTGATGGATGGTATAAGTATATGCCTAAAGCTGGTGGTGAAGTAAAAGGGATTTATAGTTTCGGTGAGTCCGCGCCAGCTGAGGATTTATTTAAGCATTTCGGTTTTACTGTAGAAAATATCAGCAACATAGTTGCTAAATATGTGTAATAAACTTTCGAAAGATAATATCTTAAGGAGATTAAAATGAGAGTTGCAATTAATGGTTTCGGTAGAATTGGTCGTTTAGCTTTTCGTCAAATGTTTGACAAGGCTGGTATAGAGATTGTTGCGATCAATGATTTAACAAATCCAAAAATGTTAGCACATTTATTAAAATATGATTCCGCTCAAGGTAGATTTTCAAAAGCAGCTGTTACAACTGCAAAAGATGATGCTATTGTTGTAGATGGTAAAGAAATTAAAATATATGCTGAAAAAGATGCAGCTAATTTGCCTTGGGGTGAATTGAAAGTAGACCTAGTATTAGAATGTACAGGTTTTTATGTATCAAAAGCAAAATCACAAGCTCATATTGATGCTGGTGCTAAAAAAGTAGTTATCTCAGCTCCTGCTGGTAATGATTTGCCAACAGTAGTTTTTGGTGTTAACCATGATATATTAACTGCAGATGAGAAAATTATCTCAGCTGCTTCTTGTACAACTAACTGTTTAGCACCTATGGCTAAAGGTCTTCATGATTTGGCAACAATTGAAAGTGGATTTATGACAACTATTCATGCTTACACTGGTGACCAAAATACTTTAGACGCGCCTCATGCTAAAAATGATTTCCGTCGTGCAAGAGCTGCAGCTGTAAATATTGTACCTAACTCAACTGGTGCTGCTAAAGCTATTGGTTTGGTAATTCCTGAACTTGCAGGTAAGCTAGATGGAGCTGCTCAGCGTGTTCCTGTTCCTACTGGGTCATTAACAGAACTAGTTGCTGTAGTGTCTAAGAGTGTAACAGCTGAAGATGTAAATGCTGCTATGAAAGCCGCTGCTAATGAATCTTTTGGTTATACAGAAGAAGAGTTGGTATCTAGTGATATCGTAGGAATTTCTGAAGGATCATTATTTGATGCAACTCAAACTAAAGTTACTTTACTTGGAGATAAGTCTCTAGTTAAAGTTGTATCTTGGTATGATAATGAAATGTCATATACAAATCAAATGGTAAGAGTAGTAGAGTACTTTGGAGCTCTGTAAACACTTATAGGTGGTATAAATGAGTTTTCTAACATTAAAAGATGTTGATCTTAAGAACAAGAAAGTCTTAGTTCGTGTTGACTTTAATGTGCCTGTCAAAGATGGCAAGGTTGCAAGCAAAGTCAGAATAGAGGCAGCTATTCCAACTATTCAGTATATTTTAGATCAAGGTGGAGCAGTGATTTTAATGTCACATCTTGGTCGCCCTACAGAAGGCGAGTATGACTCTCAGTTTTCACTTGAACCTGTTGCTGAAGCATTATCCCAAATCATCAATAAACCAGTTAGATTTGCTAAAGATTGGCTAAATGGTGTTGATGCTAAAGCTGGTGAAATTGTTATGTGCGATAATGTACGTTTCAATAAAGGTGAGAAAAAGTCTGACGATGAGCTATCAAAAAAAATAGCAAGTCTTGGTGATGTGTTTGTTATGGATGCATTTGCTACAGCTCATAGAGCTCAAGCATCGACTTATGGAGTAGCTAAGTATGTGCCTGTAGCGTGTGCCGGTCTACTTTTGGCTAATGAAATCAAAGCACTAGAAAAAGCTTTGAAGGCTCCTAAGAAACCAATGGCTGCTATAGTTGGTGGGTCTAAAGTTTCAACAAAGTTATCTGTTTTACACAATCTTCTTGATAAGGTTGAGATTCTTATTGTTGGTGGAGGTATTGCAAACACTTTCATAAAAGCTGAAGGATTTAATATTGGTAATTCACTATATGAAGAAGATCTAGTTGGTGAAGCTAAAGATATCTTGGCAAAAGCGAAAGAGTTTGGTGTAAACATACCTGTACCGGTAGATGTAAGAGTTGCCAAAGAGTTTAGCGAAAATGCTGTTGCAGTAGTTAAAGATGTTGCTGATGTTGCTGATGATGAAATGATACTAGATATAGGTCCAAAGTCTGAAAGAAATATTGCAGAGCTTTTAAAATCTGCTAACACTATTCTATGGAATGGTCCTGTAGGAGTATTTGAATTTGATAATTTTGCAGAAGGTACAAAAGCTCTATCATTAGCGATAGCTGAATCAGATGCTTTCTCTGTTGCAGGCGGTGGTGATACTATTGCAGCGATTGAGAAATTTGATATTAAAGAAAATGTGTCTTATATATCAACTGCTGGTGGAGCATTTTTAGAGTTTCTTGAAGGTAAGAAACTACCTGCTGTAGAAATATTGAAAGAGAAAGCAACTATATAACTGTAGGTTATTTATATGAGAAGAACGAAAATTTTAGCTACGCTTGGTCCTGCTAGTGAATCTAGAGAAGCGTTGACAGAGATGATTAAAGCAGGTGTTAATGCGGTAAGATGTAATTTTTCGCATGGATCTGCTGAAGATCATCGTAAAAGAGTTGATCTGATACGTCAAATTGCAAAAGAACAAGATACTTATGTCGGTATTTTAGCGGACTTACAAGGTCCAAAAATAAGACTATCGAAGTTCAAGAATGGTTCTGTGATAATCAAGAAAGGTCAAAAATTCACACTTGATGCAGATCTTGGTATCGAAGATGGTGATGAAAATACAGTTGGTATTGACTATAAAGAGCTCATTCAAGATGTTAAGAAGGGCGATATACTATTGGTGGATGATGGTAAAATTGTTCTAGAAGTTGATTCTGTTAAAGGTAACAAAGCTGTAACAAAAGTTGTTATCGGTGGTAAAGTTTCTAATAACAAAGGGATCAACAAAAAAGGCGGTGGACTTACTGCACCAGCTTTAACAGATAAAGATAAGCAAGATATCAAAGTAGCAGCTATGCTTCAGGTGGATTTCTTAGCTGTTTCATTTGTTAGAGATGGCAAAGATATGGAATATGCTCGCCAGCTTGTTAATGAGGCTGGTTGGAAGCCCGCAATGGTTGCTAAAATCGAGCGAGCAGAAGCCGTATTAGAAGATAACCTCAAAGGCATTGTTGACGCTTCTGATCTTGTGATGGTGGCTCGTGGTGATTTAGCTGTTGAAATCGGCGATGAAAATGTCCCTACTGTACAGAAATTAATTATTAGTACAGCCAGAAGAAATGAGAAGGGTTCTATCACAGCTACTCAAATGATGGAGTCAATGATTGAGAATTCATCTCCTACTCGTGCTGAAGCATCTGATGTAGCAAATGCTGTATTTGATGGTACTGATGCAGTGATGTTATCAGCTGAAACAGCTGTTGGTAAGTATCCTGTTGAAACTATTTCTGCAATGTCAAGAATTTGTGAGTCTGCAGAAAGAAGTAAGTATACGCATATTACTAAAAAGCAAAAAATTGCTGATTGTGATAGAGTGGATCATGCTGTATCAGTCGCTGCTGTTAAAATAGCCAATGACATTGGAGCAAAAGGTTTAATTGTATTGACAGAGGGTGGGAATACTTCACGCTGGATGTCACGTATAAATTCTGATTTACCTATTTATGCACTATCACGTAATGCTACAACATTAGGAGCAATGACATTGTTCAGAGGAGTTGTTCCTCTATATTTTGACTCTACTAGAATGTCTAAGCTGTATGTCAATAGATCTGCATCTATGGAGTTGGAAAGCAGAGGCTTGGCCAAGGATGGTGACATTCTTGTTTTAACAAGTGGTGATAGTATGGGTGTACATGGAAGCACAAATAAAATTAAAGTAATAATTGCAGGTCAAGTAAGATAAGGAGATAAACATGGCTTTAGTTTCATTGCGTCAACTATTGGATCATGCTGCAGAGCATGGATATGGGTTGCCAGCATTTAATGTAAATAATCTTGAGCAAGTAAGAGCTGTTATGGAAGCTGCTGATAGAGTTAACTCACCAGTTATTCTACAAGGTTCTGCGGGTGCAAGAAAGTATGCAGGAGCTCCATTTATAAGACACTTAGTTCTTGCAGCGATTGAAGAGTATCCTCATATTCCAGTTTGTATGCACCAAGATCATGGTACATCTCCATCTGTTTGCCAAAGATCTATTCAATTAGGTTTTTCATCTGTAATGATGGATGGCTCATTAAAATCAGATGGTAAAACTCCTTCTGATTATGAGTATAATGTTAATGTTACAAAAACTGTTTCTGATATGGCTCACGCTTGTGGTGTATCAGTTGAAGGTGAGCTTGGATGTCTTGGTTCATTAGAAACTGGACAAGCAGGAGAAGAAGATGGTGTTGGTGCTGAGGGTACTTTGTCTATGGATCAAATGCTTACAGATCCAGAAGAAGCTGCTGATTTCGTTAAGAAAACAAAAGTTGATGCTTTAGCAATTGCTATAGGTACTTCTCACGGTGCTTATAAGTTCACTAAGCCACCTACAGGTGATGTATTATCTATCAAGAGAGTAAAAGAAATTCATGCAAGAATTCCTGATACTCACTTAGTAATGCATGGCTCATCTTCAGTACCTCAAGATTGGTTAGAAGTAATCAATACTTATGGTGGTGCTATGGGTGAGACTTATGGCGTGCCAGTAGAGGAAATCGTTGAAGCAATTAAATATGGTGTGCGTAAGGTAAATATTGATACTGATTTACGTATGGCTGCTACTGGAGCGATTAGAAGATTTATGGCAGAAAATCCTGCTGAATTCGATCCACGTAAATATAATGCAGTAGCAAAAGCAGCAATGTCTGAAATTTGTCAGGCTAGATATGAAGCATTTGGTAGTGCTGGTATGGCTAATAAAATTAAGCCAATTTCACTTGAAACAATGTTCCAACGTTATGAAAGTGGTGAACTTGATCCAATCGTGAAATAATATTTCTTTCTAATTTTTCTATATTTTCAGCAAGAATTTTTTTAGTTAGTTACATTAATTTAGCTTGGTATTCTTAATGGTTTAAGAATGTTAAGATTCTGTATATTTATAATTTATACATTTTGATAAAGCTTGCGACAACGCCATTTGTCCAACCGAAGCCATCTTGTACTATATATTCTCCACCACCAGCATTTGCTTTGGGATCAACTACATCATATTTTTCACGGATCTTTCCAGTCTCTTTAAATTTCTGATTAACTGTATCTACAAATCTTTTAGCAATGGTTTCTGCAAGCTTGTCAAAACCATAATTTCTTAAACCTATAACAGCTTCAAAATGTAATGGTGCCCAGCCATTTGGAGAATCCCATTGTTGAGAAGTATTTAAAGTTGTTGTAATAAGTCCATGCGCTGTTAAAAATTGATTTTCTATAACCTTAGCAACCTTTTGAGCTTGTTCTTGAGTAGCTATATTTAAGAATAGTGGTGTCACTCCTGCTAAGCTTGTAATGCTGGTAACCTTATTTGTCTTAGTATTTAGATCATAAAAAAAATCTTTTTTATTATCCCAAAAAGTATTTTGAATAAGTTTTTTTCTTTTTTCAGCTAACTCTAAATATTTAGTCGTTTTTTCTTGGTCTGAAATTTCAGTGAACCATTTACCTAGTAGATTCTCTAATCCATATAGATAGCTATTTAAATCAATAGGTAGAATATCTATTGTTTGAATAGTACTAAAGTCATTTGTATTAGCAAACCAACGACTAGAAAAATCCCACCCAGATTCACAAGCTGCACGGATGTTACGATAGAAATCAAGCTTGTTTGATATATTTTGTGCATGTTCAATATCCTCGCGATATGATTCTGGTCTAGGAGTAGCTGATTCATCCCAGTATCTATTTAAACCGTTTACATTTCTTTGCGTATTCATCCAAAATGAATATTCTTTTTCTAAAGTTGGTAAATATTTTTCAATAGCTGCTATACCTAGCTCTTGATATAGGATATTTATAATTAGATAAAACAAAGGAGGTTGCGAACGAGTTAGATAGTATTTTCTATTTGCATTTGGTACAAAGCCAACAGTATCTATTAAATATGCAAAGTTATCTGCAATATCTTTAATCATCTGTATTTCGCCATCAACTCGTAAACCTTCACAAGTAAAATAGCAGTCCCAATAATAAACCTCTCTAAACCTTCCACCGGGGATTATATAAGGTTTTGGAAGTGCTATAAGAGAACTTAGTGAGTTTTTTTCATCTGATGATTGATGTAAAAAATGCCACATTTGTTTTATGTATTGTTGTAGTGATAATTCTTTACTATTATCAAAAGTTTTTTCTGATATCGGAGGGTAAAAGTTATTCTCGACAAAAGCTTCAAGATCAAAATCAACAATGTCTTTGAGCTTTTTGTAATCATCAAAGATATCTTGAGAAGATCTTTTAGGAGTCATATCAACAAAGTATTTTGAGTCATTGAAACATGGTTTTAATTGAACTGCTTCAAAAAGTTCACCTGATAATTGAATTACTTGTTCTTGTTGTTTATTAGACATAATTATTTATTCCTATGAAGTTTGGCATAAGGGGGTATTAATAGTACTAAAAGTGCTATAGGTATAAGTACGCAGTAAAATGCGGTTACACCACCAAAGTGTGCAAATATTTCACTAATTATCCTCGAACCAATAGTACCACCTAAAGCGGAAAATATGATTATTAAACCAGCCATAGCACTTTGTAAGTTTTCAGGTTGGCTACTAAGAATACTTGAGCATAATGTTGGATATATTGGAGCCATGAAAAAACCAATCATAGGAAACAGTAGTGCTATAACTATAGCCATATAAGAATCTGTTTTATTAGTGTCTATTAGTTTAGATAGTTGTAAGGTTGATACTATTAATATTCCACAGCATATAAGGCCTACGATAATAATTACTTTCCAGTCAATCTTTTTCATTATGAAGCCAAAAGTGATTCTACCAGCAGCTATGCTTAAAGCAAAAATACTTGCCATAAAGACACTGGTTGATGTAGAAAGGTGAAGTACTCTAGTGTTAAATGTTGGAAGCCAAGATTGTACACCTTGCTCGATAAATACATAAAAAAATACACTAATTATAAATAACATCACAATTGGTAGCTTTATGAGTTTTAGCATACTTAAAGTATCTGCTAGAAAATTAGAATTTTTAGATGTTTGTACTGCTGATTCATCAAGTTTGGTAAATAAAAGTAGCAAAAATGCAACTAAGCATAAGCCTGCTAATAACCAGTATGTGCCAAGCCAGTTACCAAAGTGAATAAATATGCTAAATACAAAAAAGCATAAAACAACCCCAACCTGAAAGACACCCTCTAATAGACTCATTAAGCTAGCATGTGCTTTTGAGTCATTGGTAATTAATCCAACAGTTGAATATACAGATACTTTGATAAGAGCAAAAGCTACGCCTATTAAAACAAATAGTAGTTTAGCTGTAAAGAAACTATCTAGGCTTGCCATGGTAATACATCCTGTAGCAATAATTGCTAGTCCTAAAAGCATGGCATTCTTATAACCAAATCTTGGAATAAATGAACAAATAGCAAATGAAACTATTGCTATAGTAAGATCTTTGCATGCCTCAAGAATACTTGCTTGAACTTCTGTGACCTGATAATGAGTGACCGATTGTAGAATCACAATACCAACGCTATTAAGTAAAATAGCGCTAATAAAGAAAATGAGAAATAGCGAAAGCTTGAGCTGAAAGTATTTCATATGATTAACAAAAAATTGTTTCTAACTTTAGGATAAACAAAGTTATATATGTTAACAAGTCTAAGAGAGAGTAATTCTAAAAAGTAATGGGACTTTAAAAATTGAAATAATCAGTGTTTGTGAATTAGCTAGTAGGATATAATAAAATTAAGATTTTACTATTGGGATAGCAGAGATGGGTGAGTATAAATACTGTATTGGAATTATGTCTGGAACTTCGTTAGATGGAATTGATGTGGCTTTATGTAAGGTTCGAGGATATGGATTAGACACAGATCTTAAGTTAGTTAGTTTTGAAACATGTTCATATTCAGAAGATTTATTAAACGATATTAAGCAGTCTTTAGATTTAACAAGAAGTAATGCTCAGCTATTATGTAGTCTTAATTTTAAGCTTGGAATTGAATATGCTAATGCTGTAAAGAAATTAGTAGCTGTGAATAACCTAAAATTAGAAGATATCGAATTCATAGCTAGTCATGGGCAGACTATATATCACCAAGCAAAAAATGAAGATGGTTTTATTAAATCATCATTACAGTTGGGTGATGCTGCGACGATAGCTTATGAATGTCGAACAACAGTTGTGTCAAATTTTAGAGCCGGAGATATTGCAGCTGGAGGAGATGGAGCCCCTTTGGTACCTTATGTGGACTATATTCTTTATAGTGATAAAAATAAATCACGTGCTCTACATAATATTGGTGGAATAGCTAATACTACAATTATTCCTAGAAATGCAAATATTAATGATATATATGCATTTGACACTGGTCCAGGTAATATGATGATAAATAGGGCAATGGAAGTTTTGTTTAATCGAGATTATGATAAAGATGGCGAAATAGCAGCTTCTGGTACAGTTATTGTAGATATGTTGCAAGAGCTTTTGCAAAATCCATATTTAGCTCTGAATCCACCAAAGTCAACGGGTAGAGAGCTTTTTGGTATTGGGTATACAGATTATATTCTTGATAAATATAAGCAAAGCAATCCTAAAGATATAGTTCATACGCTAACTATATTTACAGCGGAGAGTATAGCCAAAGCATATAATGATTTTGTACTTGATAAAGTTGAGTTGGATGAAATAATTTTCACTGGGGGAGGGGCGTATAATATATTTTTGATAGAAACTATTAAAAAACTGATAGATGTCGAAGTCATCACGTTTGAAGAAATTGGGCATAGTAGTGATGCAAAAGAAGCTATAGCCTTTGCTGTGTTAGGAAATGAAACTCTTAACAATAGCTATAATAATATTCCATCGGCAACAGGGGCAAAAGATAGAGTGATATTGGGACAGGTTAACTTTTTCTAGTAAGAGTATATAAAAATAGTAGATGGATATTAGTGTTATAGGACAATAGTAGGGCGTACATATTTTTTTAGTTCTTGATTTTGAGCTATTATAGTTACCAGAGCTTGGCTTGATCTCTCCTCATTATTTGTCATACCAACCTCAAGATCAAGTGTAGCTTCTGTTAGGCACTCAACAATTTCTTTAAAAGCTTTGACAGGTATTCCACAAACATTATCGACACCATACTTTTTTAATATCTTATAAACATTTACATTTACTAGCTTTGTGTCTCCGGCTCTTAGTTCTACAGTTCCAGAAGAAACTTCAGCTCTTAGTCCAATAGTGAACTTAGCTACATTTGTATTTGTCGATGCTTCTTGTTTAAGTATTCTAAACCCAACAAAATTATCAGTGGTAAATCTCTTATCATTATTAGCTTTGTTTGATATCTGCTTATATAGTCGTCCTACACTTTGTTGTATTGCTTTATCTTCTTTATTTTTGTTATTGATATCTATATTAAGGTCACCTAAGGTTTGTTCATTAGCTTTCCAACATGATTCTATGACTAAAGATGTCGTAAATCCAAGTTTGCTGATATTTTCTATCAAACCGTTTAGCATATCCTTGTTTGTTTTATCACTTAAGTATTTAAGAAAATTCAAATATGGGACACTACTATTAACACAGGCTTGCTGCATTTTTGTAAGACTTTCCATAAAGCCCTCGATATTTACACAGCCATTGAAAAAATGTTCAAATATTTGTGACTCATATTCATCATTAAAATTAAAGTCTTTAGTTAAGTTTTTAAAATCAAAAGAACATAAGAACGTGATTATGCTGTTAAACATTTTTAGATGCTCATCAGATATATCTACACCATTTAACCTTCTTTTCTTTATGAATAGTTTTTTAAGCTCTAAGAATTTAACAAGGAACATATTTCTAAGTCTAATAAATCTAAAAGCAGTTTTTATTTGTGAATATTGAGAATGAGTTGTTGAGTTGTGGAAGTCTGCTATCATTCCTAGATATGCTGAGAATTCCTGGCATAGTAAGTAGTCTAATTCATGTAATCTATTTTGCATCCAGTACTTAAAATCATGGTCAGCACTACTGAAAACATGAACTCCATTACTTTTCCACTTTTGTTTTCTTAGAGCAACTATTCCTCTAAGAGCGTTGTTTAGAGTAATGGAAATAATCCTTTCAATGCCATCTTCTAGTCTTTGCTCAATTCCTTCTACAGAATCATAATTGGAATGTTTAAGACACTCTTCCATGAGAGCAAAATATATATCTAGATAAATATCACTCTTGTTATTACCGTTTTCAATTATTCTAGTGACATTATCTATAATGTTATAGTCATAAGTGTACTGCTCTTCTAAAATATTTATGTAGTTCATAAGATTTTGATAGACTGGTACGTTAAAAGATGAGCCAAAATATATAGCTGAGCTAGTAGTGTTTTCATACTCACTATCTAAAGGTTTTTTCTCTAGAAGTCGACATAATGAAATATATGAAATGTTATTTGTTGATTTTATTCCGGAACCATTCTCAGAGGCCAAGAATTCTTCTAAGGCCTTTGCTGGACTAAAGTCTTTGCTTTTAGAAGGTTCATTAGCATTAATATAGTCTATGATTTGTTTTTTTAGTTCTTCATTCGATTTTCTTTTATCTAAATCATATTCTTTAGATACTTGACCACCCTTGGTACTATCTTCTGTAGATGCTAAAGCAGTTATGAGAGAGGCTTTTTTAGAGTTAAACCATGAATTTTTAGATTGAGAATCCATTGAAATTTCAATATCAAAATCTTGAGTGTAATTTAATATAGTGTTTTGAATAACTATAGCATCAGTTTCTCTTGAGTCAGTAGCATCTTGGAAGTTGAAGGTATCTGATAAAAAGTTATCTACTTTCTGAGGATCTGCAACTGGATCAACTCCTGGGTTAGGATTAGCAATGTCTTGAGCATGTCCAGATAACCTATCTAAAAAAGTTTCTCTTCCTAAGTTTAGCTTAGCAAGGTCATCAACATTATTATTTGCTATTGTAACAGGCTTATAGTTAGTTGAATTATTTCTAATACCTTTAACATGGTAATAATCCTTTAATCCTTTCCCTGAAATACTTTTTTCATGTAAACTCAACTTATCTTGAGTGCCTTTGGTTAGGCTTTTATCAGGTACTAATAAGCTTCTATCAAATGGTATCGCTACATTTATTGTACGTATTTTAGAATAAGATTTCCTATCAAAAACACAAAGTCGTGCTTCAACTTCTGTTTTTAGAGTATCTATGGAATCATAAATAGGATTAAGTTGCTCTGATAGTGTACCTTCGCGATTAGTAAACTCAAGATTTATGATTTCATCGTATTCTTTGATTTTTTCTCTATATTTTTTTAATTCATCTGAATCATGTATTTCTAGAGAATTTACTTTATAACCAGCTTTAGCACTGATTTCTCCCAGTTTAATATAATGTCCAGACTCAGTAGTAGTAACTACAAATCTAGGATCCGATTCTGACTCTTGCTGACGTGAGCCAGTAATGATGTTATGTTTAGGTTTTGCAACTTTACCTTTAATAATTTTTCCACTTTCTAAAGTACCAAACTTTTCTAATGAGTTTGTAGGATTTTTCGTTGCGTAACCTTGATATATGTCCTTGTCAAAGAAAAGTCTGTTGATATCTTCTAAAGCAATATCTTTGACCGCAGTATTTTTTTCAGAGACAATATCTGGGATTAGCATTTTATCATTTGGTGTTATAAGTCTATATGACGCTCTTAAGCAACTAATTTTATGTTTGAGATCGATTAGGTTTAATGTTGCCGTAGCAGACCAGTTAGATGCTAGAATATCTGCAATTTTTTTACTGTCTTCTTTGACAGGTTTTCCATCTTTGTCAAAAATTTGCTTACCATTTTCATCGAAAGAATCAACTTGAGCTCTAGTGGGCTTATATGAAGCGTTACCACCTAATGTAAATCCTATGGTGTGTTCGTAAGAGCAACAAAAACCACTTAGATTGAGGTAAATAGGCATGACATCGTCAGTTCTATGATTCTGAAAATCATATATTGGTAGCGAGGTCCATAGGCAAAGATTACCATAACCATTAATTGACTTAGCAAATGATGCATTAAAATCTACGCCAAAGTTAGCATCTACTTCACTCGGAAATTTATCTTCGGTGTTTGGATTTATCTGTTTTTTTATAGCATCAATTAGCTTACCGATACTTCCAGCAGCTTTTAGTTTAAACTTTAGAATAAATGGATTTACAGTATTTATGTAAGCTACATTGCCTCCACCAAGCTCTTGATCATTAGACTGCTTGATAAAAAACTGATATTTTTCATCAAGAGTTATACTTTTCCATGATTGAACACGTTTATCATTTGCTTTGAGCTGCCAGTTACTAAAGATGCTTAAATCATCAAGCTTACCCAAGTTTTTTTCGTAAACTTCTTTTTTAACAGCATCATAGCCTTTTTCCATTGCATCTTGTAAAGAATGCTTTTGTCTAATTACGATTTCCTCTTCAAAAAAAGCTTGTCTTGCTCTACTATTGAGGAAGTATGCTCTAAGAAAATCTTTTTTTGATGTTTTGGCATAAGCGTATTCTGTAGAATCATCAAAGTTGTATTTATTGATAATATCATCAACACTATTTGCATCGTTAAAGTTTGATGTCATTGGTTCATACTTTGGCATAAAATAAACCCTCATTTCTTGTAATTCTAATTGGTAGATGCTTCCAGAAGAGTCTGGCCTTAATTTATAAGAACATATCGTCATCTAAAAAATCAAGGAATGCTACACCAATATTTAAATAACTATTTTGCTAAATAATTTAAAAAAAATAATTGCTGTATAAAGTGTTTGTTTTAGTTGCACTCTTTGCTAGATTTCATATTAAAGCTTTTGTAAGGATAAATAGGGAGAAGAGATGGCAAAAAATAAGATTCCAAATTCAAGGTTGATGATAAATTATGAAACTAATGTCGATGGTGTTTTGAAGAAAAAAGAATTGCCTTATAGAGTTTTAGTAGTCGGAGATCTATCAAAAGGAAGGTCTGTAGATGCAAAAAAAGAGTTTGCAGATAGAGAAGTAAGAAGAATAGATAATGGAGTTGATAGAGCTTTAGAGGATATGAATATATCTTTTGATTTTGAAGCTCCTAATTTTGTCTCTAAAGATCCTAGCAACTTGAAGGTTAATTATAGAATCCAAAGTGTAAAAGACTTCAGGCCTGATGCGGTCGCTAAAAAAGTTCCTGAGATTAGAGCTTTGCTTGAAATGAAAGAAATATTAGCATCTTTTGCTAAGGATATAGAAAATAATCGTAATCTTAAAAAAACGATAGATATGATTTTTTCTGATAGTAATGAGTTAGAAGCTTTAAAAAATAAGATTCCTGCTTTGACAAACTATACGATTAAAGATTCTGATGATGCAGAAGCTGTTGAGTCTCTTGAGACGGGCAAGCAAGATGAAATAGAAAATAAGTAGGGAGATTTTTTTGATGTCAGAAAATAAATTAAGTCTTACAGATGAGCTTTTGAACAACTTTGGTGGATCAGCAGAGGTTGATAGTGTACTTAAAAATATAGACTTTGATGTTTCAGATGATGCGTCTAAAGTTTTATCGTTATCTACAGACTACAATGCTAGAAACCTTATGGCGTTATCTCTAGTGTTAGCAAATAACGATGCCATTAATAATTATAATCAAAAGTATATCCAAAAAGTTATTACAGTTATTGATAAGCTTATTGATTTACAAGTTAACTCTATAATATCTAATGATGAGTTTAGAACTCTTGAACAGGAGTGGTTGAAAGTACAAGAGGTTTGCCAAGACGATCATGATAATGTAGAGGTAAGTGTAATAGATGTTAAGAAAGAAGAGCTGCAGTATGATTTTGAGAGAAATTTATATGATATATCTAGCAGTGATTTCTTTAAAAAAGTATATGTTGCAGAGTTTGATCAATATGGTGGAGAACCATATGGTGCAATACTAGGCTTATATAATTTTGAAAATACTACAAATGATATAATCTGGCTAACTGGAATGGGTATGGTTGCAAAAAACTCTCATGCACCTTTTGTAGCATCGATTGATAAATCATTTTTTGGTGTAAAAGATCTTTCAGAAATAACGCATATTAAAAGTTTTGAAGCTTTATTAGAGCATCCAAGATATAAAGAGTGGAATGATTTTAGAAATCTTGATGTTGCTGCATATATAGGACTGACTGTCGGAGACTTTATGCTACGTCAGCCATATAATCCTGAAAATAATCCAGTTCAATATAAACTCATGGAAGGTTTTAATGAGTTCGTGGATTATTCAGATAATAATAGTTATCTGTGGGGACCTTCTTCTATTCACTTAGTTAAAAATATGATGAGATCGTACGATAAAACTAGATGGTTCCAGTATATAAGAGGGGTCGAAAGTGGTGGCTATGTAAGAAACCTAGTATCTTGTGTCTACGATAATAAAGGGGTTTTAGAAACAAAACCTCCTTTAAACGTGTTATTTGCTGACTATATGGAGCTATCATTGGCAAATATTGGCTTAATACCTTTTGTAAGTGAAAAAGGTACGAGTAATGCATGCTTTTTTAGTGTAAATTCGGCTAAAAAAGTAGAAGAATTTGTTGATGATTTTGATTCGGCCAACTCAAGATTGATTGCTAATCTTTCATATACTATGTGTATATCTAGAATATCTCACTATATCAAATGTGTAATTAGAGATAAAATTGGAAGCGTAGTAGGAGCGGAGCAAATTCAAAATATTCTTTCAGATTGGATATCAGAGTATGTTACTACAGTATACCAGCCAACGCCTCTAGAGATGGCAAGATATCCTTTTAGAAATGTATCTATAGAAGTTAAAACCATACCGGGTAAACCAGGTTGGTATTCATGCAAAATAAATGTGATTCCACATATTCAATTTGAAGGCATGGATACTACAATGACTATTGATACTAGACTTGAACCAGAATTATTTGGTGCGAATAATAATTAAAAATAAGGAGAATGATTATGAGTGAGATGATAACAAGACAGCAGGTAACAAGTGGAGAAACTATTTATGTGAGAACTGATCCTACAGCATGTATTGGTTCTCATCCTAACCGTAGATTGTTTATTGACTCTTTGACCATAGCTGGAGAGAATCTTGATAAGAACATTGTTGCTATTGAAGGTGGCGATGATGTTACAAAAGCAGATTCTGCGACAGCTGCAGCTAGTGTGATACGTTTGTCAATAACACCGGGGTCTATAAATCCAACAATCAGTATTACACTTGGCGCCTTGATTAAGTCAAGTGTTAGAACTAAGCTTGAAGAGAAAGTTTCTAGTATTTTACAAGCAAGTGCTACAGATATGAAAATCAAGCTAGGTAATTCCAATAAAAAGCAAGAGTACAAGACAGATGAAGCATGGGGTATTATGATTGATCTATCTAGCTTGGAGCTCTATCCTATAAGTGCTAAGGCGTTTTCTATAAGTATAGAACCGACAGAGTTGATGGGTGTTTCTAAAGATGGCATGAGATATCATATAATAACTATTGAAGGTCTAACAACTTCGCAAGGTAGCTTGCCTGTATGTGGTGCTGCAAGTACAGATAAAGGTGTTGCTAAAATAGGATATATAGCAGCTGCTTAGTAAATAGGAGTGATATCATTAATGTTTCTTGAAAGGGTATACTGGGAAGATGGAGTAAGGTTAGATAGAGATATTTTAGATCAGTCAAACTTATCTGTTTTAGAGAGGTCAAGAGTTGCAAACTACTTGCCGATGAATCTTCATAAAGGGATTATTAGCTTTAATTTAGATATTGAAAGTTTGCATACTGGGCTTATTCTCATAAAAGATCTTGAACTCTATTTAGATGAAAAGATATTTGTTTCTTATGATAGGTCTTACCCTTTATCCTTACAAGTAACAACAGATGAATTAGTTGGTGATATTCCAATATTTTTAGATATTAAAGAAAGGGTGGTTGAAAAAGATGGTACGAAGTATATCTATAATCAACTATCTCTTTCGTTAGAACATGATTATAGCTCTAAATATAGTACACAAATTGCATTATTTAAGTTAGACAGAGGTCGATTAGTATCGGATATTTACGACTTTCCAGTATTAACTCTCAATCATTACTCGATGCAGGATATTTTTGTAAAGCTTAATAGGCTCGTTTCTGAGTTAAAGTCTTTTAACCGTTTTGTCTTCTCGACCTCTAGATCTTATGCAGCTATTATATTGGTATTTCTAATTAATAAGTTAGAGAGAGAGCTTAAATTTGCAGAATCAAATAGATTGAATAGCTCTCCGAAACAAATATTTGATTTGGTGCATGATATTTATAGTCTAATTCAACTTAACTTAGATAAAGTTGAGGAAATTGATAGTATTGAATTTGATTTTTATAAGCCTTTGAGAAAGCTTGATTCACTTGCTGATAGGCTACTTAGTCTTTGTGAGTATAGAAAAATTAATAACTTTATTAAATTTGATTTGCATGGAAGAAAATATATATGTGAGAATTTCCCGGAAGAGTTCTTTGTAGCCTCTAGGTATTATATTTTTATAAAAAGGAAAGCGACTGCTCCAGCTAATGTGAAGTTTGAAAATAAAAAAGTCTTACGAATCACGAGCATTAGTAGGAATAAAAATGTTGTTACTCTGTCTCTTTCTGGAATTAAGCTGGTTGAAGTTGAGAACTCGATGATGAATTTTACAACAAGAGTTGATAATATTGATGCAATATATGAAATTCAAAAAGGTTCAGAGTGGGATTTTATACTCGCAGATAGTAGTGCTGTTTTTACCGCTTTTGATGGTAGCGAAAACTTTGATTTCTTCATAGCTTTTACCTAAGAACTCTTTAACTATAAATATGTGTAACCAGCATATTTATTATTTGGTTTATTATTTTCTATCGTTATGTTTAGTTTTATTCTTATCGAATTGTTCTTGATACTCTTTTTGATTACTTTGACTTTATTTTTTATTCTCTTTATATCGTTATTATTCTTGTTTATAACTATTATGTTTACTTTAATCAAATAAATAAAAGAAGGAATGTATCCACCTAGATATATATTGCCTATATTTTTTTGACCTACTAAGGAAGGAGGTCTTTTAATTTTAATTAACTCCTTTTCATAGTTAATAATAGTGCAGTAATCTTCACTAAGAGCTTTATATAGAGCATTAATTGTATTATCAATAGTAAATCTGGGAGCTGCTTTAATATAAGCATTATCTTGAGTCAGTCTATATAATTCCTTAGTTCTAATTATATATCTGTATAATAGAGATCTAATACCGTACTCTAATACTTCAATTGCTAAATCATTATTACTACGAATATATTTTTGGTATTTTGTTTCTAGTTCTGCAAAAGGCTTAAGTTTAAAAACATTTATATCTATATATATACGCTCATTTTTCTTTGATATTCTTAGGATAGTGGCTGATAATGTGCTATCTATTAAGACTGGTTCAAATCTCATCTTCTGGGGAGGAATATTATAAACAGAAAAAATCCTAAGAAGATGATTTAAAGAGAGTTTATGAGATATTTTATTCAATTTATCTATATTCATAACTATTTATACTTTAAAAGTCGAATAATTTATTTAAATCATCACCACTAATATTATCGACATCATCTCTTGTATTATTTTGGTTTAAAGTATCTTGATGGGTATTATTAACTTCTTGATTTTTGGGCTTTGTGTTTATATTGGGCTTATGAGCATCACTATCTTCTAATACTTTATTTTTTTCACGATACTCTTTCTTTGCTTCAGAGTTTGTTTCATAGAAGTGTTCTTTAGCTATTGAAGAAGATGTACTATTGATAAAGTTGTTTTCAGGCATTTTCTCAAGGTCATCCAAAAACTGGCTATAATCGATTTCATACATTTTTTTTGCTACACTCCATTGAATACTCGAAGAGTAATAATCTATATTTTTATGTATATCACCTATTATTGGTGCAATCTTTTTATATAAAGGGAAAAAAACTTCAGGGAAATATTCTTTAGGATCAAAATTTGCTAGTAGATTCTGAATATCATCATAGACTATGGATGTTTCAAATATTCTCTCATCATCAACTAGACTTTTTAGAATTTCTATCTTTTCAACAAGAGATTGCCACTTATCTGAACCTTGTAAATTCTTTTCAGTGACTGATATCAACTCTTCACTTTTTGTTACGGACTGTTTTACATCCTTATGAGGTTCTTGTTCTACACTTTGATTTTGTTGCTCTTGTGTAGCTATTGATTTTTTTATTTTGTTTAATGTTTTATCTAGTTGTACCTTTAGATCAGAATTATAACTTAGATTATTTTCATCGAAAAATACAGTAAATTTATTAATTAAATTAACTATGTTTTCAATAGTAGTGGATGATTGAGGCTCTAGATTTTTAATTTCAGCAAAATTGATATCAACTACTGCTAAAAATTTGTTAATACCTTTTTCAGCAAGCTCACTTTTCTGTTTAGAATCTAAAGGACTAATAGTTGAAAAGTTTTTTTCTATAAAAGACAAGTAATCTTCAATGATTTCGGGGGTTGCGCCGATTTGATCTAAGTTCAAGCATATTTCTGAATTTAAGCAAAGAAATAAGCTATATACATCTATACTTTTAGTATCATTAGAATTATCGATTATTTTCTGGATAAATGTATCATATTCGGCATTTTCATATATTGAGTGAGTTCGCATGCTATTAATAAGATTTATCTTATCTTGAGTTTCTAACTCTATATTGTTCAGTGCTGATATTAGTCTACTCATGCTAATCTCCCTAAATTACCAAATCATAAAAATCAATAAACTTATAAGGAATAATCCAAGAGGGACTCCAAATCTTAATAAGATTTTTGCAATTTTACGATATCTCTTTGGAGGAGGGGTACTATTAGAAGTATCAATAAAGCTAACTGAATCAATTGCAGATTTATCTATATATTTATCAACTTCTTTTTTGTAAGCAAGGAAATTATGATTATAAATGTTTTCATAATATTTACCATAGAAATCATTATTAAGAATTAGAGATATTGTTTGATAGCATAATTGAGGATAGATATTGTCTGATAATAAATTATCAATTATTTCAAAAACATATTCACCACCATCTTTTCTATCATAGTATTCAAGTTGTAGCAGTCCCCAAGAAATATTACTTCCTGCTTCTTCTTTTAGAATCATTAGTTTTTCATCAACATATGCAATTAATGGAAATGTTATGTATTTACATATAGTTTCACTATATTTTTCTAATAATTCTTCTTGAAGAAAAAATATACTTTTTCTGATGTTATTACGATAGTATGCAATTTGCTCATTATCAATGTGATCTGCTTTAACAATTTCCTTTGTACTTTTAATAATCTCTAGAATGATCTCTACTTCTACAAAATCTGCCATTTTTATATCCTTTCTCAAGAGTTATTTAAAACAATTTTTTTAATAAAACTGAAGGTGTTTTGGTTTATGAATTTACATATAATACCTACAAAAAAATCTAAGAAATATTTATATTTCTCATTGTACCTATCGCTAGTGGTTAGCATTAGTTCATTAGTAACAGAATCAATTTCCACTTTATCTAATAAGCTTGATAATAATGATATATTATTATCATCAGTCTTTAAAAGCTTTGCTATAGCTATAAATGTTGTTTTTGAATACATATTCTTAGATATAATCATATCAACCATATTAAACATATCTCTAGAGTTATTGTTATAGTTATTTAATCCTCTATTTATAAAGACTGGAGAAATACTTGAATTTATAGAAGCTATTGCATTTGAGTTAATCTCTATAAGATCAGATATCTCTACTATTTGTGTCCATGTTGTGTATGTGTGTATTTTTGTCTCTAATATTTTGTTATCAAGTTCAGGGAAGACAACATTGTAGTTTAGTGATTGAGAGTTTCTATTAAGATAGTATTCATTTTGACCAGAAAAGACAAAGCCATCAAATGAACAAGGAGTATTGTTTTCATACACTGATAAAACCTCTATTGCTTGAGCATCATCTATTTGATGATGTTTTAGTTTACTATTTGATAGACTCATAGAGGTAAATGTGGCGCTTGAATAATCATCGAAGCTATTAAATATTGGTACCAAATTGACTCTAAATAATGAAGATAGTCTTTCTTCGCTGTAGTTGTCTATTTTTAGATTAAAGTAGAAGTCTATTTTTTGTAAATTATTGTATTTATATTTAAACAAATCTTTGATTCGTATATTAAACCCATACATCAGACTAGGGTTATGAATATTCAAAATCAGTTTTTCAGTTGGTTTAAGTTGTAGGTTAACAGGTTCTACTATTATTTCCTTGGTTGAGTATGAGTAGTCTAAAAATCTAATTTTTGCGGAACCACTATCTGCTAGTATTTGATTGAAAATAGATGTGGCAAAAAAAGGATCTTCTTCACATAGTCTTGGATCAAGCCATATAGTAAGATAATCATATTCAAAATTATTTTCAAAATCTAATGATATATTTATTAGAGTGTCACTTTTTTTTATGGTTGCTACATTCTTTACAGGTAAGATAAGACTTTCTGATCTTGTTGTATATGTTAAGGATTTATTAGTCCTTTTGTCCTCAATAAAAAAATACTCTTGAGGACGAATATAGTAGCCATTATGACCTTTGTCTTTTATTTCTAATAAACATGATTTAGGAAGAAAATAATATAAACTACTATAATACTTGAATAAAAGACTACTACTATACTCAGAGATTCTTTTATCAAAATCATTTTTAATATCACTACTTAATTTGTCAAAAGTTTTTTTTAGGATGGCTGCATCATTTGTGCTTAGGTTATCTTTTATTTCATTCATGCCAATAGTCCTTTAAGATGTTTTTGCATTAATCTGCCCACTACTTATGAAGTTCACCATACCTCCAGCAGCAAATGTACATATTGCTTTGTTATTCATAGTATTTATTGGGGCACCTTCTAATAGTGTGGTTGGGTTCGTTGGTATAAATGGTGTAAGGTTCGGTATACATACCCAAGGAAAAACGAAAGGGTTCATTGTCGGATTGGCTGGGTTTGTACACCCTGCAAAAGGTAGTATATTAGCGCCTAGCTTAGAGTCAGTAATATTAGATGCTGGTAGATTTCCTGCAAGTGTTTTTATTCTTGTACTTAAATAGACTCCTGGAGCGAGACTGAATGAACATTTGATTTGAGCAGTCATAGAGGGAGTTAATGTCGAGGCACTGCCTGAAAGGTTGAGATTTGTAGGGCTTAACAAAGTCTTAATATTGTTAAGCTCAGATATCAGATTGGATATTGCATTACTAATACTATCATCATTGTTAGGTGCGGTTTCTAGTCGTTTTAATGAGTCGTTTATTATGTCTAGCATTATATCCTCCAATAAGCATCTTGCTTGCTTTTTAGATCATTAATAATTGGATCGTCTGTAATTTCTTTAAGTGTTAGGAAATAATCATTGGAAAAAGGTGGTAAATTATATATACCTATAAGAGAAGGGCACTTGTAGCATGCTTGATTTAAAAGGAATAAAGTAAGTTCTTTAGCTTTCTCAGAAGCATTTTCATAATTGGCATTAGAAATATTTTTATTTATTTTTGTTAAATATTTATCAATATTAATTCCCTTGTTGCTAGGATTAGATACTCTAATTTCTCTATATGTTAAAAACTTTTTTTTGCTAAAAAAACAGTTAAGTCTACTTATACCATTTTTATTTTTAATTAATTGTTGTTCAATATCTTTTAATAATGAGTAATTAGACTTTAGTCTAGGATATATCTTATTTAGATGCTTTATATCTTTGTAAAATCTTTCATGATTAAACTCATGTTTTTTGGATATTTGTGAGGTTATTAAATTAAAATTCTTTTCGAACTCGATGAAAGGGCCAATTACCTCGAGGTTTTCATCGGATATGGCGATGTTTATAGAAGTAGCTATTTCTAGCAAAGCTTGAAAATACTTATTAGATATTTTTGTAATTAAGTTATTAGGTGACTGTTCTATAATTTTCTCTATAGGCTTGTCATTATTATTTGTAAAAAGGTTTTCATAGAGCTCTCTTTCTTTATGGACTTTTTTATATAGTGTTTCATCATCAAATATTGTATCTGGGATACATTTTAAAGTTATCAAGAGCTGTTCAAAAGACTCAAGTTTAGGCGTGTTTGTTGTATGAGTCTTATGAAAGAAAATATTTTCTAAATTAAAATCATTAAAGTATCGAGATATGCCAAAAATTTGTAGGTCGATAAAATCTATAATCTTTTTTAACTCATCAGAAGGCTGTGTTTCTTGTAGAGATGTTAAAGAGGTGCTTAGAGTATCTGTATTTATTCTTTCGTTAATAATGTTTAGTTTAGTAATATCACTATTTGCAGAATAATAAGCTTTTAAAAGTATGATGTCACTAGCTAAGTAGGTATCTACTTTGAAGATCCCATTTTTAATTATATAAGCAAGATTTATCAAGCTTAAAATGGGATTTTTCCTTAATGGAAGAAAGCTATCTGTGCTTTGTATCTGTTTTACAAAAGTTTTCAGTGTATTAAAATATGTCTCGTACTCAACTATATGTTTATCTGAGTCAGGTTTTTTTAGGGTTTTAGTATATAACTGTGTAAGCTTATCAGTACTAACTTCTATATTAGTATCTTTTGTAACATCTAAAAAAATAGTACCCAATTCATCATTACTACTTGTTATGATTTTTTTTCTATCAGCTATATCTTTGTCAATTACTAACTTATAGTTATCAACTAACTTTCTTAAATCTTTCAAGTAGCCAACAAAAAGTTCAGTATCAGTAGAGTCTAAAATATTGTCGATAACTTTTAATATCTGATTATAAAGCCTCTTAGACATATCAGATAAGTTGAGATTTACTGAATATTTTATATCTTCAATAAGATACCTAATATTATATATATCAAATTTCTTATAATATTTTTTATTTTCAAGTTTAATGATATCGCTGATACATTTGTCAAGCTTGTCTACTCTAAAAGACCTTTCTTGGTCATAGTAGAAGTTGATATTTTCAAATAAACGCTTAAGCGCTTTATCAGCAATACTATCCATAAACATTAACCAACCATTGTTGCTGCAGAACCTTTTATACTTGCTGTAGCACTTCCTTTGATATTGACATTTACACCTTCTGCATTAAGGCTTACATCAGCTTTTATACTATTATTTAAGCCTTTTATGCCGATGTCCTGTGCAGCTTGAATATTTGTGTTTGCAGAGCTTTTTACATTAATTGTTCCTGACTCTATAGAAATACTCGAGTCATCAAGCACAATAGTCGAATTGCCTATTTTTAGCACAATTTTGCTATCATTAAGCATGATGCTTGATTTTTTCGTAGCTAATAATATTTCTTTTTCCGTTATTGAAATTTTTGAGTCTTTTACATTGTCGATTATTTGCTTGTCAGCAGTTGATTCAATTGATTCAGTTGCGTTATGAGAGATTTTTCCTGAGGATTCTAATTTAGTAGTACAGCCTTTTGACTCATCTTTTATGTCTATGAGTAAACCCTGTTCTTCTAAATTAAAAATATGATCTGCTTTTGACATAAGAGTTATCTCCCTTAATCTTTTTCTATATTACTATCATTTTTGATAGTAAATTCATTTACTGAATCAGAGCTAATAATATACTTCCAATTTTCAATATTGTTATTATCCGGCAATATGAAGTATAGAGCATAATCTTTACTATCTTTATTTAACGGAATTTCATTTTCTCCAGTTTTTAGGTTTAATACTTTTACGTTATCATTATATATTCTTTGAGAGATGGACTGATAGTTGTCAGAGTAAAAGGTATTTTTATCAGGTTTAGACTCTAATACGACTTTTGTTTTAGGGACATTGTTTTTGATATACAAACCATCATTTGCACAACTACTAAGTCCTAGAGCTATAATTAATATTAAAAAAGCTTTTTTAAATAAGTTATTGTACATTAGTATCTCCTTGTTTCTGCCAACCTAATACTTGTAAAAATTTTGATTCGACTTTAAAGCTTACAGGGTATGTTTTACCATTATGTTTAACTTCCCAAGTGCAAATATTATTTTGATCACAGTTAGCATCTTTAATAGCTTTTAGTATCGACCATTTACCGTGGTAACTTATTTGGTCTGTACTACCGTCTTCAAATTTTATAGTTATGGTTGTTGATTCAAGTGAGTTCCAATTGTAACTAATTTCCATACTATTTGAGTATGCTATATTCAGAGAGTTTACATAGTTTTGCTTATCGAGAATTATACTGAAGAAGGTATAGTCATTATCTTCATTTGGTATGGGAGTTATCTCAAATTTGATAGCTTGAGGATTTCTTTTGTCATCCCATAATAGTTTGTTCAATAAGTATACTTTGTTAAACTTATTTAAGTAATCTACCTGCTCAGAAGTTGAGAAATCGTTACTATACCATTTATCGTTAGTTTTATTATAAGATAATAGTGGCGATAGTTGCTCTATAAATGTTGAGTATATATAACCGTTGCTATCAAAATCTTTTGTTATTGCTTCATTTGTGGCAAAAGTATTACTATTTTTATTGAATGGGAATTGATCAGTTATGAATTCATATTCAATATTAACAGTATTATCAAGTTTAGTTATAGCATCTTTTATAGCTATAGTTTTTATCGCTTCAATAGCTATATCTAGATGTTTTTTAAGTAATTTATATAGGTTGTTATTGTTTGGATTATTTATTTCAGAAAGTCCGGAGTAAACTTTTTGTAGAGGTTTATATCCTTGCTTAATTTCCTTATAAGTATCTGAGTAACCATGCTCTCTTATTAAATTATTCAATTTTTTGAATATCTCTCTATATTCAACATAGCTTTTTGATTTTAGATACTCATCATTTTCGTGGAAGTGGCTATCTATCGGAGCCCATAATGATATGTCTTGATCTTTATTATCTTGTTTACCTAGCTTAGTTATTTTTCCATAGAATTGTTGAAGCTTATTAATCTTTTTAGTAGGGTTTACTCTAGATTCATCAGATACCAAATCGGTATTTGTGTTATAGAATTCTATCAAATTATTGAAAGAGGAATCTTTTGATGACATAGCCAGTAGATAAAGATTTAAAGCATTTTTATTAGAGATATTTTTACTGAAATCAGAGTCACTATTAAGCTTATCAATCATTCTGTTGTAAGACTCTATATATCTTGAGTTATAGTTATTTATGGAACTTTTGTAGATAGCAATCATAAAGTCAGGCTCTATATTGAAGTTATCCTTAAGATTATTAAGAAGTCTATTAAATTTTTTATTTATAGGCTCTATGTTGTCTTTAATATATTCTTTTGAATATATTGGAGATATCAATATTTTTTTACTATAGAAATTAGGTGCAAATTCCATATATAGCTTCTTACTTACAGGGTTGATTAATGGAAGTTCGTCTTTATTATATGTTGAGTTGACGACACTATTGAGAACATAGTTTACTAAAGACGTAGTTATAGAACCAGTTTGCTCTTTACCCTCATCTGTAACATCATTAGCATTTTTCTCTAAAGATTTCACTAAATAGTAAATATGATCGAGCATGTCACTAAAGCTTTCAAACTTCCTCTCGTTCTCCTCTTGGTTAAATATCAAAGAAACACTTTTTGTTATTGAATTTATGTATGATGAATTACATAGTTTCTTTGATGAAGTATCAAATTGCTCTTGATAGGTTGAGAAAATATTATTTACCTCAATCGGTATTATATAATTGTTTTTTAAATCTAGAATTGAGTTGTCGATAGTACATCTGTACAAGTATTTTATATATATATCATTAATGATTTTTGCTCTTTTAGTATTTGATATTCCTAAGTATTCAGCATTGAAGCCTTGTGTGCTTAAATAGCTTTCAGAGTCTTCTCCAATAACTAGTAATCGATTAGTATATAATTTATTAGCTCTATTAGTAACTGCTTTAATAGTTTCAGTTTTTAAGTTTTGATTTGTATACTTGATCACAATTTCTAGTTGTTTTTCAGAAAGATTTGTAAAACTACTTATTATTTTAAGCATAGCATCAGTCTTTTGATTTATGTCTTTGTTGTCTAAATATTCGAAAAATATTAGAAATGATGTGACCAATGATAAGTCATATGAATCATTGTATTTCGGTAAAATTACACTCTTTAGCAACGTATTAGCATATTGTTCATAAATGAAGTGATATTTTACTGATTTTGGGTATAGAATATCCAAAAGGATGGTGTCATCAATTTTCTTTCTAGCTTCTTTTAACACTTGGTGAGAGTTAGTTTCAGATGACGGATCTAAATTTTTGATGGAAGCTTTCTCTTTTAGTCCAATCTCTTGAAAAATATTAATAATAAATATGAAGCTAAACAATAGAGAGATTAAGTTTATGATGATACCTCTAGGGGAACTGCTAAAAAATATGGTATCTCTTCTCGCTATTATATTATCCGGAATGTTTAAGCCAAAATTAAGAAATATTTCCTTATCAATAGATTTTAATTGAGGAGATATATTTTTTAGTGATTTTCTTATTTGGTTTAATATTATTGTATTATTGTATTTATCTCCAATACTATCTTTATGGCTAAGGATTTTTGACAGTATTGCTTCATCAATTTTGTTATTTAGGCCTTCATTTGAGCTTAGTTTGACTATAGATTTCTTACCAATAGCATTGTTATAGCTTTGACTATGTTCAGATGAACTGTAGAATGATATTATAAAATTTTTTAATCTTAGCTTTGTAAGTTGTTTATAAACCTCACTTATACTATTGTCCTCCTGAAAGTGAGGGTTAGAAATATCAAAGCAGAAATTGAGTTTATAAAACTGTAGATTTAATTTTCTTCTTAATTTACACAAGTCTGAAAGGTCTTCGGTTCCAAATACTAATGAAGTATTGATTTTATCGATAGCTATTAGAGGCAGTTCATTGTTATCAATGATTTGGACGTTAGGTTTTAGCTTTTTTATGTGGTCTTTTGCAGCAGAATAGTCTCCATAGAATATATACAGCTCAGCTAAGCTATTCTTTATTTTATTTGTTCTAATAACCGATTTTGCACGTTTTATAATATTTGCAATAGGCTTTTTACTGGAGGTTTTTGATGTTTTTAGCCACTTCCTTATAAGGAAAATGCTAACAACGGATAGAATGATTACTACTATTATCAGAGAAATTAGTAATATTTGATGATTTTTTATAAAAGTCATATTTTAATTCCCTTTTGATTTGTATCTAAGAAAAATTCCTTTTTTATCGTTTATTAAAAAAGAATTCTCACTAGCTTCGTTAAGTTGAGTTAATGAGAATGTCTCACCATCGCTTGTCTGTGTATATGCCATTTCACAGTTTTCCTTAGCACCAAGAAGTTGTCTTTGTAATAACTGTTGCTGTGCCTTTTCTGTTGATATTGCTGAGTTAGAAATTAACTCAACTATTTCGCCGTCTGTGAATGATTGAGCCTCAACTAAAATAATATCATCATTTCTAAGAGGCATGAATTGGTTATTAGCAGAATTTATATTTACCTTCATTGGTAGGTATATAATTGGTTTTTCAGAAGATTTATCTGGTAGTAATTCCTTGATAACTTCTATTGCATAAAAAATACTGGCTTTACTATTTTGTATAGCAGAAGTGCCTTTTTCACCATTTCCTTGAAACTCAGCAAATGAGCTCTCTTCAGGTTTATAGTTTTTAAAGAATTTATATGCTTTTTTCGAATCGTTATTAACATTTTCTCCGATAGTCACTCTGCCATTTATATAGAAATTATGAAAAGACTTGTATTTAGGATATTCAGGAGCTAGGTTGTTATAGTCTTTTATTTTGTAGGTTACTAAATTATTGTGTGTTAGATTAAGGGTTTTTGTGAAGGCTATTTTCTCATATACATCAGCCTCAGAGGTGCTCTTGTAGTGAAGCTTATTTATGTTTTTATAGAGTTGTTGAGTGCTATATTTACTTCTAGTGAATGATAACTCTCTTTCATATATGAATAAATTTTTTATATTTGTTGCTCCTAGTAGGTAATCTTTATCATTTTCTAGTTTGGATAGAGTGATCTCACTATCTATAAAGGGAAGAATATTTCTCGAGGTTAAAAGTATTTCGAATTCCGAAGTCACAATCTCTTTTTTTTCATCATCCTGATTCTGCAAATATTCGATAGTACTAAGATTATCTTTATATATCGATGAAAAAGGTTTTATTGTGCCTTTAGAATTTTTTCGCTCTTCTTTTCTCTTATTGCTGATAGTTACATCTGGAGAAATATCATTTTCTTTAACGTAGAGGTTTGGTTCGTTAGATGTTAGATGTTGTTTTTTTAGGCAACTTATATCATAGGGAGATAATTTATCCTTCAAGTTATCATCAGAGTTTGCAATATTGCTTTGTAGGGAGCTGTCTACTTTATCAAAGATATAGTAGGTCACTTTACCATTTTTCTTGTTGCAGAAATATTTTAGGTAGCTTTTATTTTGTTGGAGTTGCTCAATAAAAAAATCATAGAAGCTTCTATTTATAGTTGAAATAAATGTTTGAGGTATTCGAGTTTTTAGGTTATTGCTTTTATTCGTGTCTAAAGAAAATAAACTGTCAAAGAAAAAATTATCTTTAAGAATGTCGTCCAAACTTTTATTGATGTCAATATAAGATGGTTTGTGTTCCATCCAAAGTGCTTTGAGAGGGTCATGGAATTTTATTTTAAATTCTTTTAAACCAGATGAAACACTTTCAGTATAAGAGTATATGCTATATTCGAATTTTTCTTCAGTATCTAGATAGTTTGTAGTAGATCCAATAGCTACAAAACGAGTTGATCGTGTGTGATGTTCTTTTTTAGAATCTTTCTTATAAAAATTAAAATCATCATTTATTTGGATATCTATCAGTATAGGTTGATTTGGAGTCAGTAAAAAATCAAAGTCTTTGTGATTGTTTGTATATGCCAAATTAAAAGTTAATTCCCCACTAATTCCATAAATATTTTCACATATTTCTAAATTTTTAATATGCGAGTTCTTAATTGTTAGAGAGTTCTGTTTGAAGTATTGTTTATTGTTTGTAGATACAAAGTTAATATCCTCTATTTCAAAGCCTTGATTAATAGGCTTTATATTTATCGTGAGTTCTTGTTTTTGGAGTACTGGGTTGTATCCAATATATTTAGCAAGAATGTTCTTGAGTTTATTAAACTCGTTCAAAGTAGATTTATCTAGCGAGCTAGATCTTTGTATTGAGTTATCGATAACGTTTAGCAGTTTATCTATTTTTTTTATGTAATCGTAAGGAAGTTCTAAAATTAGTTTTGATTTGCATGAGTTTTCTAAGTCTAAAATAGCTAGTTCTAGGCTCTGATTATCTTTATTGTTTATAGAGAAATATTCAATAAATTGATTTATGATGTTTTTAAGTTTAGTAATTTTACAGTATTGTTGATATTTTTTGTAATCAAGCCTGGATATTAGATTATTATCATATAATATTTTAGTTGTTTTTAGTTGTGTGCTAACTAGGTTTATGTTCTCTATGTTATGTCCAACTATAAAATTATTGATCTCACAAGCAAGTTTAGCAGAATAAGAAGTTACACCTTTATTTGTAACATCAGAAGCTAATTGACCAACTACAGTATCAACATTAGAGTCTGTTATATTGCTAATATTTATCATTGCTAACTTAAGTGATTTAAATCTAGTTAGAAAGCATTGTACATAAGCAAATATCTCTAAGCTATATGTTTACAGCTTATATTTTACTAATTTTTAATATGTTTTTATGAGTTTGATAACTAATGAATGGACAAGGGATTTGGTTATAAAGATCTGAATTTGAGTGGTATTTACGAGTTATTTGGTTAGATGTTAAAAAAACTTTAATTTTTTTGAAGAAAGTAGTTGCATTTTGTGAGAGTGATGCGTATTATATGTCTTCACCGGCTGACGAGTGATGTTAACGGTTGGGAGCTAAGGCTTCTAAGATATTTAAGAGATATATTATATACAAACACTTTGTTAAAGAATTTGAGTATCAGTAGTTAGAGTCAGAATTTGAGAATTAAACTGAAGAGTTTGATCCTGGCTCAGATTGAACGCTGGTGGCATGCTTAACACATGCAAGTCGAACGGTAACAGGAGAAGCTTGCTTCTTGCTGACGAGTGGCGGACGGGTGAGTAACGCGTAGGAATCTGCCCATCTGTGGGGGATACCAGTTGGAAACGACTGTTAATACCGCATAATATCTGCGGATTAAAGGTGGCCTTTGTGCTGCCGCAGATGGATGAGCCTGCGTTGGATTAGCTTGTTGGTGGGGTAAAGGCCTACCAAGGCTACGATCCATAGCTGATTTGAGAGGATGATCAGCCACATTGGGACTGAGACACGGCCCAAACTCCTACGGGAGGCAGCAGTGGGGAATATTGGACAATGGGCGAAAGCCTGATCCAGCAATGCCATGTGTGTGAAGAAGGCTCTAGGGTTGTAAAGCACTTTAGTTGGGGAGGAAAGCTTATGAGTTAATAGCTCATAAGAAGGACGTTACCCAAAGAATAAGGACCGGCTAACTCCGTGCCAGCAGCCGCGGTAATACGGGGGGTCCGAGCGTTAATCGGAATTACTGGGCGTAAAGGGTCTGTAGGTGGTTTGTTAAGTCAGATGTGAAAGCCCAGGGCTCAACCTTGGAACTGCATTTGATACTGGCAAACTAGAGTATGGTAGAGGAATGGGGAATTTCTGGTGTAGCGGTGAAATGCGTAGAGATCAGAAGGAACACCAATGGCGAAGGCAACATTCTGGACCAATACTGACACTGAGGGACGAAAGCGTGGGGATCAAACAGGATTAGATACCCTGGTAGTCCACGCTGTAAACGATGAGTACTAGCTGTTGGATTCGGTGTAAAGGATCTAGTGGCGCAGCTAACGCGTTAAGTACTCCGCCTGGGGACTACGGCCGCAAGGCTAAAACTCAAAGGAATTGACGGGGACCCGCACAAGCGGTGGAGCATGTGGTTTAATTCGATGCAACGCGAAGAACCTTACCTGGTCTTGACATCCTGCGAACTTTCTAGAGATAGATTGGTGCCTTCGGGAACGCAGTGACAGGTGCTGCACGGCTGTCGTCAGCTCGTGTTGTGAAATGTTGGGTTAAGTCCCGCAACGAGCGCAACCCCTATTGATAGTTACCATCATTAAGTTGGGTACTCTATTGAGACTGCCGCTGACAAGGCGGAGGAAGGTGGGGACGACGTCAAGTCATCATGGCCCTTACGACCAGGGCTACACACGTGCTACAATGGGTATTACAGAGGGCTGCGAAGGTGCGAGCTGGAGCGAAACTCAGAAAGGTACTCTTAGTCCGGATTGCAGTCTGCAACTCGACTGCATGAAGTCGGAATCGCTAGTAATCGCAGGTCAGAATACTGCGGTGAATACGTTCCCGGGTCTTGTACACACCGCCCGTCACACCATGGGAGTGGGTTGCTCCAGAAGTAGATAGCTTAACGAATGGGCGTTTACCACGGAGTGATTCATGACTGGGGTGAAGTCGTAACAAGGTAGCCGTAGGGGAACCTGCGGCTGGATCACCTCCTTAACGGAAATACGAAAAATAGAAATAAGCTCTAATTACATATTCAAGTGATTTAGCATAGTGTTTGTAGATAATATATTTTAGTGTAAGTAAAATACGGGTCTGTAGCTCAGTTGGTTAGAGCGCACCCCTGATAAGGGTGAGGTCGGTAGTTCGAGTCTACTCAGACCCACCAGTTTTTGGGGCCATAGCTCAGCTGGGAGAGCACCTGCTTTGCACGCAGGGGGTCAGCGGTTCGATCCCGCTTGGCTCCACCATATTTATTTACATGAAGATAGAGATATTTAACAATTTAGTATAGAAATAGACTTAAGAAAATAAGTGCAAGCGGTGGATGCCTTGGCATTCAGAGGCGATGAAGGACGTGATAATCTGCGATAAGCTTCGGTTAGTTGGTAAATAAACTTTGATCCGGAGATTTCCGAATGGGGGAACCCACCTAACACAAGTTAGGTACTCACTCGACATAGAGTGTAGAGCGAACGAGGGGAACTGAAACATCTAAGTACCCTTAGGAAAAGAAATCAATTGAGATTCCCATAGTAGCGGCGAGCGAAGTGGGAAGAGCCTGGTATGATTTAGCTGTAATTATAGTAGAACAAGTTGGGAAGCTTGACGATAGAGGGTGATAGTCCCGTATACGAAATAATCACAGTGGAACTAAGCATATGAACAAGTAGGACGGGGCACGTGGAACCTTGTCTGAATATGGGGGGACCATCCTCCAAGGCTAAATACTCCTGAATGACCGATAGTGAACTAGTACCGTGAGGGAAAGGTGAAAAGAACCCTTATAAAGGGAGTGAAATAGAATCTGAAACCGCTTGCATACAAGCAGTAGGAGCATGATTTAGTCATGTGACTGCGTACCTTTTGTATAATGGGTCAGCGAGTTACTTTTAGTAGCGAGGATAACTGAATAAGGGATCCGTAGCGAAAGCGAGTCTTAATAGGGCGAATAGTTGCTAGGAGTAGACCCGAAACCGGCGCGATCTATCCATGGCCAGGTTGAAGGTTGGGTAATACCAACTGGAGGACCGAACCCAATACTGTTGCAAAAGTATGGGATGAGCTGTGGATCGGAGTGAAAGGCTAATCAAGCACGGAGATAGCTGGTTCTCCCCGAAAACTATTTAGGTAGTGCCTCGTGTATAACTCATTGGGGTAAAGCACTGTTTCGACGATGGGGTTTTACGACCTTACTGACTCGATGCAAACTCAGAATACGATGAAGTTCAATCACGGGAGACACACTGCGGGTGCTAAGGTCCGTAGTGGAAAGGGAAACAGCCCAGACCGCCAACTAAGGTCCCCAAGTCATAGCTAAGTGGGAAACGAAGTGGGAAGGCCCAGACAGCCAGGAGGTTGGCTTAGAAGCAGCCACCCTTTAAAGAAAGCGTAATAGCTCACTGGTCGAGTCGGCCTGCACGTAAGATTTAACGGGGCTAAGCTATGCACCGAAGTTGCGGAATATATTTAGTATATTGGTAGGGGAGCGTTCTGTAAGCCGATGAAGGTGAATTGAGAAGTTTGCTGGAGGTATCAGAAGTGCGAATGCTGACATGAGTAACGTAAAATAAGTGAGATTCTTATTGGCCGAAAACCCAAGGTTTCCTACGCAATGTTAATCAACGTAGGGTAAGCCGGCCCCTAAGGCGTAGCTGAAGAGTGAAGTCGATGGGAAACAGGTTAATATTCCTGTGCCGCTTATATAAACGAAGGAGGGACGGAGAAGGTTAGGTAGGCCTGGCGGATGGTTGTCCGGAAAGTATGTAGGTAGAGGTGCTAGGCAAATCCGGCATCTTGTTGATCTGAGATACGAGACGAAGTCAAACTTGTTTGACAAAGCTATTGATACCATGCTTCCGGGAAAAGCTTCTAAGTATATTGTATAAGTGACCGTACTGTAAACCGACACTGGTGGGTAGGTAGAGAATACTAAGGCTATGAGATAACTCTGGTGAAGGAACTAGGCAAAATGACACCGTAACTTTGGAAGAAGGTGTGCCCTTGATGGTGATGAGACTTGCTCTCTGAGCTGTTGGGGGTTGCAGATACCAGGTGGCTGCGACTGTTTATCAAAAACACAGCACTCTGCTAAATCGTAAGATGAAGTATAGGGTGTGACGCCTGCCCGGTGCTGGAAGGTTAATTGAAGGGGTTAGCGCAAGCGAAGCTCTGGATCGAAGCCCCAGTAAACGGCGGCCGTAACTATAACGGTCCTAAGGTAGCGAAATTCCTTGTCGGGTAAGTTCCGACCTGCACGAATGGCGTAACGACGGCCACACTGTCTCCACCAGAGACTCAGTGAAATTGAAATCGCTGTGAAGATGCAGTGTACCCGCGGTTAGACGGAAAGACCCCGTGAACCTTTACTACAGCTTTGCACTGGACTTTGAATATTTATGTGTAGGATAGGTGGGAGACTTTGAAGCAGTCACGCTAGTGATTGTGGAGTCGTCCTTGAAATACCACCCTTGAATATTTGAAGTTCTAACTCAGGAGAAATTCGAGGACAGTGTATGGTGGGTAGTTTGACTGGGGCGGTCTCCTCCTAAAGAGTAACGGAGGAGTACGAAGGTGCACTCGGTACGGTCGGAAATCGTGCCAAGAGTATAAAGGCAAAAGTGCGCTTGACTGCGAGAGTGACGGCTCGAGCAGGTACGAAAGTAGGTCTTAGTGATCCGGTGGTCCTGTATGGAAAGGCCATCGCTCAACGGATAAAAGGTACTCCGGGGATAACAGGCTGATTCCTCCCAAGAGTTCATATCGACGGAGGAGTTTGGCACCTCGATGTCGGCTCATCACATCCTGGGGCTGAAGCAGGTCCCAAGGGTATGGCTGTTCGCCATTTAAAGTGGTACGCGAGCTGGGTTCAGAACGTCGTGAGACAGTTCGGTCCCTATCTGCCGTGGGCGTTAGAGATTTGAGAAGAGTTGCTCCTAGTACGAGAGGACCGGAGTGAACGAACCACTGGTGTTCCGGTTGTTTCGCCAGAAGCATTGCCGGGTAGCTACGTTCGGAAGGGATAACCGCTGAAAGCATCTAAGCGGGAAGCCTCCTTCAAGATTAGATCTCTCTGATGTAAATCAGTAAGGAACGTTGGAGACTACGACGTTGATAGGCTGGGTGTGGAAGTACAGCAATGTATGAAGCTTACCAGTACTAATGATCCGAGAGACTTAAGTCTATTTCTATGCTGAATTGTTAAATATCTTTATAAGATATATTATCCAAAACACAGTTTTGGCGATAATAACTTGTAGGAACCACCTGATCCCATTCCGAACTCAGAAGTGAAACTACAAAACGCCGATGATAGTTTGGCTCCGGCCAGGTGAAAGTAGGTAATCGCCATCTTATTCAAATATCAAAGACTTATCGTGATAAGCAATACAAAAAGCCTCATAGAAATATGGGGCTTTGTGTTTTTATACTTACTAAATTTAAATTATCCTTATCAATTAGTTTATATACAAAATGATATTAACTAATAATTATGATTAACTACCTTATTACTATACATTTCAAAAGAATCATCATCAGCCTTAGTTTGTTGTTGTTTATTGATTAAAGATTGTGTTTCTATTTCAGCATTAGTTAATTCTTTAGATATTGATTGTAGTATCTGGTTGTTGGATGTTTCTTTATTAATAATAGTAGGAGATGCACATAGGTAGGCAGAATATGATATCAATAATATGTACATTAATAGCTTCGGCTTCATATCTTAAGCTCCTTATAATACTTTGCTATAAACAGTATCAGATATTACATCTATTAATTATATATTATTTTATTGCTAATAAAGAAATATCTTATTAGGATAAATCATGTAGCATTATTTAGAGTTTATGCGAGAATGTATTTTGTTGGATTATCTGGGCATTCATGTATACCACATTCAATAAAAGTTGAAGCAATATTAGCAAAAATAGCAATTATGAAAATGACAAATATAATATGACTTAATGTTCGGATTTTATTATTTTTTGCATCTGCTATTTCATTAGGATCTTTATTGATTTTATATTGATTAGGATAAGACATAACTACAGAAATATAAATGATCGCAATCATGCATATTATGAATACCCATGTATACATGTGTAGTCCAAAAACTGTTGAACCAAAGCCAACTGGATCTGAAACATGAAGAGCAATTTGACGTAATGAAATAAATGCTGTTAATACAGAAGCTAGTAGCGATAGCGCATAATGGCTAGGTCTGATATGATAATGCATATTCAATAAAAATCCGAATCCTATTGCTAGTAGTCCTAATCTTTGCAAAAGGCATAATGGGCAAGGGATTTCTCCCATTACAAACTGAAAGTAGAATGCAGAAATAATTGTAACTGTAATACCTGCAAGTTCTATAGCACTTAGGAGTTTTACTAAATCTTCTTTAAAATATTTTTTCATATTTGCGCTCCTTATCTATAGATAAATTGACAAATGATCACTAGCATGATGAAGAAATACTAGTGATGTTACGATTAGAAAAATACAAAATGCTATAAGTCCCCATCGTCTATTAAACCAAGCGAATATGACTGATAAAAAGAGCAGTATGAAACTTATTAATATACCTGGCATATGAAACACTCCTATATATTGATACATCAATTTAATAATAGCAGTATTTGAATATCATTTCATTTTATATTTTCTAAGACTAGTCGAAACTATATTTCATACCATTATCCAAAATCATAATTAAGATGTTGTAGCTTTTGTCTTTAGGAAGCTTTTCAATTAGCTTTTTGGCTATAAAATAATTTGCACCACTACTGTGTCCAGCGTAAATACTTTGCTCTTGGGCTAGTTCGTTACATCCTTGTATAGCTTGTTTATCTGTGAATTGAATTATTTCATTAATGTATGATAAGTCCATAGACTTACAAAATACGGGATTGCCTGGGCCTTCAACTTTATAACTGTATATATTTTGCTCTATTGGTTTGCCATGATAAAAAATATCGTAATAAACAGATCCTTTAGGGTCTGGCATAAGAATTTTAGTTTCTGGGAATATCTCTTTTATTCTTTTAGCACAACCAGTAATAGTTCCACCAGATCCTCCAACTGTTATAAAGAAGTCTATATTTTTTGAGTGAGTTAAAAAGTAATTGACTATTTCTTGTCCTGTAGTTTTGTAATGACACTCTGTATTTAGTAGGTTATCATATTGGTTAATTAACACCCCATCTAAATCTTTTGCTAAGTGCTTAGCTTTATTTACATAAAAATCAGCATCTGTGTAATTGGCAGTATTTTTGCATATTGTTAAATTTGCTCCAAAACTTTTGATCATTTCTCTTTTTATTCTTCCAGTTTTTTCTGGACACGTAATATATACGGGATGATTATATAATCTTCCAATTGCAGCTAGCGAAGTTCCCATATTTCCAGAACTTGCTTCAATAATTGCTTGTTCAGAATTTATTTTTTTATTTTTGATTAAATTATCTAATATATATTTTGCAACTCGATCTTTTATACTTCCTGTAGGGTTAAGCCATTCGCACTTGGCATATAAGTTATGAGCGTTGTTGGTTTTTAGTTTGATAATAGGAGTTTTGCCTATTAGAGAGATCATGATATTTTTACTATATTTTAAATTAGGTAATTTTAGCAAAATGTTTGCTGTAGAATCTTTTAATTATCTGTAATGAGTATAATAATGAGTTGCTTTTGTGATATTGTGAGACTCATAAAGTGATATATGATTACGTTTGATACCAACAGAGTAAGATCTTAACTTTGTTGGATTAGCATTAGCAAAAGTAGTAGTTATAACTGATATCAAAATTAATAGAAGTATTTTTTTCATCATTTGCTCCTTTATGTTTTTATTATAATCTAGTTAATATTTAGTATATATCTAGTAGTGGTGATATGTCTCTAGCAAAAGCTACATAGCAGTTATGCATAAATGAACATAGTCACTAAAACTTATATTGATTTTGGATAGTTGAGAAATTACTGATGAAAAGCATTAAAGTTACTTAGGCCTAAGTTTTATTTATCTTTAGGAGTTAGTTTGCTAGTTATATCTCCAGTTAAAGATTTATCCATAACTGATATGCTTTTAATTGGTTGTCCCTCACTTAAATTAGCCTCATTAAGGTTAACAGAAACTCTATTACCAACTAATGTATCAGAAATATAGATAGTATTCTGAGATAAGGATGTTACTGATTTCCATTGTGTTGGCCATTTATCTTCTAAACTTGGGTTATTAAAACTCTCATTTCTGTAGCCTTTGATAAATGGAACAGATACAGAGTCAGCTGCTGCAAACATGTAATTGACAGCTTGATCAGCAGAGTCTGCATCTGGTAAATTTTCATTTATAAAACTACCCCTTACAAATCTATATCCAGAGTTGGCACCACCTGGTAGTTTATCTATATTATAGAATCCCAAATCTTTGGCTTGTTTTAAAATTTTAAGTTGCTTATCATAGCTAGGTTCATTACTAAGATTTTTTACACCTCTATGTATAGTTAACTTTCCATTAATATATTCAATAAGCGCACTATCTCCAGTTTTATCTTCTACTAGATAATGAACTGGTAAATAACTATCTTTACCATTAATTTTTACTGGCGGATTGTATATTTGATATTTATCTAAGTTTTCTAGAACTTCTTGAACTGTAGAATAGTTTCCTAGTACATATCTAACCCAATCAACGCCATTGATTCCTGGTTTGCTTAGATCTCTTTTAGGTTGAACAGTATCCCCTAAATAAAGCAGGTGGGCAGCTAGGCCTTTTTCATTTACACCTTCACCTGTTAAATTTTCTAAATTAGTTTCATCAATTGATACATAACCATATTTATCAGTCCAGTTAAGAGGATTTTTATTTAGACCACCACTTTCTTTTGTTCCTCTAGGATATACAGTTAAGTTTGGTTTTAAGTCAATAAAGATATCCATAGTTCTAGTAGTATAAACTCCAATATTTTTTCCAAAATCATGATTGATTTCAGAGCAAGCCATAGCTGGTATTGATGTTGCTAATATTGCGCTACTTAAAATAATTTTTGATAGTGTTTTTCTCATTATTTATTTCCTTATTTGTTATTTAAAAAGCTAAAGTTAATTTATCAGCTTACATGGCTATTATATTTGTAGTAGTATTAATTTGTCTGTAGCAAAAAATGCATAACAGCTATGCGCAAATGAGGTTAGTGATGAATTTTGATGATATTTTTATTTTTATTAAGCTTATCAATATAGGTACATTTACAGAATTAGCTAAACATTTAAATATTTCTCAAAGTACAGTTTCCCGTAGAATTCAAAGCTTAGAAGAATCCATAAATATGAAATTGATCAAGCGTAACTCAAGAGGCTTAATAGAAATGACTGAAGATGGAGAGTCATTCTATAAAAACTTTAAAGATATTGAGCAAGAAGCAAGTTCAATATTTCAGCAGCTAATGAATAAATCTAAAGAAATAACGGGAACTTTAAAGGTAGGTATACCAAAACTTTTTCTTGATAACATACTAGCTGATAGATTGGATTTATTTTATGCTAGATATCCTAATGTTCGACTAGTATTTAGTTATACTGCAGGAGTAATAGATTTGGTTAAGGATGACATGGATGTGGCAATTACTATTAAAAAACCTTTAGTTACAAACTGTACTATAAAAACGTTAGTAAGAGCTAAAAATAAACTTTACGCTAGTGAAGAGTATATTCAAAAATATGGACAACCAAAATCTCTGAAAGATTTAGAAAATCATGATGTTGTTGGGTTCTTAAGTCATGATAAATATCAGACTAGTCTGATAGGTCTTTTAGAGAGAGATGACTCTAAAGAAGAGGTTAATATTAACCCAAATCTATTTTTTAATAATTTTATATGTGATATTAATTTAGCAACTAAGTGTAATAAGATTGTTAATACTTTGGATATTTTTGCTAATAGTAGATTAGATATATTACCAGTGCTTAATGATTATTATTTTGGCGAAACTAACTTTTATTTGGTAAGAGCAACTGGAGTTAGAAATAATCTTGAGCAAGAGTTTGTTAAATTTGTTAATGTTTGTTTGCAGGATTATTAAATGAATAAAGTATTAGTAGTTTTTGTTATATTGATTATTAGTGCAGATTTGTATGCGATAGTAGCTGGTAATTCATTAAATATAACTAGCAGTAAAGTTAAAACAGTAGAGGTTGATAAGAATATTAACAAACCTTTTAATAGTCGTCAGTTAGAAGATGATATAACTATGGTTAAAACTAATTATAAGTAAAAAAGAAGTTTTTTATACTATTTTCCAATACAAAAGCTTGAGAAAATCTCTCCTAATAGGTCATCAGAGCTGAACTCTCCTGTGATTGAGTTAAGATGCTCTTGAACTATTAATAATTCTTCTGCTAAGAGTTCTCCATTCCCAAGTTCTAACTGTTCTCTAGCAAGTTTGATATGTTCAAAAGCATTATTTATAGCTGTAACATGTCTCTCACGAGCTGTATAAACACTCTCATTTTGAGTTGTATAACCAACTTTGGCAAGAATATGATCTTTTAGCTTATCAATACCTATGTTGTTACCTGCGGATATATAAATATGATTATTATGATTCATAGGCGCTTCTTCAAGGAGGTCTATCTTATTGTGAACATAAGTAATATCTATATCTTTAGGTATTTGATTATAAAATTCAGGTATTATATCCTTTATATCACTAAATTTAACCTGACTATTTGTATAGTCATCGGTTACAAATAATATTTGATCTGCCTCTTGAATCTTTTTGATTGCTCTTTTGATTCCTTCGCTTTCGATAACATCATCACTGCTACGTAATCCAGCAGTATCGATAATATGCATAGGAACACCATTTATTTGAATATGCTCCTTTACAATATCTCGAGTTGTACCTGCTATTGATGTTACAATGGCAGACTCTTTACCAGCTAGAGCATTTAAAAGACTAGATTTACCAGCATTAGGCTTACCGACCAGTATTAGTGTTACGCCTTCAACAAGGATCGCTCCTTGTTTACAACTATTTTTGACATCGAGAATTGTTTTATATATTTCTTGTAAACTAGTATGAATCTTTTGATCTTCTAAAAAGTTGATTTCCTCTTCTGGAAAGTCAATAGATGCCTCAACATACATTCGTAGATAGATAAGTTTTTCTAAAAGATTATTAATCTCTCTAGAAAAATCTCCTTGAAGAGACTTTGCTGCTGATTTTGCAGCTATTTCTGAAGATGCATTAATAATATCAGCTACAGCTTCAGCTTGAGCCAAATCAAGCTTATTATTAAGAAATGCTCTTTCTGTAAACTCTCCAGCATTTGCCATTCTAGCGCCACATTCTAGGGTAGCTTTGATTATTAAGTTAAGTATAAAAGGATTGCCATGTGCTTGTATTTCAACAACATCTTCACCAGTATATGAATTAGGAGAGTTGAAAAATATTACAATACCATGATCAACTATTTCATTTGCATTATAAATATTACAAAATGTGGCATATCTAGGTTTGAGACGTTTTTTTGTGAGCTTTTCGGCTATTGATAAAGCATTTACGCCAGAGATACGTATTATACCTATACCACCATTACCTTGGGGTGTTGCAACTGCAACTATAGTATCTTTAGTATACATGTTTATTTTATTTTGTAGTTTGAGTTAATATCAGTATCATCTTCTTCTTGATCTATCACACGACCTTTTTTATTTGTATATTGCTTAAAAAAATCGGGATTTTCTTTAATTATTTTCCTACGTATAAAAAATGAGAAAATCATAAAAAAAATAATTAGAAAAACAAATAAAGGAGCAAAAATAATGAATGATATAACTGCTACCGCAATAAGACCTAGAGAGGTTAAAATTTGTTTTACATTGTTGTTCATTGCTTTGCTTTATAGTATTTAGCTTGTATAATATGAATACAAGTATATCACTTAGGTGGTTATTAAAACAGAGCTCCATATAATTCTGTGGGCGTGTTATTCAAAATCTGGAGGTTTATATGAATATTCAAATTACTGGTAGACATGTTGAAGTTACTGACCCAATCAAAAGTTATGTTAATGAGAAAATTGGTAAGGTAGGACATTATTTTGACAACATCACTTCAACAAAAGTAATTTTAGATGTTGAAAAAGATCATCAAGTGGCAGAAGCTATAGTTACAGTTCCAGGTAGTGAATTTGTGGCGAAGGCGGAGGATAAAGATTTATATGCAGCTATTGATATGCTTGAAGATAAGTTGGCTCGTCAGATAAAAAAACATAAAAATAAATTGAGAGATAACCACGCGACTGGTCATTCTGAATAAGTATCTTGTTATATTTTTCTATATAAAATTCATGAACTTAAAAGCTCTAATAAGTAAAAAAGATATAATTTTAAATTTAAATATTGAGTCAAAAAAGCGCTTAATTGAGTTTTTAGCAAATCGAGTATCTGATAGTTATCCAGATATAAGTGAAGATATCGTTCTAAAAAACATCTATAAGCGTGAGAGAATAGGTAATACATATATTGGCAAGAATATTTATATTCCTCATTGTAGGGTTGAAAACCTTATGACTACTAGAATAATGATAGTTACATTGAAAAATAGTTATTATGATAATTCTATAGACGATGATATTAAAATAGCTATTGGTGTTTTCTTTCCAGATAAGATATCAGATATTCATATGGAATTATTAAAGCAGTTAGCCCTTTATCTAAAAGAGGATCGAACCCAGCAATATTTTCAGCAAGCTGAAAGTTCTGATGATTTGTATAATTTAATTATTAATACTAACAATGACTAATTTATCTAATAATATACGTATAGTTTTAGTAGAGCCCTCTCACAGTGGCAATGTAGGTTCCACTGCTAGAGCAATGCTGAATATGGGATTAACAAATTTGTGGCTAGTCAATCCTAAAAAAGGCATAGATGACGAAGCCATAGCATTATCATGTCATGCTACAGAAGTTGTGAAAAATGCTAGGATTGTACCTAATCTTCAAGAAGCACTTGATGGTATAGATTATGTAGTCGGGACTAGTGCAAGAGTGCGTAGAGTATCTCTGCCTATAGAGCCTATATATAAAGTTGCTACAAACATACTTAATAAAATCCAAAAATCTGATGAAAAAATAGCAATATTATTTGGCAGAGAAAGAACAGGACTATTAAATGAAGAGCTTTTGATGAGTAATGTGCATGCGTATATTCCGTCAAATGAAGGATATACATCTCTTAATCTAGCCCAAGCTGTACAACTAGTAGCTTATGAGATTTATAAGCAAGCTGTAGAGATTAGTGACTTAAAAGAAGTTCCTGAATATACTCATTTGCATAAAAAAGCTTCTGTCAAAGAGCTACAAGGGTTATATCAACATTTTGAAGATAATATGCTTCAATCTGGATTTTTGGATAGAGATAAACCTGGTCATGTAATGGATAAGGTGCGTAGACTTTTTCAAAGATCTGAATTAGAGAGTCAAGAGGTTAATATCTTGAGAGGCTTTTTAACATCACTAGATAATTTGGATAAATTAAAATGATTATACTTGGTATAGATGAAGCAGGGCGTGGACCACTATCAGGACCTGTAGTTGCTGCTGGAGTAATACTAGATCCTGAAAAAACTATTGATGGTCTTGCAGACTCTAAAAAATTAACAGAAAAAAAACGTCAATCACTATATGAACAAATAATTTCTCATGCAAAAGCATATACAATAGTTGAAGTTTCACCTCAGCAAATTGATGAATTAAATATCCTTCAAGCAACGCTCAAAGCGATGAATCAAGTTGCAGATAATTTAAAAGGACAATTTGACAAAGTGCTGGTCGATGGTAATAAATTACCAAACTGGGATTATAATTCAGAAGCTATTGTGAAAGGTGATTCAAAAATTCAAGAAATATCTGCAGCTTCGATATTAGCAAAAGTACATAGAGATAATATTTGTCTCGAGCATGATAGATTATTTCCACAATATGGTTTTGCTAAGCATAAGGGTTATCCAACAAAAGAACATCTTGAAAATATAAGAAAATATGGTGTATTAGATATCCATAGAAAAAGCTATAAACCAATTCAACTATTGTTATAAATGAATAACTCTGAAAACTACTACACAGCAGGAAAGAGTTTAGGACTTTTTGCACTTACAGCTACTCTTGTAATGACAGAGTTAAATGTATCAACTCTAATAGGTTTCTCGAGCTTGGGACATTTATATGGATTCTCAGCACTATCTCTAGGAATTGTGTTTTTAGTTGGATTATTATTTTATTCTTTTAGTGTCGCTAAAAAGTGGAAAAACTTTGATGCAATTAGTGTTTCTGAATTTTTTTCTCAACGTTATAATCCAGTATTTGGATTAGTAGTGGCATTATGTTTGTTAACTGCGATGGCAGGGTTTGGAGCTAACTTTATATACTCTACTACAATTTATCTACAACAGATTTTTCCTTCTTATAATCATTGGTTAATAAGTGGGGTGGCATGTAGTTTAATGTTATTATTTACCATAAGAGACGGACTACTAGTGATAGTGAAAATAGATAAGTTGAGCTTTTTATTATCTATAGTTCTATTTATATATTTAGGGTATTTAGCATATAATGCTGATGCTTCTGCACTTGGATATATTAATAATGCACATATACCAACCTTACCAGTTTCTTTTTCTATATCTCTAGCAATTCTTACAGCATTTACTTACATACTTTCACCATGGTATGGACAAAAAATATTTGCTGCCAAATCTAAGAAAGTGGCTTTTTATGCTGTCCTGATTACATCATTTATTGTGAGTTTAATTTATCTGATAGCTGTCTATACTACGGCTAAATATGCAGGAGTGATTAGCTCCATCAATCCTGATGAAGCATTTGTGTATACTGTGCGAAATCTCTTCAGTAGACCTATGTTGGTGATATTTTATCTTATGATGTTTATGATAGCTTTGACAACTATAGCAGCATTATGGAATACTATGGCCTCGATGTGTTCTGTACATTTTCAAGATAATAAAAGCGAGCACAAAAATATCATTACCGTAACTATTATTGCAATTTTTAGCTACATACTTGCTAATACTTTTATAGATCAAATTCTTGATAAAATGTTGCTCTTTAATATTCCTATTGCTGCCTTAGCATTTAGTTTGCTATATGGGTTTTATGGTAGTAAGACTAATTTATTAGGAGCTATTCTAAGTACTGTAATAGGTGTGATAAGTGCTTTATGTTGCTATTTGATTTTTAATCAAGATGATTTTGTTTTCTATTGGGCAAGTGTGTGTATACCTTTAAGTTTTATGATTGGGTATTTGCCTGTAGTGTTAGGATATTTTAAAAAATTATAGTCTATTGTTTCTAGGTTTCTTAAGTAATATGAATTCAGCAAATATTCCAAGACCTATGCCAATTAGCGTGTCGAAAATTCGTGCTATAGTAAACCTGATTACTGTCATATCTGATTTGAGAAAATAAAATACTGCAATTAACCAAATCGTTGCAAAAACAATACCAAGTCCATAATTATGATTAATCATAAAATATGTAAGAAAAATGAAGATAAAACAGGAGTATATTGCTAATGGATATTTATCAAAAATAAAGTGTGATAATACAATACCTATAACGGCACCAATAAGAGTGCCAATTAATCGATGCAGAGATGTTTTTATCGATATTATATAATTTCCTGTAGATACTATAACTATAGAATAGCAAATCCAAGCTGGATTAGTTATATGTATAAATCTAGCAGTTATATAAACAGAGACTATAAGGATGGTAATGATAATAGCTTGTTTAAAAACAAATGAGTCATTATTAATAGTCGGAGTTTTGATATCAACACTTGGCATAATTATTGTAAATAATGAAGTTGATATGTAGCCCATTAATAATCCAGTTAGACAGTAATTAAGAGAAGGTAATAGAGTATTCTCAGATAGAATTGGATCAAGATAGAAAAAAAGTAGTACATATACTATCAAGAATATAATTAAAATACGCCCACCAGTAAAATATCGTTGTGAACATAGACAATAAAAAACTAAAATTCCACGAGCTAGTTCTTGCAGTATTGGCGAACTTATCAAACTGACAAAAGATGCTAGAAGCATCATTATTAGAACTAGAATTGTATTTGTGGTTAGGCTTTTGATTTGTTCAAGCTTAGTATTTCCAAAGCGATAAAAAGGTAGAAATATCCCAAAAACAAAAGCCCAAATCATAGGTAGTATTTGATGATTGTAAAGGTAGGATGAGCTTAAGCTAGAAAAAAATACAGAAGCTGTAATCGTCGAAGCAAAAATATAATTATTTTTATCTGTGAAAATATTTTTTGTCATATAAATTAAATTTTGATGGCTGCAATTTTTTCTATGAAGTTAGTTATATCAGCTCTAATTCCAGATACTCCGATAATTTTATCCTTATCATAGATAGGTTGTCTTAATATAAAATATGCTCTTGTAACGCCTTTTTTATCAGTGAAAATATCAATAGGATTAATGTCTTTACCAGCAATTATATCTTGATCTTTTTTTCGATATATAGCCCCAATTTTAGCCCCAAAAATTTCTGAGTCATCGAATCCTATAAAATCTTCTGGAGTTAAATCTGCTAGTGCGGCTGCTTGATGATTGATATATATATATTTGCTATCAATATCTTTTATAAAAAAAGGTGATTTTTGTTGCATGATAGCTTTGTCAAGTAAGATTTGTTTTTGATTTAATGTGATCATGTTTCAAGACTAGTTAGATAATTACGGATGAGATATTATCATTAGTTGAAATATAACGCAATGCTTCATATAATTGTAAATAAAAAAATATATAGCTTTTATGTTACTAGATAAATTTACAAATTTGAGTCAACAATGGAGAAGAATTAATGCCTTATGGTATAAAATATTCATGGACTATTTGGAGCAAAGAAATTTTACCTATACAGAGTCTATTGTTTTACTAGCTACTTTATCACTTAATAAACCTTCAAAGTCGGATATTTCTAACTATATGAGATGTGAGCCTCAGAATATTACTAGAGCGATTAACAGCCTGCTATCTAAAAAGTTATTGAAGCGATATGTTGATACAAAAGATAAAAGAGTTGTGCGTTTTGAATTAACAGAACTAGGAAAAGAGTTTTCAGTTAAGACTCAAGATTTTATAAACATAAATTGGCAAAAGTCTTTGGGACATATCGATAATAAAGATTTAAATATCTTTACTAAGCAACTAGATGAGATGATTATTAATCTAGAAAGTTTAACAAATGTTGATAAAACCGAAAAAGAATCTAAATAATCAAAAAAAGGTAATATAAAATGGCTAAGATTATATTAAAAAATGCAAATGTTTTTAATGGTAAAGACAATCAAATTAATCACTATAATTATGTTTATGTGGAAGATAATAAGATTTTATCATTGACTGATAATGAAATTTCTAATTTTAGTGCTGAGGTAATTATAGATTTAAAAGATAGGTTTTTGATGCCTGGGCTTATAGATGCTCATGTGCATTTATCTTCAGCAGCATCAGTGGATCTAGCAAATGATAATATATCAAATGATTTCATGGCTATAGAGTCACTACAAGCAGCAGAAGAGTCATTGCTGAGAGGATTTACGACATTACGAGATGCTGGCGGAGCTGGTTATGGAATAGCTCGGGCTTTTGAAAAAAGAAAAGCAACAACACCAAGATTGTTTTATAGTGGTAAGGCCCTCAGTGCTACTGGAGGTCATGGAGATTTTAGAGGAACTACTGAATCAAAAATTTGTTCTTGTCAAGTCAGTGGTTCAAATATTTCTACAATATGTGATGGTGTGCCAGAGGTACTAAAAGCTACAAGAGAGCAGCTAAGAGAAGGTGCTACTCAGATTAAAATTATGGCAGCTGGAGGTATTGCATCACCAGCAGATAAAATTACTAACTTACAATTCTCTGATGATGAAATAATAGCAATTGTTGATGAAGCTAAACGTAATGGAACTTATGTCATGGCACATGCTTATACTCCAGAAGCTTTAATACGCTGCGTTAAATTAGGTGTAAGATCTTTAGAGCATGCGAATCTCCTTGATGAAAAGGCAGCAAAAATAATTGCTGCAAATAATGCTTTCATTGTACCTACGTTAGCAATTTATGAAGCATTTTATCTTCATGGTAAAGAGTTTAATACCCCAGATCATGTCTTAGAGAAGTTAGGTGGAGTTCGATCAAATAGTCTTGAGGCTATTAAAATTGCGCATGATTATAGTATTAATGTTGGTTTTGGTACAGATCTATTGGGAGGTCTAATGAGGTATCAAAATACTGAATTTAAGATTAGATCTCAAGTTGAAACACCATTCCAAACTCTATACTCAGCTACCTATAAAAATGCAGAGTTATTAAATATGGTAGATAAACTAGGCATAATAAAATCAGGTGCATTTGCTGACATCATTGTATTTGAAGGAAACCCTTTAGAGGATATAGACTTATTGGTAAATCCTAATGAAAGCATAAAATTAATAATTAAAGATGGCTATATTGTTTCAGATAAATTGACTACATGAAATTTCTGATAAGATAGGAAAAATTCCTAGAGAATTAATCTAGTGAAAGAACATTATCTGAGTTTGTTTCTCCTAATTTTTTAGGATTAACTGTTTCATCATCTTCACCTTCATTAATATTGATTCCATAACCAAATTCTCGAGCATACATTCCTTGTTCTGTTTCTTTAGAAAAAACTTCTAAAACAGCTTCCATAGGAATATTTATCGAAATTGGTTCACCATCAAAAGTAGCATCAAAGCTAATATGATTATCGTCAATTTCTAAGCCTTGTATTGCTTGAGGAGATAGGTCTAGTAAGATCTTATTATCTTCATCAATATAGTTGTTAGGTACGATTACACCTTCATATTCAGTATCAACTAAGACATATGGTGTAAATCCGTGATCAACTAGCCAGTTGTATGTAGCTTTAGCCACATAAGCTCTAAGCATAGCCATATCAAGCTCCTTGTGCTTTAATTGTTTTAATGAAATTAGGCTCACTAAGTAGCTCTTTGATTTCTTTAATAATATTTTTATCTTTTGTAGGTATAGAAATCTTAAGCTTAATAAAGTAATAAAAAACGAAGGTTATGATGAGAGTCAAAACGTTAATGTTTTGAGCATCAGGATTACTTTCTGCATTTGTCTCTCTTTCGCTAACAACTGTTTTATAAGTACTAATAATATCTTTTTGCATTTTTACTTTTATCTCAGATGCCTCTTCGTCTGTCAAATCTGAGCTCTGTAATTTAATAATATTTTGTAGAAATGTTTTATTAACATATTCTAATAATATTCTTGCATTAGCTCTTTGTTTTGGAAAAACTGGAAACATCGGAGGAAAAGGGTACAAATCTTCTATAGCCTCTATAATAACACTAAGCCTATATACAGCAAATTCATCTGTACTAAGAGTAGGGATGTTACCATTAGGCGTTATGATATTTAATTCTTCTAAGTGTTTGGAGTTTTCTTCTTCAGAAACATCTATAATCTTTGCATTAGCTCCTTTGATAAGAAGAATCATACGAACTATGTCGCTATAGATATCATCCTTTTTTGTATATAATAACAAGATTTTATCCTCCTAGTGATAAAAAATAAAAAGAATAATAGAAAGGTAGTATGACGTATATTAACGCTTAGAGAACTGTCTTCTTCTACGAGCTTTTCTAAGACCAAATTTCTTACGCTCAACTTTACGTGGATCACGAGTCACAAAGCCTGCTTCACGAAGAGCTGGTTTTAAATCTTCATCAAATTCGATAAGAGCTCTAGTAACACCTAAGCGAATAGCACCAGCTTGACCTGTAGTTCCACCACCTTTTACAGTTACTTTAAAATCAAAGCTATCAGTGTTGTTAGTTAACTCTAAAGGTTGTTTTACAACCATGCAATCTGTTTCACGACATAAGTACTGTTCTAATGGAAGTCCGTTTACGATGAATTGACCAGTACCTTTTTTCATAAATACACGAGCTACAGAGCTTTTGCGACGACCTGTACCATAATTATATTCTGACATTTTTACCATCCTTTATTAAATATTGTGAGCTTGAGGTTGTTGAGCTGTATGTGGGTGATTTTCACCAGCATAAACTTTTAACTTTTTGTACATAGCACGTCCAAGAGGAGTTCTAGGAAGCATGCCTTTAACAGCTTTTTCAATAGCTCTTTCTGGATGAGTTGCAATTAGCTTCTCAAAAGAGATTGATTTGATACCGCCAATATATCCAGTATGGTGGTGGTAAATTTTGCCTTTTCTTTTGTTACCAGTTACAGCTACTTTTTCAGCATTGATGATAATAACATAATCACCAGTGTCCATGTGAGGAGTATATTCTGGTTTATTTTTACCTCTTAGGATCATTGCTACTTCTGTAGCTAGACGACCTAAAGTTTTATCTGTAGCATCAATCAAAAGCCACTGTCTTTTGATGTCTGATGGTTTTGCAGTAAACGTTTTCATCTTTTTTCCTTTATTTTATTGTTGTCAATTACTCAGTTTTTGCAAAAAATTCTTAATTTTGTGAACAGATACAGTTCACCACACTTTAAAAATTTAAGCAGTCTATATGGTACACTGTCTATGTGAGATAAGCAAATAAAATTGATACAGAAAAATTATATATAGCTTATTTTGTATCTGGCCACCTCCAATTTGGAGTATTTAGAAGATTTTGTCCAATAATTTTAGTTTGTCCAAGTTCTTTCTCTATTTCAATTAGGCTATGAGTTGGTAGTTGTCTTAGATATTTTATGAGTTCTTTAGAGTGTGAGATTACCCAAATTTGAGTTTTAGTAGATGCTTTTGCAATTAGTCTTGCAAGAGGAGGTATCAAGTCAGAATGTAAGCTCGTCTCAGGTTCATTTAGAACCATAAGTTCAGGAGGTCTTGGAGTGAATAGCGCAGCTGTTAATAATAAGTATCGTAGTGTTCCGTCAGAGAGTTCACGAGCGGATAGCGGGCGAAGTAGACCGTGTTGACTTAGCTCTGTAATGAATTGCCCATCAGCATGTTTTCTGATATTTAGATTACTACACGGGAAAGCATCTTCGATAGCTTCATTTAGAGATTGTTGGTCTCCAATGTCAATAATAGTCTGCAGTGCTGAGGCAAGATCGTGGCCATCATGACTTAGCACTGTTGTAAGAGTGCCTAATTGAGGAGTCCGTACTGGAGCATCAATATCTGTGCGAAAGTGATCGTAAAAACGCCATTGTTTGATTTTCTCTCGTAGGGTTATAATTTCAGGTGTTTTATCAATATACGAAGCTTGAGTAAATATACTTTCATATTTAGGACAGTGTTGCTCTATGACTTGCCATTGTTTTTGTTCTCGGATCTTTATGATATGACTATCTCTATCGACTAGGGTGCTTGGATGCTTATAATTTTCACCAACCCAAATTGTTTCACGCTTGATTTCGGCATCTAGAGAAAAAGAAGTTGCAGTTAGTGGACCTGGGTAGCCGAGAGAAATAGCATATCCAAATGTTTCATCACTAAACCCTAAGCGTAGACGAGATTCTTTTTGTTTGGGTCCTCCTTGTATTGGAATTTTACCTTCAAGCATTTCTTTGGAAATTTTTTCAGGACCTGCCCAAAATGTTGTGGGTAGACCACCTTCTTTAGCAAGTGAGTTTACTACACCCCCTTGAGCTGTTTCTGCTAGTAGTCTCAAAGCTTTGTATAGATTTGACTTACCGCTTGCATTAGCGCCAGTTATAATATTTAGTTGTGATAATGGTATTACTAGGTTTAATAATGAACGATAATTGTTGACAGCAAGGGTTTTTATCATTGGTTTGTGGCTCCTAGAGCTGAGTATGTTTTAGCTCATTTTTTTTGAGAGCAGATCAATCTATCGGCTTCTTTGTTTGACCGTCTAATACAGTTTTCAATTGCTAATCTATCAAAAAAATTACCTGTAATATATAAATTAGATAATTGAGAAAGCTCTTTTTCTAAATCCTGTAGGAAAGTGCTATGATTACGATGATAGCAGGGTAATGTGTTTTGTTTTGTATATGTATGGAGAATATCTTCGTCAGTTATATTTAGAAGTTTTGTGATTTTATATGCTAACTCTTTTTGAGGGTAATTACCTTTACAATGAAATACTATAGCTCTGTAGTTGGGGTTATCGACGACGTCACGGGAGACGGCTGAGAAAAAGAACTGTTCTTTACCAATTAAGCCAGCAATACTTTTAATATGTTTTAATGATTCTTTATTAGTAACAATTCCTATACTTGTTAGGTTTGACATGACAGGTCGGTATTGATGTTTTGCTATATTTGGCAGTATATCTTCTAGCAAAGACTCCGTTATATTCCATGGTGTTGCAATGCATAAGTTATCACAGTGATAACTATTAGCACTGTCTGTTTCAACTATCCATGTATCTTGTTTTGAAATCTTGATAACTTTTTCTTTGATAATTTTTTGTTTTTGATTAGTAAATAATTCAGATAAGCCATTTTTAAATGTAAAACTTCGCGGTAAAGAAGTATTTCTATCATATTTTTTAAATAGGTATTTCATTGGGAAGTTTTGGCTATTTTGAGATAATACAGCATCAAAACAAAACTTTAATGTTCGGTTGTAATTTTTTTTGCCAAATAGCTTTTTTGCATATTCGCTAACAGTTTTATCTTCCTTTGAGATATTTCTATTCTTTAAGAAACTAAAAGCAGCAGTAAAAGGGTTTATATTGGTAAAAATACTTTGAATTTTATTATTAGGCTGTACAAATAGAAACGGAGCTTTTTTCCTTGATTGAATGTTTTGTTCAAGAGAGTTATTACAAATATAGTCTATAGTTTCGTTATAAGAGTTATATATTGTATGTGCCCCCATCTCAAACCAAAAGTTTTTATATCTTTGTGAGTCTATACAACCTCCGATACTATCTGACTCAAATATGCAGCTTTCAATGTTTGCTTCAGATAGTTCTTGTGCAAGAGATATGCCTGAGATACCAGCACCAATAATTATAGTGTCAAAATGTTTAAAATTATTCATTTGGTAACAGAATCCATAGTTTACCTTGATTATTCATGTGTCCAGCGTTAAATTCAGCCTGTTGACCATGCCCCCAGAATACATCACCTCTTATAGGGCCTCGAATTGCCCCTCCTGTATCTTGAGCTATCATTAATCTATCAAGTGGTTTAGTGTCATGATGGTTATCTTCGTAGTAATCGGTTTCTAGCCAAAGAGGAACTCCATACAAATAGTATCTGTCATCAACAGCCAGAGAATAACCGGGAGTTAGTTCAACATCCTGAGCACCAACCGCATTCTTGCGATCTATATATCTAAAGAATACAAAAGATGGGTCATAATTTAGAACTTCATCCATTTTACTTTTATTCTTTCTTAGCCACGCTTTAATTGCTTGCATCGACATCTCATCTCTACTCATATAGCCATTATCGAGCAGATACCTTCCAATCGGTTTGTACTCATGTCCATTTTGACTATCGTAACCAACTAAGATATCACCACTATCTGTTTCTATTCTTCCAGAACCTTGAATTTGCAGGAATGTTCTATCAACTTTCGATTTCACCCATACCAAAACATCTTTTTTGGTAAGGAGGTTACCATTTGATATTTCTGCGCGCGTGTAGTAGGGAACAAATTTGCCATCCTTGTATCTGCCAAAAGCAAAAGAATCATCACCTTTAGATTTTTTAATTAAGTCATTGGGAGTTCTATAGATAGGTATAGTGTATTGTAGAGTTTTTACTAAGCTACCTTTTATGGTAGGTTCGTAGTATCCGGTGAATGTTCCAGTATCTTTATTTTTATATACTATTTGGTATGGGGTGAAGTTCTGCTCAAAAAATGCTTTAGCTTCATCTTCTGTTTTTATTTTATCATTTATTACTTTATTACAAATGTTTATCCAATTTGCATATTCTGACTTGTTTTCATCAATTATTTTTACACATGACTTTTTAAATGTATTAAAAGATATAAGATGGTTGTTAGAGTTCCAATTATTTAAGTCATTGAAAGTTGCTTTTTTATAATCAACCTTATCAGAATATTTTTTAGATAGATAGCGCTGCGCTGTTATATTGGTACAACTACTTATGAGAATTAGAAGAGTTATAACACCTATTTTTTTAAAACTCTCTTTTACTTTTTTAATATTCATAATAAAAAATGCCAATAATTTCTTGAAAATATAAAAATAACCACTATGTATAAAAACATCTAACAAATTGTAGTATTAACAAGATCAAAAGAAAAGGTTGTTTTATGGGTAAAGAAGAAAAAAATAATACAGAAGATAAGGTTCTAGATAACGCAGAAGAAGTGAATCAGGATTCTTCTAATAATTCTGTTGAAGAAATATCTATTGAAGAGCAACTAGACAAAGCAAAAGATACGATTAAGGAATTAGAGGGAACTTGCGATTCTTTTAAAGATGAAGCTTTGAGAGCTAAAGCAGAGATGGAGAATATTCGTAAGAGAGCCGAAAGAGATGTATCTAATGCTCGTAAATTTGGCATAGAAAAATTTGCTAAGGAACTTTTGCCTGTAATTGATAGTATTGAACAAGCTCTAAAGCATGAGGTTAAGCTTGAAGAAGCTATAGCAATGAAAGAGGGGATTGAGCTAACATCTAAAATGCTTGTGGATATCCTTAAGAAAAATGGCACGGAAGAGCTGAATCCAAAAGGCGAAAAGTTTGATCCCAATATTCATGAGGCTATGGCTATGGTTCCTAATCCGGAGCTTGAAGATAATATTATTTTTGATGTATTTCAAAAAGGTTATATGTTGAATGGTCGTGTAGTTAGAGCTGCTAAAGTAGTTATAGTAAAAAATTAAAAAAAATACTTGAAAAGCTAATAGATATACCCATCTATAAGTCGAGATTGAAAAAAGTTTAAAAAATAAAATTAAAATAATACAGGAGAATTTTCATGGGAAAAATTATAGGAATAGACTTAGGTACTACTAACTCTTGTCTTGCTATCATGGATGGTAAGAATGCTAAAGTTATAGAAAATGCTGAAGGCCATAGAACTACACCATCTGTTGTTGCATACACAGATGGAGGAGAAATTTTGGTAGGTCAGGCAGCTAAAAGACAGGCTGTAACAAATCCTGATAATACATTCTTTGCAATCAAGAGACTAATTGGTCGTAAGTATGACGACAAAGTCGTTCAGGATGATATTAAGAAGAAAGTACCTTACGCGGTTGTTAAAGCTGATAATGGAGATGCTTGGGTTGCTACTAAAGAAGGCAAAAAAATGGCTCCACCACAAGTTTCTGCAGAAGTTCTAAGAAAAATGAAAAAAACTGCAGAAGATTATCTAGGTGAGTCAGTTACAGAAGCTGTAATTACAGTGCCAGCATATTTCAATGATAGTCAAAGACAAGCTACAAAAGATGCTGGTAAAATAGCAGGTCTTGAAGTAAAAAGAATTATTAACGAGCCTACAGCTGCTGCGCTAGCGTATGGTGTAGATTCTAAGAAAGGTGAGCAAACTGTAGCGGTATATGACCTAGGTGGTGGTACATTCGATATTTCAATTATTGAGATTGCTGATGTCGACGGTGATAACCAAATCGAAGTATTATCAACAAACGGTGATACTTTCTTAGGTGGTGAAGACTTTGACGTTGCCTTAATGAACTACCTAATTGATGAGTTCAAAAAAGAGCAAGGTATAGATCTTCATAATGATAAGCTTGCTTTACAAAGAGTAAGGGAAGCAGCTGAAAAAGCTAAGGTGGAATTATCTTCAGCTCAGCAAACTGATGTTAACCTACCATATATTACAGCAGATGCTACTGGACCTAAGCACTTAAATATTAAAGTGACTAGAGCTAAGTTTGAGTCTTTAGTTTCTGACTTAGTAGTTAGATCTTTAGAGCCTTGTAAAAAAGCTCTTGAAGATGCTGGTTTAAGCAAATCTGATATTACAGAAGTATTATTAGTGGGTGGACAAACTCGTATGCCTCTAGTACAAGAAAAAGTAAAAGAGTTCTTTGGCAAAGAGCCACGTAAAGATGTAAACCCTGATGAAGCTGTAGCAGTTGGTGCAGCTATCCAAGGTGGTGTACTTTCTGGTGATGTTAAAGATGTACTATTACTTGATGTAACTCCTTTGTCTGTAGGTATTGAGACTATGGGTGGTGTGATGACTAAGCTTATTGAGAGAAATACAACGATTCCTACTAAGAAGTCACAAGTATTCTCTACAGCTGAAGACAACCAACCGGCAGTAACTATACATGTACTTCAAGGTGAGCGTGAAATGGCCTCTGCGAACAAGTCTTTAGGTAGGTTTGACTTGGCAGATATTCCACCAGCACCACGTGGTATGCCACAAATTGAGGTAACATTTGATGTGGATGCAAATGGTATAATGAATGTATCTGCAAAAGATAAAGCTACAGGTAAAGAGCAAAATATTGTGATTAAATCTTGTGGTGGTATATCTGAAGAAGAAATCGAAAAAATGGTACAAGATGCAGAAGCTAATGCTGAATCAGATAAGAAGTTTCATGAATTAGTATCTGCGAGAAACACAGCTGATAATCTAATCCATAGCTCTAGAAAGGCTATTGCTGAGTTAGGTGAAAAAGTAACTGCAGAAGAAAAAGAAAAAGTTGAAGAAGCTTGTAAGGATCTTGAGTCTGTAACTAAAGGTGATGATAAAGAAGCTATTGAAGCTAAGACAAAAGCTCTAGAGGAAGTATTCTCACCAATTGCTCAAAAAGCATATGCTGAACAAGCTCAAGCTGCAGATGCTCAAGGTGATGCTCAAGCCGAAGAGCCAAAGAAAGATGATGATGTGGTAGATGCTGATTTTGAAGATGTTGAAGAAGACAAAAAATAAATAAAATCTAAACAAGTCAACAAAGTGTGGTTTATCCACACTTTTCTTTTTGTTATAATACTCTGTCCAAAATTTTTAGGTTAGGTAAAATGCAACAGAAATGCTATTATGAAATTTTAAATGTATCTAAGACAGCTTCGGGTGTTGAAATCAAGAGAGCTTATAGAAAGCTCGCAATGAAATATCATCCAGATCGTAATCCCGATAATAAAGAAGCAGAAATAAAATTCAAAGAAGTATCAGAGGCTTATGAAATTTTAAGTGATGATAGTAAGAGATCTAGATATGATCAATTTGGTCATGCTGGAGTTAATCAGCAAGGTGGTGCTGGAGGAGCTGGCGGCTTTGGTGGCTTTGAAGATATTTTTGATACATTCTTTGGTGGTGGTGCATCACGTGGGTCAGGTAGATCTAGAGCCTCTAGAGGTAGTGACTTAGAGTATACTATTGAGATTAGTTTGGAAGAGGCTTTTTTTGGTATTGAAAAAGAGATAAGTGTACCAAGAATGGAATCTTGCGATAGTTGTGAAGGTACAGGTTCTAAATCTAAAACTAAAACAACATGTCATGCTTGTCACGGACAGGGAACTATTCGTAGACAGCAAGGGTTTTTTGCTTTTGAGCAAACTTGCCCTGTTTGTAATGGTAGTGGTAATAGTATCGCTGATCCTTGCGATGACTGCTATGGTAGTGGTAAAGTTAAAAAGCAAAAAACTATAAGAGTGAAGATACCTGAGGGTGTCGATAACGGTGATAGAATCAGGCTGCAAGGCGAGGGTGATTCTGGATCTGATGGCTCTATGAGTGGTGACTTGTACGTACAGATATTAGTCAAAGAGCATAAAATCTTTGAAAGAAGAGATATGAATCTATATTGTGAAATGCCAATTAGTTTCACAAAAGCTTGCCTTGGTGGTGAGATCAAAGTACCAACTCTTGATGGCGAGGTGGTTCTTAAGGTTATACCCGAAACACAAACAGGTAAAGTTTTTCGTTTAAGAGAAAAAGGAATGAAGTCTCTAAGAGGCCAAAGAAGAGGCGATCTTCTTTGTAAAGTAGTTGTTGAGACGCCTATTCATCTAAATGCAGAACAAAAAGAGCTACTAGAAAAATTTGCTAATAGTCTAGGTGAAGATTACCAAAATAAACATTCTCCAAAAAGCAAAACTTGGTTTGATAATGTCAAAGATTATGCCAAGAAATTTTTTGAATAGTAGTAGTTTTTATTAGAACTAGTTTCTTCAAATTTTTATTAACATTAGTATTCTATTAATTTATTTCTCTAGGCTTCTTTTAGGACTTATCCATGTCTGATTTTTGTTGAAGCATAGTAAGTTGTATCATTTGAAAGAAGTTTTATTTTTAGATCATATATTTCACCAACTTTGCCTTTACCATTATTTTTACGACAATCAATCCTAACAATATCCCAGTCTCGAGCATCACCTATAAATATTTGACTTTTTCCTGGTTCATCGATTTTTTTACTACCATAATCAAAAACATTACAGTTAGCTATTGCAGAGCCAGAAACTATGACGTTGTAATAGCTTTGGTGTTCTATATTTGTTGGAAGGGTACCTAATTTATTAAAGCTTATATCTTGGATATTTGGAGTTTTCTTATCAACATAAAGCTCGGTCATTTTGTCGTTGTTGTCCAGGTGAGCACAAGCAATGAGTAACAGTAGAAGAGGAGATATTGTAAATAGTTTTTTCATAATGATTTTTAGATGATTATTTTTAATTATGATATATTAGTTTTTTGATTTTAGTCAAATATAATTTTAGATAAGCTTTATTAAAAATTAGGGGTGAAAGCCATGGATCTTTTATGGTGACTACGATTATGCCAGAAGCTTATTCTTTCGAGAGCTTTTTCTGAGACTTCTTTACCGTCTAAGAAGTCATCGATTTCTTTGTATGTGACACCCATTTCATCCTCATCAGTTTGACCTTGCCATAGACCGGCAGAAGGATCTTTTTGGATAATATTTTTTGGAACTTTTAAGTATTTACCTAGTTCAAAAACTTGAGATTTTTTGAGATTAATAAGTGGTAATATATCTGCCGCACCATCACCAAATTTAGTGAAATACCCCATATACCACTCACATGCGTTATCTGTACCTATAACAATTCTATTATTTTGCTGAGCATAAGCATATAAATACATCATTCTAAGACGGGCTTGGGCATTTCCTTTGATAACATGTTGGCGATCATTTTGTGAGTTTGTAAAGTTAAATATTGACTCTATAAACGTGTCATAAGCAGGTTGTATTGAAACAGTATGATACTCTATATTAAGATTTTTGATTAGTTCTATTCCATCTTGCATATCTTGGTCTTGATTGTTCTTCGATGGTAATATTAGAGCAGTTGTAGGTAATCCTGTTTTGACTGCTAAAGATGCGGCTACTGCCGAATCTATACCACCACTAATACCAATCACAAAACCTTCAGCAGGATATCTTATACAAGTCTCTTTTAACCATTTTATTAAATTATTAGAATACTGTTCTACAATAAAGTTTTTTACTATTTTCATGATTATATAGCCTTTATTAGATGTTTTTTTGAATTTGCAGGGATTCTATCATAACAAAAAACATTACGAAATTAATATATATACCTTTTTAGAAGGAGTTATTTATCAAAAGCAGGGTTGTTATAATGAGGATCTTTATAGTTGTCTACATTATAGCCAGCACCTAGAGCTTGATATAGGTTAACGATGCTTATTAAAGATTTTAGTTTAGCTTGATTTACTTGCATTTGCTGATACAGAACATTAAGCGTGATACCTGTATATTGAGCTTTACTAATAGCACCTGAACTATATTTTTTAGCAAATATACTCTCTTGCGTTTCAGTTGATTTTAGAGAGATTGTTTGTTTTTTATAATTTTTTTCATTTGCAGATCTTTCAGATAGGGTATCGTCAACATCTTGGAATGCCTTCTGTAGAGTATTTATATAATCATAGTACGCTTGGTAGAACTGAGCTTTTGCTTTGTCACTGTCAGCTAGGATGCTCAAGTTAAATATTGGTACAGCAGCTACAGCTTCAGCAGCCCATGCCCATGCATTCATTGTAGCTAGCTCACCAAGTGCTAAAGTGGCGTTTCCGAAAGTACCTGTTAAATCAATGCTTGGGAAAAATTGAGATCTAGCTAAACCAATATTAGCATTAGCTGTTTCAAGTTTGTATTCTGCAATACCCACATCAGGTCTGTTTTCTAGTACTTGAGAAGGCATATTAACAGGAACCTTTACATTTGCATTTATGTCATCAAGGGTTCTTGAAGTCACAATTTTACCCGGATTTCTACCCATCAAAATTTTGAGAGTGTTTTGGAAATGGACTATATCATTTTCGATCATAGCTACTTTCCCTTTTTGAGCTTCAAGCTGTTGTCTTATTATTTCCTCAAGCATTGGGGAAGTAGCTCCAAGTTTGTGCTGGTTTTGGGCATAGTGAAAGAGTAGCTCTAATTGATTTACCATTCTAGTTTGTAATTTTAGTTGCTCTTGAGCAGTGATTAGTGAGAAATAAGCAGCACTGACCTGACTTATAATTGATAGTCTTGTAGTATTTTTAAGGTTGACCTGCATTTTCTTGCTTAATCTAGAGATTTCTCCTAGCTTAAACTGTCTAGCAATATTTATTGTATAGCTGGGGATGATACCTACTAAAGAACCACCAGCAGTTTGAGTGCCAACATTGTTGAGTTGAGGGATACTTGAGTTTGAGTTGATATCAAAGGCTTGAGCTACAAATCCGCCGCCACCAACACTTGCCGTGGGTAACCAACCATAATTAGCCTTATTTATTTCAGCATTAGCTTGGAGAATATTTCCTATAGAAACTTGTAACTTGTTGTTATCTTTTAATGCTGTAGTTATTAGATTATTTAATACAGGGTCGTGAAATTCTCTCCACCATGCAATTTTTGTAAGATTCCAGTTTTTTGTTACTTCAACATTTTTATCTTGGCTATTCCAAAGAGCAGGAGATTTAACCTCAGGTCTTTCATATTTGGGATTAAAAAAACTACAGCTAGAGATTAATAATGTTGCTGTAATTAGTGTAAATGAAATAAATTTATTTTTTATCATAGTATAGCCACCTACAAAGTATCTACTTTTACTGTTGCACTTGCACCAACCCTTAATGGATATTTAGGATCATTTTTAAGCACTATTTTGACAGGAAAGCGTTGTGTAACTTTAACCCAGTTACCAGTGGCATTTTCAGGAGGCAGTAGTGAAAATACCGAACCTGTGGCATAACTTATACTATTTACTTTACCAGTGTATGTATGACTATACATATCTAGTTCAATTTTTACTGGCTGACCAGGTTTGATTCTATCAAGATCAGTCTCTTTAAAGTTAGCATCTATCCACCATGTTCTGTTATCGATAAAACCAAATAAAGGTTGCCCTGTTGAAACTAGCTGTCCTTTGTATATTTTTAGGTTAGAAACATAACCATCATCTGGAGCAAAAAGAGTTGTGTAGCTGAGATTTAAGTTTGCGTTATCATAACCAACTTTTGCAGCACTAACTTGAGCTTTAGCTATTTCTACTTGTACAAGAGCTTGTTTAAGAGATGAGTATGCTTCATCTTTAGCTTTTTCGGCCTGTATTTTCTGGTTTATGTATTTTTGAGCATCTTGTAAAGAACCGGCATCTTCTTTATAGAGTTTTATATATCTATCAGCCATACTTGTAGCTGTATCCAGAGATGATTGGGCTTTAGTAAGGTTTGATTTTGCAACACTAACTTGCTCTTGAGCTACGGCTAACTGGCCTTTGGCTTGTATGATTTTTGTATTAGCATTAGCGACTTGTAGTTGATAATCTTTTGGATCTATTTGCACTAGCTTGTCGCCTTTATGTACATACTGATTATTTTGTACATACACTTTTTCAATATATCCTCCAACCTTTGGAGAAATATTAATAACATCAGCTTTTACATAAGCATTATCAGTATTTGGAAAAACTTTATTATATTTATAATATCCATAGATACCAAAAGCTGTTGCTGTGATTATACTTAATCCAATAGCTATTTTCTTAGTTGAAAATTTAGACTCTTTTTTAGTATTAGGGTTTTGCTCTTCTTTTGATGTTTGATTATCAAGTTTCTTTTCTTCTGACATTTTAAATTATTCCTATAATAAAATTAATGCATTGCTGGAACAGCAGCGTCTTTAGGAGGTTCTTTTAGCAAAAATGGTACAATAGCTAGTAATAAGCTAAGAATACCTACAACATAAAAAGAATTGACATAACTCAATAAGCTACTTTGATGTAATACTTGTTGCTTTGCCATGGCTATCGCTTCGGTATTATTGGCTATTGGTAATGTGCTAGTCCAATTTTGAAAACTATCGTTCATATATGAAATATTCTGTGATAGTTCTTGATATGTGGTTTGTTGGTTTCTTGATATAAAAGTTGCTACAAAAGCAGTACCTACCGAACTACCAAAGTTCCTGAAAAAGTTGAATGATCCTGACATATCGCCCATATCTTCATCAGCTACTCCAACGACAAGCACACTCATGAATGGAACGAAAAACATCATCATGCCTAGTCCTTGAATAGCAGTAGTTAAGACTATATCAAATTCACTAGCTGTGGGTGAGAAACTTGCTTGCATTAGACAAGAGGCTCCGAATGTAAGCATTCCTAAGCTTATCGTTGTCCTAACTCCCAGTTTTTTCACTAAAAAATTTTGTGTGATTACAGCACCAAAAATTGCGGCAACTCCTCTAGGAGCTGTTATGTAACCAGCTAAATCAACTGGGTAGCCATATACTTGTTGTAGCATTGTTGGTAAGTACGCCATAGCAGCAGAAAATAATAGCACAAACATAAAGCATAAAAAGCATGCTAAAATAAAATTGAAATTCTTAAATATTCTGAATTTTACAACAGAAGAGTATATTAAACCTCTCCAGATAAAAAATCCTAATGAAACAATCGATATGCTTAAAAGTATAATCATCTCTATAGAAGAGAACCAACCATTGGTATTTCCATTATCTATGAAAAGTTCTAGGCATCCGACACCAATAGCCATAAATCCAAAGCTAATGTAGTCAATTTTGATTTTTTTGATTTTTGTGGCTTCCATCATAAAGAAGATAATTATAAAAGCTACGACACATAAAGGAACGTTTACATAGAAGATCCATTCCCAAGACATATTTTCACAAATAGCTCCACCAAGAACAGGCCCTATGATAGGTCCCATAACGATAACCATACTGTATACAGTCATCATTTTGTTGTATTCTTCATTTCTGAAGTTTGTAGAGATATATGTCTGTGCTACTGATGGTAGAAATGCTCCTCCCATACCCTGAAAAGCTCTAAATACAATCATTTCAGCTAAAGATGTTGATAGCCCGCACATGATTGATGAAATTCCGAAAATTACAGATGAAACTAAAGCTACACGCTTTATGCCATATTTCTCTATAATTAACCCTGATAATAATATAAAGATTGCTGCAGTAACAATATATACTGTAGTAACATCAGCAATAGTTTCAACGTTTGCACCGATTGCTCCCATGATTTGAGGTATGGCAACAGCTACAATTGTTAAGTCAACAATTTCAGCTAATGCTAACAAGCTTATTGCTAGTGCAACTATTGTTCTTTTCTGACTCCAGAAGCCAGTGTTTGCTGTATTATCAGTCTGCATAACCTATTATTTTATAGTTAGAATCTTGTTAATATACTATAGCTTTTAGCTATATTACTAAGGAATTTAATTTTACAGTTTATTTTATTGTAGAATTATTGCACAATTTTAGTAATGTATTATAGCATTGTATGGACAATAAATATTGAAAATTGGCCAAAATATTATTGATGAAGAAATATCAAATTATAGTCAATGGCTTGATGGGCCGTCAATAATTGCTATAAAGGGTGGCAATACTTCTGATAGTGAAAATAGAATAAGTAATCAAGAAACTGACTGGCATGAACATTCTCGAGGTAAAATATTTTGTATTGAATCTGGACTAGTACACGTAAGTACGCCTGATGGGTCATGGGTGCTCCCATCTAATAGGGCAGGTTGGATTCCACCTAGTACATCTCATAAAATTCGTATAAGTGGATTAGTAACTGGCTGGGTTATTTTTATACTACCTAGTATGTGTGAGGAAATGCCGAAAAGCTCTAGGGTTATTCCAATGAGTGAAGTACTTAGAGCACTTGCACTTAGAGCTACAGAATGGGATAAAAAACAAAAGTTAAAAGTAGATCAAGAATATATTACAAAGATTATTTGCAATGAAATTAGCTCTGCGCCGGAAGAGGCTCTTCACCTACCGATGCCAAAGACTGAAAGGGCTTTAAAAGTTGCTAATGCAATTATTGATAATCCATCAATAGCAACAAGTTTAGAGCAGTGGGCTTCATTTGGTGCAATGTCAGCTAGAACGTTAAGAAGAATCTTTTTATCTGAAACAGGTCTTAGTTTTTCACGTTGGCGTCAACAAGCTCAGCTAGCACGTGGATTAGATATGTTAGCTAGAGATATATCAGTTACTGAAGTTGCAGATTCACTTGGTTATGCATCACCTAGTAATTTTATAGCCATGTTTCGTAAGGCTTTTGGAAAAACACCAAAGCAATACTTTTCTAAAGAAAATTAATAATGTCTTTTATAAAAAGTCTTTTTTTAGTTTTTTGATATCTATTTTACCTGTGTTGTTTTTTGGTAAAGTCTCGACAAAAATACATGATTTAGGGATTTTATAGCTAGCTAATTTTTCCTTACAGTGCTTTATAATATCATCTTCCGTTGCCTTAGAACCTTTTTCTAAAGATATGAAAGCGATTGCTCTTTCTCCAGAAACTTTAGAGTTAACACCTGTTACGGCAACTTCTTTTATGTAATCTAGTTTTAGAATGCATATTTCAATTTCACGAGGATAAACATTAAATCCAGATACAATAATCATGTTTTTTATTCTATCTGATATGGTTAGGCGACCTTTTTTATCTATATAGCCAATATCACCCGTTTTTAACCAACCATCAGTTGTAAAATATAGTTCATTATTCTGTTTATCATTCCAGAAACCATGACATTTTTGAGGTCCTTTAAGCCAGATTTCTCCTTCTTTGTAGCATTCATCTATTTCTTGATTTGTCTCAATATCTCTGATGCTAAGTTCTGTGCCAGGGATAGGATAGCCGCATGTGCCAAAGTAATCATCTTCTGATTCATTAAACTTATTTAGGGCTATAGCTGGAGACATTTCTGTCATTCCATATCCCTCTTTGAGTTCTACACCAGTTTTATCTAGCCAGTGCAAGTATATCTTACGAGAAATAGGCATGCCTCCACTTAGTGAATACTGATATCTTGTCTTATTTATTTTTTCAAAGTCAGGATGTTCTAGCATAGCCATATAAAGAGTATTTAGGCCATTAAAAATAGTAAACTCATTTTTTGACATGGTTTTAATCAAATCTTTTATGTCTCTAGCATTAGGAATCAAAACATTCTTAGCTCCAGCAAAGAAAAAACACAATAAATTCGCACTCAAAGAGAATATATGATAGAGAGGTAAAGCTGTTATTATAACTTGATCGGACATGTCCATATCATGTTTTACCCAAGCCCATACTTGTTGAATATTGGAGGCAAGATTATTGTGAGTTAATATTGCTCCCTTAGGCTTACCAGTAGTGCCACTTGAGTATTGTAAGCATAGTATATCTTCTTTATCTATATCTGGTTTTTTATATAGTTTTTTATTAGCCTTAATAGCTTTAGTAAATGGGATAAAGATTTTTTTGTTATACTTTGGTTTATCTTTTATTAAGTTTTTTGATACGAAGCCAATAATTTGTTTTTTAGGGAATGGGTATAAATCAGCAATATTTGTAACAATTATATTTTCTAGTGAGTTAATATTTAGCTTAGCTTTTTGAATGTGGTGCGCAAACATATCCATGACAATAGCTGCTTTAATATCACAATTATTAAAAATTGATTCGAGCTCATCAGCTTTGTAAAGTGGATTAGTATTTACAAAAACAGCACCAATTTTGATACAAGCGAATAAACAAACTGTAAATTGCAAGCAATTAGGTAGTACAATAGCTACTCTATCTCCCTTTTCAATCTTTAAGTCATTTTGTAAGAAACTTGCTACTCTGGTAGCTAAGTCATCGAGCTTGGAGAATGATAAATTTACATCATGACATGAAACTGCGTCTCTATATGGAAATTGCATAATCGACTTTTCATACATATCAAGGATTGTAAATTGATTTTCTTGGATATTTGCTGGTGCATACTCTGGATAATTCGATATCCAAGTCTTGCTAGAAAAAGTACTCATAGTCAATATTATTTCTAATGTGTTATTAGATATTCTAGCAAAAATAGAACGTTTTGAAATGATTTTAAGAAATTAAATCCATGAAGGAATATAAGTATGTGAGTGATTATCGTTATTTTTGTTTAATTACAACGCTAGGAGCATCTGCTCTATGATCGTCAGTTACATCTATTTTTTTAATATATCTATTAAGTAGAGGTGTTAAAATAACCATTATAATAGTAACTATTAATATACATATAGCAACATATCCAAATACAGATGTATAAGTATCTAAGCTTTGTTGACTAGTGATATTGTTATCAAATAGAGGTAAAGCTATAAATGATCCGATATATGAAGCTAAATAAGAAGCTACCATTGTTGCAAGGAACCAGAATCCCATAACAAAGCCTGATATCGCTGCAGGACATAGTTCTGCAACCATAGCTAATCCTAGACCAGATATTAATAGTTCTCCAAGAGATGAGGAGGCATAAGTTAGAATTAGCCAGTATCCTGAAATAATCCCATTTGTAGCAAAATATTTTGTGCAATAAAGGATAGCATAGGAAACAAACATAAGAGCTATACCAATACTGAATTTAGTTGCATGAGTCATTTTGCTTTTCTTATATAAAATAGCAAGAATCGGAGACAGTAGCATCAACCAAAGAGGGTTTAAGAACTGGTATTGTGCGGCTGGTACATGCCATCCAAATATAGATAGGTCAACATTGTGTAGTGCAAAAAATGTTAGAGTTGTTGGCATCTGGAAGTACAATGCATAGAAGAATATTGCTTCAATAATTAGTACTAATGCAACTAACATTCTATTTCTTTCGTATGGATTGAGTTTTATCGCTACTTCTAAAAAATAAATAGTAGCAACAATAACAACAATAGCTGTTATTGTGATACATAATCCAGTGTTCGGAAGAATATTTGCTATGAAAATTATAGATATGATGCTTCCAATTATTACATATGCTGCATGAGTAATGTTTAGAGGTTTTTTACCTGGCTCTGATCCTAAGTCTTCAAGATGTTTGAAGAACATAATAAAACCTAGTATGCCTATAAGCAAACCAACACCACAAATTATAAAAGCTTCTGTGTATCCATAGGCCTGAGATATTATAGGGGTTAAGGCCATACACAAAAGACCACCCATATTGATAGCAAGGTAGTAAAGTGTCATAGCACTATTTAAACGACCATCACCCTTATCAAACATTTTTGATATTAAAGAAGAAGGGTTCGCTTTAAATAGAGAGTTACCAACAATAATACCTGCAAATATGTAGTATATTGATTTTTCATTAGCAAAAATGAAGCTTAGGTAAGATAAACAAAGGATCACCGCCCCAATAAGTATTGTACGTTTTGTTCCAAGAACTTTATCACCAATAATACCACCAACCCATATAAATCCATATGTAAAAGCAAAAAAAGACCCCATTAGGTAAATAGTTTCTAATTCGCTAAGATGTAACTGTTGGGTGAAATATAATGCGATAATCGCCTGAAAACCGTAGAAACCAAATCTTTCCCAGAACTCAATTGCCCAAACTATCCAAAAAGGACGAGATAAGGTATGATAATTTTTATCCATGAATGTACCCTGAAAATTAACAGTATTTAGATACTTAATTAAATCATTACAACAGATGTTTTGCAATAATTATATGTCAGGCATTATACTATTTGATGAAGTTGATTATTGAAAGAATATTTATTGGGGCAGTCTCTGCTTTGAGTATTCTTTTACCTAAATTTATAGTATTGAAATTCTTAATCTTAAAAAAATCCATTTCTTTACTACTAAAACCGCCTTCAGGACCTATGAAAATATTAAATTTATCATTGTCTTTGATAATGCACTCAAAGTTTTTTGGGGTATCTGAATATGGGCAAAGAGTTAAATTAATATAATTATCTGGTAGTTGTATAGTCTTAAGTTCAGTAGGGTGGTGTATTTTGGGTACAAAGACTCTACCGCATTGTTCTGCTGCAGCTATAGCTATTTTGTTCCAACGATCTAACTTTTTATCAAAACCTTTCTTATCAAATTTGTGGTTAGTAAACTCTGTGATAATCGGATAGATATTATCTATACCGAGCTCAGTAGCTTTTTGTACAATAAGATCAAAGTTTTCATTTTTGATAATAGCTTGATAGATATTGGTAATGTAGTCATTTTCATTATGGATTTCTTTTTTTTCTAATACTTGTAATGCTATATTTTTATTAGTTATATCAATGATTTTTGTTTTGTATTGCAAGCCATCACTATTATTAAATAACTCTACAGAATCTGATTTTTTGAGTCTTAGTACATTTTTAAAATAGTTGTAATATTCACCAGTGATTGAGATATGCATTGTTTTTGTTGAAATTTCTGCAAAAAAGCCTCGAATAGTTCTCATAAAGTTAAAATTTGATAGAATACTGTTCTTATTATAAATTCTAAATCATTTAAAGAGTAGGGTATATTTATGGGTATTTTTAATAAAAGTTTTGTTACTAATATTGTTGCTGTGATATTGGCAGTAGCAGGGTGGTACTTTGCTGAGCAGCATATTAAGAATATAGGCTTTTATGCTTTGTCAGGAGCATTAACTAATTGGATAGCAATATATATGCTTTTTGAAAAAATACCGTTTCTATACGGCTCAGGAATAATTCCCAATAAGTTTGAAAGCTTTAAAAAAGCCATAAAAAAGATGATTATGGAGCAATTTTTCTCTCAAGATAATTTGAGTAAATTTCTTAGTAATAATGATATAAAAAAGTATATTGCAGATAATATAGCCGCAAAAATTGATTATAACAAGATTTTTGATAGTTTCGTTGATATGCTAATGAGTAGTAAATATGGTTCAATGATTGATATGTTCTTGGGGGGTAAAGATGCCCTAGAAGGCTTGCGTGAGCCATTTATAAATAAGCTAGATGCTAAGATTATTAACCTTTTAGATGAGATAGATATTGATACTAATAAAATTTCTCAAAAAGCATCTGAGAAAATAGAAAAACTTATTGATAGTAGACTAGATGAGTTAACGCCGTTAATGGTAAAAGAAATAATTCAACGAATAATTCGTGAACATTTAGGCTGGTTAGTTGTTTGGGGCGGAGTTTTTGGCGGTATAATAGGATTAGTAGCTAGCTTTATTGCTTAGTTGCTAGTAAGGCTTGGATATTATTAGGCATAGTTTTTTGTCGTTTCTCAATTTGCTTGTTTTTATGTTTTTCTTTTTCAAGGTTTTCTAATAACCAAGGTTTTAATTGAGAGAATATATGAACTAAAGCCTTATTTGTCATTTCAGCATAACTATCAGGAGTTATGTTATCACTATCAATTTTATGATGATACTTTATAGTCTTTATATCTGTATAGCCCGTTCTTTCATTTTTTAAATAGAAAGTAATATAGAAGAAGAATTGTTTATTGTCTAAATCTAGTATAGGACCATAAGTGGTGGTTCCGGATAACGTGAACTCTTGTCTAATATTTATATCTTGGAAAGCAAGATTCTTGACAATATTATTATCTAAAATATATTCAAATGTAGCAACTGTAAGCATTTTTGATACAGGTAAAGCCCACTCACTATTTTTAAAGGTGTATAAACGATTACCCTTGATATAGAACATCTGTGTTGATTTAGATGCTTGAGTTTGGATGTTATAGATAAGTAAAGTTGTATTTATATAAGCATCACCGGTATCAGGAAGCTTTTTTGACTCCATCTCTTGATTATAAATTACATATTGTTTTTGTGCAGGTAATTCTAAAGGGTCACCAAATATCGAAAAAGCAAACAATTGAAAGGGTAAAAGTATAGTAAATAATATTATATATTTTTTCATTATTCTAATCCTCATCCTTATGGGTTACACCTCTAACAATTGTCGAAGGATCATATTCCAAAACACTAACTACATTATTAAGTCTAGTTAGAGTTTCTTGTCCTTCGATCATTGTTTCATTAAAGTTCATAAGAGTTCTATTGAAATATATTGATGAATTACTTAGATTGTATAGAAGAATGTTCAAACTATCTGCAAATTCGTTGAATCTTTGAATATTTTCCTTAGACATCATCTTATTAAACTTACTAGAGATCTCTTCTAGAGATCCAGCAATGCCATTGACTTTACCTAAAATAGTTTCAAGCTGTGATGGCTTTGATTTTATCTCTGGTATTTGACCTTTTCTTAAGTCAATTAAATCCAAGCTAGTGTTTTTTTCTGAAATGTTTAGTGAAAGCTCAACCTTTGATTGGCCTGTGATACCTACACTTTGTAGAGTTGCTACAGTCTGTTTATATATAGGAATTTGACTATTTATTTTCATGTAAACACTAACAAGTTTAGGGTTTTCTTTATTTATTGAAATATCAGATACTTTACCGATATTAAACCCCTTGTATGAGACATCAGAACCTATATTTAGTCCAGAAATACTTTTGAAGTTTGTGACAAATGTGGTGGTATCTTGGTTTTTAAAACCTCCTGATAGAAAAAAACCTATAAACACCATTACGAATACCATAAAAATCACAAATAGTCCTGCAATTAGGTTTTTTATACTATTTTCATTCATTATAAGCTCCTAATACTTACCATCATTATGTGAGTCAAAAAACTTTCTGATACTTTCATATTGAGTTTGTTGTGATACAAACTCAACAGTATCATGAAGCATAATCTTTTTTTCATCCATGTATATAATATCATCAACAATATGCCAAATAGTGTTTAAATCGTGAGTAATCATCACAACAGACATCTTAAGCTCTTCTTTTAGATATAAAATAAGATCATCCATAGCCCTAGCAGAATATGGATCTAGACCCGCATTCGGCTCATCCAAAAATACAACCTTGGGATCTAGTACTATAGTTCTAGCTAGAGCGACTCTTTTGAGCATACCACCACTTATTTCTGACGGATATTTATGGAATGCTTCTTCTTTTAATCCTACCATCTTTAATTTGATAATAGCTATATCAGTTAAAATATCTAATGGGAGGTTTGTATGTTGTTTAAGTGGAAATATTACATTTTGTAAGTTTGTTAAAGATGAAAAGAGAGCACAATGTTGAAACATCATACTCATTGTGCTGGATATTGCTTTACGCTTAATTGGGTTGTCTGCTAGTTTTGAGATCTCTTGGCCTAACAAAAAAATCTTGCCAGAGTATATTGGTTGCAACATTAAAATTTCTCGCATTAAGGTCGTCTTACCACAACCACTAGCACCGATAATACAGCTAATTTTTTCGAAGTGGATATCTAAGTTTAAATCTTTATGAATCCATTCCTTACCAAATTTTGTACTCAAATCTCTTACTTGAATTAGGCTTTCATTCATCTTTTTCTCCTAAGATCCATTTAGACCTACTGCGAAGATAGCATCAACCAGTATTATCAAAAATATTGAGTAAACAACACTTGTTGTAGTTGCTTTACCAACACTTTGGGAGTCCCTTTTAACAGATAATCCTTGATGACAACCTATTCCAGCAATTACTAATGCAAAAAAAGGTGTCTTTAGAAGACCTATATAGAAGTGATTTACATTTACATTGGAAAATAGTCTTTCTATAAACTGTAGTGGTGTGATTCCTGCGATTAGGTCGGCAATAATAATACCACCAGCGATATTAGCAATCATAGCTATAACCGTGAGTACAGGTAAACTGATAACTAGTGCTGTTATTCTTGGTAAAACAAGACGTTGCATAGGGTCTTCACCTATTGTCTGTAGAGCATCGATTTCTTCATTAACTTTCATTATGCCAATTTCTGAGGTAAATGCTGAGCCACTTCTACCAGCAATTATTATAGCTGTGAATAGTGGGGCAAATTCTCTAAATGAGGAGATTCCAAGCATATCAACTACAAATATTTGAGTTCCATACTGCATTAGTAAATTAAGAGGAAGATAGGTTAATACCAAGCCTATAATTAGTGATAATAGTATTACTATACTTAATGCTCTGATTGTAGAGTCGTAGCAAATATTTAGAACAATTGAAAAAAAAGCTTTATAAGGTCTACGAATTAACGTTATGTAACCTAAAAAGATAGCTCCGAGGAAGCTTATGCTTGTTTTAACTTCTGATAATAAGTTATTTGTGTTTTTACCAAGAGTATAGATACTATTGAAAACAACGTTTGATTTATTCGATAATTGTTCCTCAGCAGTAGTTGGGAAGTTTTTAAATACAATATCTACAAGATTTTTATCTTTCTCATTTGCGAAAATAATATTCTCTTTTGATAAGCTTAAATCCTTCGCTGTTTTGATAATTATATAAGCACCAGCAGTGTCTAATGATGTAACTTTAGTCAAATCAATTTGTTTTATATCGTCTTTATTACGACTTATTTTTTTATCAATGAGCTTAGAGTCAATTTGTTTTAGAGTTAATATACCTTCAAAATAAATAGTATTTTGCTTGATTATTATTTCCATTTATTTTCTGTATAGTATTATCTTTATTAATCAAATATACTAAAAAATATCACTAATACCAACTAGAAGCAGGCTATTTGCAGTATTTAATAGAGTCATATTGAGTCAAATTGTTATGCTCAATAACTGAAATAAGTCTGTTTTTATATTCATCACCACCGAGAGCTGAGTAGTTTTCTAGAGTATTCAATAAGTCTTGTTCGGGAAGTTCATTATTATTAATTTTGTCTCTAATTATTCTAAAGTCTTTAAATTTAGAACCGGTATTAAGTCTATAATAATACCCAAGAACGCTTTCTGCGGCACTATTGAATGTTTCAAGATAAACATTCGCTGATTTAGCTTTGGCACCACAGCCCTCATAAAAACAGTGTAATCCAAAGTAATTATTATAATCTCTGGAGAACCTAGATGTTCCCCAGCCACTTTCAAGAGCTGCTTGAGCTAGCACAAAACTCGTTGGAATTCTTTCTGCTTTAATATCAAGATAACTTAATTCATCAGCAGTATTATGCGCGGGATCAATTTTATAATATCTTAAATATAGATCTAGTTTATTAAGCTGTCTGCTACTAAGAGTATTGCTTTCAACCAAATCTTTTTGTAGTTTATGTATTTGCTGTCTTTGTAAGCATATTTCATTATTAGCTTTTTCAATAGCAGAGAGCATATATAATATAAAAGCTTTTTTTCTTTCTTTGAAGTCTTTTATATCAGAAAAATTAGGTTTTTTGACTATAAAAGGAGCTCTAGATTCTAAGAAATAGTTCATTTTTTCATGCTTGGAGCTATTTATAGATGATAGTATTGCAGCTGATATGATTATGAGTAGTAAATAAAGGCAATACTTTAGAATTAGTTTGTTATCTATATTACTCATAATCGTAATAATCTTCCTCATAGTCATCGTCGACTTCGATTGTTTGTTGTAGTTCTAGTTTTAAATTTAGCATATCTTCAGGAAGTTTGCTTTTAAATCGTACCATCTTTTGAGATATAGGGTGGATGAAAGAAAGTTTATATGCATGTAGAGCTTGTCTATGTATATTTTCTATTCCAATTTTTTCTAGCTTTGTTGATGATTTGTTATATGTTTGATCACCAACTAAAGGATGCTTGATACTTTTCATGTGAACTCTTATTTGATGAGTTCTTCCAGTCTCTAGTTGGCACTCAATTAGAGTGAAACCATCATATACCTCTACAGGCTTATAGTGAGTAATAGCTTCTTTACCTCTATAATTGATAGCCATTTTTGTGCGATTATTGGGATCTCTTCCTATGGGTTGGTTAACTGTTCCTTCTTCATAGATTTCACCCTCTACTATTGCAAGATATTTTCTAGACACTTGTCTTTCTGATAGCTGCTGAACTAGGCTATGATAAGCAATACTACTTTTAGCGGCAACCATTAAGCCTGAAGTGTCTTTATCTAGACGGTGAACGATACCTGCTCTTGGTAATTTGTCTTGATTAGAATATTTATGGAGTAAAGCATTTGATATGGTGCCAGTTATATTGCCAGCACCAGGATGTACAACCATATCGATAGGTTTATCAATTACTACAATGTCATCATCTTCAAATACGATACTTAAATCAATATCCTCAGCTATCCACTCATTTGTTGGTAAGAGCTCGACATTGATATCAATTTCTTCATCTCCTAATATGATATATTTAGGCTTTGTAGCTTTTCCATTAACCGTAATTAGGCCATCTTTAATCCATTTTTGTATTTGTGAACGGGAAAATTGATCAAACATCTCGTTTACTGCCGAGTCGATTCTCTTGCCTGCATAATCTGGATGCATCATAAATTTTTGATGAAATTCGTTAGATAGTGTATTATTTGCCATGTTATATGCTTAATATAAGTATTTTTTATTAAATAAATTGATTTTTACGTAGAATTATATAAGAAAATTCTAAGGATAGTTAAATTAAATGAAAAGGTTTTTATATTTAATAACCATTATATCTATGGTAATGATGTTAGTATCTTGTGGACCCAAAAAAGATAGTGAGCTTCCGCAAGTTTATACAGGTTTTACGGCGAGCTTCATTTATGCAAAAGCTCATGAGCAAATGCAAAATGAAAAGTACTTTGATGCTATTCGATCATACAAGTCATTAGTTGCACAGTATCCGTTTACTCCACTGGCTGAGAAAGGTATGGTTGATTTGATTTATGTTTACTATATGGATGATGAATCAACTATGGCTCTAGCATTAGGACAACAGTTTATTAAGATGTATCCGTATAGTTCATATAAGGGCTATGTATACTATATGATTGGTGTTGTTGGGTTTGAAGATGGTAGGGGTATCTTACAAACTTATGCTCCTTATGATATGAACTATCATGATCCAACCGGCTATCAAGATGCTTATGTTAACTTCGAAAAAGCGATAAAGCTTGATCCTAAAGGTAGTTTTGTCCCTGATGCAAAGCGCAGAATGTTGTATATAAATAACATAATCGCGGAGCATTATTATGATATTGCTATTTTCTACTATAAAAGAGGCGCATATAACGCGGCTTTGGATAGAGCTTCTCAAATTATAAGAAACTATCCTCAGAGTACAGCTACTCAAGATGCTTTGGTATTAACAATTAAGGCTTATAATAAGCTTGGATTGTATGATCAGGCTAAAGCAAATATACGAGTACTTAAGAAAAATTATCCTAAAAATAAATTTGTAAATAACCTACGTCCAGATGGTACAGAAAATCCCACTTGGTTTGATAGATGGTTTGGTTGGTTGTAAAAAAAATGTGGAAAATTTATTTTTGAAAACGCATGATAACTTTTCTTTAAAATATTAATCCTTTAGTATATCTATTATCACAGAGTAATTTCTTGGTAAAATGTACAAAAAAATTATTACAAGCTGTATTTTAACCTCAATGTTTGGTTTTGCTCATAGTCAAACATCTTCAAATCTCTCAAATGAGACTTCAAAGTCTAGTTGTCGCTGCTTACCTTCAGAGGTATGCTGGCCTGATTCTAAACAATGGGATGATCTGGCAAAATCACTTAAAGGTAAACTCATAAAGCCAACTTCTTTTTTTTCCACATGTGAAAAAGATTCAGAAAATGATAGCTGTAAATCAATTTTACAAAATATGAAAAATCCTTTTTATATGCAGTCAGATTCTAGTAGAAATGAATCTCAAGGGTGGTATGGAGCATGGCATATTCAGCCAAGTAGCTATGCTGTTGAAGCAGAGGATACTCAAGATGTTGTGAATGCTATTAACTTTGCTAGAAAACATAATCTACGTATTGTTATCAAAGGGGCTGGACACGACTATTTAGGGCGTTCTAGTTCTCCAGATGCCTTGTTAATATGGACTCACAATATGCGTGATATTAAATATGATAAGCATTTTCACCCTCAGAGTTGTCCAAAGGATAAAGAGTATTCAGCTGTTACAGTTGGAGCTGGAACAAGATGGCTTGAGGCTTATGATGTTGTTACTAACAAACATCATGAATATGTCCAAGGAGGAGGTTGTACAACTGTTGGGGCAGCTGGTGGTTTTCCTCAAGGTGGTGGTTTTGGTAGCTGGTCTAAAAAATATGGTACAGGTGCAGGAGGAATAGTACAGGCTGAGGTTGTTACTGCAGATGGTAAGACAGTGATGGCTAATGAGTGTCAAAATCAAGATTTGTTTTGGGCAATTAAAGGTGGCGGTGGTGGAACTTATGGAGTTGTTACAAATTTAACACTAAGAACACATCAGCTTCCTAGTCACTTTGGTTTGATTAGTGGTGAAATAACAGCGAGCTCAGATGAAGCATATAAGGCTTTGATAAAAGAGTTTCTTTCATTTTATTATTCTAACTTGAATAATGAGAACTGGGGTGAACAGTTTGCTTTTCGTCCAAATAATAAAATGACAATAGCCATGGTTACACAAGATTTAAGTCAAAAAGAGGTTTTAGAAATTTGGCAGCCATTTAAAAAGTGGGTACAAAATCAACCTGGTCTTCATTATCAGGCTAAATATATAGATATTCCACCAACACAGATTTGGAACTATGATTATTGGCATAAAAATTATCCTGATATGGTTATTAAAAATACTGGTCAAGATGCACGTGATGGAGAGTTTTGGTGGGCTTCTAATACAGGAGAAGTTTCTGCATATTGGTATACTTATCAGTCTTGGTATTTACCTGAGAAGTTGTTTGATCCTAAAAATATTGATAAAACGACAGAAACTTTTTACAAGGTTTCTCAGCTTGCACCAGTATCTATTCAAATTAACAAAGGTTTGGCAGGAGCTTCTGAACAAGCTCTAAAGTTAACTAAGCAGACATCTATGCATCCAGGTGTTTATAATGCTGGAGCTTTGGCTATCATGAGTTATAGTACAGATAAACCTCAGCTTGGCAAACCAAAAATGACTCCACAAATACAACAAAAAGTAGATAATATTTATAAGGCTATGGGAATGGTAATGGCATTAGCTCCTAATGCGGGAACCTATGCAAATGAGGCAGATTATTTCCAAAAAAACTGGCAGAAAGTTTTTTGGGGTGATAATTATAATAAGCTTCTTAAAATCAAAAACAAATATGATCCGAATGGTTTATTTTACTGTCATCACTGTGTAGGTAGTGAATATTGGCAAGAAGGAGGTATGTGTCGTAAATAAACAATTGCTCTAATGTAAAGGTTTAAGAATGACTTTTATTTCTTTTCTATAGTTATGTAAACCTAGTTTTAGCTGTTAGTATTAATAATTTGTCTTATTAGCAACTATTTGTTTCAGTTGGAGGTGCTGATACTAGCAGGATTTAAAATATATCTATTATGTTAGAAATTGTGTAACAGCTTATCCTTTATTTGATTTGTCTAGATAGTATCCCTCAATTAATGAGGTTTACGATAGTTAATGATAGCTAAAATAGAGCTTAGATCATTTGTTAAAAAAAAGATGTTGAGTGATTTAAATTAAAAGATATTAAATTAAAAATTATTATACGAAAAGAGATTTTTTACTTATAAACTGGATATTTGTCACAAAGTTCTAAAACTTTTGCAGCTGTTTCAGTTTCAACTTTCTCATCTCCGCAGTTGTATACTACATCTGCTAGCCAATTTGCGATTTGCTCACACTCAGCTTCTTTGAATCCTCTAGTTGTAATAGCGGGGCTTCCTATTCTTAAACCACTTGTCACAAATGGAGAGCGAGGGTCATTCGGTATAGAGTTTTTATTCACAGTGATATTCGCTCTACCTAAAGCAGCCTCAGCTTCTTTGCCTGAGAATCCTGTATTTGTTATATCTAGTAATAATAGGTGATTATTCGTACCGCCTGAAATAATATTAATATTACGTTCTTTTAGAACTTTTTCGATAGCCTTAGCGTTTCTCAATACCTGCTTTTGGTAGTCAATAAAGCTAGGTTCTAATGCTTCTTTAAATGCAACTGCTTTAGCTGCGATTACGTGCATCAAAGGTCCACCCTGAATACCTGGAAAAATAGCAGATTGGAATTTTTTAGCTAGGTCAGGATTATTGTTACAAAGTATTAATCCACCTCTCGGTCCTCTTAAAGTTTTATGAGTAGTTGTGGTTGCAACATCGACATAAGGGAAAGGGTTCGGATATAATCCTGCTGCTACAAGACCTGCAACGTGAGCAATATCAGCCATAAGTACAGCATTTACTGAGTCTGCGATTTCTCTAAATTTTTCCCAATTAATGATTCCTGAAAAAGCTGAAAATCCAGCGATTATCATTTTTGGTTGGTGCTCTTCAGCAAGTTTAGCTACCTGTTTGTAGTCTATATCACCACTTTCATTTAGACCATATTGGATAGAATTATAAATCTTACCTGAAAAATTCACTTTACTACCATGAGTCAAATGTCCACCAGCACCAAGATCCATGCCAAGGACAGTATCGCCTGGTTTTAGTACAGCATTATATACCGCGGCATTTGCTTGTGAACCAGAATGAGGCTGAACATTTGCATAGTCAACGCCAAATAGCTTTTGAGCTCTTTCAATAGCTAGTTTCTCAGCTATATCAACAAATTCACAGCCGCCATAATATCTTTTACCATGATATCCTTCGGCATACTTATTTGTAAGTTGAGAACCCTGAGCCTCCATTACGGCAGGGCTAGCATAGTTTTCTGATGCAATAAGTTCAACATGCTCATGTTGTCTTTTAACTTCAAGCTCTATAGCATCAAATATTTCTTTATCAGTGTTTTTTAAGCTATTTTTTTCAAAGCTAAACATATTTGGTAGTCTCCTGATATCTTTTAGGTGGATAAAATAAATTAAACGTTTAAAATTATAGCTTATATTATATATATATATTAGCAAATTAAAATAATAGCCATGAGCAAAGTAATTGACTTAGATGAAATAGAACGTTTAGAGCGAGAAGAAGAAAATTCTCATTATAAAGCTGTAAAAAGTAAAACAACTATAAAAAAAGATGCTTTAGAAATAACTGACTTTGGTAAATCTCTCACTGAACTAAGTAAAGAACAGTTAAGTAAGTTACCAATAGATGAAAATCTAAAAAATAATATTCTTAATGCTAAAAATTTACAAAAGATAGCTTTAAAAAGACAAATACAGTTCATAGGTAAGCTACTAAGAAAAACAGACAATCTAGAAGAAATTTATCAAGCTTATGATGTTCTAGTGAATAAAGATAAAAGTACAAACCTTATGCTTCAACGTTTAGAGAATATTCGTAGTAATCTCTTGGATCCTAGCAAATCTAACGCTACTTTAGATAAGCTTATAGAAGAATATGCTAACATAGATGTACAGAAGTTACGTCAGTTAATTAGAAATCATCATAAAGAGATTGAGAAAAATAAGCCAAATAAGTCATTTAAGGAAATATTTAAACTACTAAAAACTTTAGTTTAATTAACAGAATCGTTTTATTATTAAAAATAAGAGCTGTTATACTATAATTTGTAGTATCGCAGTAAAATTATATATTTTATGTTGGGAGAAAAGTTTTGAGATCTGAAATATACACCAAGATAGTATTTCTGCTTATGTTGGTAATGTTTGTAAGTATTTTCTTTTTTGCTAGATTTTTTATCTCGGTAGGGTTTATATTAATTATTTTTTCTCTCTTTTTAATAAAGAGGTTTTTAAAGTCCTCAAAAACAATAAGTCACTTCAGTTTTTACTGTTATCTGCGATAATGATAAATATTGGTATGATTTATGCATCTTTTGCTAGTGGCAATTTAGATATTAAGTCAATATTGGGTTTTTCAAATCCTATATTTATATTTCTATACATATGTTCAGCTAGTTACTTTCTATCTAAAAATACTAAGTATGCTAATTATCTTTTGAATTTTTATCTAGCTATTGTAGTTATATTTTCTTTGTATGCGTTATTCAGATATGTACTACATGCGAATTTTGTAGTTAGTCAGATATACTTTGGGATACATGGAGGTAGTGTTATCCAGTCAATAGTGGCATTGACATTTCCTTTTTCTGCTGTGGTAATTATTGGTAAAGCTATTAGAATGCCAAATTTACTGTTAAAAATATTGATGTTTGCTGCTGGATTATTAGTAATTTTTATTGATCTTTTTGTAAATCGTAGTAAGGCAGGCTATGTTATTGAATTTGTAGTATTTATTTATTACTCATTCATAGCCTTAAAATACTTTAGCTTTAAACATAATAAGTTAAGTATAAAACGTTTGGTCACTATTGTAACTACCTGCATCATAGTGATTAGTATTATCTTTGGAATTGTTTATAAGTTCTCTGGTATTTTCCATTATAGATTACAAACCTCTGTTGAAGAGTCGCAAGTATTCTTTAATCAAGACTATAACAATATAGATGCTAGGAAACAATATGAGACTTCGACAGGGCTTAGATTGTTATACTATAGCTCTTCATTTAAAGTTTTAAGACAATATCCTAAACTTTATATACTGGGGTGTCCTTATCTTACAAGTACTACTGATGTTATTCAATGTACTAAAATTTTGATAAATGAAAATAAACGATTAAGAGATGATCCTCGTGTAGTTAATGACGGTATTATGGCTCATGATGAATTTGTCAATTATATTTTTAGGGCAGGTATTGTCGCTGGAGTTTCTCTTTTATTATGTTTTGTGGCATTTTTTGTTGAAGCAAGATGGTTAGAATATCGCAACCGAGTTTATTTTAGAGTTTTAATATTAGCAATGTTTATTGGCTGCTTGTTTGATTATTTTTTTACTACACAAATAATGGTTATTTTATTTGCTAACTTAACAGCAATATTCTTAGCTCAAAGAAAGTGTGAAGAAAGTAAAGATTCTAATACTATAACTTCTTAATAGTTTAAATCTTATTGCTATATTTGCAAAAAACGTATTTTGAGTTAGTATATTTTCATAGTATTTGTTAAATTTTATACTGGAATAACTTAGCGTATAAACATTAAACCTATTTGGACTTTTATTTATGTCAACTTCGATTAAAAAAATTCCGGCTTTTATTCCCTCAAGAGCTAAATCATCAAATTCTATAGAATATCAGTACATTACCAAAAAGATTTTTAAAACTTGGAGAACAAGTGAGGTAAGTCAAGAGATGTATAATGCAGTTTATACATGGATTGATAAAAACTCTGATTGGGAGTTTCATTTCTTTGATGATGAAGCGTGTCGCGGGTTTCTCAAAGAGAACTTTGAAAAAAATGTTCTTGAAGCTTATGATAATATAATACCTGGGGCTTATAAATGTGATTTGTGGCGCTATTGTGTGCTATACATACATGGTGGCGTGTATAGCGATATTAAGCAAGAATTATTAGTTAGTCTTGATGATGTTTTATCCAATGATATTGAGTTTGCTTCAGTTAAAGATAAATATAAATCAGACTATGAGTTTGATGGCTATATTTATCAGGCGTTTATGTGCTCAAAGCCAAAGCATCCATTCCTAAAAAAAGCTATTGATATGATAGTAGAGAATTCAAAGAATGGTTTTTATGGTAATGATCCTTTAAGCATCACAGGTCCAGGTTTGTTGGGCAAAGCAATTAATCTAACAGTTAATCAACAAGAAAAGACTCCATTACACTCAGGTGCTAATAATATAAATAACTTTAGATTTGAGCTTTTTCCATATATAAAAGACGCGATATATACACATCAAAACGCGATGTTTATAAAGCCTGAGTATAATCGTTCATATAAAAAAGACCTTCATGTAAATCTAAAGAAAAATTTTGCTGGTAATTATTCGTTATGCTGGTTTACTGGTAAATGTTTTGCTTCTGGAAAAATTGATAGAATTAAGTCAAAATTCTTTAACAAGAGAAAAGGGCGCTATATTATTGATTCACTATATCTTGAGGGCAAATTTAATAAGGCTAGACTGACAGCTATCAAATATATTTTATTACAACCAACACGTAGTTTATTTCTTATTAGAAAAATAATTAAGAACGAAAAGCAATTCAAGAATTAATGCCTATTTCTAATTTCGCATTGTAAATTTTTCAGTGATTGGCAATATAGTTGATCTGAGTATTCTTTGAGGTTTTCGCGTATTTGCAAATAATTGTGCCGAGATAACTCTATTGCTCTAGCCATAGCTTCTGCATAATCATCATCTTTTTTATATAATATGGCGTTATCTTGATTAAAGCCATTTATTGGAGCAAAACTTTCTCTAATAATAATTGGCTTTAGAAAACCATAGACAAGTTGAAATGTACCACTAGTCTTACACGTAATATATTTGATATGATCAGGATTATCTTCGTATGCAGATAGGATAAAGTCAGCTTTTTCAATTTCAGTATACATTTCTTTGAAATCAAGACGTCCTTTAATATCAAAATACTTTTGCAGGTGTGTAGGTAAATCTTTGATATTTCCTTTACCAATAACGACAACTTTGAAGTTAGTAATACCCGTATTTACTAGTTCTTCTACAGCATTTACAAGAAGTTTAGTGCTTTTTCTTTTTTCTGAAATTGCACCAATAGTAATAAAAGTTGTCAGAGAGTTCTTATTATTTAGCTTGAACTGTCCAAAATAGTGGGGGTTGACAGCTATAGTAGTCGCATTTTTGTAGTCCATTGTTCTAAGTGTGATAATATCCTTACGTGTTTCAGAGTTATTATCAAAGTAGCTATCAATTTCATGTTCAACAAAGAAAAGTTTATTTCTATCTATTTGTTTATTAAACGAGTTATATGCTTGGTTTATATCTTTACCATCATATAGTTTGCCAATTGTTGTGATTAGTACTCCTTGTACATTAGCCAAACTATTTTTTTTGAAAAACTTGCGAATTTGTCTTTTAGACATTTTATTGTACGAGATATTTTCATTATCAAATCTACAGAATAATCCTTCATTGTATCTTTTAGGATTGGTTAAGATAGAAACATGGTAACCCAAATCAAGTAAATATTTCGCAAATCCAGGAACTATTTCAGCATGGCTGTGTGTGCAAGGCTCCCATAGCAAGAATGTATTGTCTTTTATGATGGGTTTTTTGTAAGAAAAAATATTACAAATTTTTTTTAAAAAGGACATCTATTACTTCAAACAAATAACTAATATATGAAAACATTATAACACTTTAAGCCAGTAATTCTTAGATTACAATTATTAGAGATTAATAAATATTAGTAATCACTATTTCTTGGATTTTGAGACTCTTGTAAATAATCAGATATTGCTTTAGTATGTCTGATATAACCTATTATTATAATTAAATAAGTGGAAACTAAAGATATAAAAGATATTGAAGTTGTTGCCTTGTCATTAGGTCGTAGATTTTCTGGGATTAATGCTAGTATGCTGGCTGTGATGCCAGAGCAAGCTAAGCTAATAAATATTGTAGGCATGGGCTTTAATATTGATTCTAATGGTATTAAGACAATTAGATTTAGAGATTTTTTATTTAAGTGTTGGCGTGATAAATGGCGTATTTGGCATGCACGTAGAAATATCGATATGCTTGTGGGCATTATCTTAAAATACGTTTTTAGATATAAGATAATATTGGTTTTTACTTCTGTAGCACAAAGGCATCATAAAAAACTGACAAAATTTTATATAAACAGAATGGAAGCAGTTATATGTCCATCTGAAATATCTGCGAAATATCTTGAGAGACCGCCATATATAGTGCCGCATGGAGTTAATACGGAAGTTTTTTATCCTGCTGACAATAAGGCTCAAGAGTGGCAAAATAGAAAGTTACCAGGTAAATACGGTATAGGAATATTTGGCAGAATCAGAAAGTCTAAAGGAACTTATGAGTTTATTGAAGCAGTAGTAGCTATGCTAATAAAATATCCTGATTGGACAGCTGTAGTTATTGGTGAAGCAACACCTAAAGATTTAGAGTTCAAAAAACAACTAGAGCAAATGGTTCAGCAAGCGGGTTTGTCAGAACGGATAATATTTACAGGGTTTATCAAGAATAGCAAAGAGATTCCAAGTTGGTATAGGGCATTAGATATCGTAGTTTGTGCTAGTCATAAAGAAGGCTTTGGCTTGCCAGCTCTTGAAGCTATGGCATCTAAATGTGCTGTGATTGCTACTAAAGCTGGTGCTTGGCCTGAGATTATTTCTGATGCTCAGAACGCCTATTTAATAGAACCAAAATCAAGTCAACAGATTGCTGAAAAGTTAGATACCTTAATGTCTAATGATGAATTAAGATATGAAATAGCTCAAAATGGCTATGATTTGGTGTCATCAAAATATAAAATCCAAAATGAGGCTGAAGGAATTCAGCAGGTTTATAACCAACTTTTGAAAAGAAAGTGATTAGATATACTGTTTAGTTTTTATTCATAGTAACTAATTTATTTGTAATATCATTATTTGGGAATGGTAGTTTTTCTAAGATAACATCAAAACTTTTTGTATTATCTTTATCTAGAGTATTTAAGTTTACAATAACAGGATTATTAGGTTTGTTATATGTTGTTATGTATAGTTTATTATTATTTAAATCTTTGATTACTACGTATGCTGTATGATCAAACATTTTCTTATTCTGTATTTCATCGGCTACAACACCTTTCGGAATATCAACATTATGTAATATATGAGTTACTTTTGATACAAGACTATCATCATTTTTAGGACTTTTGTTATTTGTATAATAAGCAATTGCAGCTGTTCTAACAAATCTTGACGGAGGAGAATAATCTCCAGGAATTCCAAGTAATCCGCCACCTAGAAAACCACTGATATCTTGAACTGTTTTTTCATGTTTTTCAGTATTTATAACATCACTGATTTTAAGATTTGTTGGGGTTTTATTATCTAGTGATAAGTAATTCTTTAAGTTTAGTAATTGCCAGTCATATGTTGGTGCATTTGTCATTACTTTAACGTTTGAGTTTACATTGTAGAATTTAACTTTACCATCTATGTACTCAACAACTAAGCCAGCACCATTTTTATCTGTTATTAAAAAATGAACTTCTGGAGATATTCCATCAATTTCTATATTTTTATCAGACCATACTTTATATTCTTTTAATGCTTGCTTTACTTCATTAACATTGGCAAATTGACTTAATATAAGGGTGGTAGACTCAATTATTGATGCATATTTAGAGTCACTCTTATTTACAGTCTGATATTTTGTGAATCCAGGTAAATAGTTTGCGCTTAGGCTTAGCCCTTGGCTATTTTGTCCATCAATTACAAGAGTTTGTCCATTTTCTGATAAGCCTGTGGCTAATACTGGATATTTCGATTTGTATTCCTGTTTCGGCAGGTTAGTGCTACTAGGAGCTGTTAAATAGTGAGAAGTGTTTTTAGGAATGTAGAGAAGCTGCCAGTTCCAATCAAGAGCCCACTCCATGGTTCTTCCCGATACTACATCACCTTTTTTATTTACTAGAGTTACAGCTGTGCATGCTATAGATTGCGAAAATAACATAAATAATAAAGAAATATAGGTAAAAGTTTTTTTGAGTAAAGATTTCATTGATAACTATCCTTTGTTTATATTAGCTATGCTGATATTAGCATAGTTTTAATAAACTAATACCATTCATATTTTGATGCCAATATATAATTTTTAATAGCTGAAATTAAACTTTCACTGACTAACTTGTTTATTTATAATCTATTTAGATATAAATCAAACTTGTTAGTTAATGGAAGAAACAGTCCACCATTCAAATAAACACCCTAAAGCTTTGTGGTATATTATAGCAATTTATATGTGGGAGTATTTTAGCTTTTATGGGATGAGAGCTTTGTTAATATTATATTTGGTTGATCACCTTAAGTTTGGTGATACAACCTCTTATGCAATTGCTGGGGCGTATGTGACTCTGGTATATCTTTCGCCGATTGTTGGAGGAGTTGTCGCAGATAGAGTATTAGGGTATAAAAAAGCTGTTATTTATGGAGCAGCACTTATGTCTATTGGACATATTATTTTAGGTTTTGGAGGAGATGCTAAATTATATCTAGGAATGGCTTTTATAGTTTGTGGTTATGGTTTTTTTAAGAGTAATGTTTCATGCCTACTGGGGCAGCAGTATAGTTCCCATGATCCTAAAAAAGATTCAGCATTTACATTACTATATTTAGGAGGCAATTTTGGAGGTATATTCGCTCCTATGATATGTGGCTTGATAGCCCATTATTATGGTTGGCACTACGGTTTTGGAGTCGCTGGTATTGGTATGATATTTGGGTTAATAGTATTTATGCTCGGTTCTAAATATATTCCAGATATTCTTCCTGAGAAACCCTTACCTAGATATTTTAATAGCCTTATACTTCTTTTAAGTATAGTTATTATGGTTGTGCTTGCGTATTTTGCTTTAGAGTATCTTTTTGATGGTTATCTTTTAGCCGTGGTTGCTTGTATAACAACATTATTTTTTATAATTATTTTTATTAAGACAGATTTCTCTACGCGTAAATCATTAGTTACTTTATTACCTTTTTATATATTTGGTATAGTTTTCTGGGTTTTTGATGAGCAGTTGTATACTTCTGTCGAAATATTTATACATAGAAATGTCGATACTTACTTGTTTGGGATTGATATACCGGCTAGTACATTCACTTCTATGAATTCTCTGTCAATATTATTTGGAGGTTTGATTCTTGCTTGGATTTGGAAGAGAGTAAAGTCTTTAGATGATGATTTTGGTCGGATGATAAAATTTTCATTTGGCTTTATATTTCAACTAATCTGTTTTATTTTATTCTTTATAGCTGCCAAAAATGCTAGTTTGGATGGTACGACTTCAGCGCTATTGGTAATTATTGCTTTGGCATTCTTAGGAATATCTGAATTATTTATAGATCCTATTGCTCTTTCTGAGATTACCTCCGTTGAAGATAAAAAATATACAGGTTTTTTAGCAGCGTCATATATGCTTTTTACAGGAAGTGTCGCGGGATTTATAGGGGCAAAAGTTGCTGACTTAGCAGCATTTAAAGGAGCGGGTGAGGATATTGATTTAGTTAAACAAGCTCATTTATTTGAAGGATTGTTTACTCATATTATGATTATCTTAGGCGTGACTATTTTACTATGGTTTCTAGTAGCATTTCTTATAAAAAAACTAAGATAATAACTTTAGTTACAGATAAAAAAAGGATAAACTGCGATTATTTTATCATTTAGTAATATAACTCTTGCTTTAGAGCGTTCTGATGCTGGTATTTTCAGCTCTTGGAATAGTACTTTTAACTTATTTGCTTTGTTTCTGCCTTGATATCTACATTTATCAGAAGCTTGTCTTTTTCGGACTATAATCTCATTAGTATTAAAGTCCTTATTCAATTTTTCTTTGAGCCATTCAATTATATCTTTATTATTTAAGATTAAATTTAATTGGTTATTACTTTTAATTATTAGTTGATTATATTCTACAGATATTTGATATTGTTTATTGATATCAAATTGCCAACCAGTGTGAATATTACTAAGAGCTTTATGTATTTCTTCAATTTGTTTACTTTTTAGACTTTGATTTGTTGTTTCTTTAAACCAATGATGAATCAAACTTTTTTGTATATCATTATCTAAGGTAAGTAATTCAGAGATAAATAGACCATTATCTTTAGAAATCTTCTGTAATTTTTCATTAAGTAGCTTTTGTAATATGTTATTACTTTCTGCGCAGATCTTAGCACTACGAGAAAGAGTTCTGCTAATATTTGGATTAATTTGCTCTAATATTGGCATTATCTGATTGCGAATAAGATTTCGACGATATTTTATATCCTCATTACTATCATCATAGATGTGACTAATCTTGTTTTGGTTTGCATAGTCTTGAATATCTTTCTTTGTATAATCTAAAAGAGGGCGAAGTACGCTTCCATGATTTAATTCTTTATAGTACGGCATACTAGCCAAGCCAGCTAATCCTGACCCTCTTATTGCTTGGATTAAGAATGTTTCAGCTTGATCGTCTAGATGATGACCTAGTAGAAGAATCGGATTAGAGTACTGACTCATGATCTCAATGAAGAAATCTATCCTTTGCTTACTTGCCCAAGCTTCAAAACTTTCTCCTTTGGGGGCTTGATCTAGAGAGTGAGCTATGAACCTTATATTTGTATTATTACATTTTGCTTGGCAATGCAATTGCCATTTTAGTGCATCAGGATGAATATTATGATTAACATAAGCTGCTATGATGGGAATATCTAAATCTTTTGTTATATCTAACAAAACACTAGAATCTACACCACCACTATAACCGATAACTATGTGTGAAGGGGAGTGTTTTAAAATTTGAGAGATAATTTGAGTTTTATCTAGAGACATTTATACAAGAAAACGAGCTTTTATTGTTGTTTTTATTTTTTTGAATTCATCAACAAGGTCTCTTGCCTCATCAGATGTTGATTTAATATCCATTACAACGTAGCCAATATCTTCTAGAGTTCTAAGATATTGACCTTCAACATTAATATTTTTTGCTGCCAGTATCTTGTTTAGCTCATTCATAGTACCAGGTATATTTTGGTGTATATGTAATATTCTATGTGTTTCAGTATGACTAGGTAATGATAATTCTGGGAAGTTTACAGCATTTAGGGTCGAACCATTATCAGAATATTTAATAAGCTTGGCACTAACTTCATTAGCAATGTTTTCTTGTGCTTCAATAGTACTACCACCAATATGTGGAGTTAAGAAAACATTATCAAAACCTCTTAGTGGACTTTCAAATATTTCACCCTTTGCAGAAGGTTCTTTAGGAAAAACATCTATAGCGGCACCTTTGAGCTTACCGCTTTCTAAAACCTCAACTAAAGCTGCGATATCGATCACATTTCCTCTGGATGCATTTATCAATACAGAGTTTTCTTTCATAAAGCTCAATTCTTTGGTAGAAATCATATTTGCAGTTGTAGATAACTGAGGTACATGTAGTGAAACAACATCAGAGTTTTTAAGTAGAGTCTCTAAACTTTCTACAGCATTGGCATTACCTAAAGGAAGCTTTTCTTCAACATCATAAAAGATGACATTTAAGCCTACACTTTCAGCTAATATACCAAGCTGCATACCAATATGACCATAGCCAATAATTCCAAGAGTTTTACCTCTCACTTCATTAGCATTGTCAGCTGATTTGTGCCATTCACCACGATGAGTTTTAGCATTTTTATCAATTACATTGCGAATCAATAAGATAGCTTCAGCTAATACAAGCTCAGCGACACTACGAGTATTTGAAAATGGCGCGTTGAATACAGGTATTCCTAGATTTTGAGCTGTTTTTAGATCAACTTGGTTAGTACCAATACAGAAGCAACCGATAGCTGTTAGATGTTGGGATTTTTCAAGTACTTCTTTTGTTAATTGCGTACGAGAGCGCAAACCAACAATTTTAAAATCCTTGAGTTTATTGATAAGTTCTTCGCCCTCAAGAGCTGTGTTTAGTAGTTCAATATTTTCATATCCAGCTGCTTTGAATGTCTCAAGAGCATTTAAGTGAATACCTTCTAATAGAAGAATTGGAATTTTCTTTTTATTAAGAGATAGTTGGCTCATTTTATAATATCCTTATACAGAAATTTTTGCTTTTATAGCTGGGTGATATTTATAATTCTGAAATTCAAAGTCCTCATATTTGTAATCAAATATAGAGCTTGGCTTTCTTAAGATTTTGAGTGTTGGTAAGCCTAAAGGCTCTCTACTAAGCTGCTCATTTACTTGCTCAATATGGTTGTTATAAATATGGCAATCGCCACCAGACCAAATAAAATCACCAACATCAAGGTCGCATTGCTGAGCAACCATATGCGTTAGTAATGAGTAGCTTGCTATGTTAAATGGAACTCCTAAAAACGCATCTGCACTTCTCTGTGTGAGCATACAGGATAGCTTGTTATCAGCAACATGAAATTGGAACATTGCATGACAAGGTGGTAGGGCAGAATTACCTTTTGTAACATTCTCTTGAGGAGAAATTTTTTCTGAAGGTACAACACAAGGGTTCCATGCTGAGACTAGGATTCTGCGTGAATTTGGATTGGTTTTTAGCATTTCAATTACTTCAGTAATTTGATCTATACCTTGATCATTAAAATCACGCCATTGCTTACCATATATCGGACCCAACTCTCCATCTTCAGTTGCCCATTCATTCCATATTCTAACTTTATTATCGTTTAGATATTTTACATTTGTGCTACCACTTAAAAACCATAATAGTTCATGAACCACACTTGGGATATGAATTTTTTTTGTAGTAACTAAGGGGAAACCTTTTTGTAAGTCAAAGCGCATCTGATAGCCAAAAACACTTTTAGTCCCAGTACCAGTTCTATCACCTTTTATAGTACCATTTTCTTTAATATACTTGAGAAAATTTAGATACTCTCGCATTTACTCTTCCTTGTTTTAATAAATACCATAATAAGAATTGCAGCTCCTAATACTATCATTGGAATAGATAATATTTGTCCCATAGTCATCCAGTTAAAGAATATATAGCCATATTGAGGATCTGGTTGCCTAAAGAATTCACAAATAAACCTAGCGCTACCATATAAGAACATAAATAACCCCAATATTAAGTAGCGTGGTCTTTTTTTGATACTAACTATCCATAATACTGTAAATAGTACAACACCTTCTAAGAAGAATTCAAAGAGCTGGGAAGGGTATCTAGGTAAAGGACCTCCAGTGGGAAATACCATACCTATTGGTGAGTCCGTAACTTTGCCCCACAGTTCACCATTGATAAAGTTACCAATTCTGCCAGCACCTAAACCTATAGGCACAACTGGAGCTACAAATTCACCAAGGTCAAAGAAGTTTACTCCAAGTTTGCGTGCATATAGTGCAAATGCTATTAATACACCTATAAATCCCCCATGGAATGACATGCCACCATCCCATAAGAAAAACATTTGAGCTGGATTATGGAAGTAATAAGGAAGGTTGTAAAAGATTATATATCCAATCCTACCTCCCAATATAACACCTAAGGCAATATAAAATGTTAAATCTCCTGCTTGCTCTGGTTTGATAGGTGCCCAAGTTTTAACTTTTGCGCGATACCTCATCAAATACCATCCAGCAAAAATACCGAACAAATACATTAAACCATACCAATGAACTTTAATTGGACCCAAGTGTAAAGCAACTGGGTCAATTTGAGGGTAGTGTAACATTAGATTTAATAGCCTTTTAGTTTAGATTATTGTCTGAGACTCAAAATCAATAGCTGGAGAGTAATTTATATATTCTGGCTTAATTTGATCCTGTTTATTAGCTTTTTCTACCACTTTCTCTTTTTTATTATTTTTAGCAGCTTTAGGCTTTTCTTTTTTAAGATCATTTTGTTCAGAAGTTTCATTACTTTTATCTATTTTTTTTATTCTTTTTGGCTGCTCCTCTTTGACGACAACTTTATCTACTACTTCAACTGTTTCTTTTACTTGCTCTTCTTGAACATTGTCAGTCTCTATAATTTTTTTATTATCAGCTTCTACATTACTAGCTTGTTGTGCAGCTTTCAAAGTACTTATTTCTTTATCTACAGAAACAGTATCAAATTTTAGATATTTATTTGTTTTAGCTCTTTCCTGAGTAGCAACCTTAGTAGCTCCATCATCTTTTAGGCTATCATAATTTTCTAAAACATCTTTAACCATAACAGAGACGAACTCTTCAGGGTTTTTAGATATTACTTTTTTGATGTTATCAGTTTTTTCAGCTGTTTGATTTTGATATTTGAGCTGAGTAATATCGACAACTTCTTCAGCATTGTTAAGATTCAAGTTATTGCTTCTGTTATTGCTACGGTTATTTGACTTTTTATCAAATTTATCATTTGATCTATTTTTGTTACGATCATTCTTATTGCGATCATTCTTGTTGTCATTATTTTTACGGTCAGTGCGTTGGCCGTTATCTCTTTCTTGTCTATTATCTTGAGACTTCTGATGTTGAGGCTTTTGACCTTTGTTATTATTTTTATTATCACTACGATCGTTTTTGTTATCGTTTTTACGGTCATTACGTTGGCTGTTATCTCTTTCTTGTCTATTATCTTGAGATTTCGGGTGTTGAGGCTTTTGACCTTTATTTTTGTGTTGTTTATCTTGAGGCTTAGTCTTCTCAATAGTCGTATCTTCAGCATTACCACCAAGTTTACCTAGCAATTTACTCAAAAAACTTTTTTTCTTTGGTTCTTCTTTGATAGCCTCTTTTTTAGTGTTCTGAGTATTTTTATTAGCTATATTGTCTTGGGCTTTTTTATCTTCCTTGGGAGCTTGATTTTGACTGTTTGATGTTGTCTTACTTAGCTCCACAGCGGCTACTTTCTTTTTACCTGCTTTAGGAATTTCAACATTGTATACATCTTCTATCAAATCAGAGCTTGTACGATTAGACTTGTAGCTTGCTCCCCAGATTCTTTGCATTTGAAATTTTGGAGATTCCATGTTGAAGTTAGGGATTAGCATTATTTTAACTTCAGAGATTCTTTCAATCTCAACAATACTATCTCTTTTCTCATTTAGGATATATGCAGCTATATCCACAGGTACTTGGACACGTATTTCATTAGTATCTTCTTTGATAGCTTCCGCTCTGATTTTACGTAAAATAGTAAGTGCTGTAGCTTGAGTAGTTTTAATAAAGCCATGGCCGTCACAACGAGGACACTTTTGCATTACACTCTCGTTGATTGATGAACTCAAACGTTGTCTAGAGATCTCAACAAGTCCAAGTTTAGATATACGAGACATTTGGATACGTGCTTTATCTTGCTGTAGAGCTTCCATTAACTTTTCTTCAACTTGCTTTCTATTTGGATAGAATGACATGTCGATAAAGTCAACGATAACAAGACCACCAAGATCTCTAATTCTAAGTTGACGAGCAACTTCTTCAGCAGCTTCTAAGTTTGTTTTGAAAGCAGTAGTTTCTACATCCTCTGCTTTGTTAGCGCGAGATGAGTTAACATCAATCGCAACTAAAGCTTCTGTAGTATCAATAACAATAGATCCACCAGAAGGTAATCTAATCTCTCTCTTGTATGCATTTTCTATCTGTTGATCGATACCAAATTGAGCAAATATCGGTAGCTCTTCGTTGTATAGTTTAACCTTGTTTGTATCGAAGCTTTGTCTAAGTAGACCAAGCTGCCTTTTAACATCTGCAAAACATTCCTTAGAGTCTACAATAATTTCTTTAACATCTTCTTTTAGATGATCTCTAACTGTTCTTACAATTATGTCGCTCTCTTTGTGAAGTAGGGCAGGCTTTTTGATTTTGTGATAAGCCTTGAATATTGAGCTCCATAATTCAACTAGATTGTCGAAGTCATGCTTTAATTCTTCAAATGAGCATTCTACGCAAGCAGTTCTTGCGATTACGCTCATACTTTTAGGGATATTTAAGTCCTTTAGATATTTTTTTAATTTCTCTCTATCTTCACCTTCAACACGACGAGAAATTCCGCCACCATCTGGGTTGTTTGGCAGTAAAACCATGTATGAACCAGCTAGTGTGATAAATGTAGTTAGTGCAGCACCTTTATCACCACGCTCTTCTTTGTCAATCTGTACGATTAATTCTTGTCCTTCAGAGAGAAGAGGTGCTATATTTTCACCATTTGGCACATCTTTTAGATAATACTCAGAAACTTCTTTAAATGGTAAAAAACCATTTTTATCTTCACCATAGTTAACAAATATAGCATTTAAGCTAGGTTCAATTCTAGATATGTAACCTTTGTAAATGTTAGCTTTCTTTTGTTCTCTATCTACGTTTTCGATATCTAGATCAATAAGTTTTCCGTTATCTAGAGTAGCAATTCTTGTTTCTTCACTACTTTTACTATTTATTAGTATTTTCTTCATTTTTTTATTAATTCCTTCAGTAATATAATGTTCATAACTAACTGTTTAACGAGTTAGTTCGTTTTGTTTAGACCTATTTCGGCCATTTTAATAAATCGTGCTAACAGGCTATTTCTTTAAATATGAAACCGACCAAATTTACCATCTTTAGTCAAGCGCCAATTTAGCTTGCGATTTTGTTAAAGTACTATGTACGCAATTATTTGATATAATAGCAATATTAGATATTAATTAAAAGAATTATTGGGTTTAATGAGTCTTATTTACTTAGATTATGCAGCGACAACGCCTCTCAGTGCAAACGTTAAAAATTTAATGCTAAGCTCAATTAATAATGATGTTGACTTTTTTAACTCGGGGTCGTCCACATATGAACAAGCTGAGTTTGTTAGTAATAAAATTGAAGAGGCTCGATCATCAATTGCAACAACTTTGTCCGTCTTGCCTAGAGAGATTGTTTTCACATCAGGGGCTACTGAGTCGAATAACCTTGCAATAAAAGGAGTTGCTTATGCATACCAAAATAAAGGTAATCATATAATTACTTCAAAAGTTGAGCACAAGGCTGTACTTGATGTATGTAAGTCTTTAGAAACTCAAGGCTTTAGGGTCACATATTTGGGTGTTGATGAATTTGGACAGATTAATTTAGAGCAACTTAAAAATGCTATTAAACCAGAGACAATACTTGTAAGCTTAATGGCCGTGAATAATGAGCTAGGAACTCTAAATGATCTTTATGGAATTGGTCAGGTAACTAAGCAAAACGGTGTGATATTCCATGTTGATGCTGCTCAGGGGTATGGTAAGGTTGATATTAATATAAATGATATGAATATTGATTTACTATCAGTATCTGGTCATAAACTTTATGCCCCAAAAGGTGTGGGATTTTTATATGTAAGGTCTAAAAAACCAAGAGTTAAACTAGAAAAACAGATTCATGGTGGTGCGCAAGAGTTTAATCTAAGGGCTGGAACACTGGCGAATTATCAAATATTTGCTTTAGCTGAAGCTGCTAAAGAGATATTTGCTAATAGACAGAATAATCTTCAGTACATAAAGGATTTACGAGATACTTTTTTAGGTACTATTAAAGAAACTGATGATATAAGGATAAATACAAAACTTGATAATAGCTATCCAGGTATACTAAGTATTACTTTTATTGGAGTAAAAGGAGAAACTTTATTAGCAATGCTCGATGGTATTTGTATGTCTATGGGGTCTGCATGCAATTCTCAGGCTGTTGAGCCATCCCATGTTTTAGCTGCTATCGGCCTGAGTGCAGATCAAGCGGAATCTACAATAAGAATCTCATTCGGTTTGCAAACATCAAAAGAGCAGGTCATCTTTGCAGCTAATAAAGTGGTTGAAAAAGTACAACTTTTAAGAGCTATATCTCCAGAAGGAGAAGAGAGTGTATAATGATATAGTAAAAAAATTTCTATTAGATGTTAACTTTGATGATGCTATTATTCTACCTGAGCAAATTAGGTATGAAGTAAAGGATAGTTTTTCGACAATACAGATGTATATTTGTGATAAAAAGATATCATTTAGGGTTTATGGAGATGCTTATATAGTTGCAATGACAAAATGGCTACAGCAAAAGCTAAAGAGTAAATATGATATTAAACAAATAACGATCCAACAGCTTGTAGATAAATTTAACTTGCCTGATTTTAAATACAGAAATGCTTCTCAACTAATCGAGCTTATCGAGAAAATCAATGCAACAATTATATGATTTTTATATATTACATCAACGTAAGTATAAAGAGAATTCTCTACTAGTGAGTATATTTACTCGAGAATTTGGCAAAATTTCTGGATTAATAAGGGTTAATAAAAAAACAATAAATTTATATCAACCCTTGGTCAAGTTAAGAGGACAAATTAGTCTTGCGAAAAAGTCAGATGGATTATCTAAAATTTACAACGTAGAGTTTGTTGAGTCATTTTATCAAAGTTCATATATTAATTTATTGTCACTGCAGTACATGAATGAGTTGATATATTTGTTATTAAACTATTCTCATGAAGAGGAGTTTTTATTTGAAAAATATGCTTTTATTCTAAAAAATATAAATGAAATTAATTATAAATATTTGCTGAGAATGTTTGAGCTTGAGTTACTAGATAGTCTTGGACAGGGAGTTTATGTTGATTGTGATGTCGATGGTGTGCTTATTGATGAAAGTCTTAATTATTCGATATATGCCACTGGATTTAAAAGAACTCTATCGGCTATACCAAATAGCATTGTGGGTAAAAGCCTCTTGAAAATCAGTCAATCAGTCAGTTCATGGACAGCTGAGGATTTAAAAGCCATTTCTAAAGTTACTCGTGCCCATATTGATTATGCTTTAGCTGGTAAGCAATTAAAAAGCCGCAAACTTTTGATAGATTATTTGAATTTGGGCAAAAAATAGTCTTTGTAATTAAGTTTTGTTAGATAGCTTGTTCTTAAAAGCTTTGATGAAAGATACTGTAGGTGGTATCAAAGATACAACAATAATTAAAATGACAAATAAACCGAAATATTTTTTGACAAAAGCATTGTTGCTAAAGAAAAATGCTAGGTAAATAATAGAATAAACCCATATAAAAGCACCTATAATTCCCATTAATACAAATTTAGGATATTTCATGCGTGCCATACCAGCTGTAAAAGGCATGAATGTTCTTACAAGTGGCGTGAATCTTGCTAATATAATTGCTGCAGCACCGTACTTATTAAAGAACTCTTGTGCTTTAAGTAAGTGAGCTGTTTTGAGGATTTTTGCATCATCTTTAAATATCCGTTTACCAACCATTCTTCCAAGGAAATAATTGCAGGAGTCACCAAAAACGGCAGCAGTTACAAGTATCGGAGCTAATATGTGTACATTTAAACTAGTCGCAGCACCTGTAAGTCCTAGTGCAAAGAGTAATGAGTCACCTGGTAAAAAAGGGGTTACAACAAGTCCTGTTTCGCAAAAGATGACTAAGAAAAGTAACAAGTAAGTCCAGTCACCAAGTATATTAATATATGTACTAATAAATTGATCTAGATGCAGGATAATATGAAACAACGCTGAAATGGTATCCATAAATTATTCATTTTGAATGTTTTGTCGTTAGATTATAAAAAAATAATACTTAAAGGTTAAGCTCTTTTTGCTTTTATTTTATTTATAATGCCTTTGAGAATCATTTGAATCATAACTGCTGTTATGACTATAACAATAATCAAGCTTAGATATTGTTTAACAAAATGGTTATCACTAAAAAAGTATACTGTATAGGTAATTGAGAAAGACCATATAACTGCCGATATGATACCTAATGTGACAAATTTTGCATAGTTCATATTGCTGACTCCAGCAACAAAAGGAGTAATTGTTCTAACAAAAGCTATGAATCGTGAAAAAATTATTGCTTTTGTACCATATTTGTCCAAAAACTCTTTGGTTTTGATCAAGTATGCCTTTTTGAGAATTCTAGCATGTGTGCTAAATAGTTTCTCTCCTATAAATTTACCCGTAATATAGTTGCACGAGTCTCCTATAATAGCTCCTAAGCAGATTGACAGAACTGCTAAATGGATGTTGATGCTTGTTGCAGCGGCAGTTAAGCCTATTGTGAATAAAAGCGAGTCACCAGGGAAAAAAATACCTAGGACTATGCCAGTTTCACAAAAAACTATAAAAAACAGTAGTATATAAAACCACACGCCTAACATATCTATAAAATAATTTATGTATTCATTAAAGTGTATAATAAAATCAAACATTACTTTACTCCGGCTTGATTTTTATTGATAACGCATGGATATATGGCATGAGCTTTTCTACAGATTTAAATACTTCCTTATGAGCTTTGATTTTTGAGGTGTCGCTCAACTTTTTAGAAGAGATATTAATGACATAATGGTATTTGCCTTCAACAAACCCTTTATGTTTAGTATGCTTGTGCGTCTCATCTATTACTTCAATTAATGCTTGAGAATCAATTTTGGATAGTATTTCACTTTTAATTTGAGTTGCTACAGCTGTACTATCCATGTCTCATAATATCCTTGTCGGTGTAATAATTAAATCAAGCTTAATATCATATATGTCTATGATAATATCATTATTTTGCTGTTCATCAAAGGCTATGCCTATAGTTAAAGGGGAATTAGAGTTCTTTTTGAAGCTTAGAGTATAGTCGTAAAAGCCTCCTCCCATTCCCATTCTGAATTTGTCACGATTAAAACCAACAATTGGCACTATAACAATATCAAGCTCCCAAGCTGAGATAATATCCTTTGCTGAATATTTAGGTTCTTTTATTTTATATTTATTTAAATAATATTTTTTTGAATCCTTAGCAAACCACATTCCATGCTTTATGAAAGGGTGAACTATAGGTAAATAAATATTTTTAAAGCTGTCATTGATCAGTGATGTGTTGACTTCATTTTTGAGTGAAACAAAACTAGCTATTTTTGGATCTGAAAAGTTGTTTTGAATATAGTCTATAACTCTAAGGTTTATTTTAGAGGATAACTTATCCTTGTTACCTAAACTATTTCTAATGTTTAAGAGCTTTTGGCGTATATTATCTTTATTCATGACTAAGACTATAAATAATTAGTTGTCCGGAGTACCGTTTTAGCCCAATATTCTTGATCCCATTTGGTATCAAGTGGGTGTCATAATCTCAACGTTGGGCTTCTTTGTAAGTGCTAGGCACCAAAGCTTGCTCTCTAGTTGGGATACCAAGACTCCCTATTCTAAGTAGTATCGGCTCAAGATTGTAGCTAAATCACCAATAACCCAGACAACTAAACTTTTGAATACGTGATTATTATAAACGACTAAATGCGGCGTTTGAATGATTTATGGTAAAAAGTTTATAGATATATTGCTTGACTTTGTTTGATTTAAGCTATCTGTTTTTTTGTTTAAGAAATGAATATTTTTTTAGACTAATACTATTAAAAAAGACCTATAACTAATTATCTATATGAAGTAAAATATCAGTTAGTAATATATAAAATAAATTCTAATCTATGAAAAATGAGAAACCTAATTTTGAAGATGTTGTAGAAGCTCTAAAAGTAATGCAAGCCTTGACTTCTGCCTCAGAAGCACATGGCTTACTGTGTGCATTATTTAGTTTTGGTGCTGAAGTTAAATTTACTGCTTGGTCGGATTCTTTGATGACAAAGTCTATACAAGAAGGAGACTTAGTAGCTACATCGGCACTACAAACTATGAAAAAACTATATGATTATACAAAGTCGCAATTTGATGAGAAAGGTTTAACTTTTGACCTTTTCCTACCAGAAGATGAAGAAGAGCTAACTTATAAAGCAGAAGCTCTTACATATTGGATAAAGGGTTTTTTATCAGGTGTTGGATTATTTGGACTAGATTTCGAAAATTCAAAAGATAAAGAAGTAAAAGAAGCAATTAATGATTTAATGCAAATATCATATATGGATTATGAAGCTCTTGAGGATAATGATGAGTGTGAACAAGATTTTATAGAGTTGTTAGAGTATACAAAGGTTGCAGTGTTATTGATTGATAGTGAAAAAGTTTAGGTTATTCTATGAATATTAAATACGATATAGCAATTGTTGGTGGCGGAGTTGTTGGTTTACTTACATCCTTAGCCCTTGCAAAGACAGGTTGTACAATTATTCATATTGAAAAAGATGAACTAGAAGTCAAAAATGATAACCGTAGTATAGCTGTGTCTTATTCATCGATTGCATTCTTGAATACTCTTGGTTTGTGGGATAAAGTTGCTAGTAAAACTCAATCCATAAAAAAAGTTCATGTTTCTGATAAAGGACGATATGGTAGAGCTGAGATTTTTGCTAAGGATGAGAATCTGCCATTTCTTGGGGCTATTGCTCCAATGCGAGAACTATTAGCAGTTGCATTGCAGAATGTTGCGAAAAATGAAAACATCGAAAAAGCTTTTAAGACTAATGTCGTTAGTTTGCAAAAGAATGCTGATGATTATTCGCTAGTTGTTGAGCAAGAACAACAAGATAAAATAATAAAGGCTTCACTAATAATTGCTTGTGACGGTGCAAACTCAAGTATACGTAAAATGCTAAATGTAGGAGCTCAAACTACCGATTACAAACAAGATGCAGTCGTTTTTGATATCCAAACAGATCTTGATAATGATAATACAGCGTTTGAGAGGTTTATGACTGATGGAGTACTTGCAATGCTTCCCAAAGCAAAAACTACAATGGGCTGTGTTTGGACTGTTGATCGAGAAGACTCAAAAGCAAAGTTAAACATAGGCAAAAAAGAGTTTGAGGAACTGGTTCAAGATAGATTTGGTTATAGATTAGGTCAGATTGAAGTTGCTACTAAGCCTGCTGTTTTTCCTTTATATCTTATTCAATCAAATGAAGTATATAAAGATAATGTACTATTTTTTGGTAATGCTTTACATTTTCTACATCCTGTATCTGGTCAAGGCATGAATTTAAGTATTCGAGATATCGGCTTTTTATATGACTTACTTGTTGAAAGTGATTTTTCACAAAGCTCTATAGCAGCAGTTTTAGAAGAGTTTGCCAAAGTTAGAAAACCAGATCATGATAGAACAATTAATATTACACATGGATTTGTGAAATGGTTTGTATCAAATGATCTTAAGTTTGTGGCAAGTAGAAATGTTGGATTACATTTGTTACAAAGAAGCAAATTGGCCAAAAAAGTTCTATCTCGGGTGATGATGGGTAAGCTGACAAGAGGTTCAACACTAATGAGAAAGGTGGTTGAAGATGAACATTAAAAGTATCCAAAAAGATGTAGTGATTGTTGGCGGTGGTATGGTTGGGCTTAGTTTAGCTTTATCTTTGCATCAAAATGGTTTACAAGTCGCTGTAATAGAAGCAAGAGAAATAAATCATAAGCATCTCAATTCAGATAGAGTAGAAACTAGAGTAAGTGCGGTTAATCATACCTCTAAGAGGTTGCTACAAGATTTGGGTGTTTGGAAGGCCGTTAAAAGCAATCGTATATCACCATATTATCAAATGTGTGTTTGGGATGATGTTCCTAGTGAAAGTATTACTATTTCAGCAGAAGAGATATCTGAGCATAATTTGGGTAATATTGTAGAAAATGATGTTATAACACAAGCTCTCTTTACTGAAATTAGTAATACGGGTATTGAGATTTTTACAAATCAGAAAATAGAAAAAATTCAAAAGAATGGTAACACGGAATTAGTTGTTTTAGCTGATAAAAATATCGAAACTAGCTTGATCGTCGGCGCAGATGGAGCTAACTCTTTTGTTAGAGATTATTTTAATTTTGAAACTAAAGTTAAACCATATAAACATACTGCGATAGTGGCAACTCTTGAGCTTGAAAAACAACATAATCAAACTGCATATCAAAGGTTTTATGATAAGGGAGTTTTAGCATTTTTACCGTTAGAAAATCCTAATAAAGCTTCGATAGTTTGGTCTGTAAAAACTGATTATGCTGATTTCTTAATGAGTTTGGCTGATGAGAAGTTTGAATTAGAGTTAGCAAAAGCAATTAATAATACTTTTGGGAGTGTAAAACTTTTATCAAAAAGATTTAGCTTTGAACTAATTCAACGTCACGCTAAGAGCTATATTAAAAGTAATGTTGTACTAGTTGGTGATGCAGCACATACTATTCATCCTTTAGCTGGTCAGGGTGTAAATATTGGCTTTAAGGATGTTATAGCTTTGAGTAAAGTTGTAAGTGAAGCTTTTGCCAAAGGTAGATTAATTGGGCATATCTCAACGTTAGATAAATACCAACGCGAAAGAAAGCTTGATAATACTAAGATGATAGCTCTTATGAAAGCTTTTAAAGAAGTATTTGGTAGTGAGAGTGACTATATTAAAAAAGCTCGTAGAGCTGGATTTGAGTTTGTTGATAAATATAGTATCGTCAAAAGTTTGGTAGTAAAACAGGCGTTGTAGACTTATTGATTAATTTCTTGTCTAGCTTTTTCTAAATCTTTTAGAAATTCTTGGTTTCCATTCAAAATTGCAAAGTTTGCCAAAGCTACAGTTCTAGCAGCTTGGATATCACTTTTCCAATGTACTCCGCAAACAACTCGACTTTGGGATTTTCTATCAGCTAACTCAAAAAGCTGCTTAGCTGTTTGAGGTTTTAGTTCTGCTAGAATCATAGCGTAATTCCAAGCTCTAGATGAGTGTCCAGAAGGGTATGAATAGCTATTAGGATCCTCATTAGGATCGCAAGGTTTTCTATCAAAAAACACGAAGGGTCTTATTCTCTTGTATTTTTCTTTAGCTGATTGCTTTATATTCGATACATCAGTCGTTGATCTATTTAATAAAGTGTATATTGCAGGAGTTTTGTCTTTAGTAATTTCTTGGCCAAAAGCTTTGCTAAAATCAGCGATATGAACGTCTTGGTCATTAGATGCGTCATGAATTGCTATTTTGTAATCAGTAGTATTTTTATTTTGGCTAAATACTGCTTCTGATATCGCTTTATCACTAGAAAATGCTAATGAATCTGTACTTGGAGGAGCTCCGATAATACTATCTATATTTATGATTTGATTTTTGGGTATATATCCACTAGGCCAGTTACTAGCAAAAGAGGCTGATAATGTTACAAATATAATAATTGTAATGGATAGAAATTTTTTCATAGTTAGTTTTTTGGGTATTAAATTAGTTTTGGAAAATTATATTAACATATTCAGATGTATAGGAAATATTAGTTAAGAGTAAATCTTTATAAATTTATCCTTTGGTTATCACTTCTAATAGTAACTTTATATTGTTGTAAATATAGAAAACAGATGATTTTGGCTATAAATTAGATTTTTAAATAGGCGAATTTACAAATATTAAAACTTCTTAATATCAATTCCTAACTTCTTTTGTAGTTTTTCAACATAAGAAAATTCAGTTTCTTTAATAATTAGAATGCTATTGCCTGACTTACCCATACGACCTGTTCTACCTGCTCGATGTTGGTAATCTTCTGCTTTGGATGGGATATCATAATTTATTACAAAATCAACATCATTAATATCAAGTCCTCTAGCTGCAACATCAGAGGCAACTAAAACTTTGATTTGTCCACTTTTGAATTTTTTGATGGTATTAGCTCTATCAATTTTATTTTGTTCACCATGAATAGAGCCAACCCCACATTCTAGTTTATCTATTTTTTTTGTGACGAAATCAACATCATTGTTTCTATGTAGAAATACTATAGATTTGGAAGGAGATATTTTGTTTAGTAACTTTCGTAATGTATCGGTTTTACGATTACCATCAGCTGTGATATAGCTATGTTCTATAGTTTCTTTTTCTTTGGAGTTATCAATAAGCTCTAAATTTTCGATAAAACTACTCGCAATATCAAAGGCGTGGTTTTTGATAGTGGCAGAGCCTAATATATATTGTAGATTTGTGGTTTTAGAGATAATTTGTTTTAAAAACTTTAAGCTGTCATCTTCAAGCATACGATCTGCCTCATCAATAATACAGTATTGTAGATGAGCAGCCTTTAGTTTTTTTTGATCGATAAGTTCTAGAATTCTGCCAACAGAGCCAACTACAATATTTGGTTTTTTCTTTAATTTTTCTTTTTGTCTGTCTATCGATGCTTTACCAATTAGTGCTAGTGATTTAATGCCTATACTTGAGAATGTCTCATTTATAAAATTACTAATTTGAATGGCTAACTCATGAGTAGGTGTAAAAAAAACAACTTGTGTAAGAGGTTTTTTATCTATTAATAATTTATTCATAATTGGCAAAATATAAGCAAGTGTTTTACCGCTACCAGTTGGTGATTTTAGCCAGATATTTTCTCCATTTGAGATTTTTTCAAAGCTTAAAATCTGTGAGTTTGTAGGTATTTTGATATTTTTATTTTCTAATATTTCTATGATGTTTTGGCTTAAGTTTAAGTCTGAAAATAACATAAATATGTATATTTAAATTGTTATATATGGATAATAGCATATTAGGATGATAATGGCCTAAATTGTTATATCTATTATCTAAGATATGATAATATTTTGCTCAAAAGATTTTTTTAAAATAAATTTATTAAATGAGAACGGACGATTTTGATTATAAGTTACCAGAAGAGTTAATTGCTAGCTATCCTTTAGAAAACAGAGATGCTAGTAGGTTGTTAAAGTTGAATAAGCAAACTGGCGAGATCTTAGATTATAAATTTACTGATTTTATTGATTTTATTAATCCTGAAGATTTGCTTATCTTTAATAATAGTAAAGTAATGCTAGCTAGACTATATGGTGAAAAAACTACAGGCGCAAAGCTTGAATATCTTATAGAAAGAGTTAAAACACCCAAAATTTTTGAAACACATATTAAAGCAAATCGCTCACCAACTATTGGTAGTGAAATATATGTCCAAGATACTTTAGCAAAAGTATTAGAAAAAGATGGCGGAATGTATCTACTTGAACTGCAGGGTAATAAAGATATCTATCAATTGATGGAAGAGTTTGGGCATATTCCTTTACCTCCGTATATGAAGCGAGATGATGAAGAATTTGATGCTGAACGATATCAGACAGTTTATGCAAAAGATTTAGGCTCTGTTGCTGCTCCAACAGCTGGTTTGCACTTTTCAGAAGAGCTAATCCGACAAATAAAAGCTAAAGGTACTGATATAGCCTATATCACTTTACATGTTGGGTCAGGAACTTTTAAACCTGTTCAAGTTGATGATGTCAATAACCATAAGATGCACTCAGAAGTTATATCTGTACCAGAAGAAGTTTGTAATAAGATTCGTCAAACAAAAGCAAATGGTGGTAGGGTGATAGCTATTGGTACAACCTCGGTGCGTTCTCTTGAGACAGCAGGACAAAGTGGAGAGATTGAACCTTATCAAGGTGAAACAGATATTTTCTTGTATCCAGGTAAAAAGTTTCATGTTGTAGATGCAATGATTACAAATTTCCATTTGCCAAAATCTACACTTATAATGCTAGTAAGTGCATTTACAGATAAAGAAAAAATTATGAAAGCATACGAACATGCAATAGCGTCAAAATATAGATTTTTTAGCTATGGTGATGCGATGTTTATTTTTTAAAAAATAAGGAGTGTTTCAAATGAAGTATTTAAAAACAATAGTGTGTGTAATATCAATTGTTTTATTAGGTTCATGCTCAAATGAGCAGGATACTTCAAGTGCTAGCAGTAATGCATCAATTAAAAGTAACTTTAAAGATATGGGTGACTCAATAGGACATGCAGCAAGAGATGTGACAAGAAGCATAGGTCACGATTCAAGAAATATAGTTGATGGTGAATAGTCACTTTTAACACCTTTAAGATAATTATAATCTTTTCTTTGCAATAGCTATATCCTTTTAGCTTTTAGTAATTTATTATTACCAATATTAATGAAAATTAAGTTAGTTAGAGAATGAAGAAAGCATTTTTTTTTGATATTGATGGCACTCTAGTATACGAACATAAAGGAGAGCTTTTTGTCTCAGATAAAAATATCCAAGCAATCAAAAAATTAAGAAAGCAAGGTTATAAGACTTTTATAGCTACGGGTAGATCGCCGAGTTTCATTCCTTCAGCAGTCCTTGATTTGCCTATGGATGGTTATGTTACAGCTAATGGTTCTGTAGTTAGTGTTGGTGATAAACTTGTTTATGAGAAGCTATTTCCACAAAGTGCGATTGATAATGTTTTAGAGTTTTGTGAAAAACATAATCATGATTGGCTTTTTGAAGGTGAATTTGCGTATGTGAACAACCTTGAATCAGAAGATCTTAGTTACTTTTATGATAATGTGATAGTAAGTAAAGATAAGATTATCACAACACATAACTTATATAACGTAACAATTTACAATGCTTTAGTTTTGGGTAGAAATGTTGATACTGTAGCTTTAGAACATACGCTTGGAGACGAGTGTGTGATAGCTCCGCATAATGAAAATGGTTATGTTGACTGCTATTTAGCAGGACATACCAAAGCAGATGGTATAAATAAGGTTGTAGAATATCTAGATCTTGAAGGATATGAGACATACGCATTTGGTGATGGTAATAATGATCTAGAAATGTTTGATCGAGTTGATGTGGCTGTTGCTATGGATAATGCTTCCCCTCAATTAAAAGAAAAAGCAAGTCTAATAACTAAAGCAAACTATAATGATGGTGTATATTATGGTTTATTAAAGCTAGGCTTGATTTAGACTTTATTCTTCTGTAGTTTGTTTAGTGGTGGGGGCTAAAATTAACAAACAAAGGAAGATAAATGAATAAGAAAATTATATTTACTCTAAGTTTTTTACCTCTACTAGCATTAGCAGCAGATCAAAATCAAACATCTTTAAAGGGCTCTGATTTAATATCAACAGATACGGGAACCATCTATACTTATATATCGCCAAACACTCCTGATCAAAAATTTGAAACAGTTGTTGAAAATTGTAATGAAAATAAAATAGAGTGTATTTATCAGTTAAGAAACTACGATAAAGAAGGTAAGGTTAATGGATATAGTGAGTATACCTATGTCATTAAGAATGGTGCAGTTTTTCAAACGAATACCATGAAAATTAAAGATAATGATGGCGCTATTCGGACAGTGAAGCTTGGAGATTCTGAACTTCAAGATACTCCTTTATTTCCTCAAAAAATAGAGTTAAACAAAGCTGAAACTAGCATAGAAACTTATGATAACTATACTATTAAAGAGACATCAAGATATACTAAATTGATTCCTGAAATTAGTGTTAATGATAATCTCTACAAAAATTGTGTGCAACTCGAATTAAATAATGTTGTTGATTTTAAAGATCATCCTGACAAAGATACAATATACAAGTCTAAGATTATTTACTGTGAAGGTATTGGAGAGGTATATCGTAAATACAGCATGTTTAATTACAAGGGAGAATATGTTTTGGGTCAAAAAGATGTTGTTCAATCTTTACATTCAATAACTAAAAATGGCAAAAAGGAAAGTTAACAATGAAAAGAGAGTTAGCTGTATTAGCTTTTTGTTTTTTGGCTTTATCAACAGCCTATGCAAATGAAGAAGCATTGAAAGGCAGTGATTATATTACAACAGATGTTGGAGCTACTTATACTTATGTTTACAATCGTTTAGATAAGCCTGCTAAACTTACCGCAGCATTTGATATGACTGTTAAAAGCTGTAATGAACCTAAGACAAAGTGTGTTTATGAGACGGTAACTAAAATGGGTAGTGATAAACCTTATTTAGCTAACGAATCAGTATATAAAATTAAAGATGGTGTAGTTTATTTCTCATCTATTAAAAGTGGTAAACCTGATGGCACAATAGAAAATATTGATAGTAAACCACAAGAGCTTTTTCCTAAAGAAATTATTCTTAATAAGACTGAAATTATAAATTATTCTGATGAGATGTCTGATAGTCAAGGGACTTCGGTATTTACTAAAGTAATTCCAGAGATAGTAATAAATAGTAATACTTATAAAGATTGTATACGTATGGATAATAACGTTACCAATTGTTACAAGAATAAAGAAGATAATAGTAAGAATTGTCATCATACAATAGATTATGAGATTTATTGCAAAGGTGTTGGTTTGGTTACAGAAAATATTGACGGAGATACTTTGTTGCTTGAAAAAATTACTAAAAAGTAACTCTGTCAGTCTTATTTTTATCTAAATAGTCTCTTGATATAGATCTTGTTTAATGGGTTGGGTGTTGAATATGTTTGTTATAGTTTTAAGCTTTGTATTAATTGGTGTTTTGGTGGGTGTGTTAGCAGGTATGTTTGGCTTTGGAGGAGGCTTAATTATTGTTCCAGCAATTGTAACATTTATCTCTATTCATGAATCATTATTTGTATCTAATTCTATGCATATTGCTGTTGCAACATCCTTATTTGTTATGTTTTTTACCTCTATAAAAACAACATATGCTCACTATAAAGCTAACAATATAATCTGGAGTATTGCCTTAAAGCTAAAGATGGGGTTAATAATTGGTACAGTTTTAGGAGCTACTATGGCAAGTTATCTTTCTAGCAGTCTATTAGAATCTTTGTTTATAATATTTTTGATATATACAGTTATTAAGTTAGTCTTAAAAATGCTAAATAGTGCGAAATCCACAGCTGATGAATATTATACTAATGTAGATAAACCTTTGCCGATATTGCTGTATATTTATGGAATTTTCACAGGTTTTGTTTCAGTTGTATTGGGTATTGGAGGAAGTATAATTATTGTTCCTTTTTTAAGAAGCCGTAACTATAGACTCACAACAGCAGCTGCAATTGCATCATCAATAGTACCTTTTTTAGCACTTTTTGGAGCTATCTCATATATTGTAGCTGGTTATGGGTTATCAAATCTACCTGATTATTGCTTAGGATTTGTATATCTACCGGTAGCGATTAGTTTGATAGTTGGATCATTCATGGGGGTATCAATGGGAGTTAATTTATCAGGTAGAGTCTCTCAAAAAATACAAAATAGGGCTTATTTAGTGATTATGATTATTATACTTATAGTTATGATTCTCTAGGCTTTGTAAATGCTAAAATATAGAAAAGAGGAGCATTTATAAGCGCAATTATATATTTAATAACTAATGTTGAAATTATAACTTCAAAAACATATTCCATTGGGATAATCCCAGCAAATGCAAATCCATAAGTTATAAGCGTAGTATCAAGAATCTGTGATATCAAAGTTGAACCAGTGTTTCTTAGCCATAACCATTTTATATCAGAACTAAAGTTTTTTATCTTAGAGTATATAAGTACATCAAATAGTTGAGATACAAGATAAACTAGGTTTCCAATAATTACAGCTTTTAAAGCGCCACCATTTATTGAGAAAAATAGATTTAAAGAGTTATTTACATCATTATAGAAACCATCATTTAAGCTTGTGAATAGGGTTGAGATAAACATCAAAAGCACAAAGGATAGGCCAAAAAATATTGATTTTAGGACGGCTTTGCGTGCTTCTTGTCTACCATACTTTTCATTTAGTAGATCATTCGCTGTAAATATACCACCAAACATTACATTGCCAAGTGTTGCAACAATATGGAAACCAGCAATATCATAAGCAACGCCTTTGTTAACTTGGATATTTGCTGCAATCACACTAACAACTATAAATACATGCAATCCTTTTTTGCCAAAAAGCTTATAAGCTAGAAACAAGACAAAGAAGTCTACAAAAGTAAATAGTATTAAAAGATTGAAATTTGTCATTTATATTCCTTTAGTTTTGTTAACCCCGGATAGTTACGAACAGGGGATCAAAAATCTGCTATAATATAGCAAAATAGTTTATCAATAACAAATAAACTTTATAAAGGAGTTAAAATGCGTTTTGCTCATGTGATGTTGAGAGTTAAAGATTTAGATAGATCTATAGATTTTTATACAAAAATATTAGGTATGACTGTTCAAAAAAGGATGGATAACTCAGAGTATAAATATACTTTAGCATTTCTTGGTTATGGGGATGTTTCGGATCATACTGTATTGGAGCTGACATATAACTGGGGCGATCATGATTATGATCATGGTAATGCTTTTGGTCATTTGTGTATGCAAGTAGATGATGTCTACAAGGCATGTGAAGATGTCAAGGAAAAGGGCGGGGTTGTAATTCGTGAAGCAGGTCCTGTAAAAGGTGGTACGCAAGTTATAGCATTTATAAAAGATCCAGATGGTTATCAAATAGAGCTTATCGATTAATGAATAAAGACAAGTTAAATATACTAGTAATTAGGGGATACTATAGTAAAGGCGATAGTGTTGAGCATATTGATATTGATGGTATCAAAATTAAAGTAACAACTGTGGCTCTAGGTCGACCAGTATTTGTAAAGCGTAAGCTTAAAAGAATTATCAATAAGTATAAAGTTAGTGCTGATAATTACGATCTTATCTACGCGATATCAATGTCTGCTGGGATTTCATCTTTAATTGATGAAGCCTTATATCAAAGACTACACTTAATTACACCATTTTTTATTCATCATAAAACAATGAGAGTTCTTGGTAAGATCAAGATTAGAAAGATGTTAGGAGCATACTTATTACTATTGTTTAATGGCAAACTTGGGAAATTCCATGAAGCAATAAAGGTTACTTTAGCTGAGAACGATAACGTTGTTGATAATAAATTTTTTGAGAGTACTTGGGGAAGTGTCAATCTAATCAAAGGAATAGATCATACCCTGACTAAAGAGGTAGTTGAAGATATTATTAGAAAAGATATTGAGAATTTGAGAAAAGAAGTTTTTGGTGGAGAAGAAGTCTGTTAGCTATTGTGTCTTATAGGCAATAATTCTTAATCGGACATAATCTGCATACCAATTATTGTTTTTATACAGATATGGTTTAGCAATTCTTTCAGCATATTCTAAGAATTCATCAGTATTAGTTACTTTATCTAATAAATTCTTTCTAAAAGTCATAGCCCAGTTTCTAAAGCCATCAGAGCCTTCTAGTAGAGTAGGTCTTTCAAATAAGATGGCATATTTGACTAAAAAGCCATTACTTTCAAGTAGAGAAGTATACTCCGAAATACTTGGGTAAAAATTCTCAAGACTATAGTCTTGGATAGCATATTTTTGAGATGCTTTATCTAAACTTGCTAATAGATTTTTTATATTTCCTTTACCGCCCATCTCCAAAACAAATCTGCCATTTTTCTTCAAAATTTTATTTACATTTTTTATGACAGCTGTTGGATTTAGCATCCAATGTAATGCGGCATTTGAAAAAACAGCATTAAAACTCTCTGAGTTAAATGGTAAATTTTGTTGAGCATCTGCTTCTATGAACTCTATATTTGGATAATTTTTCTTAGCTTGATTTAACATCTGATTTGAAACATCAATACCAACTATGCTAGCTCCTTGTAATTTTATTTTATTGGTAAGCTCACCCGTACCGCATCCAATATCTAAAATTTTCTCATCTTTTTGAGGGCCTAGAAGCTCAACAATTTCGTTGCCATATTCTGTGACAAACTTACCTATTGAGTTATATGATTTTGGTTCCCATAAATTATTATTGCTCATGGTTTATTTTAACCTCTTGATATAGTTGAGTGATGAAATAACCAGTATATAAGCAAGCCCCATATACCAAAGACTAATCCAACAAGTATCCAAATATTTTTTGGTAAAAGTATTGTGGTTATTCTTCTGTCTAAGACTCTGGGGATATCTTTAGCTATCCCTAAACCACAAAAAATATGAATCAAAACTGTAAAGGCAGTAATAATGGGTAGTGAATTGTTGATTAATGTTGTTGAAATAGTACTTACATCCATATTTAAAACCTTTAAAATACAATTTTTGAGTGTGCTTTTGAACTATAGGTATGCATATAATGTTCAGCTACTACTTCTAATACTTCATCAATACTATCTACAAGGGTTAGAAGGTTAACTTCTTCTTTACTAACTACGCCTTTTTGAACCAAGGTGGTTTTTATCCACTCCATTAATCCGCCCCAGAAATCTTTACCATAGAGTATAATTGGCATTTTGACTTTTTTACCTGTTTGTATCAGGGTTGTAATATCAAAAAGCTCATCTAGAGTACCAAAGCCACCAGGCATAACTATATATGACATAGAGTGTTTGATAAACATCGCCTTACGCGTAAAAAAATATCTATAAATCAAAAAGACATCTTGATAGCTGTTAGGTTTTTGCTCATGCGGTAACGTTATGTTAAGACCAACACTGGAGCAGGAGCCTTGCTGTGCACCTTTGTTTCCTGCTTCCATAATTCCGGGACCACCACCTGTGATAACAGCAAAGCCATGATTTGACAAAGATTTAGCTAGTTCAACAGTATCTTTGTAGTACCTATCATCTTCGGAAATTCTTGCTGAACCAAATATACTGATAGCCGGAGATATCTTATCTAATCTTTCATATCCTTCGACAAGTTCAGATGATATTTTCATAATATCCCAACTTGCTTTAGCTTTGTCAAACCCCATTTCGCTAGATGGTGCCGAGACTATTTTTTTTTCTTTCCAATGCATTGATAATCGCCTTTAAATTAAACTAGTGTTTTATAATACTATTAAATTATTATATAATTATATCCATTAGCTTGAGATAATACTACATCGTCGGTGCCGGCTGTGTATGTCCGAGCCGAGTTTAAATTTAATCTACTAAAGGAGATATTAAATGGGTTTTTTAGCAGGAAAGAAGATACTTGTTACTGGTCTGTTAAGTAATAAATCAATCGCTTATGGTATTGCCAAAGCTCTTCATAGAGAAGGTGCAGAACTTGCGTTTACTTATGTTGGTCAATTCAAAGAAAGAGTTGAAAAATTAAGTGATGAGTTTAATCCAGCTGCAGTTTTGCCTTGTGATGTAACCTCTGATCAAGAGATGAAAGATTTATTTGTGGAACTTGGTAAAGTTTGGGATGGTCTAGATGGTATTATTCATTCGATTGCATTTGCTCCACGTGATCAGTTAGGTGGAGATTTCGTCGATACTGTAACTCGTGAAGGTTTCTCTATAGCTCATGATATTAGTGCATATTCTTTTGCAGCTTTAGCTAGAGAAGGCCGTGAAATGATGAAAGGTAGAAAAGGCTCTATCGTAGGTCTTACATACATTGGAGCTGAAAAAGCTATGCCTAGTTATAATACTATGGGTATTGCTAAAGCATCTTTAGAAGCTACTATGAGATATACAGCTCTTGCTTTAGGTCCAGATGGAATAAATGTAAACTGCGTTTCAGCAGGTCCGATCAAAACTTTGGCAGCTTCAGGTATTTCTAACTTCAAAAAGATGTTAGATTATAATGCTACAGTATCACCACTTAAGAAAAACGTTGATATTATGGAAGTTGGTAATACAGTTGCATTCTTATGTTCTGATATGGCTTCTGGTATTACAGGCGAAAATATTCACGTTGATGCTGGTTATCATAGTGTTTTGATGGGTAATGTTCTTTAGTTTTAAAATATCTTAATTTAGTTTTATCTAACTCAATCTTATATATTTCATATAATAAAAATTGATATATTTTATAAAAAATATTAGTTTTAATTATTTGTTCTAATCGTTGATAATAACCTTACAAAATTAAATTTATAAGGTTGTTTATGAAAAAAAGAGCTTTAAACTTTGTGTTTGCTTCAATATGTGCTTTTGGAGTATCACAAGGTGTTGCACAAACAAATCCACAGTGTTTAGATAAATCTTTCACTCTACAGCTTCTTGGTTCTGGCGGGCCAATTACAGATGATGCCAGAGCGTCAGCAGGTGAGTTAATATGGATTGATGGAAAATCTAAAGTTTTGATTGATGCCGGTGGTGGTACATATCTTAGATTTGGTCAATCAGGAGCTAGATTAGAGGATTTAGATTCGATCAATATGACTCATTTTCATGCTGATCATTCAGCAGATATTCCAGCAATATTAAAAGGAGCATATTTCTCCAAAAGAACAGAAAATCTCCCATTTTCAGGTCCTACAGGCTCGGGCTTGTTCCCTAGTGCGACGGATTTTCTTCAACGAGTTTTTGGTGAAGAGCATGGTTCTTTTGCATATTTACATGGAATACTTACAGCTACTGATGGTTTCCCATTTAAGCTTGACCCTGTAAAAAATATTGACTATACAAAATTAGAACCAACGAAGGTCTTTTCAAATGATGAGTTTACTGTTTGGGCGTTAGGTATTCCTAAAGGTGATGTTCCAACTTTGGCATATAAGATTGTATCTAAGAAAGGTACTATCGTTGTAACAGGTGCCGGTGGTAGTAATGATCATGATAAGTTTAGAGATGCGTTTGTTAAATTTGCAAAAGATGCAGATATTCTAATGATGCCAATGCCGATTGATGAAAGTGCTGATGCAGTAGGTAGTTTCTTACATGCTAAACCATCAGTCATTGGACAAGTTGCTGCAGCAGTTAATCCAAAAGCATTAGTTTTAAGTCATTTCTTAGGTAAAGGTTTAGTGCTTAAAGATGAATCAACAAAAATAGTTAAAAAGTATTATAAAGGACCTGTTTATGAAGGTCGAGATTTAGCATGCTTCCCAGTTAATGGAGTTAAATAGGAGAATTTAATATGAAAAAAATACCTTTAACAATTGCTTTAACAGCTTCTATGTCGTTTGGTATTGCTTTAGCAGAAGAGGCTAAAGCTCCAGTTACACAAGCTCAAAGTGTTCAGGATTCATCTGAGAGTAGTCCAATAGCTCAAGGCGAAGGTAAATGCGCGAGTGGTAAATGTGGCTCACTTAAAAAATTTGGTGTGGTTGATGTTGATGCTGATGAGCAAGATGGAAAACTTGTCAGAGCAAGAGATGGTAACTGTGGTACAAAGGTCTGTAAAAGTTATGGTAAGCAAGATAAAAAAGAGATAGCACAGTTGGGTAAATGCTCTAATGGAGTTTGTGGACAATGATCGGTAAATGTCAAGGTATAGGTCTAAGATCTGAACATCAATCAATATTATCAACACAAAAAGTTGAAGGGATTGATTTTCTTGAGCTTTCTCCAGAAAACTGGATGGGCTTAGGCGGGTTTAAGCAAGACTACCTTGACAAGGTCGCTAGTATTTATCCTATCATAGCTCATGGTTTGAGCCTATCTATAGGTGGATTTCAGCCACTTAATAAGAAATTTCTGAATGAAATTAGAGCATTCTTAGATGATTACAGTATTGATATATATAGTGATCATTTATGTTTTTCTGATGATGAAAAAGGGTACTTATATGATCTTTTACCAGTTCCTAGGGAGAAAGAAAATATTTCTTATATTTGCAATCGCATAGAGCAGGTTCAAGAGATTATAAAAAGACCACTTACATTAGAAAATATATCATATTACTACCAATATGATAATGATATGAATGAGCTAGATTTTATCAATGAGATTCTACAGAGAAGTGGTGCGAAAATGCTTCTTGATATAAATAATGTTTATGTTAATGGACATAATCATAACTATGATGCTTATGAATTTATAAAAGGTATAAATAAGGGTAGTGTCAATTATTACCATATAGCAGGACATTATAAAAAAGATGATTTCATTTTAGATACTCATGGCAAAGATGTAATACAGGAAGTAAAAGAGCTAGCTAAGTTTGCTGTGGAGCAACATGGTTGGCACCCAATGTTACTTGAGCGGGATCATTTTGTACCGAAGCTTGATGATTTGGTGAGTGAGTTAAATAGCATAACAGATGTTATAGAGGACAAAATATGAATATATCAGAATCTATCAAGACTAAAATGCAAAACTTTACTCATGCTATTCGTTACGGTAGTGCTAGTGATGAAAAGATACAAATGTATCGTGAGTTTATTGTTGGTAATGTATCTAGTGTTTTAGAAAATACTTTTCCTTACTTTAATAAACATGCTTCTCAAGAGTTAAAAGATAAGATTTTAAAAGTTTTTTTTGAGGACAATATATCATCTGAGCCAGCATTTCATCAAATAGCTACAGAGATACTAAAATCTTCAAAGTCTGTGAAAATGAATGAAAAATTATCCAAATTAATAGAGTTTGAGTGGCTACTTTTCTCTATAGAAATAGATGAATCTAAAGTTGTTGAAAATATAGAAATCACTAGAAATATAAGTTTTAAAGATATCCGAAATATAAAAGAAAATCCGACACTAACTTTTATACTACTTCCTTTTGATATAAATAATTTAGATGAAGAAATAAGCACAGAGCAAAGTATTATGTATGCGCTTTATCGCAATATAAACCATAGAACTTCATACCAAAGAATATCTACACTTGAATATGCTGTGTTAAGTTCAGCATTAGAAAAAGGAGTAGATATTTTTGAATCAGATGATTTTAAGCAAATAAAAAATGAACAACAAGAGTACTTAATTAATCGTTTAGTCTCTTGGCATAACCAAAATATGATTACTTTATCATTATAAGGAGCAATTTATGATAAATAGAATATATGATATATATTACAAGATTATCCAAAAGTTTCAGTCTATCGACTTTTTACTTTTGTTAGGTATAAGACTTTATTTAGTACCGACTATGTTTGTAGGGGCTAGATCAAAAATAGAGGGTTTTAGTACAACTGTGGCATGGTTTGGTGCTCCAGCTTCTCAAGGTGGTTTAGGTATGCCTATGCCAGAAGTTATGGCATTCTTAGCAACTTCTGCAGAAGTTATTGGCTGTGTTGGTATTGCATTAGGCTTATTTACTAGACTTGTTTCTATTCCAATGATGTTTGTAATGGGTGTTGCTGGTGCTGCGGTTCACTGGGCTCATGGATGGCCTGCGATTGCAGACAAAACTGCAGAATCTACACAGAGACTAAATGATCTATTTGTATGGTTATCACAAAACTTCCCAGATAGATATAACTATGTTACTGCGCTAGGTGATCCTGTAATGCTTAATGGTGGTATGGAGTTTTCTGTTACATACTTTATTATGTTATTTACATTATTCTTATACGGTGGTGGAAGATATGTAAGTGCTGACCACTGGCTGAAGAAAATTTTTATTAGAAACTAGTGTTATCTAAGCCCTAACTTAACTAGGTCGTGCATGGTGATTATACCTTCAACATTATTCTTACCGTCAACTACTGCTAAACTAGTGATCTCAAATTTTTCCATTTCTTCAAGTGCTATAATTGCCATTTCATCACTTGAAACTGTTTTAGGATTCTGACTCATAACTTCACTAATCGCTCTCTGAGAATTAAAGCTCTCGGCTTCAAACATTCTTCTTAAATCACCATCAGTAAATATGCCTAAGAGCTTGTCATCATCAACAACCAATGTGCCGCCGACTCCTTTATCACTTATTTCTAATATTGCTTTACGTATGTTATCCGTAGATTTGACTTTTGGTATTTCATTACCTTTGCGCATAATGTTTTCAACTTTTAGTATTAGTTTTCTACCAAGTGCGCCACTAGGATGAGAAAAAGCAAAATCTCTAGCAGAAAAATTCTTAGCCTTAAGCAAAGCGATTGCTAGGGCATCACCTAGAACTAATGTTGCAGTTGTACTAGATGTGGGCGCAAGGTTAAGGGGGCAAGCCTCTTTATCAACACCTAAATTGAGTGTTACATCACTATTTTTAGCCATTAGTGAATTTTTATTACTAGTAATAGAAATTATAGGTATATTGAGATGTTTGATCATCGGCATAATTCCCATAATCTCACTAGAATTACCAGAGTTAGATATTGCTACTACAACATCTTTGTTTGTAATCATACCAAAATCACCATGACCAGCTTCGCCAGGATGGACAAAGAAAGCAGGTGTTCCTGTGCTTGCAAGTGTGGCAGCAATTTTTTTGCCAATCTGGCCTGATTTTCCCATGCCAGTTATAATCACTCTACCGTGATTGTTGTTCAAAATGATGTCGCATGCTTTTTTAAAGTCATCACCAATAGATTCCTTTAATTTCTCTAAAGCTTGTATTTCAAGTTCAAATGTTTGTTTGGCGTTTTGAATATGATCCATTTTGTTATTTTCCTTTATTTATTATAAAAAGCAATTAGCACTAGATATTATAGTTTTTGAGATTTATTAGCTCAAATATTTTTTATTGTTATGTTAAAATTATTTTTAATTTTTATATGTTTAGATAATTAGCAATGAGAAAATTTCAGGTTAACCCTTCGATACTATCTGCTGACCTGGCAAGATTAGGAGATGATGTTAAGACAGTTTTGGAAGCAGGAGCTGATAACATTCATTTTGATGTAATGGATAATCACTATGTGCCTAACCTTACGTTTGGCCCTATGGTTCTTAAGGCTTTGAGAGATTATGGTATTACAGCTGGCATGGATGTTCATCTTATGGTTAAACCAGTAGATAGCTTGATTGAGAGCTTTGCTAAAGCTGGTGCTAGTAGTGTTGTATTTCATCCAGAAGCTAGTGAGCATATAGATAGAAGTTTACAGCTTATCAAGTCCTTTGATATTGATGCGGGCCTAGCTCTAAATCCAGCTACAGGAATAGATTGTCTAAAATATGTTGAAAGTCATATTGATAGGATATTGATAATGTCAGTAAATCCAGGCTTTGGCGGTCAAAAATTTATACCAGCAATGCTAGATAAAGCTAAAGAAGTTTCTCAGTGGATTAAATCAACTGGTAGAGATATCTTACTAGAGATAGATGGTGGCGTTAATCCTAATAATATTGCAGAGATTGCAGCTTGCGGAGTTGATGCTTTTGTAGCTGGGTCGGCTATTTTTAACTCAGATAGCTACAAACAAACTATTGATAAGATGAGAGATGAGCTCAAGAAAATCTAGTATGATACTTAAGCTTAAAATTATAGAACTCTTTTTTTCTGTAATAATAGTTTTATTGAGCTATTTTATACCTCTACATATTTTTGATTATGATATTAGCAACTTTAGTAGCTTTAACTTTTTAGCATCATTTATAGTAGCTATTGCACTGCTAACATTTCTTATTGCTGAATACACAAATGGTGAGAAGATTTCAAAATCAAGAAATATACTAAAAGTAATATTATGTTCATTTACGATAGCAATAGTGATTACATCTTTAGCCTTTTTTTTGAGAGGTTTTGCTTTTCCTCGTAGTATTATTCTTATTGGTTTTATTATTCAGTTTATAGCTTTATCGGTATTACGTGTCTACTTTAGGAGGCTGATGCGGAATACTATTTATAACAGTGTATTGATTATAGGATGTCATGGTGAACAAGACTGGCTTTTTGATAAAGCAATGCATTCTAAGTTGCCTAATGAAACCGTGAATGGCTATCTATGTATAGATATGAATGGTTTAACGTTGGTTGATATTATCAAAAGTTATACTAAAGTTTTTATTTCAGATAAAGCTCTAAAGCAACTTGGTGATAATGATTTATCACTTTTGAGTCAGTGTAATGTTGAGATGGTGATTATACCTCGAAAGTATGAAATATCTATTTGGGGATCTGTACTTATACCTCTTGGTGATAGTCTAGCGATGAGTGTTAAAAATTTTGGTTTGTCATTTGAAGCTCAAGCAGTAAAGAGAATTTTTGATATGATTTTTAGTGTTGCGATTATTATTCTGACCGCTCCAATTATGTTGATAGTTGCTTTGGCTATATTTTTAGAAGATAAGAGGTCTCCTTTTTTCGTTCAAGAAAGAGTTTCTAAAAACGAAAAAAAATTTAAACTGATAAAGTTCCGGAGCATGAAAGTAGATGCCGAATCTCACACAGGTGCCGTGTGGGCAAGTAGTGATGACGATAGAATTACTAAGGTTGGTAAGATAATTCGGCCTGTGTGGTTAGATGAGCTACCGCAGTTTTTTAATGTCTTAAAAGGTGATATGTCTATAGTGGGGCCACGCCCAGAAAGACGAGAGTTAATTGATGAGTTTGCAAAAGAGACTCCAGAGTTCTTATGTAGAACCAAAGTTAAAGCTGGGATTACAGGATACGCTCAAGTTTTGACAAGCTATGCAACTCTTCCTGAGAATAAACTTAAGCTTGATCTTGTATATATTAGAAGATGGAGTTTTGTTTTTGATTTACTTATTATTATCGAGACAGTTAGAGTTATTTTTATGAAAGTATTAGGAATATTTTTGCCTAAGAAGAAAGTAGTAAATACCAAAGTGGTGAATCAAGTAAATGTCAATTATATAGAGTATAGATATGAATAAAAAAGTATTAGTAACAGGTGGTACAGGTTACATAGGCAGTCACACGGTCGTCGAGCTTCTTGATAGAGGCTATCAAGTTGTTGTGGTCGATAATCTTTCAAATAGCAAACTATCTGTAGCTGATAGAGTCAAAACAATCACAGGCAAAGATTTTGATTTTTATCAGATAGATCTTTTAGACAAAGATAAGTTAGAGAAAGTCTTTCAAGAGCATAGTATAAATGCGGTGATTCACTTTGCAGGTCTCAAAGCTGTTGGCGAGAGTGTACAGAAGCCTTTGGCTTATTATCATAATAATCTATTAAGTACACTAAATTTGCTTGAGTTAATGCAAGAGTACCAAGTTTATGATTTTGTATTTAGTTCATCAGCGACTGTATATGGCATGGACAATACACCACCATTTGTAGAGGACATGCAACTTAGTGCAACTAATCCGTATGGTGCTACTAAGCTAATGATAGAGAATATTTTAGCAGATCTGTATAAGGCTGATAATAATTTTAATATTACATGTCTCAGATATTTTAATCCTGTAGGGGCTCATAGTAGTGGATTGATTGGTGAAGACCCTCAAGGTATTCCTAATAATTTAATGCCTTATGTTGGGCAAGTGGGGTCAGGTAAATTGCCTAAACTTAGCATTTTTGGTGGCGACTATGATACTAGGGATGGTACTTGTATTAGAGATTATATCCATGTAGTAGATTTGGCTATAGGGCATATATTGGCAATTGAGCATATCTCAAAGGTTGAGCCAGATTGGCGAGCATATAATCTAGGCTCAGGTCATGGATGTAGCGTACTAGAGATTGTCACAGCTTATGAGAAAGCACTAGGTAAAAAGATTCCATATCAAATAGTAGCTAGACGAGCTGGTGATATTACAGAGATGTCCGCGAATGTTGCCAAAGCTAAACAGGAGCTCGGTTTTGAGACACAAAAAACTATCGATGATATATGCGTTGATATTGTTAGATGGCAGAATTATGCCAAAGAGAATGATATTTAGAGAATGAAAATCTTACATGTATTTAAATCATTTTATCCAGAGACTTATGGTGGTATAGAAAAGTTCATACATGAGCTATCAGTTGCTATGTTTAAAAAGTATGATTTGGATATACATATTCTGGCTATGGGTAAAGAGAATCAAACTATACACAAAGATTTTTATACATTGCATTTTGCTAAAACAAATTTGAATATAGCTTCAACAACTTTTTCATTATCGGCAATTAAGAAATTCAAAGAGTTAGCTAAGCAAATTGATATTATTCACTATCACTTTCCATATCCATATGCTGACTTGTTGCAGACTATTTGTAGAGTAAATAAGCCATATATAGTCACTTATCACTCAGATATTATCAAGCAAAAAAAGTTGATGATATTGTATAAACCTTTAATGAGAAGGTTTCTCAATGGCGCAAAATATATTTTACCAACATCTCCTAATTATCTTGAGAGTAGTGAGATTCTTAGGGAAATAAAAGTACCTAAAAAAGTTATTCCAATGAGTTTGGATAAATCAGATTATAATATTGATGAGGAAAACTATTTATATTGGAAAAATAATATTGGTTTTAAGAAATTCTTTATCTATATTGGTGGGTTGAGGTATTACAAAGCCTTAGATATCTTGATTGATGCTATGCAAGGGCAAGATTATCCACTTGTTATAGTTGGTGATGGTGATCAAAGGGAGTTACTTGAGCAAAAAGTTAAGCAAAATAATCTGCAGAATGTAAAATTTGTCGGTGCATTAGATGATAAGGATAAGCTATCATTACTAAAGCTAAGTTATGCTCTGGTGTTACCCTCAAATATAAGGACAGAAGCCTTTGGGTTAGTTTTGTTAGAGGCAAGTATATTTGCTAAGCCAATGATAACTTGCGAGATTGGTACAGGTACAACTTTTGTGAATGTGGATAAACAAACAGGATTAGTAGCCAAGTCAGATGATAGTCAAGATTTAGCTAAAAAGCTCAAAGAGCTTTGGCAAGATGAACAAAAAGCTAAAGAATATGGAGCTAATGCTAAAGCTAGATTTGACGATATCTTTGGTCTAGAAAAAATGGTCGGAAGTTACAAATTAGTTTATGATGAAGTGATAGATAGTGGTGTTAAATGAAGCAATTTTTTAGATATTTTTTTGGTATTTTAGATGCTACTCAAAAAAGAAGATTTTTTTTATACCTTGTTCTATTATTTTTAGGCTCAATATCTTCGATGTTAGGTGTTGGAGCTGTTATTCCTTTTGTGAGTATTTTGGTCAATCCAAATCAGTTTGATAATATACATTTTTTGAGTGGCTTTGGTCATTTTCAAATAATACTAATAAGTATACTTTTATTAATTTCAGCCTTTTGGATAAAAAATATAATTGGTATTCTATTATTTTGGTTTCAAACCAAATTTCTAAACTCTATAGTCCTAAGTATTCAGAAAAAGCTATTTAAACTATATATATCCATGGATTATGAATCTCATTTAACTAGAAGCACACCAACTCTTATACGTAATATAAACTCGGAAACTAATCAATTATCTGGAGGAATAATTAATCCTCTAGGAATATTAGCTACTGATTTATTTTCATGTATATTTATAGTTGCTTTATTGTTATATATAAACTTCTTATTTAGTTTTTTTACTTTGCTTATTTTGGGAGTTTCATTATTTATCTTTATGTTAAAAATAAAAGGAATTTTAACTAAATACGGTAAGCAAAGAGCAGAAGCATTAAAGAGCATGACTAAAACAACTATGAATGGCTTATTAGGGATCAAGGAAATAAAACTTTATAACAAAGAAAAAGTATTCACAAATGAGTTTAGTGAAAAAGCAACTATGCTCAATAAGTCATTACAATTTAATCAAATATTTCAAATTCTTCCAAGATTTTTTATAGAAGCTATAGCTATTACATTTGTATTAATTACTTTACTAACTCTTATAGCCTTTGGTGAGTCGACAAATTCAATTTTTATATTATTATCTGTATTTGGGGTTGCTGCAACACAGTTGCTACCGGCACTTAATAGGATTATGCAAGCGGTTACCAGTATAAAATATTCTGCTCCAGCTCTGAAGGTAATATATGAAGAGTTAGGAAAATATCAAAGCTATTCAAATAATGCAGAAGATAGTTTTAATTTAGATATAAAGTTTGAAAAAAGTATCCGCTTAGATAACGTTAGTTATAGCTATCCTGATGGTACTCAAGCTTTGAAAAATATTTCTGTGGCAATAGGAAAAGGTAAGAAAACAGCTTTTATAGGACCTTCAGGCTCTGGTAAAAGTACCTTAGTTGATTTGTTAATGGGTTTCTATACAGCACAAAGTGGTAGTATCTATATAGATGATAAGCAAATTAATAGCACTAAGGTAGTACAAAGACTATTTGCATATATTCCACAACAAATTATACTCTATGATACACCTATCAAAGAGAATATTGCTTTTGGTGAGTTAAAGTCAGATATAGATGAAACTAAAGTTTGGAAATGTCTAGAAATGGCGCAGCTTGATGATTTTGTCAGTAATTTGAATAAAGGTTTGGATACTTTTGTTGGTGAGAATGGTATTAGACTATCAGGTGGTCAACGCCAAAGACTTGGTATAGCTAGGGCATTATATCAAAATCCACAAATATTAGTTATGGATGAAGCAACATCAGCTCTTGATAATGACACCGAAAAAGAAGTAACAAATGTGATAAAAGAGTTAAAAGATATAACTATAATAACCATAGCTCATAGGCTTAGTACTATTGAGGGGTATGATGTCGTTTATAATTTAATAAATGGTAGTTTAGAAAAAGTGTAGAGCGTTATAATGTTTGATAATAAAGTGGTCTTAATAACAGGTGGTACAGGTAGTTTTGGTAAAAAGTACACAGAGATATTATTATCTGAATGTAAGCCTAAAAAAATAATAATTTTTAGTAGAGATGAGTTAAAGCAGTTCGAGATGTCTCAAGAATTTAATGATCCTTGTATGCGATATTTCATTGGAGACGTTAGGGATGGTGAAAGATTAAAAGAAGCTATGCATGGCGTTAATTATGTTATTCATGCCGCAGCTCAGAAGCAGGTTCCAGCAGCCGAGTATAACCCAATGGAGTGTATCAAGACTAACGTACATGGCGCAGAGAATGTCATAAAGGCAGCATTATCAAATAATGTCGAAAAAGTCATAGCATTATCTACTGACAAAGCAGCTAATCCAATTAATTTATATGGTGCTACAAAGTTAGCATCTGATAAATTGTTTGTTGCTGCTAATAACATGGTCGGATCAAGAAGGACGAGATTTGCTGTTGTCCGCTATGGTAATGTGCTTGGTAGTAGAGGTTCGGTTATACCTTTCTTTCAGAAGCTGATAGATGAAGGAGCTACAGAGCTACCTATTACACATGAGAAAATGACTCGTTTTTTAATTACATTAGAAGAGGGAGTTAGATTTGTGCTCAAAAATTTTGAAAGAATGCAGGGCGGAGAGATTTTTGTGCCTAAAATTCCATCTATGTACATGACAGAACTAGCAAAAGCAATGGCTCCAGATTTACCTCATAAAATTGTTGGTATAAGACCTGGAGAGAAACTTCATGAGATCATGTGTCCTTCTGATGACTCTCATTTGACATTGGAATTTGATGATCATTATGTACTTTGTCCTACTATTCAATTTGCTCACAAGGCTGACTTCACGAAGAATCAGTTAGGAGAGGTGGGTAGGCCTGTAGAGCTAGGCTTTGAGTATAATTCTGGAAATAATACTGAGTGGTTAACACATGAGTCATTTTTGGAAATGATGGCGAGGATGTAATTATGGATTTTATTCCTTATGGAAGACAAAATATATCTGTAGATGATATTGAGGCTGTAGTAGATACTCTAAAGTCGGATTTTTTAACACAGGGACCAGCGGTTGTTAATTTTGAAAAGTCTGTCGCAAGGTATTGCGGAGCTAAGCATGCTTTCGCTGTAGCAAATGCAACATGTGCTTTGCACTTGGCATATTTGGCATTAGGTGTTGGTAAGGGAGATATTGTTTGGACATCGCCTAATACATTTTTAGCTACGGCTAATGCTGCTGTTATGTGTGGTGCAGATGTTGATTTTGTCGATATTTGTCCTAGAACTTATAATATGTCTGTTGAATGTTTAGAACATAAGTTAATTGAGGCAAAAAAGATTGGTAAATTACCCAAAGTAGTGGCTCCAGTACATTTTGCAGGACAATCATGTGATATGCAACAGATACACTTGTTGTCAAAGGAATATGGTTTTTCGATAGTTGAAGATGCAGCTCATGCTATTGGTGGTAGATACCTTGATGAGCCAATAGGATCTTGTCAATATTCTGATATTGCAATCTTTAGTTTTCATCCTGTTAAGATCGTGACTACTGCAGAAGGTGGTATGCTGATGACAAATTCTAGTGAGCTAGCAGCAAAGATAGGTTTATTGAGAACTCATGGTATGACTAGAGATGAATCTCTGATGACAAAAGAGTCAGAGGGTCCTTGGTATTATCAAATGATAGATTTAGGCTACAACTATCGTATTACAGATATGCAGTGTGCGCTTGGTCTATCACAAATCTCTAGACTTGATGAGTTTGTTGCAAAGAGACATGCGGTGTTAAGGCGGTACGAGGAGTTATTGTCTGATTGTTTTGAAGTTGTTTTGCCACATCAGTTTGATAAAAGTTATTCAGGCTTACATCTATATCCGATAGTTGTTCCAGCTAACAAAAGAAGAGTGGTGTTTGAATATCTTCGTAATAATGATATAGGAGTCAATGTCCATTATATACCTGTATATTTGCAGCCTTACTACCAAAAGATGGGATTCAAGAAAGGATACTGCCCTAATGCAGAAGCATATTATAATGGGGCAATAAGTTTGCCTATGTATCCAGATTTGACAGAGGAGCAGATAAAGTATATTTGTGAACAAATAAAAAAGTCTCTTAATAAAGTAAATAAGGACAGTTTATGAAAAAATTTAAAACTGAACAAGAAGCTTTTTGGGCAGATCCAAAATGGGCTGTAGAATACATAAAGCGTAACAACCAAGATATAATTAAGGATAACATAAAGGTTTTTTCCGATATTCTTTCATCAACGACCAATATTTCTAGTGTCATTGAGTTTGGCTCAAACATAGGACTAAATCTTCATGCGATAAATAGTTTATCACAAAATATGGATATTTCTGCTATTGAAATTAGCCAAGATGCAGTGAATGAACTGAATAAATTAGAATTTGTAAAAACCGTATATCATGAGTCTATCTTAGATATTCAAATAGACAGGCAAAGAGACTTATCTTTAATAAAAGGAGTCTTGATACATATTAATCCAGAGTTTTTAGAATTAATTTATGAAAAATTATATAAATTTTCTTCTAAATATATTGTTATAGCAGAATATTATAATCCAACTCCTGTAACGATTCCATACAGAGGAAATAATGAGCAACTTTTCAAAAGAGACTTCGCTGGAGAGATGCTCGATAAATATCCTGATTTGGAATTAGTGGATTATAAGTTTCACTACCATAGAGATAATAACTTTCCACAAGATGATATAACATGGTTTCTTCTTAGAAAAAAATGAATAGATACTCTAATGTCGTAATAATACCAGCTAGGGGTGGAAGTAAGAGAATTCCTAAGAAAAATATTAAAGATTTCCATGGTAAACCGATTATTTCCTACTCTATCGAAGCTGCTATAAAATCAAATTTGTTTGATAGGGTAATTGTATCCACAGATGATGATGAGATTGCAATTGTTGCGAAGCAGTATGGAGCAGATGTTCCGTTTGTAAGGCCAGTTGAGTTAAGTAATGATTTTGCTGATACTCAGTCAGTAATTGATCATGCCATAAGGTTTTTAGTATCTAATGGTGAAAGATATGATTATGTATGTACTATATATGCTACAGCTCCATTCCTACAAGAGAAATACTTAGTAGATGCTTACGAAAAGCTATCTACAAGTGATGCCATTAATGCATTTTCTTGCACTAGCATGCCATTTCCTATTCAGAGGACATTTAAAATCACAGATGAAAATAGATGCAAAATGTTTTGGCCTGAAAACTTTTCAAAAAGAAGTCAAGACTTAGAAGAAGCATATCAGGATGCTGGTCAATTTTATTGGAGAAAATTAGACTGTAAAACTAAAAAACATATGTTTTCTGATGAAAGTATTCCTATTATCTTACCAAGGTATTTAGTTCAAGATATTGACACTTTAGAGGATTGGAAAAGAGCAGAGTTGATGTATGGAGCTTTAAAAAGTTCAGGAAAAATCTAATGAAAGCTATAATTAGAGCTGATTCTTCATCAAGTATTGGCACTGGTCATATCATGAGAGATCTTGTATTAGCAACTCAGTTTGATGATGTAACTTTTGTAACAAGAGACTTACCCGGTAATATTAACTTCAAGATTATAGAGTCTGGTTATAGTGTTGAGATTATTAGAGATAATAGCTTACTCGAGTTTATCAAAGTGGTTGAAAAACTGAACCCTGATATAGTGATTCTAGATAGCTATAATCTAGGTTATGATTTTGAAAGAGCTTTTAAAGAAAAGTATCCTTATATTAAATTTATGGTTTTAGATGATACTTATGAGAAACACTATTGTGATATTCTTTTAAATCACAATATTAGTGCTGATGAATCTAGATATAAAAATTTAGTTCCTGAGCATTGTGAGTTACAATGCGGATTTAAGTATACTTTGCTTAGACAAGAGTTTTATGATTATAAAAATAAGCCTAAACCTAAAAACACAATACCTAAAGTCTTTGTCGCTATGGGTGGAGCTGACCATAGCAATATAAATATAGAAATATTGAGCGTTATTGGCGAAGTTGGCGGCATAGAAGTAAACTTAGTGACAACAACAGCAAATAAGAATTTAGAGCAATTAAAACAATATTGTTCAGATAAAAATTGGATTGATTTACATATTAATTCTAGTGAAATAGCTAAATTAATGCATGAAAGTGATTTTGCTATAGTGACACCTAGTGTCACGGTTAATGAAGTTATTTTTATGGGTTTACTTTTAATTGCCATTAAGACAGCTGAAAATCAGCAAGATATGTATCTTTATCTTAAGCAAAAGGGATATTGTGTTCAACATGAGATAGATCTTGAAAAATTGAAGAGAGAAATTGAAAGTAAGTTAAGGGTTCTAAGAGAATATGAGTGAGAAAGTTGCATTGATAAATTTTTATGATACATCATTGGACGAGAAAAAAATGATTTTATCATGGAGAAATCATTCAGAGATTAAGAAATGGATGTATAACACACATGATATATCTCTCGCTGATCATCTAAGTTTTATAGAAAAACTAAAAGAAGATGATAGTAAATTGTATTTTTTAGTAAAAAGAGGGGATAATTATCTCGGTGTTATCGACTTTTATAATTTCAAGAATGAGGAGAGGGAGGGTGAGTATGGTTTATATGCTAATCCGCTTACAACTGTTCCTGGTGTAGGTAGGCTATTGAATAGTATTTCTATAGACTATGCTTTTAATGTATTGAAGCTTAAAAAGTTGAAATTAGAAGTATTTGAAACAAATGTAAAGGTGATTAATCTTCATAGAAAATTTAAATTTACAGAAGTATCACGAAAAAAAGTTAATAATCAATTGGTAATATGCATGGAGTTGTTAAGTGAAAATAGGGAACTTTGATTTAAATAGTGAAGGTGTGTTTATAATTGCTGAGCTAAGTGCCAATCATAACGGTAGCTTACAAAATGCTTTAAATACAATTAAAGCTGCTAAAGAGATAGGTGCTAACGCAATTAAATTACAAACATATACAGCTGATACTATAACTTTGAATTGCAAGAAAAAAGATTTCTTAATTACCGGTGAAACTCTTTGGGATGGTAGATATTTGCACGATCTTTATCAAGAGGCTTATACTCCATGGGAATGGCACGAGGAGCTATTTAGATATGCTAGAGAAATTGGTATAGATATTTTTTCATCGCCATTTGATAAGTCAGCTGTTGATTTTCTTGAACAATTCAACCCTAGTGCGTATAAGATAGCATCTTTTGAAATAACAGATTATGGACTTATTAGATATGTTGCCTCAAAAGGTAAACCAATAATTATATCAACAGGAATTGCAACTATTGATGAGATACAAGATGCTGTAAATATCTGTAGAGAAGCTGGTAATAACGATATAGTATTGCTTAAGTGTACTAGCGCGTATCCGGCGCCGCTAGAGGATGCTAATCTAGCGACGATACCAAACTTAGCTAATACATTTGGAGTTGTTGCAGGATTTTCTGATCATACTTTGGGTATCACAGCACCAGTGGTAGCTACTACTTTAGGAGCTAGAGTAATTGAGAAACATTTTATGTTAGATAAGTCCATAGGTGGTCCGGATGCTGATTTTTCTCTAGATAAGGATGAGTTTGCAAATATGATATCTGAAGTAAGAAATGCTGAAAAATTATATGGTAAAGTAGACTATATACTTACAGAAAAGAAAAAGAAAAGTAGGCAGTTCGCTAGAAGCTTATATGTTGCAAAAGATATTAAGAAAGGTGAAAGATTTACAGAGGAGAATATTCGGAGTGTAAGACCTGGATATGGTATGCATCCGAAATATCTAAATGATATTTTAGGGAAAGTTGCTGAGAGAGATTATGCGTTTGGGGATAGGTTTTTGAATATGTTGGCTAGCAATATATAATGAAATACAACTTACAAAAAGAATTATTTAGTGAAATATTAAAAAATATTCCTGAATATGAGCCAATGGAACTCATATCTGAGATTGATTATTATGGGTTTTCAAAATATTTGGCTGATAGGCTAGGTATAAAAAAAACTTATAGTAGAGGAATCAATTGGAAGCATGGATGGATTTTTGCTTCACCTAAGTATATTGAGCAATTTGTTATTGATAAATATACTAGAGTTAATTTTGTTGCTAATATGCAACAGCAAAACTTTTTGGATAGCGAAGGAGTTAAATCTATAGCATTAGGATTACCTTTTGCTTATGTTAATCAGTATGATGTAAAAACTAATAAAATTAAAAGAATACCAAGAAGCTTGTTAATAATGCCTCCTCATTCTTTACCATATACAAATCATTCGTTTGATGAAAAAAGATACATTGATGATATTCTCAAAATTAAAGATAAATTTGATATTGTTGTTGCGTGCGTGCATAGATCTTGTTTTGATAAAGAATTGTGGGTTAAAATTTTTGAGAAATATAATATTCCAATCATAATAGGAGCAGATGTAACAGATAAAAGTGGACTTCTTCGGATGAGTCGGATTTTTAGGTCATTTGAATATGTAACATCAAATACTATAGGATCACATATTTTATATGCGTCATATGCTGGTTGTAAGGTATCAATTTATGGGCAGTATATGGAATATTCTAAAAATGACTATATTGAAGATCCTTTTTATAAAAAATTTCCTGATTTACTAACTTATAATTTACAGTTTTCTAGTTTTAATTCAATAAGACAGAAATACGCTTTTCTTTTTAAGCTTCCATATCTTGCAGAAACTAATATACATTGGGCGCAAAATGAAATTGGGCAAGACTGTATGAGAGACATAAATGAAATAGCAAATATTTTGGGTTGGAGAGGGTATAGAAAATATATTAATCTGCTCAGACATGGTTCTAGAAGTTATCTTGAGAAAAATAAATATTTATATATGATAATTAAAAAATAAAGTTATTTTTTTGTTTTAACAAATGAAATTGTCATATTGATGATTTAAGAGATAAGAATGCTTAAAAAGATATTGAAGATAAAAAGAATGCTAAAATCTTTTCAAAACTATGAAGAAAGATTTAATAAAATTGATTTGGCTTTGGGGCGAATTGAGTCTAGACAATGTAGAACTCTTAATTCAAAAGATATTGGAGATAATGAGTTTAAAGTATTTTCCCAGTGGGGAGAAGATGGAATAATTCAATTTTTAATTGATAATATTGATATTAAAGAAAAACATTTATTGAGTTTGGTGTTGAAAATTATACGGAATCAAATACAAGATTCCTATTACAAAATAATAATTGGAGAGGTTTGGTTATAGATGGGTCAGAAGAAAATATTTCTTATATAAAAAATGACTCTATTTACTGGAAGCATAATATTAAGGCAGAATGTGCATTTATTACAAAAGATAATATAAATCAATTAATAACAAAAAATGGAATTCATGGAGAAATAGGAATTTTATCAGTTGATATTGATGGTAATGATTATTGGATTTGGGAAGCGATAGATTGTATTTCACCTGGTATTGTAATTTGTGAATATAATAGTCATTTTGGTGATACCTATAAAGTAAGTGTTCCTTATGATGCTAAATTTGTAAGAAATACTAAGCATTATTCAAATATATATTATGGAGCTTCAATATCAGCCCTTGATTTTTTAGCAAAGAAGAAAGGATACAGTCTTATAGGCTCTAATTCAGCTGGGAATAATGTTTTTTTTGTTAGAGATGATCTTGTGTCAAAATTTAATGTTTTAACTCCTGAAGAGGCATATAAGCAATCTCAGTTTAGAGAAGCAAGAGATGATGGTGGAAAATTAACTTTTAGTGGTATTGAAGAGAATTTAAAAATAATTTCTAGTCTAGATATAGTGGATGTTGAAACTGGTAAATTTTCGAAAATTAAAGATCTATTATGAAAAAAATATTAATAACTGGAGCTAAAGGATTTTTAGGTTCAAATGTTTCAAAATTTTTTAAAGAACGTGGATATCAGACTTATGGGGTAGGACATGGTAGTTTATCTATAAAAGAATCACAAAGTATAGGTTTAGATTATTGGCAAAGTGGAGATATTTCAATAAAAGCTATACTAGAATTTAAGCAGCTATTTGATATTATTATTCATTGTGGAGGGAGTGGTTCTGTTGGTTTTTCTATAGAGAATCCTTATCAGGATTTTAAAAAAACAGTAGATGGAACTTTAGAGGTTTTGGAGTATATGAGAGTTTATAATCCTAAAGCTCAACTTATATATCCATCAAGTCCAGCAGTACAAGGAGAGCATACAAATACACCAATTAAAGAAGATTATGTAGGGAAGCCAGCATCTCCTTATGGATATCATAAAAAAATAGTAGAAGACTTATGTCAGAGTTATTCGGAAAAATATAGTTTAAAGATTTCTGTAGTACGTCTTTTTTCAGTTTATGGTAATGGGCTCAAAAAACAACTTTTATGGGATGCATATAATAAAATAAGATATTCTAGTAAAGAAGTGGAGTTTTGGGGAACTGGTGAAGAAACAAGAGATTTTATTCATATAGAAGATGTTTTGATTATTTTTTCAAAACTTTTAAATATCAGTGAGCAATTTATTATACTTAATGGTGGAACAGGTTTAAAGTATACTGTTAGACAGGTGGTTGAGATTGTTAAAAATCTAGTAAATCCTAAAATAAGTATTGAGTTTAATAGGAAAGTAAATATAGGTAATCCTATATATTATTGTGCTGATATAACTAAGCTTAAAGAAATATGTAGCAGTCCAGGTATTAAGTTTGAGTATGGTATAGTGGGCTATATAGACTGGGTAAAAAAAATAAATGATTAGAGTAGGGTTTGTGATTGATTTTCCTAATGAATGGACAGGGGGATTGAATTATTTTAAGAACTTATTATATGCGATAAATAAGTATCAAAAGAGAAATATCGAAGTATATGTTTTTCTTTCTAAAAACTTTGATGACCATGAGAAACGAACTTTTCAGCAATATGCTACTGTAATAGAGGATACGATTTTTAACAGAAGAAGCTTTAGATGGTATGTTAATAAAATCTTTAATAAGTTTTTAAATCAAACTACTATCTCGAACAATTATTTAAAAAATATGATATAGATATTCTTTCTCATTCCCAATTAGTTAATTTTAAGTCTATTAAAACTATTAATTGGATACCTGATTTTCAACATATTCATCTAGAAAACATGTTTTCTAGTGATGAAATTAATTTAAGGAATAAAAATTTTAGAAATCTAATAGAAAATAGTGAGAAAATTGTTCTAAGTAGTTATGATGCGTTTTATGATTATAAAAAAATCGCTCCAGATTACATAAAAAAGGCGGAAGTTTTGCAATTTGTTTCTCAGCCTAAAGCTACATATTTTAATATGGGTGAAGAGGATTTTAGACTGATTGAAAGAAAATATAATATAAATAGACCTTATTTTTATTTGCCTAATCAATTATGGAAACATAAAAATCATTTGTTAGTATTTGAAACTGTAAAACTGTTAGTTAAAGATGGCTTTAATATATTGATAATTTGTAGTGGTAGTTTAGAAGATTATAGAGATAAAAATTACTATCATGAAATAAAAAATTATATTAGAAAGAATAATCTTGGAAATTATATAAAATTACTAGGTTTGATAGATTATAAAGATGTTTTTTTACTAATGAAATTTTCAATAGCAGTTATTAATCCTTCTTTATTTGAGGGGTGGAGCTCAACTGTAGAGGAATGTAAAAGTATAGGTAAAAATATGATCTTGTCCGATATTAGTGTTCACAAAGAACAGTATCCAGAGGCAATATTCTTTGATTCTTATAGCGCCATCGAACTTAAACAGGTTTTAGCTAATTATGATTATAAAAATGAAACAAAATTTAATCAAAATATTTTAGATGAAAGGACTAAAAAATTTGCTAATACATATTATGAAATTATACAGAAGATAATATAATTCATATTTTTTGAATTTTCTAAAATAAATTAAGAGAGATAAGTTTAAATAATGTGTTTAAATTGGAAAAACATAAAATTCACAGTAATAACGGTCTGCTACAACTCAGAAAAAACTATACAAAGAACTCTAAAAAGTATCGAAGATCAAACTTATAAAAATATTGAGTATATTATTATTGATGGTGGTTCAACAGATAAGACTTTAGAGATTATTTCAAATTATAAAGATATAATCGATGTATTAATCTCAGAACCTGATAATGGTATCTATGATGCTATGAATAAAGGTATAGTACTAGCAACGGGTAATTATATAGGCTTTTTAAATTCAGATGATTATTATGCTAATAATATTTTTGAAGAGTATAACAAGTTTTTGAAAAGCAATAATAATGATTATATATACTCAAATACTTATTTTTTCAAAAATGATAATAAAGAACTTGTTACAGCAGAAAGTGAAATTGCAGAAAAAGTGTATCAATATATGCCAATGTCTCATATGAGCTTATTTATTAAGAGACATTTTGTGAGAAATATTAAATTTGACACCAGTTTTAAAATTGCTGCGGATTTAGACTTTTTGAATAAGCTCCTTGTACAAACTAATAATGGTGCTTTTATAGATGAAGCTTTCAGCTATTTCTCTCTGGAGGGAATAAGTAGCGTAGCTGATATGAAAACATTAAGAGAAAGTAAAGATGTTGCTATAAAAAATGGTAAAAATATCTTTTGTGCAAATATTTTTTATTTTTATAAGGTTTTTAGAGTTTTTAGTTATAATATGTTTGGAAGTACTAAAGTTTATAAGGTATTTAAAGTGTATTTTAAAAAAAGGTACTAGATGTTGTCTTTGATCTCTATAATTGTCCCAGTATACAACACTGAAAAATATCTGTATCGATGCTTGTTTTCTATTGTTAACCAAACTTACAAAAATTTAGAGATAATCTTGGTTAATGATGGTTCTACTGATAATTCTTTAAAAATATGTAATAGCTTTGCTGCTAGTGATAGTCGTATTGTAGTTGTCGATAAAGCAAACCATGGCTCATCAGCAGCTAGAAATATTGGTTTAGAAATTTTTAGAGGTGAATATGTAGCTTTTGTGGATAGTGATGATTGGGTATCTTTAGATTATATAGAAACTCTTTATACCAATATAAAAAAGTATGATGCAGATATTTCTTTAGTATCTTTTGTACGTTGTGACAATAATTATTATTATGGTGGTACAAACAGTGTAGAGCCTGTCGAAACTATTTATCAAGGGGTAGATATTGTTAAGGGATACTTACAAGGTAATATTTTTTTAATAGCATGCGCAAGTTTAGTATCTTCTAAATTTTTATCAAACCTAAAGTTCCAAGAAAATATAGTCTTTGAAGATGTAGAGATATTCTCTAAAATTTATGATCTAGCAAATAAGGTTGTTAAGAGTTCATTAGTGAAATATTTTTATTTTTCTAGAGGTGATAGTCACTCAGAAACAATGTATAAAGAATTCAATAGTAATCATTTAAAGAGCTTCAAAAAAGTATATCAAGTTAGGCATAAAAGACTTTTAGCGAAATACCCTGAGTTAGAAAAATTAATATTTGAAGCAATTCTAAGGCCTGCTCTAGGTCATTATGCTACTAATAGCCATGATAATAGTAATATAGACAAGTTACTTTATTTATATAAAATTTATTATAGAGCAGCGAGAAAAAAGAATATAAAAATTAGCATTAAGTATGTATTATTTTTTTACTTTCCCAACCTCATCGCGAGAATATATCTTTTTATGAAAAAGCTAAGAAAAACCTTAAACGCAAAAAGAATTACTAAAGAATAGCTATGCCAAAATTATTAATAGACATGCGCTGGCAAGGTAAACATGGAATAGGTAGATATGCTTGTGAAATAATCAAATATTTACCCCAGAACTTTATCGCTACTTCCAAGCATATAAAACCATTTTCTCTAAAAGATTTGTTTTATTTAAGTTTTTTGATTAGAAAAAAAGAAGTTAAGGGATATTATACTTTTGCTGCGAATGTTCCGTTATCAATATTTTTGAAAACAGATAAACCACTACTTATAACAATACATGATCTTATACCGGTTACATCTAAATATGAGAGCAGCTTTATAAAAAAACTCTATTTTGAAAAAATACTAAAGCCGATTATTAAGAGAGAAAATGTCAAAATTATGACAGTTTCAAACTTTTCAAAAAATCAAATACTAGCATGGTCGGGTATCAACAGTAATAAAATTACAGTTGCTTATAATGGAATATCATTGGTTTTTGATTACAACCCGACTATAGTTAAACAAAAATATTTTTTATATATTGGTAATAGACGTCCTCATAAGAATGTTGAGATAATATTTAAAGCATTTAAAAACTTTAAATATTATGATGAGTATAACTTAGTATTCTCAGGAGAGGTCGATCATAAACTACGATGCTATGCTCATAAATATAATATTTGCCTTTCAAAGATACAAACAATAGGGTTAGACACTACCGATCAAGTTTTGGCAAAATATTATCAATTAGCAACAGCAACTATACTACCTTCTTTTGAAGAAGGGTTTGGGCTACCATTAGTAGAGTCTATGGCTTGTGGAACTCCTGTCTTAGCCTCTAAAATAGAAGTCTTACAAGAAATAGCATTAGATGCTGGCCTATATTTTGATCCTTATTGTGCAGATGAGTTGATTAAGCAGATGCAGCAGATTGTAGATAATAAAAAAATGTATGCTGAGAAAGTAAATAAATCACTAAATAGGGTAAAAGATTTTAGTTGGGATAAGACAGCGAGTATTGTCCAAGATGAACTTAAAAAGCTTAATTTATTATAGAAAATTTTAAGGAATGAAATGAAAACCTACATATTTGACTTGGATAATACACTATATCCATATAATAATGGTTTGTTTGATTGCCAAATGGCAAGAATGAGTGATTATATCAAACTAAAACTAAATATTTCAGATACCGACAAAGCTAATGCAATTCGTGATGAACTATATTATGAGTTTGGATCTACTATGCTTGGCATGATGCGTTATCATAATATTGAGCCTAAAGAATTTCTTGACTATATTGATGATATTGAGATTAGTCACTTCAAACCGAATGAAAAACTAAATAAACATATTAATGATTTAAGAAAAAATAATCGTACTTATATTTTTACTAATGCTTCTAACTTTCATACTTATAGAGTTTTAAAACAGTTAGGTTTAGATGATAGTTTTGATGGTATCTTAACCATAGAAGATACGGGCTTAGTTTCCAAGCCAAAGACTAAATATTTTGAGATAGGTAGAGATAAGTTTGATATTGATTTTACCAATGCAATCTTCTTTGAAGATTCATCACACAATTTAGTACCTGCCAAACATTTAGGTATGCAAACTGTATTAGTTCATGCAGATGATCATAAGTCAGAGGCTAATTTTTATGATAATCAAGAAATAGATTATTATGTCGCAGATGTGGAGTCATTTTTTGATGGAGATTATTTAGCTAGGAGATAACAACAAATGATACTGTCATCCTGAATTTGATTCAGGATCTCCTAGATACGGCGTATGTTTAGAGATTTGCTCATACGAGAGAATTACAAAAATGTATAGTCATACCCGCGCAGGCGAGTATCTTTAGGCTAGTACTTATGATTTATGAGATTCCCACCTACAAGAGAATGATGGAGTGAAATAGAGGGAGAGACGAGGTGAATAGTCCTAAAATTAAATTACCAAGAGGTAATTGTAATTTTTTTATCTAAGCCACTGTTCATTTTTGATTTTATCTTTTCAAGATTTTCGGATGTTTGTAAACCTGATTTTGCATCAGAGTGCTGTATTACATGGCTAGAATTAATTAGAGCATATTTGATAGCCTCTTCTATAGGCTTATCTTTATAAATATTTGCACAGAATGTTGAGCTAAATGAGTCACCTGCACCAAGAGTGTTAACAACGTTATTAATTCTCAAAGATTCACTATGGTATATCTTGTCTTTAGAAGCAGCATATACACCATTAGCACCATCTGTAACTACAATTATTCTTACACCTAAATCTAAACAGATTCTAAAGAAATCTTTAAGTCTAAAGGTAGAGTTCAAAAAGTCACTCTTATTACTGTCGAGAGGAGTTTCTAGCCTATCTTTTGATTCTATAATATCTTTGTCATCAGATGATAAAAGTGACAACATCAGTTTTTGAGCTTCTTGGAAATTTAAAACGAGAATATCTATACCAAACATTGAATCTTTGATAAAACTTTCACCAACGCTTAGCTGACTAGAACCTGGGTTTATGGCTACTTTTGTGTTGTTATCCGCTGCTAATTTGACTATCTCTGGTAGTCTAGCAGCAGATGATTTGCTCAGCGATGTGATATAGATAAAGTCGCTCTCTATAATTGCTTTGGATGGTAGGTCATCTTGCAAAATATCTTTGTTAGCACCTCTATAGGCAAAAATTGTTCTATCTCCACTTAGAGTGGGTACAACGTAAGATGTTGCTGTACCATAACTGTTTGAATAACGAATGTTAGAAATGTCAATTCCGTGTTCTTTAAGTTCGTTAGTTATTTGTTCACCTGCAATATCTTTGCCAATCTTTCCAAAGAAACTAACGTCTATATTTTGTTTCTTAAAAGAGACTGCCGCATTAGTTGCTCCACCACCTGAAAAAGATTTTTGCTCAGTAACTTCAATTTTAGCTCCTTCTTCGAGAAGCATAAAAGATTGAGTTGTATCCTTCTTTTGCATATTCATAGTGAACATTTCTTCATATTCTATAATGGTGTCAAGAGTTGCGCCACCGATTGTTAGAGCTTTGATCTTTTTCATTTCACAGATACTTGAAAATTAATAGTAATATTTACCGCATAGCATACCATCAATTACAATAAGGGTAAATAATATTAACTGCGTATCAATTTATATGCTAAAAATAAACCTTTTTTATAGAAAAATGTCTAATAAATTAGTATTATTTTAACAAAATATTATTATGCATAGTTTTTATAAATTTTATAAAAGGAGATTTCCAAGATGCCGTCTAAGCCAGTAAAAAAGGATCACCGTGGGTATATTATGCCAATTGGTGGTGGAGAAGATAAATTTGCAAGCCCAACGGTACTAGAGAAATTTGTTGAGCTTTCAGGTGGAAGTGACGCAAAGATAGCTGTTATTCCTACAGCATCAAAACTGCCAGATACAGGAGATATATATGTTGATATTTTCTCTAAAATGGGAGTCAAAGATGTTTATAACCTAAAGATTGAAACTCGTTTAGATGCGACTACTAATAAAGATTATCAAGATCAGCTTGCTCAAAGCACAGGTATCTTTATGACAGGTGGTAATCAACTTTTACTTTCTACTACTCTTGGTGGTACCCCAATAGCACAGCTTATTCGTAGATTAAATGCAAAAGGTGTAAATGTTGCAGGTACTTCTGCCGGTGCGGCCTTTATATCTGGCTTTATGATTGCAGGTGGTCAGGCAGGTCTTATGCCTAGGTGCAATATGGTTAACCTTGCTCCTGGATTAGGTTTAACTAATAAATTATTAGTAGATCAGCATTTTTCTCAAAGAGATAGATTAGGGAGGCTTCTAGCTGCATTATCATACAATCCTTACATGGTTGGTGTTGGTATTGATGAAGATACATCAGCATTACTGAATTCTGAAAATGTGATTGAGGTTGTTGGTTCTGGTATGGTAACTATTATAGACTTCTCCCACCTTAAGCATTCATCACTACATAATGCTCGCAACAATGCTCCTATTAGTTTAGTTGATATTCGTATGCATATGCTTTTAGAAGGTCAAAAGTTTGATCTTAATACTTGTCTTGTAGAGTTCTAATATTTTATTTATACCTAATTTATTTATCTTCTAATCTTTTAGCCAGTTTCATTTATATTTGTTGTATGACATTTTAAGTATCTTAGATATAATCGTTATTTAATATGGAGTGATAATTTGAAACTGGAGCTATTATGCAAAAAATTATAATTCATGGTGGATGTGGAGCTAGAGAAGATAAAAACACATCATTTTGCGACTATCACCAACATTTATTACCAATTGTTCAAAAAGCATATAATTACCTAAGAGATATCGACGATGCAAACGAGGCTGCAGTGTTTGCAGCTAAACTTCTCGAAGACGATGAGATATTTAATGCCGGTACAGGTTCAAGAGTTCAGCAAGACGGACAAATTAGAATGTCTGCATCTATAATCGATAGCGAAAAACAAAAGTTTGCAGGTGTAATAAATATTCAAAATATAAAGAATCCCATAGATGTTGCAAATAGATTAATGCAACAACATCATAGTGTTTTGGGTGGGAATCAAGCTACTACATTTGCGCATGATGTCATGGGTTTAGCAGAATATGATCCAATGACTAAAAAAAGATATCAAGAATATTTAGAACTTAAAAAAGGTTACACAGGTACAATAGGAGTTGTAGCTTTAGATTCTAAAGGCAAAATCTGTGCAGTTACTTCAACTGGAGGAGCAGGCTTTGAATATCCTGGTAGAGTAGGAGATAGTCCAACTGTAGCAGGTAATTTTGCGAACGAATGTATGGGCATATCATGTACTGGTATTGGCGAACATATTATCAATCAAGCAGTAGCTGCAAAAATAGCGACAAGAGTCAAAGATGGGATGTCATTATCGCAAGCAATAGATAAATCTATTGCTGAGAGTGATGTTTATGGAGATTATGTTGGTCTTATAGCTATTGATAAAAAAGGAAATATTTGTTCAGGATCGACATCTGTAGCACAGACCTTATATGCTTATGCAGATGGAAATGATCTAAAAACTTTTTATGAAGAAAAAATGTAATAAAATACTTATAAAAGTGTTGACTTAAACATGTAGGTGTATGTATAATACTCGTCATTGGCCTGATAGCTCAGTCGGTAGAGCAGAGGATTGAAAATCCTCGTGTCGGTGGTTCGATTCCGCCTCAGGCCACCATTAAGTTAAGATTGTCGGAGCATAGCGCAGCTTGGTAGCGCATCTGGTTTGGGACCAGAGGGTCGGGGGTTCAAATCCCTCTGCTCCGACCATTTTTTGATGCGTCTGTAGCTCATCTGGATAGAGCATCGGCCTTCTAAGCCGAGGGTAGCAGGTTCGAATCCTGCCAGACGTGCCATTACAATGTAAATTAGCAATTTGTAATGGTGGTTGTAGCTCAGTTGGTAGAGCCCCGGATTGTGATTCCGGTTGTCGTGGGTTCAAGTCCCATCAATCACCCCAGAATATTGCGGACGTGGCGAAATTGGTAGACGCACTGGATTTAGGTTCCAGCGGGCAACCGTGGGAGTTCGAGTCTCCCCGTCCGCACCACAAAGAAATTTTATTCATTTTTCAATATTTACAAAGTTTTTGCCATATCTATTTTGTGATTGAAAAGTCATATATTTAAATATAAAGTATAATTCTCAAATATATAAATTTTTTATAATAAATGAATCGTTTTTCAAAAAGACACGTTTTTTTTGCTTCAGCAAGTACGATTGTTGAATGGTATGATTTTATGCTTTTTGCTTACTTAACACCTATCATTGCAAGCGTGTTTTTTCCAGATTTTAGCAAATATACTGCTATATTGATGACTTTTGGTGTTTTTGCTGCGGGCTTCTTTATGGGGCCTATTGGCAGTATGGTTATGGGGAGTTTTGGTGACCGTTTTGGTCGCAAAAAAGCCTTAATTATTTCTGTGGTTATGATGATATTACCAATATTTGTAATCGCTATACTTCCTACATATCAAAGTATTGGAGTATTGGCTCCAATTATTTTGGTTGTGATGAGGCTACTACAAGGGTTTTCTATTGGAGGATCTTATGGTGGTGTTATGGTTTTTATGATTGAGTCTACGAAACCAGATCGAAGAGGGTTTATTGCAAGTTTTGCTACGATGTCTTCAGGTACGGGAGTGTTTTTAGCATCATTAGTCGCAATGATTTTATTTGGGGTATTTAGTCATGAGGTTCTTGAACTGTGGGGATGGAGAGTGGGTTATGTTATTGGGCTTGTTCTAGCATTACTTGCTTTAGTAATGAGATTGCTTATACCCGAAAGTAATTCTTTTGAAGAGTTAGAGGCTCAAGGTGATATTTCAGTAAAGCCTGTTAGGGAAATGTTTAGTATTCAAAAGAAACCTCTCTTTTTTGCAATTGCTTTGTCTGCGTATGCGAACATTATGTATTACTTGGTTCTATCTTATTTGAGTAATTACTTTGTTGAATTAAATTATTCTGAATTTTTCTCTTTAGCTGTGGTAACCATATTTAGTTTGATATTCTCTTTTTCTGCACCTTTATGGGGATACTTGAGTGATCGTTTAGGCAGGAAGCCATTGGTCAAATTTTCTATTATAGTTTATTTATTTTTTTCATATCCTAGTTTCATGATTATGGGTACAGGAATTGCAGCACTTGTACTTTCAATGATTGTTTTGAGTGTACCGTTAATGGCTGTATGGGGAGCTTATGGTGCAGCGGCGCCAGAGTTATTTAGTACGAAGTATCGTTATAGTGGTAATGGTCTAAGTTACAATATTGGTAATTCATTTTTTGGAGGTACAATCCCATTTATTGCAACGTCGCTAGTTGTGTCTACAGGAAGTTTATTAGCTCCGGCATGGCTTTTGATTGTGGCTTCAATATGTATGATACCTGTAGTATATCTCATGCCTGAAACAAGACATGTGGAAGTTTAGTGAAAAATAAATTTAGTTTTCTCGTGCTGTATATTTATTAATCATAGTGTTATAATTATTTTTGAATTTTGTTATATACGGAGTAAATGCTTTGGATTTTTGGTTAATTATAATAGTATTCATAATTTTATGTTTGTATCTGATAATAGAGAATATTGTACATAATGCTAGTATCAAAAGCATTCCAATTAGAATTCATGTGAATGGAACCAGAGGTAAATCAAGTGTTGCAAGGTTAATTGCTGCTGGAGTTAGGGCTGGAGGATATAGAACTGTAGCAAAAACTACCGGTACATTGGCTAGATATATAGATGTTGATGGATCTGAGACGCCAGTTTTTAGGATTGGTTTCAGTAATATTGCTGAACAGGTTAAAATCATGTTTAAAGCAAGACGTGCGAAAGCAGATGCTATAATAATTGAATGTATGGCTCTTCAACCATTACTTCAATCGTTGTGTGAATTGAAATTGATTAAAGCAACTCATGGTGTTTTGACTAATGCTCGCCCTGATCATTTAGATGTTATGGGTCCAACTGAAAGAGATGTAGCGAAAGCTTTAGCTGGAACAGTTCCTGTAAAGTCTAAGTACTTTACAGCAGAAGACGTGCATATTGATTTTTTTGAGTATGCTTGTAAAGATAGAGATACAGAGCTTGTTGTAGCTACAGCAGATGATGCTGAGTTAATTTCAGAAGAAGAAATCAATAAGTTTGTTTATTCTGAATTTAAAATTAATGTTGCTTTAGCTTTAAAAATAACTGATGATCTAGGGATTCCTAGAGATGTCGCACTTAAAGGTATGTGGGAGGCTACTCCAGATCCCGGTGCTATGACGGAGTATAATTTTGATATTAAAGATTCTGAAATGAATTTTGCTAATGCTTTTGCTGCGAATGATCCTGTCTCAACTAAAATGCTTTGGGATAAACTTTATGAAAAGTATAAAGAGTGTGATAAAAAAGTTTTAGTTGTAAACTGTAGAGCTGATAGAGAAGATAGATCTAAGCAAATTGCAGAAGCTATACTAAATTGGGAAAAACCAGACTTAGTTACTCTTATAGGTACTGGTACAGATGTATTTGTTTCCTTTTATAAAAAATACTCTAAATCTTTGGGTATTAAGCCTGCTCAAGTTACTGTGTGTGAAGATATGCAGCCTCTAGAGATTTTGGAAAAGATTAATGCCACACAACCAGCGGGCTCATATATGCTTGTGGGAGTTGGTAATATTAAAGATATTGGTATGAGCTTAGTTGATTATTGTGATCAGAGTCATAAGCAAAAGCATAATTTATAATTTTTTAAAATAAACAGGAGAAAATATGGATCCATTAACGCTCTCGATAGGTATTGGTCTTATTGTCGGTTTAGTTTTTGTATCGCTTTTAGGTTTATCTACAGGTGGTATGGTTGTACCAGGTTACTTTGCACTAGAGATGGGTGCTCCTGACAGAGTTATAGTAACTATTATTATATCAATCATAATCTTTGGTATAGTTAGATTTATGTCAAAATTCATGATTATTTATGGTAGAAGAAGAATTGCTATAACAGTCCTTTTATCATTTATACTGGGCACAATTTTTAATATATTGTTCTCACAATATCTGACAACGAGTTTTTATTCAAATCAGATTCAGGTTATAGGATATATTATTCCGGGACTTATAACTTTATCAATAGATAGACAGGGTCTTATCGAAACAGTAGGATCTTTATTGATCGCTTCTATTATTATACGTTTGTTATTAATAGTTTTAATTGGACCTCAAATAGTAGGAATATAATATGAAAACGATGTATTGGCACCGTAAATTTTTATCTAGGTATATCATCTTATTTTTAAGTATTTTTATGATTATATCTTTATACATAGTTGAGAAAAACCTAGTTGTTGAAACTAAGGGTTACACTCAAAAATTGCAAGCAGCAGAACTGACAGAAAAAGCATTTAATTTGACTCAAAGATACTTTATGTCAAAAGGGTATTTATGTAGAACGATGGGTGATGTCTCTTGTACAGGGCTTATAGGTTTATCTATGACCGAGATTACCACAGATTCTGGTGATTTGTATGCAAAAAGATCTTCTGTCAACCCTAATATGGCTGCTATATTTGTTAGTTGGTTAAGCCAGCTTAATCTAAAAGAAGGCGATACAGTTGCGTTACAAGAAACAGGATCGTACCCTGCATTAGATATAGCTATGTTATCAGCTATTAAGACATTGAAGCTTAAGCCTTTAATTATATTTTCAGCTGGAGCATCGCAGTTCGGTGCAAATAGACCAGGATTCACATGGCCTGACATATACAAGAACTTAGTTGAAAAAGGAGTTTTTGATTATGATGTTATAGGGATTACTTTGGGAGGTTCTCATGATAATGGTTATGGAATGACTCCTGGCGCTATACTTAAATTAAATGATGCGATAAAAAGGAATGACTTTAAGGTAATTAATATTCCATATAAAGATTCTACAAACACTTCTGTTGCAAAGCGTCTTAAAATGTACAAAGAAGCTGCAGGCGAAAATAGTATAAAGGCTTACGTAAATGTAGGTGGTAATATGGCTTCTATTGGTTTGAAGCAGCCAAAAGTAAAAGTTGAAGACTCTGATAAGAAGTCAAAGAAAGATAAAAAAGCAACTACTAAAAGTTCTGATGAGCAAATTCTTAAACTACATAGTTTCCCTACAGGAGTAACTACTAAGCTCCCTCCTGAATATAGTACAGTGAACTCTGTAGCTGTTAATTTCTTGAAAGATGATATACCTGTAGTAAATGTTAGAGATATAAACTCTAGTATCATTAAAACATATGGTATGACTTATAATCCAACTAATGTAGTTCCACCTGGACAGGGGGCTGTGTTCTCGCAGAAAAAATATAATACTACATTAGCAGCAGCATTACTTATTATTGATATTGCATTGATAGCCTTTATGGCATTTATTTCAAGAAAATATTTAATTTCTTTCAAATCAAAGTAGTTATAAATTGCTTTGGCCTCTAATTCAATTTATCATTTAATTAGATATTATTAAAAAATATTGGTTAAATATGTTTTGTTTTTATAGCCTAAACCATTTAATTTCTAAATATCTTCCTATTGAAGAAAGAGTTAAGATAGCTAGAGCATATATATTCGGTGCTGATGCTCATGAAACTCAAGTAAGAAGTTCAGGAGAGCCTTATTTTACTCATCCTGTAGCTGTAGCTTGTATACTTGCTGAACTTCATATGGATGTTGACACTATTATAGCCGCATTGCTACACGATGTAGTTGAAGATACTGATCATACAGCAGAGGATATTGCTAACTTATTTGGAGATAAAGTAGCAGAACTGGTTGAAGGAGTAACTAAGCTTACACAAATTAGGCATAAAAACAAAATAGAGCAGCAAGCAGAAAATTTTCGTAAAATGCTGCTTTCGGTTACTAAAGATGTAAGAGTCATTTTTATTAAACTTGCTGATAGATTGCATAATATGAGAACATTGGCTCCACTTAAGCCAGAGAAAAAGCGTAGGATATCTAAAGAGACTTTAGATGTATTCGCTCCTCTAGCTCATAGGCTAGGTATCAACACTCTCAAAGAGCAGTTAGAAACTCTTGCATTCGAAGGGATGAATCCATATCGTTACCATATATTAGAAGAAAAAGTAAAAAAAGTAGAAAAAAATAAGGAAAAAGTTTTTCAGCAAGTTAAGGATGCATTGGTTGATAAGCTAAGTGGTATTGTTATCGATGATGGTATCAAAGCACGTAAAAAAACCTTATATAGCATTTATAATAAAATGCGTAAAAAAGGTATCTCATTTGATGAGATTATGGATATGTATGCTTATAAAGTTATTGTTCCTAATAGAATTGATTGTTATGTTGCTCTTGGTAAAGTTCATGAGCTTTATAAGCCTATTCCTCAAAGGTTTAAAGATTATATTGCTACACCAAAAGCTAATGGCTATCGTTCTATACATACAGTTGTTTTAGGGCCATATAACATACCTTTAGAGATACAGATAAAAACAAATAATATGGATCGTCAAGCGGAGTACGGTATCGCAGCTCATTGGAGCTATAAAATAGGCGAGAAAACTGACAAAGCATTGCAAAGATGGCTTAAAAAGATATCAGATATAAATGTTTATACAGCTAGCTCAGTTGAATTCTTAGAAAATGTCAAATCAGATATATTTAGTAATGATGTGTTTGTATTTACTCCTCAAGGAGATATCGTTGAGTTACCTATTAATTCTACATGTATAGATTTCGCTTACTTTATTCATACAGATATTGGTAATAAATCTATATCTGCTAGAGTAAATAGAAAGCCAGTACCTCTAAATTATCGCTTAAAACAGGGTGACAATATTGAAATTGTAACCTCAGCTGTTGCTGATCCTAACCCTGCTTGGTTGGAGTTTGCAGAAACTAGTAGGGCGAAATCAGCTATAAAAGATTTCTTGAAGCAACAATATAAAAATATAGATTATATTCGAGGAAAAGATATTGTAGAAGGGGAGCTTAGATTACTTGGTGTAGACTTGAGAGAGGTTCCTAATGAAATTGTAGATGGAGCTTTATTTAATTATGAAGGAATAGATACTATAAATCGTTTTTATTTAGATACTGGGCTTGGTTTAATTGATCCTAATAATTTTATCGATTTTATTGTTAAAAACTTCAATGATATGCGTAGTGCTTATAAGAAATCATCTATGTCTAAAATACAAATTCGCTATGGAGATGATTCACGTATAGCAGATTGTTGCTTACCATTACCAAATGATGAAATAATCGGTATTGTTAACGATGATGGCAATGTTGAGGTGCATAGAAAAAGTTGTAATGAACTTTACTCTAAAACTAAAGATGGGCAAGTAAAACAAATCAATGCTGACTGGTTTACAAATGCTGATGATGATCCTAGTTTTAGAGCTAGACTTTCTATTACTCTCAAAAACATTCCAGGAGCTATAGCTAAGATAACAGCTACTTTTGCAAGAGAAGGAGTGAATATTAGAAGCTTTGATATGATGTTTGTTGACAAAAAGCATGCGAAACTTGCTTGTGTAGTAGTTGTCAGGAACAGAAGAGAGTTATATTTACTAATCCGTTTAGTAAGAAAAATAGATGTTTGTGCGGATATTGAGAGAATCTTAAATAAATAAATTTTATTTAAATGTTAGTCCTAGCATTAAAAGCATGGATTAATGTTTGTTGGTCTAAGTATTCTAATTCACCACCAAAAGGGACACCAAACCCAATTCTAGAGATTTTTATACTTTTATCAATCATTTGGGAAATAAAGTGAGCTGTTGTCTCTCCCTCTACGGTAGGACTAATTGCCAAGATGATTTCACTGATATCTCTATCGGTAATAATTTGCTCTAAGATATCAAGTTTGAGCTCGTTTGGTCCGATACCATCAAGAGGAGATATTCTACCATTTAGTACAAAGTATTTCCCTTTGAAAAAACCAGCTTCTTCGATAGCAATCAGATCTAGCATACTCTCAATAATACATAATTTAGATTCATCTCTACTTTGGCTACTACAAATCTGACAAATGTCTTCTTCTGTAAGAGATTGGCAATATTTACATTTTTTGATGTTTTCAGCCGCATCTAAGAGTGAGTTAGCAATTGCAACAGCCGTTTCTGGAGACTTATCAAGCAGGTGTAAAGTGAGTCTTTGTGATGATTTTTTACCAATAGTTGGTAATTTACGTAAAGACTCCATTACAGCAGTGATTTTAGGAGAGAATATCTTACTGTCCATTATTTAAAAGGGAAGTTAAATCCATTAGGTAAATCTATACCGGCATCCTTTGCCATTTTACCAATATCTGCAGAAGATGAATCACTTTCTACTTTTTTCACTGCACTATTTATCGCTGCTGCGATTAGGTCTTCTAGCATTTCTTTATCTTCCGACAGTAGAGAGTCATCTATAGTGACTCTTTTAACATCATACTTACCAGTCATTATTATGCTAACAAGTCCAGCTCCAGATTCACCAGTTACTTCCATATTTTCACGCTCTTCTTGAGCTTTTTTCATTTGTTCTTGCATTTTTTGAGCTTGCTGCATTAGCTTTGACATATCAAAGTTCATTTTTAATCCTTATTTTTTATTCAAAATTTCTTCTACAGATCTTAATATCTGTTCACTAGAGTCTTTTATCAACGTTTTTTTTGCTTTTTCTGATAATTCTTGGAGTTTATTTTTATCATCATAAAGTGGCTTTATTATATCTATTAAATTCTCTAAAGTCATTTGATCTTGTCTGAGACAGAATCCTGCGTGATTCTTTACCATAGTTTGAGCATTAAAAAACTGGTGATCATCTACAGCTGATGGTAATGGTATAAATATTGCGGGGACGCCAGCTATAGCAGATTCTGAAACAGTTAGAGCTCCTGCTCGACAAATTAGTATGTCAGCCCACTCATAAGCTTCGGTCATATTTGTTATATATGCAGATATATCCTTAATATGACCTTGAGGTACTTTGTCATAGCTCTTTTTAGTGGCTTCAAAAGATAGCTTACCTGTTTGGTGCCATACATTTATGTTTATCTTTTGTTTAGCAGCATTTATAATTAGCTCTGGTATAATCTCATTTATACTTTTAGCTCCTTGACTGCCTCCTAAAATAAGAAGATTTAATTCACTGTTTTTAGTTATATCTTTTACTTTACTATTAAGATTAACAATATCGTCTCTAATAGGGTTACCAACAATCTTTGTTTTTGCCATCTGTTTAGAATTAAGTCGTTGATGTATATCCTGTATCTCGAAGGCTAAGCATATTTTTGTTGCAAGTTTAGCTAGTATTCTGTTGGTTAAGCCAATTTTTGCATTTTGTTCATGTATTATTATAGGAATATTTTTTTGTGCAGCAGCTAGGCATATAGGCCCAGATACATAACCTCCAAAACCTATAACTAAGTCTATTTTTAGTTTTGCGAGTAACTTACGTGCTTTTAGAGTGCTTGATATAAGTTTAAATGGAAAAGTTATTTTTCTTATAATCCCTTTGCCTCTCACTCCAGAAGATTTAATATGTTGCATGTTAAAGTGTGTAGGTACAATTTCTGCCTCCATACTATTAGGAGTTCCAACCCATATCACATTAGCTTCGTATTTTCTTAATAGTTCAGCTACTGCAAGAGCTGGATATATATGTCCACCGGTACCGCCAGCGGTAATAATTATGTTTTTGTTTTTCAAGCTCATAAATACCTACAAATTAACTTTTGATTTTCAAATTAATTTTAAAGGATTTTTATGTTATTATCATCTATTAGCTAAAATATAAAGATGTTTTGTTAAAGAGGAATTATGGCTGAAATAAATCAAAACTACTTATACACAGACTCTAACTTATGGGTTGAAATCAGGGGTAATACTGCAAGAGTAGGAATAGATGATTATTCTCAAAATGAGTTTGGAGAAATCGTTTATGTTGATTTGCCTAAATTAGGTAATCAATATTCAAAAGATGATGAAATTTGTGTAATAGAATCTGTTAAAACGGCATCAGATATTTATACACCTATATCAGGGAAGATTATAAGTATAAATAAAGAGTTGATAGATAATCCAAAGTTAATTAACCAATCTTGCTATATAAAGGGATGGTTGTTTGAAATTGAGATGTCTCAACCTGGAGAAGCTGAAGAATTATTACTCTCTGAAGATTACAGGAGTCATGTTGAATAAACTCTCTTTATTTATTTCTATATTTTTACTTATATCATCTAGTCAAGCTAGTGATGAATATCTTAATTATTGCAAAATATATAATCCTAAAAAAGGTATAGAGTATGAAACTCATACCAAAATATCTTTAGACTTTTGTCTTTACTATTTAGATAAGTGTAACAAGAAATATAATAATAAGTGCAATGCAAAAATGAATGGTTATCAGGGTCTATATAATACGAATAATGCATTGGCAACAATGCACCTTATATATCGTGATAATCTAGATAATCATAATAGCTAATAAGAGCTATGTGAATATGAATAATTTTATATGTGGTTACAAAGATCTAAGAATTATTTTATTACACAAGAGATGTTGTTTAAGTCACCACTGACTAGGTATGTAACATTTGTTTGGTTGTTTGTGGGTAATGGACATTTTACGTATGCAGAGCTGTCATTACCTTTAGATGCAGTAGTTTTATTCCAAGGGGTAATGGTTATCTGATTATTAGCTAGATTTATATTTCCTAGGCTGCTAGACCATGCTCGTGCAGTTACAGTATCATCTGAATTAACTTGATAGAAAGGAGTATTCGCGTTGATAGTAACATTTATTTCTTTGTCGACTACAGGAGGTGTATCTCCTGAGTCTTCTGAATTTGTTACTTTAATATCGAGATCTTTCTGCCAAGCTTCAGCCCCAGGTATTTCACTAGAAATAACAATTTTATAATTTCCAGCTTTGATATTGTCTATTTGTAGTGCTAAGTTATATGTATCCATTGGAGATATTTCAATATCTGATTTTCTATAAACTTGATTACCATTCTGATCTTGCAATACAACAGATACATTTGCATTAGTTGAACTGTGAGACATTATTTTGGCATTTATATATAGTTTATTGTCAGATCCAACGCTATATTCACTATTGAAGTCCATCAAATGCAGTTCATTTTTAACATTTTGATCTGCTTGCTGATAGTAGAAACTAATTTGGCTATATGGCTTGTTAGCAGTTTGATAAACATAAACAGCGTTATTATTTGGAACAACATCATTGTTTTCATTTTTAACACCTGCGATAACATGATTATCTAAGTCAGTAGCGCTAAGAGTATTTATCTTATTTGTTAGCTGTGTAAATAAATCACTTGTGCTCATAGCTTTTGGTACTGTTAGCAAAGGATATTCATACATAGTACCATCTTTGAACAATTGTAAAGTGATCTTATCGCCTTCTTTAATATTTAAAGGGTTGATGGTGAATTTAGTTGCCTCTATTGGAAACTTATCTGTAGGATCATTTTGTTGTTCATGCTCTCTAACGTATTCCCATGGTCCCCACTGTCCAGCACCAGGCTTTTGCCCAGGATTTACATACCATTTGTTTTGATATATTTTATTTTCAAAGATGACCTCTGTTCCTGGTGTTGGATAAGATTTAGCAGGATCGTATATAGGAGTACTAGATTCACCTGAATTATCATCAGGGTTGGTAGTATCACCATTTGGTAAGATAACAGATCCAGCAGGCTTGTCGTTTGTAAAGTCTAAGTCTAATAAATTGTAAAAACTCATTCTCGTGTCATCTACATCCCATTCAGCCATTATAATTTGATAACCTGATCTACTAGGTAGTGTACAAGTAAATGTTAGACCCTCCTGAGGTGGCTGGTTAGGAGCTATCCATGTTGGTTGTGGGTTGTAGCAATTTAGAGGTTGCTCTTCAAAACTGTCACGTGTAAGTAATTTGTCTGGATCCCAATTAGGCTTAGTTATATAGAATTTGAAATGCTTAGATTTGTGATTAGCTGTAAAGAACCATTTTATTTGTAGTGGTTGTCCTGGACGCACTACAGTTTTTGCCCAGCGACTTTGCTCTTGCTCATCTAATGGCTCAAAACCTGCCACATCAGCACTACCTATATTATTATCTAAAGCACCTAAGTTGAATAATCCATCTGCTTGTTCAATTGACTGAGGTTCGTACTGAGCACGAGCTCCACAATTTTTATTTTTCCCTTCTTTGCATAACAGCGCACGAGAAGCTGGACTTTCAACATATCCGTGTGAGTAAGCTTGTGTGCTTGCTAATAAAATTAGCCCGGTAGTCAAAGTGATTTTATTAAGTTTCATAATAAGACTCCTTATCTACATTATCTAATAACACAGATATCAATAAAATACCTGCATTTCTATATTATCAATTACTAAAAGTAAATTGAAATGCCTGTGTATTAATACTTTCGGGTTACAGAAAATTAATAAAAAGGACTTTTAAATTAAAAATTAATGAATATTGTGATTAGTTAACTCATATCTTTAATTTTTATTTAATAAAGTGGGATTTTATAAAATATCAATTGACTTGAGGTTAAAAAAATAAACTTTTCATAAGTTTATATTATGGCTTTAGGTATGTTGATAATATTATTATATGTTGAAATTGTTAGAGTAGACTTGTGCCAAATTATATTCCATGAATTGATTATTAATTTACATAGCAAAGCCTATAACATATAATAAACGCTATAAAATTTTCGATAACTTTATTAAACAGATAAGACTTAGTAGATATGATAAATATTAAATTTCCTGATGGCTCGATAAGAGAGTTTGAAAAAGGCGTTAATTCATTACAAGTTGCAAAATCTATTTCTCCAGGTTTGGCTAAAGTAACTGTGGGAGTATACATAAATGGCCAGTTAACAGATGCTAAAGATATTATTGAGAATGATTGTGAATTAAGGCTTATCACAACAAAAGATTCTGAAGGCTTAGAAATTTTACGCCATTCATGTGCGCATCTTTTAGCTCATGCAGTCAAAGAGTTGTATCCAAATACAGAAGTTACGATTGGACCTGTTGTTGACAATGGATTTTATTATGATTTTTCTTTCAAAGAAGCTATTGGTGAGGCAGATTTGCCGAAGATCGAAAAGAAAATGAAAGAGCTTGCTAAGAAAGGGACCCCTGTAAGTTATAAAGTTGTTTCTAAAGACGCGGCTATAGAGTTTTTTAAAGCTCAAGGTGAGAATTATAAAGTTGATATAATAGATAGTATTCCAGCAGATCAACAAATTAAGATTTACACTCAAGGGGAGTTTAGTGATCTTTGTCGTGGTCCACATATACCAAGCACATCTGTTATCAAAGCTTTTAAGCTTACTAAGTTAGCAGGAGCATATTGGAGAGGTGATTCTAATAATGAAATGTTGACTCGTATCTATGGAACGTGTTGGGCGACTAAAGAAGATTTAGATCAGTACTTAAATGTGTTAGAAGAAGCAGAAAAGCGCGATCATAGAAAAATTGGTAAAGCTTTGGATTTATTTCACTTTCAAGAAGATTCACCAGGCATTGCTTTTTGGCATGATAATGGTGTTAGAATTTGGCGTGAAGTAGAGGATTACATGCGTGCTTCAAATAAAAAATATGGGTGTAGTGAAATAAGGACTCCTTTGATAGCAGATTTTAGTCTGTGGGAAAAGTCAGGACATGCTTCAAAATATGCTGAGAATATGTTTGCAACAAAATCTGAAAATAGAGATTTTGCAATTAGACCGATGAACTGTCCAACTTGTGTACAAGTTTATAATACAAAGCTTCACAGTTATAGGGATCTGCCTATTAGAATGGCTGAGTTCGGAATAGTGCATAGGAATGAACCATCGGGGTCTTTGCATGGATTATTAAGGGTACGCAGTTTTACTCAAGATGATGGCCATGTCTTTTGTGCTCCAGAACAAGTTGAAGAAGAAGTGATCTTAATGGTTAAACAATGTTTTGAGGTTTATCAAGATTTTGGGTTCAATGATTTTACAGTCAAGATCGCACTTAGACCAGATAAGAGAATAGGTGATGATGAGACTTGGGATAAGTCTGAGCAAATGCTAAAAAATGCTCTTGATGCTCATAATGTGAATTATGAGCTATTGCCAGGTGAAGGTGCATTTTATGGCCCTAAGATTGAGTTTCATTTAAAAGATGCTATTGGTAGAAGTTGGCAGTGCGGAACAATACAGTTGGATTTCTCTATGCCTGATAGACTTGGAGCTATATATATTGACAAAAATGGTAATAAGCAAGTTCCTGTAATGTTACATAGAGCTATTGTGGGATCTTTAGAAAGATTTATTGGAATGCTGATAGAGCATTATGCAGGGAATATGCCGTTATGGTTAACACCTGTGCAAGTAGCTGTCATGGGTATCAGTAATCATCAAGATGAATATTGCCAAGAAGTCTTTGAAACCTTAGAAAAAAATGGTGTTCGAGCGAAATTAGACTTGAGAAATGAAAAAATAGGGTTTAAAATACGTGAGCATACTCTTTTGCGTGTTCCATACCTTGTTATATTGGGTAAAAACGAGCAAGAGCAAAAGATTGTTACTATAAGAAAGCATAACGGTGAAGATCTTGGGCAGATGTCTACAGGAGATTTTTGCACTTTCTTAGGTGAGCAAATTAAAGCAAAAAAATAATAATTTCTGTGGAGGAAAAAAGTTATTAAAACGGATAAAAAAGCACCTATAAATGAGCAAATCAGAGCAAAAGAGGTGCGTTTAGTTGGTGTTGATGGAGAGCAAATAGGAATTGTATCTATCAATGAGGCTTTAGCATTAGCTGAAGAAGCTAATGTTGATTTGGTTGAAATGGTAGCTAATGCTAATCCACCAGTTTGTCGTTTGATGGACTATGGTAAGTACTTATTCGAACAGGGTAAGAAAAAAGCACAAGCTAAAAAGAACCAAAAGCAGACACAGGTAAAAGAAGTAAAGCTTAGACCTGTGACTGATGTAGGGGACTATCAGGTAAAACTACGCAACCTGATAAAGTTTCTAGAAAAGGGCGATAAAGTAAAAGTCACACTTAGATTCAGAGGTAGAGAAATGTCACATAAAGAGCTAGGCATGGAAATGCTTAAGCGTATGGCAAACGATGCTGCTGAATACGGTGCGGTGGAACACCAACCTAAAATGGAAGGTCGCCAAATGATTATGGTTTTAGGACCTAAGAAAAAGTAGTAAATCAATAATAACAATTAATACAATGCGGAGTATTTAAAATGCCTAAGTTAAAAACTAAGAGTGGTGCTGCTAAGCGCTTTAAAAAGACTGGTAAGGGTGGTTTCAAACACCGTTGTGCAAATCGTGCTCATATCAATACTAAGATGACTACTAAAAGAAAGCGTCATTTAAGAGGTATGAATCAAGTAGCTAAAGTTGATCAAGCTAGCCTAGTTCAACAGATGCCATACGCATAAGTTTGTTTATCAATTTTTAAAGTGGAGACTAAATAATGTCAAGAGTAAAAAGAGGCGTAACAGCACGCGCACGTCATAAGAAGATTTTAAATCAAGCTAAAGGTTACTATGGTGCTCGTTCAAGAGTATATAGAGTAGCTAAGCAAGCTGTAATTAAAGCTGGTCAATACGCTTATAGAGATCGCAAAGTTAAAAAAAGAACATTCAGATCTCTTTGGATTGTTCGTATTAATGCTGCTGCTAGACAACATGATATTAGCTATAGCCAATTGATCAATGGCTTAAACAAAGCTGGTGTTGAGCTAGATAGAAAAGCATTAGCTGAATTAGCTGTATACAACAAAGATGCTTTCGCTGCTGTTGTTGAAAAAGCAAAAGCTGCTTTAGCTTAATTGAGTATTCTAATCAAATTTTTTCTTTATAAAATTTTGTGAAATTCATAAACCCCTTACTTGTTAAAAGGCTTATTTTAGTCTTTTTTTTAAGTATAGGTGTTTTTGTGTTTTTAATTCTCAATGGCTATAAATATTTAGATTTAGATAAGATCAACTTTGCTTACGAGAGAGCTAATTCTTACATAGATAATCATACAATACTAGCCTCTTTTAGTTATGCTTGCATATACATTTTGACAGTATTCTTTTCTGTTCCAATCAAACCATTCTTAAAAATACTTGCCGGACTTTTATTTGGGCTCATGTTGGGTTTTTTTATTTGTTTATTCTCAGCCACGTTGGGAGCGATGTTAGCTTTTTTGATTATTAAACATAATTGGGGAGAGGTGCAAGCAAATCCAAGATTTAAGATCATTTCAAGATTTAAATTGTTGGTAGAAAATTATCCTGTGTCTATATTGTTGATTTCTAGAATTTTACCAATTCCTTTTTTTGTTCCAAATATTTTGGCAGGAATTTTAAAAGTTAAAAACAGTATCTTCTTTTTGACTACTTTGATTGGTATTATTCCTATAACATTTATATATGTATGGTTTGGTGTTCATTTTAAAAACTCTCAATTAGATTATACTAAATTGTTCGATTATAAGTTTGTATTAGCTGTTGTAATTCTGCTATTGTTGACACTACTTCCTTTTATTTTCAAATTTATTTTGCGATGGAAGAAGAGTGCTTAGATAAGATTATATTTCTATAGATTTAAGCATGTTTCTTTAGGCCTTTTATTTTATAGACTTTAAGCTTAATATAGCGAACAAGTGATCGGTCCTGTATATGCAGAACCTCTTTAGCATTACGTGGATGAACCTTTTCGATATCAATAATTGACTTATTGAGCATTAGTCCGTGTGTATGGGTTAAAAGTTTATTTTTATTTGCAAAAGGATTGTGATACAACACGGATGATAGTTCTTGATTGATTTTCTCTAACTTTTTATCGTTTGGATTACTTACAACACCCATAATAGCAAAGTTTACATCGGTATCTTCATATTTTTTTTCATCATAGTAGTTTTGACTATTTGTGAAAATATTTTCTCTATTTATGGGGGCTTTAGTGATAGCTTCAGCATTTACTGCTGAAAACTGTACACATCCAACAATGGCAAAAGGAGATTTGATTTGATTGTAAATCTGTCGATATATATCAGCTAATGTACTTTCTTTATCAAAAGAAAAATATTTAGCTATATAGTTTACAGGAGTGTTTTTAGGAATAAGAAATATCCCAGTTGTTACGAATTCTGGTCCCCACATCAGGGGATCTCTTTCTGTTCTGCTAACATCTGTTCTTGAAGAATAAATCATATCATTAAGCAAAATGCATTCACCAAGGTTATAAATACTTTGAGGTGAGCCTAATTCAAAACCATAATCAAAATTACTTGCAAGGAAACGTTTATATTTTAACTCTTCAGGAACTATGCCTTGGATGACATTATCAACATGGCCTATATATGATAGAGTTTCAGAATTATCATTTTGTTTTTCTAGAAAGATCATTAGGAGCGAGTCCTTATTTTGTAAAAGATGAAATTGTCAAAAATTATTATAAAGTTACAATACTCCCATCATTCTTTGCCATAATTACTTGATCAGCAGGTTTTAATGCAAAAATTCCATTTGTTACAACTCCAGTGATTTGGTTTAGCTCTGTTTCAAGTTTTAGTGGATTATCTATTTTTAGGTTGTAGATATCTAGAATGACATTGCCATTATCAGTTGTAGTCTGCTCTCTATATACAGGTTGACCGCCTAATTTAATTATTTCTCTAGCTACATAACTTCTTGCCATTGGGATAACTTCTACAGGAAGAGGAAACTCTCCTAGAGTATTCACTTTTTTAGATTCATCAATAATACAAATAAATTTTTTTGCTGCTGCGACACATATTTTCTCACGTGTAAGTGCTGCACCACCACCTTTGATAAGTTCTTTATGGCTATTACACTCATCAGCACCATCAATATACAAGTCTATATTTCCAGCATAATTTAAATCTACTACTTCAAACCCTAGTGCTTTAAGTTTTTTTGTGGAGTCTTCTGAGCTTGACACTACAGCTTTTATTTTATCTCTATAGTTAGCTAGCTCTTCGATTAAAAAGGCTACTGTGCTACCAGTGCCAACACCTAAGGTTATTTCTGATGTAATATGTTTAGCAGCCTCGCTAGCGGCTAATTTTTTTAGCTCATCTTGTTTACTTTTTTTATTAAAAAACATTTTAAAACTTTCTCTTGTTAAATATTTTACTGAAAATACTTCCTTTGATTATATATATGGTAATCAATACTATTGTTGCTATAAATTGCCACATAATAGACATATGTATGAATATATAGCCAATAGTAATAATAATGCATATAAACGGTATAATTATTCTTAGGGCTATATTGAATATTGGTGATAGTTTAGTATTTGTGCTTTTAAGTATTTCATAACTAAGCTTTTGAGCATCATAAATCCAACCTATAATGAATACGTCAAATAAGAAGATAAATATGATGACTATATGAAGAGCACTCATATTAGAGAAATCAACGTAAGCGATACCAGATTTGATAAAAAATATAGTTATAATAAAGGGAATTAATAGAACTAGCAGTTTAGTATATAATTTCGTTCCAATTTGAAAAATATACTTCAATGATGTAACAAAAACTACTAGGTTAAGTGTTGTGAATATCACCTCAAGTAATAAGTAATACATCGGATAATTTGTTTTTACTATTTTAAAAATAGTTGTAATTTGTATACTTTCTGTTGGTTGTAGGTAGCTTCTGTAGTCACCTAATATAGCATATATAGTTATACAAATCATAAACGAAAAAATTATATTATAAAATATACTTTTAAATGCACTCGTCTTAAGCTTATTAAAGTTATTATCACCAATATTTATAATGTTTTTATAAAATGCTATTGATATAAAATTGCTTAATATTGCGTAAACTAAAGCCAATCCAAACATACAACGAAGTTGTTCAACCTTTTGATAGTTTATGCCAAAAAGGAAATCTTTTATTCCAATTATCCCCTGTGGGGTATATATGACTATTAACATTAATACAGTCACTAAATATAGAGATATGTGAGCAGTAGTCTTAAGCGTCTCATTTAAGTTTATTTTTTTCTTATCCGCAAGTATAAACATTAAAAGGATAGCAATGAATATTGCCAATAGAGATGTGTATATTGGGAAGTTGTTACTAAATTTTAAGCTTTGATTACTCAGTCTATCAATAGCTGGAATATTATCAAAAAAATCTAAAACATAAGTTGACATGTTAAACATAATAAGAGCAACAAAGATAATCATCATTCCAGTTAATAATATACTAGCAGGTTTAAACTTATTGCTGCCTGTGATTTTATAGACTAATTTATTATGAGAATTTAAGTCAGGGAAAGCTTTTTGGAAATATATTGCTATGAGGTTCATTGGATAGCATAATAAAACCAGAAAAGCGATATAAGCGTAGAAAAATTCTAGTCCGTTATATTTGAAAACATTTGAAAAAAATCCGAAGCTAAAGCATATAGATGCAGACACTAGCCCTGTAATCAAAGGTGTCGAAGTTTGTTTAATATTCATTAAATTTCCCTGTCATGTACTAATTAATAGCGCAGTAATTACCGCGGAATGTTATGTTTACAATTAGCTCAGTGCTTTTGTTGTATGAAACCCAAGTTGTACACATTAAAGCACCAAATTGTACAAAGTGAGGATTTCTATTTGCCATAATTAAGCTATTCATTGGATTACCAGCAAAAGCAGGAGTATTTGGATTTACTGCTTTTCTGACATATACATAAGTTTCAATATTAGGATCTGGAGATACTTGTATAACATCGTTGGGCATACCGAACTCTTTAGTATAAGAATAGATGTTTTTGCCAATCCATGCTTTTTGTTGTTCTATATACTTTTGTTTAGTAGCACATGAAAAAAGTGCTAATACTAGTACTATTAAAGCTATTATTCTAAAAGAGTTTTTTTTCATATATTTTCTTCCTATTTTATAAAGCCAGTTTTTTTCATGTATATAGTAAGTAATGATACTGCAGCAGGGGTTATGCCAGGTATACGAGATGCTTCTCCTAATGTTGTGGGCTTTTGTTCAGTTAGTTTCTGAAGAACTTCATTTGAAAGGCCTTTGACTTGAGAATAGTCAAAGTTCTCAGGTATTGCTTTTAGTTCAAGAGTCGATATTTTTTCGATATCTTTATTTTGACGCTCTATGTAACCAGAATATTTAGCAGAGATCTCTATCTGTTCAATCACAGCCTCATCATTCACTTTTAAGTTAACATCTGGAATTTGTTGTAATTTTTTATAGTCTAACTCTGGACGTTTTAGTAAGTCAAAAAGAGTGCTTTCACGAGTCATTTTTTTATCTAAATACTTTTCTAAGTCACGAGCTTTTTGGGTTTGAGGACCAATCCAAGTATTTTTCATCATAGCTATATTTTCATCTATAGCAGTTTTTTTATTGATAAAAAACTCTTGATCTTGTTTGTTTAGCAATCCTAATTCACAGGCTTTATCGGATAGTCTTAAATCTGCATTATCTTCACGTAAAATTAGTCTATACTCTGCACGGGATGTAAACATGCGGTAAGGCTCTTTAGTACCTTTGGTTATCAAGTCATCTATCAATACACCCATATAGCTATTAGAACGAGTTGGATACCATGATTTATCACTGTCTAGACTAATGGCAGCATTTATACCAGCAACTAAACCTTGAGCTCCAGCTTCTTCATACCCTGTGGTTCCATTAATTTGTCCAGCAAAGAATAAATTTTTAATATGCTTAGTTTCAAGGGTTGGTTTAAGGTCTCTAGGATCAAAGAAGTCGTATTCAATTGCATAGCCTGGACGCATAATAAAAGCATTTTCAAAACCCTTAATTGAGCGTATATACTCACACTGTACTTCAAATGGTAAGCTAGTTGATAGACCATTAGGGTACAGCTCAATACTGTTTAAACCCTCAGGTTCAACAAAGATTTGATGTCTGTCTTTCTCTGCAAATCTTACAATCTTATCTTCAATAGAAGGGCAATAACGTGGTCCTATACCTTCTATAAGTCCACTGTACATTGCTGATTTGTCAAGATTGTTTGTGATAATCTCATGAGTTTTTGTGTTAGTGTAAGTTATATGGCAAGGTATTTGTCTTGGATGTTCAATTTTTCCTTTTGAGAAAAATGAAAAGTGTGGTGTTGGAGTGTCACCGTGTTGTACATCCATAACACTAAAATCGACACTTCGACAATCTATACGTGGAGGAGTGCCTGTTTTGAGTCTATCTACTCTAAATGGTAATGCTCTTAAGCGAGCAGCTAATGCATTTGATGGCTGATCTCCCGCTCGACCTCCAGCTTTAGAAACTTTGCCTATATGTATTTTACCTCCTAAAAATGTCCCAACTGTAAGAACAACTTTTTTTGACTTGAAAGTTATTCCTGTTTTTGTGATAGCTCCATATACAATTCCATTTTCGACTACTAAATCATCTACAGAATCTTGGAAAATATCTAAATTTTCTTGACCATTAAGTAAAGAATTAATTGCTTTTTTATATAAAACTCTATCTGCTTGAGCTCTTGTTGCTCTAACAGCTGGGCCTTTTCGAGAATTAAGGATTCTAAATTGAATACCTGCCATATCAATGGCTTTTGCCATAATACCGCCCATGGCATCTATTTCTTTAACCAAGTGACCCTTGCCAATTCCACCAATGGCTGGGTTACAGGACATTTGTCCAATGGTGTCAATATTGTGAGTAAGTAGTAGAGTTTTTGCGCCTATACGTGCTGAAGCAGCAGCAGCTTCAATGCCTGCATGACCGCCCCCAACAACAATAACATCATAAGTATTGTTATAAATCATAAAGATAAATGTGTATTTTATTTTAATGCTATTAAATTTTACTATATTTTAAAACAAAAATAACTATTCTAGTGATATTAATTAAGTAACTTTTGCAATATAATTCCTAAAATGTTTTTACTACTAAAAGTAGATTTGTAAATGCTTAGTATTAGTGAGATATATCATAAATATGTTGATCAAGACCCTATGAAAGTATTTCAAGATGGAGCTATCAAATCTGCAATTATACTTTTTTCATTTTTAGGTCTCGCAGCATTTTTAAATATTGATAAAAATCTTACTATTATAATTATATTATTTATGGCTAATTTGGCTGGAAGTATTCTGCTGGGGAGTATACAGGCTAAACGTTTGGCTTTTGCATTATATATGATTATAGCCATAATTATCGTTAATATATCTCCATATGTTCACCCTTTGTTTGAAACTAATTTTATGCTAATAGTGTTTGTCGCTTTTATAGCATTTTGGTTTAGAAGGTTTGGAGAGGCTTTTACTATATTTCCGATGATGATTGTAGTCATTACTTGTATTTGTTTTGTGCGCTATCCATTGGAGAAGGACAATCATTTACATTTTACTCTTACAGCTATTTTGATTGGTTTGATTGTTTATCTGGTGATTATTAGAAACTACAAACTAATGAAGGCTAATGATGTTAGTAAAGTATTTAATGAGTTTTTAAAAAATTTTGTGCGTAACTATATTGATACATTTGAAAAGGCAAAATATAGAAGGTTTACACAATCAAATGTTGTTGAAGTAAGTAATTTAAAGTACCAAAATATAAACTCGTTTAAAAATCATGGCTTAATGTTTTTACGTAAAAGCCATCAAGAGCAATGGCGATATTTAAGTCATAACTTAGTGGTTTTTAATCGCTTAACATCAAAATTTCTACTGGTTTATAAAAAACTTACTATTGATTATGTTCGTTTAGGTTTTGAAGAAAGTGAAGCAAAAAAATTATCACAAGATTTAGAAAAAATTTATAAAAACACAATGTTTTTGATGTTATATATACAAAAATCTGCTGAAGTTTTTGAAAAAAAATCTGAGGATATATCTCATTTGAAATATAAGTTTGAAATGAACTATATCCATAAATATCAAAGAGATAAACAAAAAAGAAAACTTTTATTTAGTAGTTTATTATTTTTGGATGATATGTTTATTGGTTTAGAAAATATCAGAGAGGCGTATTATGATCTTATTTAAGGATAGATATGTAGATAAGCTTTCTGATACTACATTATTAGCCATAAGGGTTTTTATAGCATCGATAGTTGGATTAATAATTTGTTATTTGATATTTAGTTTAAGTGGTGATGATGACTTTAGAGATAGGATATATTGGGTGGTTATAGCAGTAGTTAGTGTTGCAGCTAGTACCAGTACAAGTGTTGTTTACACTAGAGCTAAAGCGATTGTTATTTTCTCATTACTGGGTACTTCAATAGGGTCTATAGTATTGTTGCTAATCCAAAAAAATATACCTCATAATTTTACATTGGTTGCTGCACTGTGTTGTTTTGCTTTAGCATTGTATGTATATACGATGTTTTTAAACTATGCAACTAGTGTTTTTTTTATACATGTATATTTAGTAATGTACTTTGGATTATTTATTGGTTGGGACAAGGAATTATTTTTTGTTAGGGTTACATGTGTAGCAATAGGAACATTAAGTATAGTTTTGATAACTTTCCTTACTAGAGGGCGAAAGAATAGAGTGCTTTTTAACAGAGATATGTATAGGATCTATTCTGAGCTTAAGGATCTTGTTAATAAAGTTGACTGTAGTGTTGAGAATAGGAAGATTATTTCATTGATAGAAAAAAGTATTAAGCTTAATGAAACTTTAGTAAATGCTAAATATGAGTTTTCTGATACAAAAAAATATTATGAATATAAGAAAGTATTGATACTTATAGATGAATTGTTGATTAATCTGAGGACATATAGAACTTTATTTATGCAACAAAAAAAACATGATGATGGTCTGTATAAAGAATTTGTGTATTTTACTAAAGAGCAAATACAAAGTAATTTTAAGAAAATAACAATTAGGTATGATAGATTATTAGCTCAAAAGTAGTTTAGTTTATCTCACTTTTGTTTTCGTATTCTGTATTAAAGTTAGTTTTGAGATAATTTATTAAAGAGCTGATTCTTTTAAGTTGATATTTTACGGGTAGTGAAATGATAGAAAGCTTTGTTTCTTCTCTATATTGAGGTAGTATTTCGACTAATCTACCATTTTTGATATCCGCATCAACATAAATATCTACCAATCTAGTGACTCCTAATCCTAGAAGAGCTGCTTGTTTCATAACTCTGCCATTAGTTGCATGAAAACCATTGTTATGAATATGGAGGGTGTATTTATCATTTGTAGAGTTAAAATTCCATTGCTTAATACTACCGTAGATTAGAGGTATATCTTCAAGCTGTCTTGGGTCGGATATCTCACTATATCTCTCAAAAAAGTCTTTACTCGTTACATACTTGGTAGTAACAGTTCTAAGCGGTGAAACTATCAAGTTTGAGTCAGGTAAGTTACCCATACGGATAACTAGATCATAATCGCTATCTATGAGATTGATTCTATTGCTAGAGAAATCAAGATGAAGATTGACTTTTGGATGTAGTCGCTGGAACTTCAAAATTACAGGGGCAATAACATCTTCACCAATTATTCCTCCAACACAGTTGATTTTTATATTACCACTTATTTCGTTGTGTTCTTGGCTAGTTAGTTGCGTTGCTATATCAAGGTCTTGGAGAGCTTGCTTACATTTCTTATAATAATCTTGTCCTATTTCGGTAAGACGAACATGTCTAGTGCTTCTATATAGTAGTTGAACTTTAAGGTGGCTTTCTAGGTCTTTAATATTTTGGCTTAGGTTTGATTTGGCCATACCTAATATATCTGCTGCCTTTGTAAAGCTTTGCTGTTCTGCGACGTGGATGAAACATTGGATACCTCGCCAATAAATATTGTTCATTATTTAATAACAATGTTTTATGATTATTGGTATTTATCAGTTTAATAAGTTTGTATAAAATTTACAACCAATGAAACGGTGTAAATACTAAAACAAAAAATAAAGGAGAAATAGTATGTCTAAATCATTAGTTGTAATCACTGGGGCAAGTTCTGGAATCGGAGCAGCAATTGCAAAAAGATTTTCTGAAGCAGGCCATTCACTTTTGCTAATAGGTAGAAGAATAGAAAAAATAGAGGAATTAAATTTACCTAACACAATGATTCGTAAAGTAGATGTAACAGATGCTCAAGCTCTAAAAAATGCTATAAAAGAAGCTGAAGCTGAATACGGTCCAGTTGAATTATTGGTTAATAATGCAGGTCTAATGTTGCTTGGTCAAATTGATACACAAGATCCTATTGAATGGCAAAAGATGTACGAAGTGAATGTATTGGCATTATTAAATGGTATTCAATCTGTATTGGGTGATATGAAGGCAAGAAAAAGTGGAACGATTATAAATATCAGTTCAATTGCAGGCAAGAAGTCTTTCCCTAATCACGCTGCATATGTTGGTACAAAATTTGCAGTATCTTCAATGAGTGAGAATATACGTGAAGAAGTTGCTGATGATAATGTTAGAATAATGACAATTTGTCCAGGTGCTGTAGAAACTGAGCTTTTAAGTCATACTACATCTGATCAAATTAAATCAGATTATGAAAACTGGAAAGAGTCTATGGGTGGGGTTTTAGTAGCAGATGATATTGCTCGTACAGCTATGTTTATGTTTAGCCAACCACAAAATATAAATATACGAGAAGTTGTAATTGCTGCAACTAGACAGCCTGCATAATCTTACTTTATAAACACAAAAATTATTCTTTAGAGTTTCTGTTGAGTCTTTAAATCAAGCTTATTTCTAATATTCAAAATTATTAATCATTATAAAGGTATGTTAAAATTCTAAGCTAATAATTTAATTAAATATGAGCTTATTCTTTAATGTTTCAAAATCAAACTTTTTTATTTTATGACTTAGAAACTACTGGTATTAACAATTCTTTTGACCAAGTATTACAATTTGCTGCGATTCGCACAGATTTAGACTTTAATGAAATTGAAAGGTTTAATTTTTTTGTGAAGCTAAATCCTGATACAACTCCATCTCCAATTGCAACGATAACGCATCATATTTCTATTGCTCAAGCAAATACTGGTGTGTCAGAATATCAGGCAATTAGAAAAATTCATAAAATCATAAATACACCGGGGACTATTAGTATAGGTTACAATACACTTGGATTTGATGATGAGTTTTTGAGATTTGCTTTTTATAAAAATATGCTACCTCCATATAGTCATCAATTTAAAAATGGTTGTTCAAGGGCTGATCTGTTTCCAATAGTTACTTGCTATTATTTATTTTGTAATGATGCTCTTAAGTGGCCTAAAGTTCTCGATGAAGAAGGACAGAAGAAAATATCTTTGAAGTTAGAAAATTTAAATACTGAAAATAATCTATATAGTGGTGGTAGAGCTCATGATGCTATTACAGATGTAATTGTCACAGTAGAGCTAGCTAAAAAGTTAAGAATAACTAATCCTAAAATGTGGCAGTTTTTATTGGCAAAGTTTAATAAGCAAAATGATGAAAATACTCTAGCTCAACTAGATATCGGTATAGAAGTCGGTGGTATTGGGTATAGACAAGCAATTGCAGTAAGTGGAGTTTTTGGCTTTAAAAATAATTTTATGTCGGCCATATTAGATATTGGTCAGCATAGGCATTACAAAAATCAAGAGATATTTCTTCGCTTAGATAGTTATTTATTTAGTGAATTTATAGAAGAATTTGGCAGTTTAGAAGCTGAGCATTGGCGTTTGACTTTAAACAAAAAGTGGGGTGATATTCCGCTAATATTGCCTGCTAAAACTCGTTTTGTGGGGAGATTACCTCAAGATAGACTGGATTTGATAAAGGCAAATAAGGAATTTATAAGAAACAATCTAGAAATATTTACTAATTTTGTTGATTATGTATTGGAATATAAGTATCCAGAGATTGAGAATGTTGATATAGATGCAGCAATTTATCAAAGTGACTTTATGAGTGCTGCTGATGAAAGGGGTTGTGATAAGTTTCATACTTCACAAATTTATCAAAAAGCGCAAATGCTTAATCAATTACCAAAACCTTATTATAACAGAGCTGTAAGGATAATTGGTAGATTAGATTTTTCAAAACTACCTGATAAAGCCCAAATGGAGTTTCAAGAGTATCTAAATAAGATTGTTAGCCTAGATAATGATGAGCTTTTGATTGATCATAAAGGTAAAACTCGCAAAACTTTGGAAGATATCTATCAAGAAATGCAAGATTTACGCATGAATCGTGATCTAACAGAAGAACAGCAAGCTTTGCTATATGAGCTCGAAGAATATCTTTTTTAAAAAGACTTTTTATACTTTAGTTTTAGTCACTACTTTTTTTAAGAGTTATAGTGATCCAAAAACTGTAACCGGCAGTGCTGACTTTAATAGATTTTTTGTGACAGCATCCGGAGGTTGGGGACATCTTAGTTCGTCTCCACATAATACAGGAGTTTTTACCACCACGGCAGGGTATTTTTTCACTAAAAATATTACGGGCGAATTTAGATATCTTGGTTATTTTGCGAGCAAACAAGACACTGAGCTTAATGGTAATTCATACTTAGGGCTTGTAAAGTATAATTATGAGTTGTTTAGTGGGGTAAGAGCAGGTGCAGGTGTGGGCCTTGGTATTGGAAGTAGCTTTCAAAAAAATAAGCTTTTAGGGCTAAGTTCCAGTAAAACCTCGGGTTTGTTCGCAGTTCCAGTAAGTTTATCAGTTCCAACAGGTTTTATTGATAATATGGATTTCTTAATTACATATTTATATGTAAAATCTTTTGATAAGGGAGAAGCAAACTTTATAACAACAGGACTAAGCTATAGTTTTTAATACAGATATAAAGCTATGTTATAATAAATTCTCAAGGCTTTAGCACAGCTTTTTTATAAAAAAATTAAGTTTGAAGAATGTCAGAATATAAGTTTAAATTAGTAACAAAATATAGCCCAGGTGGTGATCAGCCCAAGGCAATCAAATCGTTAGTTGAAGGTGTTAATGGTGGGTTACAGCATCAGGTTTTGCTAGGAGTTACAGGCTCAGGTAAAACATATACTATGGCAAATGTGATTCAACAAACACAAAAACCATGTTTGATTGTTGCACATAACAAAACTTTGGCAGCTCAATTATATTCTGAGTTTAAGCAATATTTCCCAGATAATGCAGTTGAGTATTTTGTGTCATATTATGATTATTATCAACCAGAAGCTTATGTTGCAGCTTCTGATACCTATATAGAAAAAGATTCATCTGTAAACGAGCATATTGAACAAATGCGTCTTTCAGCTACCAAAGCAATACTTGAGCGTAATGATGTAATTATAGTCGCAACTGTATCGGCTATTTATGGTCTAGGTGACCCTGAGCAGTATATGCAGATGCTTTTGCACCTAAAGGTAGGAGAAGAACTAGGGCTAAAAAAAGCTCAAACTAAGTTAGTAGAGATGCAATATTCGCGTAATGATATGGACTTCAGTCGAGGTAGTTTCCGAGTTAGGGGAGAAATATTGGATATATTCCCAGCAGACTCTGAAAAAGATGCTATTCGAGTAGAATTTTTTGATGATGAGATTGAAGCGATAAGTATGATCGACTCATTAACTTCCAAAAAAATTAAAACATTACATAGAGCAACAATATTCCCAAGTACACATTATGTTGCATCAAAAGAGCGCAAAGATATAGTTATAGAAGAGATCAAAGCAGAACTTAAAGAAAGAGTTAAATATTTTGAAGAAGAAGGTAAATTACTTGAAGCTCAAAGAATAGAACAACGTACTAAATATGATATTGAAATGATTCAAGAGCTTGGCTATTGCACGGGTATCGAAAATTATTCAAGATTGTTATCAGGTAGAGCTCCCGGTGATCCACCACCAACATTGATTGACTACCTACCAGAAAATGCCTTAGTCATAGTTGATGAGTCGCACGTCACACTACCACAGTTTGGTGGAATGTACAAAGGGGATTTGTCTCGTAAGTCTAATCTTGTTAATTATGGGTTTAGACTGCCTTCTGCTTTGGATAATAGACCTTTGAAATTTAATGAGTTTGAGAATTTGTTGCCTCAGACAATCTATGTATCTGCGACACCAGCTAATTATGAACTTGAAAAGTCTCAAAACACTGTAGAACAAGTGATCAGACCAACAGGTTTATTGGATCCTGAAGTTTCTGTAAGGCCTGTAGCTATACAAGTAGAAGATGCGTTATCAGAGATAAATAAGGCTATAGCCAAAGAAGAAAGGATTTTAATAACGACTTTAACCAAAAAAATGGCAGAAAATTTAACAGAGTATCTATCTGAGCATGGTGTTAATGTCAGATATTTACACTCTGATATTGATACTGTTGAGAGAGTTCAAATTATTCATGACTTACGTCATGGTGTATTTGATGTGCTTGTGGGTATTAATCTTCTTAGAGAGGGTCTTGATATGCCAGAGGTTGGAGTTTTATTAATTTTTGATGCTGATAAAGAAGGGTTTTTGCGCTCTGAGAAATCTCTTATCCAAACTATTGGACGTGTAGCTAGGAATCAAAATGGTAGAGCTATTTTGTATGCAGATATTGTCACAAAATCTATGAAAAAAGCTATGGATGAAACTTTACGACGTCGCAACCTTCAAAACGAATATAATCAGAAAAATAATATAACTCCTAAAACAATCATCAAGAGCATAGATGATATGTTAGATAGTTCTCCAGAAATGCAAAAGCGTGCTTATAAAAATAATTCGCGCTTAAAGGTTGATGATGTTGATGTTTCGGCTATACTAGGTATGACTGAAGCTTCGAAGGTTATCAAAGCTCTAGAAAAACGAATGAGAGCTTATGCAAAAGAGCTTGAATTCGAGCAGGCAACGGCAGTTAGAGATAAAATAACTGAAATAAAGCAGAAGTTTATTAATTTATAATTTTACGTTTTTAAACAAAGTATATTGGTATTATGGCTATTGAAAGTAAATTAAAAAAAGACAGGCTCTTTTTGCGCTTTACATGGGCTAGGTTAAGGAACTACCTGATTAGAGCAAAAAAAAGTCTATATGCATCTATTATTCTATGTGGTTTGATAGTTGGTGTTGATCTATATCTAGGAGATGTTGAATTTGTTACTCAATCGCTAGAGGTTGGATTTACATTAGCGTTTATACTATTTGTATTTTTCTTTTTAATAACAAAAGATGATAATCCTGTAGATATAATCATTTCTGGTGCAGAAGGCGAAACTACGGTTTTAGATGAGTTAAAAAAATTAGACAATAATTTTGTACTATTTAATCGAGTGGTTTTACCAGATGAGAAATCCACAGTTGGCAATAGAGAAATTGATTTTATTGCAGTATCTCGTAAAGGTATATACATAATTGAGGTTAAGAATAATCGTGGCTATATCGAAGTAGAGAACATGGCCGAGAGATGGAATGTATCAAAGACTTCTCAGAACAACAAAGTCTATGCAAAAACAATAAAAAATCCAATTAGGCAAACATTTGCCCAGAAAAAAGTACTACAAACATACCTTTATAAACAAAAAATATATATAAAAGGTATTCCTGTTGTGACTGTTGTTATTTTTGCAAACGATGATGCACAGTTAAGTGAAAATTTCATTGCAGATGATGCTAATCAAGCAGTTTTGTCATTAGGAAATCTAATACCTTTTATTAAAGCAAAAGAAGAATATTTAGAGAAGATGCCTACGCGTTCACGTAGAAAAATAATTCGTAAAATAGAGAAAAAGTAATGCTTGACGATAGGCCTATAGGTGTTTTTGATTCAGGAATTGGTGGTTTAACTGTCGTCAAGAACTTGATGAATATATTGCCAAATGAGGATATTATATATTTTGGTGATATTGCTAGAATACCTTATGGGACTAAATCACGAGCGACTATTCAAAAGTTTGCGGCCCAAACGGCTAAATTTTTGATTGATCAAGAAGTTAAAGCAATAATTATTGCTTGTAATACTATATCAGCTATTGCAAAAGATATCGTTCAAGAAATTGCTAAAACAGTTCCTGTTATTGATGTGATAAGTGCTGGAGTTAGCTTAGTCGATAGTCTTAAAACAGTTGGTGTCATAGCAACCCCAGCTACTATCAATAGTAACGCATACGCACTACAAATACACAAAAATAATCCTAGTACCGAAGTTTATAGTAGTTCATGTGGTCTTTTTGTATCTATGATTGAAGAGGGATTTATAGAGGGAGAAGTTGTTGAATTAGTAGCTAAACAATATCTTGAGTATTTTAACGATAAAAGCATTCAAGCTCTAATTTTGGGTTGTACACATTATCCTATTATCAAAGATAGTATCGCTAAAGCTCTTGATGTAAAGCTTATAGACCCATCATTACAAGCTAGTAAGATGCTTCAGCAACTGCTTGTTAAAAATAATCTTTTGAATAAAAACAATTCTAATCCAGAGTATAAATTTTATGTTACAGATATTCCTCTGAAGTTTAGATCTGTTGGCGAGATGTTTTTACAAACACAGATGCAACATCTTGAAATAGTTAGTTTAGATAGTTACTAATAGAAAATGCTGGTTACTAACTTGACTTTGATTTAGATATACTATTAACTTTATACCGAAAACACAGGGGTGCATGATTTTTTTCGAATCATGCTGAGAGGATTTTCCAACCCTTTGAACCTGATCTAGTTAGCACTAGTGTAGGAAGTGTAGTTTGGTTGTATTTGCTATAGTTGTGATTCTATTACTGTATCAATTATACCTTTAATTTCATCTGCCTATACTAGTTTGAATTGAAAATAGGAGATGAAATGACTAACTCTAGAAATCAAGATATTCAAACTAATACAGAAAACTCAACAATAACGATTAAATATCCAAATTCGGAAAAATGTTATGTTGAATGTCTTAATACAGCACTAAAAGTTCCTTTTAGAAAAATTGCTCAAACAAATACAAATATCGAAGGTAATATCAGTACAAATCCAGATGTTTTTGTCTATGATTCATCTGGAGAGTATTCTTCAGGTAACGCGGTTGATATAGAAAAGGGCTTGTCTAGACATAGATTAAGTTGGCTCAAAAAAAATGAAGATATACAAGGTTTGGGATGTTTCTCATCAGACTATACCAATGCTCAATTTAAAGAAGATAAATTAAATTTTAGAAATAGGCATGTACCTATCAAAGCAAAATATGGTAAAAATGTTTCGCAAATGCATTATGCAAGAAAAGGTATTATAACTCCAGAAATGTATTATGTTGCAATTAGAGAAAATATTCTAAGAGCTAATTTTCATTTAAGTGCTGAGTATACAAATCAACATCAGGGAGTATCATTTGGAGCAAATATTCAAAGAGAAATTACTCCTGAGTTTGTAAGAGAAGAAGTTGCTGCGGGTAGAGCTATTATTCCGGCTAATATTAATCATCCAGAATTGGAACCGATGATAATCGGTAGAAATTTCTTGGTTAAAGTTAATGCTAATATTGGGACATCGGCAGTTACATCTTCTACACTAGAAGAAGTTGAAAAAATGGTTATAGCAGTAAAGTGGGGAGCAGATACTGTTATGGATCTTTCTACAGGTAAGCATATTCATCAGACAAGAGAATGGATTATTAGAAATAGTCCCGTACCTATAGGCACAGTTCCTCTTTATCAGGCTTTAGAAAAAGTAAATGGTAAAGCTGAGGATTTAACTTGGGAGATCTATAAAGATACCTTAATTGAACAAGCTGAACAAGGCGTTAGTTATTTTACAATTCATGCTGGAGTTAGAAAAGCCTTTGTTACATTAGCAGCAAACAGAATTACAGGGATTGTTTCGCGCGGTGGATCAATAATGGCTAAGTGGTGTTTACATCATAATCAGGAAAATTTTCTTTATACTCATTTTGAGGAAATTTGTGAAATTATGAAAGCTTATGATATTAGTTTTTCACTTGGTGATGGGTTAAGACCGGGATCTATAAACGATGCTAATGATAGTGCACAATTGTCAGAATTAAGAACTCTGGGGGAGTTAACTAAAATAGCGTGGAAGCATGATGTACAGGTTATGATAGAGGGACCTGGCCATGTTCCAATGCAATTAATTAAAGAAAACATGGATTATGAGTTAAAAGACTGTTTTGAAGCACCTTTCTATACACTAGGTCCATTAGTTACAGATATTGCTCCTGGATATGATCATATTACATCAGCAATTGGGGCTGCCCAAATTGCTTGGTATGGTACTGCTATGTTATGTTATGTAACTCCAAAAGAGCATCTTGGCCTTCCTAATAAAGAAGATGTAAGAGAGGGAATTGTTACTTATAAGCTAGCAGCGCATGCTGCAGATTTAGCAAAAGGCTTTCCTGGCGCTCAAATAAGAGATAACGCTCTATCAAAAGCAAGATTTGAATTTAGATGGGAAGATCAGTTTAATTTAGGTTTGGATCCTGATAAAGCAAGATATTTTCATGATCAAACATTACCCAAAGAGGGGCATAAATTTGCTCATTTTTGTTCTATGTGTGGGCCTAGCTTTTGTTCTATGAAGCTTTCTCAAGATCTTAAGAAAATAGAATCTAAACATGAGTAAAGTCTCAATCCTAGGATCAGGGCTTATGGGTAGAGTTTTAGCACTTTATCTAGTTAAACGATATCCTAATTTAAAGATCGATATCTATACCGATAGTCTGAATTATAAGACTAGCTGTGGCTATTGTGCTGGAGGTATGCTTGCTCCAGTAACTGAGCTAATAAGTTGCCAAAAGCATGTGTATAAGCTGGGATTTAATAGCTACGATCTTTGGTATGAATTAAATGTGTTTGTTAATGAAAGTCTAGGTATGGATGATAGCTTTGTAAAAAAGATTAATACCTGTGTTGTTGCACATAATCAAGATAAATATGAGTTGGATTTAGCTATTAGAAATATAGATTTAAGACTAAAAAACTTAGATACAAAGCCTTTTATAGATATATGTTCTATAGAAAAGGTAGATATCCTTAATAAAGGGTTGTCTTTATCAAACTCTCTTTGTGAAAAAGCTCTAATAGCGGATGAAGCATTAATTGATGTTCCAAAATTCTTTGTATTAACACAAGAGTTATTTCTTAACCTCGAAAATATAAAAATTATTGAAACTACTAAAGAACAATTCTATCGAGAGTGTTTTGATAAAGAGTATGAGCATATATTTGATTGTACAGGTATCTCAAGTGTTGATGATATCAAGTTGTATGGTGTAAGAGGGGAGTCGATTATTTTAGAAAATAAAAGTATTAAGTTAGATTCTGTTATTAGGCTTTTACACCCGAGACACGCTATTTATTTGATTCCTAGAGAGAATGGTATTTTTTATCTTGGTGCAACAAGTATTGATAGTATTGATTATTCTAAGATTTCTGTACAGGGTGCATTAGAGTTGCTAAGTATGTTAGTTACGCTAGATAAGCGTTTTTTAGAAGCAAGGATATTGAAAACTTTAACTAGTGTGCGTCCGATGAGTATCGATGATAAGCCAATTATAAGTACTAAAGGGAATATAACATATCTAAATGGTTTATCACGACATGGATACTTGTTTTCACCAATGGTTGCACAAACTGTGATAAAGAATAATTATGATTTTGGAGGCTGAATATGCGTATTTTGTTTAATGAAAAAGAGCTGAATTTTGATAATAGTATAACAGTTACAGATTTATTAAAGAGCCAAAAATTTGAATACCCTTGTTTTGCTGTAATGCTTAATAATAGCTTTATAGCAAAAAGACGTTATTCTGAAGTTTTTCTTAAAAATAATGATGTGGTTGTTACTGTTCAACCAATGCAAGGAGGATAGGTTATGCTTGAGTTGTATGGAGAGCAATTTAACTCAAGATTTATATTAGGAACAGCCTTGTATCCTAGTATTGAGATTATGCTTGAAGCTATAGATAAGTCAGAAGCAGATCTTCTGACCGTATCCTTAAAAAGGTCTGCAAAAAATGTGAATGTTAAAAATCAATTTTGGGAGGAGTTAAAAAATACAGGGTGTAAGTTTTTACCGAATACTGCTGGTTGTAGAAACTCTCAAGAGGCAATAGAAATAGCAGAAATTTCACGTGAAATATTTGCCACTAATTTTATTAAAGTTGAAGTTATAGGAGATGACTATAATTTACAGCCTGATTCTGTCGAGCTAATAGACGCATGTGAGAAGTTAGTAAAAAGAGGATTTAATGTTTTACCTTATACTACAGATGACTTAGTAATTGCTAAAAAATTAATTGACGTTGGTTGTGAGGTCTTAATGCCTTGGGCAGCGCCAATTGGTAGTGGTAAAGGATTGGTAAATCCATACGCTTTGAAAGTTCTAAGAGAACGATTTGATAAGATTAAACTAATTGTTGATGCAGGTATTGGCGTGCCTTCACAAGCATGTGAAATTATGCAGATGGGCTATGATGGTGTATTACTGAACAGTGCTGTAGCATTAGCTGGGAATCCCGCTAGTATGGCTAATGCTTTTAAATTAGCAATATATGCAGGAAGAGAAGCTTTTAAAGCGAAAAGGATGATTGAAAGAGAAATTGCTGTTCCATCAACTAATTTAGTAGATACGCCATTTTGGCACCAGTACTAAGAGATAGTATTATGCGTGATATATTTTTGACCATAGGTGGCTCAGATAGTTCATCAGGAGCTGGTATTCAAGCGGATATCAAAACTGCTAATAACATAGGTGTTCATGCTTGTACAATTATAAGCTGTGTTACTGCACAAAACTCAACCAATATCTTAAATATTGAAAAGGTTTCTAAAGGTATTTTCAAAGAACAAATACAAGCAATAAGTAAAGAGTTTAAGATTAAAGTCATCAAAACTTCAGTACTATCATCTACGGAGCAGATTGATATTGTTGTAGACTTGTTGAATGATTTAAAAGATGTGTTCTACATTTGTGACCCAGTGATGGCGAGTACCACAGGCTATAGCTTGGTTGATTATAGACTTGTAGAATATTCTAAGCAGAAGCTTTATCCATTAGCTAATATTTTAGTACCAAACCTTGATGAAGCTAAGATGCTTCTTGATGAGCATGATTCTCCTAATGTCGAAATTGCTGAAATAGCTAAAGCAATACAAGAAAAATACAACTGTAAAAGTGTACTTTTGAAAGGGGGGCATGATTCTGATAAAAATATATCTTTGGACTGCTATTATACTCCTGAAGTTAACTATACATTAACATCAAAAAGATATAAGTTAGATGAAAAAGTAAGAGGAACAGGTTGCACTTTTGCAAGTGCTATTGCTAGTTTTTTAACTTTAGGGTTTGATGTCAATAATTCTATTATTCTAGCTAAGTCATATATTTCTAACGCTATTAAAAGTAGCCAAAAAATAGCATCGTATGGATTCTTCATTGTAGATTCTAAATATATAAATAAACAAGGATTATTTCCTAAAGTAAGTGTGCATGGTAAAGATCTAAGTATAAAATTTAGATCAATTAATAAAACTGGCTTTTACCCGATAGTCGACAGTGCTGATAAGATACCTAGTTTAGCTAACTTAGGGGTTAAAACTATACAGCTTAGAATTAAATCAAATGATAGTGAGTATATACAAAAGCATATTGTAGAAGCTGTAGAGTATCAAAACAAATATGGTCTGCAACTATTTATAAATGACTACTATGAATTAGCAATTAAACATAAAGCTTTTGGTGTACATCTTGGGTATGAGGATTTATTAAGTATAGATAGGCAAACTTTATTAAAAATTAAAAATACAGATATAGCATTAGGCCTAAGTACACATGATTATTATGAGTTAGCAATAGCTTTGGGAGTTAATCCTAGTTATATAGCTTTAGGTCCTATATATACGACAAATACTAAAAAAATGAAATTTGCACCACAAGGTATCAATAAGATTCATGAGTGGTTAAATATCACTAATACACGATTGGTTACAATTGGAGGTATAAAGAAGAGGCACATTCAGTCTATAGCGAATATAGGAGTCGATGGTATAGCTGTAGTCACACTAATAGATGAGATATCTAATTATGAGATACAAAATATAATAAAGTTATTGGAGAAGTAGATGATTTATCATCATAAAATATCAGAATCTGAACTTGAATATTATAAGCGACAAATTATTCTTGATGGTTTTGGTATTGATGCTCAAAAAAAATTTAAAAAGTTTAAAGTGTTGCTTATAGGTGTGGGTGGAATGGGCTCACCTGTAGCCACTTACTTAACTGGTTTGGGTATTGGGGAATTGAGTATAGTTGATGATGACTCGGTTTCAATATCAAATTTACACAGGCAGGTTTTATTTGATATTGATCACTTAGGGCAAAGTAAAGCAGTCATAGCTAAAAATAGGTTGCAAAAGCTTAATCCGTATATAAGTATAACTGCAATTACACAAAGGTTAACTAATCATAACTATACTAAACTAGATATGGAAAAGTATCATTTAATAATAGATACAAGTGATAATTATTTAACTAAAATACTAAGTAATAAAATTTCATTAGAATATTCTATACCCTTATTATCAGGAGGAGTTTTAGGGTTGGACTTTCAAGCAGGAATATTTAATATTAGCCATAGTTCGGCATGTTTAAATTGTTTATATCCTGATCTGGCTAAAGTAGAGCACAAGAGTACTTTAGGAGTTATTGGCATAGTAGCTGGTCAGGCAGGCTTAACTCTGGCGAACTTAGCAATCAATTTTTTATTAAAAAAACAAGACTATCAGAGTTCTACTTTATATAGATATAACGCAACATCAATGCAACTAAATAAATTTGATTTGTCCAAAGACATTGATTGTAACCTATGTCAGTAATTTGTATTTTTTATAGATTTAAATTCTTCTAAATAAAGCTAAAAAAATGTATGATTTGCTAAACTTGATTTTTAAAGTGAGTATTGTAGATGTACGATAAAGACAGTAGAAATGTTATTTTATTAGCTGGAATTGGTGCAATTCTTGAGTTTTATGATTTTGTTTTATATATGATTTTTTCTAAAGAAATCTCAGCAACTTTTTTTGCTCAAATTACAAATCCTACTATCAAGGCATTTTTGACAGTATTAATATTCTCCATAGCATACCTTGTTAGACCGTTTGCAGGAACGATATTAGGGATTGTTGGTGATTTGATAGGGCGAAGACGTCTACTATTATTTACAATATTATTAATGGGAAGTTGTTCATTGTGTATGGGATTGATGCCTGGATATGCTCAGTGGGGACTATATGCGAGCTTTGTGTTTGTGTTATTACGTATTTTGCAAGGTATTGCTTTGGGTGGAGAGTTGCACGGGGCTTATGTTATTGTATATGAATCAGTTAAAGGTAAAATAGGTTTTGCCACCGCTATATTATTTACGTTTGTAACAGGTGGATTTTTATTTTCTGACTTTGTAGGTTTTGCTCTTGAGTATATATTTGGTGATTTTGCATGGAGAGCAGGATTCATTATTGGGGGGCTATTAGGATTTGTCGGTTATTATGTGCGTCGCAATCTTCATGAAACACCTGAATTCGAGAATATTGATAAACAAAAAAGACACTCTTTTGGCTCTTTAGTTTCAACTTATGGACCAAATTTGTTCGCTGGGATATGTATAGTAATTATAGTAGCTTTTGGCGGCGTAATGTTGACTCTATATATACATAAATTTGTTGAAGATATTTTAACTGGATATAATTCTGGTCAAATCTCGTTGATTCTAACACCAAGTGTTTTAACACTTACTTGTTTTACTTTTATTTTTGGTTTTTTATCAGATAAAGTTGGCATTGCAAAAATGTTTATAGCTGGTGCTGGGCTTATTGTGATTTGTGCTTTACCAGTATTTTATTTGATGAGTTGTATTGGTAATGTATCGGCAATTGTTTTAGCATCTATAGTTATTATGTTGTGTTATGCATTAGTTGCGGCTACCTTTATATTTTTACTTTGTGATTTGTTTCCGACAGATGTTAGATTATCTGGAGTAGGTCTTAGCTATAACCTTGCTTTTGCTATAGTTGGAGGAATCGCTCCTTTAGTGAGTACAACAATAATTACAATGACAGCATATAATTTTCTAGGTCCATCTCTTGTTGGCATTGTTTGTGGTGTAATTGGGTTATTAGGAGTGTATGTTTATTCAAAAAGAGGTGGCTATCATAAAAACAACAAAGATATGATAGTTAAATTGTAAGTAGTTTTAGTGATGAAAGAAGATTTCAAAGTAGTATTAATTGCTGGCACAGGCGCAGTTTTAGAGGTTTATGACTTTTTGTTATATGTATTATTTTCGGCACAAATTGTAAATACATTTTTTGCTGGGATTGATGATTCATTAATTAAAAGTTTCATCACAATTGCTATATTTTCTCTAACATATATTGTTAGGCCTTTAGGAGCTGTTACTTTAGGAATCTTGGGTGATAGATATGGTAGGAAGAAAATATTTACATTTACAATAATTCTTATGGGAATATCTTCATTACTAATGGGGATTATGCCTTCTTATGCTACTTTTGGGGTGTTTGCAAGTATAGCTTTTGTAATGTTTAGGATATTACAGGGATTTGCTTTAAGCGGAGAGTTGCCTGCAGCGTATGTGATTGTTTATGAAACAAGTACAAAGAATATAGGATTTAAACTAAGTATTTTATTTGCATTTGTTTTATCAGGGTTTTTATTTGCAACAACAGTATGTCTGATTCTTGAATATTTATTTGATGATTATGCTTGGAGAATTGGTTTTGTATTAGGTGGTTTCTTGGCTATATTCGGCTATTACGCAAGATTAAGATTAACAGAAACACCACTGTTTAGGAAAATTGCAAGTAGAGATAAAAAGAGTATTATTACTCTTTTTAAACAAAACTATATAAACATATTTATTGGTTTTTGTTTCGCAATGTTATTTGCTTTAGGTGCAATAATTTTGCTTCAGTATTCTAATTTTTATATTGCAAAATTATTAAATACTAGCAACACAAGTTTAATAATGATTCCAGTACAGATAATAGTTTTGATATCTGTGATAGTATTTGGCTATATATCTGATAAAGTTGGACTTAGTAAAATGTATATTGTTGGTTGTTTAATTTTATTGATAACCATTCCTGTAATATTCTATTTGATGTCAGATACTTTTAGTGTTTTTATAGGCATGATTTTTTTAATTATTTGCTATTCAGTTGGTGCATCGACAACATTATTTTTCTTGTGTGATATTTTTCCAACAGAGTTTAGATTATCAGGTGTTGCCTTGAGCTATAGTTTAAATTCAGCCTTTGTTGGCGGTGTTTGTCCTATAGTTGCTACAACGATAATAACAAAAACAGGCACTATTTGGCTTGGTCCTACTATTATTTGTATGATTTGTTTGATATTTGCTTTGTTTGCAATTTTTTTATATAAGAAATTAGGAATAAGTTTTTATAAAAAATCATCAAAAATAATATGATCTGAAAAGTTAGTGATATTTAATTTTTGATAATAGGTGTCAAAAACTGATAAAAGCAATAATATTCACCTATGTTATAATTTATTAAATTTAAGTATCTTGTAAATTTAATTATGAAAAATGCGGTTCTTGCTTTTTTGGGATTCTTTTTACTACAAAGTTCTCAAGCATATATTGTAAAAATTGTTAAAGACAATCATGTTTCTCAGCCTGGTTATATTGCAACTATTAAAGAAAAAAATACTCAGACAGCAAGTGTAAATAAGGATGGAACAGAGTTATTTTCAGTCTTTAGGCCATACGGTAGTTACTGTCTTAATATTACAAAATTAGCTGCTTCGATAAATAATGCAAATTCATTTACTAGTTGCTTCGATAATCAATATATTGTAGGTAACAAAGTCAAAAAAATAATCCTAACAGATAATGGAAAAGCTTTTTATACATTATCTGATAGTGCAGTCCTTGGATATACTATAAATAAGAATAAGAACATTGTTGGTCCAAAGTTTTATACTCAGAAATATCCGCAACAGATTATAGATGCCAAATTAGTAGATAAAGAAAAGTATTTTTATCTTGTGACAGCTAGCTACACAAATGAAAGTGGTAAGCTTTTTGTTTATGAAGTTAATCCTGTAGGGACTTTAAAGAAAATAAAAATAATGCCACTGAGTTTTAAGCCTAAGAAAATTATATTTGATGATAGCAATGATGTATATATTCAAAGTGATAAAAGTATCTATAGCTATAATCTTATGTCGGATGGTAAGATCAAAAAGCAAGAAGAGATAATTACTATACCCTCTGGTGAAATAATCGATTTTTCAGTATTAAATGAAAATAGTACTGAAAGTAAAGTGATATTAGCGACACAAGATAATGAGTCAGGAGAGCAAGGTATAGTTGAGGTATATAAAGTTTCTAACGGTTCTTCAAGATTGCTATACCAGGAGAAATATGATGATATACCCAGTGCAATAGCATCATATATAGATAAGGGAAGTAGTCATGGGAAGGTATTAATAGCTTTTGACCATAAGTATATAGTGGCTAACCTTAATAATACATATTTTGAAGATGTTGATGAGTATAAAATAGACGGTAGCTTTTTGAAATTGTTGCAACATGATAATCTTGTTGAAGCTATCTTTTCTGGGTCTGTAGTAACTTATGATTTAAGACAAAATAGTTTACTCAGTGAGTTGTTCTTAAAGGATATTAATGAGAATAGTTCGTTTATATCCAAAGATTTCATAGGCTTTGGAGATGAGAATAATATTAATATTTCTCAAATATAGTTGTCTAAATAGAGCTAAATGATCATATCTATGTATCTATATATGCTCTACTTACTTTACTATCAAATATTCTATTATGGTATCCAAGAATGAAAAATATATTCGTTACTTTTGTGATTTTGTTTTTTTCACAATTTTCTGAAGCGTATTATGTAAAAATTGCTAAAGATAATCATATAGTTCAACCTGGATATATCACATCTCTAGCTGAGCCAAATATACAAGCAACAGCTATTACTAGTGATAGCACAAAACTATTCTCAATATTTAGACCAAGTGATAATTATTGTCTCAGTGTTACAAAGGTTTCATATTCAATTAATAATACTGGTTCAACAACAAGCTGTTTTGGTAATCAATATGTTGTTGGCAATAAAGTTAATAAAATAATTTTGGATAATTTCGGAAAAACTTTTTATATATTATCAAATTATAATATAGTTGCTTACAACATTTCTCCTATTACAGATCGAATAAAAGGACAAATTTTTAGAAAGCGATTTATACAAAAAATTGTAGATGCTAAATTAGTAGATGAAGGAAAATATTTATATTTGTTAACTGCAAGTGACAAAAGTCAAAAAGGTAAATTAATAATTTATAGAGTTAATACAGATGGATCATTAGATGAGCTTAATATTACCGTATTGAGGTATAAGCCTAAAAAAATAGTGTTTAACAGTATTGAAAGTGTATATATACAAAGTAATAAAAGCATTTATTTTTATAGTTTTTTAAGAAATGGAAAAGTGATTAAAAATGAAAAAATAATAACTATACCTTCTGGAGAAATATCTGATTTTTCTGTAATAACTGAAAGCTCTACTGAAAGCAAAGTTTTGCTGGTTGGTCATTCTGGTAATGAAGGTTTAGAAATAGGTTTTGTTAATACATATAATTTTTCAAGTGGTATAGTGAGACAAACAAATAATAGAGTTTATAAAGATTTACCTCTGAAAATAGTCACATACAAAGATAAGTTCAGTGGACAGAGTAAAGTTTTAGTAGCTTTTAAATCTAAGCTTATTAATGGTACTGATGAAAGCGTAAAGTTGTTGGGTGATGAATATAAGGTTAATGGGAATTTTGTAGGTTTGTTGCAAAACAATAGTCTTGTTGCTGTGGTATATTCAAGCTCGGTAGTCGTTTATGATTTAAAAGAGGGTTATTTATTATCAAACTTATTTCTAAATGAGACTTCTGATAGTAGTTTATTTCTATCAAATAATTTCATAGGTGTTGGTAGTCAAAGCAATATTAATATTTTTCAATTATAAGGAGATATTGTTTTATAGAAACTAGGTAGTCTTTATACTACAAGTGCGCGAAAATTAGTTAAACTTTAATGTATTGTTTATATAAAAGTAATTTTTTTGTATACAAAAATAAGTATTTATTATACTATGAATTTGTTAGATTATTTTATTTGGAGGTCTCTCATATATGTCTAATGATAGTATTTTTTCAGGTTACGCTCCTTATCCTGGAGTGTATGATGAAATTTTTTCTAATGAAGGTCATGTGCGTGGTGATGTTTCTCAGGCAATTAAAACTATAGATGAGTTAAGTGTAGAATCTTTATACGAAAAGCAGAAGTTTGTAGATGCTTCTTTTCTAAAAAATGGAATTACTTTTACGGTTTATAGTGATACTCAAGGTACAGAAAAGATCTTTCCATTTGATTTAATTCCCAGAATAATCTCTGAAAAAGAGTGGTCTGAGCTTGAGAAAGGATTAAAACAACGTCTTAAAGCACTAAATGCTTTTTTGAATGACATATATGACGAGCAAAAAATATTAAAAGATGGTGTGATACCAAGAGAGCTTGTAGAATCATCAGAAGAGTATCTACCCGAGATGAGAGGCGTGAAGCCTCCACATGGTGTATATTGCCATATTGCAGGACTTGATCTTATAAAAGATGAAAGTGGTTTTATGGTATTAGAAGATAATGTAAGAACTCCATCTGGTGTTTCTTATGTATTAGAAAATCGTAATTCTCTAATGAAAGTACTTCCTGAGGCATTTGCAAATGCTAATATCAAAAAAGTAGTGGATTATCCAACTGAATTGAGAAAAGCACTATCTAGTATTTCTCCGGTTGTAGACGGTAAAAAAGGTTTAAGTGTAGTTTTAACGCCGGGACAATATAATTCAGCATACTTTGAACATAGCTATCTTGCACGTAAAATGGGATGTAAGCTAGTACAAGGTTCAGATCTTTTTGTACATAATAATCATGTATATCTCAAAACTACTAAAGGACCTAAGCTTGTAACTGTAATTTATAGAAGAATAGATGATAAGTTTTTAGATCCGGAATTCTTTAATCCTGAAAGTATGCTTGGAGTACCTGGCATAATAGAGGCATATAAGGCTGGTAATGTAGTTTTAGCAAATGCTGTAGGTAATGGTATTGCTGATGACAAAGCAATATACCCGTATGTTCACAAAATGATTGAATATTATCTTAACGAAAAGCCAATATTAGCCCAAGTTAAAACATATTTTTGTAGTGAAGAAGATGATAGAAATTACGTTTTGAGTAATCTTGATAAATTAGTTGTAAAAGAAGCTAATGGTTCTGGAGGCTACGGGATGCTTATTGGACCACAGGCTAGTGCAGAGGAGTTACAAGAGTTTGCTACTAAAATAAAAGAAAAGCCGAGAGCATATATAGCTCAACCATTAGTAGAGTTATCTACAAGTCCTACATTTATCGATGGTAAGGTATTGCCAAGAAGGGTGGATTTGAGAGCGTTTTTAGTTACTGGTAAAGATACATGGATACTACCAGGAGGGCTTGCAAGAGTAGCTCTTAAAGAAGGATCATATGTTGTGAATTCTAGTCAAGGTGGTGGTTCGAAAGATACATGGGTTTTAGGGAGAGATAAGAAATGATGATATCTCGTACAGCAGAAAATTGTTTTTGGTTAAGTAGAAATATTGAAAGAGTTCAGATGTTAACTAATGCTATTGAAGTGGCATATAACGTCGAACTTGAGATATATGGTGATGCTGAAGATATTTGGTATCCCTTAGTAGTGGTATTAGGCGGTAAAGAGGCATTTATTAAAAAATATGGTTACAGTGCAAAGTCTAACGCAAGAAAGATACAAGAGTTTTTGATTTGGGATAAAGAAAATCCATCTTCGATATATTCATCATTATCTTCTGCACGTGAAAATGCTCGGATAATTAGAGATCTGATAGCTGCAGATATGTGGGAGGAGATTAATGAGCTATGGTTGTGGATTAATTCAGCTGAAACTCATAGATTTTCTGTAGTAAATCTAGATGAATTCTGTAAAAAAATCATTAAGTTTTGCTTCTTGTGGATAGGTTTTTATCATAATTTTATTCTAAGGAATGATACTTATAACTTTATGAAGTTAGGTATGCTTATTGAGAGAGTTGACTTTACATTGAGATTAGGTGATATACATCATCATAGACATATAAGTCTCGCGTCAAAGAATGAAACTACAGATGAATCACAGTATTGGCAGGAGATGTTGTTAAATACAATGTCAAAAGACGCATTTATGCGTAAAGCAGATTTTGACGTTAACAGAAAAGATGTAGCGGAGTTCTTGTTGAAATCAGATGATTATCCTAGAACAGTTACTTTTTGTTTAAATGATTGTCTTGCTGTGTTAAAAAGGATGTCATATCATTCGACAGGTATAGGTATGCAATCTAGAACAAAAGTAGAGGAAATTATAAAATACTTTGAAAGTAATGCTACTGAGTCATTGCTAGAAAAAAATCATGAATTTATTACATATCTGATAAACTCAATGGCACAACTTACAACTATTATTTCAAAAGAATTCTTTATATCTGATGTAGATTTCTACGTAGCAATGTTAGAAGGGTAGAAATAAAAAAGGAAAAATATTTAATGTTTAGTAATATCTTGGCTATATCTTCAGATTGCCCAATATCTCCACGAATTAACTTTTTAGCAGATGATACCGCAACCTTACAAGAATTTATGTGGGGTATAGGATGGTATCATGATAATCATAATGCTGTATCGATTATGAAAGATAATCATGTTGAAAATGTAGAAGCTTTACGTGCTTTGTTTGACAACAATCCAAACTTTTGTTCTAGCACTTTTATTGGACATATTTATAGTCATAGTTTGTTTGACAAAACTGATTTAAATCTTCAGCCATTTATGAAACCTCATGCAGGTAAAGAGTGGACTATTGTTCATAACGGCGATTTAAATAGGATGTATCAAAATACGTTATGCCTTAACTTTTCTGACTATGAACCTGTCGGTAAAACTGATTCAGAATATATATTATGCTGGATTCTTTCTCAACTTAGAAAAAAAAATATTAGAGAGCTAAATGACGATAATCTATTTTATGTTTATGACTTATTGAAGCAGATAAATGAGGTTGGTCAAGTAAACTTGGTTCTTTCTAATGGTGATATAACAGTAGTTTATCAAGATAAGGAGGATTTTAATCCAATTTATTATAAAAAGTTCTACCCTCCGACAAATAGTAATAATTTAGATATTGGTTATGTGAATGTAGCAACAGGCTTGTATGGAGATGAGCTTAGAACTTATACAATATTTTCAAATAATACAAACGTTGACGGTACATGGAGAAAATTATTGCCAGGTCAAATGGTAGCTGTTTCTCATGGTCGTGTTGTATGGAATAGTGATAAAAGTAGTAGTAATTATGGAGGGCATACATACCAGCCTGAGCGATTAAATGTTCCAGTTGAGAATAAAGTTTTTGAAAGCTCAGAAAGAGTTTTAGACATTATTCATACTACAAAATACAGTTATGAGTTTCCAGTGAATTTAAGTAAACATGATATTCGTATGAAACCAATTGTAGATGCAAAACAGCGTATACTCAATTATGATCTTAAAATATCAGTTGCTTGCGAGAAAGAAGAATATACTGATGTTTTTGGTAATGACGTTGTGTTTCTCAAAACTAAAGAATCTTATAAAGAATTTACAATAGAAATGAAGACAAAAATTGCTGTGAGTAATGATCATAGTGTGCGTAAAAGGTCTATTAATTCTCGTACAACTATGCCAATCTCATGGATGCCATGGCAGAGGCAGATGATGACTCCATATCTATTGTCTGTAGAGTTGCCACAAACTCAACTTGAAGAGTTGATGGATTATGCTGTATCTTTTGTCAAAAGGAATGATAGTGATATTATGGCGGTACTAGATGATATTAATAAAACAATCTATTACGAATATAAATACGTCTCAGGCTCTACTAATTTTGCCACAACTGCTTATGATGTATATATTACTAGGCAAGGTGTTTGTCAAGACTTTTCAAATCTGTTTATTTGTTTAGCAAGGCTTTTAGGTATACCTGCTCGATATCGTTCAGGATATATATTTAATGGTGGTCACTATAATAATACTGAGATGAGTGACGCTACGCACGCATGGGTGGAGGTATATATACCGTGGATTGGCTGGATAGGATATGACCCTACAAATGGTTGTGAAGTTAATAGTGATCATGTACGTATTGCATGTGGTAGAACATATATTGATGCTACGCCGACAGCAGGAACAATTTACCGAGGAGGAGGTGGAGAGTCTTTGTCGATAAACGTTAAAGTTTTTGATGTAACTAGCACGTTATAAAATTTTGTCTAAAGGAGTGACTAGTGACTTGTGATAGATATTAAAGTCGCACTCTACAGCTAATAGATGGTATGTATCAGGGAATAAGCTTTTAAATGGCTCTATAGAGTGGTGTATGTATCCACATTTGGTGTACCATCTTTTCAAAACCTCTTTGCTTGGATTAATATAGTGTTTAGGGGTAAGTAGTTCAAGTTGCATTATTTTAAAGCCATTATTCTTTGCCCAATTTTCTGCAGCATTCACAAGCTTAGTACCAATGCCAAGCCCCCTATGGTTAAAGGCAGTAGCAAGCATTCCAAGTTCAGCTATACTCTCTGAGAGTCTTGTGACTTTTACAGAGCCGATAATCTGATTATTATTTGTTGCGATAATTATCTGATTATTATTAATTAGAGTCTTTAATTCATTAAAAGTTGTTCTTTTTGCAGAATCTATCCATAGATCTCCTTCAGCACTCCTATAGGCATCATTAATAATTTTGACAAGAGTATTTATTTCCTCTGTAGTTATATTATTTATACTTGCAAAGCCTATTTTTGTTTTATTCATAGTACTACTAAATTCATTATTTTTTATAAAATATTTTGCTTAATATAGCATTTTTTTGTTATTTTGGTCAAAGATGAGTTTGTCTACAATAGCTATCTAACTTCTAGTTTGATATATAACTTAGATAAACTTAAATATTTTTCATAGTCATGTATACTTGCAAATACTACTTAATAAAACTATGTAGATATTACAATTTATGAGTATGGTGAAAAAAATATTTTGTATAAGCATATTGTTAACATTTTTTAGTACTAATACTCAAGCTAGCTTTGTTCGTGCCAGTAAAGATAATCATAAGGCTCAGCCAGGTTATATAAGTACAGTATATGAGCCTAATGTTCAAACACTAGCTATGTCAGAAGGAAAAAACTCTAGACTATACTCAATATATCGTGAAGGAACACAGTACTGCAGTAGTGCTATAAAGCTAAACTATTCAATAAGTAATAGTGCTGTATCTTCTAGTTGTTTTGATAGTGAAACTAATATTGGTAGCAAAGTCTTAAAAGCGATTATCTCTGAAAATGGATCCCGATTATATTTGTTTTCAGAGCATATAATCTCTGAATATGGCGTGTCTCCTATATCAAGTAGAGTTAACTCACAGATATCAAGTGAACATATAACCCAGAATATTATAGCTGTTGAAAAGTTTAACAGTAAAATTTATGTATTGACACACGAAGAAGATAGTAATAAAGGCTCCTTAATTATATTTAACATAGGGAATGATGGGAGTTTAGATAAGACGGACTCTAAGTCTTTGAGCTATATTCCACTTGGATTTAAGTTTTATGCTGATACAGGCTTTGATTATGTTTATGTTAGATCTAAAGAGCAGATATATAAATATGATATTTTGAATGATGGCACAATTAATCGCTCTAGTAAACTAGTGGATTATCCAGGTAATACGATTAAGGATTTTGGAATACTAAAAGATAAAGACAAGAAAACACTACGGATGGTAGTAGCTTTAAAAAATGGTGATTCTGGACTTAGTCAAGGAGCCTTAAAAATGTATTTACTTAATGGTGTGGGAGTGAGACTTACATCAAGTGTTAATCTGGAGCTAGAGCCTTATCAAATATATGCATATGATGAAAAACAAATGTTTCTAGTAGCATATGAGTATAGCTTTGATATTAGAGAGATTAACGCTAAAACAAATGCGATAGAAGATAAACTTATTTTGCAAAGAGGTTTTGATGCTTCCCTTATTGATGTGGAGCATGTCGATAAAGTTACAGCCATAATGAGTGAATCGGCTATACAAGTATTTAATGGGTTTGTCTTATCTCAAGCATTTTATCTAAAAGATAAGCCTCTTCAGCTTATATTCAGTCCTGATACTCATTTTATGGGAGTAGCTAATGAAGAGAGTGTTGATGTTTATGAAATTACGGCAACTTTTGATAGGCAATAAAAATATTTTAGATCTCGAGGTTAGCTAGTTTGATAACAGTTGTATAATAATTTCGTAAGTGTAGAATTTATCTCAATTAAACTTTCCAATTAATACTATTATGCAAGAATCATTGAAGTTAAGCGAGTTTCTTGAGCTTATAAAAAGTACTATTGAAATGAGTTTCGGCTATGAAGGTTTTTGGGTAGTTGCAGAGCTATCTGAATGGCGTAGATCTGGTAAACATTACTATGGTGAGCTTATAGAGCATGATGGTGTTAGTAAATTTCCTATAGCTAAAATTAGATGTAACTGTTGGGCAAATAAAGTTGATTATATCCATAGTAAATTTAGTCAAGCTACTGGAGAAACTCTAAAAACAGATATGAAAGTCTTATTTAGGGTAAGTGTAAATTATCATACTAGTTTTGGACTTAGTCTAAATATAATAGATATAGATCCTGCCTTTACACTTGGTGATAGGCAAGCTCGTAAAATTGAGATTCTACAAAGCTTGTCCGGAAAAGGTATTTTAGAGAGAAATAAAGTTCTTAATATGCCAGATGATTTTACCAATGTTGCAGTAATCACAAGTATAACGGCTGCAGGTAAAGGAGATTTCTTTGAAGAGGCTGATAAATTACAAGATTTAAGTTTATGTAACTTTGATATATATGAAGCAAAGATGCAAGGTGCAGAATGTGCGAAAAGTGTCTCAACAGCATTTTCTAAGATAGCAACAATGGCTGATAAATATGATGCGATAGTATTAATCCGAGGAGGGGGTTCTCAGGCTGATCTTGACTGGTTTAATAATATACTACCAGCTGAAAGTATTTGTAATAGTGAAATTCCCGTGCTAGTTGGTATAGGACATGAAAGAGATAGCACAGTTTTAGATGAGATATGTACAAAAAGATTTGATACGCCATCTAAGGTTATAAATTATATAGCGAATACAATTATTGATAATGCAATAAACGCTAAATATAATTATGAATCGATAGTAAGAATTACTAAAAATTTAGCTAAACAAAATAAACATCAATTAGATAATCTGTATCATAATTTTAAAACACGTATAGAACATTATCTCTATCAAATGAATCAAAGTGTTGATCATAACTATAAAGAATCTACTTCTATAGCAAGGGGAGTTACTAAGCTATATGATAAAACCGTGAATACTATGCATGAAAATATATTATCAAGCTCAAAAAGCTTGATAAGAAGTTATGAAAATAACATTTATAATTCATATAATCAGTCAACTAATACAGCTCGAAATATTTTAAAATACTATAATCAAACAAGCGAATCTCTTTATAAGCAGATATTATCTGTATCAATAGAGCCAACTCTTAAAAGAGGCTTTAGCTTGACAAAGACAACAGATGGCAAATATATAACAACTCAAAAACAAGCACAAGCATACTCAGATTTAGAGATAGTTTATGCCGATGGAAATATACAAGTAGAGGTGAAAGAAAATGGCAACTCAAAGTAAAAAATTTGCAAAAAATTATCAAATATTAGAAGAGATTAATGAAAAACTTCAAGAGCAACAAGATAATCCTGCTCTGTTAGATGAATTAGCACCAATGCTAGAACAAGCCTCAAAAAGTTATCAGTTATGTAAAGAAAGAATTGCTGCAGCTCAGAAGTTTATAGATGAATTTGAAGGTAATGACTAGAAAACCATACCTGGCATTTGCCATATTCCAGCTGTTCTAAGAGTATCTTTGATTATTAGTATTTTTTCTTGTTGCTGTGCTGGTTTATCAATATCATAATTTGTTCTAGCAGTTATATTAGACATTTTGATAGGTAATTTAGCATTGTAAATTTCTTGCTCAAAAATAGAGTTTGCTCTACGAATGTGAGAGTCAGAGCTTATTAGTAGAATATTTTTAACAGGTCTATTTATTTTTTTGATTATATTTATCGTATTAATGGCATTGGTGACAGTGCTAGTTGATTGATCCTCTTGTATTATGCTTTGTGCAGAAACACCATGCTTAATTAACCATTGTTTCATTTGATATGATTCTGTTACACCTTCGTGAGCAACGCCACCTGATACTATGATTATCGCATTAGGGTATTTTTTATATGCTGATAGAGTTATTTTTAGTCTATCAACTAATATATTGCTCATGGTGCCGTCATCATTTAATGAATATCCTAATGTAACTATTGCTAAAGAATTTTGATCAATGTTTTTTAACTGATCTAATTTTGAGTTTATGCCTAATTTGAAGTTAGTTTTAGCAGTTTGTATTGCTTGTATAAAGCGAGGCATTTTTGACCATCTAGATTCTTTAAGAATAGTAATATTTTGATCAAAATTATTAGGGTTCCAAATTAAAGAATATGCGGTTAAGAATATCTGTAATATCGGGTTATTATAAGATTTTATAGTGCCAAGAGAGCTTAATGTTTTTCTGGCATCATTTACTGAATTATTAGATATTTCTAAAGATGCTAATGCAAGGGTAAGCTGTGTACTGATATAACTATTGGGCTTAGATTCTTTAAGAGCACTTTTTAAAGAGTTAATTGAGCCTTGTAGGTCGCCTCTTTGAGTAATAGAGCCATCATTTTTATCATCAGTCGAAACACTCAAATCATACTGAATATTTGCTATTGCAGTTTGTTGGTTATTCAGGATATCAAGATTGAAGTTATTTGATCGATCTGCAAATGATAAGATAGGTGAAATTATAATTATTAAGCTTAGGATAATTTTTTTTGAGACTTTCATATTTAGGTTTTGTTAAAAAATATTACAAGATAATATAAAAAAATTACCATAAATTAAATCTCTTTATAAGATTTAAAAAATCATTCCTGGCATTTCCCATATTCCAGCGGCTCTAAGAGTATCTTTGATAATCATTACTTTTTCATAATCTGTAAGAGGATACATTATGTTATATCCTTTAGTCTCTGAGGCTAAATTATGAATCTTTATATCCAGCATATTGTTGTCAAATGCTTCCTGTTTAAATATAGCACTAGCTCTTCTAATATTCGCTGTTGAATCAACTAAAATAATATCAGTAGGTTTAGGGTTCATATTTTTTATTGTTGAAAAAGTATTGACTCCTTGCCAAACCATATTAAAAGATTGGTCTTCTAGTATGATTTTATCTAAGGGTACACCACTATTAACTAGCCATTGTCTCATTTGATAAGATTCTGTTTTACCTCCTGTAACTCGACCACCGCTGACTATAATTCTTGCATTTGAAAACCTATAGTATGCATCTAACCCTTTGAATAGCCTTCTTACTAAATATTCATTCATACTTGCATTAGAGTTTAACGGAGATCCTAAAATTACAATTACAGGTATAGAATTTCGTGTAAGTTGTATTTGGTTGGCGTTAGTATTTATATGTAAATTAAAGCTTCTTTTGATAATATCAAAGGCATTTATATATACTGGCATTTCAGGCCATTTAGATGTTTCTAGTTTAGCAAATGTTTTTCTAAAATTACTAAAATCAAAAATATATGAATATGCTGAGTCATATATTTGTACAATAGGGTTGTCAGGGAAATTTTCTACCAGCATATCCAGAGTTTCACCAGCTTGGTTATATTCTTTTGTTTCAATCTGAAGAGAAAACAATGATAAACCTAATTGTAGGAGCTCTTTGCTATCAGGATCAGTTTGCTTCATAGCTAATTCAAGAGCATTTATAGCATTATGCAAATATGTATCTGCGGCTTTTTGGTTAAAGATACTGTATTGAACATTTTCAATAGCTTTTTGCTTTAGACTAATGCTTGCAATGCTTGAACTAGTACTTTTGTTAGCAAAGCCTGGACTCAACATACCGATTATAGCAAGTATAATAGTTGCAAGCTTTATATTTATATATCTCATTTTTATAGTAAATAAAAAAGTTTTTATAAAACAATGATATAAGAGTATTTTTGCAAATTAAATTATTATTCATCATAATAGTTAAAAATAAATTCAAAATTGATGAAATGCAAAAAAAGGTATCTCCCAAAAATATAATATTTGCAGGTTTTGCAACAACTGTAGAGTATTTTGATTTTGCTCTATTTACGTATGTAACTATTTATATCTCTGCAACATTTTTTCCGGATAATAATTCTTCTGTTGCTATATTAAAAACATTTGGATTGTTTGCTGCTGGATATTTGATGAGACCCATAGGCGGGATTTTCTTTGGTAATCTCGGGGACAAAAAAGGGCGTAAGCATGTATTAATATTTACTGTGGCGCTGATGTTTATATCTACTGCTATGATAGCTTTTACTCCGTGTTATGGAAGTTTGGGAATTGCATCTGTGATAATTATTCTCCTGGCTAGAATGATTCAAGGTTTCTCAATAGGTGGTGAATATAATGGTGTACTTGCAGTATTAAGTGAAGGTGCACCCGATAGTAAGCGTGGGTTGATTACTGCTTTTGGTACGTTTTTCTCAGGCTTAGGTGTCTTTTTAGGTACATTTATAGTCTATATCTTAACAAGTTTTTTAAATTCTGATCAGATGCATGTTTATGGTTGGAGAATTTGTTTTATTGTTGGGGCGATACTAGCTATTGTTGTTTTGGTACTTCAGTTTGCATCAGATGAGTCTCCTGAGTATCTTAAATCAAAAGAAGATGGGATGTTAGATGATACTCCTGTAGTCTCTGCAGTTAAAGAATATCCTTATCAAATCTTTATTGTGTTTGCTTTAGCAGGCTATTTAGGAATTGTATACTATATGGTTTCTGGCTTTATACCAACATTCCTAAAAAGTGATTTGGGTTATTCTGTACACACAGCAATGCTGATGTCTATGATTGCAGCTTTTTTCTATTTTACAACAGCTCCAATATGGGGTGGACTATCAGATAAAATTGGTAGAAAAAAAGTATTATTAATATCTTGTATTGGGATTGGAGTTTTAATAATACCCGCATTTTATATTATGACTAATACAGATTCACAAATTGTTATAACATTAGTTATGACTGTGATAATGTTATTAATATCAGCAGCTACAGCGACATTTGTAGTCACAATCAATGAGCTATTTCCAACACATCTAAGATTTAGTGGTGTAGCAACTGGATATAATATAAGTAATGCATTGTTAGGAGGAACTGTACCAATGGTATCAGCAGCGTTAGTTATGTATTTCGGTAATGTTGCTCCTAGTTTTTATGCTCTAATAGCTTCTATAATTATAGTTATTATCATAGCAACTATGCCTGAGACTAAAGGCATCGAGTTAGAAGAGTAAAGCCCTTATTTCTGTAATATTTTTCTCTAATTAGTAAATATATTATATTAGCCAATATTTTTGTTTGTATTTGCTGTTCTTATGTACTACTATGATAGTACATTAATACATTATTTAATTGAATAATAGATGTCTGAAATAAAAAATAATGAAGAAAATCTGCATGATCTTTACGAGGTCTTTACAAACTTTGATTCTGTCGAAGAAGCTAAGCTTTTTTTAGAAGATTTATGTACGCCTGTAGATTTGATGGCAATGGCTGCACGTTGGAGAGTAGTTAAAGAGCTAAAAAAAGATAAGCCTTATAGGCAGATACATGCTGAAACAGGAGTTAGCCTTACAACTATTAGCAGAGTTGCAAGATGTCTTAGTTACGGGACTAATGGTTACAATACTATCTATAATAAAACTAATAGAGAGAGCTAAAATGAGAGAAAGATTAAGAGTAGCTGTACAAAAAAAAGGTAGACTATATGACAATTCTATGGAATTATTCAACAAAATAGGTATTAAAGTAGAGTTCTCAAGTAAAAGTAACTTGTTATGCCATTCAATAAATGCTCCAATTGATTTTCTTTTTGTGAGAGATGATGATATTCCAACTCTAGTTAATGGCAATGTATGTGATTTTGGGATAGTGGGTGAGAATGTTTTAGAAGAGTACTTACTAAGTATAAAAGATACCAGTAAAAAGAATGATATTATCAAAACTAAGAAATTAGGGTTTGGATATTGTAGATTATCTATAGCAGTTCCTAATGATGCTAGCGATGATATTAATACACTTAAGAATACTCGTATCGCAACATCATATCCTTATCTAGTACAGAAATTTTCAGATGAGAATAATTTAAATCTAGATCCTCTATCTATTTCAGGATCAGTTGAGATAGCTCCGAATCTTCAGATGTCTAGCTCAATATGTGACTTGGTTTCTACTGGTCGAACTCTAGAAGAGAATAATCTTAAAGAAATTCATACAATAATGAAAAGCCAAGCTATTTTAATTCGCTCAAATGAAAATTTTGGAGATGAATTAGAAGAATATTATCAATTATTACTTAGACGAATTGAGGGTGTAAAGCATGCTCAAGAGCGTAAATATATTATGTTTCACATAGATAAAGATTCGATAGATACGATTGCTCATATTCTACCTGGACATGAAGGTCAAACTATAATGCCTTTATATGGGGATACTAAAGTTGCGATACATTTGGTTACCAAAGAGGGAGTTTTCTGGGGAACTTTAGAGAAGTTAAAAGAAGCTGGTGCTAGTTCTATATTAGTTTTACCAATTGAGAAGATGTTGGAGTAAGTAGCGACAATGATTGAAATATATAATTGGCAAGAGCTTAGCACTACTAAGCAAGTAGAGCTTCTGTCTCGCCCAGTTTCTGCTAATAAAGCTAGCTTAGTTGCAGGTGTTAGAGATATTTTAAATGAAGTTAAGCAGAACGGTGATAAAGCACTTTTTGAATTTACTTTTAAATTTGATAGTGTTGATTTAGATAATATTGAAGTCTCAGCAGATGAGATTAAAGAAGCTTACTCACTAGCCTCGCCAGATGATATCGAGTTAGTTAAGAATTCTATAGCTCGTATATCTAATTATCATAAAGTAATGAAGCCAAAAACAACTGTTTGTGATACTAATGATGGGGTAGTTTGTAAAAAAGTTTATAGGCCTATTGAAAAAGTTGGTTTATACGTACCTAGTGGTTCAGCTCCTTTAGTTTCTACGCTAATAATGCTAGCAGCTCCAGCACAAATCGCAGGTTGTAAAGAAACTTATGTGACCACACCTTGTGATAAAAATGGTAATGTTCATCCATTAATTTTAATAGCAGCTGATATTTGTAAGGTTTCAAAGATTTATAAACTAGGAGGAGCTCAAGCTATAGCTGCTCTAGCTTATGGTACAGAAACTGTACCTAAAGTTAATAAAATTTATGGTCCTGGAAATTCTTGGGTTACAGAGGCAAAACAGCAAGTATCTAATGATAGTCAAGGTGCTGCTATTGATCTACCTGCTGGACCTTCAGAGGTTTTAGTAGTTGCTGATGAGAGCGCAGATCCTAGATTTGTTGCTGCAGATTTGTTAGCTCAAGCTGAGCATGGCACAGATTCACAAGCTTTATTAATCACAACTAGTCAAATTTTAGCAGATAAGGTTAGAGATGAAGTTTCTAAGCAAACTAGTACAGCCCAAAGAAAAGCTATCATTGAAAAATCTTTAGAAAATAGTGCAATTATTGTTGTAGATACACTTAGCCAAGCAATTAATATAGCTAATGAGTATGCTTCTGAGCACCTTATTTTAAATATTGAAAATGCATATAATTATATTGATAGTATTCAAAATTCAGGTGCTGTATTCGTAGGTCCTTGGGCGGCTGAAGCATTAGGTGATTATATTACTGGGTCAAATCATGTACTACCTACTTATGGATATGCAAAAGCCTATAGCGGTTTAGCAACTATAGATTTTATGAAAGCTATAAGTATTCAAAATGTATCTAAGCAAGGTATAAAAAACATAGGTCAAATAGCAATGAGATTAGCTGATATAGAGGGTCTCAAAGCTCATGAAAACGCAATAGCTATTCGTTTGGAGAGTTTATAACATTATGCAAAATCAAACTACAGAAAGTCTTATTCGTAAAGATTTACAAAAATTTAGTGCATATTCATCTGCACGCTCCTTAAAATTAGATGGAGATATTTGGTTAAATGCTAATGAATCACCATATAATGATGAATATCTATATAATCGCTATCCTGAACCACAACCAAGGAAATTAGTGGAGAAATTAGCAAAAATATATAATGTTGATGCAAGCAATCTATTAGTTACTCGAGGTAGTGATGAGGGGATTGATCTGTTATTTAGATTATATTGTGAGTATCAAAAAGATTCAGCTTTTGCAGTTGAGCCTACTTTTGGAATGTATAAAATAGCTGCTCAATTACAAGGTGTTAATTATAAGACTCTTAAGCTAAAAGAAGAAAATAACTTTGAAATTAATGTTACAGAGCTTTTAGTGAGTATTCCTGATAACTGTAAATTACTATTTTTATGTACTCCTAATAATCCTACTGGTAAATCTATATCATTAGCTGATATTGAACAAATTTTAAGTGAATTAGCTGGCAAGTGTGTAGTTGTAGTTGATGAGGCATATATTGAATTTAGTAATGAAAAATCTGTTTCTTGCATTATCAATAAATATGAAAATTTAGTTGTGCTAAGAACCTTGTCAAAATCTTTTGGTATGGCAGGTCTTAGGCTAGGGACTGTTATTACTAACTCAGATAGAATATCTTGGTTGAGAAAAATATTAGCACCGTATCCAATCCCAAAAACTACAGAAAATACTATATTAGCAATGCTTGATGATGAGAGTTTAGCAAATATAGCTAGTCAAATTACTGAAGTAAAAGAGCAAAGAGAACATCTATATCAAGCATTATCACAAATGAAGATTGTTGATAAATTGTGGTCATCAGATGCTAATTTTATATTAGTTAGATTTAGAGAGAGTATCTTTAATAAACTAATCGATAATAAAATAGTAGTCCGTTCTATGGCTCATTTTTTCAATGATGAAAAAGTTCTAAGAATTAGCATAGGGACAGTATCTGAAAATAAAAAATTAATCGAAGTATTACAAAAATTAAGTAGCGAATATGAAACAAAATAAATATTTATTCATTGATAGAGATGGTACTTTAATAGTTGAGCCACCTATAGATAAGCAGGTCGATAGTATTGAGAAACTAGAGTTTTTTGATGGTGTTTTTGAAGCTCTTAAAAAATTACAAAAAGCAGGCTTTAAACTTGTTATGGTATCAAATCAAGATGGATTAGGAACTGAGTCTTTTCCTCAAGAAGATTTTGATGCGCCACATGACTTGATGATGAAGGTATTTAAGTCTCAAGGGATAGAGTTTGAGGATGTCTTAATATGTCCACATTTCGCTCATGAAAATTGTAACTGTCGTAAACCTAAAGTTGGTTTATTGATGGACTATTTAGTAGAGCAAAAGATCTCTCTAAAAGATAGCCATGTGATAGGTGATAGAGAAACTGATGTTCAATTAGCACATAATATAAAAGTCAATCCTATTCAATTTGGTGTTGGAAATTATCAATCTTGGGATGATATTACTACAGCAATATTAAATAAGCCTAGAGTAGCTGAAATCAAGCGTGTAACTAATGAAACTGATATTATTGTAAAAGTTAATCTAGATGTTCCCGGAACTCGAGAAATAGATACGGGTCTTGGGTTTTTTGATCATATGCTTGATCAGATTGTAAAACACGCAGGTATTAGTGCGGTAATTCAGGCAAAAGGCGATCTTCATATCGATGATCATCATTGTGTTGAGGATGTTGCGATTACTCTTTCACAAGCAATTGCTCAAGCTCTTGGTGATAAGTATGGTATTAATCGTTATGGTTTCTTATTACCAATGGATGAAGCTTTAGTTGAGATTGCTCTAGATTTAAGCGGTAGAAATTACTGCTCATTTGAGGCAAGTTTTGATCGAGAAATGGTTGGAGATTTATCAGTAGAATTAGTAAAGCATTTCTTTGTATCTTTTGCTGAAGGTCTAAAAGCAACACTACATATTAAAGTAACAGGTGAGAATACTCATCATATGATAGAAGCGTGTTTTAAAGGCTTAGGAAAAGTGCTCAAACAAGCGATTGCCAAAAATGGTATAGATGAGATTCCTAGTTCAAAGGGAGTATTATGATAGCGATAATAGATTGTTGTGGGAGTAATTTTGCTTCGATAAAATATGCTTTTGAGAAATTAGGGCAAGAAATAGTCCTAACACATGATGCTGAAGTTATCAAAAAGTCAGACTGCGTAATTTTACCTGGTGTAGGACATGCTAAATCAGCAATGGCAAATCTAAAAAAATATAATTTAGATAAGCTTATCCCACAACTGACGCAACCAGTATTAGGAATCTGCTTAGGAATGCAAATTATGTATAGTTTTTCTGAAGAAGGAAATACAGATTGTTTAGGTATTTTTCCTGAAAAAGTAAAAGCTTTTAAAAAAACGCAAGGTTTTAGCATTCCACATATGGGTTGGAACAGTTTACAAAATATAAATAAGGATCATTTTTTATTTAAAGGTATCGCAGAAGATGATTATGTATATTTTGTGCATAGTTTTTATGCTGAGCTTAATCAATTTAGCATAGCTACTAATGACTATATAAATGATTTCACTGCGATGGTAAATAAAGATAATTTTTATGGAATACAATTTCATCCTGAGAAATCCGGTAGGGTTGGCATGAAGATTTTAGAGAATTTTATACAAGGAGCTTTGTAAATGAATATATTTCCAGCGATAGATCTAATAAATGGCAAATGTGTTCGTTTAGAAAAAGGTGATTTCAATAAAACTACTACTTATGAGCTTGAGCCAAAAGATGTTGCAAAGTCATATCAACAAGCTGGTGCAGAGTTTATCCATGTCGTAGATTTAGATGGTGCTAAAAAAGGCCAAACTTGTCAATTTGAGACTATCCAGCAGATTAGAGAGAACTGTAATATGACTCTACAGGTTGGTGGAGGTGTCAAAGATTTTGAGACTATTGAAAAGCTTTTAGAGATTGGGGTTGATAGGGTAGTTGTTGGTAGTTTAGCTGTTAAGGATATAGCATTAACAAAGAAGTTTTTTGAGAGATATGGAGCTGAGAAGATAGTTTTAGCTTTAGATGTATTTATCAAAGAAGGAATACCTTATATAGCAACGCATGGCTGGCAAGAATCAAGCACAACAACTTTAGATGAGATATTGCAAACTTATCTTGGTGATGGTCTTGAGTATGTCTTATGTACTGATATTTCTCGAGATGGTATGCTGCAAGGTCCCAATTTTGAGCTATATAGAATCTACTCATCTATTTATCCAGATATTCAATTCATGGCTTCTGGTGGTGTTGGTAGCTTAGAAGATTTAGAAATTCTAAAAGAGCAAAATACTTATGGTGTTATTATAGGCAAAGCTCTATATGAGAATAAATTTACACTTCAAGAGGCTTTAGAATGTTAACAAAAAGAATAATTCCATGTCTTGATGTCAAAGGTGGCGTAGTTGTCAAAGGTGTAAAATTTAGAAATCATAGAATCATTGGCGATATTATTGAACTAGCACAGAAATACTCAGATGCAGGAGCTGATGAGCTGGTATTTTATGATATTGGAGCTAGTCCTGATAATAAGCTGCTTTCTATCAAGTGGATACAAGAAATAGCTAAAAAGATAAATATTCCATTTTGTGTAGCTGGAGGTATCAAGTCTGTAGAGAATGCTCGCGCAATATTAAATGAAGGAGCAGATAAGATATCTGTCAACTCAGCAGCGCTTGCTAGACCTGATTTGATAGATGAGTTAGTTTATGAGTTTGGTACACAGTGTGTGGTAGTTGGCGTGGATAGTAAATTTATTGATGGTGAATTTAAAGTTTGCCAATATACAGGTAGTGCTGATAAGACTGTACAGACGTTATTAGATCCTGTTAGCTGGGCAAAAGAAGTTGAGTCTCGTGGTGCTGGAGAGATAGTTCTTAATTGTATGAATCAAGATGGTGTCAAAGGTGGCTATGATCTAGAGCATCTTAGAGAAGTCCAATCAAATGTATCAATCCCTGTTATTGCCTCTGGTGGAGCTGGAGAGATTCAGCATTTTATCGATGTATTTAAGCATACCAATATAGATGGTGCTTTGGCAGCAAGTGTATTTCACGATGATATTATTGCGATACCTGAATTAAAACAAGAGCTTTTTAAAAATAATATACCGACAAGAGTAGTAAAATAGGATACAAAATGGATAACAAAATTATAGAGTCTATAGCTTGGCAAAAAATGGATAATTTAGTTCCAGCTATTATTCAATCAGCAATTGATAATAGTGTCTTAATGCTAGGCTATATGAGTAAAGAATCTTTAGAGAAAACTTTAGAAATCGGCAAAGTGACTTTCTATAGTCGTAGTAAGAAGCGATTGTGGACTAAAGGCGAAGAAAGCGGTAATTTTCTTGAGCTAAAAGATATAGCTGTTGATTGTGATAATGACTCTATACTTATAAAAGCTATACCGTACGGTCCAACTTGTCATACTGGTAGTAAATCATGTTTTACTAAAAATGAAGAAAATAGCTCTTTGTATATAATAGATAAATTAGAAAAATTAATTGCTGAAAGAAAAGACTATTTACCTGAGAATAGCTATTTGAGTAGTTTATTTAAAAAAGGATTACCTAGAATAGCTCAAAAAGTTGGCGAAGAAGGTGTAGAAGTTGTGATTGCTGCAATGAAGCAAGATTCAGAAGATGAGCTAATATCTGAAACAGCGGACTTATTATTTCATTTATTAGTTTTACTGAGAGAGAAAGGTATTTCATTAGAACAAATTTGTCAAAAGTTAGTTTCTCGAAATACTTCTAATTAAGTTATAATTACTATTTGAAGTTAACCAAAAATTTACTTATATGAAAATAATAATTCGTATATTAGTGATTGTCCTTTTGGCATTAATTACTACATCAGTGTACGCAGTGCCTGCTAAAGGTACATTTACAGCAGAGTCATCGTGTCAAGCATATATATCAAAAAACAAAATGACTAACCCTGATAATACTTATGTAATTGCAGGGCAAATTTACTCTATTCAGGAAAAAAATAAAGATACTAATCCTGATTGGTTTAGAGTATTTATTTCAAATGCTAGTGAAAGCCAGTTGCGCTGGGTAAGTAGTAGTTGCGGTATCGCAGATATTGAAGAAGGAGGTGATACTCCTGCTAAACAATGTGTCCAGGAGCCTGGACTTGCTGATAGCTATGTATTAGCTCTAAGTTGGCAGCCTGCATTTTGTGAGACTTATGGCTTCAGTGCTGGAAAGCAAGAGTGTAAAAATCTACCTGTAGATAGTGCAGCGGCTAAGAGTTTTTCGCTACATGGATTTTGGCCAAATCAAGATACTTGTGGTACTAATTATGGTTTTTGTGATGCTCAGAAACAATCTGATTTTTGTAATTATGCGCCATTAAATTTAGATGATAAAACCATGGAGTTGCTGCATAGTGTGATGCCAGGATATAATGACTCTTCATGTTTACAACGCCATGAATGGTATAAGCATGGAACTTGTCAATTACATGATCAAAACCAATACTATACTCAAGCAGCTACTTTTGTAAATCAAATAAATGATTCGAAATTAGAGCAGTTATTTAGCCAAAATATTGGTAAAGATATAACTATTGAACAGTTTGATAATGCTTTTAATCAAAGTTTTGGGGCTGGTACTAGTAATAAAGTATATCTAAATTGTAAAGATGGTATGCTAGTTGATGTGTATATATCATTACCTAAAAATGCTGATGAGCCAAGCCAAAAAGATTTGTCTGCTTTGCTAGCTAATGCACCAAATGCTAACCAAAGTACATGTCAAAATACATTTAAAATTTCTAATTTTTCTCATAATGTGGGTTAGTTCTATAGATATAAAATATCACTCTATTTTGTAATATTTTGGAATGACATAATGAAAAAATGATGTCATCCTATGGCTTGACTATAGGATCTAAATGATATTGATAACATCTCTACTCTGTTAATGGATACTATGGTCGGAGCAGTAGTATGGCGAATAGTATTAATTTTATTTTCTAATAATTTGTTTTATGGACTACTAACTGCTAATGTACTGTGATTATATATGTTAATTAATTCAAAACTCGATATTATGATAAGTATTTATTTTATTGAGATTGAAACTAGTTCAGAATGATAGAATAGATAGAGGAACTTGCAAATTTAGTTTTGTATGATATTAAGTAAATCTCTATCCATCAAATGACTAGGTAATACATTTGAAAGCGAATTTAAGATGTTACTAGGTACTTTTGGATTTTCATGTGCTAGATCTTGGATAAGTTTTTTAACCTTTTTTCTTTTAAGATTTTCTTGTGATCCACATAGGTTACAAGGGATTATCGGAAACTGCTCTTCTTTAGCAAATTCGATAAGATCTCGCTCTTGAACTAGTACCATTGGGCGAATTACAGTATTTTCACCATCTTGAGTTATATACTTAGGTGGCATAGACTTGATTTGTCCTTGATAAAGTATCGACATTAGCAATGATTCGATCAGATCATCGCGATGATGTCCTAGAATGATTTTATCCATTTTATGCTCTTTTGCATATCTGTAGATGTTACCACGGCGAAGTCTCGAGCATAACGAACAATAAGTCTTACCCTCTGGAACCTTATCTATAACAACACCATAAGTGTTTTTTGTTTCAATCTCATAAGATATACCTAGATCGTCAAGATATTTTCTAAGTTGACTATCATCCCAACCAGGTTGAGACTGATCTAATGTATACACATGAAGATCAATATCATAAGTTCCATCTTTGACAAGACCATGCAAAACTTTTAATAATCCAAAAGAATCCTTACCTCCTGATAGACATAGCATAACCTTATCACCTTTTTCGATAAGCTTATAATCAGCTATAGCCTTAGTAATATAGTGGCGTAATTTTTTTTCAGTTTTGCTTATTTTTATTTCAGTCATTTTATCTATGCGCCTTCTTAAAGATTCTATCTTTTTCGCGAGCCCAATCTTTATCTTTTTGAGCCTGACGCTTGTCGTGAACTTTTTTACCCTGAGCAAGAGCTATTTCAACTTTTACACGAGGACCTTTCCAATACATAGCCAAAGGCACACATGTAAATCCCTTTTGCTCAATTCGTCCCATGATTTTATCTATTTCACGGCGATTAAGTAATAGTTTACGATTTGCTGAAGCATCAGCTACAACATGAGTAGATGCTGATAATAGAGGAGTTATTAGACAATTAAAAAGCCAAGCTTCACCACGCTTGATATGCACATGACTATCTGTCATCTGTACTTTACCAGCTCTGATACTTTTTACTTCCCATCCTTGTAGTACTACTCCAGCTTCAAATTTCTCGAGAATAGTATAATCATGGAAGGCTTTTTTATTCCTAGCAATAGTTGCTGGAGAAACCTTATGTTTACTCATAACTTTATTATTTTTTGTAAAAGATATACAATGTAACGCTATATATTATCAGCAAAACACAAAAGATTAAATAAATGAATAAAGTTAATAAATCTGCAATTGTTAATTATACTGCTTCACAAATGTATGATCTTGTAAATGATATTAAAAGCTATCCTGAATTTTTGCCGATGTGCTACGATATTGAGATTTTTGAACACACGGAAACAGAAGCAAAAGCATCTCTAAAAATCAAATCAGGATTTGTGAAATTGGATTTTGCTACACATAATACAATGGTAAAAGATGAGCATATTCATTTAAATCTTATGAATGGACCATTCAAAAGTTTAACAGGTGATTGGAAATTTGAACCTCAAGATGAAAATTCATGTAAAGTATCATTGGACATGGAGTTTACCTTTGAAAATAAATTTGTGGAAATGGCTCTTGGTCCAGTATTTCGTGGGCTTGCAGATAAGATGTTGGGAGCATTTTGTAAACGTGCAGAAGAGGTTTATAAATAGTGAAAGTAGAAGTCATTTATGCTTTACCTAATGAGCAGAAGTCTTTTTATGTTGAGTCTGGTGATTCTATGACTGTTAGAGAAGCTATTATTGAATCAAAAATCTTAGATGCTTATTCTGAATTAGACATTATCGAAAATCTTAAAGTTGGTATCTATGGACAAATAGTCAATTTAGATCATGTTCTTGAGGATAGAGATAGAATTGAGATATACAGAAATCTAACTATTGATCCAAAACAAGCCCGTATGCTAAGAGCAGAACAAAAGCGTAAAAGAGAAGGCATTAGAGGTTTTGGTGCTTAAAGAGCATAATCAAAGAAAATATAATCGTCTAGAAAGTTTTGATTATTCACAAAACAGTTATTATTTTGTAACCATTTGCACAAAAGATAGAGTCAATTATTTTGGTGAAATATCTAATCATGGCAAGATGGTTTTGAATGATTGTGGTGTCATAGCTTTTGATAGATTAAAGAATATTCCTCAATTTTATAATGATGTGTTTTTAGATGAATTTATAGTTATGCCTAATCATATTCACGCAATAATTATAATCCAAAACTATAATATAAATGTAGGGACAGAACAGTGTTCTGTCCAATCTGATAATCTTGCTAAAGGAACAATGACAGCACAATGTGCTGTCACTACAAATGAAAAATCTAATTTATCACAAGTTATAAAATCTTATAAAGAGATTTGTACTAAGCAAATTCGTAACGCCCTTGGCTTAATTGAATTTCAATGGCAACGATCTTTTTATGACCATATAATAAGAAATCAAGAATCGTTAGCAAAAATCAGAGAATATATCCAAAATAATCCAGCTAAATGGTATTTGGATAAATATAATTACGAGAATTTATATGAATAAGAAAATAGCAGTAATAGGAGCTGGACTAGCAGGATGTTCATTAGCTTATGAATTAAGTACACTATCTAACTTTAATATAACTATATTTGATAAAAACTCTGATATTGCAACAGAAGCTTCTGGAAACTTCGCTGGAATTTTAGAACCATATTTAACTTCAGATAACAATTTTTCAGATCAGTTTCATACACTAGGATATAGTATATTATTAGAGTTTATAAATCAGTATCGTAATGATATAGAAATTTGTAATCAGGGTGTCTTGCAAATATTAAGTGATGAAAAAGAACTAAATAGATATCATAAGATTTTTACAAAAAGAGAGATAGCTGATGATTTAGCTAGACTAATATCTCATCAAGAGCTTTCGCAATTACTTGGCAAAGATACTCATAACATGGCTGTATATTACCCTAATGCTTTATCTGTGGTACCTAAAAGTATTTGTCAGCTATGGCTTAAATTATCAACTGCTAAATTAAAATTAAATAATGAGCTCTTGGATATTAAGAAATTAGAGAATAATACTTGGCAATTAGAATTTAATAATTTTACTGAAGATTTTGATATTGTGATATTTGCTGGAGGGTATCCATTATTTAAAAATATTTCTCTGCTGCAAAATATTCCGGTATACCCATCACAAGGACAGCTAACAGTTATCAAAAGATGTTTTGATATCTCAAATAATATTATGGATAAAGGATATATAATCCCTAATTATAAAGATAATCTACAAGTTATTGGAGCAACATTTCGAGATAATAATGATACTAGTGGAGATATAAGGCAAGAAGATAATAATTTTAATATTAATCAAATTAAGCAAATATTTGATAATAAAAATTATAATGTTGAAATTATTAATTCAAGAGTAGCTACGAGATGTGTAACTTCTGATCATTTACCACTTATTGGTAGGCTTGCTGATTATAATAGTTTTGAACAAGTTTTTTATAAGCCTCTGTCTAAAGGCTATCCAAAATCAAAAATGCCAAATATTGAGTATCAACAAGGTCTATATGTATCTTCAGGATTTGGCTCAAAAGGTTTATGTTCATCATTATTAGCAGCTAAGATTATTACATCATATATAACAAATCAAAGTCAGCAATGTTCAGATAAGTTACTTGAAGCACTTGCTGTAGAGCGTTTTTGGGTTAGAAGCTTCAAGAAAGGTCAAAAATTTTCATAAAATACTACTTCAGTATGTATATATAGCAATTATTAGCTATAATTGTGAGATTTTTAGGAATCAATTTAATAAGTTCATGAAATTAAAAATAAAAAAGAGTATTTTGTTACTCGCTACTATCATAGTACTATCAGGTTGTTCAGTTAAATGGGAGACACCTCTTAATGATAGAGATCCTTATGAAAACTATAATCGCGAGATGTTTCATTGGAATAATGAGTTATATGAGGATCTGACACCTGTAGCAAAAGCTTATAATTATGTTATGCCTGATGCTGTACAGACGGGTATATTCAATATTTTCCAAAATCTTTTTGAACCTAGTCGAGTAGCGAATGATCTTTTTCAAGGTGAATGGGGATATGCTGGTGATGATAGTATGAGATTTTTAGAAAATACAACTCTTGGGGTAGTAGGTATTTTTGATGTAGCTGGTAGTAGGTTTGGATTGCCAATGCGTTATCATCAGGATTTTGCAGTTACTCTTCATAAATGGGGAGTGTATAAGAAAGGATATGCTTCACCATATATTGTTTGGCCAGTTTTTGGACCTGGTACTATAGAGGGAGTTAGTGATGGCGTAGATGCTATGTTCAATCCTCTGTCGTATTTGTTTTTGGCTCCAGGAGTAGGTACATTTACAGCCTATGCTGTAAACTATAGTGTATATGGATTATATTATACCAATGAAGGAGTCTCTTATTTACCGGCATATTCAAACTTAGAAGAAGTATCGGTAGATCCATATGCAGCTATGAGAAATGCCTACCTCCAGAACTATGACTATGGTATGGCAAAAGTCCTTAAACAAAAAGATCCATCACTTGATAGTCCTCAAAGTGATCAAGCAATATTAAGTGTTTTAGGTATTAAAAACAAAAATACTAAATCAGAAGTTGCCTATAGTGATGAAAGTTTTGTCCAGGCATATCAAAATACTCCACCAGTTCTAAAAAGTAGTCTTGCTAGTGTAAATAAGGTTACTGAAGTTTAGTCTAAGTTATAAACAAGTCTTAAAAAATATCTTTTGTTTAGCTTAAAAAGTTTTTTTAAGGTATCGTTTTTTGATATCTTATATATTATGTTTGAAAAATAGTTACTGAGGTTTATTAGTGAAAAAACTATTTGTAAGTTTGATGTGTATGGTAATTTTTTTACCAAATTTAGCTTTGATTGCTGCACCAGTACCAACAGGTTATGATTTTATTCCTATTCAAGAAGAGATGCAAATTGCTCAACCAGTAGTTGCAACACATGGTATGGTTTCTTCTCAAGAGTCTTTAGCAAGTCAGGTTGGTTTAGATATATTAAAACAAGGTGGCAATGCTGTAGATGCAGCTGTTGCGGTTGGCTTTGCTTTGGCTGTTACATTACCTAGAGCTGGTAATCTTGGTGGTGGTGGCTTTATGATTATCCACTTACAAGATGGCAATAAGAATATAGCTGTAAACTACCGTGAAAAAGCTCCTGCAAAAGCATCTAAAGATATGTTTTTAAATGACAAGGGAGATGTTGATTATGCTAAGGTTTCTGGCTCATACAGTGCTTCTGGTGTTCCAGGTACTGTAGCTGGTTTAGTAGATGCTCAACAAAAATACGGTAAATTGAAATTATCACAAGTTATTGCTCCAGCTATCAAGCTTGCTGAAGATGGTATCCCGGTAAGCTATGACCTAAATCAGTCGCTTATAACTGCAAAACCATGGCTTGAAAAATCACCAGAAGCTATGAAGATTTTTTATCATAAAGATGGTTCTGCTTATAAGGTTGGAGAAATTTTAAAGCAGCCTGAACTTGCAAATAGTCTGAAACTAATAGCAAAACAAGGTAAAAAAGCTTTCTATGAAGGAGATATTGCTCATAAGATAGCAGATAGTATGGCTAAAAATGGTGGTTTAATCACATTACAAGATTTGAAAAACTACAATGTCGAAGAAATGAAGCCACTTAAAGGTACATATAGAGGTTATACAGTATATTCTATGCCGCCACCAAGCTCCGGTGGTGTAATTCTGATAGAGTTATTAAATATTCTAGAGAACTTCCCATTAGCTGACTATGGTAACAATAGCGCTAAAACCATTAATCTTATGAGTAATGCAATGAGCTATGCTTATAATGATAGAAACTCTGATTTAGGAGATCCTGATTTTGTTAAGATGGATTTGGCTAAATTCTTGTCTAAAAAATATGCGAAACAGATTGCTCAAAAAATCACTACAGATAAGCATATTCCGAGTAAAGATATAAGTACAGTTGATCCAGAAGATCGCGAAAAGCTTCAGACTACTCAATTTAGTGTAGTTGATAAAGATGGCAATATGGTGTCTAATACTTATACGCTTAATTATTCTTATGGGAATGGTATTGTTGTGCCAGGAACTGGTATATTGTTAAATAATGAAATGGATGATTTTGCAGCAAAAGTAGGCGTGGCAAATGTGTTTGGTTTAGTTCAAGGTGAAGCTAATACAGTTGCTCCAAATAAGCGACCATTAAGCTCAATGACCCCGACAATTGTTCTTGATAAAGATGGCAAGCCGTTTTTAGCTACAGGTTCACCAGGTGGAAGTCGTATTATTACAACAACATTACAAGTGATTTTAAACATCATAGACTATAATATGAATCTACAATCAGCAGTTAACAATCCTCGTATACATAGTCAACTATGGCCAGAAGAAATTGGTGTAGAGCAGGGTGTATCTGTGGATACTATCAATCTACTTAAAAAAATGGGTAACACTGTTACTCCTTATGCTGCTATGGGTGCTGCAGAGTCTGTAATGTCTGATGGACAATATGTCTATGGTGCAGCAGATCCACGTAGAGGTAATGCTTTAGCAGTGGGTTATTAATAACTACTTAATAGAATTTTGCCATATTTATTATTTTGTCTTCTATTTTCAATCTCATAAAATGCCAGCTTGAAGTTATCTAAATTTATATTCTTATAAACAGGTAAGTCTAGTTTATAGCAAATTATATATTCGATAAACTGATTAAGTTTAGCATTACGAAATATTGCTCCAACTCTTTTTTCCCACTCTTTCAAAAAAAATCTTTCAGGAATGATTTTTTTATCATAAAAAATATTAGATACTTTCTTGGGGTAATTGGTCATGGACAAACAACCATATACTATAAACCTTCCATTATTAGAAATTGTTTCTAGTAATCTGACTCCATTAAGACCTCCTACAGCATCTAAGGCTATATTTGGTAAAGGTATATTATTTTTAATAATTTGCTCTTGTAGAGATAATTTAGAGTTTATTACAAAGTCAGCACCATAATCATATAGTCTTTTTGAGGTTTTACTGCTTGTGACAACTATAATCTTATAATTTAAACATTTCGAAAGTTGAATAAAAATTTTAGCTATTGATGAATTGCCAGCATTTATTATGACTACGTCGTCTTTAGAAATGTTTATTACTTCAGTCAGGATTACCCAAGCTGTTAAACCATTTATATAACATTGTACAGCAATATTATCAGGTATTTTTTTAGGCAATTTTAGTAATTGTTGTGGCTCAATATCTATAAATGTTTGCCAAGTACCAGATGTCATGATTAGAACTCTATCACCAACTTTATACTCTGGTTTTTTTGAACCTATAACAATACCAACTGCTTCAAAACCTGGAATTCTAGGAGTAGAGTGATTGTAGCGGTATTGACCCTCACCATATAAAGATAAAATATCAGAAGGGTTGATTGTTCTAAGAACAACTTTAGTTAACACATTTGTATAATTAACTAAAAAAGCTTCTTTTTGTTCCAGAATGTCATTGGGGTTACCATAATCTTTTTGTTCAATATATTTATTAAGAAGCATAGGAATAATATTGGTTTTTTACTTTTTTCTGTCTTCTGGTGCAGCAGAGCTTCCTGCAAGTATTCCACCATCTACATTTAGTTCAATCCCTGTGACATATTTTGATTCATCAGATGCTAGATATAAAGCAGCATAAGCTACATCTTTTGCATTACCCATTCTCTTTAAAGGTATGTCTTGAGTAATAGTTTTAATAGCTGCTTGTTTTTGATCTTCATCTTTTGGCAGCATCTCATCCCACATTGGCGTTAATATAGCTCCTGGATGAATTGAGTTACACCTAATCCCATAATTCATATCAGCACAGTATAAAGCAACAGATTTAGTATGATTTCTTACAGATGCTTTACTCGAAGCATATGCAACAGCCTGAGGTATACCTACAAGTCCAGAGCGGGAAGAAATATTGACTATACTGCCGCCATTTTCTTTCATAAGTTTAATAGCATATTTGCACCCTAAGGCTACACCATTAGAATTTATAGAATGAACCTTTTGCCAAGAATCCATATCTAAATCCTCAGGGTTATGAGGACCTGCACTTTCAATAAAGCCGGTAATACCTGCATTATTAATTAAAATATCTAATCTGCCAAACTTTGATTCAATATAGTTAGTAACTTCTATCCAATTACCTTCAATACTAACATCTAAGTGTTTATATTCACAATTTGATGAGTTAATATCTTTAACCGTTTGATTACCTAAACTGTCGTTTATATCTGAAACAATCACAGTTGCTCCCTCATTTGAAAAGAGTTCAGCAGTTGCCTTACCTATTCCTCTAGCAGCACCTGTTATTAATACTATTTTATTATCTAATCGTTTCATAAGAAAGTCCTATAAATTATTTAAATTTTATAAAAGTGATTTAGGAGTTAACTTTAGAATGTATTATATGATTTATATAGAAATATATAATTATTTTATAAAATTAAAGAGTTCCACGAGCTGCTTTTTTACGATCAGATTCTGTTAGATGTTTCTTTCTTAGTCTGATTGATTCAGGTGTAATTTCAACAAGCTCATCATCTTCGATAAACTCAAGAGCATACTCAAGAGTTAGTTTAATTGGAGTAACTAGTGTAAGAGCATCATCTTTACCAGAGGCACGAACGTTAGTTAACTGTTTACCTTTACAAGGGTTAACCGCTAAGTCGTTATCTCTACTATGAATACCAATAATCATACCCTCATAAACATCTGTACCGTGAGAGATAAACATTTTACCTCTCTCCTGAAGGTTCCAAAGAGCAAACGCTACTGCTTTACCTGATAGCATAGAAACTAGAGTACCGTTTTGACGAGTTTCAAGAGTTTGCTTTTTCATAGGTCCGTAATGATCAAATACTTTGTTTAAAATACCTGAGCCAGATGTGATAGTTAAAAATTCTGTATAAAAACCAATTAAACCACGAGATGGTATTATAAATTCAAGTTTTACACGACCTTTACCATCTGGTTCCATATTTTTAAGCTCACCTTGACGTAAGCCCATTCTTTCCATTACAGTACCTTGATGCTCTTCTTCGATATCTATAATTGCTTGCTCATAAGGTTCGTGTTTTTCGCCATCAACATCTTTAAAGATTACATGTGGGCGAGATACTGCAATCTCATAACCTTCACGGCGCATATTTTCAAGTAAGATCGAAAGGTGAAGCTCGCCACGACCAGATACTTTAAATTTATCAGGATCATCAAGTTGCTCAACTCTTAGAGCTACGTTTGTAAGTAGTTCTTTGTCAAGACGGTCTTTAATTTGACGAGAAGTTACATATTTACCTTCTTTACCAGCAAATGGAGAGTTGTTAACTTGGAAAGTCATACTAATAGTTGGCTCATCTACAGAAAGCTCAGGTAATGCTTCTACTTTATCAGGGCTACATAATGTATCTGATATATTCAAACCTTCCATACCTGTTACACATACAATATCACCAGCTTGAGCTTCAGGCACTTCAACTCTGTCTAGACCCATATAGCCTAATATTTGTAATACTCTACCATTACGAGTTTTACCATCTTTACCAACAATAGTTACAGGAGTATTTGTTTTGACTTTACCTCTTTGGATACGACCAATACCAATAGTACCTGTGAAGTTAGAATAGTCTAAGGAAGATATTTGCATTTGGAATGGACCATTTTCATCAACAGCTGGATGCTCAACATTTTCAACAATAGCCTTGAAAAGATCTGTCATATCTTCTTTTTGTTCGCCAAGCTCATTAGTTGCCCAACCATTGATAGCAGAAGCATAAATAATAGGAAAATCTAATTGTTCATCAGTAGCCCCCAATCTATCAAATAGATCAAATACTTGATCTACTACCCAGTCAGGGCGAGCACCATCTCTATCGATTTTGTTGATGACCACAATTGGTTTTAAACCTTGAGCAAAAGCTTTTTCTGTTACAAATCTTGTTTGAGGCATAGGACCATCAACAGCATCAACTAGTAGTAATACTGAGTCAACCATAGATAATACACGTTCAACCTCACCACCGAAGTCAGCATGGCCTGGAGTATCTACGATATTAATTCGGTAGTTATTCCATTTTAGAGCAGTGTTTTTTGCAAGGATTGTAATCCCTCTTTCTTTCTCAATGTCATTTGAGTCCATGACTCTTTCAACTTCTGGGCCACGAGTGTTTAGTGTACCAGATTGTTGTAATAGTTTATCAACCAGTGTAGTTTTACCATGGTCAACGTGTGCGATAATCGCAATATTTCTTAAATTCTCAATCATTAAATTTTACCTATTTTTATAAAATCACCAACAATTATAGACTAATAAGGTTTAAAAGTACCTAAAAATTAAATACTTTGATTTGATAATTGGTTTTCTAATTTCAATATCAAAATAATCTTTTATGAATTTGGGGTTGCTGAATGGTTTTGTTAAAATATAAACTAAACTTATTAGCAAATTATAGTTGGGGTATTTTGTTACAGCTCAATAGAATAAAAGCAATATTTAAAAGTAGAAACTCGTATAATAATACCTATGTTAGTGAACTAATATCATCGATTCATCGTGCTGATGTCAAAGCGGCGATACTATCTATACTTTGGGCAGCTGGACCAGTCACGATTATAGCTATAACTTTGGGGTATTATTTAAGTCATGGTCAAGGAGTTCCGCTAGTTACAGTTGCATATTTTTCTTTTTATGTGTTTTTTGTCGGTTTAGTAGGTTTTATTAGTAAAATAATTTTTGATTCTATCAAGCACCGTGAAAAAGAGTTGATGCAAGATAAGTTTCTATCTGTAATTGAGGAATCATATCAAAGTTTATATATGTCTAAAAAGCTTACTCTTAGTAATCTAACCGATCAGGTAAGAGATAATAAAATTGCTTATGAGATTCTTGCTAAGTCTCATCCAACAAGTAAAGAAATATTTTATGCATTTAAATTACATTTTAATGAGGAAATGGCAGAGTTTGCTGAGATCATATACCTGTATAGAGATAATGGTTTTCCTATAGACACTCCGAGCAATAAGCGTAAATTAAGAAGCTTCTATAAGCAAATAAATAGTAACCAGAGTATTCCTGATGATTTAAGGATCAAGTTTCAAAATGCTTTAGTTGGTAAATATTCAGATTTGAAGAAAGGCCTTGATAGGAAAATAGGCTTTTTGTCTAAGATTTATAGTAGTGCAGGGATGTATAACTTGTATGATTTAGAAGATGCAAGTAATGTTATAACTCTTTTTATAGAATTATTATCTGGTAGAAAAATTTATTATTTGAAAGCAGTTTCTAAGTTTGAAGATGCTAAAAAAGATTATTTATTTAATTCTATAGAGAAGTTAAGAACAGGAGTTCTTGAAAAATATAATCATATTCTAGGTATTTATAAACAATGTTATTTAACTGTATCTGAAGTTGCGCCTGATTTAGATTTGATAGAAGTTGTTGATACAGCTCCAGATATAACAAACAATCTAAATCAATTAGAGCAATCAATAAAACAGCTATCTACAAAAAATCAGCCTAAAGAAATCAAAAAGCTAATACAGCAAAATAAAAATAGGTTTCATCAAAGAATGCGCATCATAAAAACTCAGCTTAAAAGGATGAATATTCTATTGAACCAATGGAAGTCTTTAGAGTTTGGTAGTGATGAGAAGTTGAGTAAAAATATAGAACATCAATTAGCTTATATCTTTCTCGAAGAGCAAATGAGAATGTCTATAGCTTATAAAATGTTTGAATATATCAACCATGAGCATGACTTTTCTTCGAAAACTGAGCAAATCAAAGCCTATGCTCGACAGATAGTAAAAATATTACAGGAGCCTCTAGATTTACAAGAATCTACAGTCTTAACAGCTATTGAAAGTTCTCCAAGGGCGAATCTTAGTAGTATAAGGTTTAGTAATTCAACAACAGAGAAGCTTAATACTACATATAATCTATGTAGATCTGTGAAGACAAATATTGTTGAATTAAGAAAGCAATTAAACAAAATATTAGTAGCACAGTATATTTAACAAGTTATTTTGTTAGTCTTGTATATCTAGCAATCATTGTTTCGTTGCCACTAGTTCCACCACAGTGAATATAGATAATAGGCTTTGTAAGTTTATGATGTTCATTTAATAATGCACGCCAAGCTATAGGGTCATATAGTAGCTCAAACTCAATTTCTGTCTGCTCTAAAAGCTTTTGGTATATTGCATAATTTTGGATATCTAATTGCCCAAAATGAGTTTTAAAGTTTAAATTGAGAATTTTAGGATGTTTGAGACCATTATCAATATCATTAAATTGTTTTTTTAAGTATTGATTATCACCAACACAGGCAATAGTGTAGACTTTGTTTGGTAAGTACTTTTCAAGATATAGTGCAGTTGTGCCAGTACCAGATGCCACAACAACACTATAATTATCGATATCATTTTTTAGACAGTACTTTTTAATTTCATTAGCACAGTCAGCTATGCCTTCTTCAGCGAGAGTATTCCTACCACCTTGATCAAAGAAGTAAAGGCTATTGCCTATATTGTAATTTGTTTTTATACTTTCTAGGTTTAGAGAGCTTGTAGTCTCAAATAACTGCATGCCATTTTCTAGAGCTATCTTTAGGTTACCATTTTTACCATTTTTAAGAAATTTTGGTAGTGGTTTTATCCAATAATGGAAATCCCAGCCTTTGATCTTAGCTAGCTGTGATAATGCCAGCATGAAATTAGATTGATTACCGCCAAAAGATACAATAGTCTTGATGTGAGAGTATTTATCTGGGTTTTTTAGAAGATAAGCTAATTTTCTAGCCTTATTGCCAGAGAAGATAGGGTGATTTAGATCATCTCTCATTACAATAAAATCTTTATTTTCAAAAGATATTTCTTGAAACAAGGAGACCATTTAAGAAATTATTCTTCTAATAGTTCAAACTCATCCTTACCAACACCACAGTCAGGACATTCCCAGTCTTCAGGGACATCTTCCCATCTAGTACCGGGTTCAATACCATCTTCTGGCCAACCTTCAGCTTCATCATAAATTAAACCACAAACGATACAAATGTATTTTCTATATTCCATAATTAACTCTAAAAAAATGATTAGTAAATAAAAAGTTGCAATATTTTAGCATTATAAAAATCGTATATCCAGTACCTTATTAAAACATTACAAAAGGTTATACTTAGATTCATCAATACCAATCTTACGTGATTTATTTGAAAAGAATACAATATTGTTTTCAACGAAAAGATCTGTAATTTGTCTAGGTATATCTTTGTCTAAATGTCTTCTAATGAGTCTATAGAAGGCATCTTGATTGGTTTCATTAAAGTGTTTTTTGAATGTTTTATTAACAACGCTTTCATGGCAAGACAGGAATTTTTTGATACGTATTTTAGGATCAGTATTACTATTACCAGTGTCGCATTGGTTAGGAGCAGCAGTAGCTATATTGAATCCTTTGCGTGTATAATATGACGCAATACCTCTAAAAATTCGATCATTACTAAAAATTGTGATGCTAAGGTAAGTACGGAAATCACGATATCTTTCGACATATTCACCAACTTTAGCACAAATATAACCATCCATATTATCTTTGTTGCCTTCACCATAAATTATTGGTACAAGTTCAAAGTTATGGTAGATTTGGGTTTTATTGAAGTTTGCTTCTAATTCTTGTGGATTAGTAAAGACAATTACTCTGTCAAAATTACCCTCAGAAATATGAGAGAAGTTGTTATAGTTTTCAGAATCAACTATTGCTAGTTTGAGATATTCCATAACTATTTGACTCCTTATCCTAGCGCTTATGGTATCTATTTTACCTCAAAAGCTATGATATTATCTATACTCTGCTAAAATTATACTAAAATAGTAAAGTATAGATTTTATGATTGATTTCCAATATAGTTATACAGACTTATCTAATGAGTTTTATTCACAACAAAAAGTATACAGATATCCTAATGCAAAGTTACTGATTGTAAATGACTGTTTAGCCAAGGATTTGGGCTTAGATTTAGAAGGTAAATCAGCACAAGAGTTATTAAAAAATTTGTTAGGGTATAGTAGTATAAAGCCAATTTCACAAGCTTATGCTGGTCATCAGTTTGGTAATTTTACAATGTTAGGAGATGGTCGAGCTATCTTAATTGGTGAATATGAAAAACCAAATGGGGAGCTGGTTGATTTTCATCTAAAAGGAGCTGGCTTAACTAAGTTCTCTCGGGGTGGTGATGGTAAAGCAGCTTTAGCGCCAATGCTTAGAGAATATATAGTTAGTGAAGCTATGCATAATCTAGGCATACCTACTAGCCGAATTTTAGCTGTGATATCAACAGGTGAGAATATTCAAAGAAATAAATTACAACAAGGAGCAATAGTTCTTAGAGTTGCAAGTAGTCACATTAGAGTAGGTACTTTTCAGTATGCAGCTATGCTTGGGGAGAGTTATAGCCAAGAGTTATTAGACTATACGATTGTTAGACATAATATTCCATACGCTGATAATAAAGCTTTGAGCTTACTTGACTATGTCATTGATAAACAGACAACTTTAATAACACAATGGGAAAGAGTAGGTTTTATTCATGGGGTTATGAATACTGATAATATGACTATTTCAGGCGAAACTATTGACTATGGACCTTGTGCACTTATGGATACTTATGATCCTGATACTGTTTTTAGTTCAATAGATCGAGATGGAAGATATGCATTTGCTAATCAAGCATCAATTGCTGGCTGGAATATTGCAAGACTAGCAGAAAGTTTATTGAAACTTATTTCAACAGATGAGGATGAAGCTATTGAATTAGCTCAAGATAAACTGCAAAGTTATTCGGAAATTTATAAGCAAAAATGGAGACAAATGTTTCTTAGTAAAATAGGTTTTAGTATCAATAGTGAATATGATGATGAACTTATTTCCGGTTTGCTCACTGATATGTTTAAACATAAGTTAGATTATACAAATACGTTCTATAATCTAAGCTATAATAATTTTGATTACTTGCGGAATAAAGGCTTAAAAGATTGGTTAGATAAATATGTCAATTACGATATCAATTTTGAAAGTATGATGAAATCTAATCCAGTAATAATTCCGCGTAATCATCAAGTTGAAAAAGCACTTGAGTTTGCAGAAAATGGTAATTTTAGTATTCTTCAAAGTCTTGTGACAGCACTTGAAGCACCATATAAACTCAACGCGTTCACTAAGAAATATATGTCAGAGCCTTTAGAGCAAGAGAAAGTTAGATTTACTTTTTGTGGTACTTAAATAGTTTATTAAATATTAGCGTGTTAAGAAGCTTTGGTAGTTTTATCTACTATTACTGCTGTAGTCATGCTTCCATGTATATTTAGAGGTGTTCTAAAACTATCAATAAGAGCGTCTACACCTAGTATTAAACCAATAATTTCCCATGGTAAATTAAAATATGTAAATACGACGCCAGCGGCTACATACGCAGTGCCAGGAATACCAGAAACACCTAGTGAAGCAAACATGCAGATTAGAGATATAGTAAGTATTGTTGCAAAATTTATATCCATACCTGTTGCAGACATAGCCATAATTGCTAATATTGCAGGAAATACTCCTGCACAACCATTCATACCCATAGTGGTGCCCATAGTAGGTGCAAATGTAGAAATAGTCTCTGATAATCCATATCTGTTAAGACCATTTATAGATAGTGGTAGGGTACCCATACTTGATCTAGACGTAGCAGCTACAAGTAAAGCTCTCCATATACTTTTATAGAATTTTACTAAATTTGTACCGAATATCAGAAGCAATGCTATATGCATAAGTAAAACTATAAACATAGCTATATAACAAGCTAAAACAAAAGAAATAACTGCAGATATACTTCCTTTATCTAATTCAATACTCATTTGTATCATTAGTCCTAGCACTCCATAAGGTGTAGTTGCAATAACTAACTTTGCTAGTTTTTTGATTACAAAAAAAGCAGAATCAATAAAATTTATAAATGGATCAGCTAGCTTACTATCTTCACGATGAGCTATAAGCATTGAGAAACCAATTAATATAGCAAATATAACAACAGCAATAACATTATTTTTATCCATTTGTTGAAAAATATTATCTGGTAAGAAGCTTAGTATATTCTCAGATAGAGTGGCTGATTTTGCTTCTTTGGTTACTGCAGTCATTGAGCTAAGATCTATACCTTGACCAAGCTTCATTAAAATAGCAACTGTTGAGCCAATCGCAGCACTTATGCCAGTAAGAACAAGTAAAATTATGATTGTTTTTGTAGCAAGCTTTATTATATATGAGCTTTTATGGTTTCTTAGGTTTATTATTGAGTGAATAATTGATGTCAATACAATAGGGATAATTAACATTTTAAGTAAAGAGATATAACCATCACCTAAAATATTACTAATTTGTATGAAACTATTACTATAACTATTTGTCCAATTGTAAACAATGCCAATAATAATTCCTGTAACTAGTGCTAATATCGTTCTAAGGTTGAAGCTAACTTGCTTAACATGTAGATATATTAGAAGAGAGATTGATATTATAAGTAAAACCACCATATTTTTAACCTTATTATATAAAATTGTAGAGATGGATTTTAACATAGTTTACTAGATTGGTATACTACATACCTGGCATGAATTTTTCTTATCAAAAATTAATAACAATTGTCTATATTTGATAGATGTTTTTATTGTAAAAATAAAAAAAAGAAGCCTATAATTGATTACCTATAATTTTTACTTTATCAATTAATATGACAAAAACGCTTATGCATCAAGAAGCTAGTAGTAGTTTCGAAAAAGTTGCCAATCAACTTAAACTTAACAAAGATATCATTAAATCTATAGTCAAAACTCTTAAAGAAAAGAACATTAAAAGAGTTATTACTGTAGCAAGAGGAAGTTCTGATTGTGTGGCAAATTATGCAAAATATTTATTTGAGACTCAGTTAGGATTTAGTGTTTCTTCGCTACCACCTTCTGTAACGACTATTTATAATAAAAATATAGGCGATGAGCATACATTAGCTATAGGTATATCACAATCCGGTGGTAGCCCTGACTTGCGTCTAGCTCTTGAAGGTTGCAAGAAAGCAGGGTGTACTACACTAGCTATAGTCAACGTGGAAAAGTCACCTTTAGCAGACAGCGCAGATTTAGTCTTACCTGTGAGAGCTGATGCAGAAAATGCTGTTGCAGCAACCAAGAGTGTAATAACTTCATTAGTTGCACTAGTAAGTATTGTAGCTGAATATAATCAAGATCAAGCTCTTTTGGAAAGTTTGAATAGTCTCCCTGAAACACTGGAAACGAGTCTAAATTCTGATTGGACTCCAGCTATAGAAGAGCTTAAGAAAAGTAAAAACATGTTTGTCATCGGAAGAGGTTTTGGATTCCCGATAGTCCAAGAGATGGCTTTGAAATTCAAAGAAACATGTGGGATACATGCAGAAGCATTTAGTTCAGCCGAAGTATTACATGGTCCATTTGCTTTGATGAATCAGACTTTTACAACATTTACCATACTGCAACATGATGAGAGTGCTCAAGGTACACGTGATATAGTCAAGAGAATGACTGATTTAGGAGTTAGAACTGTTTTCGCTACAACAGATAATCAATCTGATGCAAAAGTTCATCTACATGTTAATGTAGCAACACATCCAATTCTTGAAACTGTAGTTATATTGCAAAAATTCTATTTGATGGTTAATGATCTAGCATTGTCGTTAGGTTATAATCCGGATAGTCCTAGTAATCTAAAAAAAGTTACCGAAACAGTTTAATTTAGGTATTTACTATAGTTTTATCTTTGAAGGAGAAAACAATGAAAGAAGCTAATAAGCTAAAGGTGTTTATGATTATATTTTTCTCAGCGATGGGTGGAATGTTATATGGTTATGACATCGGTATAATCGGAGGAGCTTTGCCTTTTATTAAATCTGAGTTAGGTATGACTGCTGCTCAAGAATCATTTTTAGGTGGTTCTGTGTTATTTGGAGGAGCTTTTGCAATTCTTATAGGTGGAGTATTAGCAGATATTTTTGGTAGAAAAAATATTATCACGGCATCTGGATTAATATTTGTAGTATCAGTATTTATGATTTACTTTGCTGAAAGTTATAATTTCTTACTTTTTTCGAGGTTAGTACAGGGTGTGGCTGTTGGTTTTATATCTATAACAGTTCCATTGTATTTAACAGAATCTGTGCCTAGCATGATTCGAGGATTAGCCGTTACATGTTTTCAGCTATTTCTCACAGCAGGTATATTAATATCTGTTGCTGTAAGTCTACTATTTATATCAACTGATCCTACAACTGGTTTAGAAACTGGTGATTGGAGAAATATGTTTCTTACAGCTTTAATCCCCGGCTTAATCGTATTCATAGGCGGTTTTCTTTTAATCAAGTCTCCTAGGTGGTTGATTATGAAAAATAGAGAACAAGAAGCAGAGAAGATTTTGACAGAAACAATAGGTGTAGATGCAGCAAAACAGCAAATGCAAGAAGTTAAGGCTTTGATTGAAAAAACTAAGAATGAAGGTAGTTTATTATCAAGTCTTACTAAAAGACATTATTTGATGCCAATGCTTATAGTATTCTCTGTTGCTATTTTAGCTCAAATGACAGGAATTAATAGTATTTTGCAATATGCTCCAACAATGCTAAAAGAAACTGGTTTAGGTTCTGTATATGCTGCTGTAGTTGGTGGTGTTGCGATCACAGGTCTTAATTTTGTTACAACAATTATAGCAGTAGCTATAGCAGATAAAATTGAAAGAAAATTTGTAATTACTTTTGGGACCTTAATGGTTTCTATTGTTTTACTGACTCTCGCCGTGCTTATGTATACGATGCCTGATACTTCAGCAAAAGGTATAGTTTTGCTTATAGGATTTATTTTATATATATTCTTTTTTGCAATTGGTCCAGGAGCGTATATATGGGTTATTATGTCTGAACTTTTACCAACTAATATCAGAAGTAAAGGTTTAGCAGTGGCTCTATTCTTAAATAGTATGGCTTCTGCAATATTAGCTTCTTCAGTGATGCCTGTAACACAACATTTTAATGGAAATTATGGTGTGATTTTGGGTATATGCGGAGTATGTACTTTGGTGTATAGCTTTATAGCATTTAAATTTGTACCAAAAACAAATGGACGTACCCTAGAAGAAATCGAACAAGATTTCATTAAATAATTTTTTTACTCTATATTTCCTCTTATCTTTTATTTTCAATATATCAAATAGTTTAGATAATATCTCTAATAATTGTTATTATTTTAAATTAATTCAATTTGATATAAGGCATATATGAAAAAGAATTTAATAGCTGTATTACTTAGCTCTCAGTGTTTAATTGGTAGTGGATTTGCAACTGATTTTGATGTTCAAAAAATTCAAATAAAAAATATTAGTCAAAATAATCGTAATTTTGATATGAATATTGATGTCAAGATTAATCAAAATCAAACAGGAAATTGGCTTTTTGGTTTTTATATGCCGAGAACTTATAACTCATCTAAGGATGTAAATCCTAATCTTACTCTTAAGGTAATTGATTTAAGCACTAAAAAATCAGCAAATCTAAGTTATGTTAAAAAAGCAGACAATCTGACTACTATGCCGATCTATGCTGATGGTTATAGTAATTTGTTTAGAGCTACTACTGATTTTGAACTAGAGGCAGGGCATACATATAGATTTAATTTCAAGAATAATAACCTGTGGGTTCCCGGTAATATATCATCTCTTCCTCAAAGCTTCTTTTTGATTGACTCTAACGGTAATGTAATAACTTCCAATGCTAATCCAAATGCTTATATATCTAAAAATACTAAGGAAATCTCAAGCATTCAGGGCTATGATTCAGCTAATATTTATATAGAAATCCAAAAAAAATTACAATCATATATTGATAACTCAATTGCCAGTGATTCTTCAGAGTTTGCTAATCAATATCATCTGATACCAACTCCCCTAAGTATTAGTGATATTGGCTCAAAGCAAAATATAAATTTAGACAATGGAGCATATGTGGATGATTCTAATAGTAAGCAGAATATCAAATTGTTAAATCAATATTTTAAAACAGATAAGATTACAACTAATGACTTAAAAGTAGTTACTGATAAAAGTCATGCAAGTATTATTCTTGAAAAGATTTATCTATTAAAAATAAAGAAGGCTATATTTTAAAAATAATTGATAATAAGGTCTATATTAGATATCAGACAAATGCTGGTTTATTTTATGCTATCCAAACACTGAGAAACCTTTATCAAAAAGATAATGTTGGTAGTAAGAATATTACTAATATGTTGATACTTCCTCAAGTAATAATCAAAGATCAACCAAGATTTGAGTATAGAGGTATATTGTTAGATGTCGCTAGACATTACTTTAGTGTTCAGACAATAAAAACACTAATTGATGCTATGGCAAGCCAAAAACTAAATACTTTACATATTCATTTTTCTGATGATGAAGGTTTTAGACTAGTTTTAGATAGTGTTGATGTTAAAAGAGCCAGTACAAGAGGATATAATGACAACTCAATTATTCCGGCACAAATGTATCAACAAGCAAATTTAGATAAATCAAATTACTTTAGTCAGAAAATAAAAGATAGCGATATTATATCGCCTAATTACCCAACAGCTGCAACGATTTATGAGGGATATTATTCAAAAAAAGATATTCAAGAGATTATTAGTTATGCAAATGCTAGACAAATAACTATTATTCCTGAAATAGATCTACCAGGTCATGCTAAAGCATTAATTGATTCAGCACCAGATATATTTATTAATAAATCTGATAAAAGTGACTTTATAAGTGTACAAGGGTATTATGATGATGTTTTACCAGTGTGTTTATATAACCAGTCAAATACTCAAGGAGAAAAGTTTACAGCTAAGATTGATCAGATTGTAACTGAGATATATAAACTTTTTGATAACCAAAATACAGTATATTTTGAGCCGCAAATTAGTGTAGGTGGTGATGAAGTTTCTGCTGATGCTTGGATTAATGACTCGACATGTGAAAATCAAAAAGATTTAAATGCATTAGAAAAGTCGCATAATTTTTTCAAAGAGTTGCAACAAAATACAAATCTTAGAATATCTGGATGGCAACAAACTGTCCAAAATGATCCTAGTGGAAATTTAGCGGGAGGTATTGATAAAAACTCAATACCTTCCGATAAAACCGGATATATTTGGGTTTGGAGTGCATTTAGTAGCTCTGGATACAATGAAGCACAACAACTAGCAAAGGCTGGTTACTCTACAGTATTAGCATATGCTGACGATACATATTTTGATTTATCATATAATCCAGATTTTTGGGAGCCTGGTTTTTACTGGGCTACTGAATATGCAGATACTCATGCTGCTTTAAATAGTGCTTTAGATTCAAAAACTACAATTACAAGTTTATCAACAAAAGACGCTAAAAATATAAAGGGTCTAGAAGGAGCTCTGTGGTCAGAGAATATTAATAATGCTAATCATTTATGGTATATGGCATTTCCGAAAATGACTGGTTTGGCTGAGGCATCATGGGCAGATCCAAATATTACTGTCAAAGATAAAAAAATAAACTGGAATAGTTTAGTATATAGGCTAGGAACTGATAACACTAAATTTTTGGGATACATAGATAGAATTATTAACCCAAGTAATGATAAAAAGATTATCTCTTACAGGGGATATCCTGAAGGAGTCTCTCAAGAATTACCTCGGAAATAATGAGTATGACTAGGCTGGATTATCTATATCTATAAATTTTGTATCTAAAGTAAACTCTTGTTTAAGCAAATTAGCAATAGCCTTTACACCTTCTTTTTCTGTAGCGTGATGTCCTGCTGCGATATAGTTTATACCTAGTTCTCGAGCAGCATGAGTTGTTCTTTCAGAGATTTCTCCTGATATGAAAGTGTCAGCTCCTGCTTGATATGCATATTCAATATAGTCTTGTGCCCCACCAGTACAAATAGCTACTTTTTTATTTTGCTGTTTTGTAGAAATTACGGTTGGCTTTTTATCAAGTTTATTTTCTATTAAATTGCTAAAAGTATCTAAATCTAAATCACAGTTGCCTATCACTGAAATATCAGGCTTGGAACCTGTTTCAAAAAACTCTAGATTTGTAAGATTTAGTTTTTTTGCTAATAAGATATTATTACCTATTTTAGAATGTCCATCTAGAGGTAAGTGATAACCAAATAGGTGTATACCATTTTTTATAAGTTTTGAGATACGCTCATACTTCATACCTATGATAGGGTAATTTTCACCTTTCCAAAAATAACCATGATGTACAATAATGGCATCAGCATTCTCTTTTACAGCGTGGTCTATAAGTGCCTGACATGCTGTGACACCAGTGATAACCTTCTTGATATCTCTATCTCCTTGAATCTGTAGACCATTTGGGCAATAGTCTTTAAATTGAGCGATATCAAAGTAGTTATTTAAGTAATTTTCTAATTCTTTAAAGTTCATAGCTTATGAAAATTAATCTTTATGATGATATAATCTTACATTGTATACTTTTCGTGAAATTATTTAAAAATATAAATATAATTTTTTGGGTTCTTATATGAGTAAAACAAATGTTGTAAGAGTTGGAGATGTCTTAATTGGCGGAAATAATCCGGTTGTTGTCCAATCAATGACAGATACATATACTGCAGATATTGAAAAGACAGTTAAGCAAATTTTAGCTCTTCATAAAGCAGGTAGTGAGATAGTTAGAATTACCGTTAATGATGAGCCAGCTGCTGCCGCTGTGCCAGAGATTGTTAAAGAGTTGGCAAAGCATGATTGCCATGTACCTTTGGTTGGTGATTTTCACTATAATGGTCATACTCTACTTAGTAAATATCCAGAGTGTGCAAAGGCACTAGCAAAATATCGTATAAATCCAGGTAATGTGGGTTTTGGTAAAAAGAAAGATACTCAGTTTGCAGAGATTATCAAAATTGCCATTGCAAATGATAAGCCTGTTCGTATTGGAGTTAACTGGGGAAGTTTAGATCAGGCATTATTAGCCAGACTAATTGATGAGAATAATCTTCAAGAAAATCCGTTAACATTGCAGCAAATAATGCACAAAGCGCTTATTACTTCAGCATTAGAGAGCGCAAAATATGCGCAAGATCTTGGCTTAGCAAAAGATAAAATCATTATTTCATGTAAAGTTAGTGAAGTTCAAGACTTAGTAGCGGTGTATCAAAAACTTGCTAAAGAGTGTGACTATGCTCTACACTTAGGTTTAACTGAGGCTGGTATGGGCACAAAAGGTATTGTTGCTAGTGCTGTTAGCTTGGGGATATTATTACAACAGGGTATAGGTAACACTATACGTGTATCATTGACTCCAGCACCAAATGCTCCACGTACAGAAGAGGTTAGAGTTTGTCGAGAGATTTTACAAAACCTTGGTATGCGAACATTCACGCCAAGTGTGACATCTTGTCCGAGCTGTGGAAGAACTACTAGCTCATTTTTTAGAGAGCTAACTAGTACGGTCAAAGAGCATTTAGATGAAAAAATGCATACTTGGAAAGACCAATATCATGGAGTTGAAGCTATGAAAGTAGCTGTGATGGGTTGTGTAGTAAATGGACCAGGTGAGTCAAAAAATGCAGATATTGGTATTAGTTTGCCGTGCAGTGGAGAGTCTCCTGTAGCACCAGTATTTATAGATGGTAAAAAAGCTCATACTCTTAGAGGTGATAATATCTCAAAAGAGTTCATAGAGATTGTCGAGAATTATGTTAAAAATCGTTACGCTAAAAAATAGGTAAGTTTAAGAGGATGTCAGTAGTTTTTGTAAATACGCCTTTTGCTAGACTTAAACTAGGTTATACAAATAATACTCAAGGCTTTAGTAAAGATAAATATGCTAAATTTAATCTAGCAAATAATGTTGGTGATAAGCATTTAGCTGTAGAAAAAAATCGTAATTCATTTAGATCGTACATCAATGCTGATATTAAATGGTTAAGACAAAATCATACAAATATTGTCACATATTTTGAAGAATATAGTGGTGAATTTTGTGATGCTATAGTTACAGATAAGCCTAAGCAGGCTTGTGTAGTTTTGACAGCAGATTGCCTACCTATAATACTTTTTGATAAAAAGATGACAAAAGTAGCTGCTATTCACGCTGGTTGGAGAGGTTTGTTGCAAGGAATATTAGAGCAGACTCTCAAAGAGTTTGTTGGCTTAGATCTAGTAGCTTGGTTTGGTCCTTGTATATCTGGAAATTTCTATGAAGTTGGTTGTGATGTTCATGATAAATTTGTAGAGCAGCATGAGGCATATGGACAAGCATTTCGCTCAAAAAGTGAAGATAAATATCTTTTTGATATGAAAATGGTAGCTCGACAAATATTAAATGATAATCACTGTTTTGATATAGTCGACTCTGGTTTATGTACTTACAGTAACAAAAGATTTTACTCTTATCGCAAAGAGGGTATTACAGGTAGACAAGCTACATTTGTATGGTTTGAATGAATTTAAATATATCTAATGGGGATAAAATGTCTGAAAAATTACAAGTTTTAAAAAGGTTGATGAAAGAGAAAGGCTATGATTTTTATCTAGTTCCATCTATAGATGATCATAATAATGAATATGTTCCAGAATGCTGGCAGTACCGTAGTTGGATTAGTGGCTTTGATGGCTCAGCAGGAGATGTGCTTGTAGGCTTAGATAGGTCTTATCTTTCTACAGATGGTAGGTACTTCACTCAAGCAGATTTTCAACTTGATAAAAATGAATTTGAACTATTGAAGCAAACAACTTTTTCTTCAAAAATAGAAGAGTGGCTTGAAGAAAATTTAGCTGGTAAAACACTTGCGATAGATCCAAAAAAAATAGGTATTGCTAGAGCGGAAAACTTATTATCAATAGCAAAAAAAGTAAATGGCAAAATTATCTTTGATAACAATAATTTAGTTGCTCAGGCTCAAAAAGAGCTTAATCAAGAAATAGCATTGCCTAAAGAGAAAATATTTGCTCATGAGATTCAATATTCTGGTCAATCTGTTGATTCAAAGTTGAGAAATCTTAGAACATATTTGAAATCTATCAAAGCTGAGTGTTTGATAGAAACAAGCTTAGACTCAATTATGTGGACTTTAAACATAAGAGGTAGAGATATCAAAAATACGCCATTAGCAATTTGTTATATGGTGGTTACAGTTGAAAGTACTTTCTTGTATATTGATAAAGATAAAGTCACGGAAGATGTTCTGAGTGATTTTGAGCAAAACAATATTATTGTTCTGGATTATAAAGAGTTTTTTACAGATTTGAAAAAGTTTGCTGCAAAGTTTGTTATTGATAGTAATATTGCAAGCTATGCTGTTAAATTAGCAATCAAAGAAAATGAGCATAGTAAACTTATCGAAGATACTAGCCCAATAATTTTAAGCAAAGCTCTTAAAAATTCTGTGGAAATAAATGGATCAAAAGATGCTCATAAAAAGGATGCTGCAGCATTTATTTCGTGGTGGCATTGGATGGAGAACAACTATCAAGGGATAGATGAACTTGATGCGATGGCAAAGCTCAAAGAGTTTCGTGCTAAGCAAAAGGGTTATGTTGAAGATAGTTTCTCATATATTGTTGGTCATGCTGCTAATGGTGCGATTATTCATTATTCAGCTAAGAGAGATGCAAATCTAAAGAAAATTGATGATCAAGCACCTCTACTATGTGATTCTGGGGGTCAGTACAAAGAAGGAACAACTGATATTACTCGTGTACTTCACTTTGGTAGGCCATCTAATGAACATAGAAGATACTATACATTAGTTTTAAAAGGTCATCTTGGTTTAGGCAGGGCAGTCTTTCCAAAAGGAACTACAGGATCTCACTTAGATGTATTAGCTCGTGAGCATTTATGGCATTTCTGTTCAGATTATGCTCATGGTACAGGTCATGGAGTTGGTAGTTTCTTAGGTGTGCATGAAGGTCCTCAACGCATAAACTCAGCATCAAAAGTTGAGCTAATGCCCGGTATGATTCTAAGCAATGAACCGGGAGCATATTTTCCAGGTCAGTTTGGTATTAGAATTGAAAACTTATGTTATGTAAAGCAACGCAATCAAGATTCTCCTACAGGGCATGGACCTTTTTATTGTTTTGAGGATTTGACATTAGTACCTTATGAATATAATTTGATTGAAACATGGATGCTAACTTATACCGAGAAAAAAACTATAAACAATTACTATAGTAGAATTAGAAAAGAAGTATTACCATTAATCGAAGATCAAGAAGTCAAAGATTTCTTATTATTCAAGACAAGACATATTAAATAGCTGAATAATTTTTTATTTCTAATATTTTTCAATTAATATAGATGAAAATTTCTAGTGATATTTTTGTGATAAAAAATAGGTAAACATGGCAGCAAAAAAGAAAAACTCTAACAAAGACAATAAGAAGTCAATTAGCTATGTAAAGATAGTATTATTTTTGGTATTAACTATTAGTGGAGGTTTTTCAGGACTTCTATTTGATAAGTTTGATATTAAAAATAAGTTTATAGATTTACGTTATAAAATATATAACTATTTTACTAGCGAGCCACTAAAGCAATATACTGCTAAAGATAATCAAAATATAATTGCAAAATTCTTTTCTGAAAGTGATAGTGCAAAAGATCAACAACAGCAAATAAATCAATTCGAGAATCTAAAACAGTATCCACCTGTTAGAATACTGCCTGCAGTGACTGATTATTGCCATGGATTTTTGGCTTATGGTAATCCTAGTTATGATATTAAAGAAGGGTTAGGACAATCAAATCTCTACCTATGTCGTGATGGTTATGTTGTTGGCTATAATTATCAAACTAAAGAGGCAAGCTGGGTAGCATTTAAGCTTACAAAGTCAAAAGTCGCTAATAAACTAAAAAGAGATGATAAATTTAAAGAGGATGGAGATATACCTTTTGTTTATCGAGCTACATTAGATGATTATTATCGTTCTGGTTATGATAGAGGACATTTGGCATCTTATGCTTCAATGGACTTTAGTAAAAAATCTGCTGATGAATCGTTTTTATTATCAAATATGTCTCCTCAAAAAGCCGGATTAAACAGGCAAGGTTGGGAGAGATTGGAAACAGATGAGCGAATTTGGGCAAATATGTATGATTCAATCTATGTATATACAGGTCCTATATATAAGAAACAGAAGATACATAAAACAATAGGTGATAATAAGATAGCGGTGCCGGATTACTTCTTTAAGATAATATATGTACCTTCTAAAAATCAAGCCATAGCTTTTGTAATGCCTAATGCAAGAGTTGAGAAGACAAAGATTGCAAATTATAGAGTATCAATCAAAGACATTGAACAACGAACTGGATTATATTTCTTGACTAATATTCAAGATAGGGATTCCGTTGTAAATAATGTCTCTTCTATGTGGCGTACATCTTATTTATAGCTATTATTTAATAGACTATCTGCAATGAGCTTAGATGCTTGCTGAATAATTTTTTCATTACTTGGAGCTTTTACATCACTAGGATTTGTATATAAAACACTTAGAGCAAAAGGTTGTTTATCCTGTGGCCAAATTATCGCTACATCATTGCTAGCTGCATACTCTCCACAAGTTCCTGTCTTATCACCAATTATCCAATTTTTAGGCATACTGTAAGCTATTCTATTTGCACCAGTATTATTTTTTTGTAAATATCCTATAAAAATTTCACGATGTTTTTTATCTAAAATATTACCAAATGCTAGATTATAGATGTCTTGAGTTATAGCTTTAGGTGTTGTTTTGTTGATATTGCTATCTGGTTTTGTGTGGTTGATTTTAGGCTCATCATTCTTGATAATAGTATCTTTATCTCCAAGCTTTGCTACTAATTTATTAAGGTTTTCCAAGCCCCCAATCTCTCTAACAAGGATATTAGCAGCAGGATTATCACTCAGAATAGCTGCGTAATTGAGTTGTGATATTGTCAAAGTTTTACCAATATTTTTGCCTGTTACTGGAGCATAACCTAGAGTACCAATATCATCTTGTGTTATTAGAATTTGTTTATCTAAAAAACCTTTGTGTTGCATATCATATTCTAGAACTGCACCGACTAATAGAAATTTAAAAACACTACAAATTGGGAAGTGATAATTTTCATTGTAGCTGATATTAGTTTTATCATCTGTATTGACGGTGTATATACCGAGTTTGCCATGATGTTTATCTTCCAAATTCTTAAAAGAGTCATCTAGAGTAGTATTTGCTAGTAAAAATGTTGGAACTAAGGATAAAGATGTAAATAGTAGGCGTTTCATTTGAGTTTAACATATTGTCATGAACCAATAAGTTAGAGTTTATAGAAGAGTTGTATTAAACAAAAATTTTATATAGCAGGTATTTATCTTTTTTTAAAGTCGGACAAGGAATATCTAAATATTTATAACATATCCTTTACAGGAGAAAAGTATAATTATTTTTTTTGTGATTTCTCTTTGATAATTATGCCAACTATTACACTGAATATTATTAGTAACCATATTAATGACATACCAACTTTCATCCAAATAGAATGATAATCATTGAGGTAAACCGTTTGCTCAAGAGAGGTGCGAGTATCTTTGGGTAGTTCTTTGACAATTATTCCATCTGAATTAATAACAGCTGTAATACCATTGCTTGTAGTTGTAAGAACATATTTGTTATTCTCTATAGCTCTTACTTGAGATATCTGTAGCTGCTGTTCACGTGCTATGGAGTCACCAAACCACGAGTCATCACTTATTATAGAAATAAGTCTAGCACCTTGTAGTTGATCTCGAACCTGTTCAGGATATGCAACTTCATAGCAAATAAAATTAGCAATAGGCGAGCCAAAGGCTGTCATAATAGGTTGTATATTATCACCAGCATTAAAACTACTAAGACCAACACTATCTACATATCCAAAAAACTTAATTGGAAAATATTCACCAAATGGGACTAAGTGATGTTTATTATAAACGCCTTCACCTTTACCAATAATGATAGAGCTATTATAAATTTTGGTTCCACCAGCTGATTGATCAGCACTTAAAGATCCTATAAGCATAGCATTATTATTTTTATTTGCAGATTTTGTAAGATTTCTAAAATATTCACTCATGAATTGTCGATAATTAGGGATAGCATTTTCGGATAGTATTATTAAGGAATCTTTGTATTTAGATGCAGCTTGTTGATAGTACTTTTGCATTTTTGCAAAGTTATCACGATCCCATTTAAACCCTTGGACAAAATCGCCCTCGATCAAAACTACTTTTTGAGGTTGATTCGTTTGAATTTCAGGTTGATTGTATTTAATGATATAACCACCTAAATATAACGCTACTATAATAGCTACAACACTAATTATCTTCTTAGTAGAAGTGTTGTCACAGATGAAAAAGACTATTAGACAAGCAATCAAAGCAACTATATAGCTTACTAAATAAACACCTCCAATATTTGCATACCAAATTAGAGGTGATTCTGTCTGTGAGTAACCGAGAGAAACCCAAGGAAACCCTCCCCATAGAAGGTTTGCTTTGACAATCTCAAATAGTGTCCACAATGCAGGATAAATTAATAGCTTAGCAAATTTACTAGCTTTACGTGTGAGAATATGACTAAAAACACCAAAAGGTATTATATGTAGGAAGCTAAGTAAAATTACTAATGCAATAGCAGCAGATAGTCCAGCAGCTACTGATTCGGTAAATAGATGAATACTTATATATACCCAAGATATACTAGTACCAAAGAATCCTATTCCAAATAATGCAGATGTGAAAAAAGCATCACGAATTCTAACTGATCTATTCAGTAAATAAAAAAAAGTTACTAAAGCTACAACAGCTAATACATCAATGCGAAATGGAGCAAAAGCTAACGTTAGTAAGGCACCACTTAATACTGGTGGAGTGATTTTTAGAATAATTTTTTTCATTACTTTTTAAACTTTTCGACTAAAATTTTAATGATTTTTCTATTATCTGCTTCTTGTACTATAAATTTCAAGCCATCAACAACAATACTATCGCCTTTTTCAGGTAATCTTTCTAAAGTCTGAATTATCATCCCAGCAATAGTGTCATAATCACCATCATCATCTATCGAGGTTGCAAAATATTCGTTGAAATCTTCAATTGATGTTGTAGCATCAATTATAAACTTATCATCAGCTATTTTGATAATATTTTGACTAGAAATATCAAACTCATCTTCTATATCTCCAACAATTTCTTCTAAGACATCTTCGATTGTTATTAGTCCAGAAATTGCACCATACTCATCAACAACAATAGCAATATGATTTTGACTATTTTTAAAGTCTTTTAGCATCGCATTAAGTTTTTTTGTTTCTGGTATAAAAATAGCAGGGCGAAGTATAGTTTTGATATCTTCTGCTTTTAACTCCTCATCATCAGATGATTCAATTTCTTTTTCAAAAATTAGTTTTAATAGATCTTTAGAATGCAAAATTCCTAGAACTTCAGATTTGTCTTTACAGTATACTGGTAAACGTGTGTGACTGGAGTTTATAGTCTTTTCTAAAATTTCATTTATAGACATTGACATATCTATAGCAACTATTTTAGTATGTGAAATCATAATATCACCCACATCTAAAGATGATATTTTCATAGCACCAATTAGCATATTTTGTGATGTTTTATCAATAACTTCATTATCTGCTGCTCTATTAATAGCATCAATAAGGGCATCTTCATTTTTAATATTAAAAATACTCGATGTAAGTTTTTTTATGAAATGATTATTTTCTGACATTTGAGTTCTCTTGTTCAATATACGGATTTGCTATATCTAGCTTAGCTAATAGCTCAATTTCTAAGCCTTCCATTTCTTCGGCTTCATGATCAGTAATATGATCATAACCTAGTAAGTGTAATAATCCATGGATAAAAATATGCTGCCAGTGATGATCTAGCTTTTTATTTTGGTCTAGAGCCTCTTTCTGAAGTACTTCCGGAGCTATAACAATATCTCCCCAAAAGTCATTAGCTATATCTTCAGGTAATCCTTCAGGTTTTTCAAATTCAAAAGAGATAATATTTGTCGGCTTGTCTTTATTGCGAAATTGTTTGTTAATTTGCTGTATCTCATGATTTGATACAATGTTTACGTTCACTTCAGCTTGTGAAATATTATGCTTATCAGCTACGAGAGCAAAACATTTTTCTAGTAAATCTTGATTAGGTATGGGGTGTTCGTCATCATTGATGACATTTAAATTTAGACTATCCATTTTTAGTATTCTCTTCATGCTTGTCATAAGCATTTACAATTTTTTGAACTATTTGGTGGCGTACAATATCTACTGATTTAAGATATGTAATAGCTACTCCATCAATATTATCAAGAATTGATAGGGCGTGTCTTAGGCCAGAAGTTACATTCTTAGGTAAGTCAACCTGAGTTATATCTCCTGTTATGACAGCAGTAGTATTAAAACCAATTCTTGTCAAAAACATTTTCATTTGTTCTTTAGTAGTATTTTGACTTTCATCAAGGACTATAAAAGAATCATTAATGGTTCTACCACGCATATATGCTAAAGGTGCTATCTCAATGGCTTGTTTTTCTATTAGTTTAGTTACTTTCTCGACACCCATAAAATCAAACAAGGCATCGTACATTGGACGTAAATAAGGGTCAATTTTTTGTGTTAAATCACCAGGTAGAAAGCCTAGCTTTTCACCCGCTTCAACAGCAGGTCGAACAAGTACTATTCTTCTAACTTCGCCTCTTTCATAGGCAGACACAGCACAGGCAATAGCCATATAAGTTTTACCAGTACCTGCAGGACCAACCCCAAATGTAACAAAATTATTTTTGATATTATCTAAATAAATTGCTTGGTTTTGTGTACGTGCTTTGAGCTTTTTACTTCTTAATTGAACTTCAGCTTCTTCAACTTTCTTTTGAGGTTTATTGCTTGAAGCTATTTTTTCTTTTGCAGTAGCGTTTAGAATTGTTGTGATTTGTTCTAAATCAAGCTCAGTATTTCCAGCTAAAATTTCAGCATAACATGACTTGATAAATCTTTTTGCTTGAGTATTGTTAGCACTTGATTCACTTGTTATCTCAAATTCATCAGAACGATGCTTAATTTCAACAGTGAAGTAATTTTCAATCGCACGAATATTTTCATCAAGATTGCCACAAAGTAGCATCATAGCATCGTAATTATAAGGCTCTAGAACAAATTGAGTTTTATTCATAAGTTAAATAAGCTCTCCTCTAAGAGAATTTGGTAAGTTTTCTGTTATTTTAACCATAGCAAACTGACCAATCAAAGACTTATCGCCCATGAAATTAACAATTCTATTATTTTCTGTCCTACCAGCTAGAACATTATCATCTTTTTTAGATGTACCTTCAACTAAGATTCTTTGCTCTGTTCCAACCATTTGTCTAGAAATAATTTGGGCATTACTATTTAATAAATCTTGTAGTCTTTTTAATCTATCTTTTTTTACTTCCATTGGTGTATCATCAGGTAAGTCAGCAGCAGGGGTACCAGGACGTTTACTATATATGAAGCTAAATGACTGATCAAAATTCACATCTTTTACTAAATCCATAAGTTTTTGGAAATCTTCTTCAGTTTCACCTGGGAAGCCAACGATGAAGTCAGATGAAATAGTAATATCTGGTCTGATTGCTCTTAATTTTCTAATTTTTTGTTTGAATTCTAAAATTGTATGATTTCTTTTCATATTAATTAGAACTCTGTCTGAACCATGTTGCACAGGTAGATGTAAATGGTTAGCTAGTTCAGGTACACTGCCATAAGCATCAATCAGATTTTGTGAAAACTCTACAGGGTGAGAAGTTGTAAATCTAATTCTTTCAATACCATCTATTTCAGCTATGAAGTGAATTAGTAATGCTAAATCTGCAGTTTCGCCATTTTCCATTGGACCTAAGTAGTGATTTACATTCTGTCCTAATAGAGTAATTTCTCTTACACCTTGCTCTGCTAGAGCTGCGCATTCTCCAAGTACATCTTCAAATGGTCTGTTAACTTCAGGTCCACGAGTATATGGTACTACACAGTATGAGCAATATTTATCACATCCTTCCATAATTGATACGTATGCTTTAGCACCTTCAGCTTTTGGCTCAGGTAAAAAGTCAAATTTCTCAACTTCTGGGAAAGATATATCAACCTGAGATTTTTGAGTTTCTCTTTTTTGCTTGATCATTTCAGGCAATCTATGAATTGTTTGAGGACCAAACACTAAATCTACAAAAGGAGCTCTTTTAATTATATTTTCACCTTCTTGAGATGCAACACATCCACCAACACCAATAACTAGGTCTTCATTTTTCTTTTTAAGATTTTTCCATCTTCCTAACTCATGAAATACTTTTTCTTGGGCTTTTTCTCTAATTGAACATGTATTGATTAGAATTATATCTGCATTTTTATAGTCATCAGTTTTGACAGTATGGAAATGCTCATCTAATACTTCATGCATTTTTTGCGAGTCATATTCATTCATTTGGCAACCCAAAGTTTTTATAAAAACTTTTTTTTGTTCTTTCATTGATTTGAAACCTTTATGTATTTATTCTGTTTAGTAATTTTTCTCTAAGTATAAGAGAGTTGTTTATAATAAAATGCTCGCAAATTCTATCATAAAATTTAATTAAAAGCACGGCAAGTGTCTAGACTAATGATTATCATTAATGCAAAATACTCGGAGTCAATTATTTTATATTCTCATTTGTAATGAAACAAAATCAGTTTACTGAAGATAGTATTTGGCAATACTGTATTGAGCATACGAGTGATTTATCAACTAATCTTAATCGTTTAAATGATATTACTAAAGAGTCTATTCATGGTGCTCAGATGCTATCAGAAAAGATGGTGACTAAATTACTACAATTTTTTGTATTTACGACTCAAGCAAGAATTTGTGTGGATGTTGGCACATTTACTGGAATGTCGGCTATCGCAATGGCAGAAGTATCTGCTAATACAAAAGTCTATACAATTGATAGAACTAATCAGTCAGGCGAAGTAGTTGCAAAAGATTTTATAGCTCAATATCCTAACATAGAGTACTGTCAGGGTAATGCCATTGATATATTACCAACCCTACCAGATCAGATAGATATAGCATTTATTGATGCTGATAAAAAACAAACGCAACAGTATTTTGATATCTTGATTGATAAGCTATCTGATAAAGGAGTTATCATAGTAGATGATATACTTTGGCGTGGTGAGGTAATAAATCCCCAAGATAAACGAGCAAAAGCACTGGATAGTTTTAATAAATATGTAAGTCAAAGAGATGATTTGGAGACATTGGTTTTACCAATTCGTCATGGGATTAATATTATTAGGAAAAAATATAAAGGGTTTTAATAGTGGCAAAATTATATTTTAGATATTCAGCAATGGATGCTGGTAAAACATTAGATCTTTTAAAAGTGGCTTATAATTATGAGGATAGAGGTAGAAAACCTTTGGTTTTAACTTCTGCGATAGATAAGCGAGCAGGATTAAATAAGGTCAAGTCACGCATAGGTATAGATCAAGATGCTTATTCTTTGACAGATCAGGATAATATATTTGAGTTTATTAGAGAATATAATAAAAAACACAAAATAGACTGTGTATTGATAGATGAAATACATTTTTTTACTCAAGAGCAAGTTTGGCAACTTTCTGATGTTGTTGATTTAATGGATATACCCGTTATATGTTATGGGCTTCGTACAAACTATTTGGGCCAACCCTTTGAAACCTCGGCTTTATTACTTGCAATTGCTGATACTTTAGAGGAGGTTAAAACTATATGTTTCTGTGGTAAAAAAGCTAGTTTTAATATGATGGTGCAAAATGGTAAAGCTGTAAAAGAAGGGAATCCAATAGTTGTCGATGATGATTCTCTAAAAGATATTGATACAAAATATGTTTCAGTTTGTCGTAAACACTGGAAAAAGGGTGAATACCAGTAAGCAGAAGAGGTTTTTATTCAATAAGCATTAAAATATGTTGAGCGTTTCTTACACCTAGCTGAGCTGCCTTTTTGTAGTAGTACATGGCTTTTTGTTTATCATAAGGCACACCGTTTTGCTCTTCATTATAGTACAAGGATGCTAATTTATAGTAGGCTGGACCATACCCTTTATCTGCGGATTTATTAAAGTAGTCAAGGGCTGTTTTGTATTCTTTTGCGTTGTAGTAATATTCTCCAGCATAGTACATAGCATAAGCATCACCACCTTTTGCTGCCTGTTCTAGCTTATATAACTGTCTAAAATCACCTTTTTGAGCAAAGATTTGCATTCTTTGGACTTTCTCTTCATGAGTTAATTGAATTTTTTCTTCAGGAGCTTTTTTAAGCTTGCTATTCTGCTTTTTATTTTCTTTTGTACTTTGAGCTTGATTATTTATAACCTTTATTTTTTCAAAATCTTTTAATTTTGGTGATAGTGATGAGTCTTTTACTTGTATATTTTTTAAAGCCTTAATAGCATACTGCTTAATAAATTTATTTTCATTATTATAGAAAAAATAAACAATTCCCTCATACTTGTTACTGTTAGCTTTTTCTCCGAAGTCAAATCTTAAAGACGATCTAATATCAATGTATTTTGATAGTATTAAGAAGTCATCAATATAGCTATAATCTAAATTATCATTAATATCTAACATCTTCATATCAATAGAGGACTTTAGTATATCTGAGTAAAATTGCTGTAACTGATCTTTATTAACTCTTGATAGGTTTAAATAGATTAAACCATTTAGATTTGGTATCTCTTGTTTTGGTGTTGATAGAGCAAGTTCGATTTTTTGTTTTACTTGTTCTGCTCTTCTTGCTTTCTCAATTCGTTTTTTTCGCAAGTTTTGTTGTAGTTCAATACGTTTTAGTCTTTCTTTTTCTAGTGTTTCTAACCTTTCTTGCTTAACTAGTTCTTCGACTTTTACGATTTCTTTTTTTGCTAGTTCTGCCACTTTAGGGTCAGAGCTGTACAGTAGTGTCTGCCATAACATTAGAGCTCTATAGTTATCACCTTTTTTTGTAAAGTCTCGGGCTTGAACAATAATAGCTGGTTCATAACCATTAGCAGCAGCAGTTGTAATGTATTTATCTATGTTTTTTTCATTCTCATTAGTTAATTTACCATTTTGATAAGCTAGATAAATGTCATATAAAATTTCTGAATCAATAGTCGCAATTAGGTTGTTATCTGAATTAATCATGCTTGCGATAGATGATATTGACTTTTTGTAACCTAAATCGTAGGACTTTTTAAAATATTTTATGGCTTTTTTATTATCTTTATTGACTCCTAGTCCATCTCTGTAGAGAGTACCTATCTGGTAGAATGCTTGTGGATAGTTTAGGGCTGCTGACTTTTTATAATATTTATATGCATCAAAATAATTTTTTTCTGTACCAAGTCCATACTGGTAAGAGTATGCTAAATAGAAAAAATCTTGAGCTGATGCTTCATCATCATCTACAAGCTCTTTAATAATGTTGAACGCATTCTTATAACCATTTTTATTGTGACTTTTAATATCTGTGATAGCAGTATTATATTCTTTGAGAAACTTGCTATGTCTATAATCTAGATAACTACTTACACCATAGACACCTCCACTGAGAATAGTTACAATTAGTATAGCGCCAAGTATATTCTTCTTATTTGCCTTTATGTGACCAATTCTTTTTGGCTTTTTTGAAGTGTTTTTTGATTCAGACATTAACTATAGTTTCAAATAAATGTATCTAACTATTGTATATAATAACTTTATATTTATTTTAAGACAATTAGATATTGTTGTCTTGGTTTTTTAGATTTAGAAGAAGTTGTTCTTTTTCTTGCTGTATCGTTAGTGGGTCTTCTAAGGAAATTTTACCAAAATGTCCTGCTCTGAAATCATGGACTATATTTTTAGAAGCCTGTTTTATATTGTAGTTGGTTTTTACAGCAGATATATCTTTAATTATTTCTTGAGGGTGTTTTTCTAAAAAATCTTGCCCAGATATGAAATTGTATCGCGATAAGAAGTTTTTTGTATTTCTCTCTTTGAGAAAGTTTATAAGATAGTGAGCTGTACCTTCGTAGTCCATCGCCGTATCACGAATAGAGCCAATACTTGCGATTCTATAACCACTAGCTTCACTCTTGGGGCTAGGGAACATGATTCCTGGAGTATCAAAAATCATGAAATTTTTACTAATATCGATGCGTTGTTGTAGCTTAGTTACGGCTGGTTCATTTCCTGTTTTAGCAACTTTACGGCCAGCAAGCTTATTTATCATTGTTGATTTTCCAACATTCGGGAGTCCAAATACTATAGCTCTAGTGGGCTTTAAAACCGTGCCTCTTTTAGGACATTTTTTTTGAGCTAACTCAACTACTCTTTTTGCTATATTTTTGTCTTGTAATGTATTAACTGCGATAGCGCTACCACTATAGAAATCCAACCATTGTTTAGTTACTTGAGGATTGGCTAAATCACTTTTTGATAAAATTCTTATTATCGGCTTATCTCCAACAATATCTTCTAAAACATGGTTGCTACTAGAGTCGGGAATACGTGCGTCCACAATCTCAATAGCGATATCAGTAGATGGCATTTTTTTGCGAAACTCTTTAGTAGCTTTATGCATATGCCCGGGGAACCAATGTAACATTATATATAAATAGGCTAGGATCGGTTAATATAGAACATGATTTTACATATTGTATGTGATTTATGCAAAGTTATCTTTTTTTAATGAATGATGATTTTTAATTTATTATAGTAAGGTTTATAATTCTTCAGGAATATTTTTATTAAACAGGAGTTGTTTGGATAATGAATTTTTTGATAATTGACACATCGAGTAAGTATTGTTCCGTGGTATTATCTGCCAATGGAAGAGTATATGGTGAGACTAGGGAGATTCCTAGGCAACACAATAAATACTTACTAGAGATGGTTAAAAGTGTTTTTGATAACTCTTGTATAGATATGAAATCATTAGATTTTATAGCTTATGGTGTTGGTCCTGGTAGCTTTGTTGGAGTGAGGCTTGCAGCAGCAGTAAGTCAGGGCTTTGCCGTAGGCCTGGATATTCCTGTTGTAGGGTTTTCGAGTATGTTTGCATTAGCTAAAAGTACACCAACAACATCAGACAAGGTAGCCGTGATTCTTGATGCCAAGATGGGAGATTTCTATTTAGGACTTTACGATTTGCAAACAAATCAAATAATTTCTGAGAATGTTTATAAACTTGAGGAATATTCAGAAAAGTTATACTCAGGTTATGAATTAATAGGAGAATCTATAGCTGAGATACAAATAGTTAATAATGATTTTAAAATTGACGTAGATAAGATTGTAGACTATGTATTTGATATGTATCAGCAGCAGAAACTAAATCAAAGTTTAACTCAAGAGACCTTCCCAGTTTATTTGAGAGGGACTAGTCATTGGAAAACAAAAGGAGAATAATCTTATGTGTAGATGGCTAATGTATCATGGCGATAAAATTAAAATGAGTGATTTATTGGTAGATCCAGAGAACTCACTCATACATCAAAGTATACATTCATCTCAAGGCGCTGTTTCTGTTAATGGAGATGGTTTTGGTATTGGTTGGTATACAAGTTTGCACAAAGAACCGGGAGTTTTTAAGGACTCATTACCAGCTTGGAATAATCAAAACTTGATATCTATAGCTAAGCACATAAAAAGTAGAAATTTTATGGCACACATAAGAGCTAGTACTATTGCGCCAACATCTAGAGTTAATTCTCATCCATTTGTATTTGATAAGCATCTATTTATGCATAATGGTTCTATCGGTGATTTTGATGAGATTCGTCAAGAGATTGAGCAACATATCAAACCTCAGTATTTCAAAGCAAGGTTAGGATCTACAGATTCAGAAGCTATATTTTTATTAGCTTTATCAAATGATATAGATAAGAATCCAACGACAGCTATAGCCAAATCTATTGAGCAAATAACAAAAATCCAATCTAGAAATGGTTTGAAAGAAAAAGTTAAAGCAAGTATTGCCTACTCGAATGGACATACATCATATTCGCTAAAAATGTCTACCATTGGTAATGAACCATCGCTATACTATATAAGTTATAAAGATATTATAGAAACTCTAGAACTATCAAAAAAGCATAAGTTAAAAAATGGTTATTTAGTACTATCAGAGCCCTTGGTTGATTCTGACTTGTACACATATATAGACAATTATTCTTGTATTGAGATTAAACATAATGAGTTTAAAGTAGAAAAGTTATAAGGAACTAAAATGGCATCACTAAACACAAAGATTCAGAATGTTTCAACTTCACCAACTAATGCGATGGCAGCATTAGCAAAACAAATTAAAGACCAGGGGCATGATGTTATTTCGCTTGCTATTGGAGAGCCTGGCTTCAGCACACCAGAAGTTATAAAGCAAGCTGGTATAGGTGCTATTAACAATAATATCACAAAATACACTAATGTTGACGGTATTAAGGAACTGCGAGAAGCGGTTTCAGCAAGATACAAAAGAGAATATAATGTTGATTTTGCTGCAGATCAAATTTGTATAACATCGGGCGCTAAGCATAGTCTACACAATATATTTAACTGTATTTTAGAAGAAGGAGATGAAGTTATTTTCTTTGCTCCTTATTGGGTGTCATATCCAGATATGATTGCTCTTACTGGAGCTAAGCCAGTAGCAATTGAAACTAAGTTTGAAAATGACTTTGAAATAGATGTTACAGATTTAGAAAAGCTTATTACAGAAAAAACAAAGGCTATTATTATTAATTCACCTAATAATCCAACAGGGTTAATTTACTCAAGAAAGTGTATTGAGGATTTAGCTAATTTGCTTAGAAAATATCCTAATATTTGGATAATAGGTGACGATATATATGATCAGCTTTATTTTAACAATAGAATAACTCTAGTAACAGAAGTAGCTCCTGATCTGGCTGATAGATATGTAATTGCCAGTGGAGTTTCAAAAAACTTTGCTATGACAGGTTGGAGAGTTGGTTTTACTATTGCTCCGAAGTTGCTTAATGATGCAATGAAAAAATTTCAATCACAATCAGCTACTTGTGCTTGTTCTATATCCCAGTATGCAGCTATTACTGCTATGGAAATGCCTGCTAAGGATTTGCAATATTTTGTTGACTCATATAAACAAAAAGAGCAGTTTGTTACAAAGTCTCTGAAAGATATGCCATATATTGATGTCAAGAATGCCGATGGTACTTTCTATCTTTTCCCAGATATTCGTGATTTAATCAAACACACAAAATTCAGTAGTGATATAGAGTTATGCAATGCGTTGCTTGAAGAAGAGTATGTTGCTATGATGCCGGGCACAGCATTTGGTTTGTCTGGATTTGCTAGAATAAGCTGTGCAAATGAAATGCCAGAACTTGAAGAAGCAATGAATAGACTTTCAAGCTTTGTAAAACGTCATACGTCTTGATTACTACTTATTTGATCTATTTATTTCTTAATAATTCTCTTTAAAAAAATATTTATTCCTAAGATTATGAAATAAAAATTTGTATTACTGAAGTAATTTTAGTTAAGCCACCTTTAATTGTGATTAAACTTATCGCTTACAAACTCAGCGCATAATTTAGATTGAGTTTAGTAGCTCTTTAGCATCGACTTTACCAACAAAACTTTTCTCTTTATGCCCCTTTTGGTCAAAAATAATCACGCTAGGTGGTCCAAAAAGATTAAATTCTTTCAATAACTTGCTACTATCCTGTCCAACATCGGTAACATTAGCTTGAATTAATTTGTAATTTTTAAGCTTATTAATCACTTTTGGATCTGCAAAAGTTGTATGCTTCATATACTGACAGTCCAAACACCAGTTTGCATAATAGTCAACAATAACAGGCTTACCTTGTTTTTTAACTTTTTCTAAAGCTCTATGCAATTGTTTTGAATTAGTAACTTGCTCAAACTCTAGTTGTGGTTGGTTTATTTGAGCTGCCGTAGCTCCTAAAGGTTCAATAATACTTGTATTACCCATTAGAAATCCAATTAATAATGTGCTTCCGTAAACTAGAAATATATAAGCAAAAAGTTGCCTTACTTTTGCTGATGCTGTTTTGATATAAAAACTAAACGCACCTGAGTAAACTGCTAAGCTTAAAATCAAAATCCCGGTTAGCAATAGAGTAAATCGTGCAGGGATAATTTTTGATAACATATAAATTGCTAATCCAAGTAGCATAAATCCGGATATATGCTTGACCGTATGCATCCAATTACCAGCTTTTGGTAAGATTGAGCCACTAGTTGTTCCCACAATTAAGATTGGCACACCCATACCAAGCCCCATCGCAAATAAGATAAGTCCTCCATAAAAGGCGTTACCCGAATAGCTAATATAAGCTAGTACTGCTACCAAAGGAGCTGTTACACAAGTTGAAACAATCAACGTTGATAATATACCCATTATAAATACGCCAATATAGGTGCCGCTTTTTTGTTTACTACTTAGATTATTTACAGAACTAAGTATGAATGATGGTATTTTTAATTCAAAAACTCCAAACATTGCCACAGCCATAACCACAAACAATAATGCCATAGCCCCAATTGCCCATGGTGTTTGAAGTATATTTTGGATACCACCTCCAAAAATTCCTGCTAATACCCCAACTACTGCATAACTAATTGCCATCCCTAAAACATAAGATAATGAAATGCTAAATGCTTTTGTTGTCGTTAATTGCTTTTGTCCAGTAACAATACTTGAGATGATTGGTAATAGCGGTAAAACACAAGGTGTAAATGTCAATAACAAACCTAAGCCAAAAAATATCAAAAATGCCCAAACAATATTTGTATGACTTAAAAAACTTGTATAATCGCTATCTCCAATATTTGAATGTGTAACATCTAATTTTTTCTGAAGCTCTTTAGGTAACTGGCCAAAATATTCTTCACCTTCGTAAATTTTGTTAGTTGATGATAAATCAAGGTTAAATTTTTGCTGAATAGGAGCAAAACAAATACCACTTTCAGAACAACCTTGATAAGCAATAACTAGTGGTAATTTATTAATAGTTTTATTGCTTCTACTAATTTTTAGCTTAATAGCTACACTATCTTTATAAATCTTTACTCGCCCATAAAAAGGATCATCTTTAATATGGTATGTTTTAGGAAAAATAACCTTTTGAATATTGACTTGTTGTGGGGTTAGACTATAAAAACTAAAATTCTTTAAATACAGATAATTGCCTGGCTTAATATTCCATGTTGCTATTAAAGTATTTTCATTAAGAATTTTGACTTGTAATTGAAAATTCCTATCAACACTGTATTGTTTTAACATACTTTTATCAGCTAGACTCATTGAGCCTGGAGCAATGCTATCGATTGCATTAGCTACTAGGTTTTGTTGCGTAGCTGAAGCATTAGCAAAGCTAGATAATAAAACACCTATTCCAACTAATATTAAAACATAAAATAACTTTGTTTTCTGTAACATATAAATACCTTTTTTGCTATTTTGGGTATAAAACTAATAACCATTTTTACTGAGTGTTAAATGGCTAGAGATATTATTAAATCATTAACAAAAAACAAATTTTGGTGGACGATAAATACGCTCTATCAATAAAAAACTTAGTCCTGAAACCATCTTGATAAATAGAATACCAATAGGCCGATAGATATTTGAAATTTGCTTGAATCTTGCTAAAAATGCTGCAAGACTAATACTGTTACAACCTATAGTTGTTGAAGTGGATGCGCTACTAGCACTACTGCAAGGATTACTAATAGTTATGTGATTAGATATAGGCGTTACATTACTAGCAGGAAAGATGCTAAAAGCAGTACTAATGGCAAATACCAATAACATCATTCTTTTTAAAATTAACTTACGACCTATTTGTTTCATATTTACTTAATTTTATATTTATTGCTTTATGAACCAAGCTGCAAAATTTTAACAAGGTGTTGCTATAATCACAAGAGACATCGTACTTTAAACATAGTTATGAGTAAATATTGCTTAAATATATTTCTATACCTGTTAAAATCAATATATTATTTTTATTGTGAAATTTTTATGAAAAAGTGTGGTTATATTTCAATTATTGGTAGACCTAATGTGGGTAAATCTACTTTACTCAACAATATACTAAAATATAAAGTTAGTATTACTTCGCGTAAACCTCAGACAACAAGACATCAAATAACGGGTATCAAAACACTTGGAGATACACAGTTTATTTATGTTGATACTCCCGGCATTCATATAAAAGAACCTAAGGCAATCAATAAGTTTATGAATAAAGCAGCGACAACTATGGTAAAAGATGTTGATGTAATTTTATTTGTTGTTGAGTTGGGCAAGTGGACTGAGTTAGAGGACAATATCGTAGAGAAATTAAAGCATTCGCAAGTCCCAATATTTTTAGTTGTCAATAAGGTTGATAAAAAGAAATCATTAGAGGCGTCAATGTTTATTGAGTCCGTTAAAGAAAAATTAAGCTTCTATGATGTGATATATGTTTCTGCTAAGCAAGGTCATAATGTAAATGAACTTGAATCAAGAGTCGAGAAACTTTTGCCTGAATCAGAGTATTTTTTCTATGAGGATGATCAAATCACTGATAGAAGTATTAAATTTATGGTTGCTGAAATAATTCGTGAAAAAATTATGCGAACTATTGGTAGTGAGGTACCTTATCAAATAGCTGTAGAAATAGATAGTTATAAGGTTGATCAAGAAAAAGATATCGCTGATATCTATGCTAGTATACTTGTCGAAAGAGATAGCCAAAAAGGTATAGTTATTGGTGCAAAAGGAGTTAAGCTTAAAAAAATTGGTACTGATTCCCGCATAGACATCGAAAGATTAGTTGGTATGAAAGTTAACCTTAAAACACACGTCAAAGTAAAAAGTGGTTGGTCTGATGATGATCGAGCATTGAAGTCACTTGGCTATGATTTGATCTAAAACATTGCGATTATGCAGCGATTAGAAGTCAAAAAGTCTCGAAAATATAGGAAACTCATATACTGTTGCATGGTCTTTCTGACAAGTTTTGTTATTGGTGTTTATTATAACCAAAATGTTATTCTTTTTTTTGGTATATTTTTGATTATATTATCAATATTGTTCGAGGCTGTATCAAATAAGCAAGTAGTTGAAACTATTATTTTACCTAATAGCTTAGATAATAATTCTTTAACATTTGTTATAAATGCTAAAGAATCTGATTTTTGGACTATTAGAAAGTATATTGTCATTAATAGCTGGATTTATCTTTATGCCGTCCAGCAAGGTTCGAATAAAAAAATCAAAATATGGTTGCATAAATCAAATTTTAAAAATAAAAATGATATTCGTGACTTAACTAAATATATGCTATTCACTGAAAAATAATTAATCTTCAGTATAATCTTAGGTATACTTCTATCAAGTATATATCTAGAGATTTTTTCCAATGTTAAATGAATTTAGATCACAGCTAAGCAAATTTTTAAAAGATAAACAAATTATTGAAAATGAATTATTGCGTTATGCATATTCTACAGATGCTAGCCTATATAGGATGGTGCCGAAACTAGTAATATTTGTTAAAACAGAAGTAGAAGTCGTAGAGATAATTAAATTAGCAAATCAATATAATGTTAAGCTAACATTTAGGGCAGCTGGAACTAGCCTTTCTGGTCAAGCGGTTACTGATGAAGTACTTGTGGTCTTATCTTCTGATGCTTGGCTTAATTATCAGGTTGTTGATAATGGTAATAAGATTAAGCTTGAGCCGAGCATAATAGGGGAGAATGCTAACAAATATCTCAAGATATACAATCGTAAAATTGGACCTGATCCTGGCTCAATTAATAGTGCTAAGGTCGGTGGTATTATTGCAAATAATGCTAGTGGAATGTGTTGTGGTACAGCAAAAAATTCTTATGCCACTTTAGATTCAATGCGAGTTGTGTTTGCTGATGGTCAAGTGCTAGATACATCTGATTCTGCTAGTATTACGAGCTTTAAAGAGAATAATGAGAATTTCATAAATTCAATATTAGCTATTCATAGTCAGATAAAGAGTGATGAAGATTTGGTTGCTTTTCTTAAAAAGAAATTTTCAATCAAGAATACTAGTGGATATAGTCTGAATGCTTTTTTAGATTTTGATGATCCAATAAAAATTATAGAAAGATTAATCATTGGTTCTGAAGGTACTCTTGGTTTTGTTAGTAATGTGACATTAAATACTGTTGCTGACCATGAATTTAAGGCCTTGAATTTAATATATGGAAGCCTTGATGAGCTAGTGCGACTGACTACAGAGCTTGAGCCATATACCCCTTCATCTGTTGAATTACTTGACCACCTATCATTGAAATCAGTAGCAGATGTAGTGGAATTACAGCCCTTTTTGATAAACCTTGAAAGTTCTGATATTGCTGCGATTATGGTTGAAGTATCTGAGGATAGTCAAGATAGCTTGGATAATAAACTTGATATAATAAATCAAAGTATTGAGCAGGCAAATATTCTTCATCAAGTCGGCTTTAGGCAAGATGAGCGAGAGATTCAAACCATTTGGAAAGCTCGGAAAGGTGTCTTGCCTACAATTGCTGGGCAAAGGCCAAACGGCAGTACTGTGCTTATTGAGGATATAGCAGTAAATATTGCTGATTTACCAGGCTTGATAACAGATGTTAAACAGCTATTTATCAAATACAATTATTCCAATGCTGCAATATTTGGTCACGTTTTGGCTGGGAATATTCATTTCGTTCTTACTCCTGATTTTAATGATGAGAAACAGTTAATTGAATATGATGAATTTATGCAAGAAATTACTTCTTTAGTTGCAGAGAAGTATAATGGTTCGCTTAAGGCAGAGCATGGAAGTGGACGAAATATCTCACCATTCGCAATAGTGGAATGGGGTGATAAATGTTTGAATATTATGTGGCGCATTAAAAAGCTTTTTGATCCTAAAAACACTCTTAATCCTGATGTTAAACTTACTAAAGATAAGAGTCTGCATATTAAGAATCTCAAAGAATTAAATAGCGTTGATGAGAAAATAGATCAATGTATGGAATGCGGCTTTTGTGAGCCTGTTTGTCCATCAAGAAACTTAAGTTTAACTCCAAGACAAAGAAACTCTGTTGCTCGTAAGATTCAGACTCTAGATGGTAATCAAAAACAACAATGGCTTAAAGATTATGATTACTATGGTATACAAACATGTGCTACTACAAGTTTATGCAAAACTCGTTGTCCAGTTGATATTGATACTGGTGATTTTATTCTTAGTCAGAAAAAGCTGCAAAACAAGCTAGTTAATCATGACAAACAAATAACTAAAGCGAAACAAAAAGTTAAATTAGGGAACTTAGCTGCTAATTTTATAGGAAAGAAGAATCTTCAAGGTATGACTAAGCTACTACATAATAACTTCAAATCTATACCTGTATATTTGGAAACTATGCCAAAAGTACAATCCTCAAGCTTTATAGACTCTAATAGAGAAAATACAAAGCCAAAAGTATTATTGTTACCAGCTTGTCCAAATAGAATTTTCGCCAGTAGTAAAAAATATACAAAGTATCCAAGTCAACTAATATTAGAAAAGCTGGGTTTTGAAGTTAATTATCCGCAGAATTTGAATAATCAATGTTGTGGGCAAATGTATCACTCACAGGCGAATCATACTCAGCAACATGCATCTCAAGGTTTATTGGAGCAGAGTATAGATTATACTCAGTATGACTATGTGGTTACTGATAATAGTTCCTGTGCTAATTTTGCTAAAGATCAAAATTTGGATATTATAAATATTAACAGTCTAATTATAGATAAATTAGATAACATCAAATTAACAAAAAAGTATAATAAAATAGCTTTGCATATTGATTGTTCTACTCGTAAACAAAATATTGATAATAGTTATGTAAATGCACTAAAAAAATGTGGTACATCAGTAGTTGTTCCTGAGCAAATATACTGTTGCGGGTTTGCAGGAGATAAGGGTTTTACAACTCCTGAGTTAAATGCTACAAGCTTAGAATCTCTTAAGCCGCAAATTAAAGACTGTGAGGTTGGAGTTAGTTTTAATCGCAGCTGTCAGATAGGACTTTCATATCATGGAGAATTGGAATACATATCATTTACAGAATTGTTGCTAGAGTGTTTAGATTAAATAGCTATTTAAGTTGGTTAAAAATATCCTGTGATACTTTATCAACAGCTTGATCGCCATCTATTTTTATATATTTTGGCGTTTTTGTATTTGCAGATGAGAAGTTTCTATAAAAATCAATTAGCTTAGACGTTTGAGCGTGGTACACAGAGAGTCTTTCTTTAACTGTATCTTCATTATCATCAGTACGGGTTATCAGGTCTTCTCCTGTAACGTCATCTTTGCCTTCAACTTTAGGGGGGTTAAATTTAGTGTGATATGTTCTACCAGATGCAGGATGAACTCTTCTACCTGTTATTCTTTCTATTAATAGACTATCAGCAACATCAACTTCAACTATATAGTCTATATTTACACCCAATCTGTCTAGTTCTTCTGCTTGAGTTATTGTTCTAGGTACTCCATCTAGTAAAAAACCATTTTTACAGTCGTCTTTAGAAATTCTGTCTTCAACAATCTGGATGATAAATTCATCTGAAACTAACTGTCCGGCATCGAGCACTTTTTTTAGTTCTTGACCAATATTACTTCCTGACTTAATTGTCTCTCTAATCATATCTCCTGTAGATATATGAGCGATACTATATTTGTCTTCGATTATTTTTGCTTGAGTCCCTTTGCCAGCTCCAGGGGCACCTAAAAGTATTATACGCATAGTTAATTTAGCCTTAACGTTTTAAAACTATAGTTTACTTAATGTGGATTTAATTATAAAATAAACAAACTTATATATCTAGAAATAGAGTATCTAATTTTTGGCTACAGTTTTTTATAAGAAATTTTATGATATCGTTATTACTTGAGAAAAGACGCAAAAAAGCTCAAAGAACAGTTTTGGGTGTTGAATATGATAGGTGTTCACTTGCTAGTGTGAAGCTTGACAGAAAAGGCGATAGCTACGCGCTAGTTAGCTGTGATAGTGATATTTTTACGTCTGAAGCATATTTTGAAGGTGAGTTAACAACGGAATACGTTGGTAGCGTTATTGCGGAAATAATAAAAAGGAATAAACTTGGCCGTTTTACTAAACTAGGTTTTGCTAGTTATAATGAAATTGATGTTACAAAAGAAGAAATTTCTTGTGATAAAAGAGCACTAGAGATAATCAAAAAAGAAGGTGTACTTTTTTATATATCTGAATACTTTTTGAAGAAGCGTTTTCCAGAGAGTTATGCTGATATTGCATATGACTATTACGATCAATTGGAAAGTAATGGTACGTTAATAGTCTATTATATATCTGATAATGAAAAGATGAAAAAGTTATATAACATTGCTAATAAAGCAAAGAGAGCCTTGTCTGCATGTGTTTTAGATAAGCTTGCGATTAGTGATTTTGTTTCAAATCTTTATCTTAGTGAAATATCTAAGCATGCAAATGATAGTATATTTTTAGGCTTATATTCAGATAAATTATCTATTTATAGCTTTTCTCCTCAAGGCGAATTAAAAAGTTATGAATCTGTTAAAATTTTTGATGAAAATATTAGTGATATAGCTTATGTTGATGAAGTTATCCAGCTGCTATTAAGGTTTATGGATTTTATGTCTTTGGATCTTAGTGAAAGTAATTTTGACAGTTTTGATGAAGTTCAAGATAATAATGTATACGTATATGGAATTAAGCAAAATTTTGAAAGTATCTTTGAGTCAATAAAAGATTTGTCTCAAAAAAATTGTAAAATACTTGATCCATTTGTAAATATTGATTCCCAGAGTTTTGGGAGCATAGAGCAGCCATATAGATATGTTTTGTCAGTGGCGATTGCTATGAAGGAGGCTTTGTAGTAATGAAAAATCTTAATTTTGTACGTGGTCGTTGGCGCCAAAAAAAGCTTACTTACATAGGTGTTGATCTAGCATTTATGGTATTGGTAGCTTTTATATCAATGTTTATTCTTTCGATAATATTTTCGTGGTCTAGTGATGAAGATATAAAGGTAGAGAGATATATCCAGACTCAAATTAGTAAGCTTAATAAAAATGTAGCAGAATACTCAGACGTAAAAAATCAAAGAGATAAACTGTTAGATGTATCATCTGACTTGGCAAATATTAAAGCTAGCCAGTATTATATATTACTTGGTATAGAGAAAATTTCTAGAGCTATTACTGACCAGTTATATATTACCAATATTAATTATGTATCAAATACTGATATCATTGTTATTACAGGCGATGTTAGAGATTTGAAATTACTTTCAATTTTTATGAAAAACTTAGAAATAGAGTTTAGAGTTAAAAAAGTGGAACTTAAAAATCTAGGATCAGAAAAAAATGGTCAAAGAAGCTTCTCTCTAGAGTTTAAGTTTGGTGAAGGTAATGCGTTTAAGGGGGAGAGTGTGAAATGGTAGATAAAATTAGAAAATTTCTTTTATCTAACAAGTACTCTGTAATTGTTATTGATACTCCTCTGAAAATTAAACTACCTGTGCTGATAGTAACTTTTGTTCTATTTGTTTTTATATTTTATGGTATATTGGTAAGCCCAGTTATATCAAAGGCAAATCAAAGAGAAAGCCATATAAAATCTATGGAATCTCAAATACCTAGATTAATTAAGAAAGAGAAAGACTTAAACGCACTTAAAGAGCAAGTTAAGGTGTTAGAAAAACATAATATTGAAGAAAGATTTAGTATTCCCGAGCGTCATTCTGTACCTATTTTTTTATCTGCATTAAATGAAGCTATTCGTAGTTCTGGTATTACAATTATTGATCTTTCACCTGCAGGAGTCGAAAAAAATAAATATTTAGATTTATACGCTCTTGATTTTAAAGCTAAATTAGTTGGTGATTTTCCTCAGTTAATTAAGCTTTTTGTTGCTCTAATTGATATGAAAGATATAGCGGTTATTACAAATATAAACATTAAAAAAGAGTCTGATACTAAAATAGTTACCGAACTAAATTTACAGACCTATTCACGTCAAGGAGTAGGAGCGTAAATTAAATGATTAGACATCAAAGATTAAAATTTCTAAGTTTTGTATTATTACTGAGTAGCTACGGCAGTTGCTATGCTAATTATGAAACTAGAATAAACCAAGTTAATGAGCTTATTCAAAATAGGACTAAAACTATGAAGAGTACCGAAAAGCTTGACATCCCTGAATATAAAGGGGATACATTAACCTTTGAAAGATTATCAAAGATACGTAATGTTTTTAATGTTGATCATGCACTCCCTTTTGAGAAGAAAGTTCCAATTAAAGGTATTGAACAAAAACAACAGGTTGTTAAGTTAAAACCTATAGTTATTCCAGAAGAGCTTAAAGAGGTTATGAATACTAAACCTACAGGTTTACAACAATATCCTTTAAACTCTTTTAAATTTAAAGGAGTTGTTCTTCAAAATAAGCAAAAATGGGGTGTAATAGAGAGTTCAATGGAAACTAAGCCAATATATGTTAAGCAAGGTGAATTAATTGGACAAAACTATGGAAAAGTCAAAGATATTACCAAAGAAGGTATTGTAGTTGACGAATGGAAAAAGAATAATGAAAAAAGAGTTTGGCAAAAAACTCCAGTTGTTATACATTAGGATGAATTAATGTTTTTTAGAAAAAATAAATTATTAGCTATTTTGACCGTGATTGGAGGGTTCTTGGGTTGTGAAGTATCATTTGCTGACCCAAAAGAGGCTAACCAAACAGCAATAAACCAGCTTCAAGAAACTAAGCAGCCAGAAACAAAAATAGTTGGAAGAGATGAAAATAAAACTACTAACTATAATAAACATATAAAAGATTTAGAATTTCATCGAAGCTTGAATGGTAGTGCTGTTTTTGATGTGGCTTTTGAAGAAAATATTAGTAATTTTGCTGGATATAAAACTAAATTATCACAAGATGGATATACTCTTACGATAACTTTTGATGATACAACTATTTCTGATAAATGGGTCAGTAATATTGATACCAAAGTATTTAACACGATAGTAGACTCTATTAAGATTCTTAAAGATAATGGTAATGTTATTTTTATAATACACTCATTAGATAGAATAGCGTTAAGCGATTTTAAAGAGGGTAATACTTTTAAATTTAAGATAGATAGACGTAACAGTCGGGTTGAAGGCTTTAATGTTAATGAGCCTATATCTATATCCTTCAAAGATACTCCTGTGCAGACTGTTTTACAGGTTTTATCAGAGTTTGCTGGGTTAAACTTGGTTGTAAGTAGTAGTGTGCGTGGAAACATGTCTATAGACCTTAAGAATGTTCCGTGGAATGAGGTTATGAATATTGTCCTTGTTAGCAAAGGTCTTGCTACTAAGAAGATGAGTAGTATCCTGTATGTTGCAACTGCTGCTGAAATCGCTGCTCAGGAGCAACTAGAGCTACAAACAAAAAGGTCGCTAGAGAATAATGCCACATTGGTAACAGAGTTTATTCCTCTAAATTATACCACAGCACAAGCAGCTCAAACTGTTATCACGTCTATGGCAAAACAGAATGGTGGAATTATGTCACCACGAGGTAGTATAACTTCAGATGCTCGTACAAACACTCTCATAGTAACAGATACAGAAGAAAAAATTCCGCGTATTAAAGAAGTTGTGAATGAAATTGATATACCTAATGATCAGGTGCTAATTGAGGCAAGAATTGTCGAGGTTACTAGAACAAGTGGATTAGAGCTTGGTTTTAACTACACAGTTAGTCATCCTTCAGGCGTTGATATAGGTCTTAACACATATGGTACGCAGACAGGTGGCGATGATCAAAGCGTAGTTGCAAGTACTGCTAAGTTAGCATACACATTGGCAGGTGGTCTTAATTTGGAAATGGAGATTAGAGCTTTGGAGAATGAATCTTTGGCTAATGAGGTATCATCTCCACATTTGGTTGTCGCAAATAATGAAACTGCATTTATTAAAGATGGTACAGATGTACCGTATCAACAGGCTACTGCATCAGGGGCAGCATCAGTAGCATTCCAAGAGGCAGTTTTAGAGCTACAAGTTACACCTCAGATTGCGCCAGACGGTAATATTGTAATGGAAGTGCTTGTAACGAAAAACAGTGTTGGAGCATCTTCAGGTAAAACTTCGACTGGTGAAGATTTGCCACCGCTTATTAAAAAACGAGAAGTAACTACAAAGGTTATGGTTAAAGATAGTGATACAGTTGTAATTGGCGGTATCTATACCAAAACTCAAACAGAGACTCGCAATAAGATACCATTTTTAGGTGATATCCCATATCTAGGTTATTTATTTAGTTTTACTAAGATAGATGATAAAGATGCTGAACTTTTAATTTTCATCACACCTAAGATTATTGAGTCACGAGTCCAAAAATGATAGTAGATAATAGTTGCAATAGTATTAATATTTAGGTATCTTATAGCCTATAATTTTTTATGTACAAGGGGTGATTAGTAACAAACTATCACAGTGTGTAATCAACTTATAATTTTGAGTCAAAAATGATAAGAACAAAAAATATTTTCTTAATTGGTCCAGTTGGTGCTGGAAAATCTACTATTGGTAAGCAATTAGCGAAACAGTTAAAATTAGAGTTTATAGATTCTGATGATACAATAGAAAAAAAATGTGGCGTTGATATTAATTGGATCTTTGACCTGGAGGGTGAAGAAGGTTTTAGGCAGCGCGAGAGAGATGTTATCGCTGAAATTTTAGCGGAAAAACAAAATATAGTATTGGCTACCGGTGGTGGTGCTATCCTTGATTCTGATACTAGATCATTACTATCATCACGTGGCAAAGTTGTCTATCTTGAGGCGACTATTGAGCAACAACTTGAGAGAACTGCTAAAGATACAAAGAGACCTCTTCTGAGAGTCGATGATAAAAGACCTGTTTTAGAACAGTTAATGGCTGAGAGAGAGCCTTTGTATAGGAGTATTGCTGATGTTGTGGTTGAGACAAATGGTGCAACGGTTAAAAATATAGTTAATAAAATATCTACATTCCTAGTTGAAGAAACAATTCTGTGATTAGTAAATTATTAGTTAGTCCCACATCTAGTGCAGCTTATGATATTTTAGTAGATTCCTCACTAGATTTTTCTCATATTTTCTCATGGATAGAAAACAAACAGATTTTGGTCGTTACGAACACTACCGTAGCTGATTTGTATCTCAGTATATTTTTAGACTCAGTACCCAATGAGTTAAACATCAAAACATGTATACTTGAAGATGGGGAACAATATAAGTCGCAACAGAGCTTGGATAAGATTTTGTCATGTTTGTTGCAGAATCAGTATACACGTAACTCTACCGTTTTAGTAGCATTAGGAGGAGGTGTTGTTGGTGATATCACGGGATTTGCAGCTGCGATATATCAGCGAGGAGTAGATTTCATTCAAATACCGACTACATTATTATCACAAGTGGATTCTTCTGTTGGTGGTAAGACAGCGATAAATCATTCTCTAGGCAAAAATATGATAGGAGCTTTTTATCAACCAAAGCTTGTATATACATCTGTACAGTTTTATCAAACTTTACCCCAAAGAGAATATATATCTGGTATGGCTGAAGTTGTTAAGTATGCTTTTATATCTAGAGATTTTTATATTTGGCTTGACTTAAATAAAGAAAAAATCTTAGCTAAAGATACTTCTACTTTGATTGAGATGGTAAAAAGAAGCTGCCATATTAAATCGGAAGTCGTAGCTGAAGATGAAAAAGAAACTACAGGAGCTAGAGCTATACTTAATTTTGGCCATACTTTTGGTCATGCTATTGAGAAGTGTCAAAAGTATTTGGGGCTAAAGCATGGCGAAGCTGTGGGTGTTGGGATGGCACAAGCTATAGATTTTTCTTGCTATCTAGGGATGATATCAGAGCAACAAGCAAAAGACTTTAAAGGGTTCATAACTAGCTTTAGAATCTCAACTGACTTTCCTAAAGATATTTGTCAAAGAGAATTTTTAAATGCTATGCTTTTAGATAAGAAAAATAGCAATAAAGAGCTAAAATTTATTCTTATAAAAGACATTGGCAATTTAGCTTTGCAAAAACAGTCTAAAAGAGACTTAGAATTATTCTTAATAAACTCTAATAGAAAATAAGTAGTTACTTTGGTAATATGTTTTTATAAGTAACTCTTAATATGTTATGTAATATGAAAGGTAAAATTTTAGTAACAGGATTGATGTTTTTATCACTTTTAGGCGTTTCTTATGCAAGCTATGGTGTTTTAGATGATCAAGGTAAGGTTATAACTAATTGTGCTGATTTAGAAATAGAAAAAGATAATCAAGATAGGTTTTCAAGAGCTGTTTTTTCAAGGTGTAACAACAAAGAAGTGTTTTCCTATACTGGAAATTTTAGATATATCGATAGGTAGTATTGGTTTTCTTAATTTTAATCGAAGCAAAGTAGTTATTTGAAACTAGCTATACTGATGATTTAATTTTTATTTTCTATTAGATTTTTAGTAGCTTTTTTTAGTTCTTTTCTATAGTAGTCTAGATTTTTTGAAGACTCATCTTTCAAATCTTTAATTTGTTGAGTCAAAAAAGTAATTTGACTTTCTAGACTTTCTTTCAAGTCAGATATGCGTTGTTTAGATTGTTCTTGAACAAGATCGCAATATGACCTAGCATCCTTAGCTAATCTTTCTGCAGTCTCACGACGGATACTTTCCTTTACTAATGCAGAATATAGTTTTTTGATTTTGATTTCTTCATCAGGTTCATTAAGTAGTGTTGACCACTCATCTGAAATATTGCTAAATAAATCCAGTTCGTCAATATCTTGAAGTATTTTTGTAACATTTTGACTGATAGCCATTAAATTTAAATCCTTTTAGTATTTTTTTGTTTGAATAAACTTATTTTAGATAGGTAATAAATGCTATGAATAAACCTAAAATTATAGAGCAAATAATACCGGAATGTTTAGCTAAATAAAAGAGTATTTTTTGAAATAATTCCTTTAACGATATTGGTTGTGTTAAGTGTATAGTATAAACTAGTGTAATCCTTATATTTAATAAGCTCGTCTATCATGAAAATAAAAAATGATCTTATATTCAATTCAGTTGAAAAAATAAAATACTCTGCACGTAGAGGGATGCTTGAACTTGATATAATCTTAGCGCCATATTTAAATAATTGTTATATGCAAGAAGATCTTACTGGTAAGAAACTTTTTGTTGAGTTTTTGGCTAGTGAAGATAATGATATGTTTGATTGGTTATTTAAAGGGGTAACTCCACCTGATAAATATAAAGAGCTTGTTGATAAAATTATTCAAGAGAAAAAGAAGTTTAATAAAAATATACTAAAGTAAATATAAGAGGAAACTATATGAATAACTTATTAAATCATTCAAGTGAGTATCCTATTTCAAGTGAAATAATGAATATCTCTAAATATTGGTTAGTAGAAGAAAAAGAAGCTGTAACTAAGCTTGTTGAAAAAGCTCACATGACAAGTGTCCAGAAAGCTCAAGTAAGAGAAAGAGCATATAGCCTAGTAGAAAAAGTTAGAAAAAATAGATTAAAAAAATCTGGTATCGATGCTTTTATGATTGAGTACGATTTATCGTCTGAAGAGGGCATAGTTCTAATGTGTTTAGCTGAGGCATTATTAAGAGTTCCTGATAAATATACTATTGATTTGTTAATAAAAGATAAGCTCACAAGTGCTGCTTGGAAGAATCATGTTGGTAGAGAAAAGCATCTGTTTGTCAATGCTGCTACTTGGAGCTTGATGCTAACAGGTAAAATACTAAAAAATCCTCATGGAGCATATCGAAAAGTATTTCAAAATTTACTAAAAAAATCGAGTGAACCCGTAATTCGTCAGGCTATGAAGCAAGCGATGAAAATAGTTGGTAAGCAATACGTACTTGGTGAAACTATTGAAGAAGCATTAAAAGTATCAGAGGTGAAAGTTGCTAGAGGCTATAGCTACTCCTATGATATGTTAGGTGAAGCAGCGATGACAATGGCTGATGCTGACTACTACTATGAACAATATATACATGCTATTAATGAATTAGCTAAATATGCTACAAATAAAGAAATTAAAAAGAATCCAGGTATATCCATAAAACTATCTGCTTTGCATCCACGCTATGAGGTTGCTAAACACCGAAGAGTTCATCAGGAGTTATATCCAAAACTTCTAAAGCTTACTCAATTAGCTAAACAGTATAATGTTGGCATGAATATTGATGCAGAAGAAACTGAGAGGTTACAAATATCTTTGGAGCTAGTAGAGAGATTAGCTCATGAGCCATCTCTAGATGGATTTGATGGAATTGGTATAGTTGTTCAGGCTTATCAAAAAAGAGCTCCTTACGTACTAGACTACTTAGCTAATCTTGCTAAGAAAACAAATAGAAGATTTATGATTCGTCTTGTAAAAGGTGCATATTGGGATGCTGAAATCAAACATGCTCAAGAGCAAGGTTTAGATGGCTATCCGGTATTTACACGTAAATATCATACAGATGTTTCTTATCAAGCATGTGTAGAACAACTTTTTGAAAACCATCAATATATTTACCCTCAATTTGCTACGCACAATGCGCAAACTGTAGCTGTAGTTATGGAGTTAGCTAATGGTAATAAAGATTTTGAATTTCAATGTCTACACGGTATGGGAGATCCTCTATATGATAATATCGTAGGTAAAGAGGGATATGAGGAGATTCCTTGTAGAATATATGCGCCTGTTGGAGGTCATAAGCATTTACTTGCATATTTAGTTAGAAGATTATTAGAAAATGGTGCTAATAGTTCATTTGTAAATAGAATCGTTGATGAAAATTTACCTATTGAAGAGCTAATAGAGGATCCAGTTAAAAAAGCTATAGATTATGGCTGTGGTCAGCATCCTAATATACCTTATCCTAAAGATATAGTAGCTCCTAGGTTAAATTCACAAGGCTACAATACAAATGACTTTGCTGAACTTGCTAGTATGTATAAAAATATTGAGAAATATACTCATAAAAATACATACAAAGCAAAACCAATAGTCTCTAATGTTGATATTGACAAAACAACTGCTGAAGAGGTTATAAATCCTAATACTGGAAATACAATAGGGTCTGTTATCAATGCTGATGCCAAAATGGCTAAAAGAGCATTGAAAAATGCTCAGAGTGCTTTTGAGGATTGGAACAGTACTCCTGCATCCCAAAGAGCAGAAATCTTAGAGAAATTCGCAGATCTATTAGAGAAAAATACTAATGAATTTATCGCTATAGCTATGATTGAAGCGGGTAAAACTTTATCAAATGCAATTGATGAAGTTAGAGAAGCTGTAGATTTTTGTCGCTATTATGCAGCTCAAGCTCGTAAAGAATTTAATGGACCTATTGATTTACCAGCGTTATCTGATCATTTGAAACAGATTGAGTTTACAGGTAGAGGAGCTATGGTATGTATTAGTCCTTGGAATTTCCCATTAGCAATTTTTTTAGGTCAGATAACCGCTGTATTAGCTGCTGGTAATACAGTAGTTGCTAAGCCAGCTGAGCAGACTCCAATCATTGCCTATAAAGCTGTTAAATTACTATTCAAGGCAGGTCTTCCTAAAGGGGTGTTGCAGTTTACTCCTGGAGATGGAGCAACTGTTGGTAGTGCTTTGGTTCAAAGTCCTGTGTGTAAAGGTGTAATATTTACAGGTTCAACTGAGGTCGCTGGAATTATAAACCAAACGTTAGCATCAAAATCTAGTGAGATAGTACCGTTTATAGCAGAAACAGGTGGACAAAATGCTTTAATTGTTGATTCATCTTCACTTCCTGAGCAGGTTACTGCTGATGTTATACGTTCTGCTTTTGACAGTGCCGGCCAACGATGTTCAGCATTACGTATATTATGCTTACAGGAAGATATAGCAGATAATTATATCAAAATGATTGTTGGTGCTATGAAAGAACTTAAAATAGGTGATTCAAAATACATCGATACAGATGTTGGACCTGTAATAGACAAAGAAGCAGCTGATAATCTAAATGCGTATATAGAAGAGAAGAAAAAACAATTTAAACTAATATATCAATCAAAGCCAAATGAAGATACTCAAGAGGGTACTTTTGTATTGCCAACAGCATTTGAAATAGAGAAACTATCTGATCTTGGTAGGGAGCAGTTTGGTCCGATTCTTCATATCCTTAGGTTTAAAGCTAATGAGCTTAATAAACTTGTAAAAGATATTAATTCTACTGGATATGGTCTGACTGCTGGTGTTCATAGTAGAATTAATGAAGTTATGAACTATGTTAAAAATAATATTAAAGCTGGTAATGTCTATGTCAATAGGAATATTGTTGGTGCTGTTGTAGGTGTTCAGCCTTTCGGCGGACAAGGTAAGTCTGGTACTGGTCCAAAAGCAGGTGGTCCTTATTATATGCATCGTTTGGCAAATGAGAAGCTATCAGGTGTTGGAGCAGTAGAAGAGATTTATAATCCTGAAAAAATTTCTAACGATGAAAAAGCCACAAATAAACTAATAAAAGATAAGTACAGTATTAGTAGTATTGTGGCTGGTGAGAAAGCCAAAAAGGATAAATATATCGATTTAAAATCGGCTGATGGCAAAAATATTGGTAAAAAACATATTGCTTCAGTAAGTACTGTAGATAAAGCTATAGAAATCGCCAATGCAGAAGCAGATATTTGGAATCATATAAATGCTGAAGACAGAGCTGTAATTATTGAGAAATTCTTAGATTTATTAGAAAAAGAACGTCATCTAGTAGCATCATGCTTGGTCGCAGAGTCAAATATATCTGTAGAAGATGCTCATATTCAGATTGATAAAACTATACAGCAGGTAGCATACTACTGTTTACAGGCTAAAAAAGAATTTGCTCATCCTGAACTACTGCCTGGACCAACAGGTGAAATTGATGAACTAAGCTTGAAAGGTCGCGGTGTAGTAATTAGTATGTGTTCAAGCTGTGACATGTTAATAAGATTTGTAGGTCAATCTACAGCAGCACTATTAGCAGGTAATACTGTAGTTACAAAGCCGGCATACACAGGCAACCTTACAGCTTATAATATTGTTAAGTTAATGCTTAAAGCAGGAGTTAACCCTAAAGTTATCCATCTAATCTTATCTGATGATGAGGAGATTATTTCGGCATTACTCTTTAATAGTAAGGTAGCTTTAGTAGCTTTTTCTGGAAGTATTTCTTCTGTTAAACAGATTCATCAGGCTTTAGCGTTACGTAGAGGAGCAATTATCCCGTTTGTTGCTGAGAGTGTTGCTAAAGATGGTAAGTGTACTAGCTTGGCAATAGAAACAGCATCACCTCTATATTTGCGCAGGTTTGTTGTAGAAAAAACAGTTAGTGTTGACACTACAGCATCTGGTGGTAATGCCTCTTTAATGAGTCTAGAGGAATAAAAAATATTGTAAACTCATATTCTTGATGATAATTTAAAAGTTACGTTGTTAAATTTTTTTGTCAGTTAATGATCGAAAACTATCAAATAATCATAGCTTAAAAATATGAAAAATATTTTTTTGTCTAGTTTTAAATTAATTATAAGGAATGAATATGAGTGATAATGTATCTGTAAAAAAGATGTCGTTGTTTAGTGCCGTTTTAATCGGTACTACTTGTATGGTCGGCTCAGGTTGGCTATTTAGTGCTCAGCTTACAGCTAAAAATGCTGGTAACTGGGCGTTCTTAGCATGGATCTTAGCAGCATTAATTGTTGTGATGATTGCGCTATGTCTTGGTAAAGTTGTATCTCTGTATCCAGTAAGAGGAGCTACTACTAGATCGAGCGCGATATCTCATAATAGTATTTTTGCAATGCCATTTGCTTTTGCAAACTGGTTTGGTATTGTAGTGGTTATTTCATCAGAGGCTTTAGCAACTACACAGTATTTATCAGGTGTTAAAGCTATGGAGTGGTTGATGCACGATGGTGTTTTAACTATGTCAGGGATGATTTTTGCACTAGTTGTACTATTTATATATCTAGTAATTAATTTTTATGGTGTCAAACTACTAGCTAGAGTTAATAATGCTATAACAGTTTTTAAAATGGCGGTTCCATTTATAATTGTCATTATATTTATAGCTTATGCACTTATGCACAGTTCTGATCATGTAAGTATGTTCTCAGATGATATCCCTAATAATTCCCAGTTTGGATTTAGCTCAGCATTAACAGCTATTGTTGCAGGTGGTTTAATATATACTTTCAATGGCTTTCAAACTGTAGTTGCTTATGCTAGTGAAGTTAAGAACCCCGGTAGAAATATCCCATTAGCTATTATTCTAGCGCTACTAATAGTTTTGACTTTATATTTAGGCTTACAATATGCATTCATGCAAGCGGTACCTCATCAATATCTTTTAGAAAAAGGTGGTTGGGCTGGTTTAGATTTTGATTCACCATTATTACAGCTAGCAACATTATTAGGACTTGGATATATTTCATTTTTGCTTATAGTTGATAGTGTTGTTAGTCCATCTGCTACAGGTTATACATATTTAGGTGCATCTTCGAGAATGCTATATGCAATGTCCTCAGAAGGGCAGATGCCTAGATACTTTGCTAAGATTACTCCAGTTGTAAATATTTCGCGTAGATCTCTTCTTGCAAACTTTATATTGTCAGTTATATTTCTGTTTTTCTCAGACAACTGGACAGGTTTAATGTTGGTTGTGACAGGCTTTCATATTATTGGATATATGGCAGCACCTGTGAGTATGGGAGCTTTAGCACCACGTACTAGATTATTTGGTTTAGTAGTATTTGTAGTTTTGACATTACTACTTAATACTGTAGAGATTCAAACACAAATTAATATGAGTGCTATACTCGTAGTTCTTATAACTATATATGCAAGTCTTGAGTTTAGAAGAATTGGAATTAAGAACCTTCTGATGCTTATATTACCATTTATAATTTTTGTTTGTTTAACTACACCTATCACAAACTATTTTGCTGATGCAGCTGTTGGTATTGTCTTCTATTTGTTTGTGACTGATAAGCGTTATGTAGCATTTTGTAGATCTACAGCAAATGAGAAGAATATTATTGTCGATTAATGCTTTTTAGCTATAGTCATTAAACTTTTATCTATCTATAATACATCTCTAATATTATCAATTTATTTTGAGTAATGAAAAATGCAAAATGGATTTTAATAATCCTTTGTTTAGGTTATTTTATAGACTTTTATGATTTAACGGTGTTTAGTGTTTCTTATGTTGATCTACTAAAACAACAATTTGGAATTTTTGATTCTACTAAAATTCAACAAACTTATTACTTGATAAACAATATTCAAATGGTTGGTATCTTAGTCGGTGCAATCCTCTTTGGTATCTTAGCTGATAAGTTTGGGCGTATTACTGTTATAAAATATAGTATTTTGCTTTATTCTTTGACTACTTTGATGTGTATATTTGTGAATAATATTTACATTTTTATGTTACTAAGATTTTTAGCATACTTGGCTCTAGCGAGTGAGTTTGCTGTATCTAGTGTTTTGATAGTAGAATTCTTTCCGCCTCGATTAGCCGCTTGGGGAATGAGTCTTTTGTATATTTTAGGTGTAATGGGTGGAGTTGTTGCTACACTTTTTGGTGTTTTCTCTTACAAAGTGATGTTCGTTTTCGGTGGATTTGCTGGTTTGGGTATATACGCATTTCGAAGAGTGTTAGAAGAGTCCCCACATTTTATAGAGTTGTATAAATCTGATAAATTTAAAAATGCGGGAAGTATTGGTTTTCTTATCAGAAATTATAATAAACCGCTGATTCTTAACTTTTTAATTACACTACCTTATTTCTTTGTGATAACTGTAATGTTTGCATTGGTGAAATTCATCGCGAATGATGTCGATTTTGCAAGTTTAGTTAAGCTGTTTTTATTTGGATTTTTTGCAGGAAATATTATTAGTAGTATTCTTAGCGGAATATATAACCAATATTTTAAATCACCGAGTTTATTTTTTGTAATAAATATAGTTATATTTCTGGTGAGTATCTTTGCGTATAAATATGTATCTAGTGATTTTATATTTTTCTATGGAATACTTATTGGGCTTATTGGTGGTGGTTATAACATTATGTGGGCACAATATGCAGCAACTGAGTTTCCAACAGAAGTTCGTTCATTAGCTACTAATATGATATTTGCCTTAGGCAGGACTAGTAGTATTTTCTTTGGGATTATTTTTGCTTATTGGATTACTAATGAAAGCACATTTAGAATGAATGTAAATATCTTAGCTGTATTAGTAGCTATTATGGTTTTACTAATAATAATGTTTTATAAAAGAGAGAAGATATTAAATAAATAGAGATTAATATTTATGAGTAATAAGATTTTATTTGGGATTACTGGTAGTGTATCAGCTTTTAAGACTATAAATTTGATAAGACTTTTTATTAAAAGTGGTGTTGAGTGTAGAGCTATAGTCACTAAAGGAGCACAGCAGTTTATAAAGCCTGAACTTTTAGTAGCCTTAGGCTGTAATGTCTACACTGATGAATCTTTGAATATGAGTGAATATAGTCAAAGTATGGCACATATCAATTTATCACGTTGGGCTGATAAAATATTTATAGTTCCGGCTTCAGCAAATACTATTGCAAAATTAGCTCATGGTTTAGCTGATGATTTATTAAGTCAAACAATATTAGCTAATGAGGATAATTCTAAAGTATATATAGCTCCTGCTATGAATGTAAATATGTGGCAAAATCAACTAACTCAGCTTAATATCACAAAGCTTCAAAATATAGGATTTAATTTGATTGCTCCAGATCAAGGCATTCAAGCTTGTGGAGATATAGGTGGTGGCAGATTACATGAGCCTGAAGTTTTATTTGAGTTATTGAATATTGCTCAAGATTTCAAAGCTAAAAAAGTAGTGATAACAGTAGGAGCAACTGTAGAAGATATCGATGGTGTTAGATACCTATCAAATTACAGCTCTGGTAAGATGGGTTTTGCATTGGTAAGAGAGTTACTTGTAAGAGGAGCAAATGTAGTAGTATTAAAAGCAAAAACTACAATAAGTTTTGATATTAAACATCCTAATTTAGAAATTATTGATACCAAAAGTGCTGATGAGATGAATCAGGCAATGCTCGAGAAAGCTAAAGATAGTGATATTTTTATTGGTTGTGCTGCAGTAGCTGATTATAAGATCAAAAATAAATTTACAAATAAAATTAAAAAAACTGATGAAACTTTAACTTTAGAGTTTATTAAAAATCCTGATGTTTTAGCAAATTGTAAAAAGTCATATCCAAGTATTTTTGCTATAGGCTTTGCGGCCGAGTCTGAAAATATAGTTGAATATGCTCGATCTAAGCTTGTCAAAAAAAATCTAAATATGATAGTTGCTAATTCAACCGAAGTATTTGGTAATGATAATTCAAGTGTAACAATCTTATCTGAAAATAATTTAAAAGAGTATAATAATATATCAAAATCACAAGTTGCAAAATTGATATTAGACTATGCTAAAAGTATCTACTAAAAGAATTAAAACTGCACAAAACTTCCTAAATGTAATTTCATTAGAAAATGATAATATCCAATTAGAACTATTAGATATTGGAGCTACTGTATATTCTCTTAGAACTAGAGATAACAATGGTAAGTTTGAAAATATAATCTTACAGTATACAGATATAGAAAATTATCTTAATAATCCATCATATTATGGTGCTAGTATCGGTAGGGTAGCTGGGAGGATCAAAGATGGTGAGTTTATCCTAAATAATAAAAAGTATAGTGTTAGTAAAAATGAGAAATCTATTAATACTCTTCATGGAAGTTTTAATAATATCTCTCATCAGCGATTTGATTATACAATTAATCAAAATAAAGTTAAATTTAGTCGTATTCAAAAATCATCAGATGATGGTTTTCCAGCAGATGTACAGATTGATATAACTTATGAGTTACAAGATAATTCATTAGTAATCCATTTTGAAGCCATAGCTAATGAAGATACATTGCTAAATCTCACAAATCACAATTACTACAATTTATCTGGAGATTTTAAAGCGACTATTGAAAATCACAAATTACAAGTATCTGCAGAGAGAGTAGTAATAACTGATACAAACAGTATACCTAAGGAAATTATAAAAGTTCCTTATGAAATGGATTTTAGTCAAGAATCAGTTATTGCAGATAAATTAGAAACTAATTTTGAATATTTTAGTGGTGGCGGGGTAGATCATTGTTATATTGTTGATGGGGCTATTAAATTGACAGATGAGATCAGTGGACGAAAGCTTGTAGTAACAAGTTCTTATCCAGCTACGCAGATATATACTACTAATTTTCCTGATGGTTTGAAGTTATCAAATGGTTTAAATTCACAGAAATTTCATGCAATATGTTTTGAGCCACAGTTTATACCAGTAATTGGCAAAAACTATGATAAGTCAGATATTAAGCTCAAGAAAGGACAGCAATATAAACAGTTCATTAAACTTGAGTTTTGCACTGGCTAGAATTTGTTTAAATTATAAATACGATTTAACAAATTCAGGAATTTTTTTACGTTTTTAGTATGTTATAAGTGTTAGATTTTGTTGCTATTAGGAATTGTAGTTTTATATAGCAAGGAATTGAACTATGTTTTATGATATTGTCACAATAAGTATTATGTCAACTTTAAAATTAAAATAATTAAAATGACTAGTAGTGAAATAATGTAAAGAGCTATATATTGAAATTCATCTAAATATTTTGCTACTTTATGACCTATAGGTACTCCAACAAAAGAACATAAAATTAGTATAAGTGCTACAGAAAAATTAACATAACCAATACTATAAGCCGGTAAGTTTGATATGTGAGCTCCAATAATTATAAAGACGATTATTCCCATCATAGCGATTAGCATATTCATCGCTGTTATTACGCCTATTGTCTGTTTCATAGTAAGGTTAGAGCTTTTTAAGACAGGAGATAGCATTAGACTTGACCCACCTCCCGTACAAGATGATAGCAATCCTACAAAGAAACCAAAAATAGTATATTTTCTTTTGTCTATTTTGATCTCATCCGATGTTTTATTAGAGCTTTTGTGAGATATTAGTTTTTGAATGAATCTTATAAAAGCATAGATGGTAATTAGTATTAGAATAATAATATTCATTTCTGCAGGCATAATTTTCTCAATAAAACCACCAGCAATCATTCCAAATATTGTTAACGGAAGTAATATCAGGAAGATATTCCAAAGCATTTGCCCAGACCTATGACTTCTATATGTACTGGCAATGTTAGTTACTAGCATAACTAAAAAACAGGTTCCAAAAGCTAAGTGCACTGACATTGCCAGACTTACTCCAGTCAGAGGAAAATAAATTAATAGTGCAGGTACAATAGTTAATCCTCCTCCCCAGCCGAATAAGCTAGTGAAAAAACCACTTGCAATACCTGCTGCTATTAAAGTTATAATGTCAATTATGAGCATTTTATAATACTCCTTATGAATATTAGAGAAATTGAATGTGTAATAGTCTAGATCGAAAATATGTAGATTCAAGCTATATTTAGCAGTATATATTTTTTGAAATTTACACAGGAACACATTTACAGTAGTTAGCAGAAATTACTATAATTCAGATATCAAACTCAAGAAAAGGCAGCAATATAAGCAATTTATTAAATTTGAGTTTTAGTTTAATTTCTTATGCAACTCTAATGCCTTATCTCGAGATTTTTTGAGGTCTACTACAGGTTTTGGATAATTATCGCCCAATTTAACTCCTGCTTCTTGTAATACTAACTCGCTTGCTTCCCATGGCTTTGCAAGTAGTTTATTGGGTAAAAGTTTGAGTTCAGGTACATACTTACGGATATATTCAAAAGCTTCAAATTTTTCAGCTTGAAGTACAGGATTAAAAATTCTAAAGTAAGGAGCAGCATCTAGACCACAACCAGCAACCCATTGCCAGTTAGCATTATTACTAGCAAAATCAGCATCAAATAAAGTATCAAAAAACCATTTTTCTCCATATTTCCAGTGGATAAGACAGTTTTTGATAAGAAAGCTAGCAACTATCATACGTACGCGATTATGCATATAGCCAGTCTGCCAAAGCTCTCTCATGCCCGCATCTACTATCGGGATGCCAGTATGTCCTGTTTGCCATTTTTTGAGAAGAGTAGGATCATTATCCCATTCAAAACTATCAAATTTTTGGTTGATGTTCTTGTTATGTAGTTCAGGATAATAATATATCTGATAATAAGAGAAATCACGCCAAACTAACTCTTTGATAAAGTGCTCTTCATTGTTACCAATATAGTCTAGACTTTGCACGGCATTAAAAATTTGGTTAGGTGATATCTCACCAAAGTGTAAATATGGAGATAATTTAGAAGTTGAGTCTGTACTCATAAAGTCTCTAGCTGTTTTATATTCTTTTACTTTACTATCTAGAAACTCCTCAAGGATTTGATGCGAGGCAACTTCGCCAATTTGCCATTGATCTATTATATTTTGCCAAGAAAGTTTTGGCTCTAATAGTTTTAAAGAGCTTAAGTCAGCTGCAGTCTCTAGCTTTTCTAGCGAATTAAAACATGGTTTGGCAATATTTGAGCGATATTTTCTAATTTTGATAAGTTCCTTATAGAACGGTGTGTAGACCTTGTAATGTGTGCCATCATTTTTTTTACATTGCCATGGTTCGATAAGTAAACTACCATTAAAACTACTTACATTTATATTTTGCTCTTGTAGAAATTGTTTAATCTGAGTATCTCTATCAATACTGTACTTGTCATAACATCTATTCCAATAAAAATCTGTGATATTATTTTCTTTAACAAGTTTTTTTATGATTTTTAGAGGGTTGCCTCTAAAAAAATGGAGTTTATTATCTAGAGATTTATTTAGGCTGTTCAAAGAGTGATGAAGCCAAAGTTTGCTAGCACCACCAATCTCTTGATTCTCGTCTAGTATAAATATTGTAATTGTTTCATCTGCTTGACTAGCCTGATGTAGAGCAGGGTTATCCGCAAGGCGTAAGTCTTGACGAAACCAATGTATAGCTATTTTTTTAGACATATTTCACCATCTATGATTTTGTATAACATATCGACATGCTCATCAGAGTCATTTAAACATGGAATCAGATTAAACTCTTTACCACCTTTTTCAATAAAGTTTTCTTTTTCAGTGATTGCTAGCTCTTCCAATGTTTCTAGGCAATCGGCACTAAATCCTGGGGCTATAACTACAACTTTTTTATTTTGCTTTGCAAATTCTTCTAGTTTGACAGTTGTATATGGTTCTAACCATTTTTTAGGACCAAAACGAGATTGAAATGATAATTCAAAATCTATATTAGGATATTCATTCTGTAGGCTCTCTTTAACCAAGCGATAAGTTTTGTGACAATGACAATAGTAGGGATCACCTTTATCAAAATATTCCTTTGGTAAGCCGTGGAAAGAAAATAAAATTATATCCGGATATGAGTCTGTAGCTTGCAGATAATTTCTAATTTGTTGACTGATAGTTTGAATATGAAACTTATTATCATAGTAAGGATTTATTGCTTTGATAGTGGGTTGCCATCTTAGCTTTGATAAGACTCTATAAACCTCATCATACACAGTCGCAGTAGTAGTCGCAGAATATTGAGGATATAGTGGAAATACTATTATCTCAGTTACCCCTTGATCTTGTAAGCTTTTAATCTTACTTTCAATGCTTGGATTACCATAACGCATCGCACAATCTACTATATAATTATCGCTTCTTTGATCTAGTTTTTTCGCTAGATTCTCGGTGTATAGGAGCAGAGGTGATTTATTATGTGCTTTATTCCATACGGCTTCATAAGTATGGACATTCTTTTTTGAACGAATTGGTAGAATAATTAAATTTAAGATTAGCTTCCATAATAAAGGATTAGCTTCTATTACTCTTCGATCAGATAAAAATTCTCTAAGATATTTTTTGATGGATTTTGCATCATAGTTATCTGGTGTACCTAGATTAACTAACAAAATAGCTTTTTTATTATATTTGTTACTATATTGTTGCATAGTTACTTATGTATATATTTTTACTAAGAATAATTGTAACAAAATATCGATAGTCTAAAGTTAAATTTTTTTCATATAAGTAACTAAAAAGGTTATAATTAATTTTGGCCTAAAAGCCTTTTAAAGGAGATATAAAATGAAAAAGATAATTTTAATGACACTTGGTTTGATGAGTGTAGCAATCAGCTACTCTTATATGCGTCCAGCAAATCCATATACAATGTATTATGGTCCTGAAGTTGAGCAAGAGAGAGCTCAAGGTGCTGCTTATGTACCACCAGATAGACAATTCATTAATTCAAGATATGGTGAATATATTGACAATAAGCAAGTAGAATTTAGCCCAGGTGATGACGCAAATAGACTATTTTGGTCTTATAGTCAGCCATAGAGTTGGGTTATATATTCTGAGTTTAAATATAAGAAAACGTTTATTAATGTATGGATATTGATTCTTGGTAGAAACTTTTTGTAGAAGATAAGCGTATGAATACAAGAAGAGCTCGAAAACTAATTAGAAAGAGAAGAAGATTAGAAAATTCTAAATTACTCGGCTTTGCTGCGCATAGAATTACAGATAAAAGTCTATGGATTGCTAATTATGACACTGTAGCAAGAGGTGTTTTTGTCGGCTTTTTTTGGATGATGATTCCTTTGCCCCTGCAAACGACTCCTGTAGTTATTTCAGCTATAATTTTGAGAGCTAATATGCCAATAGCGATTTCAACAGTATGGATTAGTAATCCTTTGACTTGGGTACCGATGTATTTGGGAAACTATATATTTGGATGCTTTTTGCTTGGAGAGCAGGTTTATATCTCAGACTGGGAAACATTTGGTTCTTATATGCTCAATCATTTACATGAGTTTTGGAAACCGTTGTTTTTAGGTAGTTTTGTCGCGGGCTTGTTAGTGGCTAGTGCTGGATATATGGCAGTGCATGTACTGAGGATTGTTAATCATTTTTTGGTTAAGAAGAACTAGGTCAAAATAAGAAAATTAAAATGAAGATTGTTGAAATAAGGTTAATTATCAGACACTAAATAATAAATTTAATCTAGCCGTTAATTAGTATATTTAGTATTATTTTACGATATATAAAGTTTTGAACTATTTTTTTATAAAATGCAACAATGGCACCAGTTAGAATTTACGCTAAAATCTAAATATTTTGATATAGTCGAGGATTATCTCTTTGATAACAATGCAGGTTCTGTAACAAGAATAGATAAATCCGATGATATAGTCAGTATTACAGTCTTATATGAGAACCATCATAATATAGATGTTATCATTGCTAATATTCAACAAAAGTTTGAAAATATAGTTGAAAGTGAAATAAATTATAAAATAATCAAAGATCAGCAGTGGGAAGCTGCTTGGTTATATGATTACGAACCTATAGAAATAGGTAAGAATATAGTTGTTTATCCAAATTGGAAGCAGCCACCTCAAGATAATGAGCATACTTATATAATAGTTGATCCTAGTATTGCTTTTGGCTGTGGTAATCATGAAACAACTAAAATGTGTCTAGAATGGTTAGAACAGCATATTAGCAAAGATTCGAAAGTACTAGACTATGGTTGTGGTACTGGAGTCTTAGCTATTGGAGCTGTTAAACTAGGGGCAAATTATGCCGAAGGTATAGATATTGATCCGAACTCAATAGAATCATCTATCAAAAATGCTCAAGAGAATAGCGTAGCAGATAAAACCCACTTTAGTGATAACCCACCTACACAACAGTTTGATTTAGTTGTGGCAAATATTTTTTCAAATGTACTTATAAGTCTAGTTGAGAGTATTACATGTAGTCTAAAGCATGGCGGTAAATTAGCCTTATCAGGAATTATTGAAAATCAAGTTGATGAAGTTCAACAAGAGTTTAAAAAACATGGCATAAGCTTTGGCCAACCCAAACAAATGGGGCAATGGTTTCTATTAGATGGTGTAAAAGATGGGCTTTAAAATAGCTGATATTGAAATAGAAAATAATGTCGTACTTGCACCAATGGCAGGTTTTTGTGATAGTGCTTTTCGTACAATATGCAAAGAGCATGGTGCAGGGCTAATATATACTGAGATGGTTAGTAATAAGGCTGTAGTAGAGCGTAATTGGGAAACAATGGAAATGCTCTATATGGAAAACAGTGAAAAACCACTTGGGATACAAATATTTGGTACAGATTTAGAGAGTTTTGTTGGTGCGACAAAATATATTGCAGAGAATACGGAATGTGATTTTTTGGATATAAATATGGGCTGTCCTATGCCAAAAATTGCTAAAAAACTACAAGCAGGAGCAGCACTTCTAAAAGATGTCGATAGAATACATGAGATACTAACAGCAGTTGTCAAGGCAGTACATAAACCTGTAACTGTAAAGATGCGTATCGGCTGGGATAATGAAAATATCAATGCTATAGAGGTTGCTAAAGCATGTGAAGATGCTGGCGTAAGTGCTATAGCTTTACATGGGCGTACGCGTGAACAAATGTATACTGGTAAAGCAAATTGGGATATTATCCGTGATGTTAAAAAAGCTGTAGATACAGTTGTGATTGGCAATGGTGATGTGTTCTGTCCTCATAGTGCTAAGGCTATGATGGAGCATACAGGAGTAGATGCGGTGATGGTAGGTCGAGCATCTCGTGGTAACCCTTGGATATTTAGACAAATTGCTGAGTATCTAAATACAGGCGAGCTAATACCGCCACCAACACCAGTTGAGCGTGTTGAAGTATTAGGAGAACATCTAAGAAGACTTATTAAGCTAAAAACTCCTAAAGTAGCAGTTAAAGAAATTCGAACTCATGCAAGTTTTTATCTTGCTGATTTACCTAGTTCAAAAGAGTTTAGGCAAAAACTAAATCAGTTAGTTGATGAGCAGGAGATTTTTAGAGTTTTGGAAGAATATAAAAGGTCATTATATAAGTTTTAAAAATTCTTTTTTAATTTCTTATGTTGTAAAATTGTTCCTAGTTAATTTTCACTCTAGTTGATTTAATGGAAGAAAAAAACCTAATAGAAAAATTCATCAAGCTTAAAGAAGAAATAAAATACCTAGAGCAAGGTATACAAGATAATCATATTAGTTTTGATGAAGAGTTTAAGAGAATAACTTATGTATTTCAAAATAAATCAAGAAATATAGATAATCCAGAAGAAAGAGTTCAGGCAGATACTTTTTTAAAATTAGTATATGACTATGATTATAGTCCAGAGTATATAAACCAATTTGAAACTATAACTGATGGTTCTACTAAAAAAGAAGTAGATATGGTCGTCTATGATGATAAAACACATGAAAAACCTAAGCTAATTGTAGAGTGTAAAAAACAAGAAGTTTCAGAGTCAGAATATCGTCAAGCAGTAGAGCAGGGTTTTAGCTATGCGAGATTTATCTCTCGAACTATCAAATATATTTGGGTGACATCTGGTATTTTAAATGAGTATTTTAGGTTTGATAAAGATAAAAATCTAAAAGAGACATTACCAGATATTCCTAAATTTGGTGAAGATAGAGTGCCACCATTTAAGTATGCAAAAGGTGGCGTTTGTAAAGAAGCCAAATATAAAGCTTATAAAGATAAAAAGTTTAAAGATATCCAAACAGTGTCAGAAGGTGAGTTAACTAGGATTTTTAAACAAGCGCATAATGCACTTTGGGCAGGAGGTCAGCTAAATCCTTCGGAAGCTTTTGACGAGTTAGATAAGTTAATTTTTTGTAAGATTTGGGATGAGAGATATAACCTTGAGGGTAATAATAAAAAAGCTCGTAAAAAAGGTGAAGTATATCATTTTCAAGTAATACAAGAAGATTTAACAAAAGAAGATAAAGAAAAAAATAGGGATGAAGATTATCGTACTAATAAAGCTTTAGCTGAGCGAGTAAGATATATTTATAATCGCGGTAAAGAGTTTGATAAAGAGGTCTTTAAAGATGATATTAGGCTCTCAGACTATAGAATTAGAACAATTGTAAATTATCTACAAGGGGTAAACCTTAACAAGACAGATTTAGATAGCAAAGGTCGAGCTTTTGAAACTTTTATGGGAAGTTTTTTTAGGGGTGATTTTGGGCAATATTTTACGCCACGACCTATAGTTAAGTTTGTTGTAGATGTTTTAAATATTAAAAACACGAACAGAGTATTAGATACATCTTGTGGTAGTGGTGGATTTTTGTTGCATGCTTTGGATAAGGTTAGAAGTCAAGCGGATGAAGAATATCCTGATTTTGAAACTGATATAGATGATGCAAAATACCATCATAGCTATTGGCATGATTTTGCAGAGAAAAATCTATTTGGTATAGAGATAAATGAACAAATAGCTAGAACTGCTAAGATGAATATGATTATCCATGATGATGGTCATACAAATGTAATAGCTAGCGATGGATTGGTTAGCTTTGATGAGATGCAAAAGACAAATCGAGAGTTTAAAGCTAACTCTATGGATTTCATTATTACAAACCCACCATTTGGGAGTAAGGTCAAAAAATCTGAAAAAAATTATCTAAAAACTTTTGATTTTGGTAATACAGAAATAGACTGGCTTGATTTAAAGACTAAAAAAAGCAAAGAAAAGGATTCACAAAGTACAGAAGTTTTATTTATAGAGCAATGTTATAGATTTTTAAAAGAAAATGGCTTTCTTGCGATAGTTATACCTGATGGGATACTTACAAATAGCTCATTACAATATGTAAGAGATCAAATAGAAGATTGGTTTAGGCTCGTGGCTGTTGTATCTATGCCGCAGACAGCATTTGCTGCAAATGGCGCAGGTGTCAAAAGTTCGGTGCTTTTCTTGAGAAAATGGCCAGCTATAAAAAGCCAAGCTTATAAGCAACTAAAAGTAGATTTACAGAATAATATAAAAGATTCGCAAGGCTATCAAAATACTTGTAAAGCTATAGAAGCTGAGAAAAAAGAAGTTATAAAAAATCATACTGGATTTATAAACACTACAGCAGAAACTGATAAAAAAACTATAGAAAAAACACAAGAGTTTAAAGACTGGAAAACAGAAATCTCAGCAGAATATAATCAAAAGTTAGCAGATTTTAAAGAAAAGCTAACAGATCTATATCAGGAACAGAGAAAAGAGCAAATAAAAGCTCAAAATCTTGATTATCCTATATTCATGGCAATAGCTGAAAATATTGGCTACGATGCAACAGGTAAAGAAACTGGTAGTAATGAGCTAGATCAAATACAGCAGCATCTAACAAAATTTATCAAGGATATTGAAGATGGCAGAATATAAACTTGATAGTTCTGTAGATAATAATAAAATTTTTTTGGTGAATTATTCCGAGTTACAGAATAGGTGGGATCCAGCTTTTAATAGCTATATTCAAAACTTATTGCATAACTTTTCTTGCCAAGTTGTTAAATTTAAGGATTTACTTAAAGTAAACCCTCAATATGGCGCTAATGAAGCTGGTATAGAAAGAACTACTGAAGAACAAGCTAAGTATGTTCGTATTACAGATATTGATGAGTTTGGTAATTTAATTCCGGGATTAGGAAAAACAGCAAACAAAATAGAAAGTAGATTTCTGTTAAATGAAAATGATATTTTAATTGCAAGAAGTGGAAATACTGTAGGTAAGTCATATATTCATGAGAAAGTAAGAGAACAATCATTGTTTGCTGGGTATATGATTAGATTTGTAATAGATACATTTAAGGCTGTGCCAAAATATATATTTATTTATACTCAGACTACTTTGTATAAAGAGTGGGTTAAAAATGTTCAGAGAAGTTCGGGACAACCTAATATTAATGCAGAAGAATATAAATCCTTACTAATCCCTCTACCAAATCTGGAAATTCAAAATCAAATAATTCAAAAATATGAACAAGCCTATCAACAAAAACAGCAAAAGGAACAAAAAGCAAGAGAATTACTAGCTAGTATAGATAGTTATTTACTAGATAAGCTTGGTATAGAGTTGCCAGAAAAAGATAATTCACTACAAGCTAGGATTTTTACTACAGATTTTAGTGAGGTTAGTGGGAGTAGGTGGGATTGTGATTATCATCAAACATATTATAAAAAATTTGAAACAAATTTATTTAATGACAAATACAATATTACTTCTTTAAAAGAAGTAATTTCATTTTTAGAAAGTGGCTCTAGACCCAAAGGTGGGGTTAGTAGTATAAAAGAAGGTGTTTTTAGTATTGGTGGTGAGCATGTTAATAGTCAATGCCAAGTTTATGAAGGAAAACCCAAGTATATACCTTTAGAGTTTCATAAAAAGATACTAAAAACAGAAACTAAAATTAATGATATTATTTTAGTTAAGGATGGAGCAACAACTGGGAAAGTAGGCTTACTAGAAAACATTGGTTTTGTAGGACAAAATATTAATGAGCATGTTTTTCTTATAAGAACATTAAAAGAAAAAATAAACCCTACATATTTAGCTTTCTATTTATATTCTAGTATTGGACAGATATTTTTAAAAAGAGAGATAACAGGAGCAACAGTCACAGGTTTGACAAAAGAATCTGTAAAAGGAATAAAAATACCATTACCACCACTTACACCAGCAAAAGCAAAAGCCGGTGAAATATCTCAACAAGAGATAGTAGAGCATATCTCAGCTATACGAGCAAAGGCCAAGCGGTTACAAGAGGAAGCTATAGCAGATTTAGAAACTACAAAAGCAGAGATAGAAAAGATGATTTTGGGAGATTAAGATGGCTATAGAATTAAAAGGAATAATAAACTCTAAGCTTGGTAACATCTGTTTAAGAGGTGAAGCTAATATAAAAGATTTGATTAGAATATCTGAGCCAGATCAATCATATCAAAGAGAGGCAGACACTAAACAATTAGATAGGTTGAAAAAATATATAAAAGAAGAAGCTGAAAATAGATATTTTCCTGAATTGACTTTCGCTTTAAAGATTGATGGTTTTGAAACTTTTAATACAAAACTTAGATCAGATAAGTCTGTACCAAATTTAAAGATTTCTGATAAAATTTCTATGTCAATAAAGAAGGTGAAATCTACAAAAGCATCAAGAGCTGTAGAAGAATTTGAGCTTTTTACATTAAGCATAGAAGAGAATCAAGCCCCATTATTTAGAATAGATGGTAATCATAGGCTTGAAGCAGCCAAAGAAAATGATGGTTTTCTAACAGTAAGCTTTACAATTGTATTATTTAATGATGAGAAATATGAGAGAACAGCACCTATTATATTTAATAACATAAATTATAAGCAATTGCCGATATCAAAAGAGCAGAATATAAAAAGAATTATCGAAGGGAAATATAAGAATCAGTATATTTATGATGATGATGAGCTTGTTAGAGAGTTCGGAAACTTTTATCCTATGATTAGAAAATTAGGTAAAATAGATTTTGATAAAGGCTGGGTTGATGAAAAGGTTAAAAAAGAGCCTTATGAAACTACTCATGATATCCTTGAAGAAATTTTTAAAAATGAGAATCTACAAGAAGTTAAAGTTGAAAAAATTAAAGATGCTATTGATAAAGTTATTTCTTGTTTTGATTTTTGTACAGGAGAAAATCTGCTTAATAAGGGTGTTTTGGTCGCTGGGGTTAGAACTATTTTAGAAAGTGAGAATACTGAAAAAAGACTAAAAATATACAAGAATTGGGTTTTAAAGCAACATCTTTTAAATATTTATGTAAAAGGAAAAGAAATTTATAAAATATTTTCAGAATACTTGAAAACACTTCAACATACTATTTTTGTATCTATGCCTTTTAATAATGAAAGTACAGTAGAGAACCCTTATAATTCTTTAAAAAATGTTATAGACAAAATAAATAGAGAATATAATATAGACTTGGAACTATTCAGAATAGATAAGCAACCTAAAATAAGTGCTAATGATATTCCAAAAGCTGTATTGGATGGAATTAGAAGGAGTGGTTTACTTATAGCTAATTTAAGTGATGATAGAAATAAAAATATCAATGGAAATGTTTATCATGAAATTGGTTATGCTATGGGACTTGAACAAAGTGATGATAAAACAAGAAGAATAAAGCTAATAAAGCATAAAAATACAGAAATAATAGGTTTTAATATCAGACCTAATAGATATCTTGAATATGATGATAATATGGAAGGTTTTGAGAAAAATATGAAACAAGAACTATTAGATTTTTATGAATTGAGTGAAAAATAGTAATTTTAATTTCTCCCTAGAATAATGGTCAAAACAATTCCATCTGCCTGTCATCAACTTCTCCAAGCCTTACACCTATACCAATCAATCGAATAGGGTGATTTTGTTTCTGATGTAATTTAATTATTAGATTTTTTATCACTTCTTTATCTAGTATTTTTGCTACTCTAGTCAGACTGGTTTTATTAAATTTTGTATCTGTAAATTTGACAACAATACCAATAATAGACTTATAATGCTCGTCAGTTATACGACTAGTCAATTTATCATATAAACTTGGTAGTTTCTCTAGGCAGGCCTCGAGAGTCTTTAGATCTTCAAGGTATGTATTTTCAACACTTACAGATTTACGAATACGAACTGGATTAACTTCACGATTATCTATACCTCTAGCATAGTTATATAAACTACTTCCAAATTTACCAAACTTATCTACTAGAGTAGCTAAGCTTAGTTGCTGCAAATCTGAACAAGTCTCGACATTCATACTTTTTAGTTTTTCTTGGGAGACCTTACCAACACCAAAAAGTTTCTTAACTGGTAAATTTTTAACAAAATCATTAACTTGCTCAGGAGTGATTACATATAAGCCATTAGGTTTGTTAATATCACTAGCTATCTTTGCAAGTAGTTTGTTTGGAGCTACTCCAGCTGATCCTGTGAGTCCCGTTTTGTTAAAAATTTCTTGCTTAATCGCTAGAGCAATTAGTGTTGCACTATTTTTATATACTGTAACATCCGTAACATCTAGATACGCTTCATCAAGAGATAGAGGCTCCACTTTAGTTGTAAAAGAATGAAATATCTCACGAATAATCGCAGAATCTGCTTTATATTTTGCAAAGTCCGTATTTAGAAGTATAAGATCTGGGCACTTTTGAAGAGCGATAGCTGTTGGCATAGCAGAATGTACACCATATTCTCTAGCTATATAATTACATGTTGATATTACACCGCGTTTGGGATTTGTACCACCTACAGCAAATGGTTTATCTTTGAGGCTCGGATTTGTTTTTTCCTCTACCTGAGCAAAGAAATAATCCATATCAATATGTATGATTTTTCTTGTTTTACTCATAATGATATTTGCTGTATAAGTTTTTGGTTGACAACTACTCGCTATTATACACTCTAATGGTTTGTAGTTTTTAATTTAGGATATATATGAAAAAGATAATTATACTTGTAGTAAGTTTTATGGCCTTTAATTTATGTTTTGCGAGTAATCCAGAGCTATATTTATTTTTAGGAGGAGATTCTGTAAAAGATCATCTCAAAGAAATTGATAATCCTCAGGTAAAAGGTGCTCAAATAGTTTATTCTTGGAAAAGATTGGAGCCAGAAGAAGATAACTATGATTTTTCAGATATCGAGGAGGATTATCAATTACTCAAAAAATATAATAAAAAGCTATTTATACAGCTACAAGATAAATCATTTGAAATTAAGCGTATTCCAGTTCCAGAATACTTACAATCTAAAACCTATGATGATGGAGTGCTCAGACAAACTGATTTCGCAGGAGAGGGGCAGCCTTTAGGTGCTGGTTGGATTACTAAACAATGGAATCCTAAAGTAAACAAGAGATTTCATAAGTTGATAGGTCAGCTAGCTAAAAAGTATGATGGTAAAATAGCGGGTATAAACTTACCTGAAACATCTATTGATATAGATGATAAGTTTTTAACGGATAAGTTTTGTAAGACTTATGTAGATTCAGTAGTTAGCAATATGCTTTATCTTAAAAAACAGTTTAAGCAAAGCAAAGTAGTGCAATATATCAATTTCTTACCGTGTGAATGGAATAATGATCATGGCTTTATGCAAGAGATATTTGATATAGCAATCAAAAATAATATCGGCATAGGTAATCCTGACACAGTACCATATCGAAATAGTCAGATGAAAAATAGTTATCAATTTTTATATAAATATAAGGCAGATATAAATACTATAGCTATTGCAGTTCAAGAGCCTGATTATACATACACAAATCCAAAAACATTGAAGAAATTTACACCAGCAGAATTATATGATTTTGATAAGAATTATATTGGAGCTAATATTATATTTTGGAATATTCAACAGCCTCAGCTTGATAGCGTTTTAAAACTCTTTGCAAATGACTAACTATTTATAAATATCTGCAAATTCATCAACATTTGCATCTTCTTGCCATGAGTATTCTAACTCAATACTTTTTTGTTTAGCTACATCATAGCCTAAGATATCCGCGATAAAACCTAGAGACATATCTATGCCTGCACTTATGCCAGAGCTTGTATAAATATTACCATCTTTTACCCATCTGGCTTTGTCGATCCAGATTACATCTGGAGCTATAGATTTTGTCCATTTTAGAGCTTTTTTATTAGAGGTGGCTTTTTTGCTATTAAGCAGATTTGTTTGTGAAAATAAGGAAGAGCCAGTACAGACTGTAAGTATATATTTAGCATTATTTGCCAGTCTAGTTAATTCAGTTATTAATTTTGTATTGTATATTAACTCTCTTGTACCAATACCCCCAGGCACAAATAATATCGAGTTTTTAAAATTAGCATCTGAAAGTTTTTTGGTATTTATACAGACATTCTGACTACTATATACATTACCACCTTCTAGAGAATAATACTCAAGTTTGAAGTGCTCTTTGAAACTCCCAAAAATTTCAACTGGCCCAAAAACATCTAAGGTTTCAAACTCATTAAATAAGACAATAATTACATTTTGCATCATAGATACCAATATAAATAAATGCTTTGAATAGTATAGCATTATTAGATCTGTAAAATGATTTATAAAAATACCAAATAGTGTAAACTTTTAGTCTATATTTTATAAAGGTATTTGTTATATGTTGTTGATTACTATAAAAATAATATTATCAGCTTTAATGGTACTAGGATTAATATATATATCTGAGAAAAGTCCTAGATTAGGAGGTTTATTTTCAGGTTTACCACTTAGTGTTGGTCTTTTTACTTATTTTTATGCGCGTGAGAATGGATTACAGTTTTTGATAGATTCAATGCCTTATGCTTTTGCAGGATTCTGTTGTACTTTGTTATTTACAATAGGGTTCTATTTAGGTGGTAAATTATTTCTTAATAATCGTTATTTTAATACTTTAAGCGCTCTTTTTGTCGGTTTTATTATTTATTTTATCAGTGGCTATATTCTTACAAAATTTAGTATTAATATATTCTCTGGTTTCATGATATTCTTGGTCGCCATGTTTATCACGATTCTTTTTTTCAGAAGAGTTGCTGATAATAAGCATACAAAGGTAGCTGTTAAGCTTAAACCGGCTAATAAACTAATTGTTATTACATTTAGGATTATTCTAGTTGCTTCATTAGTTTTGTTGATTACTGGAGTGTCTCGTATAGTGGGTCATGAGTGGGCCGGTATTTTTTCATCATTTCCAGTTATGTTAACATCCGTGACTACAGTTTTGATATTTACATACAAAGATCAGCTATTTCCGTGTGTGTTAAAACATTTCTCTTATGGAGTTTCTATCTTATTAATCTATGACTTATTGATATATTGGTTATATCCAATTATGGGTATTAATTGGGGTACTGTAGTTGCTTATATTGTTTGCTTTGTATATCTATCATTACTAAATAAGCTAAATCAGTAGCTTATATTTGAAAATCACTTTTATATAAATACTCAATGTATATAATTTAGCTAATGAAATATTTATATTAAAACAAATGATTTTCTTTAAAAATGTATCTTATCAAGTAGAGATAAAAGAACTTTTTGATAGTATTAATTTCTCAATCTTTCCTAATCAAAAAATAGGTCTTGTGGGCAAAAATGGTACAGGTAAAACGACACTTTTTAACCTTATACAAGGCAATCTAACACCAGATAAGGGCGATATTGAGATTGCTAAAAATACCCGTATAGTTACTGTTAAGCAAGAGGTTGATGATTTCGAAGCTAAAGTGATAGATTATGTAGTCAATGGTATAGAATCTTTAAAACAATTGAAGATCCAAATGCAAAAATCTTTAGAGTCTGAGAACTTTGTAGATTACTCAAAATATCATGAAGAGTATGAATCTTTAGGAGGTTATGCAATAGAGTCTCAAGCTGGTAAATTGCTCTCAGGTTTAGGTTTTAGTATTAGTCACTTGCAACAAAAGGTAAAAGAGCTCTCAGGTGGTTGGCAGATACGTTTAAATCTTGCTCAAGCACTGCTACAAGAGTCAGATATTTTACTACTCGATGAACCAACTAACCATTTAGATTTAGATGCTGTACTATGGTTAGAAGAGTATCTACAAGAATATAAAGGTTCTTTACTACTTATTTCACATGATAGAATCTTTCTAGATAATGTTGTCAAGCAAATATTTCATATCGATAATAAGAATATAGATACTTATGCTGGTAACTATTCATCTTATGAAAAGCAGTCTTATGAGCAAAAAGTACTACAACAAAAGCAGTTTGAGAAACAACAAAAGCATATAGCTCACTTACAAAGTTTTGTTGATAGGTTTAAAGCTAAAGCATCAAAAGCAAAACAAGCACAAAGTCGTGTCAAAATGTTAGAAAAAATACAGCGAATAGAAGCTGTTAAGTCAGATTCTGAATTTGGCTTTGAATTTAAGCAAGTTAAAGAGCATCTTGGAGGTACTTTGGTCAGTTTACAAAATACTGATCTTGGTTATGGTGATAAGAAGATCTTAAATGATGTAAAATTAAATATCTATAATGAAATGCGTATAGGTCTATTGGGTTTAAATGGAGCTGGTAAATCAACACTTATTAAATCTCTTATTGGAGATATTGAGATTTTATCAGGTAAGATAGAAAAACATCCAAATCTTAGAGTTGGGTATTTCTCGCAACACTCATTAGATATGCTTGATTCTGAAGCCTCGCCATTATTACATATGCAACGCTTAGACTCACAAGCAACTCAAGAAAAGCTTAGAACTTTTTTGGGTAGTTTTAACTTTGTAGGAGACAAGGCTTTAGCAAAGGCAGGAACTTTTTCTGGTGGTGAGAAAGCTAGATTAGCTCTAGCAATGATTGTATATCAAGAGCCTAACTTTTTATTACTAGATGAACCAACAAACCACTTAGATATAGGCGTTCGAGAAGCTTTAACTGTAGCATTACAGAGCTTCCAAGGAGCTATAATATTAGTTTCGCATGATAGATTTTTATTAGAATCAACAGTTGATGAGTATATGCTAGTTGGTGAAGGGCAGGTTAAGCCTTTTGATGGTGACATGAAGGATTACTATAAGTACATTCTTGAAGTCAAAAAATCTGAGAACAATACATCAAATATAGTAGTTCAATCTAATAATGATGCTAAAAAACAAGATAGAAAATTATCTGCAGATAAAAGAAAGCAACTTAAACCACTTCAGGATAAAGTCAAAAAACTTGAAAGGGCATTAGAAAAATTACAACAGCAAGATCAACAAATGCAAGATGCTCTCCAAAATCAGGATTTATATGATGATAAGCAAAAACTTCAGCAAACTTTACTTGAGCATTCTCAGTTAAAAGAAAAAATAGAACAAACTGAATTAGAATGGTTTGAAGCCTTACAAGAGTTAGAAAGTTTAAAAGAAATGAAAAATTAATAATGAAGCTTTAAATACAATAGCTACTTATTCATTAGAATTTAATTGATCAAAGAACTTTAAAGATCATTGGCGATAAACTGACTACAGTCGATATGCCAATGACTAAATTCCTTGGGATTTATGCCACTGTTAAGCAAGTCTTTTGTATATGTTAGTAAGTTATTCTGAGAGTTAATCCAGAATTTACTAGCGTGTTGGGTATTTTCAGGAGTAGTAACAATATAGTTATTTGCAGTTCCTAATGCTCCCCAGTTGTAGTATCTAAGCATGTCATAAAACCCATGAACATTTTCTGAGTTCCATTCAGATACATCTATTTTATCAATTAAAGCATTTGATAATGCTTGCATCTGCTCTGTGAAATTTGCATCAAAATAGGCAAAGAATACAACATCTACTCCTTGATTATCCATCCAATTTTTTATTTCGTTAATATCTTGTTCATTCAAGGATTTTGCTTTTGTCGAGAGTTCAAATTTATTATAGTCTTGATTTTCTCTCTTTATGTAAGCTATATTTTCAATTGTTGAAGTCCCTTCTCTCTTTGCTAATTCTTCTCTTGCTTGGTCGAAGTTAATATCGTTGTCAACAACTGCATAATGCATAGCAGTCCTTTTTGCATCGAGAGTTATTAAATCTTGTGGGATAAATGTAACCGCTAGTCTAACTTGATTTGCTAAAAGATAGCCTGTACTTTTACCATCCTCATCATTCACACTTAAGCACATTGCAGCCGGAAGAGGAACAGTCATTTTTTTACATGTCCCATCTTCTTGCTTAATACATGCAGAACTAGATGTAGGAGGAGCAAAATATAATCCGCTAACCCTCAAAAAATCTACGGCCATATCAGGACCATTAGCCTGCCAAGGTCCTATATGTAGTCCATCAGAGTTTTTAATCAGAGATCCATAGCCGAAATATACCATTTTTTGCTGATATTGATCAACGTTAGCATATATATAAGATAAACAAAAAATAAGTAAAGTAAAAAAACTTATAACTTTTCTTTTTGGCATTGTATAATTATTCAATAAATTAAAATTTATGTAATATTATCAAAAAATAATTAAATGTAAATATAAAATTAATAATTAGCTTAGGGTTTATTGAAACTCATTTTCTATTTCTTCTAATGTTTTGCCAGCAGTTTCTGGAATAAGTTTCTTAACAATCAATAAATATACAAATGAACTTATAAAAATAATTCCAAACATAATATTAAAGCCGTATCTCTCGCCTATTTGTAAAAAATATCCAATAAAGAAGAATGCAAATAACATTGAAACTACACCCGCTATGAAGATACCAATAATTCTTACTCTATTCGGTAATAGTTCATTTATAAGGGTTACGATGACTCCAGAAGGACCAAATGCTAATCCGGCAATACATGTTATTAAGAACAAAATTACTAGTATGTAATTATAGTCAAAAGTAGGTAGGCTATATAATACTACTAGCAGAATCATGCTTATTAATGCAATTGTTAGTCCTGTAAAGATAACTTTTTTTCTTCCCCACTTATCTATATAAAAGATGGTTAATATGGTGACTCCAAAGTTAACAATTAAAATTAGAGAGTTTGCTATATGAGTTATATAAATGTTATTTGTTAATGGTGAAAGGATTAGCTCTGAAGAAAAAATAATAAAATTAATACCAGTCAATTGATTTAATATTAAGATTGTTGTTACTAATAAAACAGGCCAAATATCTTTTCCAATTAAAATTTTTTGTAAAAAAGTCTTAGGCTTGTGTTCTCTGAGGCTAACTCTAACTTCTTCGATATGCTTTTGTATTTCCTGCTTTGTCAAAGTGGGTTGAGTTTTACTTATGACTATATATGCATCATCATACCTCTTTCTTAGTACAAGCCAAGTAGGGCTCGGGGGTAATATGCAAATCAAGCCGAGCAAAGCTATTACAAGAAATATTGTAATGTATAAATATTGATACCAGCTAAGAGTATTATAAAAGAAAAATATTATAACTCCTGATAAACACATTCCAGCTGTCCAGAATAGTTGAAATAAAGTTACATACATACCTCTTCTATTAGCTGGAGATATTTCTGTAATATATATAGGAAATGCATAAGTACAAAGTAAAATAGCAGCTCCTTGAATAAATCTGGCTACTATTAGAGTATTATAGCTATTAGATATTACAAAAAGATAAGTTCCTATGATATACATTATTGCAAAAGAAATTATCATTGCTCTTCGACCAATTCGATCTGTAGCTAGCCAAACAACTTTTGCTAAAATACCACCTAGGAATACTAAGCCTAGTAAAATAGATAACTGGTGATTATCCAGGTCGAAGTTATATTGAATATCTTTACCAATGCCTCCAACAATTGCTAAGGCATAGCCACCAATGATAGCTGAGATGATATATACAGGAAGAATAAACTTAAAACTGTATCTAAAATTTAAATTCATAAACCTAACTCCGTATATATCGAGTCTATTAATTGTCCATACATGCCTGTTCTATAAGTTTTGCCTTCAAAAATTCTAGGATAGATAATAGGACTATGCACACTGTTCGACATAATTATAATGGTAATCTTATTTTGAGAATCAGAAATAAAGCATTGACCTGTAAATCCAGTATGTCCTATAGTTTGATCACTACATTTTTCACCAAAAAAAGGTCTGTTCTTGCGTCCATTTGCTGTCCAAAACCCTAATCCAAAAGAAGGGTTAATGTTAGATGGTTGACTAAATTCTTTTATGGTGCCTTGAGTAAAAAATGTATTTTCTTGATATAACAAGCCTGCTAGTTTGGTAATGTCGTCAATAGTAGAAAATAATCCTGCATGACCAGCAATACCGCTCATTGAGTAGAGTGCTTTTTCATCGTGAACTAAGCCTCGAAGAGTATCAGTTTTTATATTATTAAAATTAGTTGTACCACAATTAGCATGGCCGTCAATTTGAGTTGCTACTATTTGATTTGGTAAATAGCCTTTTTCCAAAGGATTAAAACAGGTATTTTGAGCACCAGCTTTCGAATAGATATTTTTTTCTAGGAAATCATCCATTCTTTGATTAGTTATAGTCTCAATTAAACATCCTAATATTTTCATACCTATATCTGAGTAGATGCAATACTTTTGTGCTGGTTCAATGACAGACATCTTTGTTTTTAAAAATCTGATAGTAGTTTCTCTGTCTTGGCTATATAGAGAATCTGCAATATGATTATTATAAAAATCAAAAAATGGAGCTACACCAGTAGCATGATTTAATAAATCTCGAATAGTTGGGATATAAGAGGTATTCTCAAATTTAAATTCTGGAATGTATTTTGTTATCTTATCATCTAGTTTGATTTTTTTTCGCTCATATAAGTACATGACTGCATAAGTCGTTGCAAAAATTTTTGTCAGAGAAGCTATATCAAAAAGCATATTATTTCTTAAAGATTGTGGGTTGCTGACAAGATTTCCTTCTTGATTATATCTATATGCGTAACCAAAATTATTTTTATAAATAGGTTTGTTATGAAAAACCACATTCACAGCTACTCCTGAGAAGCCATGTGAAATATCATGGTTAATAATATTTTCTAAATTTTGAAAATCCATTTTTAATATTTATCTATACTACCTATGAATATTAAAACATAGCTTTATACGAAATAGATATTTAAAATTTTTGTAAGGGATATAAAAGAAACTAATTATGAGAAAAAAATTAATAAAAAGTAGAATTAGTGCTGATAAGCTTCATCCCAGTTACCTGTTAGACCTGCAACCTCATATTCTGTTACTCGGTTCTCAAAGAAGTTTGTATGATCAGCACCATTTAAGATCCACTCTAACCAAGTAAGAGGATTTTTATCAATACTATATATTTCATTTAAACCAAGTTGATTTAAACGTCTATCTGTAATGTGACGAATATACTCTTTTACTTCATCAGCTTTTAGACCTTCGATAGTACCAATCTCATAAGCTAAATCAATAAATTTATCTTCAAGTTCAACGGCTTTGCTAGCCATTAGATATATTTCTTTTTTGAATTGATTATCAACTATATAAGGATTTTCTTGGCAGTACATTCTAAATAATGCAGCATTACCTTCGACGTGCATTGATTCGTCACGGATTGACCACTCAACAACTTTACCCATACCTTTCATTTTACCGAAGCGTTGGAAGTTAAGTAACATTGCAAATGATGCGAATAGGGCTACACCTTCATTAAATACTGTCTTAGCAAGACAAAGTCCTAAGCCACGACGAGTACTAGGATCCGCATCCATCATAAAATCGATTTTATCGGTCATTGCTTTATATTCTAAGAAAGCATGATACTCAGAATCTGGAAGACCAAGAGTGTCATTCAAAAGGGCGTATGCTCTTTGATGAATACCTTCACGTGCAGCAAATGAGCCAAGCATATTTCTGACCTCATTATTCTTAAAAGCTGGAATAAATTGATCATAATAGTTTTGACCAACAGCTACATCCGATTGAGTAAATAACCTTAGAATATTAGTAATATATTCTTTTTCAACTTTAGTAATTTTACCATTTTTCCAGTCAGTTACATCTTCTGATAAATCTATTTCGTCTTCTATCCAGTGAGCTTTTTCATGTTTGACAGTTAGGTCAACAGCCCAAGGATAGCTAAATGGCTTGTATGTCTTAGAAAAAGTTGTTAGAGAAGAACCTTTGACACGAGCAATAACTTCACCAGCTCTAGCCATTAAATTGTCGTAGCCACCAATATGTACATCGTTGACGAATATTTGTGGTACTGATTTAACATGTTCCTCAACGAGTAGGATATTCTTATTTACTTCTGCATAGAAATTTAGTCTTTTTTCATCATCATCAAGAGTAATTTGTGTAAAAGGAATATCATTTGCACCAAACCAACTTTTAGCGAGGTCACAAAAAGGACAGTTCGTTTTTGTATATATTTTTACTTCCACTATTATTACCTATTTCTTAGCTAAGATTTCTTTCTCATTGGCTTTAAGATCTGTAAAGCCACCAACATGCTCATCATCAATGAATATTTGTGGTACAGTTGAAATCGGGAAAGCAACTTTACCACTTTGATTCATTTCTTCGTAAAATCTAAGACGTTGAGAGTGATCATCCATTATGGTTTCTTCAAAGAATATTTCATTCTCATCAAACCATTGTTTCGCCCATACGCAAAATGGACAGCCATTTCTAGTATATATTTTTACTTTCATATTTTAGCCCTCACAAGCGATACATTCATTCTCAGATTGTTTTAACTCTGAGAATTCTACAAGCCTATTTTTTTCAACCTTCTTAGAAATATTTTCGGCTCTATTAGAAGTCTCTGTTCTTAAGTAATATAATCCTTTACAACCATATTTCCAAGCATTGAAGTGAACTTTATGGAGATAACCACGAGAAGCTCCAGCTGGAAAAAATATATTAAGAGATTGCCCCTGGCATAGATGGTTTTGACGTTGTCCACCTAAATATACAACCCAATCTTGATCCATTTCTATTGCTGTTTTAAATACAGCTTTAATATCATCACTCAAGAATTCTAGCTGTTGAACAGAGCCTCCATTAGTAATAATATCTGACCAAACTTCCTCAGTATTTTTACCAACCTTTTCTAACTCTCTTTCTAAGTATTTATTCTTAGTTAAATGTGAACCAACCCTAGTTCTTGAGGTAAAAGCATTTGCTTTCCAAGGCTCGATACTTGGCGAAGTGTTTAATATAAGAGAACTATTGGCATTAGGTGCTATTGCTAATAAGTGAGCATTTCTACGACCAGTACCAGCCATATCAGGAGCTTCACCTTTTTCAGATCCTAATATTAGAGTCTCTTCTACAGCTTGCTCTTTTATACGCTTAAATATCTCTTCATTAATTTCTTTGGCTTTTTGAGATTCAAATGGAACATTATGCTTCTGTAAATATGAGTGAAAGCCCATAGCACCCAAGCCAAGACTTCTTTCACGAGAAGCACTATATCTAGCTTTAGAAATTTCATCTCCAGCATGATCTATGAAAAACTGTAAAACATTGTCTAAAAATCTAATTAAATCTTTAATTAGAGATGTATCTTTCCATTCATCATACTTTTCTAAATTTACTGAAGAAAGACAACAAACTGCTGTACGCTTTTCATCAGTTACTAAATGAATCTCATTACATAGGTTAGAGCCTTTAATTGTTAAACCAAGCTCTTTTTGTGATTTTGGTAACGCTCTATTCGCAGTATCGATAAAGTTTAAGTAAGGTTCACCAGTACGATAGCGAGTCTCTAGAATTGTTTCCCATATTTTACGAGCTTTGACTATATCTCTAACAGTTTTGTCATCAGGATCTACAAGTTTCCAATCTGCATCGTCAGCAACTGCTTGCATAAAGTCATCAGTTAAATTAACTGCATGGTGTAGATTTAAGCACTTTCTGTTCACATCACCTGTTGGTACACGTATACCCAAGAATTCAACTATATCTGGATGAGAAACATCCATATAAGCAGCATAAGAGCCTTTGCGAGTTTTACCTTGTCTATAAGCAACCATATCTGCATCAACTGTGTGCATAAACGGTATCGGTCCCGGAGCTTTATTTGAAACAGCTCTTACATTTGACCAGTGTCCACCAACACCACCACCTTTTACTGACAGCCATCTAAGCTCAGATGAGTGTTCTATAAGGCCTTCTAATGAATCTGGAACATAAGATAAAAAGCAACTTATTGGCAATGATTTAACTTTTGCACCTGGAAGAGGGGCATTTGAAAGCACCGGAGATGCAAACATAAACCAACCTTTAGATGCAGCATCATATATGCGTTGCGCAAGGTTCATATCGCCAAAAGAGTATGCAACAGAAGCTCTTGCAAAAGCATATTGTGGAGAGGGTTCATTCTCTAGACAATAGTAATTAGTAAGCAATTGTTGTGCTTGTTCTGATAGCTCATGATCCTTAGATATATCTATATGGATGCCAAGGTATTTTTCATTAGACATAATAAACAAAAACCCTATTTAAATTTAAAGTAATTTCAAAAATATTATATTAGTAACAAATCTATACTAATTTAGTATAATTGATTTTTAACTAAAGAAATTTTATCAATTTTTTTTGATTTTAGAATACCAAAAAGTCAAATATTACACTTGACTTTGATGAATCACTTTTGAGATGTAGACAGTACAATGGTTACTGTCTAGACATGCTAGAAAATTATTTTGATAAAATTTCAGCAGCGGCAATATTAAGCTCTTTAACTGCATTAATTGATACTTGAAGTTGCTCTCTTTCTTTATCAGAAATTTCAACTTCAATAGGTCTTACGCCATTAGCAGAGATTTCTGTTGGAACACCTACGAATAGATCTTCGTCAACACCATACATACCAGCTTTTACTTTTGCAGCACATGGAAGAACCATCTTCTTATCTCTTAGATAACTTTCTGCCATTTGTATACCTGCAGCAGCTGGAGCATAGTAAGCAGAACCTGTTTTAAGTAAAGCTACAATTTCACCACCACCACTTCTAGTTCTAGCTACTATAGAATCTAGTCTTTCTTGGCTAATTTTGCCTTCTTTGACTAGTTGCTCTAGAGATACACCCGCAACATTAGACATTTTTGTAAGAGGTACCATGGTATCACCATGTCCACCCATTACATAAGCCTGAACTTGCTGTACAGAGACATTAAGCTCATCTGCTAAGAAAGTTCTAAATCTTGCAGAATCAAGTACACCAGCCATACCAACAATCTTATTATCAGGTACACCAGAGAACTTTTGTAGCATATTTACCATGATATCAAGAGGATTCGTGATACATATAACAAATGCATCTGGGCAGTTGTGCTTGATACCTTCGCCTACAGCTTGCATTACTTTAATGTTGATGCCAAGTAAATCATCACGAGACATACCAGGCTTTCTTGGTACACCAGCTGTGACTATTACCACATCAGAGTGTTCTAGATCTTTATAATCATTTGTACCTCTAACTTTGAAATCAACTCCTTCAATAGGGCAAGTTTGTAATAAGTCTAGAGCTTTACCCTGAGGCATGCACGGAGCTATATCAAAAAGAACCACATCACCTAGCTGCTTGATTAGTGATAAATGAGCAAGTGTTCCACCAATATTACCAGCACCAATAAGCGCTATTTTCTTTCTAGCCATTAAAATCTCCTTAATTATGCTAAAAAATGAATCAAAATAGATATTTCATAATTATAACTAATAGTTTAGCTGTTATTCAATGAAAACTTTTGTAACGATTATAGTTTATAATTATAATAGTTTTCAATTAAACTGATTTGTCTTTTTATATGTTAAAAAAAATTATGAGTAATGTAGGCTTACTAGTGGGAATTGTAGGTCTAATAATATTTATGTTTGGTTTAGTTGAAACAGATGTTGCTCAGAAAAATCTTATAGTTTTTTTTGCAACTTTTTTCTTATTCTTATCAGCTGTGATCCAAAAAGAGCCATTTTTTAGTGGTTTGCAAGGTATTGCATTTGTTAGTGCCACTATGGTTTTTTTTAGTTTTTCTCAGATATATAATTTACTAGTATTCATAGTATTGGCAATTATATTCTCAATTACTTATTTTAGTAAGTATAAAATAAATATAGCTAGAGTTTGTGCTTTTATAGGGCTTGTAGCGTTATGTTTTGGTATACTATTGAGTAGAAATGAACCTATGATTGTATGTGGTATAGTTTTGGCTATTTATGCTGTATTTTCAATTAGAGAAGGTTATACGGTGGGTTGGGTGTTCTTGATACTCAATCTGTTGTTTGCAATTGTCGCAGCTAATGCGATATTTGGTTTTATTTAAGAAAGGACTTCAGTTATGAGAAAATTATCTTTTTTAGATCGAATTGTTGAAGAAATTGATAGTTATGCAAGATTTACAAAGCATCCTCTTAATCCCAATAGAAAGTCTCCAGCTGGTGATATAAGAGATGGTAAGTTATCTGATGAGGATAAAAAACACGCAGCTGGACTGATGCGAGTTGATTATACTGGAGAAATTTGTGCTCAAGGACTTTATAGAGGGCAAGCATCTGTAGCAAAATCAGTTGAAACAAAAGAGCACTTATATCACGCAGCTGACGAAGAGTATGACCATTTAGCTTGGTGTGCGGAGCGACTAGATGAGTTAGAGGCAAAGCCTAGTTTACTAAATCCATTTTGGTACTGGGCATCTTTTGGTATAGGAGCTACCGCTGGCTCTATTAGTGATAGTCTAAGTTATGGTTTTGTTGTGGAGACAGAAAAACAAGTTATGAAACACCTGGATTCACATTTAAAAAACTTACCAGTTAATGATAATCGCTCACGTGAGATACTTAAACAAATGTACCTTGATGAATCTGAGCATGCAATTGAAGCAGAGAAAGCTGGAGGCAAAAAGTTACCTAAACCTGTAAAAGCTATAATGAAGCTTCAGTCAAAAGTAATGACTACACTGGCGTATAGATTCTAAATTTTACAGTCTTTCAACTGTGACTTATATAAATTAGTATAAGCTTTAACTTTATTTGCTATATTTTTATCTTCTTCGATTTTAGCCTTATTTTTGAATGTGCCAGCTTTGTAGCGCTTATATCCAGTTGCTCCAAGCATATATGCCATATATAGATTTTCGCTATCACTCATTTTAAGTTTTAGAGATTTTGAAAGTTGTGCCATATACCAGCCTATAAACTGTACACTATCATCAAAATTATTTCTTTTAGCATTTTGCTTAACTTCTTCTTGGAAGTGTTTCCATGTACTGTTTATAGCTTGAGCATATCCATAAGCAGTTGAGTAACTGCTTTTAGCTTCGGCATCGAAACGAGATTCTTGATATATAAGACCCATTGCAAAAGCTGGGGATAGATTATATTTATCTTGAGCTTTTTTTAGTGATAATTTCCAGTTAGGGTTTTGATCTAATATTTCACAAGCTCCCATATTTGCATCAACTTGTACATCTGAGGAGTTACTAGAGAAAAAAACTGCAGCTGCTACAATAATTACAACAAGTAATACATATCTAAGTCTAAACTTTTTTGGCATTTTCTAAATGACTTTTTAGTTATATTAATCATTAAGGGTAAATGATATGAGAGTATATTTCTAGGGTTTAAAATATTTTATTGATTAAAATGATTTACAACAATTTCTTTGATAACAATACCTGCTATTGTGAGACCAAATAGTGATGGCATATAGCTGAGGGTTCCATTTGTTGCTCTAGATCTGCCATGTTGATTTGGCTCGGGAGCATTAGGTGGGAGAGGGTCTATACCTTTTTGTGTTGAAAAGATAGCTTTGACTCCCTTTGCAACATGTAATTTTTTTAATCTTGTTCTCATCGCCCTTGCTAGAGCACATACATCAGTTTTATATATATCTGCTACTTTTATCTGCGTTGGGTCTGTTTTTCCACCGGCACCCATACTTGATATTGTTTTTATACCTAAGTCTTGATGAGCTACCTTAATGAGGTTTACTTTAGCATTAAGTGTATCAATAGCATCAATTACATAGTCATATTTTTCATTGCTAAGTAGCTCAAGAGTATTTTCTGGGTTTATAAAAGTCTTTAAAGCATTAACCTTACATTCTGGGTTTATATCTGCGATGCGCTCTTTCATAATATCAACTTTTGATTTTCCAATAGTACTATGAAGAGCAATTAGCTGTCGGTTAATGTTTGATGGATCTACTACGTCCATATCAACTATAGTAAGCTTGCCAATACCTGCTCTGGCAAGAGCCTCTATCACATAAGAGCCTACTCCGCCACATCCAGCTACAAAGATGTTAGTATTCTCAAGTTTATTAATACCAGTTTCATCGACTAAAATACCGGTCCTCTGTGTAATAGCATCAATCATAGTTTTATATGTATACCTTATTTATATCATCAATGTATTTATATGCAAATAGATTAGCATAGGTTTCACCAGTTACATGGTCAATTTCATTAATATCGAGCTGTACCGGTAACCAATCAGTAGTGCTTGTAACAATTTTGTTATTATCCAAAATAAAACCATCAACTATAGCATTGGCATTTTGCATAAATTTATCATAATTAAGTCGAGTTACTACAGAGTCCTCTTTGAGTGCAAATAGATACAAAGGAGTTCTGGTTTTTTTACCAAAATCAACAATATCTGCAGCTTTCATTGTCTCAATAAGTTCTTTATTGGTAAATATTTTTTCATTAAATAAGTCATACATTGAGTTGTTACCAGTAGGTATAGCGTAATGAGAAGCAGATTCTTGATTAGGGAACTTCTTGTATAATGCACTATTAAATATTGCTCCAGCAAATTGTGTATTTGGTAAATGCTGCTGCAAAAATAAAGAATCGAAGTTATAGTGTTTGTTTTCAAGATTACACTTTTCTTGTGAGAATGTTGAACACTTCATTTCAAAGAAACCTTTATCAATATCGTTTGTGCTTATAGTTTTAGATACATTGCTATAATTTAGATAACTCATAAAAGTGTTTGCCATTAAACCAGGTTTTAGCATCGATGTGATAAGTTTACTGTGTAAAAAATACTTACTAGAGTCATTGTTATCAGTCATAAAGTCTAGAGTGGTATTACTTACATCATAAGCTCCACTTAATCCAGCAGCAGCTCTATATCTATATAGTGTATCTAACTTATCTACCCCTTCACAGTTACCACGCCATCCTAAACATTTGGCTGTCCATATAGAATATGCTCCACCTTCAGAATAACCAACTGAAAATAGATTTAGTGTTGAGTTATCTTTCAGACCATATTTTTTGCGGATATCACTACTAGCATTATTCAATAAATCAACAGCTGTATTTATGGTTTGTTTCGGATATAAAACATAGGGGTGATAGTTTTTATAGTCATCTCCTTGACCAATATAGTCAGGAGCAACAACGATATATCCATTAGCGGCATATACTCCAGCGTAAACAGTATTTAGATACAAGCTAGTCTTATTTTTTTTATCTAGATTAGAAGGAACTCCAGCATTATCAAATACAGTAGGGTGATAGTATAAGACTACTCCCTTTGGATGATTGGTGTTAGGAAGCATTACAAGTCCAGATACATGAGATGTTATTTTTCCTGTAGCTGGGAAAGAATTGGTTGTAGTATATGATATTTTATCAAGTTGGATGTATTTTATATTTTTATTACCAAGAGAGCCGACATCTATGCCATAATCTTTTATGTTCTTAAAATTTTTATCACAATCCTCTTTTGATAGATTCTCATTACAGAAATATTTTGTTTTGAAATCATTTTCGATATCTTTAGTTGTCCATGTTGCCGTATTTACTACTTCTGTGTACCCCAAAGAAGATAACAGTAGTAGTCCTAATAGTGTGTTTTTTATCATGTGATTTTACTCTAATTAATTATATATCTAAGTTAATATTTCTAACATCAGTTACTGTCATCCCAGCCTTTAGAGCACTAATAAGACCTGGTACACCATCTTCAAATACATGACAGTCACGAGGTTTAACATTGTATTTATTCGCTAATAATGTAAATGCATCAGGTGAGCTTTTATTTGGGTGTGAATCATCTGCTGTAATTATGCTGTCAAAATAATCAGTAAGTCCCAGAACATCTAAAGACTTAATTACATTGGCTTGTTTGCCACCAGATATTACTACCATGGGTATTTTATTATGATAGTGTATAACTAAGTCAACTATAGGTTGGATAGGTCTAGTTTGGCTTAATAGTTCATAAGAAGCTTCTTTAATTTTTTCAGCGATTATGGGTGTTTCACTTTCATCAAATTTGAATACTTCTTTGAGTATATACTCACTAGGTAGTCCGTTATATTTATCAAAGTCGATAGATTCGACCTCTGGCTTGGTATTTTTCAATACACTAAGCCAAGCATTAACGTGTATTTTCATATTGTTTGCGATTGTGCCATCACAGTCAAAAATTAGAAGTTTTGTGTTTTTGTGAACAGGTAAAAGCATATTAAATTTTGTTAATAAGTATTGTTATCAATATTATATACGATAAATAGAGTTGACATAAGTATAATTAGAAAGCAAAATTAAGAGCGTTAAATTTTAATATTGACCATAAAACTTTGTATAAATGGAGGAATGAATTATGGTATTAGTAGGTAAAAAAGCACCTGTATTTAATACACCAGCTGTTTTAGGAACTGGTGAAATTGTTGATAGTTATGACTTTGCTAAAGCTATCCAAGGTAAATATGCTGTTGTGGTATTCTATCCACTAGATTTTACATTTGTTTGCCCATCTGAATTAATTGCTTTAGACAAAAGAACAGCTAAGCTAAAAGAGCTAGGTGTTGAGGTTGTAAGTGTATCAATAGATTCTCATTTCACACATAATGCATGGAGAAATACTCCAATTAATGACGGAGGTATTGGACCAGTTCAGTACACTATGGTTGCAGATATTAATCAAGAAATTGTTAAAGCTTATGATGTTCAGTCTGAAGGTGGTATGGCATTTAGAGGTACTTTCTTGATCGACAAATCAGGTATCGTTCGTCATCAGGTTGTTAATGATCTTCCTCTTGGTAGAAATATGGATGAAATAACTAGAATGGTAGAAGCGTTACAGTTCCATGAAGAACATGGTGAAGTTTGTCCTGCTGGTTGGAACAAAGGTGATGAAGGTATGAAAGCATCTCCTGAAGGTGTAGCTGAATACCTATCTGATCACGTTGTAGATCTATAATTTATCATTTATTCTTATACTTTCTAATTTAATCACAATTTTTGCTCATAGATGAAAAATATTTTTTTAATATTAATAAGTTTGCTAGTGCTGACTTATGATGTCTATGCGGCAAATGATGTTGCAGATATAGATACTCAAAAAAAGTTAGTTAATACTGATAAATCAAAAGCTAATACTTCTCAAGATAATTCTGCTTTAGATACGGTCGAACAGTATGAAGGAGAATCAATAGCTCCCGGGACAACGTTTGATGTTGGAAAAACTCTTCTAAAGCTGTCTCGTGCTGATAAAGTTAAGCCTCCATTCTATCAAGGGATAAAAAATAATGTAATACTTTCTCAAGCAATGCTTAATACCCAGCAAGAAACCGGAGATCCTGAGTTTATCATTTTATCACGCCAAAACGGTTTGCTAAAAGATGACTATCTATATGTGGGAGGAATGGCTTCTTTTATTCCAACCTGGGGGCTAGATACTCAAAATGGCGTATCATCACGTTCAATTAATAACTATTCACTAGAGTATTATGTAGCAAGTACTTTAGGTGATTGGACATCTGTTTTTGCTTCTTTAAATACCTATACTATTGATGGTAAGTGGTCAGCAACTCCCGGTGGAGTATATTTTATATTAGGTAATTTGAATAAATTACCTGTTTATTCATATGCTGCACTATCAACTGTGAATTTTGGGAATTTTGATGAGTCTACTAATATTATACCTACCTTAACACGTTTGTATTTTATGCAATCTGGGGGTAATGTGAATCTTTCGTATAATAAAGATGGCTTGCAGACAAATTTTGTATTCTTAGCTTCATCTAAGGATGATTTTTTGAAAGTAGCTAATGCATATGAAGGTAACTCTAAGTTAAGTTTTTCTGTAAATATGAAATATACCCAAGATTTACAAAGTGTTGGAGATTATTGGTATGTTGGAGCAGCGTATTCAAATGTTTCGGGCTTTACAAATGACTATAATGACAACGTCGGAGTCGTGGACTTTAATGTGGGGATGAATATTAGCAAATTGGAGCTTGTTAATGAATTTGTGTTTACAGATAAAGGTGTAACCTCAATGACAGATGTTTCGGGAGGTTTTAATTTAAGAGAATCTTTTGCATCATCAATTTTTCCAGATTTAAAGTCGAATGATTTTTTGACTAGTGGAGGTAATGTTTTTGGCTGGTCTTCACAGCTCGACTATACAGCGAATGTTATGAATAAGGATTTTGTACCATTCGTGAGTTACTCTCAGATCCAACAAGCATCTGATAATTATGCGGCATCTTTGGCAACTGGCTTTAGATATAATGTTTTTGCTGATGGGTGGCTTGGTTTTAGCTATACGTATGTTAAAGGAAGGGCAAAAACTTTCTCAGAGCAAGATAATATTATGACTATGTATTTGAGAATATTTATATAAAATTAGATTGTTTGAGTATATGGTGCGATTAAATATAATTGATAGTAATTAGCAGACTATAATGTTATATTAATGCACACTAAAGAATTTAAAGGGGATTATTATGTCTGAGTATCCTTCATGTCCTAAATGTCAATCCGAATATGTTTATCAAGATGGTGAGTTACTAATATGTCCAGAATGCGGTTATGAATGGCAAATTAATGAATCTATTGATGAACAGTTGGTTATCAAAGACTCAAATGGTAATCTTCTTGCTGATGGTGATACTGTAAGTGTTATCAAAGATTTAAAATTAAAAGGTTCATCAAAAGTTATTAAAGTTGGAACTAAGGTTAAAAATATCCGTTTAGTTACTGGAGACCATGATATAGATTGTAAGGTTGATGGTTTTGGGGCTATGAAATTAAAATCTCAATTTGTTAAAAAAATATAAAATGAAGTATATAAGGTTATCTTTTTTTCTTATCTTTGGATTTGTATGTAGTTTTTGTTATGCATATTACATAGAAGAGAATGGCAAAAAAATTCCTGTGAGTAAAAGAGTGGCTGATACTATAGATGATATAGAAATAAAAGAAGGTGAAGCACTAAGCCAACAACAAATAGTTGACATAATAGAAGAAAATGACAAGGACTTAGATAGCAAAGAATTGTAGTTTCATGTTTAGAAAGATAGTAGCTTTAGCAAGTATTTTAGTATTATTCCCATTTAGTGTAGCTGTCAGTGCTGATACAAGTTCTGATCCAGCTGATGCTAGTTCTGTAGAAAGTGGCTATGATCCTGATAATATTCGTCGGCTTGAATCTAATGCTTATAGAAGAGTCTTTCCTAACCAAGATTATATCTTTAATAAAGCTCCACTAAGTACAGCACAGCAAGAGAAAGTTGCGCAGCAAGCTATTCAAGACTTATCAATCAAAGAAGGTGAGGCTCTTACAGATAGTGAAAAACGAGCACTAGCTAAGAAAACCTTTGATACTAAAGTTAACCAAGCACTAAATATTGATTCTATAAAAACTTCTTGGTTTAACGGCTTTAGAGTTAGTGAAACGTTAACTCATGCAATGCTGAATGTTCAGGAAGATACTGGAGATCCTCTATTTATGCTCCAAGCAAGACAGCAAGGTATTTTAGATGATAATTATATCTACTTTGGAACAAAAGTAGCATTGATTGATTGGCAAAGACTAAATAGAGTTCCCCAAGGAGGTGAAAATAGACTTTTTTCTTATGCAGTAGATTTTTATGCGGCATCAACTATTTCTAAATGGTTTACGTCACTCGTTGGGTTTACGTTATATCAAGATCACAGTGATGAAGGCTTCAATGTACGTCCAAATACATTATATTTTATTCTAGGAAACCTTTCAGAAAGTCCATTTTTTGGTTATGTGGCAAACTCAACTGTGATGTACGGTAACTTTGATATTGTTTCGAACTATGTCTCGACGTTGACTAGGACATATTTTATGCAGTCAGGTGGGAATATAAATCTTTCTTATCATACACAAGATTTGCATCTAAATGCGGTACTTTTAAATGCAAACCCTGATAGCTATTTTGGTGTAACTAATGCTGCTAGTAAAAGTGGTGTGGGGTTTTCTTTAAATAGTAAATATGTCTACGAGATGGATACAGTAGGGGATTATCAGTTTTTTGGAGCTGCGTATTCAAATGTATCAGGTTTCCAAACTAAAAATGGTGGAAATGTTGGCGCATTTGATTTGAATTATGGCCTAGCTATTTCAGATATTAACTTTGAAGCAGAAGCTCTTTTAACAGATAGGGGTGTTGGAGGAGTCAATGACTCTTCATCTGTTAGCCCAAATAATATTGCTGGTGTACCTTTTTTTGGTTCCGTAAGGCCTAGTGCAGCTTTGATATATGATAATTTCTTAGGTACAGGAGAAAATGTTGCTTCTTGGTCATTACAGTCAAGTTATACAGCAACAATATATGGTAAAAGATTTATTCCTTATGTTGATTATTCACAAGTTTTACAAAATAAATCAAATTTTGCTTATCAATACGGCGCTGGCGTAAGATACAATGCTTTCTATGGCTCTTGGTTGGGTTTAGATTATACAAATATTTACTCTCGTAGTAGTAATTTTAAAGAGAGACAGAACTATCTTTCTCTCAACTATACGTTATATTTATAGTAATCTACTGTTATACTAAAGCTTAGTAACAAAATAGAGAAATTTTGATGTCTAGGCAAGTTTTTATAGATACTGAGACGACGGGTTTTGATTATAAAATAGGTAACAGGATTATAGAATTCGGGGCTGTTGAAGTCATTGATAGGAAAGTTACAGGTAATAATCTACATTTTTATTGTAATCCAAATTATGAAGTTGAGGCTGGAGCTTTAGCAGTTCATGGTCTAACTAATGAGTTTTTGGCAGATAAGCCACTCTTTGAAGAAAATGTTGAAAAGATGATTGATTTTCTTAAAGGTGCCGAAGTTATTATCCATAATGCTGCATTTGATGTGCCATTTATAAACTGGGAGCTTGGGCTTCTGAAAAATAATAAGTATGGCACTCTAGAACAACATGTTGCGAAAATCGTTGACAGCTTGGAACTTGCTAGGAAGAAACATCCTCTTCAGAAAAATAATCTAGATGCTCTTTGTAAAAGGTACTACATTAGAAATGATCATCGTACTTTCCATGGAGCATTATTAGATAGTGAGTTATTGGCTGATGTATATCTTGCAATGACAGGGGGACAAACTAATCTTACTTTACACACTGCAAAAAATGCTAGTAAAGATAATATAGATATTGATTTTGGTAAATTAAATTTACGCTCAGCTAATGAAACAGTTATTAATACCTCTGAACATGATAAATATCTTTGTGAGTTATTAAGGTTGGAAGAGTCAGCTAAATGGTAAGAAAAATAATATTTCCCGAAGCTAAAAAGGAAGACTTAATCTATGCTGGCAAGGATTTTTTTGCTCGAGATTTGTTCTTAGAAAAGAATACTCATCAAGTTTGGTTAGAACTAAAAGAAGCAGCAGAAAAAGAGGGTATTCTTTTGTATATAGTTTCTGGTTTTAGAAGTTATGATTATCAGCAAAAAATTATAGATAGAAAACTAGCTAGTGGTCAAACACTTGAACAAATTATGCGAGTAAATGCTCTGCACGGAGAGAGTGAGCATCATACAGGTAGAGCTATAGATTTGACTACTGGAGATGAAAAAGAAGTTTTAACAGAATCTTTTGAAAATACATTAGCTTTTGAGTGGTTAAGTAAAAATGCTCACAGGTTTGGTTTTAAGATGAGTTTTCCGCGTGATAATGATTATGGGTATATTTATGAGCCTTGGCATTGGTGTTATCAAAGATGAAAAAGAAAAAATCCAATAAGCTATTAATATTAGCGTTGTCAGTAGTTCTTTTGAGCTCGTGTACAACCACAAAAAAAGATGTCACAAAAATAAAATTTGCATCTTATAATTATCCATGGATATTTGCTCCAGTGCGAAAAAATCTCGTAGAAGATAATATATCTGAAGCAATAAATGAAAATAATAATATCGCTAATATAAAGCAGTTAAAAAACCTTAATAATTTGGAGTCTGGAAGATTACTGCAGTTTAACGATAACTACTTAGATTCTATAAAATTTTATGATCTAGCGATTAAATCTATCCCTAAAGATAAAGACCAGTCATTAGAGCAAGCAAAAAAGTTTTTATTAAATAAAAATACATACAACTATTATGACATCAAAACATCATATAATATTCCAGACTATGCAATAAGCTTTTTGTATACATATCAAGCACTAAATTATTTAAAAACGAATGATGTTAATCAAGCACTTAAATCACTGGATAGTTTAGAGACTGCCAAAATATGGAGAAATGAACAAAATATAATAGCAGGTGGTATGAAGGAGCTTGCTAAAGAGGATCTTGATAGAAATGATATCACTAGCGATGAATTAGGCTTAGATAACTTTAAGTCATTAAAAGCCATGCTTGAATTTTCATCAATAATTCCTAATGCTTATGGTAATCCAATGGCTTACTATCTAAAAAGTTTATTGGACTCAGCTATTTCAAAAAATTATCAGGAATCTTTGAACGACCTTGAAAATGCTCAAAAATATACAATTGGTAACAAATATCTTGATCAAACAGCTAATGAGTATCGATCTGCAGTAGCTGGTGAAATATCTCCCTTTTCTATGGGAATGGGTAGAGTTGTGGTTTTTTATGAACAAGGCCTTGTCAATATACGTAAATCTGCACAAGTTAATCTTGATTTAGGCAATATAGGAATCAAGAAACTGGAGTTTCCTGTATACAAAACAAAATATAGTTTTTTTGAGCCGAAAAGAGTAGTAATTTCATCGGGAGGTAGTGCATTAGTAGATACTTATACAGAGACATTACTTGACACGACACTATATGCTATGAAATCGCTCATAGAGAGTTACTCTAGAGTTGTTACACAAAGTGTTGTTATTGAGGCATTTAAATATGATTATGATAAAAATTTTCCTCTAGGAGGGCTTTTGGGCAGTCATTTAAAATTTGACCTATCAAATACTGATCCGAAGCGAGCAGATATGAGATCATGGTTGTTATTACCCAATAGCATTGACCTATTCGAACAACAGATTGATAGTGGCAACTATACAATTCAGGTTAATAATATTCGTCAAAAAATAGATGTAAAACAAGGCAAGACTACTTTATTGTGGATTGTAGATATTGGCAAATTCAAAAAAGTATATTATTTTATTTTTTAGTAGTATAAAGTTGCTCTTATTATATTTTAAATTAACTAATCATTTGTATTTTTATTATTTTCTATTAAATAATTTCAAAGTAATCTAATTAATCTAGCACGAATTATATTTACTCATAGCAGTCCAAGTGATATAAATTAAAGTACAAGAGGCGTAATTTTGAGGTATTTATGAAAAATATCGTAATACTTGGTGCCGGCAGAGTCGGGTCTTTGGTTAGCTGCTTACTGGTTGAAAGTGGTGACTATACTGTTCATTTAATTGATAGATACATTCCTCATGACAAACCAGTTTTGGAAAAAAATGTAGATAATTTGATATACGTAGAGTTAGATGCTACAAACTCTTCAGACTTAAAAAACTATGTGCAGCAGAATGATATAAAAACTATAGTTTCATGTTTACCGTTTTTTCTTAATAAAGATATAGCTAAAATAGCAGGCGAGTTAGAGCTTAACTACTTTGACTTGACAGAAGATGTAGAGGCTACTAACTATATCAAAAGTATAGCTGATAAAGCAGAAAATAGTTTCTTTGCACCGCAATGTGGCCTAGCTCCAGGATTTATAAGTATTGTATCTAATAATCTTATGCAAGAGTTCGACTCAATTGATACCGTACGTATGAGGGTAGGAGCTTTGCCTTTAAATGTTTCGAATACACTTCAATATGGTTTGACTTGGTCTACAGAAGGCCTAATAAATGAATATGCAAAGCCTTGCGAAGGAGTCGTTGATGGTAAAAAAAGAACTCTAGCTCCATTAGCTGATGTTGAAGAGATTAAAATAGATGGGCTTACCTATGAGGCTTTTAATACCTCTGGTGGTATTGGCTCGATGATCGAGACTTATGCAGGTAAGGTTAAAAATATAAACTACAAAAGTATCCGTCATCCAGGGCATTGTGATAAGATGAAATTCTTAATGCAAGATATGAAGCTAGGCGAAGATTTGGATACTATGGTTAAAATCATGGAAAGAGCGATTCCAAGAATTAATCAAGATGTAGTTCTTATCTATGTATCAGTAGATGGTATCCGAAAAGGCTTAAAAGCAGAGCGTCATTTTGCGCAAAAATACCCTTCAAAACGTATGTTTGGTAAATATTTCTCAGCATTACAATTAACTACTGCTACAAGCTTGTGTGTAAGTATAGATCTATTGCTTAACTCTAAAGATAATCCTACAGGGTTTATAAACCAAGAATCTATATGTTTACAAGAGTTTTATGATAATAGATTCGGTAAGTACTATAGAAATTCAGGACTTTTGATACAAGCAGATTAATTTGGGGGACATAATGAGTATTTTACAAGAATTAAATTTAGGTTTAGAAGCGTATATAACTGATGATAATAAAAATGTTATAGAAACTTTAAGTCCAGCAACTGGTGAGCTTTTAGCTAAAGTTAAAAATCAAAACCTAGATGATATGCAATATGCTATTACAAAGGCTGCTGAGGTTGCTAAACAATGGCGTCAAATTCCAGCACCTAAAAGAGGAGAGTTAGTTAGACTTATTGGCGAAGAGCTCCGTAAAAATAAAGATTATCTAGGAAGCTTAGTATCTCTTGAGATGGGTAAATCTAAGCAAGAAGGTGATGGCGAAGTTCAAGAGATGATTGATATGGCAGATTTTGCAGTAGGACAATCACGTATGTTATACGGTGTGATGATGAATTCTGAGCGTCACGATCATAGAATGTATGAGCAATGGCATCCATTAGGAGTAGTTGGAGTTATTTCTGCATTTAACTTTCCAGTAGCTGTATGGTCTTGGAATGCTTTTATAGCAGTCATTTGTGGTAATACTGTAGTGTGGAAACCGTCCGAAAAGACACCGCTATGCTCAATTGCTGTACACAATATATGTCAAAAAGTAATTCAAGAGCATGGTTATCCTGAAATTTTTTATACAATAATTTCTAAAGAGATTGAGGTTTCAAAGGCATTAGTTAATGATGAAAGGGTAAATTTAGTATCTTTCACAGGTTCTACAAAAGTTGGTCAAGATGTAGGACAACAAGTAGCAAAAAGATTTGGTAAGTCAATTCTAGAGTTAGGCGGTAATAATGCTACAATTATTGATGAATCAGCTAACCTAAAATTAGCAATACCAGCAGCTGTTTTTGGAGCAGTTGGTACAGCAGGGCAGAGATGTACTTCTCTAAGAAGACTATTTGTACATGAATCAATCTATGATTTGGTCAAAGATAAAATGGTCAATGCTTACAAACAAGTTACAGTTGGAGATCCGTTAGATCAAAAAAATCTTATGGGACCTCTTATAGATCAAGCATCAGTTGATAATTTCTTAAAAACTGTAGATCAAGCTACAATAGAAGGCGGTAAAATTTTAACTGGTGGTAAAAAAATTGCAAAAGCTGGCTTCTTTGTTGAGCCAACAATAATTGAAGCAAATGCTAATATGCCAATAGTGGCAGAAGAGAATTTCTGTCCTATTTTGTACATAATGCCATTCAAAGATATTGATGAAGCAATCAAATTCAACAATAGTGTTAGATATGGTTTATCAAGCTCTATATTTACTGATAATATCCAAAATGCAGAGAAGTTTTTATCTAGTTCAGGCAGTGATTGTGGTATTGCGAATGTGAATATTGGTACATCAGGTGCTGAAATTGGTGGCGCGTTTGGAGGTGAAAAGCATACTGGTGGCGGTCGTGAAGCTGGTTCAGATGCGTGGAAAGCATATATGCGACGTCAGACTAGCACAATCAATTATGGTAAAGATTTACCATTAGCTCAAGGAATCAAATTTAATCTGGAGGATTAGTTTATGAGTTTTAAGATTTTAGATAAACTTTGGGATCAGTATATTGAAACTAATTCACATGTTAAGCAAGTTTATGATTCTTTTGTGGCTGAGGGTGAAAAGCCTGTCAATGATCATATAGCATTAAGAACGTTAGATAATCCAAAAATAGATATAAATGTGCTATCAAAGCCCTTTATAGATATTGGCTATAAGGTATATGGACATTATGACTTTGACGTCAAGCGATTAAAAGCTATTCATCTTGAACATAGTGATCGTAATCAGCCTAAAGTGTTTATTAGTCAGCTTCTAGTTAGTGAATTTAGCCCATTCTTACAAAAAACGATGGAAGCTTGTGTAGAAGGTATACCTAATAGTTTACTGAAGAATCCTGAAGCTTTGTTAACATCAGGTGCAAGTTGGAGCTTTATAAGTTACAAAACTTATCAAAAACTTCTTGAAGAGTCTGAATATGCCGCTTGGTTTTATGCTTTTGGTTTTAGAGCGAATCATTTTACTGTCTTTATTAACGATTTGAAAAAATTTAGCGAAGTTTCTGAAGTTAATGATTTTCTAAAATTGAATGGCTTTGTATTGAATAGCTCAGGTGGAGAAATCAAAGGAACACCAGCAGATTATCTAGAACAATCAAGTACAATCTCAGGCAACTCTGAAGTTAAATTTATAGAGGGGTGGAAAGAAATTCCTTGTTGTTACTATGAGTTTGCAAAACGCTATCCTGATCAAAGTGGTAAGTTATATCAAGGTTTTGTAGCCAAATCAGCAGATAAGATATTTGAAAGTACTAATGCTAAATAATCTATTTATAGTTTTTTGAAATTATCTCACTAATCTTGGTAAATAAGTCCTCATAGATAGAGCTTTTACGCATAACTAAATCAATCTCTCTGTAAAAATCTCTATTATCAATATCAATATATTTAACATTTTCAGTTTTCATGCGTGCTGTTTCGGGAATTAGTGTAATGCCCTCATCAATGGATACCATTTGTCTTAATGTTTCTAAGCTACTACCTTTGAAATCATTATTATTAAAATCTTTTAATGAGCAGAGTTTTAAAGTTTGATCTCTCAGACAATGTCCTTCATCTAATAGCATAAGATTTTGCTTAACTATTTCAGTTATGCAAATTTTTTTGCTTTTTGCTATGGGATTAGTCTTTGCTACAGCTACGTAGAATTTATCATTAAAGACTTTTTTTCTTTTAAACTGATAGTTATCGGTAGGAGTCGCCAAAAGAGCAAAGTCAATCTTACCTTGATCAAGCATACTTACAAGAGTATCAGTTTTTTCTTCAATTATGGATATACTCAGATTAGGGAAATCTTTCTTGATAGCAGGTAGTATTTTTGGCATTAAATACGGACATAATGTTGGAAATGCTCCTATCGAGATACTTATTTTTCCATTATTTAAGTGCAGTTCTGATATTTTTTTTAAGTTTTTTACTTCGTCTAGAATTTTATAGGCTTGGTTAACTATTTTCATACCAGCTTTTGTTATAAGTACTTGTTTTGTACCTCTTTCAAAGATTTGTATACCTATAAGCTCTTCAAATTTTTTTATTTGCATACTAAGAGCTGGTTGACTGACAAAGCACTTTTCTGACGCTGTAATAAAGCTTTTAGTTTCATATACAGAAATGATATATTCAAGAGTACGAGTATTCATATAAGTAAAGCTTATAGCTAGTATAAATATAATATATTTTAAATTATTTATTAAAGCAATACAATAACAGTGTAACTTAACAAAACACAAGGAGTTAGACATGACTAAAAGAGTACCTAATGTAACTTTTAAGACTAGAGTAAGAGATGAAAGTATTGGTGGATCAAACCCATTTAGATGGCAAGATGTTACATCTGCTGATATTTTTGATAACAAAAGAGTAATTGTTTTTTCATTACCTGGAGCGTTTACTCCGACTTGTTCTACTTATCAACTACCCGGATTTGAGAATAATGCGGCTAGATTTAAAGAGCTGGGAATAGATGAAATTTATGTTTTATCTGTAAATGATAGCTTTGTAATGAATAAGTGGATACAAGCACTAGATGTTAAAAATATTAAACCAATTCCTGATGGTAATGGTGAATTTACGGAAGGTTTGGATATGCTTGTAGATAAGTCAAATCTTGGCTTTGGTAGGAGATCTTGGAGATATGCGATGATTGTTAATAATCACGAAATCGAAAAGATGTTTGTAGAGCCTGGTAAGCGTGATAACGCTGAAGATGATCCTTATGGTGAGTCTTCTCCTGAAAATCTTCTAAAATACTTAGAAGCTAAATAGTAATAAGTGGAGTCTCAAATGAGCAAAAAAATAGTTCTAATAGGTGCAAGCGGAGTAATAGGATCAGCGACTTATGATAAGTTCATTAGCACTGGTTATGAAGTTATTCCTGCAACATTTAGTGGAAGTAATGGTTCACACCGTATTGATATAGAAGATATAGAATCTATCAAAAATTTCTTTGAAAAAGTAGGTCCTTTTGATGCTTTAGTATCTACTACCGGTAAAGTAGCTTTTAAAGCTGTTGATGACTTAACTCAAGAAGACTGGAACTTCAGTTTTAAAAATAAGCTACTTGGACAAATCAACCTAGTGCAAATTGGTGCAAACTATATCAATAAGGGTGGTTCATTTACATTGACTACTGGGATATTGAATGTTGAACCAATTGCTTTAGGTGCTGTAGCAGCTACAGTAAATGCTGCAGTAGAAGGGTTTGTAAAAGCAGCAACTCTTGAGTATAAAGACTTCCGTATAAATACTGTTAGTCCAACTGTAGTCAAAGAAGCATTAGCAAAATATGGACCATTCTTTGTGGGTTATGAACCTGTAGAAGCAGAAAAAGTAGCTAACGCATATCTTAAGTCAGTAGCAGGTATTGCTAATGGCAGTGTTATAAAAGCTGGTTATTAATTTTTTTATCAAAAAACTATTCTAGACTTAAAGTTCTTAACAATATTGACCAATTCTATTCATATATATACTATTTCATTAAGTGCCTATTTTAATAATGCATTCGATATGTATTGCTGCGCTTAATAATGATTGATATTTATTTCAATGAGGAGAGAACATGAATAAGATACTAACTACAGCAAATGGTGCTCCAGTACCTAATGATAATACAAGTATTAGTGCAGGTAAAAATGGTTCGCTAACATTTGATAATTTTAGATTATTTGAAAAACTAGCTCATTTTAATCGTGAGAGAATCCCTGAACGTGTAGTACATGCACGTGGAACAGGAGCGTATGGTACATTCACTCTTGAAAAAGACTTATCAGATTTGACAGTAGCTGATTTTTTAAGAGATCAGAATAAACAGACTGATGTTTTTGTACGATTTTCTACTGTTGGTGGAGGTCAAGATTCTAGTGATTATGTTAGAGATGTGCGTGGTGCAGCTATCAAATTTTATACCAAGCAAGGTAATTTTGATATTGTAGGAAATAACACACCAGTATTTTTCATAAGAGATCCTAATAAATTCCCAGATTTTGTACACTCACAAAAAAAGAATCCTCAAACTAACCTACCAGATCCTGCGGCCCAGTTTGAATTTTGGTCAAAAAACCCACAATCTTTGCATCAAATGACAATATTGATGTCTGATAGAGGTATCCCAAAGAACTATAGGCATATGCATTTATTTAGCTCTCATACACTTAGCTTTTATAATCAAGAAGGTAACCGTTTTTGGGTTAAGTGGCATTTTAAAACACAACAAGGAATTAAAAATCTCACAAATGAAGAAGCATCTAGGCAGCCAAGCTATGGAGCTCAAAAAGATTTGTTTGATGCTATAGCAAGTGGAAACTATCCAAAATGGGATGTTAAATTACAAATTATGACTGAAGAGCAAGCGAAAAAATTTAGTATAAATCCTTTCGATTTAACTAAGGTTTGGTCACATAAAGATCTCCCACTTCAAAAAATAGGTGTTTTAGAGTTAAACCGTAATGTTAATAATTATTTTGCTGAAGTAGAACAAGCTACTTTCGCTCCTAATAACTTGGTGCCTGGTGTTGGAGTATCTCCAGATAAGATGTTACAAGCTAGACTACTAGCTTATCAAGATGCTCATAGATATCGAGTCGGTGTAAATGCAAGTCATATACCTGTAAATGCTTCAAAATGTCCAATGCATAATTATCAGCGTGATGGAGCAATGGCTGGTACAGCTCTTAATGTATCACAGAATGAAATGCCTAATTTTTATCCAAATGCGCATTCTGATTCTCCTTCAGATGCCAAACAATATATAGAGCCACCTATAGAAATAGAGGGTTATATTGATTATTATGATGCACAAGGTGAAGATAACTATTCACAAGCTGGAGATCTTTTTAGATTAATGAGCGAATCTCAACAGCAACAGTTAGCTAATAATATTGCAGAAGGATTGATACATGCTAGTCAAGATATCCAAGAAATAATGCTTGACCAGTTTGCTCAAGCTGATAAAAACTACAGAAAAAAGGTTGAAGAAGCTCTTCAAAATATCTAAATAATATTTATTTCTTATTCATTTTCCAGAGTAGGCTACTAATGTAAGCTCGTCTATTTTCTTTACAAGCGACCATTAGCAATTTAGTAATTTTTAGATTATGCGCATCAGAAAATAAAATAATCAGCATTTCTCTAATATAGTTAGTATCTAAAGTAATGTAATTATCCGTACCAATACCTAGTTTGATACCTTTTTTCTCCCACCAGCTGAAAGGGTGGTCTTTGTAGTCTGGAATGGCTGTAGTTAATTTGAGATTAGAAGAAGGAAGACCAACAACACCAATATTTTTACTGATAATTCTATTTAGAACATCATGTTGATATCTTTCTATCTCTATAGCTGTATGGAATTTTATTTTTGTAAATTCTAAAATTTCATCAGAATTTAGTTTTATTCCATTTGTGATTTTATCTCTAATTGAAGAGTTATTTTCATTCCAATGAATTTCTTGTATTTCACGATATTCCATAGATTTGTCATCAAGAGGCTGAGAGTTCTGATTAAGTTTTAGAACCTTTTGTAGCAATCTTTGAAAGTAGTAGTTTGGATTGATACCTATTGACAGGCCATGCTCTAGCGTATCAATATTCCAAATATTTAAAGCATTATCAACTGCTTGAACACCTTTTTTTAGTGTATGGAAAGTTTCTCCATGATGTGAGCGAATTTTAAAACCATAATATTGCAGTTTTCTAATTCCTTGTTTTAATGTTTCAAAATGGGCTTTTTTATAGATATTTTTTTCATCACCGACAGTATCTATATCTTTCATTACATTCTGTAGAAATGAATATTTTTCTAATATATCGATTAGACAGTTTACTTGGTATTCAAAACTTTCTTTTTTTGTTTTAAACTTTGTAGCATCAAAAAAATTAGCTTCTTTTCTAAATGATGGAGAAAGTACATAGCCAAAATCTGGATATTCTTCTTTGAATTTTTCAAAACCTTCATAAAGTCCAAGAACTACATCCTCTTCTGTTGCTAAGTCCTCATTTAAAATTGCTTCTTTTTCATCACTTGTAGAGCGTGATAGTGTGAATTTGAGCCTAATACTTCCTACATTATGTTTATGATATAGTTCACTAGCCATGTGATAAGCGGCATCTATATGATCTTGTTTTGTATTGAGAATAATTTTTGCAAGATATAAAAGATCTAAATATCTCGAGAATTTTTCACCATCTTTTAAAACTATAAGTTTTTCAACATCTTCTACAGAATTTATTGGTAGTGCATTTTCGCCATAGATATTTACTATTTTTTGACTATAGATATTACCATTTTTACCATCTAAAAGTTTCTTGAGGCGCGGATAAATAAACTCTGCTGAGAGAGAGCCTGTTAGGTGGATATGCTCTTCATGATATTTAAGAGGAAAACTCTTTAAAAAGTCATAGAATGCTATACCAATAGGGTGATTTAGTAAGTCTTCTATATCTAGCTCATCATTATTAAATAATTTGAGTTTTTTTATAAAATCTTGAAGACATTGCGATTCATGTTCATCTAGATTCTCATAACTTAGTAGTTCAAGAGTATTAAATATTGATAAACCATTTGTTTCAATAATTATTTTATTTAACTTTTTATTTAGAGAATTAATTTCAGACATTGATTAATTTGGTTAAAATCTTTTTTAATCGTGTAATTATAAAGTTATTTTTATCTATGATAAAGTAGAATTATTAGCAGTGTTTAGTTTGAGTGGAGTTAGCCCAATGAAAATAAATTTAAAAGATATCAACCTTGAAGCATTTAAACCAGGAATTTCTAAAAAGTTATTAGCTAAAGATGATTCAAGAAACTTTCAAATAGATTTTATTAGATTAGAGCCAAATGCAAAATTAAGCCAACATAGTCATCCAGATGTTGAATGGGTATATGTTATAGATGGTTCTATGAGTGATGAAAGAGGAGAGTTTAGCAAGGGTGATTTTTTTGTAAACCCTATTAACTCACAACACTCTGTCTTTTCAGGAGCTAATGGTTGTGATATTTTATGTTGTTGGTGTGGAGAAATTAAAGATTGTTAATATGATTTAAAACTTTTTGAAAAACTTCTTCGATAGATAGGTTGCTAGTATCAACTAAAATAGCATCATCAGCAGGCTTCAAAGGAGCTACTTTTCTATTTCTGTCTTGAAAATCTCTTTGTTCAATATCATTTTTAATTTTATCAAAATTAGGATTTTCACCTTTTATCAGTAGCTCATCATATCTTCTCTGAGCTCTAACTTCTGAGCTAGCATCTAAGAAGAATTTGTATTTAGCATCAGGGAAAACAACTGTACCCATATCTCTACCATCTGCTACAAGTCCAGCAGCAGTTGCAAAAGAGAGCATTTTATCATGTAACATTTGGCGTACTTTTGGATATGCAGAAGTTTTTGATGCTAGCATACCAGTTTGTTCAGTACGGATAGCTTTAGTCACATCAGCATTATTTAGAAGGACTATTATAGAATCATTTTGAACTTTAAACGATACATCTAGTAATTCAAGCTTACTACAAACATCATCTTCATTATCTAAATTAGCGCCAGCATTATAGCAATGCAATGCAGCTATTCTGTATATTGCGCCACTATCCAAAAGTTTATAGTCAAAGTGCTTTGCTAATTTTTTTGATAATGTTCCTTTACCAACACCACTTGGTCCATCTACAGTTATTATTTTAGAGTTGTTCATTTTCAAAACCTTGCATAAATTGTACTAATTTCTCAACATCTTCTAGACTAACAGCATTATAAAGACTAGCTCTACAGCCACCGACACTTCGATGTCCTTTTAAGCCATAAAAGCCAGCTTTACTAGCCTCATTTAGAAATTTATCAGTTAGTTCTTCATTTGGTAGATGAAATATAATATTCATGTTAGAGCGATATTCTGGCTTAATTTCATTTTTGAAAATCTTTGAATTATCAATAGCTGAGTAGAGTAGATTTGCTTTTTGGTTATTGAAAGACTCTACATTCTTCAAATTATCAAATTTGTTAATTAAATATTCTAGTGTCAACTCAAAAGTAACCCATGAGATAACAGAAGGAGTATTGTAAACTGAATTTGATTTCTTGGTAACTAGATAGTCAAACACTACCGGAATATTATCTTTTGCTTTGATTAAAGAATCTTTGACGATAACTATAGTTAAGCCTGGTATACCAGCATTTTTCTGAGCACCAGCATATATCAAACCGTAATCACTAATATTGATAGGCTTTGATAGAAAGCTTGATGACATATCACAAACTATTTCTGTATTGCAAGACTTGGCAAGTTTGTTAATCTGAAAACCATCTACAGTCTCATTGTCTGTATAATATATATAATCGTATGTATCTGCTTGGAAACTTTGAGCAATATTATTATCATACTTCACAGCATCTACAGACATAAATTTAGTAGCTTCCTTGGCAGCTTTTTCTGACCATTGCCCACTACATACATACAATGCTCTATTATACTTATCTGATAAATTCATAGGTATAGCAGCAAATTGTGCCGTAGCTCCAGCTTGCATTAGAAGCACAGAGTAGTTATCCGGAATATTAAGTAAACTTCTGAGATTTTTTTGAATAGAGGCATGCACTTCATCAAAAACTTTATCACGATGTGAAATAGATAATAAAGATACTCCAGTATTTTTATAATCAATCATCATTTGTTGTAACTGTTCTATTATAGATATAGGCACAACAGCTGGACCTGCACAAAAATTAATTTTCATAATCTAAAAAAACCTCTAATAATTTGAGCTTATTGTAACATAATTATTTTTACATAAATGATATGTTTTTTAGTTGTAAACACTATTTAATCCAATCTCTTGGCTTTATATATTCATATACTTTTTCTTCTTCAGAACCAGGCTCAGGTTGCCAGTTATACTTCCAAGTAGCCATAGGTGGCATTGATGATAGTATTGATTCTGTGCGTCCACCACTTTGAAGGCCAAATATTGTACCTCTATCGAAGACTAGATTAAATTCGACATATCTACCACGACGGTAAAGTTGAAAATCTTTATGCCTTTGTGAATATTCGATATTTTTTCCTTTTTCTACTATTGGTATATAAGCATCTAAGTATGAATTTGCACAATCAGTCACAAATTTAAAACATTCATCAAAAGATTTGTCATTTAAATCATCAAAAAACAAACCTCCAACGCCTCTACATTCATCACGATGTTTGAGATAAAAGTATTCATCACACCATTTTTTAAAACTAGAATAATAGCTAGCGTCATGTTTATCGCAAACATTTTTTGCAGTTTGGTGCCAATGAATAGCATCTTCTTCAAAAGGGTAGTAAGGGGTTAGATCAAAACCACCACCAAACCACCATATAGGATTATCTGTATCAGCACCAGCAACGAAGATTCTAAAGTTAGCATGAGATGTTGGCACAAAAGGATTACGAGGATGAATAACTAACGAAACACCTGTGGCAATAAATGATTTACCAGCAAGTTCTTGTCTTTTTGCGGTAGCAGATGGTGGTAAAGCATTTCCGTGTACTCTAGAGAATGCAACGACGCCTTTTTCAAAAATTTCGCCCCCTTCTATAATCATAGAGTTACCATAGCCTTTGAGTTTTTGTTCAGGAGTGTTTGGCTTTTGCCATTTATCACTAATGAATTTAGCTGAGCTAGTTTCAGATTGCTCAAGAGTAAATGTGATTTTTCGTTGTAGTTGAGTTAAAAAGTTCTCAAATTGTGTGATTTTTTCTTGCATAAGAGTTATAGCCTTTTATGTTGAGAATTTTATCTTAAAAGAAATATTTAAATATATGTTATTTTAACAGTAGGAGTATAAAATTGCTTCTAAAAATATGATTTGAATTTTGATTGTTTATAAGTAGAAGTTAAATTTCACTTTTTGCTTTTTTACGAGCTATTTCTTTTGCTTGTTGTTTTTGTTGTTTATTTAATTTTGCTAATTTTTTGGCATCATCACCAACATGTGAAAACCCTCTTTCAGCAGCTAGTTGAGATTGTTTTTCACGTTCAGCAAAGCGTGCTCTTTGCTCTTCTGTAACTTTATCATAACAATGATGACAGCTTATACCTTTGACATACTCTGGGCGTTTTTTGTCCTCTTCGGTGATAGGCATACGACAAGCAAAGCATTGATCATAGCTACCTTTCTCAAGATCATGATTTACAGCTACTCTTGAGTCAAATACAAAACATTCACCTTCCCACATGGATTCTTCTTTAGGTACTTCTTCTAGATATTTTAAGATACCACCTTGTAAGTGATAAACCTCATCAAAACCTTTAGCTTTCATTAAAGCTGTAGATTTCTCACATCTAATACCGCCAGTACAAAACATAGCTACTTTTTTGTGCTTTTTAGGGTCTAGATTTTTATCGACATATTCCGGAAACTCTCTAAAAGTCTCTGTATTTGGATTGATAGCATTTTTGAATGTACCTATTTCGATCTCATAATCATTACGAGTATCTACAAGTATAGTCTCTGGATCAGATATAAGAGCATTCCAATCTTTAGGCTCTACATACTTTCCGCAGACTTTATTTGGATCAATTTCTTCGATACCAAGAGTTACAATCTCTTTTTTAAGTTTTACTTTTGAACGATAGAAAGGCATTTCTTGATGATAAGACTCTTTGTAGTCAATATCAGCTAATCTAGAATCAGATTTTAGATATGCTAATAACTCATCTACACCTTCACGAGATCCTGCTACTGTACCGTTAATACCTTCATTAGCAAGAAGTAGTGTACCTTTGACATTATTTTTTATCATAGTATCAAGCAGAGGCTGGCGCATAGCTTCATAATCTTCAAGCGTTACAAATTTGTACATTGCGCAAACAACTATTTGTGACATATTTATTCCTAGAAATTCATAATTTATATAACTAAAGATTTGCTATTATAACAAATATTACAATTTTTGTTAGAATGAGTTAATAATTGTGTCATCTCATAAATATAGTGTTTGGCTAATACCAGCACAGAAATATCTCTTAGCTCTAGCTAGATGTATCAACTATAATTCTTATATTGCTAGACAGCCATCATTTATACCTCATTTAACATTATTTAGCTCTGCTAAAAATATTGTTGAAGATTTTGGGTATCGGGCTTGTCAGCTTGATTATCAGAATATCTCATTAGATATTGATAGTATAGTTATAGATAGAGACTCTTATTTTATAAACTATTATCTCAAGTTATCAAAAACTATACAGTTAGATAATCTTTTTGCTAGTATAAGAAAATTAGATATAGAAAGTGAATATAATTTAGATCCTCATGTTAGCTTAGTGTATGGCGCTACTAATTATGACAAGCTTTTGGAATATCAATTTTCTAAAAAAATTATCTTTGACAAAATAGCTATAATCAAATATTTCCCAGCAGATACAGCAACAACAGTCATGAGTTTTGAGATAGTTAAATCATATAAACTATTAAATTTGTAGTTTAATAGTTTTACTTTATGATTAGATGTTTTATTATTTTGAGACAGTTTTATTATATTTAATCGTTTTTTATGTTTTTTAAAAACCTTACAGCATTCAAAATTACTGATATTAATATAGATATTTTTGAAGATTCGATGAATAAACTCGCATTTATTCCTTGTAGTAATTCTCAGAAATCTTCGAGAGGTTTTACAAACCCATTTATAAAAGATGAACAATGCCTTTTTAAGTTTAATCATTTAGCTGCATTTTGTTTGCTTACTGAAGAAAAAATTCTTCCCGCTCAAGTTATCAACCAACAAGCACAAGAGTATATTCAAGAGTTAGAACTTACTCGATATGTAAGTAAAAAAGGAAAAACACAAATAAAAGAGGATATGGAGCAAAAGCTACTACCTCTAGCATTTAGTAAGTTTAGAAAGATTCATGGCTATTTGGATCTGACTAATAACTATCTAATAATTGATAGTGTTTCAGAAAAGCAAATTACAGAAGTTTTAGATCTATTACATAGATGTGAAGCAAGGTTTGAGCCTGTCATCAAAGAAGAAACAGATATTCTAACAGAATGGCTTGTCGAAGATACTTATCCAGTAGATATTGAAATAGCAGAAAAATGTAAGCTCACAAGTGCTATAGGAGATAGTATTGCAAATATCTCATGTCAAGGTAGCTCAATGCTGAATGATAATATCAAATCATTTATTGATAGTGGAGGGTACATTACGGAGCTAGCTATAACTTGGAAAGGGCAGCTTGCTATGACAGCAAATACTAAGTTACAGTTTAAAAGTATTAAATTCTTAGATGGTATAAAAGATCTAAATAAAGAAGATAATGTTGGTCATGAAGTTGATTTATTACTAATGGCAGATATTTTTGCTGAGCTTATTACAGCTATGCAAAGTTGGGTCAAAGAAGATGAGAGTTTGTAAGTATGACATTAAATGATAATCAATTAAAAGCATACGAATATGGTCTAGCACATCACCCAAGTTTAAAAGAAGGGTGTAAGATTTTTTTAGAAAAAGATTTTTTGAAAATTCAGCTGACTGAAAATGACGCTACGATAGAAAAAATATTCAAACATGATAATACCAAAGCAGGCTTAGTAGCATTGCTAAAAAGTGATGAAGTTAAAAATTTATTAGGTTTTGATTTTTCAAATTTGATATCGATTATGTGTATTCGATAACCATAGTTAATTTTGAATTAAAGTTGAAAAAATAACACTAGCTCTTGATGTTATTTTTAGTTATCATTTTTGTTAGATTCTTTTAAAAAATGTAAACTTAGTTATGGCCAAAATATATGATAATCGCCCATCTGATTGGGATGATAAGGATGAATCAGGAGCGAAGAGCCAAAGTAGTGTATCAGAGTATAAAAGTGGCAAAGTCCAAAAGAATGTAGTCAATGATAACAGTATAGTTCAAGAGGACTATGCAGGATCTCAAAAGAAGAAACTACTATCATCAAGTGAAGTTCGAGAGACTAGTAAGGGTAATATTACAACAACCTATGAAGATGACACTAAGCTAACCCAACAATCAAAGACAGCCAAAGAATCTTATCATTCGAATGATTTTAAAAGTGAAATCAAAAAAGAAACAATACTAACAAAGACAGCTAATAGAACAGAGAGCATAATAGCAGATAGTACAACTATTAGTACTAATAAGCTAACAGAGACTAGCCCCGGTAAACATGCTATTACAGCTACTAAGAATATTAATATCAAATCAAATGTTGCCAAGATCTCAGCAGAGAAGTTAGATGTTAAAGGTGCTAGTTTTGGAATGAGTGCAAAGAAGCATACAGAGAAAGCACCATTTAAGCATGTCAAAGCAGGAGATGTTAAATATAATGTAAGCGAAAAGCTAATGATGGATGCTGATATCAGTAAGTCATCATTTAAGCTACAAAATTATCAAACCAAACAAGCAGAATACAAACATCCAGATGATGTTGCAGATGATGTTTATTATATAGGTGAGGTTATATATAGCCCTAAGTTATCAAAGCTATATTTTGTACCTACAAATTTGGTTAGAGAAGTATTTAACTCACAACAAAAGTATTTGAATAAATCAAAGACAAACTCAGTATACAAATATAACTATGGTAAACGCCAAGTAGCAAATAGATTTGATACAAGTCCTGATTTAGAGCAAGTATTATTATCAAATAGAGATTATATTCATATAAGCTTTGTAAGAGCTAGTATGTGTATGTTAGATCAATCAGTAGTTAGTAATCCAAATATAGTAGCACTAGATTTTAGTAAGGCTAAATTGGATGGTAATACATCATTAATAAATTGGGGAACTATAAATTCAGATTTAGATTCTAAAGTAAAAGGCTTGGGATATAAGGCAGGCTATAAGTTTGCAAATCAAGATGCAGTAGATGATGGAGTTAAGTATTTACAGAGCTTATCAGAGAATAATATAAATAGATGGTTGGATATAGGCAAGACATATCAAGCTAGTTTGCTATATATGGGCTTACTAATGGCAGGTAGATATAATTTCAAACAGATATCAGAGAAACAAGCAAGACTACCGTATAAACCAGATGTGATAGCAGATATTGACTATGATAATGAGACAGCTATAGCATATAAATCATATCAACATGAAATAGATGAAGATTATGGAGTATTTGATTTGATTACTACAGAGGAATATGTAGATAGTGAGATACTATTATCACAGACAGCGGAAGTAGCAGTCAAAAATAATAAATATGTCTTAGAAGGTGATAATCATAATAAATACCCTACAGATAAAGATAATCAAATAAAAGATGGATTATTATTGTGGAGTAGGACAGCTAGTACAAAGCATGATAAAAAGATAGAAAAGCTAAATCTAGGTAGACTTAAAATAAGTGATATCAAGAAGCAAGCATTAACAAAACCCTATCAGATAGATTATAAAGATGATAAATGGTTAGTATATGCTGATTCGAAGTATCTATTGTCTACACATAATCATGATTTGGATTACCCAACTGGAGATGCTTTGATATTTGAAGCTAGTGTAGATGAACATTACACATTAGAGAAGTTTTATTATTATCAACTAGCTAGAGCTAATTTTGATCTAGATGATGAATTAGTATCAAAAGATGTAGCAGAGAAGTTAGAAAGAAGATGTTTGTATCAAATGTTAGTAGATACTTATGATGTCCCAGCAGATAGTAAGATTAAAGAGTATCTAAAAAGCTTACAAGAAAATAATCAAACTAAAAATGTAGTTAATACATACAGCGAGATTTTACAAGCTTCAGATGAATTATTTTTAGCACTACCACCTAGTGCAATTGGTAAACTTTTATATTTACTAATAAATGTAGATTGGTCAAAGGCTGATGACCAAGATGGAGAAGCTGGAGCAAGATTTTTAGTATTCCAAGCTATGCAAGTAGCTCTCAAACTGCTATCAACTCTGAGCACGAAAAAAGCTTACTTAGAGGCATTAGAGAGTTATCAGCCATTGACAGAATATAATAAGATGAATGCCCAAGAAGCAATAAATGCTATATGGCATGATAAGAATTCAATATTATATTTTGAAGATTATGGTAAAAATGCAAAAACTCCTGAAGATGTATATAATGTTAGTCGTAGCTATGCAGATATTTATGGTGCATATAAGTACTTAAATTCTGAGCAAATGGAGCTAAAAGATAAAGAGAGTGACTTTGCGAAACATGATTTTTCAAAATTCCCAGTAGTAGATTATGTAAGTGAGAGAGATGCTGAGAAGATAGAGAAACAACTAAAAACTGGTGAGACAAGTTTAGAAAATGGTAATCCATCGACTAAGGTTGAGCTACTATCAGAAACTATACCTATACAGCCATGCTATGTCCCTCCATATAGAATCACAGGGACAATTACACTAGCTGGTGACTTTACAGTTAAAGATACAACATCAACATTACAACAAACAGAGCTAACGGCGACTAGAAAAGGTGAGATACAAGCCAAAGCAAAATCTGATTTGGCTAATGCTTTGGGTACTTTGAGTATTGAGAAGGCTCTGCCTGATGATGCTAACCCCATAATGAATTTTAGTAGTAAATTTGGAAGTTATGACTTAAAAATAGACTACTCTAAGAGGTATGCTAATGGTTCTATTGAAGTTAAAGGAAGTTTATCTAATGAGCAAAGTTTAATAGATGAAAAAACTGATGGTCAGGAGATAAAAGGAAGTATGAACCTAGAGTTCCACTTGTTGTTAGAACCAATATTAGAGGCTGAATATACGGCGGCCTATGGCGCTGCGACAAAAACAGTTTTTGCTGTAGGTGGAGCTATTGCTGTAGTTGCTGGTGCGGCGGTTGCAGCACCTGTGCTTGTCGGAGTCGCAGGAGCAGTTGCAACTGGAGTGGGTGCCACAGTAGTTAGTGTAGCTAGCGGATTAGCTACTTTATTCACTCTTGAAAGAAGCTTAGGATAAGAAAGGAAACAAAATGTCTAAAAGATTAAAGATTACTTTTTATATATTGTTAGGATTATATATCATTTTGATATTATCAAGTTGGGATGCTATTTACTCATTTAGTAAGATGTTAGGGGCTGTTGAAGCTATTAAAAAAAGTTCTATTTTCTATCAAATTATCATTGTAATTTTAGCATTCCTTATGTTTAAGAAAAAAAAAATAGCGCTACCTATTTCTTTTGTTTTGATGTTTTACTGGTTAGTTACAATGCCAGGTATAGGTGTCAATAGAGAAGGTTTAGGAGCGATTATATATATATATAACTCCTTTATTAATGGTTTTTGGCAAACTTTCTTTTTACTTCTATCATCTTGGTTAATCCCAATAGTATCGCTAGTAGGTTGTATATATTGGTATTTGGATGTTAAGAAATCTAAGAGCTTGGATAAGCATTGGAGTGAGTAGTGTCGAAGGGGTGCCAACTTGTTGGCGGGGGGTGGTTTTTAAAAGTACTACCCCGTCAGTCTACGACTGCCACCCCTTAGATCCCAAATCAAGTTTGGGACAGGCCCGAAGGGGAATTACATCCTACCAAAACCAACCTTCTTTTTTCTCTTCTTTTTTCTCTTCCGCTTTAGGAGGTTCTCCGACCCATTCAAGTTTTAGAGTTTCATCACTAGGATTATAGTTATATACCATAATACCATTACCATTAGCTTGACCAATTACAAGTTTGTGAGCTTCTACAGAAGTATCAAATGTAGTATTATAACCATCTACATTTGGTCTTGGTTCTATATTGTAATTGCCAGTTATATAATCCATTGGAGTACTAATTAATGGTATGTATTTTAGTAATGGCATTGTTGCAAAATGATAGTCTTTACCTATAGCTTTCTGTTTTATATTATAATCATATAGCCCCAACCATAGAAATGGTTGTGTAGTTCCTTTTAAGGTGCCAACAATTCTATTTTTGTCAATAAATTTAAAGTTAGATAATTTGCCAATAGGCTTTCTATTTTTGATAAAGTATGGGATTGGCTCTATGGATTTGTCTAGATAATCTAATCTATAGTTAGCAGGATTTGCTGTGTTATTTGTAAATTCAATAGCTTTTTGAGTATCTAGATTATACTTAACTCCCATAGCTCGATCATCAGCTGTATAGACAAACTCACCATTAGGGTCTATGGCATTCATAGTTTCATTAACATTTTCATTTACCATTTTCCACTTATGATTTTTTGTATCATAGACAACTAAAATATTTTCAGCTGTCATTATTAATTTATCTTTGTAGAAAGAGAAACTATTAAATGTAGTCCATCCGTTAGGTAGGTTACCTTTATAAGGATTACCTCTCCAATATGGAGTAGTATCCATTTTGCCCCATAACCAAGAAACAAATATTTGTTTCTTGTTATTATCAGGTAAACTATATTGATAAACATTACCACCGATATCAGAGCCAACCCATAAGTTCATATTTTCATTTATTGCTTGAGCTCTAGCTATAAAATCAGGTTTAAACTCTTTTATGAGTTTTTGATTTGTATCGAAGATTTTTACTACTTTAGTATTATTATCTTGTAAAGAATAGTAATCACTATTAGGTATAAAATAAGCAGAACTATAATTATAGTTATCGCCTAAATCTTTTACTTTTTTATTTTCAAGATTATATAAGTAAGCATGTTTATTAGTATCTGTGGCAACAGCATATTTACCATCAGTTGAAATAGAAAGCTTGCTAACATTAGCAAAACAATTTAGGAAAAAAGAACTTAAAAATAATGTTATAAATATCTTTTTCATTAGTAGCTTCCTTGTGAGCCAGTTGTAGTATCATCACCAGCAAATTGATTATTTGCTGATTTAACTTCATCCATATCATAATCACCGAAGAAATCAAAAGAGCCTTTAAACTTACCACTAAATAATCTACCTTTATAAATATAATTCATAAAGTCATTAGTAGGGTACAACATAGCCGAATGATCTATACATAGCATTGACTTAGCTGATTGTTTTTGTTCATCAGTTAATTGGTCATAAGCTACTGTGTGTTTAGTATTGTCACTATCTATATAATAACAAGGGTAATTACCTCTAGTTGACTCAGGTAAATCCATAGTGTTAACTTCTTGAGGAGTTTGGAAAAGCTTGCCACTTGAGATTAGCTGTTGAGTACTTGCCTTAGTTTCATCAACCCCACTATACCCCATAGCCGGAGCTACTTTAGAGTTAGGTTGCATAAGTACTGTGAATACTACAGCTAATAGCTCTTCTTTATTATCTTTGATATTTTTAATAGCAGCTTGTATATCAGCCCCTTTTAAGAAATCAATAACAGTAGTAGTCAAACTACCAGCACCATTAACAGCAGGCCCCACGAAACTCATCGAAGTATCCCAAACAGTCGATATTGGATTTTGGTTGAATATGTTAGATATTGAATCCTCCAAATTGTCCCAAACTTGTTGAGGAATATCAGCAACGCCAGTATTAGTTAGTTTGTATAACTTATCGATAACTTCACTAGCAATATCATATAGAGTATCTTTCTCATGATAAGCATATATAGGGATAAAGTTATGTCTTAACTTCTCTCTTAAATTTAGATTTTGATATAAGCTTTCACCAGTTAGCATATCTGTATCATTAGTAGCTAAGAAAGGCTTATTATCATTAGGGTTAGGGTAGACTTGTAACCATTTTCTATAGAAAGCTTGGCACTTTTGCCCAATATTACCCTCGACAAAGAAACTAGCAGGATAGATAAACTTATTAGCAATTTGATAAATTGATTCAAAGCCACCATTAGTATCTGTACTAGTACTTTGAGCTACGAAACTATCAAGAGCATAAGAGGCCACACCAATTATAGCGAATAATAATCCAGCGCCTTTATCACTTATTTTTTCATGAATAGCTTGAGCCTCAGGATATTTATTATAATCAATATTCCCAGCTAAGATATTAGGAATTAGCTTATAAGTAGTATCAGCAAAGCTAGTACCAATCTTAGCAGTAGAGAAGTAGTAGCTAGATACACTTACTAAGACATGGGTAATCATTCTATTGACAGCTTCATTCATAGTCATAGATTGAATTTCACCTTTTTTGAACAAGCTAGGAATATTAGGAATAGGTCCTAGCATCTCATCGAGGTTACTATAAGCAATTGTGAATTTATCAGCCTTACTAGCAGCAGCTGCATAGTTATAGCTGACATTGTATTCTTGAGGAGTTGGTTTAGATTCAAGCACAAGCTTACCATCTTCATACTTTTCGTAGGTATTAGAGATAGTTTGTACAGCTTCATTTCTATTAGAATTACTCAAGCTATCATTAGCAATAGCAGGTTCCCAACATAGAGCTTGATCTACAGGAGTACTTACATTCTTCAAAGTATTCATAATTACAGCATTACCCAAAGAGTGAGCCATAATATTAACCTTGATACCATTTTGTTTAAGATAATCAATCACAATAGCTAGCTTCTGCCCAGCAAACTCACTCATAGCAATAGCAGCACTATAGTCATACGGAGCTTTAGGATTACCTTGCCAAGCTATTTGAACAATACGGTTATAATCATCAAGAGATTTTTCATCCCAACCAGCAGCTTTGTTTAATGAATACTCCAACTGTAGATTCCATTTACAAGCGCCTTCAGCAGTATTTTCATTATCAGTGTTATATTCAAGCGACTCTTTATCACTATCAAAAGGTAGGATACTAGCTTTCTGGTCAGATAGTTTATGTATATTACCCTTGAAGTAACCAGTTACATCATACCAAGGGGTAAGGTTTTGTTTTTTGAAGATATGAAATAGAGTTACTAGATAGTTTAAATATACTATCTGTAAAAAATAAACTGTAAAATTCTGTTTAGAATATTTGTTATTTTTCATATAAATCTATTTAGCTATTCCAGATTCTTCTTTGATTTTTTCCCACTCATTTTTTAACATCTTTCGGGTCTTAGATATTAAAGATTCTCTTTGTTTATAAATATCTGTATATATACTATTTTTTTGTTCAAAAGTTAATTTGTTGCTTACTTGTGATTCAGCTGCTTTTGCTATTTTTTCAACTAGTTCATATAAGTCTTTATCGTTTTTACTATTTAACATTAGCATCAACTGATATGTTGTTGAAGATAGTTTTTGAAAGTGAGTTAAGCGACTTTTATCATCATCATTAAGCATAGAATAACTGTCAATCAACATTAATAGTTGTGATGTTTTTTCTCTATACTCATTAATCCAAGTCTGTCTATTATTTTGAGCTAATCCTGCTTTTATTTGAGATGCTATATTTTTACGAGTCATAAAAATTGTAATAATTGATACAAAGAATGATAATATAGCTATTACTACAGCTACACTGTCCAAATTAACATATTCTTTAATATTAGTTATCATCTGCTAATAGCCTTTTTTTATAATCTTCAAATGAATAATCAAAATTATCAGGAAGTTGTTTTTTAACCATTTTGACAACATTTTTAGTATTGATAAACATATCAATACCATCAATTGCTATTGAAAAATAAATCATAACTAATAATAGTTGAGCTATTATAGCTATTACTATACCTAATACAAAACTGTTTGATTGTGAAGCTACATAAAATAACAAAGCGGTAAGAATGGATAGGACAATATAGGCAATTAATATTAACCATCTTTTTCTTCGAACCTTTGTATTTATATTATTTTTTTTATGAAAGCTAAACTTTTTGTTTTTTATATCTACTTTGATTGAATAGCTTAGAAAAAGATTTTTAATTAAATGATGACTTATGAAACTGCTCAATTTTTCAGCTATAGCATAGTCAACGAGATTAAATTTATAAAGACCATAAAAGTTTTTTAATGAACTAGGAAAAGATTGCTCAAGTTCATTAATTAGCAACCGCTTTTTGATGATACAATCTGTATGACTTATTTCATCTAGTTTGCTTTTAACTCTATTGCTTTTATAAAAAAAAGAAAAAAATGAGGTTTCTTTAGAATTAATTATTTTAATTAAATAACTTACGATACCTACAATAGATATTGAAACAACTTGAATTATAACCTCTCTCATATTTTATAGATCCTTATTTTTGCAAGCACTAATTTGGTAAAATTCCCCTTCGAGTGTCGAAGTAGCTCAGGGTAGTACTTTCAAACTACTACCAAAACCAACCTTCTTTTTTCTCTTCTTTTTTCTCTTCCGCTTTAGGAGGTTCTCCGACCCATTCAAGTTTTAGAGTTTCATCACTAGGGTTATAGTTATACACCATAATACCATTACCATTAGCTTGACCAATTACAAGTTTGTGAGCTTCTACAGAAGTATCAAATGTATAGTTATAACCATCCACATTTGGTCTTGGCTCGATATTGTAGTTGCCTATTATGTAGTCAAGAGGGTTATTGACTAGTTTTGCATATTTATCTGAATAAAACATTGGTCTTTTATATTTACCGTTCCCACTCCAATCAAATTTGCTAGGAGTAAAGAACCATGCCCATAAATATGGCTGACTAGTTCCTTTAAAAGTGACTATAATTTTGTCTTTATCTATAAATTTAAAATTTGATATTCCCTGTCGAATAGATTTTTTTTCGTTATTTTTTAAATAAGTAACATCGGCAACTTCATTAGTAAAATAAATTCCATTCTTTTCTGATATAAGTTTTTGAGTATCTAAGTTATAAGCTATTCCAACTCTCGAGCTATCAGCTGTATAAACAAACTCACCATTAGGGTCTATGGCACTCATAACAGCCCCAGAGTTTTTATGAATTTCTATTTGATTTTTAGGATTATCTTTATTTTCGCTGTTAAATATTTCATCAATATTGAATATTAAAAGTGAGCCACTACCAGTAGTAGTAATTAACTTATTTTTATAGAAAGTAGGTATTAATTTTGAATCCATATTCATAAACTGATTACCATACGAATATATATGTCCTAATTTATCACCTTTTATTTGAGCAATATTTATATAGCCATTCCATGTAGCAAAAGCATAAGTATTTAAATCTTTATTTACAGTTTGCATAACACTGTTTTTTTGCCCTGTAAAAGATTTTATTGTTTTTAGTGTGTCAGCATTTATTATATAAACTACATTATCATTGTATGTTTGATATATGAAATCATGAGTATCCTTAATAAAGTTAGCACTAAAAACATTAACAGTTTTATTACTTATTTTTTTTATGCTTTTATTATTTAAATCATATAAATAAACATTACCATCATTATTTGCACTAACTACATATTTACCATCAGTTGATACTGAAAGAATAGTAGGCATGGCATACAGCAAACTAACACTAATAAATGAAAAGAATATGAATATTATTTTTTTTAAACTAAACATAATCGCCCTTAACTGTATTCTTCGTTATTTGATCTAGCTTCATCCATATCATAATCACCAAAGAAATCTAATCCAATATCTTTTCTTCCGAATAATTGTCCTTTATAAATATAATTCATAAAGTCATCAGTAGGGTACAACATAGCCGAATGATCTATACATAGCATTGATTTAGCTGTTTGTTTTTGTACATCAGTTAATTGGTCATAAGATGTAGTTACTTTTTCATTATTTTCATCAATATAATAACAAGGGTAATTACCTCTAGTCGATTCAGGTAAACGCATTGTGTCAACTTCTTGCGGAGTTTGGAATAGTTTACTACCAATATTAGTATTATAAAATTCACTGTTATCATCAACCCCACTATACCCCATAGCCGGAGCTACTTTAGAGTTAGGTTGCATAAGTACTGTGAATACTACAGCTAATAGCTCTTCTTTATTATCTTTGATATTTTTAATAGCAGCTTGTATATCAGCCCCTTTTAAGAAATCAATAACAGTAGTAGTCAAACTACCAGCACCATTAACAGCAGGCCCCACGAAACTCATCGAAGTATCCCAAACAGTCGATATTGGATTTTGGTTGAATATGTTAGATATTGAATCCTCCAAATTGTCCCAAACTTGTTGAGGAATATCAGCAACGCCAGTATTAGTTAGTTTGTATAACTTATCGATAACTTCACTAGCAATATCATATAGAGTATCTTTCTCATGATAAGCATATATAGGGATAAAGTTATGTCTTAACTTCTCTCTTAAATTTAGATTTTGATATAAGCTTTCACCAGTTAGCATATCTGTATCATTAGTAGCTAAGAAAGGCTTATTATCATTAGGGTTAGGGTAGACTTGTAACCATTTTCTATAGAAAGCTTGGCACTTTTGCCCAATATTACCCTCGACAAAGAAACTAGCAGGATAGATAAACTTATTAGCAATTTGATAAATTGATTCAAAGCCACCATTAGTATCTGTACTAGTACTTTGAGCTACGAAACTATCAAGAGCATAAGAGGCCACACCAATTATAGCGAATAATAATCCAGCGCCTTTATCACTTATTTTTTCATGAATAGCTTGAGCCTCAGGATATTTATTATAATCAATATTCCCAGCTAAGATATTAGGAATTAGCTTATAAGTAGTATCAGCAAAGCTAGTACCAATCTTAGCAGTAGAGAAGTAGTAGCTAGATACACTTACTAAGACATGGGTAATCATTCTATTGACAGCTTCATTCATAGTCATAGATTGAATTTCACCTTTTTTGAACAAGCTAGGAATATTAGGAATAGGTCCTAGCATCTCATCGAGGTTACTATAAGCAATTGTGAATTTATCAGCCTTACTAGCAGCAGCTGCATAGTTATAGCTGACATTGTATTCTTGAGGAGTTGGTTTAGATTCAAGCACAAGCTTACCATCTTCATACTTTTCGTAGGTATTAGAGATAGTTTGTACAGCTTCATTTCTATTAGAATTACTCAAGCTATCATTAGCAATAGCAGGTTCCCAACATAGAGCTTGATCTACAGGAGTACTTACATTCTTCAAAGTATTCATAATTACAGCATTACCCAAAGAGTGAGCCATAATATTAACCTTGATACCATTTTGTTTAAGATAATCAATCACAATAGCTAGCTTCTGCCCAGCAAACTCACTCATAGCAATAGCAGCACTATAGTCATACGGAGCTTTAGGATTACCTTGCCAAGCTATTTGAACAATACGGTTATAATCATCAAGAGATTTTTCATCCCAACCAGCAGCTTTGTTTAATGAATACTCCAACTGTAGATTCCATTTACAAGCGCCTTCAGCAGTATTTTCATTATCAGTGTTATATTCAAGCGACTCTTTATCACTATCAAAAGGTAGGATACTAGCTTTCTGGTCAGATAGTTTATGTATATTACCCTTGAAGTAACCAGTTACATCATACCAAGGGGTATCATTCATTAATTTATTTTCAGTAATATCATACTGACTATCCATATATTCTAGAGCTTGAGGATAGCCACGCATTTTATTATTTATTTTATCTTCTACAGCTACATTATATCCATGAATAGCAAAAGTAATATTAGGATCGATAGTACTACCAGGTTTTTGTCTTTTAAGTAGTTTATTTTGGCTTTTTGCTAATTTGAGGATATATTCTTGCCAGAAGTCATCACTATCATCAACGATATGGTCATAATAAGCAATTTTATATCCAACAGGTTCGTAGTAATGAGCTAGAGGAGCATATCTTTGTATTAGATTGTTATATTCACCAAAGTTTTGATTAGCCTTATAATATGCAAAATAATAATCCTCTCTAAGATTAATCATCATCGGAGGTTCAAAGACATTGATAACAAGATGGTTAACAGTAGTCTCAATATCATTAATAGTTTCAGTCTTACCTTGTTTGACTTCTATCTTTTGCCAATCTTTTGGTTTCAAAGATAGAGTGTTTTGGTGGTGTTTGAAGTCATCTATTACATCTTCAGCTTTTTCACCATTTACACCAACTATCAGACTTTGGAAACGATTATTTGAAATATTCAAAGTGTTTAACTTCAAACATATTGCCTCAATATCATCAGTTAGTTTGATTTCATAATATTTATCTTGTGTAAACTCAACAGCTATTGGAGTGCCAATATCATCACCATCTTTGAAACTTTTTGCTTCGATATAGCTATTAGATAATAATGGTGTCAAGACAGAATCTTGAATATAATCAACGATCTTATCTTTATCTTTTAAGATTTTCTTGTCATCCTCAGCAACTTCCTCATCAGTACAATATTTATCCATGATATAGATTCTAAGTACTTCATTAGTAGGTTTTTGTGGATCTTTAACGTTACTTTCATCACTAACAACACTATACATACCATAGACTAATTGCTCAGCAGTATTTACAGATACTTTATTAGCTGTGATATGTATTCCCTGTGGAGCATGTTTAACCAACTCATTAGCTGTGATAGCCATAGCACCACCAGCTAGAGTTAAGCCTTTGGTTATATTCTGCTCTAGCTCATGTTCCTCAAAAGTCAAATCACCATCAACATTGGTATCTTTTTGATTATGATAAAGAGTATTAATAGCTTCATTAGCACTTATATTTATCTCTTTAGCTTGAGTCTCTTCAAATATATCATTTTCAACAGTTAGATTTCTTTCAACTTCATTGAACTGTAGATTATGCTCATCATCAGTTGTGTGAGTTTCTTCTGTATTTAGATAAATATCTTTAGTTACTTTATTGGTATATTTATCAATAATATTTGCTGCGGTAGTATCAATTGCAATATTATCTTGGACATGAGTAGTTAAGCTACTAGTCTTAGCAAATATTTCTTGATGATATTCATCAGCATTGATTGCCTCTAACAAATGATATGGATTATCCTGAGAATGTAATCTCTGTGCTACCATAGCATATACAGGAGAGATACTTTGGTATTTGGCATCTACATTATTGCGATTACCATACACAGTTGCCTTATAGTTAGGGTGTAGCTCATAGTGATTACCTTGAGATTGTAACGACATCCCTGATTTCTTGCCTTTATGGATATCTCGATAGCTCTCATCACCCAGTCGCAGAGCAGCAGAGCGGCTAGCACCACGATAGCCTTGGGATTCTAATACCACAGAGTTGGTGGATTTAGGATTAGCAATATTATGCTTAAAAGCACCAGTATTAATAAAGTTAAGCGAGTTATGTTTATTATCAGCTAAGCGATAATCTTGCTCGTATCCTTTTCTGTTATGGGCTGGTCTAGCTTCGGTATTACGTGTACCAAGAATAGTAGGGTCTTGTAACTCCATGATTAGAGTAGGGGAGTTCTGCACAAGAGGGAAGCTATGTTTCTGATCGGGAGTATGATTTAGATGAATTTTGGCAACATCATTGATAACCTCATCCTCATCAATTTGGGTATAGTACTCAGGTATAGATAGTTGATACTTACCTGTATCGTTAAGAGTAGTAGCATCTTCTGTATCATCAGAATACCCTTTGACTGCAAAACCTTCTTTGACAAATTTAGATAGATTGTATTGATCTAATATACCTGTAGCCAAGTTTTGGACATTATTAGCCACAGCAATAGCAGAATATTCACAAGTAGCTAATTTATTGAACTCTTGGCTATCTGTAGTGATACTTACATCTGCTTGTACTATCGACCAGTCTTTGGTATCTATAGGTAGTTTTTTACTATCGATATGTATAGTATCACCAACAGCTACAATACCAACACCATCTAAAGCCAAGATATTTCTATAAGTTTGAAAATGATTAGCTAAACTTTCTGCATAAAAGTTAGTTAAATCAGAAGTACTACCAATAAATGGCGACTGGATAATACCATTTTTAACTTCGACATATTTCTTATAGCCACCATCTGCTTGATGACGATTAAATCCAAGAGCCAAAACATTATGATTATCATCAATAACAATATTTTCAGCTACATAAGCCACAGGTTTAGTATCGATAGTAGCTTTTTGTTTATCAAGAACATCTACATTAATAGCATCTTTATTAGCAAAGGTATTACAGAATTTAAGCTGAGCATCTTCTCTTAAATCTCTATAGAATACAATCCCGTACTGGTTACATATATTAGTTAGATAATTAAAGGTAGATAGATTATTATTTTGTAAGACATTATCAACAAAGATACTATTATTACTCTCAAAATCAGCTGTTATTTCGTAGTTTTTTAAGACTTTTTCTAAAACATCATTTATCTTGCCATCAGGATATTTGATTAGAGATTTATCTTCTTTGAGAAAAACTTCACTAGATACAAAAGCTATATATGTAGGATTATTACCACCAAAAGCCCAACTCTGAGAATCAATGTCCGTACTAGTAACTATAGCTTTAAAAGATATGTTATCTAACTTAAATTCGATTTCATCACCGACATTAGCTTTACTATCAATATAGGCACTACCTGAAATACCGGTATACAAGCCTTGACTAAACTTAATATCAAATAGACGCACTACTTGACCATTGAGGGCGAAGTTTATCATCGTGGAAATCAGCGTATAATTTTTAAAAGTATATATGTTTTAATTTATACTTATCTGAATTATTAATCAAATATTTTGGTTAATTGTAGTTTAATTTTTTATATTGAGTTTGACGTACTAAGAAACTTTAGATTAACTATTTATATTCAGTTTATCTGTGGTAATGTTTATTTGCTTACTATTTTGTAGAGTTGTATCAGCTATTTGAGAATCTAACTCTTTTATGATTGTTTTCTTGTTTTTTGCAGATATATTTAATGTTTGATTACATTCAATATTATGATTTTGGGTTTTTTGATGAATTGATTCTGCCTTAATGCTTATTCCGTTGATTATCCATTTACCAATATTAGCCATTGTTGAAATAACTTGAGATACCAAATTGATTTTATTTGTCTGTAGATTAATACTTTGAGGATCAATTTTGATATAACTTTCATCTAGTCCAGCTTTTACTATACCTTTTAAATTATATTCTTTAGGCTCTAAACTATAACTTTTAATAACAAAAGTTATATATAGTTGACTATCATGCTCTATACAAAGGACGATATCACCAACTTTAGGTACAATTATACAAGAAGCAGCTAACTCAGCTTCTTGGAAATTTTCTTTTTTATCTTTAAGAGTGAATATATCATTTTTAATGCTAGTTATTTCATATATATTATGGGCATTATTTTCATTAGACAAAGTTATTACATTTTTTTTAAATTCTTCTTTTTGATAGGACATAGTCTTAATACTTAAAAATAATCTACACTAGTTTTGATTAATTGTATGTCTGCAAAAATATAATGTAAATCTTTAGGTTTGATTATAAAAGATAAAATGATGCTGTGAAAATACTTGTAAAAAAAATTCAAAAGGCTAGAAAAGGAAAAATAATTTGTCTACAATCGAATTATAGCATTGAGGATTTTTATCTTTACTCTAATGCTATGTGAAAAATAAATTAAACCAGGAGATAAATTAAAATGCCAGTTTATGTAAAAATTGATTCAGGAAATTTTGGTACAATTACTCAAAAAACAGGATCAAAAGATGTTGCAGGACGTAATAGTAATACTACAAGCCCTTTGACTGAAGACTATTGTTTAACTTTTGACTGGGGTTATGAGTTTCATCAACCTCATAATGATAGCTTTGGTGCTGCAGATCATTCGCAAGCAGCTCTAGAATCAATAGTATGGGTTAAAGTTCCTATGTACCACAGTATCCCAGCGCTATTGTTAAACGTAATGGCAGGTAAAGATAACATCAAAGAAATGGATGTTGTTGAGGTCGATAGGGCTGCAACAGGTGGTTCAAATAAAACCACAATGATGTCTACTTTCAAAGATGGTATCGTTACAGATCTTAAATTAGAACAAGGTGATCAAAGAAATCCAGATGAAAAAGGTCGTGGTCATATTATTGTAAAAATGAAGTTCCAAGATATCACTTACGATGATAAAGTGATTAATGTTAGTGGTCACCTAGACACTACAAACGCTAGCTAATTTAAATCTTTTATTTTATATTTTTCTTGATGATAACTATTTATAAAATTGTTATCATTTGTTTAATTATATAAATAGAGCTTTTACGAAAAAAAATGGTTTTAAATGTAAAAAAAGTTAGGAAGAGAACATAGTTATGGGTAAGTCTCTTAAAATAATTTCTAACGCAAAAACTCATGTAGGGAACAAACGAGCTGTTAATCAAGATGCTTTTTTGGCTCAACCAGAAATTGGAGTATGGATAGTTGCCGATGGAATGGGAGGGCATCATAATGGTGAGTATGCTAGTGGACTTGTAACTCAAAAAATTATGTTACCTGACAATATAGTGGGTTTTGATCAAACCGTTGATTTCATAAAAGCTTTTATCAGAAAAAAGAACACAGAACTTTTTTATTATGCAAAAAAAGTTGGAAGCTCTGTGAAATGTGGTACTACTATTGTTGCTCTTATAATGAGAGGCAATAAAGTTGCGATATTATGGGTTGGAGATAGTAGAATATACCGATTTGACCCTGAGTTTAACCAGTTGTCTCAAGTTACTATCGATCATACAGTCTTTAATTCCTTAAAACAGAAGGGACTTGTTGATGAATTTCATCCTATGGCAGAGCAATATAAGGAAGCTCTTGCTAGAGTCGTTGGCGGAGAAGAAGATGTTGTTGTTGATGAGCACAGGTTAGTCCTCAAAAAAAGCGAAAGGTTTCTTCTTTGTTCAGATGGTATAAATAAAGAGTTAACTGATACTGACTTAGAGGCTATTTTATCAAGAAGCGAGGCTCCTCGGGTGACCTGTGATATGATGATTAAAGAAGCTTTGGCTAATGTGGGTAGAGATAATATGACAGCATGTATTATTGATGTTGTATTTATTTAGTAGATATGTAAATAAAGGTAAATTATGCTAACTTTAAGAATAGGTAACTTACAAGATATAAAAGCTGAGTATGGAGATGTCGAGAATCAAAAGACTTTTTCTGAACTTGGGGGTTATATAGGTAGATCAAAAGACTGTTTGTGGTCACTAAATGATCATACTAGAAAAATTTCAGGCAAGCATATGCTTTTAGAATCTCAATATGGAGAGTTCTTTGTTACAGATATTAGTACTAATGGAACTAAGCTTAACGGTTTAAAGTTAGAGAGAAATCTACCAACTAAAATAAAACAGGGTGATATATTAGAGTTAGGTCTATATAAGTTAGTTGTTGCGAATATCTTAAAAAATGATGCTCACACTGATATTAAACATATTATCGATGACAATAAAGTTCAGGATGATAATGACTCGCTTGCATTTCTAAATGAATTAAACCTTGCAGATAACAATCATCTTCCATTTGAAGACTCTAAAAATCAAGCAATTCATCAGTCAAGAGATCCTTTTGAACAATTAAGAATTGAGTCGGATTTTATAATTGATGATCTAAATAAAAAAAGTATTGACGCTCCTCAAACTATAGAAAAAAATAATGAAGATGAAAACTTAGAAGATTATTCACATATAGTGGATATAAAGGAATCTGATCAGGAGTTTGATTTTTCTGCAATAAAAGAAAAAGAGCAATCTTTTACTTTAAAAGAAACTATACAAGAACCTTTACAAACAGCAAATTTCAAGCCTGAGGGCTTAGAACAGCCTAGAAAAATAGACAAAGAGGTAGATGTACAAGTTATAAATCAGCAACGACAAAAAAGTATACAACAAGAAAGCTTTAAAGGAGATGACAAATTTCTTGAGATGCTCTGTCAAAAACTTGGACTGTCTTATAATGTGATTTCACAGATTAATAGAGATAAAGTTTATTCAGATGTCATTGATATACTCTCATATTCAGTAGATGGTTTAATTCGGTTGATGATGGAAAGAAACAATGCTAAAAACAAACTGGATAGCGACTTAACAATGTTTACTTCTCAAGTCAAAAACCCTTTCAAAATGAGTATGTCTGCAAAGCAAGCCTTAGAAACAGTGTTTTTTGATATGAATAATCAGATAATGCCAGCAAGACAAGCAGTAGGGGAATCTATTAGTGAAGTAATTTCTCATTTCAAAAAAATAGATAATTCAACTCGAGAAGTAGTTGAGCTTATGGTTGAGTCTTTTGACCCTGATCAGATCGAAAAAGAAGTTACACAAACAGGAAGAGTTTTACCCGGCACACTTGCCAGTAAATGCTGGTCAAAGCATAAAGTTAAATATACTCAAATGCTTGGCACATCAGAAAAACAGAAGAAGAAAAATATAAAAGAATATATATCAGAAAAATATAACCAAAATTAATTGTATAGGTGGAATAATGAAAAAAAGAAGTTTGTTATGTGTTGCTACTACTTTAATTTTATCTCTATTCTTAGACTCATGTTCAACTGTATATCTTGATGCAGATACAACTAATGATATAAATCCTAACTTGCAGGGTACTCCTTCTTCTATAATGATCTATGTATTTCAACTTAAGGATAAACTGGCATTTGATTCTGCCAATTTTTCTCAAATTAATAGTGAGAATGGCTTGAAAGGATCAGTTATATCTAGAGAAACCTATGTGTTACAACCAGGTGAGCAAAAGGAAATATACATATCTACAGATGAAGATGCTAAGTATATCGGTATAGCAGCCGGCTATAGAAATATTAACTTAGATTGGAAACAAATAGTACCTGTAGAAAGTCATTGGTTGCCAAAAACGTATAAGCTTAAGTTAACAAGCTACGGGGTTAAACTTAAAGAATAAAATTAGGATAGTTTATATATGAAAAGAGTAGCATGGTTCTCTGGACTGACAGTTTCTCAACAGCATTTTCAATTACAAGACACTCTTTTTGAATCGGCTCAGCAAGAGTTAGTTAGAAGTGGTAGATACAATTACGGTCTAAAGAGCATTGAAGTGGATGAAGCTAAGTTAGAGCAAGGGATTATTTCTATTACAAAGTGTGAGGCTATATTACCAGATGGTACAATAATCAATATCCCAGAAATTGATGGCGATGAAATCTCATTACAACTTGACGAAACTTGTGTCAATAAAACTGTATATTTGGCTGTATCACCTATTCCTCAAAATGCACGTTTATTTTCTGAAACTAAATTGAACGCTACTACAGAGCGATACTATATGTCAAATCAGACAGTTAGTGATGCTATGATGGGAGCTGAGAAATCAATAGAGCTATCTATATTAAAACTAAATATGTATTTGATTATAGATACTTCTAATTTCCAAGAATTTATTCTGTTACCAGTAGCTAAAATAAGCTCTGTAAGTCCTAATAAAACAGTATTATTAGACAAAGCTTATATTCCACCATTATTAAATATTTTTGCTAGTAACAGACTTAAAAATATTTTAAAAAATGTTTTTATGTTAGCACAGCAAAGAAAAAAACAAATCATGCAGCGTCTTAAAAATGTCGATGAATATGGGACGGCAGGTCTCATCGAGATGCTGTTTGTACAACTATTAAATAGATATATTCCTATTGTAGAGCATATTTATAACAGTAGTAGAGTACATCCAGAAGAACTTTTTAAAGTTTTATTACAGTTTAGTTCAGAGCTACGAACCTTTACTCATGAAGATAAAGGATACAATGAGTATATTAAATATAAACATGAAGATCTTACAGAAATTTTCTCAATATTATCTGAAGATTTAAAAGAAGCATTTGCATGCGTTTTTGAAGAGCGAGCTATTAGAATACCTCTTAGTTATTTTGAGAAATATGCTTTGTATATTGCAAATGTGGAGAGCATCGATTTAACAAATATTTCAGAATGGAGCTTTGTTATAGCATGTAAAACTGAAATGCCAAAAGATCAACTTGCTCTTACATTTCCTAAAATTATAAAGATAGCATCAAAAAGCCAGATATCAAATGTTGTATCAAAACAGTTACCGGGTATCAAAGTAGTATCAATGGCTTCTTCACCAAAACAAATACCATTTATGTCAGATTATGTCTATTTTGAATTAGATAAAAATTCTGATTTTTGGAAATCAATATATGAATCGAAGATAATGTCTATATACCTAACAAGAAAATTTTCGCAAATTGATATGCAACTATGGGCAACAAAGAGGTAAGTATTATTATGTATGCCAATAATGATGATGATAAAACTATATTCATGCCATTAGCTGATAATGACGAAATAACTCAGCGTAATTTTGGGGAAGTAAAACAGGAGCAAGTTAGAGAAATAACTAGCGAGAGCTTGTTTCAAAAGGTTTCGAAACAGGAGTATATGTTTGGTCCAAATAGCCTTATGAAATATGCAAGTGAAATCTTTGCTACACATTATCAAGTAATTAATCACTCCATAGATTTTAGTGTTGATAAATTAAAAATGATTCTATCAGATGGATTGACAAAGTTTACAATTAGATGTCAACAGGATGGTATAGGTGATAATCTTCTTAAAAGCGCTAAGTATATTTTATGTGCTTTCATAGATGAGGCAATTTTAGCTACAGAATATGGGCAAAATATACACTGGTCTCAGCAATCTATGCTAAGTAGTAACTTTAATGAGTCTTGGGGTGGAGAAACGTTTTTCAAAATCAGATTATTTTGTTTAGATAATATATCTGAATATATAGAAGTGTTTGAGCTTATTTATATATGTTTATGCCTTGGGTTTAAAGGACAGTTCTCTAGTAAGACGAATGGGAAGCTTATGTTAGATAGGCTTAAGAGAGAGTCATACGATGTTATATGTCAATATAGAGATCTACATGATGATGCTTCTATTGCAAAACACTGGCAGACAGATTATGAGCCAAAAGCTCCAATAAAATATAAGCATACTTTTTCTATCTTTTTTGGAGTTATTTTAGCTATACTTTTAGTTATATATATAGGCCTCTCATTCTTTATAAATCAAGCAGAGCAACCTGTTTTGAAAGATATTGATAATACTAAAAATCAGCTTATATCATCATATGAGTCATCACCGTCTGTTCCGCCTGTTTCTAAAGATACAGTCAACGAGTAGCAAGGCATTTGGAGATAGATCTATATGACTAATCTTTTTAGAAAAGTTCCTTTAGCTTTGAGTAAGTTTGTAAGAACTCGATGGTTCTTATTTCTTGCTATATTTTGTATTTTAATATTATTTATTTGGTTAGTTATCCCAGGTATTTCATTATTTGGGTTTTCTATTTTAAAATCAACAAATGCTAAGCTATTCACAACATTATTTCTTATAGTTGTTATATTAATATATGTATTACATAAGAAAAATCTATTAAGCTTTTCATCTTTTGTTGTATTTCTCGCAAAAAGAAAGAATAAAAAAACTAAAGCTCTTAATTTAACAAGTTATAAGGTAAGAGAAGAGTTAAAAAAACTATCTTTATTATTAAAGAAAAGAAAAAAGATAAGTAAGATTAATACTCCGGTATATACGATTCTTGGAAATAATAAAGAATGTATAGAAGCTCTTATGAGACATACCTCTAAGAGTAGTAGTGTTACAAATGATTCTATATCTGTTGTAGATAAGTTTAATAGTTCAGAGTTATCGTGGAATATGTCTGTAGATAAAGCGTTAATAGCTTTATTTAATCTCAAAAACTTCTATGGATTATTTCAACATATTTATGCAATGGACAAGCACTATCCGATTAATGGTATCATTTATGTTGTTAGCTTAGATAAGATATTTGAGTCAAAAGATGCTATATCGTTGTATCAGAAAAAAATCCAAACAGAAATTTTTGAATTAAGAAAATATTTGGAAAAAATAAATAAGAAATTTCATATCAAAATACCTGTATATGTTACCTTTACAGGTATGGAGGTTATATCTGGATTTGAAGATTATTTTTCTGTAGCTTCAGATAAGCTTAAATATGACCCCTTAGGAGTTACTTTATCTGAGAGTGAATCTATTAGCTTCAGAAGAATAAGAGAAAAGTTTCAAGAGTTTTTTGATAGTTTAAATGAAAATATTATTACTAAATGTGATAATACGCAACCTACGGAAAAAGTAATTAATATAATTACTTTTTCTAAGCAAGTACTTTTCTGTTTGGATACTATAGAATCTAGTCTAGATAGATTCTTTGATAACAAAATTCAAGAGAAAATATTAGTTAGAGGTTTTTATTTTGTCAGTTATAAAAATTCTGATACATGCTTTGATTTTATGCGCATGCAAACCTTGAGTAAGGTGAAAAAATCAATGGACCAAAGGGTTTATTTTTTAGACAATATATTTAAAAAGATTATCTTAAAAGAAGTTTATAACTTTGGTGAAAATACTACTTATATCAAAAAGTTAAAATATAGAGACTATAGTAAATCTGCTGCTTTACTATCATGTGGCTTTGTATTGTCTTTTATCTGGATTAAAAGCTCCTTATCTTATATAAACTTATTTAACAGTGTGGACTCTAAATATAATAAAGCGCTACACTCTAATATAGGACCTAATAATGCTGCAATTGAATTTGCTAAACAAATAAACTATGAGCATAATCTTTCATTGTATGGACTATATTATAATAGAACTCTTATTACCGATATATTAAAAATATATCAAAGGCTTGTGCAAATTAAGTTCATACCAGATCTGCAAAGTGATATTGAGAATCAACTTAGACAAGCGATAAATGATATACCTAAAAATAATACAGCTAACTCAAAACAAATTGAGCATTTGAATATATGGCTAGCAACATACTTAATGCTAGTAAATAAAGAGCATTTTAATGAAACTTCTTTCACTAGAAATATTTATACTATGTGGAAAAAGCAACAAATATCAGCACAAGATCTTTCTGATAAAGAAGAGTTGTTAAAAGCAGTTATTATTTCTGGTTTTCCAGATACTATTAAATTGAACAAATCTTTATTATTTGAGGCTAGAAATATTTTAAGATCAAGCTCAACTTATGTTTTAGCATATCAAATGTTGAAGGATAAGGCACTAGTAGATAATGATGAATATATTTTATTGGGAGACTCGGGAGATTTAAACACAAGCCTGGTATTTGATAATAAAGTAGTCAAATTGCCAGCTTTATACACCAAAAGAGGGTACTATGATATTTATCTTAAAAATCAGGTTGAATATTTAAAACAGGCTGCAAAAAGTATGTGGGTTTTATCAGATGAAGATAGCTTTGATAGATTATCTTTAGTTTCTTTAAAATCTAATATGGATATTTTATATTGGAATGATTATTTAGAAGTATGGAATAAGGCATTAGATGATATTAATATTCAAAGAACTACGAGTATTAGCACACTTATAAAGCTTTTAAATAGTTTAACTGTAGAAAATAATTCGATCATCGCAGTGCTTAAGAAGATTACACAAAATACTAATTTTATAAGCGTAGAAGATATATCTAGTAAAGTTGGACTAAGTGGTAATAATAGAAACATAGTAACTACAAGTTATAGAGGACTTATTAAGTCTCTTGCTGAATATAAAAAGTCTCAAGCTAGTGAAAATGATTCATCTAAAGGCTCAGGAACCATATCTATGATAGCAGGTGAGTTGGGAGATATTCGCAATTCTCTTGTGGTAATATCATTATCTAGTCAGCCTGATTTAGATGCATTTTTATTAGTGCAAAACAAAAAGGATTCGGCTATATTTAAAAATCTTGCAAGTTTATGGGAGATGGGCAATAATGCTCCACAGCCTGTAAAAAAATGGACATCTCAACTTGTAAATATTACAACGAGAGTCTTAAATGATATGGCAATAAAAGAAATAAATATGCGTTGGCAGAAAGGACCATTAACATATTACAATAGCTATCTAAAAGATAGGTATCCAATAAAATTAGAATCACATAAAGAGAGTTCAACAAAGTCTTTTATAGAGTTCTTTAAAAAAGGCGGTGTCATGCAAAAGTTCATAAAAGAAAATATGTCATCACTTATTGAGAAAAGCTCTAATTCTAACGGTTATGTTTGGAAAAAATATTATGGCGAACCATTTGCTTATGATAAGAACTTTTTGGAAATGATTAATTCATTTAATATGATAGAAAATATGTTTTTCTCTAATGATGGTGTTGGTTTTAAATTATTTTTAACACCTGAGTTTTTGGCTAAAAATTTATCTGTGCTGACTATAAATTATGCAAATAAATCATATAGCTACGCTAATGGGCCTCAAGAAGATTTTATTATTGACTGGCCAACTACTAATGTTAGTAAGTCTCCTGTTACGATAAGCTATACATCAAAAGATAATGAAACAAATATGATAAATTTTGATGGTGAATGGGGACTATTTAAATTTTTGGAAAAAGGTAATATTAGCTACAATGATGAGAAAGGCGTTAATATATTTAAAATCTATAATGACAAAACTGTTTTAGCAGAATACATATTAAAAACCAGTAGCTTAGATGACAAGTTTAGTTTTGAAACTTTTAAAAAGCTACATGTGTTTGATAACATTGATAACTCTAATGAGGTAAATAAATGAAGCGAGATTTAGTTTCAAAAACGATAATAAGCCATGCTAGTGCTTTAATTATTATATGGATATTATTACCTTTTTTTAAATTATCTAGCTACGATCTTTTTGCTAGTGAGGTAGTTAAATTATTTTTGACCTGTATATACTTTATTACTTTTTATGTAATTAAAGCACATAAAGATTATAAAATTAATTTTAATAATGCAGATCAAGAATATAATGGTTATTTATCTAAGTTCTCAGAAGCCTTAAGAGAACTTATTTATTTACAGACAAAAAATATTAAATTTTTTAGAGGGCGAGGATTATACAAATCACCATGGTTTCTGACACTTGGATTATCTGATAGTGGAAAAACCACTATAGTTAAAAACTGCAATATACATTTTAATTCAAAATACAGTGAAACTAGCGCAAAATCAAATAAGCCAACTTTCGATTGGTATAGTTCACCAGATGTAACTTTCATAGATATAAATTCTAAACTAACAGAAGTTTCTAGAGTCGAGGAAACAAGTCTATTTGATAGTGTTATAGACTTAATCAAAAGAAATCGTCGTCTTAAGCCATTAGATGGATTAATTTTAAATATAAATGCTGAGCGTCTCATTACTGAGACACCTAATGAATTAGAAAGAGATTTTAATAAATATAAAATTATTTTAAAAAAGATATATAACAGTGGTATTAGGAATATTCCTATATATATTTTTTTAACTAATATGGATAAAGTACCTGGATTTGTAGAATACTTCGATCCTAAAAGTTTTGATGTTACAAATAATATTTTAGGAGTAACATTACCATCTTCAAATACTTCAGAACCACTTGATTGGCTTGATGATCAGTTTAATAATATAGTTAATAATATCAATGAAAATGTTTTCTCTAGTATTAGAAAGAAAAATTCAAATATAGATAATGATAGAGCATTTTATTTTGTCAGATACTTTACATATCTATGTGAAAAGTTAAACTCTTTATTAGCAGATGCTGTATATGAAAATAACTACACAAAGAGTTTATATTTGAGAGGTGTTTATTTTACTGCGGTTAGTACAAATAAAATACATCATTTTGATAAAGCTAGATCTGATATCTATTTCTTAAAAAATATAATGAAAGATGTCATATTAAAAGAGGGTAGAAAAGCAACATTTATTGATAATACTGTCCACTTTCTATCAAAACATAAAAACTATGTTTATTCTATTTCAGGTATTACTGCTGTTGGCTTGGTATTGTCTTGGATAACAGGATATACACAAGCATCATACTATTTAGCAGAAGTTAAACATACCAATAATACTTTACAGCCTATAATAGGAGCCCCTTTATATACTCCAAGCTATTGGGAACGTATGCAAAAGTTAGAATATTTAGCAAAACTAAGAAATACAAAATTTGCAAGCTGGCATCATTTTGGTTTTAGTTTTCCTACGCTAACAGACAAGGCATTAAATGAGCAGTATAATATAGAGTTGAAAGAAGTATTTAGGCCATACATTTTACAAGAAATCAAGAATAATATTCAATCTTTAATGGATAAAATCTCAAATACTGGTGATAATGAGACTGTTGATAAAGCTCAAAAAATGCAAACTTTATATAACTGGTTAATGATGTATGTGATGTTTGATAAAACACAACATATGAATACTAAATTTATAAAAGATAATTTAGATAGTTACTGGAAAAACTTATATGATAATGATAGTGAGACGTTAAATTCACTAGAGGTTTATTTAGATGATTTACTTTTACTACCATCAGATGCTCTACATAGTAAACTAGATAACTCTTTGATAGAAAAAGCAAAGAATGTGTTGGGTGGTGATATTTATGTTTATAGAGCTTATGAACAGTTTAAACAAAAAAATATAGAGCAAAAAGCAAACTATAGGCCTGTAATAATAGGCGGTCTACAGTATGTGAATTTATTTGAAAAACCTATAAGTATTAATTATGTTTATACTGTAGATGGATGGCAGAATTATTCAAAAGAAAACTTAGTTAAAGAACTAGAAATAGCTGAGAAAGACCAGTGGGTTTTTGATTCAATAGATCAAAAATCCAAATTTGATGCGACAAAAGCAAAATCAAAAATATTTGATCTTTACTGGAATGATTATGCGAGTGTATGGGTTGACGCCTTGAAAAGTATCAAATTCAGGAAGACAAATTTCCAGCAAAAGTATAATGATAGTAGAAATAATAGCTATATATCTGTTTTTGATCAAATATTTACCCAGTTGAAAACTAACTTAACTTCAGATGTGGTTTCATCAACAAATGGTAGTGATAAGAAAATGATATCTTCTCTGGCTAACTTTGTTAATAATAGATATAGAGTTGATCAGCTTAACGAAAAGATTAGTTTACTCGAAAAGTTAGTTATGATAATGAGCAGCAATTCAAGTACGAATCAAGAACAAGCTTTTGTTGTATCTGAATTAATAGCTACAAACAAACAGGATTCTTTAATAGGACTTAAGGAAATGGTTAAAGAGTTACCTACATCAATGACATTCTTAGTTGATAGCTATTTGAGTAGTTTCACTTATAGCATGTTTGATGCTGGTGCTATCTATGATACGGATTTATGGAATAATGAACTTTCACAGTTTTGCTCTAGTAATTTAGCATCAAATTATCCTTTTGCAAATTCAAAAGATGAGTTAGGTCTAAATGAATATAAACAGCTTATGTCTAAGTCTAGTGATTTGATGAATTATATAAATAATAATGTTTTACCATTTGCTATAAAAGATAAATCTGGTTTGTTAACCATTAAAGAAATTAATAATGTTAAGTTTCCTTTTGATAAGCATTTATTTAAACAAATTAATGTGATTTCACAGCTAAATGCGTTAACAAAAAATAACAATACTAATTCGTCAGAAGATAAGTTAAATATGACAGTTGGACTAACGCCAGTACTCCTTTCAAGTGACTTATCTGGAGTCGATATTATATATGATAATAAAAAATATGGTTATTTCAATGGTCCTCAATATCAGCAAGATTTTTATTGGCCAGCAAAAGATAGTAGTACTAGTGGTACAGTACAAATAATATGGCATTATAAAAATAAAGAAGATGTCAAAAATGTTTATACTGGACCTTGGGGATTGATAAACTTCTTATCGCATTTTGAATATAATCAAAAAGATGATACTTATACTATCAAGTTTAATAAGAGTTTCGCAACATATAAAATATCTACAAAAGGTAAAGGTAGTATAAATAGTTTAGGAAGCTTAGAAAATTTACAATGTAAGTTTTAAGAGAGAAAAATGTTAGGTTTTTTAGAAAATTATATAGTCGATGTTACAAATAGTATTGAGCCTTTAGATATATCAGAGGTTCAATATAGTCAAGAATTTGAAGCTATTGAAAATGAGATACAGAAGTTACAAAATGTAGTACCTGAAACACCTGATTGGCAATTAATTATTGAAAATGGGAAGGTGGTTTTAACTACACAAGGCAAGCATCTTAAAATTATCACTTATATAATAGTAGCACTATATCAGAAATATAAAGTAGGTGGACTACTTGCTGGTTTATATATGTTTTCTAACATTTTGACTCAAGAAAAAGATGCTATTATGCCATATGGGAAAAGGAAAAAATCTCGAATAAACTTGATAACATGGATGGTAAAGTTCATAGCAGATTATCGAGATAGAAACCCTCAAGATTTGCAATTAAAAGATTTAGATCGAGTAGATCAAGCTAAACAAGATGTGATTAATTGGTTTAATGAGTTTCATGCAGATGATGACAATTTAGCATTATTACAAATTTATGATTGGTTTCTTAATGCAAAGAAGACTTTAGAGAATGAAAAAAGAATTCAAGAACAAAAAACTGTATTAGCTCAAAAAGAGCAAGAAAGGCTAAAGCAAGAGCAAGAAGAGGCTTTAGAAAGGCAAAGACAAGAACAGGAAAAGCTAAAGCAAGAACAAGAAGAGGCTTTAGAAAGGCAAAGACAAGAGCAAGAAGACAGAGATTTAGTCAAGACACAATATGTTGAGAGTGAAATAGAAGAGCAAGACCTTAGTTCTAAAGAGTTAGCAATAGACGATTTTACTAGTGTTAAAGAGTATGCTAGATCTGAATTACTTGATAGGTTAGCATTTTGTAAAGATAATCAAGATGATTTATTTACATTGCTAGTCCAATCCAGAAAAATCTTGTGGAATACTCTTTATTATAATGATTTGTATGAGGAAACCATAGAAACTAGTACTTCATCTGATTTAGTAGAATTAAATCAAATACTATGCATTTCGGATCCTATTTTAAAATTAGGTGAGTTAGAGAAGTTATTTATAAAAAATCCTTTTTTGTTGGATATACAAGTGTATATGATACAAATACTAGATGATATGTACATGAAATCTAATGATAAAGTATTTAAAAAAATCAGTGATTTTATTTCTGCTGAATTAGCTTTTTTAATAAGCCAAATTCCAAATATTTTTGAGTTATCTTATGAAGATAGAGTTTGTATTCCAGAGTATATTTACGACTGGGTTTTTACTCAATTAGTAGATGATATATCTATTATTAGAGAAAAATTTGAGGAATACATTGAATGTTATGATGTGGATATGCAATATAATAAAGTTATAGAGTATGTAAAGAAATCCAAATTCTTGAATTTAAAAATGGGCTTCTTGTTATATGCTTGTGATAATCCACATTTAAGTAACTATTCTAAAATAAATGTTATTGAAAAATTTGTTTGTGATGACTCTTTGGTAGATCAATGTATTGATAATAATATCGAACTAAGAGAGGTCTTCAGGAGTTTAAATAACCTGTACGAAGAATATATAGTTGACACATCAGATCAATCTTTAATAAAAAGAAAAGAAGAGATAATGAAAAAAATTAGTTTCTAAGCTTTTAGAAGATGATTATTTAACTTATAATCAAATTTATATATACATAAATTTTAACTAGAAAGGAGTGTTTTATGGCAAAAGGGATATCAAAAGAAGGTAGTGTTGCACCAAAAGAAAGAATAAATATCAAATACCGTAGTCATGGTGATAAAGTCGAAGAAAAAGAACTTCCACTAAAGCTTCTTGCTGTTGGTGACTTTACTTTAAAAGAGGATGATACTCCTGTAGAAGATAGAAAGGCTGTAAATATAAATAAGTTAAATTTTGATGATGTTATGAAGAGCTATAATTTATCACTAGATATGGCTGTTGAAAATAAAATAAATGAAGATGAAAAAGATTCAGAACTTGGTATTAAACTTAAATTCGATTCTATAAAAGATTTTAATCCTGACTCGATTGTTGAGCAAGTTGATGAATTAAAAAAATTGAAGCAGTTGAGAGAAGCTCTAGTTGCTCTTAAGAGCCCTCTTGGTAATGTGCCAAAATTCAGAAGAAATCTACAAAGCTTAGTTAAAGATAAAGAGTCATTAGATAAATTATGTCAAGAACTAGGAATAGAGTCTAATACTGAAAAGTAATATTTTATAGTTTTTAAAGGAGAGATAGAATAATGTCTACACAACATAGCCATGAAGGTTCTTTGTTAGAGAGTTTATTAGAAGATGTTTCTTATGATGAGAGCAATAGCGAACAGATAGATGAAACAAAATTGGGTTTAACGGCATTACTAGGTGAGATAGTTAAACATCAAGATGCGGAAGAAAAAATCGATCGTTCATTAATTGATAAGTTCATAGCGGAGATAGATGAAAAATTAAGCAAACAAGTTGATCAGATTGTCCATAATGAAAAATTTCAACAGTTAGAATCTGCTTGGAGAGGTTTACATTTCACAGTCAATAGAACTGATTTTAGAGAGAATACTCGTGTTGAGTTAATGAACCTTTCAAAACAAGATTTGATGGACGATTTTGAAGATGCTGCTGAAATAAGCGAATCTGGGTTTTATAAGAAAGTATATACTCAAGAATATGGTCAATTTGGTGGTGAACCATATGGGGCTATCATAGCTAATTATGATTTTTCACATTCAACTCCTGATGTGAAGCTGTTGCAGAATGCTGCTGCTGTAGGTTCTATATCACATGCACCTTTTATAGCAGCGGTTTCACCAAAAATGTTTGGTATAAATGATATTACTGAGTTATCAACAATAAAAGATTTGACATCGTTATTTGAGCAGAAAGCATATATTAAGTGGAATGCATTTAGAGACACTGAAGACTCTAAGTATGTAGGCTTAACAATGCCGAAGTTTTTATTGAGAGAACCGTATGATCCTGAAGAAAGACCTATAAAATCTTTTAACTATAAAGAAACAGTTAAAGAACATAATGACTATAGCTGGGGTAATACAGCTTTTGCATTTGCTAGTAGAATTACAGAAAGTTTTGCCAAGTATCGCTGGTCACCAAATATTATTGGTCCGACAAGTGGAGGTGCGGTAGAAGATCTTCCAATACATAATTTCGAATCTATGGGTGATATAGAAACAAAGATTCCTACAGAGACTCTTATTTCTGATCGTACGGAATATGAATTGTCAGAGTTTGGTTTTATTCCTTTAGCGTATAGAAAAGGTAGTGATAATGCTGCTTTCTTCTCTGCAAATTCAGTTCAGAAAGTTAAAACTTTTGGGATCTCTGAAGAAGGCAAAGCTGCGGAACTAAACTATAGATTAGGCACACAACTACCATATATGTTTGTCATATCTAGAATAGCTCACTACATTAAAGTAATGCAAAGAGAACAGCTAGGTAGTTGGAAAGATGCTACAGATCTTTCTAGAGAGTTAAATGAATGGTTATCTCAATATGTTGCAAATCAAGATAATCCTACTGCAGAAATTCGTAGTAGAAAGCCACTAAGAGAAGCTAAAGTAACAGTTAGTGATGTTCCCGGTAATGCTGGTTGGTATACTGTGAAGATTCTAGTGAGACCACACTTTAAATATCAAGGTGCTGATGTTACTTTATCTCTAGTTGGTCGATTAGATGAACAAAAGGGTTAATTGATTTAAACTTTAAAGTAATACTTATTAAAACAGGGATGAGATTATGCATGCTAAGAGCTTATTTAATCGTATTAAATCCCAAGATTTTTCTTACAGCGAAGCTGGATTCAATGACTTGTTATCTCAAATTTCTACTAATTTAGAGTTGCTATTAAATACAAAGCAGGGAGCTACTTTAATTGATTTAGAATATGGGATACCTGATTTTAATGGGATCACCCATAATATTTATCAAGAGCTATCAGCGTTAGAAAAAGAAATAATTAGGATAGTTAATAAGTATGAAAAAAGAATGCAAGTTAAAAGTATAAAAACTACTATAGATTCTAAAAAGAATCCAGGACAAATACTTTTTATATTAGAGGGATATGTACTGTATCAAAATAAAAAACACTATATAGAATATCAAACAGTGATGACAGATACTGGAAGAGTGATGGTGAGGAGTAGTTAGTGAGCTTTCAAGATGTATATGAAAAAGAATTAATTCATATAAGAAATACAGCAAAGGAGTATGCTAAGAGTTTTCCTAATATAGCTCCTTTTTTAGAAAATCATTCTCAAGACCAAGATGTTGAAAGGTTGATAGAGGCTTTTGCATTTTTAACTGCAAAAGTTCAAAAGCGCCTTGATGATGGAGTACCTGAATTATCTCAAAACATTTTACAAACGATATGGCCAAAATTTTTACAGCCATATCCCTCAATTACAGTTTTAAAATTTGGATTAAATGATAAACCCAAAGAAGAAAAACTTACGATTCCAAAAAGTAAAATAATATCTGGAAAATATAAAGAAATAGATTTAAGTTTTAGAACTTTTGCAGATGTTGATATTTACCCAATTAATTTAACTAAAGTAAGCTCTGATATATATAATAACAAGGAGATTATAGAGTTACATTTTGACATTGATTATAAAATGTCATTATTCGATTTTGAAGAAATAAAGCTACCAATATACATATTAGGCAATCAATCAACTAGTTTGCAAATAGCATACTTATTGAAGAAAAAAGTTATGAACTTAGAGTTACTTGATTCTAATAATAATCTTATTGGAGGATATAATGCCAGTTTCTCAGATGTTGATTTACTAGAAAAAGCAGGGGTAGAATCAACTCAGCCAGATATTTTTAGGTTGATTACTCATTATTTTCGTTATCCAGAGTTATTCAATTATATAAATCTTGAGTTAGTCAAGAAAGGTATCTCTAGATCTCGAATAAATATTGATAAGTTTAAATTGAGAATAACAGTAGCTCTAGATGGAATTGAGTATATTCCAATGACTATGAAAAACTTTGCTCTGTATACAACACCTATTATAAATGTAGAAAAAGCATCAATTTCACCTATACATTATAATAATAAGACTAAGAATCATAAAATTAGGTTAGATGATAATAAAAATAAAGCTATTAATAAGATTACAAAAGTAAGTAGTCTTAGTAAAAATTCTGCTAAGAAAAACGAAATATTTTTATGGAATGATTTTGAAAGTAGTTTCAATGACAAGCCTCTATATAAACAATTTATTAGTAATAATGCTGTAAATGGTAAGCCCGAATTTAATCTAACTTTTGAAAGTAGTGTATTGGATAACTCATATATATCGATAGAGGGGGAGAGCTTCTGTTTAAATACTCATGAGATACTAGGAGAAGGTAATATTAGTTCTACTACTAAAAAGTTAGCTTATACATATAAAAATATCACTCATGTTACAGCACCTATTATTCCTGATTATTCTGATAGGAATCTTTGGCAACTAATAAATTTCTTCTCTGTGCGTTTGGGTAAATTAACTACAGTAGAAACTCTTAGACAATTGATAATATTATTTAATGATATTCAATTACATAGAAAAACTCAGCAAAAATCACTAACTCAGAAAGTATGTAATGCTATTAATAAAATTAATTTAGAAATAGAGCAGGAATATTATAAAGGACGAGTTATTAGAGGAAATGTTATTGAGATAATAATTAACGAACAAAGTTTTTTAAATGAAGGAGATATATATCTTTTTGGATCAATTTTGAACCAAATATATAGTAATCTAGCTGATGTGAATACATATAATCGTGTGAGAATGATAGGTATGGAAAAGGGTTCAGTCATGGAGTGGCAAGCATGTCTGTCATAGATGACTTATTACTAATAGAATTAGAACAACTTAAAAAGATATATATTGATAAATCATTAGAAGTTGTTGTAAAGAAAGTTCTATCAATCAATTCGAAATATGATAATAAGATTAAAATTGGATATAAGTGTGATGCTAGTTTAGCATTTGCAGCTAGAGAGATAGATGATATTAGTTGGAAAGTATCTGATGATGAGTTTGTTGAGCTTATAATTCATATAAACTTTTTTGGATTACAAAGTGTAAATAGTCCATTACCTCTAAATCTTCATGAGCAAATAGTGCATGATGTTAATAATGACAGTAACGAGTTAAATGATTTTTATAATTTTTTTAATAATAGGCTTGTTGAGCTTTTAGCTGAGAGTTTTTATAAAAATGTACTTGCTAGAAATAATATTATAAATGATATTTGGCCTAATATTCTTGGATTAGCTCTACAAGTGTATAGTGATGATAAACAAGTTTTTTATCGTATTATGAATAGTGCTCCTTTGTTATTTGGTAATCGTATATCTTCTAATAATTCGGCAAAATTGATAGAAAATTTCTTTGAATTTGACAGAGTATATATAGAAAGTTTTGTACCTAGAGTTATAGAGTTAAAGGCTAATAATTTAACAAGATTATCCAAAGCAAATAGCGATTTTGATGGAGGATTTGTGCTCGGTAACGAAACTGTTGATATCCAGAATAGCTGTATGATTCATATATATTTACAAGATGCAAAAGAGTATCTTCCTAATGGAAGTAAGAATGCTCTTTTAAATAAGCTTATAAAATTTTTATTGCCACATCATATTTTATATTCGATATCTTTACATTTACCCAAAAATATCCCAATGACATTATCTGCAGATAATGTTTATTTAGGCTGGACAACGATGGTTACCAGCCAAGAGCAGCCTCAAACAATATATTTAGAAGGAATATAGCATTATGCAACAATATATATCAAGTTATGCTCATGCTCAACCTAATGTTTATTATGATAGTAAATCTGGTAAATTCAAACATGTTGTAAGTGTAAGTTATGGTTTTGATTTAGAAGCTTCTGAGAATTTGATACCTATTAACAGTCTTAGTACAATGCTGAACAAATTACTAGAGAGCCAAAAGATGGGTTACGATGAGGGATATGATAAGCCTCAGCCAGAATATTTAGTATATGCAGTTTTACCAGCAGTAGAAGCTCCTAAAGAGCTAATAGTCTCTGTAGGCGATAATACAAAAAAGATCATCCAACAGCCGAAAAGAGTTTGGAAAAAAAGTGGTATGAGCTATGTGATTGAAAAATCAAATTCAACAGAAATTGTACCATTGAGTTATACGAAAGCTTATGGAAGTCCAGAATATTCTAAAAATCCATTTGGACAAGGATATTTCGGCAAAAAAATGTCTCAAGAGTTACCAATATTTGAATATAAATCTAATCAAGTAAATACTCCTATAGATAGAAATATTGAACCGGCTGGACTGTCTGGAAAACATGTATTATGTGCTTCTAGACGAACATTTTTAGGAAAATATAGTAGAAGTGAGCAAAAATCTATAGCTGCAATACCTGCCTTTCCAAAATCTATGGATCAAAGATATTTTATGATGAGTTCTCCAGATCAATGGTTAGATAATCTAGAGCCTGCTACCAAGTACAAGCTTATAGGCTTTGGTAATAAGGAAATAATGGGGGTGGTTCCTGATTATAGGGTAAATATCATTGCTAAAGATAATAATGCTAAATACAAAGAATATGATGGAAAGACTGATACTTTGGTCTTATTACCAAATTTAGGAGCTGGGGTAATCGTTACAAGATTTGTATTTGAAACAAATTCTATGGTTTTAGCTGATGAACTAGATACGGTTATGATACAGCTTAATGATGCTAATAATCCGCATTTACTTTCAGAGAATATAAAATATATAGATGAGAGAATTACAAATCCTAGTGAAACTGGATTGAAAGAAACTGATTTATTGCCAAAATCTATGCAAAATGAAAATATTTAGAGGATGCTATAATGTCAAATGAACAAGAAAAACGACCATTGGATGATTATTGCGAGAGTATCCCATCTATACAAGAGATAGATCATAAGGGTGATTATGGTGCAGAACCTCCTTTATATAATGTATCATTAGGTCCTGATATGGTCGATGAGCTATTAGAATATCCAGTCGAGTTATGTAGTATAAATAACTTTGTATACGATAAATTATGGACAAAGCCTGCGTATGATTCATTATTAGACAAAGTTCAGAAATTAAATAAAGATTGGCAAGCAAAAACTATAGATACTATAGATCATCAAGATACTGATTTTGCTAATCTAAATGCGCAAGACTGTGCAATCGTATCTAATAAATATACAGGAGCTAATTTTTCAGCTGCTAAATTTAATAATGCAAAAATAGTAGGATGCAAATATAAAAATTGTAGTTTTACAAATAGTCAATTTGAGTCTACTGAATTAGGTCAAAGTGCATTTACTAATTGTACATTTGATAATGTTAATTTTGATAAAGCTACTATTAAGAGTATTGTCTTTGAAGATTGCACATTTACTAAATGTAGCTTTAGTGGTACACAGCTTCATACTACTGACTTACATAATTGTAATATTATACAATCTAAATTTAATTCAGAGATGTGGTATAAGGGCAATATACTAAAAACTAGTATATCAAAGACAGTATTTAATAAAAGTCAGTTTAGTGGGATGTTGATAGACTCTTCAAAATTAACTGATAGTTCCTTTTTAAAAGTTACATTTTTTGCAAGCCAGATCCAAAATGGAGAGCTAAATAATAACTCATGGTTAAAAGTGGGCTTTGCTAATGGTAATAGTATATATAAGTCTCTACTTTATAATGAAAATATTCAACAATGTAACTTCAGTGATAGTGAGTGGAGGGAAGTTGAGATTCAAAATTCGCAAATGCTAAATAATGATTTTAGTCAAGTAGAAATGCATGATACGGACTTGGTTGGAGTTGAGGGTGCTGGAGATAACTTCGCTACTGGGATACTTGCGAACTGTAAGCTTGTTGATTGTGATTTTGCACAAGCTAATTTTACAGCAACTGACTTTATCGTTAATAGTTCTATTCAAAACTGTACTTTAGAGAAGCTAATATATGCGTATGCAAATTTGCCTCAAGGATTTGATGATAATCAGCTTAAAAAGACTTCCCAAGCTCAAATAAAACCACTAACTGAGAAAGATCTAACTAATAACTAGTATATTAAGTTCGCTTTTAGATATATTTTGAGCAGGTATATTTTGACCTTTAAATTCTTTAATAAGGTTTATTTCTTGATATTTTTTGAAGAAATAAGCTTTATCTTTTAACTCACTTTTAATGCCTTTTTTTACACACTCAAGCATAAAATCACCCAATTTTCACAAAAAACTTATCTTCTTGTCTAGGTACAGGTTTAGAGTTTACTAAGTTATCCTTTAAGATATCTTCTACTTTTAGCCCCTTGATTTCTTTAAAAGTTTTAAAGAAATAAACCTTATCTTTTAATTCTTTGTCTATGTTATTTTTTACAGTTTCTAGCATAAAATTATCATAGTTAGTCTTAGCTTGCTCATCAAGTTTATATTTATGCATTGCTATATTAGGTCTTGTTGATTTAATAGTTACTTCTTCATCGCCTTTCTTGATTTTGTTATCAATAACTATATAGGCGAGGGCGTATAGTTTTACAGTACCTAACTCCTTTGATATAGTATTTTTTAATGACTTTTGTGTCATATCATAATGAAATTTACTCTGTATCTTATTTTGTAAATAGCTATTTACTTTACTATATACAGTTACTAAATTATCTCTTGTTATACTTTTAAGTAAAGTATCCCCACCAGCCCCTAAACTTTCTATTTGTTTAGTGTCTATAGGTATTCTATAACTAAAATCAACTTTTGAATTTAATATAGTTGTACTATCTACAGCATACACATCAAATATAACTTCTATATTCTTAGGATCTTCAGCAAATTTAGGACATTCAAGACTTACTGTTATTTCAGTTGTTTTTTCTGTGTAGAAAGTATTATCTATAGCAGAGTCCCATATTTTCTCAGAAGGAGTATTTGGAGCTTTATTCATTTGCTTATCAACTTTAGCATCATTGTTAATATCTATATTTATATCCAATGGATTAAATATAGTCATACATGTTTCTAATTGTTGCTCCGAATTGTCAAATTTTGCCATATTAACTTCCTATCTAAGACTAAATGTAATTCTAAAAATAATAGAACTAAATACAAACTTATATTTGTTTTCTAATAAAATATTACCGTATTAGTACTAATTTTAAAATCCTTGATTAATATTCTTTTACTCGAGTTAATAAGAATAAATATTAAAAAATTTTATTGCTACAAATTCCCCTTCAAGTGTTGAAGGGGTGGCAGTCATTAGACTGACGGGGTAGTACTTTTTTGAAATCTACAAACTATCCAACTCTTTCTTAGCAGATTCTAAGTTTAGTTTATCAGCACCGGTAGGGCAGTATTTAGTGTTTTCAGCTGTAGGTTTGTTATCTTGGTATAGTGCTATAGCTTGATTTAGATATTCTTTAGCTTTTGAATTATCTTTAGGTAATCCAGCAGAACCATCTATATATGCCTGTGCTACTAGCTGTTCGCCCATAGCTAAACAGTAAGGATATTCTTTTTCAAAGACATCAAAATTAGTCATTAGATAGCTACTCCTAGCTTCTTCATTACCATTAGCTATGGCTATTTCTGTCCATTTATAACCAGTTGCAAAATCTTGTTTAAGATCTCCATTTTGACCGCTTACATACATACCACCTAACTGTTTTTCAGCAAAAGCATTACCCAAATTAGCGGCTTTAGTTATATATTCTAATCCTTTAGTTTTATTCGCTTTGCCTGCTTGTCCAAAGTAATAAATATTGCCTACTGTAGTTAAGGTTAAAGTATATGTTTCACGTTCATTAGTGGATTCAGGTTTATGATTACCATAATAGTTACTAAGCCATAAAGAATATTTTAGAGCGTTCTTATAATCTTCTTCTTGGGCATAACTTCCTGCAAGAACTCCGCTAGCTTCAGGATAATCTTTATTTTCTGCATAAGGCTTACATAATTCAATAGCTTCTTTATATTCTTTATTTAGACCCGCTTTATAACACTCCTCAACACTAGCATATAAATTTGCAGATAAGCCTAACAAAATAGTTGATAGTAATAGTTTATTTTTTAGTTTCATTTTATGTTTTCCTTTTCTGGATATACGGTCAAGCCGTAGTATGATAATTTGTTTTATTTTTTAAGTACTACTCCGTCAGTCTAACGACTGCCACCTCTTCGACACTCGAAGGGGAATTGACTATGGATATAGATTAGATAATTTTACCCATTGCTGGTATATATTATCTTTATGGGCTTCTTCCCAAGCAGCCCATAAGGTAGTAGCAATATCTATTACTAATACTCACCCAAATAAGGAATTGCTAAGAAAGCAGCAGCTCCACCTATTACTCTTTCTATACCGGCAATAGCACCTTTAGCCACTAACTTCTCTGTTACAGCTTTAGTGCCTGTTTTTTCAGCTACATTTGCAGCTCCTTTTGCAAAAGCCTCGCCACCTTGCTTAGCCAAATTCTTCTTAGCACGATTTTCAATAGCTATGTCTTTTAGCTTTTCTCGAGCTTGATCTTTAAGCGTATCAGCGATAGCTTTAGCAGAAGACACAGTAGTAGCACCAGCATTTATAAAGTTAGCCATATCAGCCCGTATAATATGCTCATCATTTTGGTTCATACTCTCAGCAAGGCTTCGAACACTTTGTATCAGCTGTAGGGTGCTTATACCTAGCCCTAATGTCCCAGTTACTACATCATTCATCTTGAGTAGTTGACTAATATCTTTTTTCTTAGTCATTAAGTTATCTATCTTTTTGGTAGTCTCTGTCTCTATACTGCCAAATAGCTCTGTGCATGGTACTACTTTTAGCATCATACTCAGCTTGTGATTATTCCATTTGTTAACTATCTCAACACAGTTTTTTTGTATATCAAATACCTGCTTATACAATCCCAAACATACTATAGCATTATCTACACCTTCTGTTTGCTGTAGTTTTTGTAACTTTTCATTTAGCTCATCAATAGCACTATATGTACCATAACAACTCTCCATAATTCCTTTTACAAACTTAAATCTTAAACTACCAATAGATGTATTTTTCAGCTCTTCATATTGCTTTTTATCTATTAGATTTTTAGTTTTTAGTTTATTTTGCTCATCTAGCTTCTTGAGATAATCATCAGTCTCAGTATGTACTTGCTGTTGAAACTCTCTATAAGAGTTTTCCTCTACGAAGTAGTGAGTCTCTCCTTTATAATATCTAGTCTCTACAGCTATATTTCTCTCACTAGCAGCTTTAGCTAATAGTGGGCTAACTTCTTGAGCTATACTAACATTTGTATCAAATTTACTACTTAGTAATATTCTAGTGATAGATTTACCATTCGGTGCACCAAAGAAGTTCTTCACCTCAAAGCTATCTTCTACCATCTGTGTGAACTTATCTTTTAGTGCTTTGTCACTAAGGATATTCCTTGTAAACTCATTATTAGCATATCTGATATGTACTTTGTTTATAAAGCTAGTTATAGCAGTTTCTACTTTTTCATCTGTGATAAGGCTAATAGTAGCAGAAGGGATATCTTTACCCTTGATAATACTATCAACTAGTTCATAAGTAGTAACACTAGTTTCCCCAGCTATTTTTTTAGCACCTTTTTTCATATACTCTTCAGAGTATTTCATCACGGCTTCATTAAACTGGTTTCTAGGTACAGGAGTATCTTTAGCCTGAGATAGTATTAGTTCAACACTATTACTTAGAGCTAGTTTCTTAGCATCATAAAGACCTTGAGATTTATCAGCTGGTACAGTATCACTTGGTATTAGTAGTTCAGATACCTCTGGTTTACCTCCCTCTAAGAAGGTGTTTAAATAATAAAGAAAAATAACTTGTTGAATAAATTTAATGTAGCCCAAGTAGTGTTTTTCAGTCATAAAAAATCTTTCACTACAAATAAATGTTCATAGTTTTAATTTATACTGATAGAAATGATTAATCAATTTTTGAATATTAATATTAGCTAATTATTTTAAAAGATATATTCACTTTTTTTGATCTTTTTTAATATATTTTTATAGGCTCTTTTTCTTACAATTTTATCTGCTATATTCAGAGCAAGAACCTCAAAAAGAATTCCTATTATCATTAAAAAGATACTAAAAATATCATAAAGTAATTTTTTTCAAAAAACATTAAAAGTAAATAACCAATAAATAAAAAAAGTATCATTAAAAAAGCGTATAAAAGTCTAATTTTTTCAAAAACTTGTTGTACTTAGAAGCTTGCCCTTTCTTGATAAGAATTTTATCTTTTTCAAAATGGAGTATTCCGGACGAACCAAGTATTTTGATTTCAAAAGGTTTTAAAACCTCAAGGGCTTTAAATAGCAAATTAGTTTCATAGTGATTATATATAGTGATTTTGAAATTTGAATATAATAGCTGACCAGCTGAAAGCAATAATTTTAATTCAATTGTTTTTTTGGAAAAAGTATTAGGGTTATTAGCTATGTTTGTAGATAGGTTATTTAATCTTTCAAGTTTTTTATATATTCTATTTTCTTTTGAAAAAGGGTTTCTAAAGTGTTTATATAAAAATACTGATATTATGATTATTACTATGACAATAATAGATTGTGTTTTAATATTATTTGTTAGCTCAATTAAAGAGTTTATTTCAGATATTAGCTGGCCCATGACTCACCTTCATAAAACATTACTTTGCTACAATTCCCCTTCAAGTGTTGAAGGGGTGGCAGATATTAGACTGACGGGGTAGTACTTTTTTGAAATCTACAAACTATCCAACTCTTTCTTAGCAGATTCTAAGTTTAGTTTATCAGCACCAGTAGGGCAGTATTTAGTGTTTTCAGCTGTAGGTTTATTATCTTGATATAGTGCTATAGCTTGATTTAGATACTCTTTAGCTTTTGAGTTATCTTTAGGTAATCCAGCAGAGCCATCCATATATGCTTCTGCTACTAGTTGTTCGCCCATTGCTATACAGTATGGAACTTGTTTTGTAAAACCATCTAAATTAACATTTAGAAAACTATCCTTAGCATCTTGACTACCATTAGCTATTGCAGTTTCAGTCCATTTATAAGCTGTAGATATATCTCTTGTTACAGTTCCATTTTCTCCGCTTTGATATACTTCTCCTAATTGATATTGGGCATAATCATTACCCAAATTAGCAGCTTTAGTTATATATTCTAGTCCTTTAGTTTTATCTGCTTTGCCAGCTTGTCCAAAGTAGTAGATGTTACCTGCTGTAGCATAAGCCCCAGATAATGATTTATATTTTTCTTCTTCTGATAGCTTGTTAGATTTAGAATAATCAATAGCCCAATTTAAATCAGATAAGCCATCATTATAGTTCTTTTGAACTACATTAGCAGAACCAATCATAACAGTTGCTAAGAAATCTTTTTTTGCATATGGCTTACATTTTTCTATAGCGCCATCATAATCTCCATTAATACCTGTTTTGTAACAGTCTTCAAGATTTGCAAAAGAACAAGTTGATATACCTATTAATAAAGTTGATAGTAATAGTTTATTTTTTAGTTTCATTTTATTTTCCTTTTTTTAGATACTACGGTCAAGCCGTAGTATGACAATTTGTTTTATTTTTTAAAGTACTACCCCGTCAGTCTAATGACTGCCACCCTTTCGACACTCGAAGGGGAATTGACTATGGATATAGATTAGATAGTTTCACCCATTGTTGATAAATATTATCTTTATGAGCCTCTTCCCAAGCTGCCCACAAGGTAGTGGCGATATCAATAACAAGTAATATCTCTCCTAAGTATGGAATACTTAAAAAAGCTACGGCTTCTATACCAAATCTTTTCAGTCCTAAAATAGCAGTTTCTTTAAAAGTTTCTTTAGCCACAACTTCAGCACCATTTTTTAGACCTTGCTTAGCACCTTGTTCTAAAAGATTACCACTTTGCTTAGCCAAATTCTTCTTAGCACGGCTTTCAATAGCCATGTCTTTTAGCTTTTCTCGAGCTTGATCTTTAAGCGTATCAGCGATAGCTTTAGCAGAAGACACAGTAGTAGCACCAGCATTTATAAAGTTAGCCATATCAGCCCGTATAATATGCTCATCATTTTGGTTCATACTCTCAGCAAGGCTTCGAACACTTTGTATCAGCTGTAGGGTGCTTATACCTAGCCCTAATGTCCCAGTTACTACATCATTCATCTTGAGTAGTTGACTAATATCTTTTTTCTTAGTCATTAAGTTATCTATCTTTTTGGTAGTCTCTGTCTCTATACTGCCAAATAGCTCTGTGCATGGTACTACTTTTAGCATCATACTCAGCTTGTGATTATTCCATTTGTTAACTATCTCAACACAGTTTTTTTGTATATCAAATACCTGCTTATACAATCCCAAACATACTATAGCATTATCTACACCTTCTGTTTGCTGTAGTTTTTGTAACTTTTCATTTAGCTCATCAATAGCACTATATGTACCATAACAACTCTCCATAATTCCTTTTACAAACTTAAATCTTAAACTACCAATAGATGTATTTTTCAGCTCTTCATATTGCTTTTTATCTATTAGATTTTTAGTTTTTAGTTTATTTTGCTCATCTAGCTTCTTGAGATAATCATCAGTCTCAGTATGTACTTGCTGTTGAAACTCTCTATAAGAGTTTTCCTCTACGAAGTAGTGAGTCTCTCCTTTATAATATCTAGTCTCTACAGCTATATTTCTCTCACTAGCAGCTTTAGCTAATAGTGGGCTAACTTCTTGAGCTATACTAACATTTGTATCAAATTTACTACTTAGTAATATTCTAGTGATAGATTTACCATTCGGTGCACCAAAGAAGTTCTTCACCTCAAAGCTATCTTCTACCATCTGTGTGAACTTATCTTTTAGTGCTTTGTCACTAAGGATATTCCTTGTAAACTCATTATTAGCATATCTGATATGTACTTTGTTTATAAAGCTAGTTATAGCAGTTTCTACTTTTTCATCTGTGATAAGGCTAATAGTAGCAGAAGGGATATCTTTACCCTTGATAATACTATCAACTAGTTCATAAGTAGTAACACTAGTTTCCCCAGCTATTTTTTTAGCACCTTTTTTCATATACTCTTCAGAGTATTTCATCACGGCTTCATTAAACTGGTTTCTAGGTACAGGAGTATCTTTAGCCTGAGATAGTATTAGTTCAACACTATTACTTAGAGCTAGTTTCTTAGCATCATAAAGACCTTGAGATTTATCAGCTGGTACAGTATCACTTGGTATTAGTAGTTCAGATACCTCTGGTTTACCTCCCTCTAAGAAGGTGTTTAAATCTGTACCTGTAATTTGTGATACGCTGTTGGCTACCCATGTGCGGATTATATCATCAGAGGCACAATCATTAGGCTTCAATGCTCTAGTAATATATTTCAAACCGTCTGGAGCTTTGCCTTTTGCATAAGCACCTATATCTGCAATTACTGTCTTAGGATTATCCTTTTGTACATAAGTAACTTCAGGATCTCCTTTGAGATTGAGTTTCTCATCATAAGTTTTGACAGTTTTTTTATAATAATAGATATGATACTCATAAGTTGTCAGTGTATAGCCCTCTAATGTATATATATAAGAATCTTTACTATTTGTAGAAACCATCTGACCTTTAGAATCATGTTTGATTCTTATAGTATCAACAGGTCTATTACTAATTACATCATACAAGCTATCAGTATCTTTTGGATCTAAACTAAGATGATTGACAGTATCAAACCATTTTTCAAAACTACTACTATAGCCATACGCTCCTTGACTGAATATATCTCGCCAGCACTCTATCAGGCTATCATTAGGATCTACCCAGTCTAATCCTTGCTTTTGAAATGCTTCCATCAGATTACGCATTAGCTCACGTGCTTTGGATCTAAGGTTGTATTTTAAGCGATCTAAATCAATAGTACTTTTGGTACGCTCAATCTCTTTAAGCTTAGCATTGTATGCCTCCCACTGCGGTACTTTAGATCTATATTGTGCTTCTACATCAGTATTAGAGAATCTAAAAGTTTTGTTGTATGGACTCAAAGGGTTAGTATTATCATCATAATCCATATCGTCCATATCAACACTAATTAAACCACTAGCTTGCGGATTAAATAGGAAATTTGCTATCAAAATAGAGCTTTTGCCATAGTTATCAGCTTGGATTTGGACACAAACATTACTTAGTTGAGTTTGTAACCAGTCTATAGCGAAGTTATTATTATTCATCACTCCAAGAGGATTATCTAATAGCAGATTCCAACCTATAGTTTTACGGTTATAGTTGTATATAGGGTAAACTTCTAGCTCTGTCCACTGTGTTTGAGTTGCACCATTATCTTGATAGTTATATTTGATATCACGAGCTTTAGCTTTGGCATGAGAGATATTCTCTACTAGACTCATATCAAAGCTATCTTTGAGATTAGAGCTATTTAGAGTCTTGGCATGTTGGGTTTGTAGTTTACTATCGCTTTCTATTTTGGCTAATCTAGCAGATGATAATTGTACAGTACTAAATAGTACAACTACTTTTTGTAGCTTATAAGTTGCTTGATCTTTTGCATAACACGCTGGTAGGGGAATCTGAGCTTTGGCACTATCTGCATCTGCTACACGATAGTCACAGTCTTTATACTCTGATATATCAACCTCTGCATAGAATGTATTATCATTAGTGATACTAGATTTATATTCTTTGTACAAAGATAATTCCGCATAACCTTCAACCTTGCTGTCTTGCAAGAAGATATAAACATATCCCTCTGCCATAGTTTCAGCATTTATAGGTTGTAGGTCTTTTATAATCTCATCTTGTAAATGTTTTTTAAGAGTAGCATTTTTTTGCTGTTGTTCTTTTAACTTATCTTCTAAATTTTTTATTTCATCTTTTATTTTTTGATATTCAGGTGTAGTGCTTGCTAAATACTGAAATTCTCCAGCAGCTAAACTATCAGTAATTTTTAATTGATAATTTTTAGCATCAATCTCTGCTTGGATAGCCTTTTGTTTGGTTTGTATGCCGTTATTGATTAACTGATCTAAATTACTATAGTCTGTTGGCAATTGGACTTGCTTATCTTGATCTGCGGAGTCAGGTATATATAGATTAGTTATCTCTCTTAGTATATATTCTTGTTGCCCTGTAGATAGTCTACTTAATACTGCTATATTGCTTGTACTATTTGCTTTTGGTGTATTATTAGGAGTGTTCTTACGCCATCTTGGTGTTACTAGTAGATGTTGCAAACCATCTTTTAAGTCTGATTTTCTAAGACCTCCATCAGCTCCTGCTTCAGCATCTGCTACTAGACTATTAACAAGATCATCCAAATCATCCATTTTTTTTACATCAGGACTTTTACAGTTATTGTAAAAATTCATAGTTGATGTCAAAAATTTCTTATCTGATATATCAGTAAATTTACTATTGTCCATCGTCTTGCTCACCAATATTATATTCTTTAGCAGTTATCTTAGATTCTTTTGCATTTAACTCTAGTTTTTCTATTTCCCAATTCATACCTTGTAGCCCAGTCAAACTATATTCTGCATAACTTCTAGTTGCTTTGTTTGACTGCATAGTTATATCGCCTTTGATATTAGTCTCTGTTTTTTTGGTATAGTCTTCTAGTTGTATGGTTTCTGTATGTTTTTTTATTTCATTCTCGGCTATATTTTTGATTTCATAGCGATCACTTAGTTTTTTAGTTTCTTCAAACTTAGCATTATGAATGACACTTAGATTACCTTGATGATCTCGCTTGTAGATTGCATCAGTAGATATATCTTCGGCTTTAGCTAGGCTATCTGTATGGTAGCTCTTAGCTTGAGCTAATTTATTAGCTTGATATTGACCTACTAGCTTTGAAGAATTGGTATTATTATAATTCTGCGATGTGTAGTTATCATGCCATGTTAGGATATCTGTCTCAGGATTATCATCACTAGCTACTAGCTTATCTGTATAGACTATATGTTGTTCTAGATTTGATTGATAATTGATACCACTATCATCAGCAGTTATGATTTCATCAGCATCGGGTAGGGGAGTCAAGTCAGATTTGATAGCCTTGAGCTGACATAGTTGTACAGTCAGTGTGCTAGTATTACCATTTATGTTGAATTTAAATACCAAAGGTTCAGCATCTTTTAATTCAACAAAAACTCGCTGCTTGGATATCTCAACACTATTTCCAGATATCTCTAAACTACCTTTGCCAAATATACTCCAACCAACTACTAAACCATAAGTTTTTGTTTTGCTAAGAGGTTCTGCTTGGATACTTATACTTTTGATATTTTCATCAAGATTTGATCCTTGTGCTATTAGCTGAGTTTGATTATCAAGTGTAATCTTAAAATTATAGTTATTTTGCTTTTTTTCAAAGCTATAGTATTGTTTTGTTAATTTTTCTTGTTGGCCATCTAGCTCTATTTTGTTTTCAGTTGGTCTCTCTGTAGCCCAAATAACTGTAGTTTGATAATTATCATTAATCTTTGCAGTATTAAGCTTAAAATCTGTAATAAAATTAGTATCTACAGCATTAGTAGCTGATTTATTTTCACTGAAATTTTTGATGAAATATCTATGCAGATAATTATCACTATTTATAGTGTGTCTATAATGATCTGTAGCTTTATCTGAAGTAGTTCTCTTATCTACAGTTATATTCTCTATATCGCCATAGTTTAAGGCTATATCTCCAGCTGCTATATCTATAGCACTATTTACACTACGCTTGATAATTCCTTCAAGGTTAGGGTAATCATTTGAGAAAGTATTTCGAGTAAAGTCATCATTATGACTAGTAGTATTCTCTCCACCCAAACCTAACTCACTAACTTTGCCCTCTGAGCTTTGACCATATAAGCTAACTTTGGAGTAATCTTGCCCAGCTCTAGTCCGTGTGAAACCTAGTCCAACATTACCTGCACTATATATACCACTATCTTGGATATTCTTACTACTTACATGTTCATCTGCTGTAGCATCACTGCTAAATCCTAAACTTACATATTCACGATTATTATCACTAGTTGCTAATACCAGTCTACTATCACTTTGTGGACTACTATATACACCACCAGTTTTTGAACTACTCAAGCTTACATTTCTAGTATGGCTAAGATCTTTATCTTGATTAAAAGGTATATCGGATTTTATGGGTAATTTATTATATTTTCCTAGTCCTTGTTGACTATTGTATTTAAAGCCTTCCACAACCTTAGTTAGTGGTTTAGCTGCTAGAGGAGGGTACCAAGGATTGTCTGTTAATTCCAAAATATTTAGATGAGTCTCTATAGCCCAATGTTTGGTTTCTTCAACATTTGCTCTGATATGAGAGCTATATACCCAATATCTTTTGGTTTCTACACCACTAGTTAGCTCAATGATATCTCCTTCTCGATGTACTATATTTTCAAGAGTTAGCTGACTTAGTCCATTCAAACTATTAATACTAAGATTAATACGTTTGGTTAGTTCTTTGGCATCGTTTTGTTTGAAATTATTATCATAAAAAATTCTAGCAGCATTTTCTTCAGTGATTGCAAAAGGAGAATCTGCGATTGTTGCATCTTGTCCAAGATCTATATCATAACCAAGTATATCTAGATCTGGTAAATGTTTATATGTATGTTTTTTGAAGCTTTTGACTTGATTTATAGCAGTTTGATTAGCTGATTTAGTTACATTATAGCTACCACTCATTCCTGTCAAATCATTAGGCTGGCTATATATATCAACAACATCTCTATCTAAAAATTTGTCATTAGCTATATAAAAACCATAGTTATTGAATTGATAATTAAAAAATTCAAAAGCATTACCATTTAATAGTTGGCTACTATTTTGTTGTATTTCTAGAGAATTAAATAACCCTATGAAGTCAGCTTGAGTACTACATAGAGTTTCTAACATATTTGTAATTATTGCTTGATTTGAAGATTCACTAAACATTTTCTTTAGATAGTAATCTTTAAGAAAACCAACAACACTTCTACAGATAATTCTATACATCTGACGAGCTTGTTTTGAGTCATAGCCCAAAATAGCCTCTTTAACATATCCTCGTATAGAGCCACCGGTGATAGCAACACCTGAGTAACTAAAATCAAAGCGACAACCTATGAAGCTCTGAATGTTTTCGTCAGTATATGCTATAAACTCTACATCATAGCCATTATTGATTTTACCTAGATACTCAAAGCTAGCTACTTCTAGCTCTAGTTTTTGATCATCTATACTTAAAGTTAAATGTCTTTGGATACTCATGATTTTTACAACCTTTTATATACTATATTCAAAAAGTAAAGTTATAATCTTTTAATTTTTCTTCTTTGAAATTTCTCTACTATTGATTTGTACATAAGCTTTGCAAGAACTTTCATTTCAGTGAAATATCTAGGAGTACCAAGTTCTCTTTCAACTAAAAATGCCACAACAAGTGTGAAGTACTGGTCTAGATTAAAAGCCCATAACCATATCATACCAACCCAGCTAAGTAATAAGAAGAATGTGTATATTTTGCCCCCGATTAAACTAGCGATATAAACAATTAGTATGGTTGTAACTATCCAAGCAAGATTTAGTAATGTATATCTTATTAGAGTATTACAGTGAGTTTTTAACCATTTTTTTGGTTGCTGTTTTCTTTCTTTATTTGCAAAAAATAGTACAAAAGCCATTAAAGGGATAAAAAATACACTAAAAATATATAACAGATAAGTCATTTTCATTCTTTGTTTCGTTGTCATAATTTTACCTTTTATCTTGTTGGCTTCCAAACCAGTCTTGTAATAATATTTTTACCATTATAATCTGTTAGAGGAGTTGACTTGATATTACAGTCTTTAGTAACAGATAATACATCAAAGCTACTCCCTCCCTTGATAACAGCCTCTCCATAGTCCCTACCCAAAAAGTCTAAACTATTAGGAGAAGATGCTGAGTTATCACATATTTTTTGACCATTATTAGAAAGTGATACAATTTGCTTAGGTGTCGCTAAACCTAAATTACCATATAAAGAAACTGTACGTATATAGAATGTTTGTAAGCTTTGTTTTGTGAATTTATGTACAGCTAGAGGATTTTCTTGCTCCTCAGTTGTTAGATGCTCTCCTAAAGAGGATACACTAATATTGTTCAATGGATCTTTTGATATTGCATAGTTTCCATCTTCTCCACTAAAAACTAACATATTAAGTCTGTAAACGTTGCCATTATCGGTCTTTAGAGATAGTAGACATTTTTCACCATTAGGGTCTACTGAGGAAATTATACTTTCACACCCAGGTGTTGTACCTATTATTTGCCTACTTTCAGTAGTATTTTCAGCAACTGCTTCTTTTACTTCTACTGGGTCAGTAATAACATAAGTTTCACTTTTAGGTTTAAACCATGTGCTTAATCCATATAAGTTAGCGACCCCTAATAATAATGAAATAGTTAAGATAAAAGGCTTGTTTATAATTAGAGAATTCGTATCAACAGTATATGATGTGTCATAATGGTTCTGTTTCTCAATACTAGGTAGATATTGTTGATTAAGCTTATCTAAAATATCTGTCATGTTTTGTATACGATCTTCTTTTTTAAGTTCAAGCATAGACATAACTAAATCTTGCAGATCGCTATCAATATCATTTGGCTTCTCTGGGGACATCTCTAGTTCTAAAGCATCTTTGGCATTTTTGCCATTATACGGGTGATGTCCTGTAAGCATTTCATACATGATACACCCTAGTGCATACACATCATCAGCAGGAGAGGGTGCTTGTCTAGTTAGCATTTCATAACTAGCATATTTAGGAGTGAATGCGGCAAATGTTGTTGGATCAAAAATAGAAGCATCAGGATCTTTTTGATTAAAATTTGTTGTTTTTATTGTTCTTGCAATACCAAAATCAAAAATCTTAATATCGCCATTTTCTAGCACAAAAATATTAGATGGTTTAAGATCAGAGTGTACAATACCTTGATTATGTACATACTCTAGTCCCTTAGCTACCTCATTTATAATATGTTTGACTTGTTTGATGTAGTTTTCACAATTAGGTTTTGCTTTTCCGCTATTGCGAGCTTCTTTCATCCATTCTTTAAGGTGAATACCATCGATTAGCTCCATAACCTTATATACAGCATCATCGCATCTATTGAAATCATATACTTTAATAACATTAGGATGAGATAATTGTTGTTCTTTGTAAGCTTCTCTTTGTAGAGCTAAAAATGCTTGTTTATATTTTTTGACATCTTGGCTAAGTACCTTGATAGCAACAGAGCAGTTGTTTGGTTTTACCTGCTGACGGATAATATCTGTAGCTCGATATACTATCCCCATACCACCAATACCAATGATATCCTCTAGTTGAAATCTATCATTCAAAACTCTTTTCTCATCAAGCATTTGATAGGCAAGTTTTTTATCTTTATTACCTATTGAAAGGTTTGTGCTTGTTCCAGCAGTTAAAGTAGCATCGCTATCAATGCTAATAATTTTTGATTCTTTTTGTTGAGTTTTAGGTTTACTTTTGGATGGCTGTTCAATGATAGTAATGGTTTTATCGGTGTCTGCTTTGACTATTTTAGATTTATCTTTTGGTTCTTCTTTTTCATCTTTGATTTGAGTAGAAGATTCTTTCGTTAAATTTGAATCAGCTTTATTACTAGTGATATTTGCTACTTTGCCTGTAGCTTGCTTTTTCAAAAAATCACTCGCTAACCCAGAAGCATTTCGTTCAGGTTTAGAAATCTTATCTTCAGTTATAGATTTGACTGTAGTGGTGCTTGATTCAGGTGTGGTTTTTGTACTCCCTTTAGCTTTAGCAGCTGTAGTTTTAGTAGCACTTGATTTTGCTCTAGTTGCAGCGCTTTTAGTTTTTGTGGTCCCCGTAGCTTTTTTAGTAGCTGTGGTCTTTGTAGTACTTGATTTTGCTCTAGTTGTTGTAGTTTTAGCTTTTGTAGTACTTGTTGTTTTTTTAGTAGTTGCCGAAGTAGGCTTTTTTGTAGTACTACGCTTAGCTGTAGTTGTTTTTTTATTTTCTTCTTGATTATTATTTTCTTCAGCCATTTACCCGTGTCCTATATTAATTAAATTTGATTTCATATATAAATTCACTATTTTCATCAATATCAATATGGATTGATTTTATTTGTGCGTCATCACACATGGCCAAAAGTAGCTTTTCAGAAAGTTTTGGCATTACATTAGCTTTTAGAATCATATCGATATTTCTTGCGCCTGTTTCTACTTCTTTGCATCTATCTGCAATATTTTCTAAGACACTATTACTATATGTAAGTTCTATTTTATTTGTTTTTCTTAGTTGTTTTGCAAATTTGTTTAATTTAAGTGTAGCTATCTCCTTTAGTGCTTCATTACTCAATATGAAATATGGAATAATTGTTGTTCTAGCTAGGAGTGCTGGTTTAAACCAATTACTTAAGACTGGCCTGATCTTTGCAACTAAATCTTGCATAGAAATATTAGGATCTTGTAATGTTAGTTCAGTAATTTCATGAGTTGCAAGATTACTTGTTAGAAAAATAACAGTATTGCTAAAATCAATTTCTTTGCCTTCTCCATCTGTTAAAGAGCCCTTATCAAATACCTGATAAAAAAGATTCATAACATCTAAAGAAGCTTTCTCAACTTCATCTAATAAAACAACACTATATGGTCTTTGACGAACAGCTTCTGTAAGCACGCCACCTTCACCAAAACCTACATATCCTGGAGGAGATCCTATCAATCTACTAATTGTATGCCTTTCTTGATACTCTCCCATGTTAATCGTACACATGGAGCTTTCTCCACCGAATAAAGTATCAGCTACAGTTAGTGCTGTCTCAGTTTTACCAGCACCACTTGGTCCAACTAAGAGAAACACTCCCATAGGTTGCTCTGGTGTTTTAAGACCTGCTTTAGACATTTTCAAGTGTTGAGCAACTTGAAGCATTGCTTGATCTTGACCCTTTATTCGTTTGCATAATGTCTCATCCAACGTCAGCAAACTCTGAGACTCATCTCTTAGGACTTTACCAAGGGGTACACCTGTCCAGTCAGAAACAACTTTAGCAACAGTATCAGGAGATACTTCAAAAAATACCATAGGAGCATCATCTTGAGCTTGCTCTAATTGATTAGTTAAGGAGCTACGCTGTTCGATTAGTTCAGACAAGACTGTTTCATCATCAGTTTCTAATATCAGATCATGAACACTTTGTAATTCTTGTATTATTTCCTTTTCTTTTAGCCATTGTTCTTGATTAATTTTAATTTGCTGGTTTAGGTTGTCAATTTTATTTTTTAGAGCCTCTATACTGTTCTTGTCTGTATCTACGCCTCTAGCCTCATCTTCTAGTAGACCTTCAAGCTCTCTTTCATATGCTCCAATATCTTTAATAGCGTGATTAATAATGCTTGGGCTAGAACTCATTGAGACTTTAACCCTAGCAGCGCAAGTATCAATCAAATCAATAGCTTTATCTGGTTGATTTTTACCTGTTATATATTTAGAAGAAAGATTTACAGCCATTCTTAAGGCATCATCTCGAATAACTACACCATGATTTTGAGTATATCTTGATTTTAGACCCCTAAGTATAGTCACAGTCATATCATCATTTGGAGCATCTAGTTTGACTAATTGGAATCTACGCGTTAAAGCAGGATCTTTTTCAAAATATTGTTTGTACTCTTTCCATGTGGTTGCAGCAACAGTTCTTAACTCACCTCTTGAAAGTGCTGGTTTTAAAATATTGGCAGCATCATTACCTGCTTGACCACCAGCTCCAATTAATCGATGAGCCTCGTCGATAAATACAATAAGTGGAACTTCAGATGATTTTATTTCATCTATTACAGCAGTTAAACGTTTTTCAAACTCTCCTTTGACACTTGCACCAGCTTCAAGAAGGGTGATATCTAATGATAAAATTTTTGTATTCTTAAGAACATCAGGAACATCATTTTCAGCTATTCTCAGAGCCAGACCTTCAACAACGGCTGTTTTACCTACTCCAGGTTCTCCAACTAATATGGGATTATTTTTTCGGCGACGACAAAATATATCAAGCATTTGATCTAACTCTGTTTCTCTACCAAATACTGGATCAATTTTACCATCTAATGCTTTTTGAGTTAAATCCTCACAGTATTTTTCTATTGCTGAGTCACTATCTTTAGAAGATTCTACCTTAGTAGTTTTTTTAACTTGATCTTTTTCTGAACTAGCAGCAACAAAGTTATCAAAATCTTCTATAAGCTTATTTTTAGATATTATCTTAAGTGACTCAAGCAGATTCATTTGTGATAAAAGAGCTTTTTTATTTAATAAAGCTAAAAAAACATAGCCAGATCTAATGTTTTCTGCATTAAATTGTAGTGATCCTATAGTCCATGCATCTTGAATAATCTCTAAAAGAAGAGGTGAAAATAAAGGCTTGCCAGAGTTTCCAGTTTCAAAGTCTCTTAAGTTAATTTGTAACTCTCTAACTACATCTGGAACTGATATATCATAATGTTCTAAAATCTGAGTAAAATCATTTGGTTGTTCATCTGATAAAATTTTTATTAACCAATGCTCTAAAGTAATTTCATAATTGCCTTGTGACATACACAACCCGACTGCAGATTCTAATGAAACTGTTAGTTTTTTATTTAATTGCTTTACTAAAGTTTTGAGTTCTACTAAAACAGACATTATTTCTCCTTTTATTTGGATATGTAGAATCTAGCCTGATGGCTTGTTGATAAGATCATTGGAGCGGTAGGGCAATTGCCGATGTTTTGGACTTTGTGTGTACCACTATTTGTTACAGCTTGATTATTTATCGAAAAAATATTGCTAGCATCTGTTACTTTTTGAGCAGGCATGCATGTTGTTCCAGTAATAGCTCCTGGCAGCATTGGTAAAGACAACGTAACAGGGTGTATAGTATCTGAGGCATCTACTGGAGCGTTCTCAAAAAAAACGGTGCTTTGCGATTGAGCTCCTATTTGAGTAGCTGTCGACGTCCCAATTCCCAAAAAAGGACCATACATCACAGGCTCTAAACTAAAGTATATACCACTTCCTACTGTATTAATGATTCCAGCCATAATTTAAAAGAAAAATTTACAATATAGTTACATCATAGCAAAAAATAATATAAAATGTGATGCTTTTGGGAATTAAATATCAAGGTTTTTGTATTAAATTAAAGTTAGGCTAGTATATTTAATATTTTAAAGTTAAGCTAAACTTGTTGTTTATAAATGTAGTTTTTAGAAGAGCTATTTTTTATTTTGTAAAGTTTCTTGCTTTGTTTTGAGCATATCTTCAACCGCAGTTTTTGGCTTGATTGATTTATGATGATTGGCAGCAAAGTTTGTATTGTCATCATAGCCGTAGAAGTGTTGATATTCTCCAGTAGCTGAATCACTTCTATTTGAAGTACTAGCAAATAGCTGATCTAAAGATAATTCATTCTTAGAACCATGATTACTTTGAGCTACCCAAGCTATACCATCATTATGTTGAGATTTGATAAATATATCATTAGTACCTTTAGCATCAGATGAATATCCAAAACCAGAGCCTTGTCCCCATTCTTTAACATGTCTATTATGATGATCTTTCATTGATTGGTCAGATGTTTGACCATGTGATAAAGCACCATAAATAATCGGTTTGTTAGGATTACCATCTATAAACATCAATAGTAGCTCACTTTCTCGATATAACTGTACACTATGACTAGAGTTAGTATCTCCATAATCTGATATACGGGGTACATAATAACGAATATCTTTTTCATTATTAGGGCAAACTTCGTAATCTAGAGGTAATTTAACTCTAACATTACCTATATCATCAGGATCAACTACATCATGATTTGTACTAGACTCGGCAAGATATGGAAATACTCCCACTAAACTACTAATCTGCGGTTGTTCGGGAGCTTCTTGATGATAGTCTATATGAATATCTTGAGATATTAGTGTAGTTATAACATTGTAGTTCTTTTTAGGAGTAGCTCCAATAACTTTATCGGTTGATGTACTAGCTGATAACTTAACTAAACTTGAAGTTACAATATGTTCTCTAGATTCAAGTTTGTTATTGCCAGATATATCTAGTTTAGCCCCAGCCAATAAAAATACCTTACTAATATTACAAATAAGCTGTTCAGCATCTAAGCTACTTAATACATTCTTTTGTGTATCTAAGCATTCATCTAATTGTGATTGAGTAAGAGTATTAAATCTAGATTTAAAGTCTTGAGTTATAGGGAATTTAGAATCCAAAGTCGCTTTACTAATCAAAAAACTTTCAGGAGTATATGGATTATGATGAATAAAGTTAATATTTTTTATGAATTTCTTGGGACGAAGAGTAGGTCGTTGTTTTTCTTTATTATGATAATTACAAAAGTCTTTAATATCTTTATTTGCCACATACCCAGATTTTGCTGGGATAATATTGTAAGCTAGAACCGTATCATCTTTATTTTTGATATTAGCATCGAGTTTGAGATTGTAACTATAAAGTTCATCTATGCTATTAGATTTGTCACTTTGGATAAATTTAGTTATATCTTCATTAGTATTATACATAACAAAATTAAAACCATCTTGACTAGCAACAAAGTTATAATTAACACCGTGCTCTAGCAGAGTTCTAGTTAAGAAATTCCAATGTGTTTCATTATATTGTACATAAATAGGATGGGTAGGGTATTTGTCAGTATTATTAGAGTCAAATAATATATTATCTGATATTTTTCTATTAAGTCTATCTTTAAACCCATCATAAAACTTTAACCAAATATCATTGAGATTATGATAATAAAAAGCTCCTTTATGGTCTAGTTTTCTAAACTTAGCATATCTATCTGTTAGTTTAAGTTCTAAGATTTGAATATCGGTATTAGGTTGATAATTAATATCATAAGATTGTAATTCTAATTCAAATTTAGGATTACCGAAATCGCCATTTATGCTTAGGGTAAAATCTGCATAGTTATCTAACTTTGCAAGTAGATCATCACTAACTGGAACACCACAGCTAAGGCTAACTTCAAAGAGTTCATTAATAGCTGATTTGATGGTTAGTTCATTAACTTGTAAATCTAAAGTTGTAGACTCATTGAATAATTCTATCGTTAGTGGGGTAGACATTATTGGTTACTAGTATAAATAAATCTAATAATTTTAGTATAGCAAGTAAGCAAATTGAGCCAAAGTATTTTTTTAGAGTATTGGGTTTATTAATATTTAAATCTTATGAAAAAAGATTATTTAATGATTTGCTTGTTTTAGCTATAGTATCTCTAGTTTGGGTTATATTATTAGATGCTTGTTGAGTCTTAGATATACTATTATTTGTATGCTTATCAAGTTCTTGTGTCGCATATTGCTTCGCATCAGAATCATAACTATTAGGTAAATTTTTTGCTTTATCTATATTTGCTTGAGTTTGATTTGATACCTCAGCTGTCTTTTGGGCTGAGTTGGATACTGTACTAAAGCTATCACTTACACTTTCAAAAGAAGCAAATAATATTGATGGCGTCATTGCTGTTAATGTAAGTAAGCTTTTAATTGTAACTTTTTTCATAATCTATCATTCCTTATTTTATATTTATCAAAGTTTGCCTATTCCCAATAGTCAACTTGAGATTTTGGTACGCAAATGATACTAAGTTTAGTATCTCCTGAACTATTAATTGTATTATTGTATATTGGTACAGTTGCATTTTGTGTATATGTAACAGCAACTTTATCATCTTCTATAGACCATTTATTAGAAGATTTCTGACGTATTGCAGTGGCTGAATAAGTATCGCAACCACCAACAGCGATACATCTTAAAGTCTCTTTTTCTCTATTATAAGGTATATTAGATATAAGTGCTGATGGTACTACCGTTGGAGCTGGACAAGTCCATTCTATTGAGGCATCTTTTGAATCTAGAGTAATTTCAGAATTGGGAAATTTTATGCTAAATTTTCCGAAAGAAGGTTCTTTCATCTCCTGATAAGTGATTGTGTTTGAAATAAGGTTATCGTAACCATCTTTATAAATAACACATGAGGAAAATATTGTTATAATAAATATGTATAGGATAAGTAATTTTAATTTTTTAATCTGTTTGAACATTATTTTTTTAATAAAAATTTCTGGATTCAATAATTTGCTTTATAGTATCTTATCGATATTAATAATGTCAATTATAAATATGTATATGTAGAGAACTTTAAGTATTTAGAACCATATAGAGAGTTAATATAAGTTATGGTACTCGCAACTGGATTCGAACCAGTGACCCCTACCATGTCAAGGTAGTACTCTAACCAACTGAGCTATGCGAGTATTTAGAATAGATATTATAATTTTATATCTTATAAAATCAATAGATTTTCGCTTATTAATTGTTATTTATTTGAATTAATATATCATTTAACACATATTTTATATTTTATAATTTCTTATGCAAAATTTTACATTTTTCGCTAGCTGTGCAAAGGGTATCGAGCTTTTATTAAAAGATGAGCTAGATGCGTTAGGCATATCATCATCTGAAAAATTTGCTGGAGTTGAGTTTGAGGGATCTTTTGAAGATGCCTACAAAGTTTGTATTTACTCTCATCTAGCAAGCCAAGTTATGCTAAAAATAGCTACTCAAAAAGTTACAGATCAGCAAGCTTTATATGATTTCATATCATCAATAAATTGGTTAGATTATTTTGATGTTAACACAGCTTTTAAAATCATAATCTCAGGTAAGCATTATGATTTCAATAATACTATGTTCGTTTCGCAAAAAACAAAAGATGCTATAGTCGATCAGTTTCGTAGAGAAACTAATGAACGACCAAGTATTGATACTGATAATCCAGATAATATCATTAAACTTCACTTACATAAGCAGTATGTGAATGTGTTTTTATGCTTAAATATAGAGAGTTTACATAAGCGTAGTTATAGACAGTTTCAGGGTCAAGCACCTCTAAAAGAATCTTTAGCAGCAGCGATACTTATCAAAGCAGGGTGGTTAGATGAGCTTAAAAAAGAACAGCCTATATTGATTGATCCAATGTGTGGCTCTGGGACTATTCTTATTGAAGCTGCTCTTATTGCAAAAAATATAGCTCCTGTGTTGTTAAATAAAGAATTTAAGCTATTCAATTCAAAGCTTCATGATGAAGACTTATGGAGTAACTTATTAGAAATAGCAAAAAAAGCTCAAAAGCCAACAAATGCAATTATTCAAGGCTATGATATTGATAATAATGTTTTAGATAAGGCTGATAGAAACATTTATCAAGCAGGTGTTGAAGATGTTGTCAATATCAAAAGACAAGATATCCGTGATCTTGAAAATGAGTTTGAAAGTGAAGGTTTGATAGTTACAAATCCTCCTTATGGTGAGCGTTTATATGGTGATCAGCTTGATGAACTTTTAGACATATTTAATGGTTTCGGTGATAGGTTATCTCAAGACTTTTATGGTTGGAAAGTTGCGATTTTGACAAGTTTCGGTGAGTCAATTAAAGAAATGCAGCTACGTACTACTAAGAAGAATAAATTCTATAATGGCGCTATTGAAACAGTATTGTATCAGTTTGATATAAATGAGCATGCAAGATTTAAACATGAAAGCCAGCTTGAGAAAAATATTCGTATAGCTGAAGCAAGTGCACAAAAGTCAGATGAGCATGTAGATTTTTCTAACAAGTTAAAGAAGAATCTTAAAAACCTAAAACCATGGTTAAAGCAGTCAGGAGTAGAATGTTATCGTTTGTATGATGCTGATATTCCAACTTTTGCTGTAGCTGTTGATATATATGGCGAGCATGTGTTTTTACAAGAGTATCGTGCCGATGCTACTATTGATCAAAATATGGCTAAACAAAGATTCTATCAAGCTATATATCAGATACATAAAACTCTAGATATTCAATACGAGAATATACATACAAGAGTTCGTCAACGTCAAAAAGGCAAAGAGCAGTATCAAAAAAATAATGACAAAAATAACTTTCATGTTATTAATGAATTTGATGCTAAATTTTATGTGAATTTTGATGATTATTTAGATACTGGTGTTTTCTTAGACCACCGTAAAATTAGACAGCTTGTGGCAAAGGCTTCAAAAAATAAGACTTTATTGAATTTATTTAGTTATACATGTACAGCTAGTGTTCATGCTGCTTTAAAGGGAGCAAAAACTACAAGTGTAGATATGTCTAATACTTATCTTGAGTGGGGTAAGAATAATTTTGAATTAAATAATTTAGATATTAAAAAGCATAATTTTATTCAGGCAGATTGTATTAGCTGGTTAAAATCAAACAGCGAGAAGTTTGATGTGATATTTTTAGATCCGCCAACATTTTCAAACTCTAAACGTATGGATGATATTCTTGATATTCAAAGAGATCATGAGTTACTTATAAATTTAGCTATGGATTCTCTCAAAAAAGATGGAGTCTTATATTTCTCTAATAATTATCGTCGCTTCAAAATGTCATCAGAGATAATTGCTAAATTTGACTGTGAAAATATTGATAAGAAATGTTTATCAAGAGATTTTTTATCTAACAAAAATATCCATAATTGTTGGGAAATTAAATACAAGAAATAAAAATTATAAACTTAATGCATAATAGTCTTTGAGTACGCACAAATAATAATAGTTCCAATAAGTATAAACAGTGTTCCTAAGATAAATGGTAAATCCAACTTTTGCCTAAAAAATAGATATCCTATAATTCCTATTAGAATAATTCCAAATGCTGACCATACAGAATACGCAAAAGCAATATTCATATATTTTAATGATAATGATAAAAAGTAAAACGAAAGTCCATAAAATATCAAAACAAATAGTGAAGGAACAATCCTTGTAAAACCATTGCATAATGGTAATGAAACTGTTCCAAGGACTTCAGTGATTATAGCTATAACTAGATATACGTATGGCATAGAAGATGTATAATTTAGGTATTATATTCTTAATAATATTGCAGAATTGGCTTAATTAAAATATCTTTTATTCAACCACAAAGCCACGTTTACTAAACCAATCAAAACAGGCACCTCAACTAGAGGACCAATTACACCGACAAAAGCTTCAGTAGAGTTTATGCCAAATACTGAGATTGCAACTGCTATAGCTAACTCAAAATTATTTGAAGCTGCTGTAAAACTCAAAGATACGGCTTGCTCATAAGTTGCTTTAGCTTTATATGACATAAAAAATGATATGCTAAACATTATCAAAAAATATATCAAAAGCGGAATAGCAACCTTGATTACTTGAAATGGTAGGTTAATTATTTGATTTCCTTTTGTAGTAAACATCAGCACTATAGTAAATAGTAGGGCGATCAATGTCAGAGGTGATATCGCTGGAGTGAATTTATCTATATACCATTGTTCACCTTTTTTAGAGATTAAGATAGCTCTAGTTAATATTCCAGCTACAAAAGGTATTCCTAGATATATTCCGACACTTTTTGCTATATCTAACATTGATATATTTATATTGATGTTCGTATCAAATCCCAGTAGTTTTGGAATAACTGTAATAAATATATATGCGTAAGCAGCATAAAATATTATTTGAAAAATAGAATTAAATGCAACTAGTCCAGCACAATATTCTCTAGATCCTTTAGCCAGATCATTCCACACAATTACCATGGCAATACATCTTGCTAGCCCTATTAAAATTAGTCCTATCATAAAGCTAGGTTGATCATGGAAAAAAACAACTGCTAAAATAAACATCAGAATAGGACCAATCAGCCAGTTTTGAATTAAAGATAAAAGCAAAATTTTAGTATCTTTAAATATTTTAGGTATTGTTGAGTATTTAACTTTTGCTAGTGGTGGATACATCATCACAATTAGACCCAGTCCAATCAACCAATTACCTGATCCGATATCAAATTTTGATATAAAATTTTTAGCTTCGGGTAGAGTATATCCAATAATGATACCCACAATCATAGCTAAAAAAATCCATAAGGTCAGAAACCTATCGAGAAACTTTAATTTCATTTATTACTCCTTAAATTTTACAAATTTCAGAAATTTCTAGTTTAGAAATTATTTGTTGAATTTCTTCGTCTTTATCTATTTTTTTGAAAAGCTCATTTAAAATATTTAACTGATATTCCGGAATATTTTTATCTAGTTTATAAAACACCCATTTGCCTTGTTTAAAAGACTCTAGCAACCCAGCAGTTACAAGATTTTTTAGCTGTATTGATAACGCTCCTTGAGTTAATGAGATAAGTTTTTGGATATCACATACGCAAAGAGTATTTTTGTTCAATACATATAAAATAATTAATCTATTTTTATCAGAAATTACTTTTAAAAAACTTGTGATAGATAACATATTGAAAAATATATATATTTAAATCTATAAATATGATAATTGTTTTAATTATGATTTTCAATTTGTTTCTAATACTTATCTGAATAACTTAATATTTAGCCAATATAGACTAGATGTGTTAAAATCTAGCTAGTTTAGAGTAATATTTAATTTTTAATGAGTCGATTCAGTCAAAATTTGATGTATGTTGGTGTATTGTTTATAGTTTTTATATCTTGTATATATTTTTTTGTTTCTAAGAATACCCCTGAACCCAAAGGTATCTATTTATCAAAATATAGTGCAAAGCTACCTGCGACAGACCCAAGCCGAGTCAAGATTTTCAATTTACGCTATCAGACAGATACACAAGATAGCATAGGTGAAATAAGAGTAGTAATAGGTGTGGATAAAGAGAGAGATTTCCAAAAACTATGTAATGAAAATATAAGAGAAGCTGCAAAATTAGCTGCTCAAAATGGAGCACATGAGATAAGATATGTTTGTCTGTTCCCAGAGGGGCAAATTACTGAATTAAGTAGTGTTCAATTACGGGCATATGCTTTTAGAGATTAGATATGACAAAAATGTATCAAAATATCTTATACACTTTTATTAGTGCAATTTTATTATTTATTTGTATAAAAGCTTTTGGTAGCGATTTCCAAAATGAGCCAAAAGGTATATTTTTGCCTGGTCATAACTTTGTTGAGTTACAAAAAATAGATCAGAGTGAAGTGATTACTACGAAGTTAGGACGTGAAGATAATTTGAATAATAGTGTTGGTGTTATAAATGTCGTAGGACATATTAAGTCACTAGCTCAAACAAAAGAAATGCTTTGCGCTGAAGATTTAAAAGTTGCTGTGGCGATCGCTGCTGACAATGGTATATTTAAATTAAAATATGTATGCTCATCAATCGACAAGCATAATAATGTTCAGCTAAGAGCCTTCGGATTTAGAGGATAAGTGTGAAAAAGTTAAATATAGTTTTTGCTGGAACTCCTGATATTTCAGCACAAGTTTTAAAAGACCTATACCAATCGCAGCATAATATTCAAGCGGTGCTTACTCAGCCTGATAGAGCAAAAGGGCGTGGTAAGAAAATACAATTCTCACCTGTCAAAGAAGTCGCTATAGCCAACAACACAACTGTTCTTCAACCATCGTCTTTTAAGAAAGATCCTCAAGTACTTGAGCAAATTAGAGAATTAAAACCAGATGTCATAGTTGTGATAGCCTACGGAATTATAGTGCCTCAGGAGTTTTTGGATATTCCTAAATATGGTTGTTTAAATATTCATGTTTCATTACTTCCTAAATGGCGTGGCGCAGCACCTATCCAGAGAGCAATTCAAGCAGGAGACTCTAAAACTGGAATCTGTATAATGCAAATGGATGCTGGACTTGATACTGGAGATATATTGAATACTCTAGAGATTAAGATACAAGATACAGATACATCACAATCACTACATAATAAATTTGCTAAACTATCAATAAAACCATTATTAGAAACTCTAGAAAATATTGATACGATTAAGTCGCAGCCTCAGCAAGGTGAGCCTACTTATGCACATAAGATTACTAAGCAAGAAGGTCTTATAGATTTCACAAAATCTGCCAAAGAAATTAGTTGTCATATTAGAGCATTTACTCCATGGCCATCAGCATTTTTTATGCTAGAGGGCGAGCAAGTCAAAGTAGGTGATTTTGAGATACTTGAAAAATCGACAAATGATAAAGTTACAGCAATTATAGATATAACTAAAAATGGTTTTGATATTGCTACAAATGACAAGATAATCAGATTTAAGCAATTACAATTTCCCAACAAGAAAATGTTAAATATTGCAGATATTTTGAATGGTAAAGATTTAGATAAATATATCGGGTATAAAATAGGATAAATAATGAAAGTAGGATTTATAATAGATAACTTAAACTCTTTTAATATTTCAAAAGATAGCACGTATATGATGCTACAAGCAGCTCAAGATAAAGGCTGGGAAATTTATACTTTTTATTTGAATGATTTATCCATAATCAATGGTAAGCCAAAAGGCGATGCGCTTAAGATAAAAATCCATAAAGCAAAAGAATCTTGGTATGAAATATTATCTCAACATCATGATTTATCACTATTAGATCTTGATTGTATATTTATGCGCAAAGATCCACCATTTAATATGGAGTATATATATGTGACATATATGCTTGATTTGGCAAAAAAACATGGGGTGTTAATCGTAAATAATCCACAAGCACTTAGAGATTTAAATGAGAAAGTAGCTATTTCAAATTATCCTAAATTTGCACCAAACACTCTGATAACTAGAAGCTATAAGCAGATTAATCAATTTTACGCAGAGCATAAAGATATTATTGTTAAGCCTCTTGATGGAATGGGTGGTAGCTCTATCTTCAGAATCAAAGATGGCGATAAAAACAAAAATGTCATCCTTGAAACTCTAACTCATCATGAAACCAGATATATAATGGTACAAGATTATCAAGAAGCAATTAAAGATGGCGATAAGAGAATTTTGATAGTAAATGGAGAACCTATTAAATATCTCTTGGCTAGAGTTCCTAGTGATAGCGATAATCGCGGTAACTTAGCAGTTGGAGCTAGAGCTGAAGTAAGGGAGCTTCAGGAACAAGACTATAAAATAGCTAAAAAAGTTGCCAAGAAATTAAAGAAAGAGGGTGTAATCTTTGCTGGTTTAGATGTGATAGGAGATAAACTAACAGAAGTAAATATTACTAGCCCAACAGGCATTCAAGAAATTTATAAAGCTACAAAAGTTAATGCTGCAAGCTTATTAATGCAAGCAGTCGAGAAAAAAATAAATAAAATGAGGCAGGAACAAGAACATGGAGAATAAAATTAACTCTCAAAGTTTATTCCAAGAAGCGCAGCAATATATTCCTGGCGGAGTCAACTCTCCAGTTAGAGCATTTAAAAGTGTTGGACAAGAATTCCCAAGATTCATAAAATCAGCGAAAGGTGCTTATTTATATGATGTTGATTGGAACAAATATATAGATTATATCGGATCGTGGGGGCCAATGATTTTAGGTCATGGTGATGATGATGTCCTTGAAGCTATACAATGTCAGCTAAAAAATGGTCTAAGTTATGGCGCTCCTTGTAAACAAGAGATTGAGCTTGCTAAAAAAATAGTAGAGCTTATGCCAAATATTGAACAAGTTAGATTTGTAAATTCGGGTACTGAAGCGACAATGAGTGCTATTAGATTAGCAAGAGCATATACAGGTAGAAATAAAATTATCAAATTTGAAGGCTGCTATCACGGACATGCGGATGAGTTTCTTGTAGCTGCTGGATCTGGAGCACTATCATTAGGTCAGCCAAATTCTCCAGGTGTACCAGAAGATGTAGTTAAGGATACTTTAGTTGCTAGCTTCAATGATATAGACTCAATACAAGCTTTCTTTGAAAAATACAAAAATGAAATTGCTTGTATCATAGTTGAGCCAATCGCGGGTAATATGAATATGATTTTCCCACAAGATGATTTCTTAGCTAAGCTTAGAGCAGTATGTGATGAAAATAATAGCTTACTTATCTTTGATGAAGTGATGACTGGTTTTAGAGTTGCTTTGGGTGGTGCTCAAAGTATTTATAATGTGAAGCCTGATTTAACAACATTAGGTAAAGTGATTGGTGGTGGTATGCCAGTAGGCGCTTTTGGAGGTCGTAAAGAAATTATGCAAAAAGTATCTCCCGCTGGACCAGTATATCAAGCAGGTACTTTATCAGGGAATCCAATTGCTATGGCAGCTGGTATCAAAACATTAGAAAAAGTTTCACAAGAGGGCTTCTTTGTCAGATTGGAAGCTAAAGCTAAACAGTTAGTTGATGGGTTGAATGAAGCTGCTGGAGCCTATGGCTTTAATTTCCATGCGAAATATTTAGGTGGAATGTTTGGACTATTTTTCTGTAATGAAAAAGTTGCTGTCAATACATTTACAGATTTAGGTAAAACTAATCTTAAAATGTTTAATAAATATTTTGCATATATGCTTGATAATGGTGTATATCTAGCGCCATCTGCTTATGAAGCAGGCTTTATATCAATTGCACATAGTGATGAAGATATCGAAAAAACTATTTGTCTTACTAAAAAATTCTTCCAGGAAAATCAGAACTAATTAATCTCCATGAATAACAAATTTAAAGATATTTTGCTAATTTTAGCTACGATTATTGTAGCTTTTTGTATGTATGGTGTAGCTAATTTTTATGCTCCTGATGAAACTAGGTATTCTGAAGTAGCAAGAGAGATGCTCGCTAACCATAACTTTATAGTTCCATATATTGATGGAATGATATTTTTTCACAAGCCGCCACTAGTATATTGGATTACTTGTATATTTATGAGCATCTTTGGCGAGAATACATGGGGCGCAAGACTTGTAAACCCTGTATTACTAGGTGTATGTTTAATTTTTACATATATAACAGTACGCAAAGTATTAGATTGCCGTCAAACAGCACTATTATCAGTAGGAGTAAGTTTAAGTACAGTTTTATTTCTATTTGTTGGTAGATATCTGAACATGGACTTGGCTATAGCTGTATTTTTAAATATGACTATGCTTAGCTATTGGGTAAGCCTTAAATATGATGATTACAAGAAAAGTACATATTGGCTTACTTTAGCCTTTGTATTTGCTGGGTTAGCGGTTATGACCAAGGGATTGATGGGAATAGTTTTTCCTATGGCTATAGTAGGTATATATTCTCTTATTATGGGACAGTATAAAAGGCTACTTGATATTAGGCTTTACTTAGGTTTGGTAATTGTAGCAGTTATTTCGTTACCATGGATATTTGCAGTTGAACAGTATCATCCTAATTTTGCTTATTACTACATAGTAGTTCAACAAATACTCAGATTTTCAACAGATGAGCAAAATAGAGAAGTTTCTAAAATTATTTATTTGTTAGCAATTATGGGAGCTTTTTTTCCTTGGACTCTGTTTTTACCTAAAATTCTTAAGAGTTTCTTCTCAAAACAAGCTTTTAAAAATCGTAAGCAAAATTCAGATAAGTGGTTTTTATTTATTTGGGCAACATTTATATTTATATTTTTTGGGATTTCTAAATCTTTTCTATTTGGTTATCTAGCACCATTAATATTACCATTATCAATACTTGTAGCTATGCACTTTAAGAGTATAGACTTACAAAAGTTTGATAAGTGGGATAGTATAAGCTTTAAATTTATTATCCTTATTTTTGCTTTGCTACCTATCGTTGCTGTGGCTCTTTTATGTCTTCCTCAGTATTGGAGTTTTGGCTCTATATATATCTTAATATTATTAGCGATTGCAATAATAGCTACTGTAATCACGATTAAATTAATCAAAGAATTAAATGCTTTTTCAGTAAATAAATTAGTTGCTTATATTTGTATGATGATGATGGTTGTTGCAAATTTAGGTTATTTATTGGGAGATTATTTTGATACAAGCTCTAAATATAAGACAGCTCAAGAAATATCTAAAATATATCAGAAATATCCAAATGCTCAAGTTTTTGAGAGTGATCGCTTTTATGATATTATCTTCTACACTAAACGTAATGTAATTATTATAAATGATGAGGGAGAGTTAGATGATGTTAGACAGTTCCCTAAATCGAATGTAGATAAATATTTAATGAAATTTGATAAATTTGTTAAATATTGGAATGACTCAAATCAGTTAAATATTCTTGTTGTAAAAAATAAGCCTAAAGAGCATAGCCCTCTAGCTTTTGATGATTATAAAAAACAACTAAATCCAAGTAAGTTCTATATAATCTCTAGTCAAGATAATGCGACGATAGTTGCTAGTGAAGATATAAAAATATAGTTTAAAGACTTATTCGTTATTTTGATTTGGGGGCATGATATTGCATATATCAATAAATCTATAGTCATTTAATCTCGCTATAAAATCATTGCTTGCTTGATTTAGTATAAATTTAAGTTTACAGTTTGGTATTAATGGACAGGTTGCTTTATCCTTATCAAAACATTCTACAATGTTCATTGGTTCTAGTTCTTTGACAATAGTTGATAATTTGATATTGTATGTAGCTTTAGAAATTGATACACCACCAAACCTACCTTTATATGATTCTATATAGTTGAGATTGGATAGTTTATTAATGATTTTAGTAGCATGATTAAGTTTAATATCTAATAACTCTACAAGATCCTTAGTTTTATATTTTTGTTTGGGATTTGATCCTAAAATTATTAATATTCTAAGAGAGTAATCAGTAAAAGAAGTTAAATTCATACAAAATATTTTAGAAAAGATGTTTCCAAAGTATAGGATAAATTTGCATAAATTATAATATGCATATATAATGCATATTATAATTTGAGTATATGGAAATATCTTATGTTAAGCCAAAAGAATATAGATACTATAAAAGCAACAATTCCTGTTTTAGAAGAAAATGGAGTTGCTTTAACAAAACATTTCTATGATAGAATGTTTAAGCATAATCCCGAAGTTAAAAAGTTTTTTAATACCTCAAGACAAAAAAACTCATCTCAACCAGAAGCTTTAGCTGCAGCAATTTTGGCTTATGCAAAAAATATTGAGAATCTTGAAGTTTTAGGCAATGCAGTAGAGCTAATAGCCCAAAAACATGCATCATTACAAATCAAAACAGAGCATTATCCAATAGTAGGTTCTAACTTAATCGAATCAATTAAAGAAGTCCTAGACTTAAATGATAATGATGACATAGTTATAGCTTGGACAGCAGCCTACAATTTATTAGCTGAAATTTTGATTAATCGTGAAAAGAGAATATACGAGGAGAATTTAGAGCAGTATGGTTGGAATAATTTTAAAGAGTTTGAGGTAATCAAAAAAGAAAATGAGAGTATAAATACATATTCTTTCTATTTTAAAAATGATCTTTTCAGAAGATATGATTTCAAACCAGGACAATATATTACTGTTAGAGTTCCATATAATGGAATGACTACTATGAGAAATTATAGTATTTCTTCAGCTACTGGTGAGGATTATCTAAGAATAACAGTTAAACAAGAGGGGCAAGGTTATGTATCTCAATACCTATCGCATGAGATAAAAGTTGGTGACAAAATAGAAATAGCACCTCCTTGCGGCGAATTTTTCTTGGAAGTAAATAAAAATCTTGATAAACCGATAGTTTTTATTTCAGCAGGAATCGGTATTACACCTTTAATGAGTATGCTTTTATCGGAGCTAAAAACACAAAATCGAAGACAAGTACTTTTTGTTTGTGGTAAGAAAAACAAAAATGAACATCCTTTTGCTAAGCTGTTAGAAAAACTATCAAGTGAGAACCCAAGACTTAAAACTATTTTCTTCTATGAAGATAATTCTGGATCTGATGCAAAGCAAGGACTAGTCTGTATAGATACTGTCCAACAACACATTAGTGAAGGTAAGAATGATGCTCAATACTTCTTTTGTGGACCTAAAGAATTTATGCTTTATATACATGAAAAGTTATTAAAAAATGGCGTTAGAGAAAAAAATATTCATTATGAATTCTTTGGTTCAAAAACAGTTTAAGATATTAAATCTGAACAGGTAATTTTCCTGTTGGAATATTACCGTTAAAAATATTTTCTAATGCTGCTTGAATATTAATCTTTAGTGAAGTCTTTGTATAATTTGTTTGATCTATAGAAGTTGCACCATAAATACAAACATAATTAATAATATTATCTATATAACTAATGTCATAAGGGGTAAGTGCTGCGATATTTATAGTTTGCTCTGGCTTTATAGAAGTTATATAACTATAAATCTGATTATATTCACGCAGGTTTGCTGAAATTAGCAAAACTATATCAGCATTTTCGATACTAGTTTCAATATCTTGATTATTAATATTTTCAGAGTTTATTATAGTAGTATAGCTATTTTTTGATACTATTTTTTGTAACTCATTATGAAAATCTGCCATACGTTGGCTATCACTATCTACAACCAAGATATTTTTTAACTTATTGAGATCGTATGGAATAATACCTGAATTTTTAACTACAGTTGTACTTTGCTTAGCTATATCTAAAGATATCTGTTGATGTTTACTACAATTAACTATTTGATTAGCATATTTTAATTGCTCATCGTATGAGAGTTTGAATATTAAACTTTCATCGAGTTTATGTTTTGCTTTGAAATCAGTAATATTCGTGTAGGCATTATCAACTGCATTAGCAAAATTAGGATTATGATTATATTCGTTTTCTAGTTCACAAAAAAGCTCTTCTAACTTATAAAGATCACTTTCTGACCATACTCGAACAGGCATTAATAAAATATCAATACCAGCTAAGATAGCTAATTTTGAAGCTTCAATAGTTCCAAAGTGTTTAGCAATAGCATGCATATCCATAGCATCAGATACTACTAGACCATCAAATTTCATTTGTTGTTTTAGTAATTTAGTTATTATCTTATAAGAAAGAGTAGTTGGCACATAAATATTTTCACTTGTTGAAACTGATTGGTACTGGGTATCATCTAGGGCTGGTACACTAATATGAGCTGTCATTATCATACTACAATCTCTAGCAAGTTTACTAAAAGGTAGTAGTTCTGTTGTCTGTAATTCTTTCAAAGTTTTATCTAAGATTACATTACCTAAATGACTATCTGTTGCAGTATCACCATGACCAGGGAAGTGCTTAATGCAGTCGATGATTTTAGCATCATGATAACCTTTTATCGCATTTTTGGCATAGTCAGTAACTACATTGGGATTATCTGAGTAAGACCTTACACCAATAATAGGATTATTTTTGTTAGAGTTGACATCTACAGCTGGAGCAAAATTAATATTGATACCTAAAGAATATAATTCATCACCAATTATTTTAGCCATAGTGTAAGCATTACTAGGATTATCTGTCGCAGCTAGTGCCATATTACCGCAGCCACTAGTACCTTGTTGTAAGCGATTAACTCTACCACCTTCTTGATCTGTAGCGAAAAATATTGGTGTATTAGTGTTAGCTTGAAGATCTCTTAATAGAGAGATGACTTGCTCATTATTTTGAATATTCTCTCTAAAAAGGATAAAACCACCTAAGTTATAATCTTGGAAGATCTTATTGACGATATCATTGGTTTTTGTAAAAGGTATACGTTGATTATTTGAATCTTCACCCCAATAGCGAAAATCCAGCATAATTAGTTGACCTAGTTTTTGTCTTATATTTGAATTTGTAGGCATCTACAGTTTTAGAATAAAATTAATATGATTATAAATATATCACAGAAGTATTAGCTTTGTTTACATTCCCCAACCATGACTTACCAAAATCTTCTGACCTGTTAAAGCATTCGTTTTGAATCCAGCTAAGAATATAGCTGTATCAGCAATATCTTGAACAGTTGTAAATTCACCATCAACAGTACCACCAAGCATAACATTTTTGACCACTTCTTCTTCACTGATGTTTAGCTCTTTTGCCTGTTCTGGTATTTGTTTTTCTACTAATGGAGTTAGCACAAACCCGGGGCCAATTAGGTTTGAAGATATATTATGCTCAGCACCTTCTTTAGCAAGAGCTCTGACAAAGCCAACTTGAGCATGCTTTGCTGCTACGTACGCAGCTTTATTTTTTGATGCAAGAACTGAGTGAACAGAACCTACAACTATAATTCTACCACCAGTTTTTAGTTCAATCATATGCCTCATAGCTGCTTGAGTTACAAGTAATGTACCAGTCATATGAATATCAAATAATTTTTTCCAAGCTGATACACTAAAATCTACTATAGGTGATATTATTTGAATACCTGCGTTATTAATCACAGTATCAATACGACCAAATTTTTTAACAGTTTGATCTACACCTGATTTTACTTGGTCTTCATTTGTTACATCCATTTGTACAGCCATAGTTTCTACATCATATTTTGATGATAAATTTATAGCTACTTCTTGCGACTTTTCTAAATCCAAATCTGCAATTACAACTTTAGCTCCTTGTTTTGCAAATTCTGTCGCCATACCTAGTCCAAGACCTGATGCAGCTCCGGTAATTAAAGTCACTTTATTTTTAACTGACATAATAAAAATCTCCTAACAAAAATATTTTAATTACATAATGTTATTATATATCACTAATCATCAGATATATGACATATAAATAAAAAATAATAGATTAATAGTAGTAATCATATATATAATTTATATTATTTTAGATCAGCGATGCTTTATGTCAAAATATATATGTCTTAAAAAGAACAGTATTATCTTAGGCATTACTGCCTCTTTGGTAATAGGTTTTTTTACAGTTTTACAAGTTGTCTTAGACCTACAAAATATTTACGGCTTATTTGCAGCATTAGGATGTTTTGTAGTAGCACTTCATCAAGTTTCAATACGCAATCATAGTATTAAATTTAGGCTATATGCAGGAGTATTATTTATATTTTGTATGAGTATAGCAATATCTTTAGGTAGTTATTATTCACATGATTTAATTACAAGTTCACTTATACTATTAGGATTTTCTTTTTTGATTGGCTATACTGCAAAATCAGATTTGGTTTTTGCTAATGGCATTCTCTTTATTGCTGATATGTATGTCATAGGAACTGGATTTAATGCTAATGTTAAAGATTCAATACTCATAGGATTATTTACACTAATAGGAGCATTAGTATTTATAATAGTTTTGGTATTTATTCTAAAAAAAATAAGTATAAAAGATACTTTTGATGATAATTATAGAAGTATAAGAATACTGCCTGATATAGATTCTACTATTTATGCGGTTAGTTTATCACTTGGTTTAATTATAGGTAATTTTATATCGATTTACTTTGACATTGAAATAGGATACTGGGTACCTATGACAGTTTTATTAATATTTAAACCGGATGTAATTAGATCATCTACAGCTATTAAGCATCGTTTGATAGGTACTATAATAGGATCATTATTTGCTATACCTTTAGCTATATATCTATCAAATGCTTATACCATTTGGATGATTTTGTTTATAACAACATTTTTTACTATATGTTGTATTATTAAGCATTATGGAAGCTATGTATTCTTTCTGACAATATTTATTGCAATGCTCCTAAAGTTAGCACATTTATCCGGGTATGAGATAAGCTTATCTAGATTAATTTATACTGTCATAGGTATAGTCATAGTAGCTACAATAATAATACTATCAAAAAATATAAGAACAATTTTAAAAAGAATCTAGGAAAGTACTACTTAAGATAATCAAAAACTACTTCACCAAAGCCTAATGTAACATCAGCGATAAAGTGAGAGCCTTTGACAATTTCTAAAACTGGTAAATGATGAAGAGCCGCTTGAACATGGTTAAATACTTGTAAATCTACAGGCCCAGTCCATGCACCTTTTACAGTCACATCTTTAACATGGTATTTAACAAGTTCACAAATACTTACATCTCTACCATTAACATGAGGTATGGTTTTAAGTAAGAAGTTAGGGGTTTCTTCTAGCGATTTTTTGATAGCATCTTTATTAAGCTCTTCATATTTATATCCCATTGTTCCAAAAGCTACATCAACACTATTATATTTTACTGTCCCTAATAATGTATCAGAATCTACTGTAAGGGTAGGGTGAGCATATTTTTTTGGAAAGCCCCATATTTCACGACCAGCTGCAATTGATGGTAAATTATCTAATAGCATGATGTGAGAATATAAGCCTTTCTTACCCTCAAATTCAACTTCGATAAGTTGTCCAGCCTCATTAAAACTACCAAAACCATTTGCATCATGCATTTTCATGAATTCAAATTTTACAAGACCAGTTGGCTTAAGAGGCTCTGGTACATATTTTTTTAGGATTTCTATATCAGCCATATAGTCGATTATGAAATATTCTCTATTAGTGAATTTATAAGCTATTCTATTTGCTGTAGGTGATACTAGCGGCATCGAAAAAACATTTTTTTTAACATCTTCTATTTTCATTTAGATCTCCAGAATTGTTTTTGTTCCAGTTAATATTATAAGCTTTAATATTTTTTTAGTAATAGTAATAACTCAAAGATGTTTGATTAAAAAGTATATTTACCATTTTTTGAATTAAAAATACTCTATAAAAATATCTATTTAATAGTATAAACTTGAATTATGTATTATATTTGTTAAAAGTAAGCTTTTGATTATCTTATAATTTTATTAAGTGGTAATTTAAGGCAACGGGTTCATACTTAGAAATTTTTTGAGGCAAATTTTATGAAAAAAAACTATTTAATAGTATCTGTCGTGATGATTGGCTTTTTTGCTGTATCATTTGTGACTAATATTTTAGGACCTATAATCCCAGATGCAACTAACGATCTGCGTTTGACACTTTCGCAAGCTGGGGTATTACCTTTTGCATTTTTTATAGCATATATTATTTCTATTCCTGCAGGTTATGCGCTAGAGAAATATGGATCTAAAAAGATGATCTTATTTGCTTTTTTATTGGGCTCTCTGGGTTCAATTTTATTCTGTCTAAAAGTTAGCTATCTTACTTATATCGTAAGTTTATTTACTGTTGGGACAGCGGCTGCTATTTTACAGGTAGCATTTTGGCCTTTATTAAGAGTTGCTGGTGGAGAGGAAAATTACTCATTTTTCTCTGTATTACAGCAAGTATTTTTTGGTGGGGCATCATTTGTTAGTCCATTTGTACTTTCTTATTTAGTTATGAATCTTCCATATTCTGGAGATAGTAATTATTTTTTACTATTTTTTAATAAGCTAACAGGGACAAACTTTAGTTGGGTTGCTATTTATTGGTTCAATGCAATTGTAATGTTTTTGCTAGTAATATTTATTGCTTTAATTAAGTTTCCAAAAGTTCAGTTGAAGGAAGATGAGAAATTAGAGGGTTTTGCTACTGTATTACATCTTCTAAAAAATAAAGTCGTAATAATATATTTCTTAGCGATCTTTGCTTATGTTGGTCAAGAACAAGGAATTAGTGTCTGGATTTCTAAATTCTTGAGTGACTATCATGGCTTTAATACCGAAACTGTAGGCAATACTACTGTAGCATTATTCTGGATCATGCAATGTGTTGGCGGTATTTTAGGTATAGTTTTATTGAAGTTATATAATGTCAAAAATATTTTGAAAGTATTTCTAATCTTACAACTAATATCATTGTCTCTAGCATTGTTTGGAACGGCTACTATGGCTTTGATATTTTTCCCTGTTTGTGGTTTTTTGACATCGATAATGTATGGAGGAGTTTTCTCATTAGGAATGAACTCCCTAAAATCACATCATGGAACAGTATCAGGAATATTCTGTACGGGGATAATTGGTGGTGCTATAGTGCCATTAGTGGTTGGTAATATTGGAGATATCTTAGGCTTAAGAATAGGAATGTGTTTTGTATATCTAACTATAATATATATTTTATATGTAGCCATAACAGCTAAGCCATTAATTGATAATAAAACTATAAAGCTAACAGAATTATTTAAAAAATAAGTTGAAGTGATATGAGTAAAGAAATTCAAATTAAGAATAGAACTGTGGTTGGTGTTGATATCGGTGGCACTAAAGTGAACTCAGGTAGGGTATGTGGAGAAAATTTATTAGATTCTTACTTGAGTAAAATTCCACCAGATGCAGAACATAATGCTCAATCTGTTATTGATGTTGTCATAAATACAATAGCAAAAGTCTTCACTTCTGAAGTAGAAGGCATAGGCGTTGGTATTCCTAGTGTTGCAGATCGAGAGAAGGGAATTGTATATGATGTGCAAAATATCAAATCATGGCAAGAGATTCATCTGAAAGAAATACTTGAAACAGAGTTTAAAGTACCAGTTTTCATAGATAATGATGCTAATTGTTTTGCTATAGGTCAAAGACTATATGGCAAGGGCAAAGAGCATGAAAATTTCGTTGGTATTACAATAGGCACGGGTATTGGTGGCGGTATTATCAATAAAGGCTCTTTACTAAAAGACTCTAATTGCGGAGCAGGAGAGTTTGGCATGTTACCATATTTAGATGGAATCTTGGAAGATTATTGTAGTGGCCAATTCTTTATAAAAAAGATAGGTATTGAAGGTGTTGAGATCCTTAAACGAGCAAGAAATAATGATAGCGATGCTATAGACATCTATAAGCAATTTGGTAAACATCTTGGAGTTGCAATAAAGTCTATTATGTATACTTTAGATCCAGAGGTGATAATAATTGCAGGATCAATAATGTCAGCTAGAGAGTATTTTGAAAAAGCAATGTGGGAAGAGATTAAAACATTTGCCTTTACTCAGTCAGCTAAAAAAATTAAAATAGAATGGTCAGAAACGGAAGGTGACTTCCAAGTTTTTGGTGCTGCAGCTGTTTATTTGGATAGAAGTAGCAATTTATGATTTTGTTAAAAGAGCAAGGTTAAATGAACAAAACTCAACAGCAAATATTAACCTTTTTAGATGATAAAAAATATGTAAGTGGTGAAGATATTGCCCAAAAGTTAGGTATATCAAGAGCAGCAATTTCAAAAAATATCAAAGCACTTAAGGATAACTATCAAATAATAGTATCTTCTAACTCCAGGATTGGATATCGACTCCAAGAAAAATTAGATCTAATCAAAGTTGATGAATTAATCAAAGTTTTTAACGATATAAACTATTTTTATTCTATAGACTCAACTTCAAAATATGCAATAGAAAATCAAGCTAAGTATAGTGAGAATGCAATTTTCATCTCAGAATTCCAAACAGATGGATTTGGACGATTTAAACGTAAATGGATTTCACCATTTGGCAAAAATATCTACTGTACTATGCTTGAAATAGTTGAGTTAGACATATCGAAACTTAATGGATTATCCCTAGTTGTTGGAATCAGTATTGCAAGAGTTCTAAAAAATATTAACTTAGATGCTAAATTAAAATGGCCTAATGATATCTATGTAGATGATAAAAAGATAGCTGGTATTATTATAAATGTTAGTGCCGAAATTAATGGTAGAGCGAAGCTATTTATAGGTTTTGGTATAAATGTTAATATGCAATATAATGAAGAAATTTCTAAAGATTGGACATCAATAAAGTTACAATCTCAACGCCATGCCAATCGAACTAACCTAACTATACAAATTATCAAGGCTATTAAAGAAGATTTAGCAGTTTTTATTAATAAAGGTTTTACATATTTTAAAAATGAATTTGAATCACTTAATTATCTAAGAGATAAAGAGTTTTCATTGGCTTTAGTTGATAAAACTTATAATAACTGTAACTATGTTGGCCTAGCAAATAATGGCGAAATTCTTATTAAGAATACTGAAGGGAATTATTCATTTTCTTCTGGCGATATTAGTATCTTGGATAAATCTATAAAATCTAAATAATCAGCATTTTGAGAAATTTTTGCACTACACTTATATCCTGATATCTCTTCTATAGTATTTATTTGTTCATCAATATATTTGATATTTGAGTCATTACAATTAGCAATCCAACCAGCTAATTTAATATTATGGCGATTTAACTCATTTATAGTTAGTAAGGTATGGTTTATGCAACCAACTTTTATAGCTGATACTAGTAGTACTGGTATTTGCAGAGCTTTTATTAGATCAAACTGGGTAGCATGATTTGAGTATGGAGTTAATAATCCACCAGCTCCTTCGATAAAGAGAATATCTAAATCTCGACGAGTATACTTATCTTCAATAAATTGTTTGAGATTTTCAATTGAAATATCTACTTTTGATTTTGCTGCTACTATGTGTGGGGCAACTGCTTCACTGAATGAAATTAGGTTTACTTCATCTGCTGTAAATTTGTTCTTATAAGCATTTAGAATACTCTCTACATCTTCACATAGTTCTGAAAATTGGTTTTTACCAGACGCTACAGGTTTCAAACAAAGTGATTTAATATTTTCATACTCACAAGCTTCAATAAGCTTGGTTGATATATATGTTTTGCCTACTTCAGTATCAGTACCAATTATAAAAAACTTTTTCATAAACTACTCCTTAAAACATATAAATAAACCAATATGATAACTAAGGTTTATACGGTCAGTATTTGTAAGAAACTTTTTGATATTTGAAAAGCTAGGTTTATTATTGCTTCCTGTATAAGTATTAACTCCCGTAGATTTTAGATGATTTGTTAGCTCTTTAAAGTTATTGAATTTAATATCTAAATATAAATCTTCATGATGTAGACAATTTAAGTCAGATTTTCTGATAAATTCTAAAATGTTAGAGCTACTGTGCATTTTATTTATTCTTAGTATGTCTTTTACTTGATGAAAATTGTTATCCAAAACAGTGCTAAAGGCTAAAATTGCACGATTATTTAATTTTTTTGCCAGATTCTTGATTAATATTTCTATGTCTTGACTCCATTGAAATGACATATTTGAAAATATTAAATCATAGCTATTTTTAAGCAGACGTAGATCTGTATCAAAATTAAGTTTTAGTGTGTTTATATTTGTATATTTTGAGTTTTTTGTTAAAGCAATATCGCAGGCATCTATTTGCTTTGCTGAAAATATCCTATTAAGTTCTAATGGCTCTGATAAATCACGCACTCCTAAATTTAGAATATTATTAGTATGATTGTAGTTGACTAGTCTTGAGTAGTTTAGTGTCGGCTCTAAAAGTAATTGGCGTACTTGATTTTGGATGGTTGAGTTTTTAGAGTAATCTGTAGCTTTTGCAAAGTTACTTTTAACTTGATCATATATGTTCATATTTGACCTCTTTTGAGATAATTTCTAAAGCCTGATGAATTTGGTCAAAGGTATTATTACTATGTAGTGAAAATCTCAATATAGCTTGATCTTTAGGTACTGTAGGATATCTAAAACAAGACACTATTATTTTATTTTCAAAGAGCTTATCCTTTAATCTAATCGCTAGATTAGCATCATTTAGTTGGATACTTCTAATAGGTGATAAATCTTTAGACACTAGTTCAAGATCTTTATCATGACATAGTTCATTAAAAAAAATGATATTTTGTTGAAGTTTTGCTCGATTATCATTAGCCTTTTCAAGATTTTTTAGTTGTATCAAAGCAGCTTTTAATATCATTGGTGGTAATGCTGTTGTATAGATATAGTTACGTGCAAATTGTATTAGGTATTCTGCAATTGCTTCTGTAGTACAAACTACAGCACCGACTCCACCAAATGCTTTACCAAGAGGAAAAATACAGATAGGACAATTTTTATAACTTATTTGAAAGCTGTTGATCGCACCACGACCGTTTTTACCTAAAATCCCAAAACTATGAGCCTCATCAACTATAAGCTTTTCTGGTGTGATTTTAGCAAGCTTATCAAGTTGAGTAATTGATCCTGAAGTACTAAAGACTCCTTCTGTTGTAGTGAAGCTCTTGCCATCATATATATCTTGAAGGTGACCTAATTGTTGATGTTTATATCTTTTTAGTTTAGCTTGTGAAAGTTTGATTCCATCAATAATAGACGCATGTATATACTTATCTGCAAAGATACTATCATGCTTACTAAATAGTGTTGAATAAACTGCTAAATTTGCCATAAACCCTGAACTAAAAAATATAGCTCTAGGATAGTTAACAAATTTTGCAAACTCATATTCAAATTGCTGTGTCTCATCGGTGTAACCACAGACTATATTAGATCCCTTACTTCCAAAACCATACTTATCAAAACCAGTTACTATGGCATCTTTAAGATTGTGTGCTGATGATAGATCTAAATAATCGCTAGTTGTAAAATCAATAGTAGAATCATCCTTTACAAAAGGAGTTAACTCTCTTAATAAATTATCCTTTTGATATTGAGTATATTTGTCTTGTAGGTTTAACATAATTCGACATTTGATTCCAAACCAAGCTTAGCTAATAAAAAATTATCAGAATTAACAGTAGCATTATTCTCTGTTAATAATTTATTACCATAAAATATTGAGTTGATGCCAGCAAGAAAACATAGAGTCTGAGTCTCTAAAGACATATTCTCTCTACCTGCTGATAATCTCAAGCGTGCTTGAGGAAATAGTATTCTTGTAGTCGCTATAAATCTTACTAATTCAAAACTATCAATTTGAGCATCTGTATACTTATCTCCTAAAGGCGTTCCTTTAACAGGTATTAATGTATTGATAGGAATACTTTTTGGAGCAGCGGGTAATTGTAATAGCTCAAGTAATAAATTAAATCTATCATCTAGAGATTCGCCCATACCTAATATACCACCACAACAGACATTTATATCGGCTTGAGCAACATTTCTTATAGTTTCAATTCTTTCTTCAAATTTGCGTGTGGTAATTATTTCAGGATAAAATTCTCTTGAAGTATCAAGATTATGATTATAATAATCTAATCCTGCTTCTTTTAATTTAGTAGCCTCCTCAGCGTTGATACTTCCAAGAGTTACACATGTTTCTAAGCCAAGATTTTTGACTTCAGTAATAATCTCAGCTACTTGATCAAAGTCTTTTTTGGGAATGTGTTTCCAAGCAGCACCCATACAGAATCTTTTGGATCCAGCATCTTTCGCATTTTTCGCTTCTGCCAATATACTATCTTTATCTAATAGTTTATGCTTTTCGATGCTAGTATTGTAATGGCCACTTTGAGGACAATATTTACAGTCTTCTGGGCAAGTGCCAGTTTTGATACTTTTTAGTGAGCATAACTCAATATCATTACCAAAGTTTTTGTTGTGAATTTCTAAGGCTTGTAAAATTAATTCTGTTAATGGTCTTGAGTAAATTTCTTTGATTTGTTCCAATGTCATTTTTTATAAAAAATTGTTTTAAAGTTGTAAAGTATTTTATATCTTGTGTACAATTTATGTCAACTTAATATTCTACAAAAGGTTTACAATATGTATAGCTCAAACATATGGCATCCATGCACGCAAATGAAAGACTTTGAAAAATCACCTCCTATGAATGTTTATAGAACTGAAGGGAGATATATCTACACAAAAGATAATAGAAAGCTTTTTGATGTTACATCAAGTTGGTGGTGTAAATCTCTTGGACATAGACATCCATACATAATAGATAAACTTAAAAAACAACTTGATAAATATGAGCATACAATATTTGCAAATACTACAAATGATGAAATAGATAGGTTTAGTCAAAGAATTTGTAATTTGACAGTTATGGATAAAACTTTATACGCAAGTGATGGATCTTGTGCTGTAGAGATAGCTCTAAAGATGACAATACACCTTAGAAGTTTTCAAAATCAAACTAAAAAGACTAAGTTTGTCTGTCTTGAAAACTCATATCATGGTGAGACATTAGCAACTATGAGTGTTAGTGATTGTGGTTTATATTCTGATCCGTATAAGCCATTATTATTTGATAGTTTTAAGTTAAAAAATATTCCGTATGTTACTGGCAAAAGTGATCCGCTCTGGTCAGATGCTGAAGTGTATTGGAATAAATCGCAACAATATCTTGAGCAACACAAAGAATTTATTAATGCTTTAATAGTAGAGCCAATTTGTCAAGGTGCTGGAGGGATGTTGATTTATAGTAAAGATTATTTAAATAGACTTTGTAAGTGGTGTAGGGAAAATGATATTTATATTATTTTTGATGAGATAATGACTGGAGTAGGGCGACTGGGTAAACTTTTTGCTTATGAATATCTTGATATTAAGCCTGATTTTTTGTGTGTATCAAAAGGATTGACCTCTGGGATTATACCTTTTAGTATTGTTTTGACAAAAAATCAATATTATGAGATGTTTTATGATGATGAGTTAACTAAAGCTTTTTTACATTCACATACTCATAGTGGTAATGTTTTAGGAGCTGTAGTAGCAAATGCAGTATTAGACATATTTGAAGAAGAAAATATACTTAACAATGTTAAAGATCTTGAAAAACAATTTGGTGAATCCTTTGTGGAACTACAAAATCAATTACCTATTATAAAAAACGTTAGAGGTATTGGAGCAGTTATCGCAGCAGATTTAAATATTGATAAAAAAAGAGCTGGCTTAGATGTCTATCGAGAAGCTATAAAATTAGGCGCATTATTAAGACCACTAGGAAATACTATCTACTGGTTACCACCACTAAATAGTACACAACAAGAAATTGAGTTATTGAAGAATGCAACAAGACAATCTATATTAAATGTATTTAGCTAAGTTATTTTTTACGATTATTAAAATACTCTCGATCGGCAATATATATAGTTTTAGTTGCTTCAGCATAAATATTACTATCTTTATCTTGATAACAAACCGGAAGGCTAACTACTGATTTATTTTTATCTATTATATCTTGTTTTATTTTTGCGATAATCTCTTGAGATAGTAAAAATCTAGCATAAACATGATGTGTAATTGGTCTAAGATAATCTATATTAGCTGATAAATCCCAAACCACATAATCATCACCAAGAATATTACATAACTGTAATGGATAAATTGGATCTAGTGATGAGTATATAGCTCCACCAAAACCAGTGCCATGATAGTTTTTGGTGTTATCTGTTAAATTAAATCTTAGATGTACTTCATGAAAATCGTCTGAGACAAAAACTATTTCTCCACCAGTTGCGACAAAAGCAGGTAGGTCATTAAATTTTTTAATAAGTTCTTCTGATTTTTCGCCAGACTTTTTATCAGTTTTAAAAAATGGAATCATATAATTTAACCAGTATTTATCTTTTATTTATAAACTCAATTATTTTATCTAAAGCTATTTTAGGATTTTCAAATGGAACTACACCAAGTCCTCCAATAAAACCATGATACATTTCATCATCATAGTGAGTTTCAACATAAGTACCTTGTTGTTTTAGCTTCTCTTCATAAGCATAAATCCCATCTATAAGGATATCATGAGTAGCCGCTACAATTAGTGTATCAGGTTGTTTTGTATCTTTATAAAATAATGGAGATATTGTAGGTTGTCTAAGTTTTTTAGGCTCTGACATTATGTCTTCACCTATATATGCTTTTAGAAATAGCTCGCACCATTCGGTAGTTAGGTGATATTTATACTCATCAAATTTAGTATTGCTGTCATATTTAGTATACATATCAACAGCAGGATAAACCAAAATTTGTGCTTTTGGCATATTTTCTTGACGTTCATGGCATATTATAGTTACAAGATTTCCACCAGCACTATCGCCCATTACAAAGATATTTTCAGTAGATAAATTAAACTTAGTAATATTTTCATAAAGCCAGTCATAAGCATATAGCGCATGATTAACAGCAGCAGGATACTTATCTTCAGGGCCTAAGCCATACTCTAATGAGAAAATATTTAAATTACCTTGATCACATAAGTATCTACATACGTGATCATAAGTATCTATAGAGCTCAAACACCAACCACCACCATGAATAAAAAGTACAGCTTTATCAGATGCTTTTTTAGGTTTATAGTGTCTTAATATAGTATCATTTTCTAACTTAATATCTTCTTCGATAATATCAGGGCGAGGTAGACGTTTGATTTGTGCTATTGAAAGATCTGCAAATATCTTACGTTGATCTCTTAAATCTAATTTTTTTATTTTTCTTATTTCGGGAGTATCTAATAGCGACTCTAATGCTGGATGGTATGGCATAATTTTTCCTTACTAAATTTTATGTACTCTTATAATATCAACATTGAGTTTTTCTAATTTTCTTGAAAGTTCTCTTGTAGCACTATCTAAAGTACTGATGTGACTATCTTTAGGAATACCTAATACAGATGGTTTACGTGAATGTCCAACTAGTGCTTTTAGATTTAGTTTTTGTTTTATATTAACAATATTTTCTAATAAGTATTTTGCAGTATCTGCTTTTTTACCAAAACCAAAGCCTACATCAAAATATATATTTTGTTGCGCTACACCATGGTTTAGGAGAGTTTGTTTTTTGTTCTCAATAAACTCACATACATTATCTATAGCGTTTTCTTTATCTAAATATTGGTTTCTATCTGTGATACCTAAATTATGAGTTATTACATATTTCTTTTTATATTTAGCTATAAGTTGAGCTTTTTTATCAATATCATTACATTCAACATCATTTATCATCCAAATGATATCATGATGTTTTTCTAAGATTTTACTCATGACTTCAAATCTACGTGTATCAATACTTACAAGATGTTTATAATTCAAATCATTAAGTTGTTCTTTAAGGTATTCTAAGAACTCATCTAATTTATTAAACTCTTCATCTACACTAGTAGTAGTAGCATTAGGCTTGGTTGATTCAGCACCAATATCAATAATTTCAGCACCATTATTTATTAGCTCAATAAAATTTGATTTACGCTGAGTATCATCAAAATCTCCGTCTGAAAAAGACTGATCTGATAAGTTAACTATACCCATGCGCATTGTATTTGATAGTGTTTGATTAAGTTTTTCAATTGGTTCTAGCTCTTTTAGTCTTAGGCTTAGATTCCATTCAACATATTTTGGATGGTGCCAACCTTTGGATAGTTCTAGTAATGGAGCTAGAGCAAAGCTACGGTTTATTAATTCTTTGTGAGGAATTGTAAGTTTAGCTGTATCTACTACTAAATCCTCAGCTGATAGTATATCTAAATCAATAAGCCTAGGAGACCAAATTGGAGCATCTAGATCTCTACCAATTTTTTCTTCTATATCTTTTAAAACTATCAACAAATCTTGAGGTTTGAGAGACGTACTAATTTTTACAGCGGTATTTAAAAATGTAATATCCCATTCTTTTGGGGCATTTTCTTTAAGTAAAGCCTTACTACTGTATAAGCTAGCTTTTCTAATAATTCTTATACTTTGGTGTGATGCTAGAGCATCTAACGCAAGATGAATATTCTCGATAGTGAAACCAATATTTGTTCCAATCCCTATAATATATTGCACATTAATTCCTAATAATAAAAGAAGCAGAACCTAACTGTGAAACTGGGGGCTTTTTGTTAAGTTTCAAGTATTTGATTGTTATATCTCTATGTTTTTCTCCAATAAACAGATAAATTTGCTTAGCTAAGTACTCTATAAGATTACAGCTAACGTTATCACAAAAGTGTTGAATGTTATTTCTCAGAGTATAATAGCAAATAGTTTCTTCAAGATTATCAGAATTGCTTGCGCTATAGTTTTGGCTAAACTCAAGTTCTAAGTCTAGAGTTATCATTTGTTTGTGAGATCTTTCCTCTTCAGAGCAGCCAAGACTTACATATATTTCCATATTAGATAAAAACAGAGATTGTTTCATTTTGTTAGATAAATTAGAGTAAATTTTGTTATTTAATATATCATATTGGCAAATGCTTATATAACTTATTGCCCGCAAATATGCATCAACTTAGAGATTTTTTAGCAAATATAGAAAAATATGGTAAAGATACTTATATATATTTTGATAACATAAGATATAGCTATTATCAAATTTTGCAGAAATCATATAGTTTATCTAGATTCTTAGAGTCTTGTGGTTATAGGAAAATATATTCTAATCTAAAAAATTCGCCATTATCTGTAAGCTTGTATATAGCTAGTTGGATAGCAGATATAGATATTTTTGTGCCAATCAATCCAAGATTGGTTGATAATGAGCTAGCAGCGATAATTGAAGATGATAGTTTATTTATTACAGATAAAATATCTACTCTTGAAGTAAATAAATTATACATAGAAAATCCGACATCATTTTTTGAGAGTCTTGAATATACGCAAGATTATTCGATTTATGCTAAATCTCTAACAGCGCATGTAAGTTCTGGGACAACAGGATTTTATCAAAAGCATTTTCATGATATTAATCAAATAATTAATTATGCTAATTATAGAATTAATGATTTAGGTCTTAAACAAAATGACCACTTATTAGTAGCATTATCAATAAATCACGCTTTTGCTTTTTCTTATCAAATCTTACCAGCATTAGCTATTGGATTAAATATAACAATTATCAGTGAATTTGATGCAAGATTAATAGCAGAGATTATTAACCAAAATAATGTAACTGCTTTAGCACTGTTACCAACAATGTATCATTTTTTGTTAGAGCAAAATATTCATAGTAACAATAATTTATGCTATCTAAGTGTTGCTGGTGATATAGTTAGTGAAAGTTTAGCAAATCAAGTTGAAAATAAACTTGGTATACTATTGCTAAACGGTTTAGGTATGACAGAGGTTTTTGGATATGGTCAAAATATATCTGCCAATACAGTTAATAAAGTCAAAGTTTTTGCAGATACTCAAGTAAAAATAGTTAAGTTTGAAAATAGTGACTATGGTAAAATCTTCATCAAAAATAATATGCTACCTCTAAATATCAAAACTGAGTGGTTAGAAACAGGAGATATAGGTAGTTTCGATGCTCAAAGCCATGAGCTTAGTTTTTATGGACGTTATAAAGATATAATAATTAAAGGTGGTTCAAATATATCTCCAATTGAGTTAGAAGCAGCGATTTTGAAAATACCAAATATAGATAATTGCATAGTTACATCTAAAAAAGATAAAATATGGGGGGAAAATATTTGGGCATATTTGGTAGCATCTCAACAGTACTCATTAGAGTTTATAAATAATAAGCTAGGCAATTATGTAGCTGAATACAAAAAATTAGATGGAATTATTTATATTGATGAAATTCCAACAACGACAACTGGTAAAACTGATAGAAAAAAACTAAAAGAAATGATTAATCATGAGTAATATCCAATTACCACAATTTGCAATTCTTGAAGATACTTTAATGAATAAGCAAAGCTACTATTTTTACAATCCAGTTGCAGAAGTTATAGCTAACGATAAAGAATCACTTGAGTTAGCTTTTGGGCAGTTGGAAGAACTGCAGCAACAAGGCTCATATCTAGTTGGGTATTTAAGTTATGAAGCTAGCTATTATCTTAATAACAATCTTTATGATTTATGCGATCATGATAATACTAAATTACTTCATTTTGTCGCTTTTAGTAATTATTCAAATGAAATCCCCAAGAATATAGTTTCAGATAAAAATATAGATCTGATGATAGATAGTCTTCATTTTGCAGGTTATCAAAGAAGCTTTGATGAAGTTCAACAAGCACTTACAAATGGTGAGAGCTATCAGATTAATTTAACTAAAAATATCTTAGCTACTACAAAGCTTACTAGCTATGAGTTGTACAATAAGCTCAAACAACAACAATCAGTTAAATATGCTGCATATTTACCATTTTTAAACCCAGATATAATATCAATTTCGCCTGAGCTTTTCTTTAAAAAAGAAGCTGATAATTTACTTGTCAAACCAATGAAAGGTACAGCAAAGCTGACTGGTAATGACTTGGAAGATCAAAAGATATGCCAAGAATTATCATCATGTGATAAGAATAGGGCAGAGAACTTAATAATTGTTGATCTTTTGCGTAATGATTTATCCGCTATTGCAAAAACTCATACAGTTAATGTAGATAAACTTTTTTCAATAGAGAAATACAAAAATCTATTACAAATGACTTCACAAATCTCAGCAAAAGTAGATAAACAAATATCTTTTAGGAAGATCCTAGATGGCTTATTTCCATGTGGTTCGATTACAGGAGCTCCTAAAAAACGAACTATGGAACTAATCAAACAAATAGAGAAAGGTAAAAGGGGAGTTTATACTGGAAGCATTGGCTATATTATGCCAAATAATGATATGTGTTTTAATGTTGCTATTCGCACGATTCAACAATATCATTATAACTTACAAATTGGCGTAGGTGGTGGCATTACTGTTTATTCAGATGCACAGTCAGAATGGCAAGAAATGAATACCAAAATAAACTTTATACACCAAATTTATCAACCAGATTTTTGCTTAATTGAGAGTATTTATTACCATAATAAATTTAGAAATTTAGAGTTACATTTAGATAGACTTGATGACTCTTCTAGACAGTTATTTTTTGATATCGATATTTGCAAGATTAGAGATCAACTATATGATTATGTAGAGCAATTAACTGATGATAAAGAATATAAAATCCGACTAGAATATCATTATGATAAGTCTATAAATATCGAGCATACTAAAATTAATACTACCAACCAACAAGCTATTAAACTAAAAATCTGCCCTGAGAAAATAAATTCAGCTAATAAATTATTTCAGCACAAAACTACACATAGCTCGATACGAGGCTTTTATACTCAAATGCATCACAAATACATTCATGAAGATAATTGTGAGCTTATCTATTTAAATGAAAAAGATAATATTACTGAAACTAGGTTTCATAATATAGTTATTGAGAAAAATGATAAACTTTACACGCCAAAATTAGAAGATGGTGTCTTAGCCGGTGTTGCAAGGAAATCTTTAATTTCTCAAGGCAAACTGCAATCCAAAAGCCTAAATTTTGATGATCTAAAAACTGCTGATAAAGTATATCTTATTAATAGTGTCAGAGGCTTAATACCGGGGTATTTGGAGATTTGAGATGGTTTTATATATCGATCATTATGATTCATTTAGTAGTACGATTGTTGATTATATAACTTATCTTGGTTACCAAGTATCAATGCTAAAAACTGAAGAGCAAATTGATAATATTGAGCAATATTCTCATATTATTATTGGCCCAGGACCAGGTCATCCAGATGAGCTCAAAAATATCTATCCAATCATTGAGTATTGTCAGCAAAGTAATTTGCCTTTGTTAGGAATATGCTTAGGACATCAGCTTATTGCTCAATATTATGGAACAAAAATCATAAAAGCTAAACAAATATACCATGGCAAACTCTCAGAGATTAAACAGCTTCAATCATCAGCATTATATAAAGATCATCCACTGAAATTTGCTGTAACACGTTATCATTCTTTAATTGTTAATGATATTAAAGAGCCTTTGATTACTTTAGCCTCAACCGAAAATGATGAAATTATGTCTTTTGCTCATCGAAATGCAAATATTTTTGGTGTTCAATATCATCCAGAAGCATATTTGACCGAATACGGTTTATTAACTTTAAAGAATTTTTTAGCTCTTTGATTATATTTTTTGAGGTTTTATATAAAAGCTTAAAATATTAGCAATAATCAATAATCCCAAGAATAAACCATAAGCTATTTTATAACTCAAAAAAGTAGCAAAACCATAATCTACGGTAGCTTTTTGGATATACGCAGCTAGTGGATTAATAATGCTATTTAAGATATATTCAACCAAAAATAGTAGTGATAATATACTGACAAGATAACTTTGCTTACGTTTATTTGCAGTATCAAAAAGGACCTTAGGGAGCGAATGAACAGAAAGTTACGGTTTGGAATTATTGTCGTAAATACTGGTACAAAGTTTCCCTACTTATACCAAACTCTTTAGCTAAATGCGTCTTTTTCTCTCCATTGCTCACACGCTCTTTCAATTCTAATATTTTATTTTTGTCTAAGGTAGGTTTTCTTCCTTTATAAATACCTTTATTTTTAGCAAGGGCTATACCCTCAAGTTGTCGTTCCTTAATCAAAGAGCGTTCAAACTCAGCAAAAGCTCCCATAACAGACAGTAATAAAATAGACATAGGATTATCTTCACTTGAAAATGTTAAACCCTCTTTAACAAATTTAACTACGACATTATTTGATGTTAATTGAGTCACAATTTTACGTAAGTCTTCTAGATTTCTTGCTAGTCTATCCATACTATGGATATAAACAATATCATCATCTCTCGCATACTCTAAAAGATTCATTAGCTCAGGTCTATTGATATTTTTACCAGATACTTTATCTATAAATATCTTATTCAATTTTAAGCCATGTAATTGTCTCTCATGATTTTGAGCTAAAGTACTTACTCGGATATAACCAATTTTTTTACCAGTCATTTTAGATTCGCATAAAATAGTGTCAGATTAGATTCTATAAGTTTGAATGGTTTTTGTCAATAAAGTAAAATACATACCTATAACTGACACATATTATATACTGACCTGACAGTCAGATTAGACTATACTCTAAATGGACAAAATTATGGAAAAGAAATTATCTCAAGAACTTATTATTAAAAATTGGACATTATCAGAAGATGATAAAAACGAAGTTAAAAGCGTAAAAGCTGAATTCAGATTATATTTATCCATACAACTATGCTCTTTACGAAACAATGGTAAATTTATTCAATATTGTAATGATATTCCTGCTGATATCATTAACTACTTAAGTAAGCAGTTAAAATTGCCACCTACTTTGATAGTTAATGAGCCATCTCGTAAAGCAACTATTACAGAACATCGCCAAAAATTATTATCATATTTAGAATTTGAAAAATATGAAGGCTTAATTATTTTAGGCTTTGAAGCATGGATAGAGTCAGAGGCTAGACAAGGTATGTTGCCAAATGAGTTAAATAATGAAGCTCAAGCATTTCTACTTAAAAATAAAATAGTCATTCCAGGTAAATCAGTATTAGACAGAACTATAACAAGTATTTGTAATAAAGTTCATAGTGAAATATTTGAAAAGATTTATAATAGCTTGCCTATTGATCTTAAAGAACAGATAGATGAAGCATTAGATTCATCCAATGACTCTAAATCATATTTTAGTCAGCTAAAACAATATCCCCCATATTCAACTGCTTCTTCTATAAACACATATTTGCAATTATATGAAAAGCTAAGTTCTTTTAATCTTGAAAGAATTAATAGCAATTTTATAAATTCAAAATTCTTAGCCTATATTTTTAAGCTAACTAAAAACTATAATTCTAGAGATATCAAAAGGTTTAATGGACATAAACGATATGCATTAATGATTTGTTTTCTTATTGAAAGTAAAAAGTATTTGCTAGATAACTTAATCAAAATGCATGATCAATTTATACAGGAAATGTTACGCAGCTGTAAAAATGCTTATGAAAAAAAGTTCAAACAGAATCGTAGATCTCATGGAAAAGATGTAGATTATATGATTGAATTTAGTGAACTTATTTTAAATGCTAAAAAGGATGACAATATTAGTATTGAGTCATTATTTGATCAAATACAAGACTCAAAATTACTTGAACATAAAAATAATCTAAAAGCTTACAAACTATTAGATGAGAAAGGGTTAAGTGACACAATTTTACGTAGATATCCAAATTTCAGAAAATACTTTGCCAATTTTATTAATTTACCTTTTAAAGTTGAGAGTGGCAGTGAGTACTTACTCGAATGCATAAATATAATAAGAGATTTAGATGCTAGTAAAATAAAAACACTTCCTTCAAATGCACCACATGATTTTGCTACTAAAGATTTATCCTCTAGGTTAAAAGATAATAATAAGGTTAATAGAAATGCTTGGGAACTTAGTGTAGCTATAGAAATGCGTGAAAAATTACGATCTGGAGATCTCTATCTTGCTGAAAGTAGACAGCATATACCATTTTGGAATATGATGATTGATGATCTAACATGGGAGAATGTAAGACAGCAAGCGCCTAATGAGCTAGGCTTATCATCACAATATATTATAAAATCTGAGTTAGTAAATGGTTTTAACAATGAACTTGCAGAGTATGTGAAAGCCTGGAATAAAGATGATTTTGCAACTATTATTAATGGCCAGCTAAAGCTTAAAAGAAAAGATAAACTAATCGTCTCTGACGAGGTTGAAAAAATACAAAAGTTAATAGAGTCAGGACTATCTCCAATACGTATAGAGCAATTACTTATAGATATAGATAAAGTCACAGGTTTTAGTAAGTACTTTACACCTATTCAAGGACACAAATCTAGACCAAATAATTTTTATAAAACTTTAATAGCAGCCATTATATCTCAAGCTACAAATTTAGGTATCCAAGCAACTAGTGCAAGTGTTCCTGGAATAACTGTTGATATGCTTAGACATGTTATTGGAACTTATATAAATGAGGAAAATATTAATCAAGCAAGTGCTGAAATAGTAAAGCATCATCATAATCATCCTTTAAGCTCTATACAAGGTGATGGAAAAATCTCATCTTCAGATTTACAGAGGTTTAAAATAAGAGCAAGCTCTTTAATGGCTTCTCACTATCCAAGATACTATGGCTATTATGAGAAAGCTATAGGAATATATACACATGTCTCTGATCAACTTTCTGTTTATCATACGAAAGCTATATCTTGTGGACCTCGTGATTTAGATGGATTATTAGAAAATAATACTGTCCTAGGTATTAAAGCTCACACTACTGATACTCATGGATATACAGAAATAGTCTTTGCGATGTTTTATATATTAGATTTTTTCTTTATGCCTAGGATTAAGGATTTAAAAGATCAGCAGTTGTATAAAGTTGATAGAAATTATTCATATGGGGCTTTTGAGTCATTACTTACAAAGATAGTTGACTTAGATATAATCCAAGAACAATGGGATAATATATTAAGAATAGCGATATCGCTGAAAAGAAAAACTGTTCAAGCAAACATTGTTGTTCAACGTTTAACCAGTAGTGGCCCAGCTGATAGATTAACACGAGCTTTTATAAATCTTGGTAGGATTGTAAAAACCAAATATATACTTCAATATCTAACCGATAAAGATCTAAGACAAACGGTTCAAACTCAGCTTAATAAAGGAGAATATAGACATAAGCTCCCTCGCTGGATATTCTTTGCTAATCAAGGAGAATTTACTACTGGTGATTATGAAGAGATAATGAATAAAGCTAGTAGTCTAAGCTTGGTTTCAAATGCCATATTGATGTGGAACACTATAAAAATAGACGAAATAATAAAATCATTAGAAAAACAGAATATAAAGGTTAGTAAAGAAACTCTATCTCATATATCACTGCTACCATTCAAGCATGTATTGCCAAATGGTACATATTTCATTGAAACAGAGTAGCATATCCTGTGTTTGTGGAATTTCTTACAGAAAGTTACGGTTTGAATAGTAGAAATATCTAAAAATTCGTTTGAAACCGTAATTTTCTGTTAATTCGCTCCTAAAAGTACTAAACAAGATAAAATTATTTACAATATACCGCCATAGGGTATATAATAAAATTAGTGTTTATTAAATAAATTTACAAATATGCATCCTTGTCATTCGAAACATTTAAGCAAGTTAAACAGAGTAGCTGGTCAAGTTGAGGCTATAAAAAAGATGATCAATGAGAATAGATACTGTGTAGATATCATGACTCAAATAAAGGCAGCAAGAAGTGCTTTAAAAGCTGTAGAACTAGCAGTTTTAGAAACACATATGAAGTCTTGTTTGGAGGAGTGTCATAATGATCAAGATGCTCGAGAGGAAAAAATCTCAGAGATTATGGCTCTACTAAAAAAGTACGAGTAAATTGAAGGAGTCATTATGAGTGATAATCAGCAAAACATAGTAAAAAAAGCTGTTCTTTATCGAATGGTTACAGATAAGCATATTTGCCCTTATGGTATAAGAGCTAAAGATCTTTTGAAAAAAAAAGGTTATGAAGTTGAAGATAATCATCTAAAAACTAGAGAAGAGACTGATAAATTTAAAGAAGAGCATAGTGTAAAGACTACTCCACAAACTTTTATAGATGGTAAGCGAATCGGTGGTTACGATGATCTTCTAGTATTTTTTGGAGAGGATAAACCTAAAAAAGAAAAATCATATACTCCTGTTATAGCTGTTTTTGCTATAGCCTTTTTATTAGCTAGTGCAACTAGTTATACATATGGCTTAGGTTTTTTATCTATCATTAAATTATTTATGGGCTTTAGCATATCTATATTAGCTATGTTAAAACTCCAGGATATCGAGAAATTTTTAAATCAATTTATCACATATGATTTATTAGCTATGAGATGGCTACATTATGCATATATTTATCCATTTGCAGAAGCAGTTGTTGGTATAGGGATCGTGGCAAGTATATTTACTTCAATAATAGCTGTGATCGCGATAATTATCGGTTCTATAGGAGCTGTCTCAGTATATTATGCTGTATATATCCAAAAGCGTGAACTTAAGTGTGCTTGTGTTGGTGGCAATAGTAAAGTGCCTCTTGGTTTTTTATCATTAACTGAAAATATAATGATGATAATTATGGGTGTATGGGTGCTATGTATATAGTAAATGGTTAAGGTCTAAAATGAAAAAATTAAAGAAACTTTTGTTTGTTTTATTATTAGTAGTAGTAATAATTTTATTAGCTGTATTTTTTTATCCTAAAAATAAGGATGGTGTAGAACTATTAGTAACTAATAAAACTATACAAGTTGATGGTAAAAATGTTGTTGTAAATACAGTAGTTCAACCAGATGGGACCTGGGGTTACTATGGAACCGAAGGTGATAACTTTAATGTTACAGTTAAAAATGGTTTAAAAGAGCCGACCGTACTACACTGGCATGGATTATTATTACCAAATAAAGCTGATGGTACTGAACTTACACAACCATATATAAAGACTGGAGAGTCTTATAATTATAATTTTAAACTAAAGCAGAGTGGTACATTCTGGATGCACTCACATTATGGTTTTCAGGAGCAAACATATGTAGAGGCACCTCTTATAATTTATCCAAAGGGATATAATCCTAAAAATGATATAGTAATTATGTTTCAAGACTTTAGTTTTAAAAAACCAGAAAAGATCATAAAAGATCTTAAACATAGTGATAACACTAATCATCATATGCATGCTATGCACAACATGGGTATGGCAATGGATAATGATATGAAGCCAGATTTAAATGATGTTTCATATGATGCATTTTTGACAAATTATAAAAGTGTTGATAATCCTGAAATAAAACAAGTAATACCAGGAGAAAAATATCGTTTAAGATTTATCAATGGTTCGTCATCAACAAATTTTTGGATAAATCTAGGTAAATTAAAAGGTAAGGTTATCGCTGTCGATGGAGTTAATGTTAAATCTTATAAAGATAGTACTTTCCAATTAGCTATAGCTCAAAGGATGGATGTAGAAATTACAATTCCAGCCTCAGGTGTTTTTCCTATATTAGGTCAAGTTGAGGGAGAGAAAGATCAAACTGGTATTATCTTAACTACTGAGACTAAAAAAAGTGTTAAAAAACTAACTATAGAGAAACTGTCTAAAACTGATTCTAAAGCATTTAGCTATGATCAATTAAGAAGGCTTCATGCTAAAAATGATGATATAGATACCTCTGATATTGAAAAAACTATAGATTTGAAATTAAGTGGTGATATGCAAAGTTATGTTTGGCAGATTAATGGGCAAACCTGGCCAAATATATCTCCAATAGAGTTAAACTATGGAAAAACTTATCTATTTAAGATTGAAAATAATACTGGTATGTCTCACCCAATACATATACATGGACATGTTTTTAAAGTAGTTGATATAAATGGAAAACCACTCAAAGATGGTGTTATACGTGACACTATATATGTTGAGCCTAAATCAAGTGTGACAATTGCTTTAAAAGCAGACGCTAAAGGTAAATGGTTTATACATTGTCATATGCTATATCACATGCATTCTGGAATGATGACATTTATAGAAACAAAAAAATAAACTCTGTTAAAAATAGGAATTCTTATGATAAAAAAAATTCATAAAGTTTTTAAAATCATACTCTTATTACTCACCGGAGTAATAATGGGATTGAGTTTATATCATTTTGTTTATATAGAGAAAACTAATAAATTAGAGAACGAACTATCTGATAATCCTTTATATTGGGTAGCTCCTATGGATCCTAACTATAAAAGTGACAAACCGTGCAAGTCTCCAATGGGTATGGAGCTAATACCTGTTTATGCAGAAAAGTCTGATTCTCTTGGAGTTACTATCTCTCCCAAAGTAATTAATAATATTGGTATTGAAATTGCTAAAGCTAAAAGTAGAAGTCTTACAGAAAGCATAAATACTCTTGGGATAATAAAAGAAAATAAGAATAATATAGAACATATTCATCTATATAGAAAAGCTTGGATTAAAGAGCTATATGTAAGTGAGGTTGGTGATAGAGTTGAAAAAGGTCAGGTAATAGCAAAAGTATATTCACCTGAATTATATGTAGATGAGCAAGATTATTTAAATGGAATATTTAGGGGTAAAGATTATGCTTTAAATTCAAAGAGTAGGCTTCTATCTCTTGGAGTTTCTGAGGAACAAATTAAACGTATAGAGAAAAATAGAAAACCTGATTTATTAATAGATATAGTAGCACCAATTTCTGGCTTTGTTTCAAATATTGAAACCCGGGAAGGCATGTATGTTGAAAATAATACAAATATTTTAACAATTGCTAATCTTGATAACGTATGGATAAGTGCTGAATTATTTCCTGGTCAAGCTAAAGATATTAAAGTTGGTGATAAGCTAATAATCAAAAATGATAAAATTAATGCAAATATAACTGGGAAAATAGACTTTATTTCTCCTAAAATCAGTCCCACTACAAGAACTATTTCAGTTAGAGCTACACTTAATAATGAAAAATATTTGTTAAGGCCTAACTTATATACGGATATATCTATAGAACACAATTTAACTAGACAGTTAACTATACCCACTTCTGCTATAATAAGACGTAAAGATCTTGATTATGTGATTGTAAAAAATGGTAATGATTTTTTTGCTAAAAAAGTAAAAATAGGTCAAACAGCTCAAGGATATACTCAGATCTTACAAGGATTACAAGCAAATGATGAAGTTGTTATTTCTTCGCATTTTCTAATTGATTCAGAGTCTAATATTCAAGAAAGTTTAAAAAGATTAACTCTTTCAGATTCTACTAATAATAGTAAACAAAATAATGTTTTTTCAGCTCAAGGAATTATTAAAAGGATTAATAAGGTCAGTAGTGAAATAACTGTATTCCATCAAAAAATGAATATGGATATGAGCTTCAAACTCGAGAAAAATATAGATATTAATGACCTTAAATTAGGTGAATCTATTAAGTTTGAATATATAAAAAATGCTCCAAATAATATTATTATTTCTATTAGCTTAAAAGAATCAAAAGGATCATAAAAATGATTACCAAAGTAGTTAACTGGTCGATTAAAAATAGATTCTTAGTATTGGTTGCTATGTTTTTTCTCTTAGGTGTGGGTATTTATTCAGTTAAAAATACTCCTGTTGATGCTATACCTGACCTATCAGATGTACAGGTTATAGTAAAAACAAGTTATCCAGGTCAAGCACCACAAGTAGTAGAGGATCAGATTACTTATCCGTTATCTTCTGCATTATTAACAGTTCCAGGAGCACAAACAGTAAGAGGATATTCTTTCTTTGGTGACTCCTATGTATATATTATTTTTAATGAAAATACAGATATGTATTGGGCTAGATCTCGAGTTTTAGAGGTTTTAAATCAAATATCATCTGAGTTGCCTAAATCAGCTAAAATGTCTTTAGGACCAGATGCAACTGGAGTCGGGTGGATTTACGAGTATGCGTTAATTGATACATCACACACCTTAGATATTTCAAAATTAACTAGTCTACAGAATTGGTTCTTAAAATATGAATTACAAACTATTTCAGGGGTTTCTGAAGTAGCAACTGTAGGAGGAATGGTAAAACAGTATCAAATAGAACTTAATCTCAATGCAATGAGAGCTTATAAGTTGAGTATTAAACAAATTAAAACAGCAATAACTAATTCAAATCAGGAGGTCGGAGGGTCTGTTATAGAGTTAGCTGAAGCTGAGTATATGGTTAGAACAAATGGTTATTTAAAAGATATTAAATCTATAGAAAATATACCTGTTGGAATAGAAAATAACGGAACCCCTGTATTACTTAAAAATGTGGCAACTATTAAAGTTGGACCTGAAATGAGGCGCGGAGTTGTTGACTTAAATGGTCAAGGTGATACTGTAGGCGGGATTATAGTAATGAGAACAGGAGAGAACGCTCTCAAAACGATTAATGCAGTGAAAGATAAATTAAAATCTTTAAAATCAAGTCTTCCTGATGGCGTTAAAATCATCGAAACATATGATCGTTCTAGCCTTATAAATAATGCTATTGATAATTTGAGTTCTAAACTCGTCGAAGAGTTTTTGATTGTACTTTTAGTTTGTTTAGTATTTTTATTTCATATACGTTCATCTTTAGTAATATTAATAAGTTTACCTATAGGTATATTGTGTGCATTTATAATCATGAGGCTTCAAGGTATTAATGCAAATATAATGTCATTAGGAGGAATTGCAATAGCTATTGGAGCTATGGTAGATGCGGCTATCGTAATGATAGAAAATCTTCATAAGCACTTTGAAAAAAATGAAGTAACTAAAGAAAACCGGTGGAATATTATTGCATCTGCTACATCTGAAGTAGGGCCACCTATTTTCTTTTCTTTATTAATAATTACTTTAAGTTTCATGCCTGTTTTTGCTTTACAAGCCCAAGAAGGTAAACTTTTCTCTCCTTTAGTTTATACTAAAACATATGCTATGGCAGTATCTGCAGGATTATCTATAACTTTAGTACCAGTATTAATGGGGTATTTAGTTAGAGGTAGGATCGTGCCGGAGCATAAAAATCCTATAAATAAGTTACTTATAGTCATTTACAAACCTATATTAGCCAAAATTTTAAAATATTCAAAAACTACTATTCTGATATCAATAATTATTGTTTTTATAACTATATACCCTATAAAAAAGATTGGTAATGAATTTATGCCCGAAATGAATGAAGGTGATCTTATGTATATGCCAACATTAATGCCAGGAGTTTCTATAGGGAAAGCTAGACAAATTCTTCAACAAACTGATAGATTAATAAAATCTGTGCCTGAAGTAAAAACAGTTTTTGGAAAAATTGGTAGGGCTCAGACAGCAACAGATCCTGCTCCGCTAACAATGATTGAAACTATTATACAATTTAAGCCTAAATCAGAATGGCGCAAGGGTATGACATTTAATAAAGTAAAAGAAATACTCAATTCAACTGTTAAGCTACCCGGAGTAACTAACGCGTGGGTTATGCCTATTCGAACACGAATTGATATGCTTGCTACAGGAATTAAAACACCAATTGGTATAAAAATATCTGGGTCTAATTTAACTAAACTTCAGGATATTGGTACAAATATAGAGAATTTGCTAAAAAAAATTCCTAGCACATCGTCAGTATATGCAGATAAAGCTGAAGGGGGAAGGTATATCAATGTAGATATTGACCGTGTAAAAGCAGCAAACTACGGATTATCAATAGCTGATATTCAATCTTTAGTTTCAATTGCAATAGGAGGAATTAATATTTCTGAATCTATAGAAGGTTTAGAACGCTATCCTATTAATCTCAGATTTCCTCAGTATGAAAGAGATTCTATTGAAAAATTAAAACTTCTTCCTATTATTACACCAACAGGTGCCGAAATTCCCCTTGATGATGTTGCAAAAGTATACATTGACAATGGACCCCCTATTATAAAAAGTGAGAATGGTCGCTTGACTAGTTTAGTTCTTGTAGATGTTGATTCTAATGTAGATATTGGTAATTATATTTCTCAAGTGAAATCGGAGTTTAAAAAAAACCTGAAACTTCCAACTGGATACTCAATTACATTTTCAGGACAATATGAATATATGCAACGTGCTAACCAACAACTACTCAAAGTTATACCTTTTACTATAATAATTATAGTTTTACTTTTATATATGAGTTTAAATAATATTTTTGATGTCATCATCATAGTATTAACCTTACCATTAGCTATAGTTGGTGGAATTTGGCTTACATATTTGCTTGGATATAGTTTTTCGGTTGCAATAGGAGTAGGCTTTATAGCTTTAGCTGGCGTAGCTATTGAGATTAATGTTTTAATGTTAGTTTACATAAAACAATCTCTTAAAAATAATCAATTAACGAAACTACATTATATAAATAATGCCATAATAGATGGTGCAACTTTAAGAGTGAGAGCCATAACTATGACTGTTGTAGCTGTTATATCAGGGTTAATACCAATAGTTTTAAGTTCAGGTGCAGGATCTGAGGTAATGAAAAGAATAGCTACCCCTATGGTAGGCGGTATGCTTAGTACTTTAATACTTTCTCTAATATTATTGCCTGCTTTATATTATCAGTATCTGTTAATTAAATGGGAATTAAAAGGAGATAAAAAATGATAGAGATTATACCTAATATACATCCCTTTTTAGTGCATTTTTCAATTGCTCTCACTATAGTATGTTTTATTCTTTTAAATTTAGGTTATGGTTTTAGTTTTTTAAAGTTAGATAGAATATCAAAAAAATGTTTTGATTCTGCTGAAATGATTTTATATATGTTAGGAATATTTATAATATTAACTATCTTCGCAGGATTCTATGCTTTTTATACTGTGAATTTTCATAATATGATAGCACATAAAGCTATGGTATTGCATAGAAATATAGCGTTAATATTTACCTTCTCAATATTTATATTTATTATTTGGGCTGTGATTCTTTCAAGGAAAAAGAAATTTCCATCAGCTTTCTTCATGATGGGTTTTATAATACCTGTATGTTTAGCACTATTTACAGGTTATTTAGGAGCTGAGTTAGTATATCGTCACTCAATTGGGGTTATAAAAAATGTAGAGGTTTTACAAAATCATTCAAACAACCATCAACATTAAAAATGAATCCAAACCGTAACTTTCTGTTCATTCGCTCCCTATGGTCCAAAAACTATACCTGTAAAACCAAAACCAATACCAAAAAACAATGCAGCTAAACTAAGTATATAAATATTACTGATGTTGGTATAAAAGATCATAATAACCGAAATACTAGCTAGTGATGTAAAAATAAAAATATGACTTCTTTTGAGAAATTGAGTGGCAATAATTAGACCAACAACGATTGAAGCAATACCAGAAGCAAGTGATGCAATACTATTACCTATTAAACCAGCTTGTTGGCTAGCTAGCTTAGTATTTAATAAGATAGTATTTCCCCAATAGCCAATAGTGTTGAAAAAGACACAAGTAAAAAGACTAGCATAAAGTATCGTAAAGATTATTTGTCTATCTTTGAAAATATCTTTAATACCAGCAAAATAATCACTAAATGATTTGATATCATCGCTTCTAGGAATCCTACCATATTTAAATCTGCTAATAGAGTAGAGCATCAATATAACAAGCATAATACCTGCTAATGTTAAAACTATATAAGTATAGCTGTATTGCTTAACAGTATAATTTAGTGGCGCTCCTGAAATAGAAACTGCTAACGAGCCAAAGAAATAAATAAAACCTGTCGCAACTGCAAATAGACGCTTACTAAGAATAATGCTAGTCAGTCTATAAGCACTCATCATAGCAAAAGCCGTGCCAATACCTATAATAAATCGTGAAGCTAGTAGAGTAGCTGAGTTAATAGGGAAAGCAAAAATTATAGTTCCAATTAGAACTACTGTCATCGCAATCATTACAGGGATATCAATACCATATCTATCAACTATAACTCCAACAGGTATTTTCATAATTAGCATTGCGATGCTGTATATTGATATAGCAAAAGCAATGTCAATACTAGAAAATCCATATTGATTTATCAATGGTATAGAAAATGCTGAAAGTGAAGTATTTATCATGCGAGTATACATATAAAATGCTACTGCACTTAACCATATTAAGATTAGGAAGATTTTTTTGGACAATGTTTTGAACCTGTATTAGAACGGTATTGGATATTTTCTTCTAACTTTTTCGATATCTGCTAATACTTCAGCTGACAACTCAAGATTTATAGCATCAATATTAGTCTTTAGTTGTTGCATAGTAGTTGCCCCAATTATACTAGAGCTCATATATTCTTTTCTAATTGTGAAAGTTATCGCCATTTGGCAAACATCTAGATTATGTTTTTTAGCGATTTCTAAATATTCTTTAACAGACAAGTCAACTGTAGCATTTTGTCTAGTTGCAAATCGAGCTTTCTGCTCAGGTGATCCCATAACCTCATCAGACATTCTACTTCCAGCGGGGATATTACCATCTAAGTACTTGCCACTTAAAACTCCCATTTGTAGTGGTGACCATGCTAGATAAGATATATCTTCAATAGCACAAGTCTCCATTACATCAGTTTCATCTCTTCTTCTAAGTAAGTTATACTCATTTTGTAAACTAACTATTCTTGGTAGATTATGTTCTTCGGCTAAGTTAATAAATTGATTTAGACCCCAAGCCGAATCATTTGATAATCCAATATGTCTAATCTTTCCAGCTTTGATTAACTCATCACATGCTTTAAGTGTTTCAAGAATATTATTTTGTATTTGTTGTTTAGCATTAGCACCCTGAGCTGGTTCAAATGACCACCAATCTGCAAAATGATAGTTCGGTCGATTTACAGTCCAGTGAAATTGATATAAATCGATATAGTCTGTCTTTAATCTTCTAAGGCTATTATCAACAGCTGAAATAATATTTTCACGATTTATCTGAGGATTTTCCTCATTTCTAGCCCAAGGTATAGGGGAGAATTTTGTAGCTAATATAACATCCTGTCTTTTTTGTCTAGAAGCAAACCAGTTACCAATAATTTCTTCTGTCTTACCATAAGTATCAGGTGTTGGTGGAACAGCATATAGCTCAGCAGTATCCCAAAAATTAACTCCTTGAGAAAGAGCATAATCCATTTGTTCAAAACCTTGATCCTGAGTATTTTGTGCCCCCCAAGTCATAGTTCCAAGGCAGATTCTACTTATATCAATGTTAGTTTTACCTAGTTTTGTATATTTCATATTTATCTTTAATTATTTTAAACTGTAAAAATTATAGCAAATAATGGCCAAAATTTGATTTGTATTTTTTTCTAAAATGGAACAGGATATTTTCTTCTAACTTTTTCAATATCAGCTAAAACCTCATCAGAGAGATTTAGATTAATAGATTCAATATTTGTTTTTAGTTGTTCCATAGATGTAGCTCCAATTATGCTACAACTCATATAGGCTTTTCTGATAGTAAAAGCTATAGCCATTTGACATATATCAAGATTATGTTTTTCAGCGACTTTGATATATTCAGTGACAGCATCATCATTAGTAGCAAATCTAAAAGCATAGCGATCTTCTTGCCCATCTAGAATTTCAGCAGACATTCTAGTACCAGCAGGGCGAGCACCATTGCGATATTTACCAGTTAGTACTCCTTGTTCAAGTGGTGACCATGCAAGATATGATATCTCTTCAAGAGCACATGTCTCCATGATATCCGTTTCATCTCTACGGCGATTCAGATTATATTCATGCTGAATACTTGCTAGACGTGGTAGATTATGTTTTTCTGCTAAGCTAATGAATTGATTTATCCCCCAAGTTGAATCATTTGACAGCCCTATATGTCTAATTTTTCCAGCTTTGATTAACTCATCGCAAGTAACTAAAATTTCATAGATATTATCAACTATACGCTGTTTATTTTTATGTCCAGTTGAAGGCTCGAAGTCCCACCAGTTGCCAAAATGATAGTGAGGTCTATTTGTCGGCCAATGGAATTGATATAAATCTATGTAATCGGTTTGTAAGCGCTTTAGACTATTATTTACAGCATCAATGATGTTTGTCTTATCAGTAATAGGATTTTGCTCATTTCTAGCCCATGTCATAGGCGAAAACTTAGTCGCTAATACTACATCATTTCGTTTCTGCCTTGTTTTAAACCAGTTACCGATTATTTCTTCAGTTTTGCCATAAGTCTTAGCAGTAGGGGGGATTGCATACATTTCGGCAGTATCCCAAAAGTTAATACCTTGTGCAAGAGCATAATCCATCTGCTCAAAGCCTTCATCTTGAGTATTTTGACGTCCCCAAGTCATAGTACCAAGACATATTCTACTAACATCAATATCAGTTTTACCAAGTTTAGTATATTTCATAGCTAATTTTTTAATTTAAATCTGTGTAGAAATTATAGCTTAAAATTGAAGTTATTCTATTTAAATATTTTTATTGGGTTATAGATACTAATTTAGTCGATATTGTTGGATTATATTTAATATCTGCATTAGGGAATGCATCATAATTTTTACGAGCTTGGTGTAATTTTGTAATATCTAGTTTTTCGACAACTACATCTTCTTTATTGAAATTACCCATATTTAAATGATTGAGTTTAAAAGCTTTATTCTGAGGAGATGTAAAAATTATTTGACTTACTCCATCAACTCCTTGAGTATTTTGTTTATCTAAGCCTGAAGCCATACCTACTACCATACCATATGCAAAATTTTGAATAGATAGCATTTTCATTGCAGTATGAACTCTATTTAAACCATACAAATCATTGGTGTAAGATGGTGCGATTATAATATCTGGCTTAACTTTTGAGAGTTGTTCAGAGACATTCGGAAATTCACTTGTATAACATATTACAACAGCAATTTTAGTGCCTTTATAATCTAGTACTAATATATTGTTACCAAACTTATTATAGCCAACATTTCTTTCTTCTGGAGTTAGATAAATTTTATCATTTTCTATTACTTGCCCGTTGGGCAAACCTACCAAAACAGTATTGGATATTTTACCATCATTATTTTTGGCAATAGTTCCACCTATAACAATCATCTGGTATTTTTTAGCTAAGTCGGTAACCAAATTTTTAGTTTTACTATAGTATTCACTAAGTTTAATAATACTATCCTTGCCCCATGGTAAACCATCAATTAAATTTACCGTGTTATCTTCAGGAAAAACTACAATTTCAGCTCCTTGGTCTTTAGCTTGCTTAGTTAGTCTATTCATATCTTTGGCAAACTCATCAAAAGACTGTTGTTTGATTAGCATCTGCGCAGCAGCAATATTAATTGTTTGGCTATATCCATAACTGCTAATAAATATGATGATAATTATTAAATATTTTAGGTGTTTAACCATTCTAGTTATTCTCCTATCTAGGAAAGTAATTTACTTTCTAGATCTTAAGATGCCTGAGACTGTATACTTAAATATTCTGATTTAGTTTGATAAACTTTAGAGCCATTCTTCATTAGTTTAAGAAATGCTTCTACATCTTTATTTTTAAGAGCTTGATTCATAGCAGCATGAGCATCATCTATTGATTTCCACTCAATGATATCAACCCATTGATTTGGATTAACAGTATTTTGCGTTAGAGTCCTTTTTATAAAACCCTGATATCCTTTTAGCTCTTGTGTCACTTTACTAGACAAATCAAGTACTTGTTTAGTAGATGTATCTTCTGATGTTTTAAAAGAGACTATCTCTAAAATAGGTGGATTGCTAACTGCATGAGCATCAGATGTATCTAAAAGCAAAAAAAGCATACCAATCGTGAGACCGAATATAATTGCGACTTTCAATAACATTTCTTTGAACATATTATTCCACAATATAAAATTATAACATTTATACCATTATATAGTTTTAAAATCTTTCTTCAATCTCGGCTCAATCTTTTAATAAACTAAAAATATCTTTTTAAGTAAAATTTAGCTATTCCCAAATACTCATGGACTATAGCCTGCGTTATATAAAAATTATATGCACTAGGTAGAAGACCTATTTCAGGAGTTACTTTAGATGAAGCTATGTTTATTGTATTTATATTAAAGCTATCAAAGATTAACTTAGCTCTTTGATAGTGAATACCTCCTGTAATTAAGCAATATGTATTATTGTGATCGCTTAAAATCTTTTTGGTAAATTGAGCATTCTCGTAAGTGTTTTTAGATTGTTTTTCTAATCTTATTTTTGATTTAGGAATTCCTAACTTATAGAGAATATCAGCATAAACTTCAGCTTCTGACAACTTATAACCAGATGGAGAACCACCACTTATTATAATATCTTGAGGATATTCGTTATAGACTTCAGCAGTCTTAAGGATACGATCATAAGCACTAATGCTAGGTTCTAATTTATCAAATGCTTGATTGATACCAGCTCCTAATAGAATAATTGCTTTGGTATTTGCACATTGTTCAATATCTGTGGATTCTAATCTAATAGGTTTAGCCAAGATATTACCAATAACGCCATTACCCACGAGATAGTAGATAATTGTTACAATGATAACAAAATATCTAAGATAGCCTGTTGCAAATATACAAACAATTATTAGGATAATAAAAAATAAAAATCCAATATCTAATAAACTACTCATTTTAGAATCATTCTTTTTTAGCAAAGAGACCACCAAGCATTTCGGTATATGTTTCAGAGTTTTGATTATTTGTACCTCTAAATGATACACAGGTATGTTTTGCTTTTATCTTTACACTTACATCATCTGTTGAGAGGATGAACTTTAGAGTTTCAAATATTTGAGCAGTCATTCTTTCTTGTATTTGTGGACGTCTTGCAAAGAAGTTGCAAATACTATTGATACGACATAAGCCTATAATATTATTATTTTTAGGAATAAATGAAACTTCAGCAATACCTTCAAATGGCACAAAATGATGCTCACAAAATGACATTATAGTTATATTTTTTTGTGTAAGTATTCCTTCATATTTGAATTCATTCTCATATAATGCACAAGCTGGAAAATTAGCATAATCTAAGCCATTGAATATTTCTTGAGTAAACATCCTAGCTATTCTAAAAGGTGTTTTTTCAAATTCATGTGTCTGTAAGCCTAGAGCATCTAATATTTCACGATATGCTTTTGAGATCTTAGCAATTTTAGCATCGTTATCAAGTTCAAAATTTCTAGCTTGTTCTAGACCTAATTTTATGAGATGTTGTTGCACATCTCTACCTAGCTTAGAACAGTATTTATCATTCATGTTTTATTAGCTTTCAATTTAATTAAATGGGCTTTAAGTATTATATTATTTAATAACTCATCTTTATAGAGTAAATAGAGGCTATTAGTGTTAATATAGCTATGCTAAAAAATACCGGAAATAAAAAATTCATGCAATTCTCAGATTTAGGTTTAAATCCTTTAATATGTAGCGCTTTAGAAAAAAAAGGCTATACAAAACCAACTCCAATTCAAGCCAAAGCGATTCCATTAGTTCTAAAAGGTAATGATGTCATGGCATCTGCCCAAACAGGAACAGGCAAGACAGCAGGCTTCACATTACCGATTATCCAAAGACTTCTTGATCAACCAAAAGCTCAAGCAAATCGAATCAAAACTCTAATCCTAACTCCAACAAGAGAGCTGGCAGCACAAATACAAGAACAAATTCAAATATATGCAGCGAATACTCATATTCGTTCAGCAGTGGTTTTTGGTGGTGTTAGTATCAATCCTCAAATGATGAAGTTACGCAAAGGAGTTGAGATTTTGATAGCGACTCCGTGTAGGTTACTTGATTTATATAGTCAAAATGCTCTTAAATTTGATAGTTTAAATACATTTGTTTTAGACGAAGCAGACAGAATGTTAGATATGGGTTTTATTAATGATTTAAAAAGAATTCATAAGCTTTTACCAAAAAAATTACAAACATTAATGTTCTCAGCTACATTTTCACCAGAGATAAAAAATCTTGCAAGTGAGTTTCTTGATAATCCTCAATCAGTATCAGCAGATGTTGTAAATACAACAGTCAAAAAGATTACGCAGAAAATTTATACACTAGATAAATCAACTAAGATTAATGCTCTGATTTCACTAATAAAAGATCAGGATCTACATCAGGTTTTGGTTTTTTCGCGTACAAAGCATGGCGCTAATAAGATATCAGAGAAACTAAATAAAGCTAGTATAACAAGTAGTGCAATACATGGTAATAAAAGCCAAACAGCTAGAACAAAGGCATTAGCAGATTTTAAATCCAAAGATATAAACGTCTTAGTTGCAACCGATATTGCAGCACGTGGAATTGATATTGCCCAACTACCATGTGTGATCAATCTTGATCTACCAAATGTGGCTGAAGATTATGTTCATAGAATAGGCAGAACTGGTAGAGCAGGGCAAGATGGTCTAGCTATTTCTTTAGTAAGCGCAGATGAAGTTGAATCACTATCAAATATAGAACATTTAATTGGACATCTGTTACCACGAGAAGAGTTAGAAGGTTTTGAGGCTACTCATAATGTACCTATTACAAGTATGTCACGTAAAACTAAGGCTAAAAAAATTGATGAAGTCAAAATAATAGCAGCCAAAAGAGCTAATAAAAATAATAAAAACACTAATCAAAAGAAAAGCTCAAGCCATAATAAAGATTTTGCAAAAAAGATAAAACAAAAAATTCATCAGAATAAAAGTGTTAGAAAGCCAAAGGCTCAAGATTAATTATTTTGTAGGTAATACAGCATTCTCTTCATGCATTCCATGAGTGTTCTCAGATACGAAATGTACTCTCGTACTTTCAATGATAGAGTTTAACCATCCGCGAGCAATCCACATAATAGCTGCGATTACTGCTACAAATATTCCTATAGTTAAAAATACATGTCCATAGACTGCTAGACCTTCAACTTTTGTAAATACAGTACCTGCTTCTGGAGCTGTCAAAGCACCTACATAACCACCAATTGGACCAGCGACCATTGTTGTTAGAGCCCACATTCCTAGAGCAAAACCACTCATTTTGCGTGGGAATAGCTCAGCAACCATAGATAAGCCTAATGCTGAGATTAAAAGCTCGCCAGTAGATTGGAAGAAATAGCTAGCAACTAACCACCATCCAGATACAATACCATCAGTAGCTGTAAACTGTGGGAAGTATAGTACTAAAAATGCCATAGCACATAGTGTCATACCAAAGCAGAATTTTGTTACATGCGTACCAGGTATCTTCTTATATATTACAGATAATAAAGGTGACATTAGTACAATCACTAATGGATTAAGTACCTGCCATTGCTCACCATGAACAGTCATACCTAAGAAGTGAGGATCAACATTATTAACTGCAAAGAAATTAAGTGAAGTAGGCATTTGTTGATATAGTACAAAGAAGATAATTCCCTGAACAATCAGTATTAGAGCTACTAACATTCTTTTTCTTTCATGGTCAGATTGTTTGAACATTTGCATAAAGAAGTATATTAATGCTAATACTGCAATTACAACCACTATACTAGTACATAAAGTAGTATCTTCTAAAATATTACCTGTAATAAATATAGCTATACAAGCTCCTATAATCACAACTAAGACTTTCATCCAAGACATTTTTTGCTTACCAGCCTCTGTAGCAATTCTCTGGATTTTTGGATAGAAAACAGTATAACTAATCAAACCAAGAAACATACCAAATGCAGAGCATAAAAAAGCATGTAAATAGCCATACTTTGCAGCTAATATAGGGGTTATAAGCATAGATACAAATGAACCAATATTAACAGCCATATAGTATAAAGTCATAGCACCATCTAGAGCTGGGTCACCTTTTTCAAATAATTTTGAAATTAAAGAAGTAGGATTAGCTTTAAATAGACCTCCACCTATCGCAACACCTGCTAATGAGTACATTACGACAGTTTTTTCTGTACTACCGAATGAATCTGCTATAACCGCACTAAAACTAAGAGATAGGTAAGATAAAAATAAAATTCCTGCTCCGATAAATATCGTACGCTTAGCACCCAAATAGTTATCACCAATCCAACCACCAATTAATGGACCACCATATAATAGTGCCGAAAATGAACCAAAAATCAACATTGCCTCAGATTCACTGAAGCCTAATTTTTTAGCAAAGTATATGGCTAATATAGCTTGCAGACCATAATAACCAAATCTCTCCCATAACTCTAATGTCCACAATACCCAGAAAGGGGTAAGATTACTTTTTTTTGAATGATTTACATCACTAATAGTCACAATTATTCTCCTATTTTGAACAATACAAAATAACCTTTTAAAAAAGGCCAAAAATTCATCATAGAGTATTTAAGCTGTAAAAACAATGATAAATAACAGGGAAGATTATATTTTTATTCAATATGTATTAATATACGTTTAATATCAACTATCTAACAATTACAGCAGTCCCATAACAAAAAACTTCTGTACCACTAGTAGTTCCACCTAAACTGCTTGAATCATATCGTATAGCTACTATAGCATTAGCACCTAACTCTTGAGCTTGGTTTATCATCTCTTGCTCAGCATGCAATCTAGCCTCTTTACAGACATTAGTATAAGAGGTATTTTTGCCACCTATTATATTTTTTAGTCCACCTAGTATTCCTTGAGTTATAGTTGGAGTTCGCACAATTATCCCTGTAACTAGACCTTTGTGTTCTATAATTTCTCTTTTACCAAGAGTATCAGCTGTAGTCAATATCATAAGATTTCCTTACATAGTTACAAGCTCTTCGGAGCTAGTAGGGTGGATAGCTATAGTATCATCAAAGTCACGCTTTGTAGCGCCCATATTGATAGCTACTGCAAATCCTTGTAGCATCTCATCAACATTTATACCAATCATATGACATCCAACAACTCTTTCATTATCACCTGTTACAACAAGCTTCATAACGGTTGGCATTCTATGACCAGAGATAGCACAATATAGAGCTGTAAAGCGAGATTTGTATATCTTTACATTACCATCACCATACTTATCTCTAGCTTCTTTTTCAGTTAATCCTACAGTACCAATAGCAGGGTGCGAGAAGATCACAGTTGGGATATATTCTAGATTAGCTTTTAGATTAGTTTCACCATTAAATAATCTACGAGCTAGATATCTACCTGTTTTGATAGCTACAGGTGTAAGTTGTGGCACGCCTGAAGCATCACCTAAAGAGTACACCCCTTTAACATTTGTTTCAGACCATTCATTAGCAGGAATTATACCTTTATCAGTAATTTCTATATCGGTGTTTTCTATACCTAAATTATGAGTATTTGGCGCGCGACCAGTTGCCCATATTAGGGTATCAACACCTTCTAAAACCTTACCTGTATCAGTAGTGATTTTTAGAGTTCTACCAGCTTTTTCAACTTTTGTAATATTTGTATGATTCATGATATTTAGGTTTGTCATTTGCATACATTCAACCAGAGCATCACTAATACAATTATCAAACTCCATCAATGGCTTATCTCTACGCACCATAACAGTTGTATCTGTACCGTGAGCATTTAGCACTCCAGCGATCTCAACACCAATATAGCCACCACCAACGATTACAGCTTTTTTTGGAGTTTCTTCTAGTTCGAAAAACTCATCAGATGTGATACCAAGTTCAGAACCTTCGATATTTTTTGGCACAATAGGGTAAGCACCTGGAGAAATAAAGATATGATCTGCTGTTAGTTCTGTACCATCATTAAGTACGATAGTTTTGTTATCTTTAAACTTACCCCAATTATTAAAATGGGTAATGTTCCATTTATCTAATAGCCTGTCATAGAAACCATGAATATTACCTATGTAAGTAGCTCTTTTTTCTTTAAGCTTTGCCCAGTTAAATCCTTTAACTTCAACGTCAAAACCATAGCCTGCGACATCATGTTTCAAAGCTTCTGCTAGATTAGCTCCATACCACATAGCTTTTTTAGGTACACAACCTCTATTTACACATGTACCACCGAGTTCACGTTTTTCGATAATTGCAACTTTTTTACCAAATTTGGCAGCCTGTACAGCAGATGCTATACCACCAGAACCACCACCTAAACTTATTACATCAAAATGATTATTACTCATTTTATTTCCTTACTATTTATTTTATTAATACAATTTTACTTATTTAGTTTGTAAATATGTAGAGTTTTAGTTACTTGTCCATTTTCATCTACTTCACCAAAACCGATTGCTTTAATCTTAAAGCTAATTGGTTTTAATTTCGTATCTTTGATAATCGCATTAAAATCTTTGTCAAAGCTATCTCTTTCTTGATCTGTTTGTAAATTAGCAGCTAATATACTTATATGAGGATTAAATTCTGCAAAAGCATTTGGTGAACCATATTTTTCAAAAGATGCTAATTTACTCGGATAGAATTTAACCCAACTTGGGGCAGGATAGTCTTTATCTCTGTACTTTGCTAAGTTACTTATTGCAGAGTTTGATAATCGCTGTAATGATTGAGAGTTTTTGATATCAAGCATTACAAAGCCACTTTTACCAGCACTAAAACCAGTAGTTTTTATATAAAATGATTTTGTATTCTTAGCAAGGTCAGCTAATTGAATCTCAATATCATTAAGATATTTGCTTTGAAAACTTGTTAAATACAATGTCAAATGTACTGGATGATTTTTGATAAACGGAGTAGTCTTGTATTTTTCTAGTACATTTGTTTTAGCTAAAGAATCATCAAATTCTTTAACATATTTATCAGCTGTAGTATCTGGGATTAGATAAACATTATACTGTTTGAAACTCTCTGCAAAGCTATCTAGTGTGATAAACAGAAATGCAAATAAAATAAATAACTTATAAAATAATTTATCTTTCATTAATATTCCTCGAGTTGATTTATAAGTATATTAAACGATTCTATAATATCAGTTTCTCCGGTATCAATTCTAATAATGTCTTCTTTCCATGATTGATAATCTCTATTTACAACATCTTGCCAAGTAGGGTACTTGTTTGGGTTTGATTTATATCTAGTTTCTATTCTATTTTGATGAGCTTGTATATCGCTACAGATAATTTCTATATTTATAACTTTTGTATCATTTATCTCTGATAATGAGTTCCATAATTCTCGAGACTCTAAGATAGGATTGCAACAATCTATAATTACACTTTTACCAAGCTCAAGGTTTTCCTTAGCTTGATAATAAACTATTTCATAGCCTTGTTTATTTAGCTCTTGCGAATATGCTTTTTTGAGATAGTACTCAACAGTATCTACTCTGAAGTAGGCTACATTAGTCAGAGCCTGAGTTAGTTGCTTAGCTAAAGTTGTTTTGCCTACTCCTGGCAAACCTGAGAATATATAAATATAGTACATTGTTATAAACTTCCACCACCGTCAACACAAATAACTTGTCCTGTGATAAAAGATGCTTCATTTGATAATAAGAAAGCTATTGTTGCAGCTATTTCTTCAGGCTTCCCTATGCGCATCATAGGAATAGAATCTAAAACTTCTTTTTCTTCACTACTACCAATAGGTCTAGTTTTTCTAAATAATTCAGTATCTACTGGACCCGGAGCTATAGCATTTACACATATCCCATACTTAGCAAGCTCTAGAGCCCAGGTTTTAGTACATCCAACTAAAGCAGATTTTGCAGCGGAATAACTTGTACGATTTTTAACTCCAAAGATAGCTCTACTTGCAATATTAACAATTTTGCATTGTTCTTTTAATTTCATTTTTTCAATAAAAAACTGTGATACTTGCACAGCACTTCTAACATTTAAATTATAGACGTCATTAAGTGCTGAAATAGAAATTTTTCCAAATGGTTCTGGAATAGCTATTCCAACATTATTAATAATTGCATCCGGACATCCGTGAATCTCATTTATTTGAATGAGTGTAGAGGCAGTTTGTTCTTCATTAGCCAAGTCACATAAAAACAACTCTCCGGGAAAATTATCAATATATGATCTCGCTATTCCAATAACTTGCCACCCTTGATTATTTAAATATAAGCTTGTAGCTAATCCAATTCCTTTTGTGGCACCTGTGATTAAAACAGTTCTATTAAGCATTTTGAGAGCTCCTTGATAGATTAAATCTCATAATCATAACTAATAGTTAGCGGAGCATGATCTGAGAACCAATTTTCTTTGTAGACATAATCAGACTTTGGCACAACCTTATCTTTTAGAGCAGGTGTTGAAATATGATAGTCAATTCTCCAACCGACATTGTTTGCACGCGCTTGACCACGGTTTGACCACCAAGTATATTGTAACGGCTCATGATTAATCACTCGGAAAGTATCAACCCAACCCAAATCATCAAAAATATGATCTAACCAAGCTTGCTCTTCTGGCAATACCCCAGATGTCTTACCATAATTAGATTTCCAGTTTTTGATATCTATCTCTTTATGCACAATATTAAAATCACCACAAACTATAAAATCTCTACCAGATTCTGCTTGTTCTTTTAATATTTTTTTATATTTTTCAAGAAACTGCATTTTATACTCTTGGCGAATATCTCCACTAGAACCACTAGGTAGATATAGGCTGGCAATACTAAATTTTTCATAGTCAAATTGAATATATCTTCCTTCGTCATCAGCCCAATCTAATCCAAGCTCTTTGATTACCTTTAGAGGCTTTTTCTTAGCATAAATAGCTGTACCACTGTAGCCTTTTTTTACAGCATCTTTAAAATCATAGTAATAGCCATCTGGGAAATGCTGTTCATCTTTTTCTATCTGATGAAATTGCGCTTTTGTTTCTTGTATACACAAAAAATCAATATCTTGAGTTTTAAACCACTCCCAAAATCCTTTACGAGCAGCTGCGCGTATACCATTAGCATTGAATGTCATTACTTTTATCATCAGATTATTATTAAGTTTTAAGATTTATTTAGACATTTTAGCATTTTAGACCTAGTGGTGTAATAGTAAATACTTATTGAGTCAATAAATGTTTTTGATAGTAAATATTCTTATAGTACAAGTTTTATATTGCTATAATTACCTAATCATAAAAAATTGAATTATCATTATGTCTAACTATATTTCCAAACAGAAAATCAAAGTAAGTCAATCATCAACAGGTGAAGATATTCATGTAGAGAAAATAATTATCAAAGGTTCTGATTCATCAGCACCAAGTGTATATATGCAAGCAAGTATGCACGCTTCAGAATTACAAGGAAATGCTGTAATGATAGAGCTTTTAGAGTATTTCAAAAAGCATCAGCCAAAAGGCGATGTTTATCTAATCCCTCAATGCAACCCTATCGGTAAAGATGTATTTATAGGAGCAGGGCACCAAGGTAGATTTGATTCTGCAACAGGAGATAATTTTAATAGATACTATTTCTACCCATCTATTGATTACTCAGCATTTGTCAAAGAACATATCAACTCTACTACAGCGGAGTATAAGCAAGCTTTTGAAAATCTTTTACAGCAAGAATTAGATAAAGAACTAGCAAATGAGTGGGAGCTATCTAGAGCTAAAAGATTAAATCTTCTAGTCCAAAGAGAAGCCCAAAAGGCAGATTATGTCCTTGATTTACATACTGATACAGATGCGACTACATACTTATATACGGCAGATTTTGCTAGACAAACAGCAGAAAAATTTGGCTATAAAGATATGCTAATTATTGATAATGATAAAGCTGGTGGTGCTCTTGATGAAGCTACATTTTGTCCATGGTGGCACTTATCTCAAGAGTTTAAAAAACAAGGTAGAGATGAAAAAATACTAAAAGAGGGCTATACACTTGAATTAGGTTCTGAGGAATATATAAATTTTGCTAATGCTAAAATGCAAACTCAAGGCATCCTTAATTACCTGAAACATAAAGATATTATTGAATCACCTTTTGATGCAAATTTATTGAATACTGATATTAGACATCATGTCTATGGAGCTAACTATAAACACCTAAAAGCAATTGAAGGTGGATTATATGAATGGTTTATAAAGCCAGGTGATATTTTCAAAGCTGGAGATGTAATTGGTCAATATATTCAGACATCTACCATGCAAAAGAAAGACTTAATTCTACCTTATGGTGGTGTTGTAATTAGTATTCATAATACTGGTGCAGTCTGTCAAGGAAGCCAATTGATTAACTTGGCTATTATCTAATTATTACTGGCAAAATATATGAAAAAAATATTGTTAATTAATGGTAAAAAGGAATTTGGGCACTCGAAAGGTGCTTTGAATCAATATCTAAATGATATCGCTGAAAAGCACCTTAAAAGCTCTGGTCATGATGTCAAAGTTACAGTAATTGACGATGGTTATGATATAGATGAGGAAATTCAAAAGTGGCTTTGGGCTGATACAGTGATTTATCAAATGCCAGGTTGGTGGATGGGTCCACCTTGGATTGTTAAAAAATATATCGATGAAGTATTCACCACAGGTCATGGTGTTATGTATGCTAGTGATGGTCGATCTAGACATGATGCTAGCAAAAAATATGGTTCTGGTGGTTTACTTCAGGGTAAAACATATATGTTCTCATTAACATGGAATGCTCCATTAGAGGCTTTTGTGGAGAAAGATCAGCTTTTTGAAGGTGTTGGAGTTGATGGGGTATACCTACACTTTCATAAAGCTCATAAATTCATAGGTATGAAAGGATTACCAACATTTATTGCAAACGATGTTATTAAAGATCCTAAAATTGAGGAGTATGCTGAGAATTATAAAAACCATCTAGATAAAGTTTTTAACAAATAGGAAAACGTTATGAAAAAAGTATTAATGGTTACAACTAGTCATAGCAAAATGGGTGATTTGAATGAAAAAACTGGATTATGGCTATCAGAGCTTACTCACCCATATTACAGTATTCTTGATGAAAATATCATAATTGATATTGTGTCAATTACTGGTGGAGAAATCCCTATTGATCCTAATAGTGTTGCTGAAAAAGATCTTTTAAATGATAGGTTTTTAGCCGATGATAATTTGAAAAATATTATAAAAAATAGCACTAGTCTCAGAGATGTAAATATCAAAGAATATGATGCAATAATATTTGCTGGTGGACATGGGACAATGTGGGATTTCCCAAATGATTCTAATGTACAGAATAAGATTTTAGATGTTTATTCTAGAAATGGAGTAGTTGGTGCAATATGTCATGGTGTAGCAGCTCTGATAAATGTTAAAGATAATGACAGGAAAAATATTATTAGAGATAAAGAAGTAACCGGCTTTAGTAATAATGAAGAAAAAATCGTCGGTTTGACTAATGTTATGCCTTTTTCTCTAGAGGATAGTTTAGTCAAAGCTGGTGCTAAATATAGTAGTGCTTTGGAGTGGCAATCTTGTGTGAAAACTGATAGTAAAATTATTACTGCGCAAAATCCTCAATCAGCTACAGACTTTGGTAAACAGATAAAACAGACATTAATTAATAACTAATAATTTTCCTATTTATCTAACTACTCTGCAAGAATCATTACAGGTGCAGCATATGAAACATTATGAGAAAAACCACTTATTGGGTGTAAACTACCACCAAAACCTAAGTTTGCTAGACTAAACATAACTACTACTGATAGAATTAACTTTTTCATTTTTATACCTTTTAATATTTTGATTTATTTTCTGAGAGTATTATGACAAAGAATTGTTTTAATGTTAAATATATAGATTTTATACTAGTTATAAGTTTTACTTATATCTTATTTTTTGCAATAAATTGCTATGCTACGAGGAGTATATATACCAAAAGTGGCCCATGCTATGATCAAATCTGAAGTTGTTTGCTCAGCATCAACTTTGTATATATTGTTACGACCATTACATATTTTACTGGCATTTATATCTGTTGATGGTCCCATACCTAACAAGAAGGTATCTTTTTTATAATAAGTAGGCTTTTCTAATACTTGTTTAGGCTTTTCAAAATTTACAGTTTGTGTTGCACAGCCAGCTAGTATTATATATATGGTAAAAGTTATAATCTTCTTCATAAGGGCTACCCACAGTAAACATAAGTATGTCGAGGAGTTATTATACCTAAGGTTATCAATGATATTAGTCCATCCCACAGAAAAGGTTTTGTAAAAGTGACTTTTGCAACTTTCTCTTGATGTCCACCACATATATCAGCAGGAGTTACCTCTGATGTTTGTCCCAATCCACCTAGTATATAGATATTAGAAACTTTACCAATAATTGGTTGCTTATCTGGAGGAAGATTTTTGAAAGTAACGCTCTGATCAGCACAATTAGAAAGTAATAAAATACTGAATCCTATCAGAAATATCCGAAAATATTGTAGAATGCAGTGTCTCATTTGTATCAATAAAAGTATTTATAATAAGGAAAATTGAGACTCTTCCTTAGTTTCTTTTTTCTCTTGTGAGTTACGTCTAGCTTTAACTGCATCGGCTAACATTTCAAGCATTTTGATTGTTTCATCAAAATCAACACACTTATCTGTTACACTTTGTCCATAAGTTAGAGGTTTATTATTAATATCTTGATTTCCAGCTACAAGGTTACTTTCAATCATTATTCCAAATACATCATTACTAGTCTTAATTTGCTCACAAATATCTTCTAATACTGCGATTTGCTTAGTATGATCTTTTTTGCTGTTACCATGACTACAGTCAATCATAACTTTAGTATCAATTTCAGATTTTTTCAACTTTTCGATACAGTCATCAACATGCTCTTTGCTGAAGTTAGGTCCTGATGCTCCACCACGAAGAATTATATGACCGTTTTGATTGCCTTTAGTAGCAAAGATAGCTGTAGAGCCAGATTTTGTGGTACTCAAGAAATGATGAGGGTAAGTGGCTGATTTAATTGCATCAACAGCTACCTGAATATCTCCGTTTGTAGCATTCTTGAAACCAATAGAAGCAGAAAGACCTGAAGCAAGTTCTCTATGAACTTGGCTCTCAACAGTTCTAGCCCCAATAGCGCCCCAAGTGATAAGTTCTGCAAAATATTGAGGAGTAATTACATCTAAGAACTCTGTCCCACAAGGTAAGCCCATATTCGTAATTTCCGACAGCAAAGTACGTGCCATGCGAAGACCCTTATTGATATTATAAGAGTTATCAAGATCTGGATCATTAACTAGTCCTTTCCAACCTATAGTTGTACGAGGTTTTTCAAAGTACACTCGCATAATGATAAGGATTTCTTTTTGAAATTTTTTGACTTGTTCTTTTAGCTTTTTAGCATATTCTACGGCAGCTTCTGTGTCATGAATAGAGCAAGGTCCAACTATAACAGCAACTCTATCATCCTTACCATGAATAATTTCCGCCATTTCTTTACGAGACTTTTTGACAGTTTCATAAGAAGTCTTTAAAAGAGGTATATCTTGGATTAGAACTTCCGCTGGAATCAATACTTTTTCCTTTTTAATATTTATATTTGAGACTTTATCAAAGTTTTTATCACCTATCATTTAGAGATTTCCTTATAATTTTTATTCTTATTTTCTTTTACCAAAAAGACCTGGCATATTTCCCATACCTTGCATAGCAGACATACGTTTCATCATATTAGCCATACCTCCTTTTTTACCAACTACACTTTTCATCATTTTTTTCATTTGTGTATGTTGTTGTAGAAGTTTGTTAAGGTCTTGTATTGTTGTTCCAGATCCTTTAATGATTCTTTGTTTTCTACTGTGTTTAATTAATTCAGGTTTCTTACGCTCAAGTGGAGTCATTGAGTCTATCATAGCTTCAATTTTTTTGAACATTTCATCACCAACATTACCCGGCATATTTGCTGGCATATTTGGTAATTTAGACATGATTGAGCCAACACCACCCATACTTTTCATCTGTTGGATTTGGCCTTTAAAGTCTTCTAAGTCAAAGTTTTTACCACTTTTAAGCTTCTTAGTTAATTTTTCAGCAGATTTTTTTTCTGTTTTTTGCTCAATACTTTCAATCAAACTAAGAACATCACCCATTCCTAGTATTTTAGAAGCTACTCTATCTGGGTGGAATGGCTCTAATGCGTCTGTTTTTTCTCCAGTACCTAAAAACTTAATTGGCTTACCTGTAATTTCTCTAATTGAAAGAGCAGCACCACCTCTAGCATCACCATCAGTCTTTGTAAGAATAACACCTGTTAACTCTAAAGCATCATTGAATGCTTTGGCAGTAACAGCAGCATCTTGACCTGTCATACTATCTACAGTGAAGAATGTCTCTATTGGATTTGCAATTTTATGGATTTGTTTTATTTCATCCATCATATTACTATCAATATGCAATCTACCAGCAGTATCTATTATCAGAACATCTATTAATTTTGTTTTAGCAGTTTTAATAGCTTCTGTAACAATATAGTCAGGTTTCTGAGATACATCAGATTCAAAAAAATCTATGTTTAAACTATTTGCAAGAGTTCTTAATTGATCAATAGCAGCAGGGCGGTAAATATCGGCACTGACTACCATTACTTTTTTCTTGTGTTGCTCTTTTAAATATTTAGCAAGCTTAGCTGTAGATGTTGTTTTACCAGCACCTTGTAAACCAGCCATTAGTATCACAGCAGGAGGCTGTGTTTTTAAGTTAATGGGTACAGCTTCTTCACCTAATGCTTTTTCTATTTCTTTCTTTACAAATGAAATGAATGTTTGGTCTGGTGTAAGGCTTTTTTTAACTTCTTCACCTATGGCTCTTTCTTTTATATTTTCTATAAATTTTTTGACCACTGGTAACGCAACATCTGCCTCCAAAAGAGAAACCCTGATGTCACGCAAGGCTGACTGTATATTTTCTTCTGTTAAAGACGTTTGTCCTTTTATCTTCTTAAATGAAGACTGTAATTTATCTGATAAACTAGTAAACATATTTCAATAAGTTTTCAGCTCTTATGAGCACAATTATCACAATAGAGAAAATATTAACATTTTTAGAATAAATATACTATCTAACAGACTATACTAAGAGCTATTATTAGGAATAATATTAAACATATAAGTATGTAAGTGTAATTTTTTGCTTTGATAAAAAAGATAAGTTCTAAAAGAATCCTTAAAACTGGCGTTACTATTATCAAAAATATTCCAAAATTAACGATATTTTTTGCAATTTCGCGACTTCCAAAAATAGCATCTATAGCACCTAGACAGATTATAAAAACAGCTAATGATAGATTTAATTTTATAACACGATATACGACATTATCTTTGATCATATAAATCCTTTAATTATCATTTGTAATGCTGAAATAAATAAAACTATAAAAAATGTAAGTCTTAAAACTCTTGTTGAAATATGAGGCATAATTTTAGAGCCTATAGTAGCCCCTAATAAAGTACCTAAAGCAACAGGAGCCGTTATAGAACTATCAATATATCCTGCAAAATAATACGTTGAAGTTGCCGCAAATGCAGTAATACCCATAATGAAATTACTAGTAGATGCACTAACTTTAAAAGGTATTTTCATAACTTTATCCATAGCAATTACTTTAAAAATACCAGCACCAATGCCCAGCAACCCCCCAATAAACCCAGCTCCAGACATAAATATAAAACCAAGTATAGGATGTTGGACACTATATTGATGCTTTATTTTATCTACAGCAAACGAGTCATTAAGTTGAAGTTTTTCAGCAATGATCGATACTTTGGTAGTCTTTTGAATAAAATTATTATTTTGTTTCTTTTTTATAAAACTCAAAACCGCCACTACAAATAAAATTCCACCAAATATAAGAAATAATGCTTGTGATTTTAGTGTTAGGGCTAGTTTAGCACCAAAAATAGCTCCTATAGCAGTTGCTAATGCTAAAAATAACCCTAGTTTTTCTTTGGTTAATCCATGAGATTTTAAAGAAACAAGAGATGTTGCAGTTGATGTACAGATTATAGCTACTAAAGATGCTCCTATAGCATAATGAAGAGGTACATCTAATACAGTTGATAGTAGAGGAGTTATTACCAAAGCTCCTCCAATACCGATGATAGCACCTATGCCGCCTCCTAAGACAGCTACTACAAATATTACTAGCTCAAAGAAAAAGAATTTTTCCACTATGGAATGCTTAAATATTGGAATTTTGATAATAAATTATAACCTTTTAATAACTATTTTTCAAAAGATTTGAGTTTTTAAATAATTCCTTTTAAAATAGATGCTGTTTTGTGTAACTATTAAAAAGTAATTTAACCGGAGATGAGGCCAATATGGCAAAAGAAGATTGTATAGAAATGGAAGGAGTCGTTTTAGAAGCTCTTCCAAACACAATGTTTAGGGTAGAACTTGAGAATGGGCATGTTGTAACAGCCCATATCTCGGGTAAAATGAGAAAAAACTATATTCGTATATTAACTGGAGATAAGGTAGTAGTTGAAATAACTCCTTATGACTTAACTAAAGGTCGTATTAAGTTCCGTAGTAAATAATCCTCTTTATTTGATCTAGTCACTCATTAAGCTTTATAGAAATTATAAGACCATATTCTCTAATACTAGAAGAATAGGGGTTATGATTGTCATTGTTAGGCCAATAGTTATAGCTAATGGAACTATTTTATTACCATAATTATTTCTGAGGATTGGTAAGCAGAAATCCATAGCTGTATTAGCAGCATATCCGACCATCTCTACAGAAAAATATCGTTTGAGTAATGGTACCATCGCGATTACTAGTATTTCTCGTAAGAAATCAACCATAAATGTTATCATCCCATAATATTCACCAATGAAGTCAGTATTTAAGACAACTGATAAAGAGTACCAGCCCAAGCCTGAGCTGATCATGATACTTTGTTTGACTGGTATATTAATCATATAACTGATCAAAATAGCTGAAATTATCGATGTTGCAATTACTATAACAACCACGGACATAGCTAATTTATTTTTAAAGAGACTTATAAGTGATATATTTTCAAATCTTAATAAACCACCAATAATCAGCATAAGAAGTAATAACATTACAAATACAATGTCGTTTATAAGTGAAGTAATATTTATGTTAATAATTTCACCTAGTACATAACCTATAACTAAATATATTAGATACTTGCTTGCTTTGAGGATTGTAATAAATAGATTTTCTTTAGCTTGACTTATGTTATCAGATACAAAGTGAGCTTTTATACTAGGATCTTTCTTACAAAAAACAAAAATCCCTAATATATTAACAACTGTAATAATTGTAATATATATCAAACTTATACCTATAACTTCTAGAACTATAGTATTTGTATTAGTAAATATACTAAAATTATAACCTAGTAAAAAAATTATAGAAATTACAATAATGTCTAATGATAAGTTTATAAGTCTTATAACTTTTAATGATTGTGAGAAATTAAAAATATAATAGCCAATAATTAGGAATATAAAGAGAATTAATGATTCAAGCATTAGATATTTTTAAGTTTGATCTTTCTATAAACCATGAATAATACTACAGGAAGAATTGATAGTACAAAACATATTGATAACATTTGAATAAATTCAAAAGGATTTTGATATAAATTATCAGGCGGAATAAAACCAACTATTACACAAGAGATTGTTCCTACAATACCTAAAACACATACAAAAGCCATACCAAATTTACCGCACGGGATATTAAAGTCCTCTGTATTCTTCATAGATTCTTTACTCGATAACTTTAGCTTCAGTGCTGCAAAGAACATCATTAGGTACATCAAAGAGTAAATTTGTGTACTTAGAGCAGTAAGAAGCCAATAATAAGCCTGAACTGATGGTACAAGCTCTAGCAGAAGACATATTATTGTCATAATAACTGCTTGTAATATAAGGATACCACTTGGTACATCATGCTTATTAGTTTTGTCTAAAGCATCAGGCAAAAAATGATCGTCTGCAGCTTGTAACAAACCTCGAGCAGGTGAAATCATCCAATTGATCATCGATCCTATAGAACCTATGAAGATCATTAATCCTAGAACATAATAGAAAAACATAGGTATGCCTAAGCTTTCTAGATAAACTTTAAAAGTCTTAATTGTTCCATGTACAACATCTATTTCAGATTGAGGGAATATCATTGCTACAGCCAAAGCACCTAATACCATCGTAATTACAATGAAAACCACTGAAATTAATAGAGCTAATGGAAATGTTTTTTTAGGGTTTGCAACATTTCTTATGTGAACTGTTGCTAATTCAAGTCCTAAAAAAGAAGCAATTATTGCTGTCAACCCCATCCAAGACTCGGTAGATGTAAAGCTAGGGATTAAATTACCTAATTCAAAATGAATGTTTATAGTATAGCTATTTAATAACCATATTAATGCGAAAATAACCATAAGCAGCATAGGTACCACCATACCAAAAAATGTACAGGCGCTTGCAAAAATCGCAGAAACACGTAAACCTTTAAGATTTAGAATAGTCAAAGACCAAAAAACTACTGTAATAAAAATAATAGTAAATTTAATATTCTGTGCTAGATCAGGATTGAATATATATGCAATAGTTCCTGCAATAAATGTTAGTATACTTGGGAACCATATTAAAGTATTGATCCATTGGAACCATATTGCTAACATTGCTATATTCGGACCAAAGGCTTTTTTTACCCAACCATACACACCTTCCTCACCCTTGGCAGTATATGTTGCTGTCATTTCCGCTGATACTAAAGCTACAGGAGCTAGAAACAAAAATACTGCGACAATAAAAAAGAAAAATATATAAGTTCCTGAAGTAGCAGTAGAAGGAAGGTTTCTTATATTATCAATTGCTCCTGTCATTAATAATATAAGCAGAATTAAACCAATTTTTTCTTTTCCGGTTGAGTTTGATACCATGGGTTATATATGAACAAATTATACGATAGATTTATATTAACCTAACCACATATATATTATCAATATTTTATGCGATGTATAAAGGCATTACTTGAAAAAGTTTTTCAAGGGTCTGCAATGCACTTTTATTGTCAACTTTTATAACTAGTCTATCTCCATCATCAATGAGAGAATTATCAGTAAAAAATTTAGGAGTATTATCATCTTTCATAATCGCTAATATTTGTAAGCCACTTGGCAGTTTTAGGTCTGTTATTTTTTTGCCAATGACTGTAGACATATTTTCTTGGCCATGTACTTTTAGCTCTACAAACATCTCATCACTATCCTCAACCTCATACATTTTAAGCATATCTACCTGAGTTAGAAATGCTTTGATTGTCGTGTATGAGAAATTATGAGGAGAAATTGAGATATCTATAAGTTTCAAATCTCTAGTTATATCATAGTATTCAGAACTATTTACAGTAGCAACTGTTTTTTGAGCACCAAGTTTTTTTGCCAAAATTGACGACATGATATTTATCTCATCGGAGTTAGTTAAGGCAAAAAACATATCTGCTTCATCAATACCTTCAGCAACTAATAAATTATTATTTACAGGGTTGTAATGTAAAATTGTAGATTTTGATAACTCATTCAGAGCAAATTCACACTTTTCAGCATTAGGATCAATCATTTTTATTATATAGCCTTTATTTTCCAATGATTTTGCAAGGGTGATACTTGCATAGTTGATCCCAGCAATGAAAATCTTTCTAATGTTTGCTTTTTTGGGCTGAAAAATTGATAGAATTTGAGAAGAGTATGCTTTTTCTGACAAATACATAACTCTATCACCTGGTTCAACTAGAATATCAGTGTCGTCTATATCTAACTTTTTACCATTTCTATGTACTGAAATTATGTCAACTTTAATATCACCTAAACCTAAGTATATATCTTTAACAGACAAGCCTATTAGTGGTGAGTCTTGTGAAACCTCAACTCCAACCAGTTGGATACGCTTATCAAAAAATGATGAAATAAAATACGCTCCTGATAAAAAAATTAGCTGTTCTAGTCTCTTAGTTGTTTCAAAAAATGATTTTATAACTAAGTCGATATTATTAAGCAGTTTTGGGAATCTATTATATTCTGTATCACGGATTCGAGCTATTTTGTATGGAGTCTTATAAAGTTTATAAGCCATATCACATACAGCTATATTGGTTGTATCATTAGATGTTACCGCTATGATCATATCTGTATCTTTAAAATTAGCTTCCATCATTATGTTAGGTTTTGTAACATCTCCAATAATCGTTTGGACATCAAAAGCAGAAGATATAAACCCAAGTTTTTCTTCATCTAAATCAATTATAGAAACCTGATGATCCAGACTTAATCTCTGTGTTAAATATATTCCAAGTTGTCCTGCGCCTAAAATAGCTATTCTCATAATTAGTTGTTATAATAACAAATGTAGTATTTAACTATTTACAAATACTAGTCTAAGGTTTAAAAATAATCAATTTTTTAATTTACTTTAAGCATTATAAATATTATTATATTCACAATATGATACTAAATTAGTATAGATTAGAGTTAATTATGCTAAAAATAAGTAAATTACTCGACTACGGTTTGCTAGTAGTTGTAACAATTGCTGAAAATAACTCAAATCCTTATAGTGCTGCAAAAATTGCAGAAACCACGGGACTGAATATTCCTACAGTAAGAAAGTTGTTAAATCAGCTTTCAATATCAAATATTGTAGTCTCAAAGCGCGGTATAGAAGGTGGATACACACTTGTTGATGATCCTCAAAATATTACTGTATTAGATGTGGTTAGATCTGTAGAAAAGGATGTAAATCTTACAGAGTGTTGTGATTTACAAAAAAAGTGTAGCATAGGAAACTGTACTGTAAGCAGTTATTGGAAAGTGTTGAATAACCAACTGTTAGATTTACTTTCAAAAACATCAATCTATGATATTGTCAACAAGAAGGGCAAAAGTTAAGATATGAGCGAAAATTTAGATAAAATCATTGAACAAGATTATGAGCATGGTTTTGTAACTGAAGTAGAAGCTGAGACTATCGATGCAGGTCTTAATGAAGATGTAATCCGTCTGATATCTGCGCGAAAAAACGAACCTGAATTTCTACTAGAGTGGCGCCTCAAAGCGTATCAAAAATGGTTAGAAATGAAATCACCGAAATGGGCGGATTTAAACTATCCTCCGATTGATTTTCAAGCCATAAGCTATTATTCATCGCCAAAATCATTAAAAGATCATCCTAAAAGTTTAGATGAAGTTGATCCAGAAATTATTGATACATATAACAAGCTTGGTATTCCTTTGCATGAGCAAGAGATGCTAGCTGGAGTTAAAAATATAGCGGTTGACGCTGTATTTGATTCAGTTTCAGTTGTAACAACATTCAAAGAAAAATTAGCTGAAGCAGGGGTAATATTTTGTCCTATTTCAGAAGCTGTACAAAAGCACCCTGAACTGGTGCAAAAATACCTAGGTTCTGTAGTACCTCAAGGTGATAACTTTTTTGCAGCTTTAAATTCTGCGGTTTTTAGTGATGGCTCATTTGTATATATTCCTAAAGGTGTGACTTGCCCTATGGAACTGTCAACATACTTCAGAATAAATGCAATGAATACTGGACAGTTTGAAAGAACATTAATTGTTGCAGATGAAGGCAGTTATGTTAGTTATTTAGAAGGATGTACTGCACCAATGCGTGATGAAAATCAGCTTCATGCAGCAGTGGTTGAGTTAGTAGCCTTAGATGGGGCTGAAATTAAGTATTCTACAGTACAAAACTGGTATCCGGGAGATAAAGAAGGTAAAGGTGGTATATACAACTTTGTTACTAAGAGAGGTGTTTGTCATAAGAACGCAAAAATCTCTTGGACGCAAGTTGAAACCGGCTCTGCTATTACATGGAAATACCCTTCAGTAGTATTACGTGGAGATAACTCAATTGGTGAATTCTATTCTGTAGCTTTAACTCGTCATGCTCAACAAGCTGATACTGGTACAAAAATGATTCATCTTGGTAAAAATACTAAGAGTACGATTATCTCAAAAGGTATTTCTGCAGGTAAAGCTTCTCAAGCTTATAGAGGGCTCGTGAGAATATCGCCTAATGCCTCTAATGCTAGAAACTTTTCTCAATGCGACTCATTACTCATAGGGCATAATTGTGGTGCACATACATACCCGTATATAGAAAATAAGAGCAACTCATCTCAAATCGAACATGAAGCTACAACTTCAAAGATCTCTGATGATCAGCTTTTCTATTGTAAGCAAAGAGGTCTTTCGGAAGAAGATGCAATTGCTATGATTGTTAATGGTTTTTGTAAAGAAGTATTTAAAAAGTTACCACTTGAGTTTGCAGTTGAAGCTCAAAAACTAATGGAAGTTAGTTTAGAAGGTGCTGTTGGTTAAACTTTAGAATTATATAAGTTAAAAGGTTAATAAAATGTTATTAGAAATTAAAGATTTACATGTAAGTGTTGGCGAACAAAAGAAACAGATTCTAAAAGGCTTAAATCTAAAAGTTAACAAAGGTGAAGTCCATGCAATTATGGGACCTAATGGAGCTGGTAAAAGTACACTAAGTAATGTTTTAGCTGGTAAAGATGGCTATGAGATTACTCAAGGGTCGATAACATTTAACGGTAAAGATTTAGATGATCTATCTATATCCGAAAGAGCCGCAGCTGGTATCTTTTTAAGCTTACAGTATCCTATTGAGATTCCTGGTGTTAGTAATGTTCAATTTTTAAAGACAGCTGTAAATAGCATTAGAAAGCAAAATGGCGAAGAAGAAATCAATGCTATAGATTTTATGAAAAAGCTAAAAGCAAATATGCAAGTTCTAAAAATAGATCAGAAATACATGTCGCGTGGAGTTAATGAAGGCTTCTCAGGTGGAGAGAAAAAACGTAATGAAATGCTACAACTAATGATGCTTGAACCTAAGCTTGCTATCTTAGATGAAACTGATTCTGGACTAGATATTGATGCTCTTCAGGTGGTATCTCAAGGTGCAAATAATATGAGATCTGATGATAGAAGCTTTTTGGTAATTACTCACTACCAAAGACTCTTAGATCATATACAACCTGATTTTGTTCATGTTTTAGCTGATGGTAAAATTGTCAAAACAGGTGGTAAAGAGCTAGCTCTTGAGCTAGAAGAAAAAGGATATTCTTGGTTAAATAGCTAAAGGTTGATAATAATGTTAATAGATAATAAATTTCTACCAACTACTAGACAAGAAAGCTGGAAATATACTAACTTAGCTACTATATATAGCAAAAGTGGCATATCTGAAATGCTTAAAGATTCTCCTAAATCTAAAGATTATTTAGAAGGTTTTAAATTTGATACGGAAGAAAATGTTGTAATAATACTAGATGGTGTTTTAGCTATTGATTACAACAAAAAACTGAATCATATTAGTGCTTTAGAGCTACATAGAGATCAAAGAACTATGTCTAAGTTAGCAATAGAAAATTCTAAACACTTGGCTATAAGTATACCTAAAGATACTAAAGATTCTTTAAGTCTAATCTTTATAAATACTGATATGGCTAAAGATAAGCTAACAAATATATCTCTAAAATTAGACGTTGATATGTTTGCAAATCTAGATTTAGATATCGACTTTGTCAGTCTTACAGAAAATTCAGCCATAAACCTGTTTTTAGACATAAATATTGCAGAATCAGCAAAAGTAAACTTCACAAACAATGCTGATAATCCAAATAATACTCAGTTAATTACTACAGCTAATTATCTAATCAATTTAGATCGCGCTGCTGAATTTAATGGATTTAACTTATTGAATAAGGATGCACTTCTTAGAAATGATTTTGTAGTAAATCTAAATAAGCCGTACTCTAGATTTGATATCAGAGGATTATATTTAGTAAATGATAATGCTATTGCTAATGCATGTTTTTTAGTTAATCATAATGCATCTCACACATATAGTAATGTAAACTTCCGAGGTGTAGCTAATGGTAGCTCTAAAGCATGGTTTAATGCAAAAGCAGTCGTAAATAAAGGTATAGAGCAAATTCAAGCTTTTCAGAACAATAAAAATATTCAATTAAGTAATAAAGCTGAGATTAATACAAAACCAGAATTAGAGATCTTCTCTGATGATGTAGTGTGTACACATGGTGCAACAATAGGGGAGCTTGATAAAGATGCTCTTTTTTATTTACAGTCAAGAGGACTGACTTTAGAAAGTGCTCAGCATTTACTTTTAGAGAGCTTTGTTAAATCTCAATTAACATCAGATGATTTCCCATTTGAAAATGAAATGAAAGAGCAAATCTTAGAGGCATTAGATGATATTCTTCACGATATAATATAATTCTTAGAAACAATTGCTACATTTGAACCTGATTAATATCTCATTATCTGCTAGACTAAATTTATATAAGTGTTTTCTAAAGGACGTATATATGAAAAAGTTAGTTCCATTTTGTTTGATTGGGTTTGTTAGCTCTGTCTCTCTTGCCGTAGCAGCATCAGATAACTGTGCCGAGTACAACACCATTAAGTATACAACTCAAGGTGAAACCACGATAAAGAGTGATAGCATACTTGTCGAAGTGACTGGTTATGCAACAACTTCATTAGATAAACAAAATAGTATAGAAAATCAAATTACAGATAGTATCAACAACATTGTAAAGTCTGACTGGAAAGTCAAAAACATTGAACAAAATACTAACAATAGCGGTGCTATCAATATTACGATACAACTTCAATCTAGAATTTCTCAAAGTGATTTGAATAAGTTACAACAAGCAATTGAAAATCAAGACAGATCTTCTGGAAAAAGATTAGCTGTAAAAGTATTAGATTATAATCCTCCTGCTAAAGAAGTCGAGGCTGCAAAACAAAAACTTATGATACAACTTTTTAAAGATACAAAGGATTATCTTACTAATTTTAATAAACAGACTAATAGTAACTATATTATTCAATCAGTACAGTATATTGATACAGACGGATATAAGCCTAGAAATACAGTTATGTTAATGAAAACAGCAGCTTATAATGAAAATGATGCAAATAGCTATAATCCAGTAGCTGTATCTCAGGATATTAATATAAGAGCAAATGTAACATTTATGGAGAGATAGTATGGCATTAAGCAAAGTAATAAAGACTGATGAAGCTAACTTTGATAAATTAATAAGTAGTTCTGCAAAACCTATATTAGTAGACTTTTATGCAGATTGGTGCGGTCCTTGTAAGACTTTATCGCCGATACTTGATCAGCTATCAAAAGATTATACAGGAGCTATGATTGTCAAAGTCAATGTCGATGATAATCAAAGTCTAGCAGCTAAATTTGGCATAAGAAGTATACCAACTATGATAATTTTCAAAGCAGGTCAGCCTGTAGAAACGCTTACTGGTGTCCATACAGGTAGCCAATTAGAGCAAAAGCTAAAGGCTTATGAATAATAGTTCTAATTTAGATCTTTGTGAATGGTATTTTACAACTAAATTTGAAGTCCCTATATTACCTAGCAGGTATCCTAACCAATTTGCGATTATTACAGCATACAATCCATTTAATCAGCTTCTTGAAGATCAAGAAAATTTAGCTAGAAATCAAATATTAAGAAATCAATTAGAAAAGTCATATAGTTGGTTCTATGAAATTAATGGTTTTGATAAGTCATCTAAGCACAAAGAAAATGGTTTTATGTTTGATGCTAAATCGCTTGATGAAGCTTGTAATTTAGGTGCGGAATTTTCGCAGGATGCGATCTATTATGTAATTAATGATATTTTGTATGTTTCAAAATGTGAAAAATCGAAAAGATATCTCACGAAAGTAGGGGACTTTCAAAGCAGAATTTATTCATTTTTATAAAATAGCTTATAACATAATGAAAATAAAATAATTAAACTAATCCCTGAATAAATAACCATGCGTTGATCAGGATCCCAAAACATTCCTAATATTACACAAAAATTAAACAATATGCTCAAATATGGGATTAGTGGAAAAGCCCATGCTTTGAATTTAAGATTTTTAGTTTGTTCTGAAGAAAGAGATTTTCTAAAGTAGATATGACATAAACTAATAATTATCCAAATCATACATCCAACCATACCTGAAGATGAAACTACGAGTATAAATATTTTCTCAGCACCAACAAATTTTGTAATCAAACAAAGACAAGAAAGTATAGCTACAAATATGACGCCATATATCGGAACTTGTTTTTTGCTAAGTTTTGTAAATATTTTTGGTGCTTGTTTATCTGAAGCCATAGACCACATAAGCCTTGCACAAGTATAAAAACATGAGTTTACAGCTGATAAACTTGCTGTAAGAATCACAAGTTGCATAATGGTATCAACATACTTAATATTGACTAGTTGCAACACTGTAATAAAAGGAGTATTAGCTACGCTAGAGTCTTTATATGGAATAATATAGGCTATTATGAATGATGATAATACAAAAAAGAGTAATATTCTAATAGCTACACTTTTTATTGCTTTACGAATATTTCTTTCGGGATTACTTGTCTCTCCCGCAGCAATACCAACTAGTTCGGCTCCTTGGAATGTACATACTATAATAACTAGACCAAATAAAAATGCTTTGTATCCATTTGGAAACAAACCATCTGCATAGAAATTTACTAAGCCTGAAATTGGCTTATTAGTATTTAAATATCCTGTTATAATCCCAATACCAATTAATATGAATACTATAATAGTTATGATTTTTATTGCAGATAACCAAAACTCAATTTCTGCGAAGACTTTTACGGCACATAAATTTAATAAACTTATGATAAATATAGTAACTATACAAAACTGCCAAACGCTAATAGCAGGGTAAAAGTTATGACATATAATTCCAGCAGCAACAAGACCTCCAGCCGCTGCTGTAAGCCAATTTATTAGGTATAACCAGCCAGTCAAAAAGCCCGAGTATGGCGAAATAAATCTGGTAGCATAATTTTGAAAGGATCCACTTACCGGCATCTCTATAGCCATTTCTGCTAGACTTATCATTACTAGCATCATAATTATCCCACCAATTAAAAACCCTAATACAGTACCAAATGCACCAACTGAGTTTAGAATACTACCTATACCAAGAAAAAAGCTTGCTGAGATAGTACCTCCTAGAGATATCATGACTATATGGCGTGATAATATATCTCTTTTTAAATTATTTTTGTCGTCCATATTAAATTTTCAGAAATATTTCAACTATATGAATTATTCCATAATCTAAGTCTTTAACAAAATATTTAAATATCAAAATAATAAGAAATATTAATTAGCAAAATTAACTGTAGGATTTACTGACACTTAATTATTATATAAAATAATCATCATGTTTAATTTATACATTTAGTCCAAAATGATAAACTCTATATCTCCAGAAACAATGATGCTCATTATACAAATATGTATAGTAGTTTTAATAATTACATCTTTGATTGTTTCGGTTTTATTTATTTTATCGCAACAGAAATTAGCAAAAGCTTTAGTTACTGTAAATACTGGTGAACAAATACATCCAGCATGGTTATGGACTCAACTAATACCAATATGGTCATATATAGCATTAGTGGTAACAGCTGTAAAGTTAGATGAGCAAACTAAATTATATAATCAAACGCACGAAAAAAAATTAAAATTTAAAGCTTCACTTATATATTGGTATGTGGGATTGACTTTATTAAATGTAGTTCCTGTAATCAATATAATAGTAGGCATAGCAACAATTATTATATTTATAATAATTTGGGCAAATATAACTAAATCAACTAAGATTATTACTGCGAAATAATAAAATATATAAATTCGCATAATATATATTATGTTAAATTACATACTTATCTTCTAGATCATTAAATTATATCCTAACCTTTTCACAAAATGCTTAATTATTGACTTGATACTAACTATCGTATGAGTAATCTTGTTGTAACATTGCTATTACTTCTAAACTTGCTGGCAGAAACTTATAATTATTAAGTTCAAGGATGTTTATACATTTTAATTGCTGGTTTTCCTTAGCATAAGGTTTACCTTCATAATCCTTAATTATAAAAAACTCTAGATTAACTTCATCGTTATATTTATTTATATGTTTTTTGCGAAAATAAAAACTTACTGATTTGGCTATTATACCAACTTCTTCATAAACCTCTCTTCTTATACATTGTTCAAAAGTTTCATTTTTTTCTACCTTACCACCAGGAAATTCCCAGTAGTCACTATAGCTTTGAAACTTTTGTCTTAGACTTATATAGACTTTAGCACTTTGTTCATCTAAAATTATCGCCACTGCGGCATTTATTTTTGCCATTTTTTACAAAAAATTTTTATACTTAAGAAATATAATATGTTCCAAAACCACAAAAGTGAAATTTTATTAGCAACTCCACTTATCAAAGATGATGCTATATTTACTAAATCTGTAATTTATCTATGCCAAAATGATCGTCATGGTGCTATGGGTTTGATTATCAATAAACCTTTAAGTGATACATTAAAAGATGTTTTTGAAGAATTAGAAATCCCTCATAACAATACATTTAATGAGATTTTAGATTACCCTCTTTATATGGGTGGTCCTATTAGTCCCCATAAAATTATGATTTTGCATACTACAAATGGTAGAAACTATAGCTCTACAATTAAACTAGATGAAGGTCTTGCTATAACTGCTTCTATGGATATTCTGGAAGATTTAGCAAATAATATTTTACCTGAGTATTTTCTACCAGTAGTTGGCTATAGTTGCTGGACTGCTGACCAACTCACGGATGAAATAAAATCCAATGATTGGATTGTAACAAGTAAATTAAGCAAAAAAATATTATTTAATCATGAGAATAAAGTAAAATGGCAAAACCATATTGAACATGCTGGCTATACTTTACAAAGCCTAGATAGTTTATTCAAAAATATAGGGAATTGCTAATGTTTCAATCTTTAATAGCAATAGATTATGGTAAAGCTAGAATTGGATTAGCTAGTGGTCAAATGATTACCAAAACTGCTACTCCTATAGGTACAGTTGAAGCCTATGATGGTGTGCCTAACTGGATTGAGCTTGATAAGATTGTTAAACGCTGGAATCCTTCTGATATTATTATAGGATTACCATTAGATACTCAAGATTTTGAAACAGATATTACAAAAGCAGCTAAAGATTTTGCTAAAGAAGTTAAAGAACGCTATAAAAGAAATGTTCATCTTATCAATGAAGCATATTCAACTCGTGAAGCAAGATGGCGTTTAGAAGAAGTAAAAAGTAAAAAAGTATCACATATAAAAGTAGATGCCTTGGCAGCTTGTGTAATCTTAGAAACTTGGATGGCAGAGAATTAAGCTTATTTTAGATAAATACTGTTAAATATTTCTTTTGGGCTAAGTAAATACTATATCATAATAAACTTCCTAGATATTTTACTCATTTTCAAATAAAATTAAGCAATTATATTTTCAATAAATTATTAACTGGAATTAACATCTAAATGAGCGAATATAACTTTACTCAGATTGAGCAACAAGCCCAAGAATATTGGCGTAAAAATGATTCATTTAAAGCTACAGAAGATAAGAATAAAGAAAAATTCTATTGTTTGTCAATGTTACCATATCCAAGTGGTACCCTTCATATGGGACATGTGCGTAATTATACGATTGGAGATGTAATTGCAAGATATCAAAAGATGCAAGGTAAGAATGTCCTTCATCCTATGGGTTGGGATGCATTTGGATTACCTGCCGAAAATGCTGCAATAAAACACAAAAAATCTCCTTATGAATGGACAAAAAGCAATATTGCATATATGAGATCACAGCTAGATTCTCTTGGATTTAGTTTTGATTGGTCAAGAGAGATAGCAACTTGTGATGAAGATTATTATAAATGGGAACAATGGTTCTTTATTCAACTATACAAAAAAGGCTTAGCATACCGTAAAAATTCAGTAGTTAATTGGGATCCTGTTGATCAAACAGTACTTGCAAATGAGCAAGTGGTTGATGGCAGAGGTTGGAGATCTGGAGCTTTGGTAGAGAAGAAAGAAATTCCTCAATGGTTCTTGAAAATCACAGATTATGCAGATGAACTTCTAAAAGATATTGACCAATTAGATGGTTGGCCAGAAGCTGTGAAGACTATGCAGACTAACTGGATTGGCAAATCAAAAGGTCTGACTGTTAAGTTTAAAATTCAAAATTCTGATCAAGAAATTGAGGTATTTACAACTCGTCCAGATACTCTTATGGGAGTTAGCTATCTGGGTATAGCACCTGAGCACCCTCTTGCTCTTGAACAAGCAGAAACTAATGTCGAGTTAGCCTCTTTTATAGAGGAATGTAAGAAATCATCAACTATGGAAGCTGATTTGGCTACTCAAGAAAAGAAAGGTTTCAAAACTTCTATAAAAGTAATCCACCCTATTTCTGGTGAAACTGTAGATGTATGGGTAGCAAACTTTGTTCTTATGGGATACGGCTCTGGAGCTGTAATGTCAGTCCCAGCACATGATCAAAGAGATTGGGAATTTGCACAGAAATATAATATTGCTCTAAAACAAGTTATTAAGCCTAGTGATAATAAGTCAAAATTAGACTTAGATAAAGAAGCATTTACAGAAAAAGGTATTTTGACTAACTCTGGAGAGTTTGATGGCTTGAATTTCAAAAAAGCATATCAAGCAATGAAAAAATACCTTTTTGATAACAATAAAGGCTATGAAACTACAAACTTTAGAATTCATGATTGGGGTATCTCACGTCAAAGATTCTGGGGATGTCCTATTCCTATGATACATTGTAATGACTGTGGTGTTGTTCCTGAAAAAGAAGAAAACTTACCAGTTAAATTACCAACAAATGTAACTCTTACAGAAGCTGGGTCTCCACTAAAAGATATGCCTGAGTTTCTAGATGTTGCTTGTCCAAAATGTGGAAAACCTGCCAAAAGAGAGACCGATACGTTTGATACGTTCTTTGAATCATCTTGGTATTATGCACGATATACATGCCCTACTGCTAATGAAATGCTAAATGAAGAAGCTAATTATTGGTTACCAGTTGATAAATATATTGGCGGTATTGAACATGCTATTATGCACCTACTTTATGCAAGATTTTTCCATAAATTAATGCGTGATGAAGGTTTAATAACTTCTGATGAGCCATTTAAAAACCTACTAACACAAGGTATGGTGCTAAAAGATGGCGCTAAAATGTCTAAATCTAAAGGCAATACTGTTGATCCTCAAGAGCTTATCAATAAATATGGTGCTGATACTGTTAGGTTATTTAGTATGTTTGCAGCGCCTCCTGAGCAATCACTTGAATGGTCAGAAACTGGTGTTGATGGAGCTAATAAGTTCTTACGTAAAGTATATAATTATGCTTATACAAATAAAGAGATATTAGCAAAAAATGTCACTATAGATACTGGGGCATTATCAAAAAATGATAAAAAAGCTCGTTATGAGATCTATGCTAATTTGAAACAAGCTATTTTTGATTTTGAAAAGAGTCAATTTAATACAGTTGTTTCAGCATGTATGAAAATCTTAAATACGCTTAACAATTATGATAATTTATCAGATAGTGTTAAGTCAGAAGGCTTTAGTATTTTATTAAGAATACTATCACCCTTCACACCACATATTTGTCATTATTTATGGCAAGAGATCGGTCTAGGAGATGATATTCTACATACTAAATTCCCAATAGTTGATGAGAAAGCTCTTGAAAAAGATGAGTTTCTTTTAATTGTACAGATAAATGGTAAGGTTAAAGCAAAACTTGAGTTAGATGCCTCATTAACAAAAGATCAAGTTGAACAAGAGGTATTAGATGATGAGCATATCAAAACTTTTATCGAAAATAAGCAAATAATAAAAGTTATATATGTGCCTCAGAAATTAATCAATATTGTAGTCAAATAGGTATATACAATGATAAAAAACTATACTAAGACCTTATATTTATTAATAATTGCTACGTTATTATCAGGTTGTGGATTCCACCTTCGTGGTGACCTTGCAGATGGTAATGCTGGAAATTTTAGTAGCCTTATTGATACTAAGTTCTATATTTATAATGCAGGTGGGGCACCTCAAAGCTTAATTAACGAGTTAAGACGTAGGCTTATAGGATATGGTGCTGTTGTTATAAGAAGTAAAAAACAAGAAAAGTACGCTGATTATATAATAAATATCCGTGGTGCAACCAAGAATACTCAAATGACTAGTATCGTGGGTGGTGCATCAAATAACACATTCCTTGCTATTTATACAATAACATATAATGTTGTTAAACCTAATGTCAAAACACCTGTTGTTCCTGATAGTACTGTTAATGCACAAATGTTCTGGCAATCAAACTCAAGTACACAATTAGCTCAGAATAATGAACTAGTTAGAATCTGGGGTTATTTACAATCTGATTTACTAACAAGAATAGTTCTTCAAGTTGCAGAATTATTACCTAGTAAAGAGACAAAATAGAAAACTAAGGAAGTTTGATATAATGGATATTTTAAAGGAATATTATATAAAGTTGACAAACGATTCTACGTTAACGGTAGTCTTGAGTTTTATGGTATTATTGTTAGCTGTTCTATTCTTCTCATGGCTTATAAATAAGATAATTAGCAAATATATATCAACCCTTGCTGAAAAGATTTTTTTTAAGGCTAACTCATCATTAGGCAAATCACTTATAAGAAACAAAATATTTGATAAGTTGGCTCATATTGCTCCTGCTGTTTTTATATATATTGTAATTGGATTTATAAGTAGTAATGAGTATCCGTGGGTTACACAATTAGTTTCCTTTATCCAGTTAATAGCTGAGGTATACATTACAATATCAATAATTTCTTTTTTTATATCTTTGATTGATGCTATTTTTAGCTATTTTCAATCCCTGCATGAATTTAAATATTACTCTCTAAAAAGCTATGCACAAGTAGTAAAGATTTTATTATATTTAGTTGGAGTAATATTAGTAATATCTTTGTTACTAAATAAATCCCCTATTGCATTCTTAACTGGCTTAGGCGCACTATCAGCAGTGTTGATGCTAGTTTTTAAAGATACAATTTTAGGCTTTGCTACTAATATTCAAGTAGCAGCTTTAGATATGGTTAGAGTTGGTGATTGGATAAGTATACAGTCATTAGGTGTAGAAGGAACTGTCCAAGAAATATCAATTAATACTGTAAAAATTAGAGGTTTTGATAAGACAATCTATAACATTCCTACTTACTCATTAATCACAAATAGCGTTAAAAATTGGCGTGGTATGTTTGAAATGGGTGGCAGACAGATCAAAAGATCTTTCAATATTGATGTTGATAGTATTAAGTTTTGTGATGTCGAAACTCTTGATAATTTAAGAAAACTAAATTACATGGATGATATTATAAACTCTTGTAATAAGGACGAATTGATTAATACAACATTGTTTAGAAAATACTTAGAACACTATCTGAAAGATCATCCAAAAATTCATACAGAGCCCGGTTGGTTATTTATTGTAAGAGAATTACAACCTACAGAAAAAGGTTTACCAATCCAACTGTATATGTATACAACAGATACAGTTTGGGCTAATTATGAAGCTATACAAGCTGGAATCTTTGATTATATTTATGCAAGTATGCACTTATTTGGTTTAAGGGCATTCCAGGATATTAGAGGTAGAATAGATAGTAAAACTAACACTTAGGTAATGTGACACCAACTTGGCCTTGGTATTTACCGCCCTTGTCTGCATAAGAAGTTTCACACTCTTCGTCTGATTGGAAAAATAGCATCTGAGCTACACCTTCATTAGCATATATTTTAGCTGGTAATGGTGTAGTATTTGAGAATTCTAAAGTTACATAGCCCTCCCATTCTGGCTCAAGAGGAGTTACATTAACAATAATTCCGCATCTAGCATATGTAGATTTACCCAAGCAAACTACCAAAGTATCTCTAGGGATTTTGAATTTCTCAACCGTACGAGCTAAGGCAAAAGAATTAGGAGGAATAATACAAACATCTCCTTTAAAATCTACAAAGTTTTTATCATCAAAGCTTTTGGGATCGACTATTGAAGAGTTTATATTTGTAAATATTTTAAATTCATCAGCACAACGTACATCATATCCATAACTTGAAGTTCCATAAGAAACGATTTTTTGGTTATTAGAAACTTTAATTTGTCCTGCCTCAAAAGGTTCTATCATATTATGCTCTTGAGACATTTTTTTGATCCATTTATCTGATTTTATAGTCATTACTATTATTTCTCTCTTAATTTTCTAATTTAACACCAATAGAATCTAAACTACTTGCTTTAGGTAGTTTTTCAATTTCATTTACAATATTTTCAGCAACTGTCATATAACTAGTATTGATAGCATCATCTTTATCTAAACTGACATATGGTTTTCCATTATCAGCATTTTCACGGATAGATTTATGTAGTGGTAAATTTCCTAAAAATTCAATGTTATTTTTACCACACAATAGATGAGCACCATCTTCACCAAAGATGTGATCATTATTACCACATTTCGGACAAATATAGTAACTCATATTCTCTATGACACCAAGAGTTTTTATATCAACTTTTTGGAACATTGCAAGTGCTCTTCTTGCATCAATCAGTGATAAGTCTTGTGGTGTCGTAACGATTACAGCTCCTGTTACAGGCATATTTTTAGAGATAGTAAGCTGGATATCTCCTGTTCCGTGTGGCAAGTCTAAAAATAAATAATCAAGATCTCCCCAGTCAGTATCATTCAAAAGTTGCATCAACGCTCTAGATACAATAGGACCACGCCAAATTACTGCTGATTCAGAGTCTATTAGATTTCCTATAGAAATCATCTTAACTCCGTATTTTTCCAACGGAATAATCTTTTTCTTATCTGTTGTATTAGGGTTCTGTTTCAGATCAAATAATGTTGGTTGGCTAGGACCATAGATATCAGCATCTAATATACCAACACCAGCCCCCATCTTTGCGAAACTAACAGCAAGATTAGCCGTAACAGTTGATTTACCAACACCACCCTTACCAGATGCAACCAAGATTATATTTTTTATATTAGGCAAAAGCTTCTGTCCTTTTTGGACTTTCCTTTTAGCGACATTTTCAATTTTCATGATTTCAAATTACTAGCGTTTTCGCTATCATAGATACAATTTGACTCTAATTATACTTAATTAAATATGCTTAAAAAAGATGATTTTAAAACGATTTTGCTAACAAGCATTGGTGGAATGTTAGAATTTTATGACTTTGTCATATTCGGTATGTTTGCAATCGTCTTAGGCAAGACATTTTTTCCACCAGAAGGATCTGCTGCATTACAAGCGCTCTCTGCATTTACCGTTTTTGCAGTAGGTTATTTTGCTAGACCATTTGGTGGAATATTATTTGGACATATTGGCGATAGATACGGACGTAAAAAATCATTTATCCTTACAATACTATTTATGGGTCTAGCATCTTTTTTGATAGCACTACTACCTTCATATCAGAATGCAGGTATATTGGCCACATTACTATTTGTAGTACTACGAATTATCCAAGGAGCAGCAATTGGTGGCGAAATTCCAAGTGCTGTAGTTTTTGTGAAGGAATCTTTAGTTAAAAATGGCGGTCTTGCTTGTGGAATTATTTTTTGCTTTATTAACTTTGGTATTTTCTTTGCAGAGATTACAAAGATTATAACTACTCATTTTCTTACTGATGATTATGCTTGGCGCGTAGCTTTTATGTTTGGTGGTCTTGCTGCTATTATTAGTTATTTTTTTAGAAAAGAGATACATGAAACCAACACTTTTTTAAATAAGAAAGATCATCACAAAGTTCCATTAATTGATTTATTCAAAACAGAAAAGCTCGCAATCGTAAGAGCAACAGCTGCAGTCTCAATATTTGCTATGGTAGTTGGTTTTTTCTCATTATATTTACCAACATACTTTCAGCTAAATCATATAGAAAATGGACCTAGTTTAATACTTATTAATCTTTTTGTTTTTTCAGTAGTTTCTATACCTGCAGGATATCTTGCTGATAAATTTACACCTTTACGTATACTTTTGATTGGTGCTTTAGGCTTAATGATATTTGGAAGCTTTTTCTACTATAGTGTTATAACTAATTCAAAATATCTTTTAGGAATAATGCTTATTAACAATATCTTTATGGGACTTGTTGTTGGAGTAGCATCTAATTATGCGAGCACTCTATTTACGCCAGGAGTACGAGCTAGTGGATTAGGTTTTAGTTATAATATTAGTTTTGCAGTGTTTAATGGTGCTTTTTTAGCTCTAGCGAGCTTAGGGATCGCTAAGGGATATATATTAACGCCTCTATATCTAATATTAACCGTAGTTGCCATTTCTATTATAATTTTACTTATCACTAAAAAATTTGGTCAACATAACATAGCTATATAGATTGCTATCATTATGATAAAATTTTTCTTATATTTTTTTTATTTAGTTTTACCATGGAAAACTTCCTAAACAGTCTAGTATATATTTTAGAAGCAAATACAATTTTGTTTATATGCCAAGCTTTTACCATTTTTGTAGTCTTAAAACTAATTGTTGACAAAAAATCACCATCAAATATATTAGCTTGGCTATTAGCTATACTTTTTATTCCTTACGTTGCGATCCCATTCTTTTTTATTTTTCAGCGTAAGGATAAGCGTAAATTTTGGCAAAAAAATGCTATGAGTATGGATGATACCGAATCATTTGATAAATCATGTATATATCAAAATAGTTGTCAGGACTTACCTGTTAGTGTTATTAGAACATTCTCAAATCTTGAGCTGCCTACTCTAACTATGAAAAACTCGTTTGATATTTATACTGATGGAACAAAGTCATTTGAAGTATTTATAGAGGCTATAAAATCAGCCAAACATAGTATTTATATTCAAACATATATTATCAAAAATGATACAACATCAAAGCTTGTAATAAGAGCATTAGAACAAAAAGCTGCTGAGGGTTTAGATATTAAAATATTAATAGATTCATTAGGATCATTTTATGTTTATCGTCATAACAAAAGAGTATTTAAGAATCTAAGAAAGCTAGGCGCTAAAGTAGTGTTTTTTATGCCTATAATATCTAATCCTTTGCGTAATTATATAAATTATCGTAATCATCGTAAAATATTTATTTTTGATAATAACACAGCTTTTAGTGGTGGAATAAATATAGGTGATGAATATATGTCACCGACTAAGCATAATGGAATGTGGAGTGATTTATTGTTCAAAATTGAAGGAGAATCTGTAGTCCACTTTCTAAAAGTTTTTTGTTCAGACTGGCACTTTGCAACATCAGAAGAACTAAACTTCAAAATTGAATGTCAAATCACAACTGAGTGTTTCGCTCAGGTAATACCTTCTGGTCCAGATATGCATAAAAATCAGCTTTATGCTGGATTAATTACTGCCATAAACTCTGCTCAACATAGGTTATGGATTATAACACCATACCTAATCCCATCACTTGATTTATTACAATCAATACTATTAGCAAAATGTCGTGGAATAGATGTAAAAGTAATCACACCTAAAAACTCTGACCATAAAATAATTAATCGAGCAAGATCTAGCTATATTAGAGATTTACTCGAATGTAACATAGATGTATATTTTACTGAAAACATGCTACATGCAAAGGCTGTACTTGTTGACTCTAACATAGCTATTTTAGGTTCAGTAAATTTAGATAATCGTAGTCTATTTTTGAACTATGAAGTAGCAACTTTTATATATTCACCTAAACAAGTTAAGAAATTATATAAATGGGCAGAAACTGTAATAGAAGGCTCAACACAAGATGCATCTCACCTACCAACGAAACGCACAAGTTTAATAGTTGAAAGTATAATGAAAATATTGACACCATTAATGTAAATTACCTATAAAATTGAGGCTGTGTTACAATCTAGCTTAATAATTTGTTATTACCATATAAATAAATGGAAAATTTCTTACTACATTTACTATACATCCCGGAAGCAAACATCATTTTATTTGTATGTCAGGCATTTACAATATTAATTGTTCTAAAATTAATAGTCGATAAGAAGTCTGCTTCTAATATAATAGCATGGTTATTAGCTATACTTTTTATTCCGTATATGGCTATACCTTTTTTCTTTATATTCCAACGCAAAGATAAGCGTAGCTTTTGGCAAAAGGAAAATATGGATATTAGCGAATCAAGCTTACAATCATTTTGTATTAATGATAGTGATAGTTGCAAAAATTTGCCGATAGAAACAATAAATGTTTTTACAAATATGGATCTACCAACCTTAACAAGTAAAAACTCTTTTGAGATGTATACTAATGGGGTTAAGTCATTCGAAGCTTTTATGGAAGCGATTAAAGCTGCTAAGAAAAATATCTACATTCAAACGTATGTATTTAAAAATGACACAACATCTAAACTTGTAATCAATGCCTTAGAAAAAAAAGCTGCTGAAGGTGTTGAAGTTAAAATGATGATAGATTCTTTAGGATCATTCTATATATACCGCCATAATAGAAAAATCTTTAAAAACTTACGTAAATTAGGCGCTCAAGTTGTATTTTTTATGCCGGTAATATCAAATCCATTACGTAACTATATTAACTATAGAAACCATCGTAAAATATATATTTTTGATAATCAAACTGTATTTAGTGGCGGTATGAATATAGGTGATGAATATATGTCGCCAATTGAGCATGAAGGAATGTGGGATGATATTTTATTTAAAATACAAGGAGATTCATTAGCATATTTTCTTAAAGTTTTTTGCTCAGACTGGCACTTTGCTACAAGTGAAGAGCTTGAATTTAAAATTGAAAACACTATTTCTCAGGAAGGTTTTGTTCAAGTAATACCTTCAGGACCAGACTTACAGGAAGATCAACTATATTCTGGTCTTATTACAGCTATTAATTCAGCCAAAGAAAAGCTCTGGATAATAACTCCATATCTAATACCATCTGCTGAACTATACCATTCAATTATACTAGCAAAAAAGAAAGGCATAGATGTCAGAATTATTACACCTAAAAAATCTAATCATCAATTAGCTGATCGTGCTAGAGCCAGTTATATAAGAGATTTTCTAGCAAATGATATTGATGTTCATTTTACAAAGAATATGATCCATGCAAAAGCCGTGTTAATAGATAATAATATCGCTATGCTTGGTTCTGTTAATTTAGATAATCGTAGCTTATTTTTGAATTATGAAATTGCTACTTTTTTGTATAGTAAGAACGATGTCGAAAAAATATATCAGTGGGCTGACAAAATATTAGCTGATTCTACTCAAAGCACACAGCATATGACCACAAGTAGAGGTAGCCTGATCGCAGAAAGTATTCTTAAAATACTTACTCCGTTAATGTAACCGTAAATCATAACACTTATTTGCTATCTTTAAAATAGACTTTTGTTGATATTTTTTATTTGATAAAAACTAGTTAATCCCTTGAATTTGTAAATTATTATATCCTTGTTTTTGATTTATTTTAGTTAAACCAAGGAGATATATACTATTATGCAAAAACTCAAAGCCACATCGAAAGCATTATTTATACTAGGATTAGGCACAACTGTACTAGCATCATGTTCAGATGATAATGACAAAAGTAGTGTTAATCCACTAGAACTTTATAACAAAGTAACTCAGCTTGAAGCAGCTTTTGATGAGCAGTATGGCGATACATTCAAATTACCCCAAAATGCTAAACAATGTACTACAAACATTACCAAAAATTCGGATGTATTTAAGTATATGGATAGCAAAACAGGTTATGACTACACAGATAATTCTCAGTATGCTCAAACAGCAAAAAAATTAGTAGATAGCTTAAATATGCTAATGTACGAATTTAAAGATATTGGCTTTATTAAAGCTATAGAGCAAAGTGGTAAACACCCTGCTATTATGTTCGATATTGATAATACTCTTGAATTAACGTCTTTTAATGATGATTACGATAGCAAAGGTACCAAACCAACTCCATATATTACTGAATTTGTAAAAAAACAATGTTTTAAAAATGGAGTTGATTGCTATTTTATAACTGCTAGATATTGTAATACTGCCTCAGCAACTACTACTGCAAAATGGCTAAAAAATAATCTCAATCTTACAGATGATCAGATTGATAAATATGTATTTTTGTCAGGTTCAATTGAAAATAGCCTTTGTGCGTCTGGTGCAAATGATAAAGTCGCTTATAAAGATTCATTTAGACAAGCCCTATCAGAGCAAAGAAATGTATATTGGCTTATGTCTATTGGTGATCAAATGACTGATTGGTACGGCTCTCATAGTGGTTTAAAAGTCAAATTCCCAAATCAACTATTCCAAAGTAATATAGTACCTAATAACTATGATAACCCTAGCAACTGTATGTTGATGACTGTTACTGCTCCTACTCAAAGTTGCTATAATAAAATTAAATCAGGAATATTAGAGCATGGTACAATTAATTATTGTAAGAATTTCAAAGATAATAAATATTATAGTGGTAATTAGAGTCTAAATTATTGTTAATTTCTAAGTCCAAATAGCGACTATTGCCATAATTGCAAAGCCAATAATTACAAAACTATACTGCTTTGTATTACAACAGTCTTTAACAAGTACAGATCTATCTAAACCATGTAAAGTTCCCATATATATAAAAGTCCCTGCTGCTATAGCAGTAAATGTGGGCTCAACAAATGGATTTGTGACATAATTATGCGCAGCTTGTCCAAAGATTATTCCTAGTGGAGTCATTATTACAAATACTATAAAAAGCATAAATCTAGTTATAAAGCTCATATTTGTTTTATTTATACTTATAGCTAAAGCAAAACTTGCTGCCCATTTATGAGTAATAATTGCTAGAAATATTACTAATGCGACACTTAACTGTTCTGATAAACCTAATGCTGCACCTTCAAAGAAACTATGAATAGATAACATTATTGTTGCCATTATAGCCATAAAAGATAGATTGCCTTTATTGCTCTTTGATAGTGCTCCACCTATATGTTCTAACAACAAAAAGAGTAAAATAGTTATCCCTGCTATTAAAAATGGAAATGGATAATCTATATTTAGTTCTGAAAAATCCCCAGCTGAATCACTTAGCATATGAATTAGACCAGCACCTAAAAATACACCGCTTGCCAAAGCATCACCTATTGGGAAGTGAAATCCCTCAGGATTATTTGCTTTCTTTACAAAAGGAAATATACCAGAAATTGCCGTTACGAATAAAATCACAAGCAGAATTGTTAATTGAAAGTTACTCATTTTTAAGCCTCTTCATCATCTGATTCAAACCAAGCAGGAAATGGATCTGCTAAATTAGTGTATTTTTCTGGATGATCCCAGTAGTCATTTATTAAGCAATCATCTAGAGCCGCTTTTATTTGCTCATCTTTCATCTCATCTTTTAGACCAATAAATACTATCTCTTGTCTTCTATCACCACTGATATCATTCCATCTATCTTTCAGCATTTGCTGGAACTCTGGAGTATTTGGCCATTGATCTTTACCCATACTAGCCCACCACATTCCCATGCCTTGATGTCTAACTAGAGCACCAGCCTGTGAAACTTCACCAACATAGTCAGGTCTTGTAGATACCCAAAAGAATCCTTTTGCCCTAACCACACCAGGCCACTCTACATTGTCAAAAAAGTTTTTTATCTTAACCGGATTAAAAGGGTTTATTGAATGATAAACAAATGATCTAATACCATACTCTTCTGTTTCTGGTACATGCTCTTTGAAGTTATAAAGTTCTTTGCTCCACAATGGATGATTTTCAGCTTCTTCTAAATTAAATTTCTTGGTATTTATAACATTATTTATATCAACTTTTGAAAAACTTGTTTCGATTATTTCGGCATCAACATTTAGACCTTTGACTATAGATTTGACAGTCTCTTTTTCTGCCGTCGAGCATTCATCAATTTTGTTTAATATTATGACATTAGCAAACTCTATCTGCTCAACCATAAGATCAACTATTGCTCGATCATCTTCATCCCCTAAGCTCTCACCAGTATTTTTTAGATATTCACAAGAGCTGTAATGACTCATAAAATTAACACTATCGACTACCGTAACCATTGTATCTATATAAGCAACATCGGCTAGACTCTTACCCTCTTCATCTCTAAACTCAAAAGTTGTCGCAACAGGTAATGGTTCTGAGATACCAGTGCTTTCAATAATTAAATAATCATATTTTTGTGATTTTGCTAACTGCTCTACTTCTATTAGCAAATCTTCACGTAGTGTACAGCAAATACAGCCATTACTAAGCTCAACCATCTTTGCTTCAGTTTTTGAGATATGTGAATCATGATTTTTGATTAGCTCAGCATCAATATTTATTTCATTCATGTCATTAACAATCATAGCAATTTTTAAACCATTACTATTATTGAGAATATTACTTAATAAAGTAGTCTTACCTGCCCCTAGAAAGCCAGATAAAACTGTAACAGGTAATTTTTTCATATAGAGTTTTCTTTGTAGTTAAATTTTGATTGATATAATACACAAACATACAATATGTTACAATATAACAGTTTATTAAATGATAAGAAATGAGTTATACTTTGTCGAGTAAATTAAACAAAGTTTGACTTCTATTAATGAGTAAAAGTATACAAATAGCTAAAAATTTCTGTGAAAAGAATAAATACAGATTTACTAAACCTCGAGAACAAGTGCTCCAAACTATTTATAATCAAAACACTCCACTAAGTGCTTATGATATTTTAGAAATTCTTTCAGCAAAAAAACAAACAAATCCCCCTACTGTATATAGAGCAATAGATTTTTGGTTAAAACATGGTTTTATCCATAGGATAGAAAGTCAAAATTGTTATGTAAAATGTAAAGAAAATCACAAGCATCAAGGCTTTGAAGTATTTGTTTGCCAAAATTGTGGTTTTGTTGATGAATCACATTTTTGTAATCTAGATATTTTTAAAGAGTTTCAAAAACTTACACCTTATCAGATTGAGAGTTGGAATCTTGAGTTAAGAGGATTATGCGATAAATGTCTCAATGAAAGTTAGTGTAATATTAGTTTTATAGCACTAAATTAACTATAATTTCAACTTGCTCCAAGATTATTGATACATCTAAAATTTTAACAATAAAAAGGAATTATTATGAAATTTCTACATTATAAGTATAATAATGATATTTATCCATGTATCTTATCAAAAGACATTTTATACAATATTAAAGATTTCGTATCAGATATTTCACCGCAAAATATTGTCAAACTTACCTCTATAATAAGCAATATTGATATAAATACTTTACCTGTATTAATAAAAAATATAAACGAAAATAATATAACTAACTGCATTAATAACCCTCGAAAAATAGTCGCTATAGGAATGAATTATTTAGATCATTTAGAGCGAGTCAATTTTCTTGGTGGACCTAAAATTAAACCAACTAATTTTATATTTTTTCAGAAACCTTCAAGTAGTATTACAGGACCTTACGATCCTATATATATCCCCAAAAACTGTAATAAACTAGATTATGAAAACGAACTTGCTGTTATTATTAGTAAACCCGCGAAGAATATCAAAGTATCTGATGCCTATGAATACATATTTGGATATTGTATAGCTAATGATGCTTCTGAAAGAGGACTACAATTTCAACAACCTGGGCAATATAATATGGGTAAAAGCTGTGACTCTTTCTGTCCACTAGGGCCTTATCTCGTTAGCAAAGATGAGATTAACCCAGATAATCTTTACATAAAAACTAAAGTAAATAATCAAATCATGCAAAATGGTTCAACTAAAACAATGATTTTTAAAATCCCAACATTAATAGCTAAATTAAGTGAGTATTTTACCTTAGAAGCTGGAGATGTTATTTTAACAGGAACTCCTAGGGGCGTTCAGCTTGAAAATGAAATTCTTGGATTAGAAACTAATTATTTACAAGAAAATGATGTACTTGAATTAGAAATAGAGGGTTTGGGAGTACAAAGGAACTTAATTTTGAAAGGCTGAAATATATTAGACATAAATAACATAACTAATAGACAAATAATTTTGTGAGCTTTTATAGTCAGTACTTTTAGTTGTAATACTTGTATAATCTAAGCCAAGCCAAGAGCTATACAATATGTTATAACGAAATCCACCACCATATTGAAGAGCATTATTATTTGTACTCTGATAAAGTTGAGAATAGTCTAAATAAGTTATAAGACTTTTCTCAAATAAGTTCCAGGTATAACTTCCTTGTATTGACCATGACCCAACCATATCACCAGAGTTTAAAAAGTTATCATAGATATACTGAGAGTCTGGTCTAATAGACCCAAAGAAAGGAACTCCTGAGATCTTATTTGAACTAATTGCTGAAGAGTAGTTAACACCACTAACACCTTTATCTGTAACAGCTCCTTCAAGAAAAAAGTTAAAATCAGATATAGCCGCAACATAATGAGCATCAAATATTCCAACCCTACCATTAGTAGTTGAATTAAACCCTGAAGAGTTTGTATATGATATACCAAAGTATTGATAATCTCCTTCGGTAGACATTTTATATGTATATTTAGCATTTAATGTATAACCTATTCCCCCCTTACTATCAGCATTTGTAGTTCCAAAATAGCCTTTTGTATTTGAATTAAGTATAACTGCATTTAAGAGAATACTATCTGTAGCATACGATAAGTTCGCATTTCCACCTGATTGCATGAAATACAATCGAGTAAGAGTAGATACGAAGTTTGATACAATATCAAAATTACCAAACATAACTACATCATTTGCTATATAGCCAAAAACATTACTTTCAGATAAGTCTCCTACTGTTACATACCATGAATATGGGATTACATGTGTTCCTGCTCCATCGTTATATATAGTTAAGCTACCAAATGCACTAACCCACTTAGATAGTGTAGAAGCAACATACCCATCTATAAAATATGAAAAGTCTTTTGTTGTACCTTGATTATGTATTGCATGAAGTCTATTCCAATCAATAAAAGCCGTTTTGCCACCTGTATAAATATATCCATCCTCAAGTAACCCGTCTTTTCTAGATTGCATCATAAATAAGGGATGTCCAGTACGTTTAAGTGGATTTAACATTGCATGAGAAAATACTTCATTAACCCTAAATCCATTAAAAGATTTATATTTAAGATAAGATGTATTTAATTGACTATTTATTAGATCATCATAGGTATAAGTTTCGATCTGATTGAGTTTGTTTTTATTTAGTGATTCTCCATACTGCATCGTGACATTGTCTACAGTTTCTGTCAAATCTGAAGAATAATTTTTTTGCTGTATTTTTATTGAGTCATCAGAATATCCTTTTATAACAAAAATAACAGATAAAATAGAAACAGCGACTTTATGCATTAGACAATCCTATTTCTGAGATAGTTATGTCAACTATTAACTAACCATTATAATCAAGATAATAATCAAAAATGCAAAGTATATGATATTTTGTATGGCAGGTGCTATTTTAGCCGATAACCTAGTTCCAATTGGTGCTCCAATTAAGGATCCGCAGATAATACCTATAGCCGCAGGTAAATATACATATCCAAGACAAAAATGAGGTAATGATATCTCTGAAAAACCTGTAACAATATACGTTAAAGCACCCAGTAGTGCAATAAATGGAGTAACAGCAGCAGCTATTGCTGCAGCTTGTCCCATTGTGAAATTCTTATGTTTTAAAAATGGGACAATCATTACACTAGAACCAATTCCAAGAAGTACAGCTATAGCACCAGTAAAACTTCCATATATAGTAGATAATATATTATTTGGTTCTATTCTTTGACTAGCTCTACCGTCCTTTTTCTTTTTAGAAAATGATTTAGCCGCCCATTTAATAACAGTATAAATCAAGAATATAATAAAAAATATTTTTAATATCTTACTCGATAAGAAACTCGCAAGTATCGCACCTAAAATAGCGCCAATTATTACCCCAATTTTTATAGGGATAGCTACCTTCCATATTATATTTTTAGCTTTGTGGTGAGAATACGTTGTAATAGTAGATGTAAATATCATTACGAAAAGAGATGTAGCAACTGCTATATGCATAGCATTAGCACTAAAACTTGGCTCATATACTGATACAAATACCATCATAAGTGGCACTACAGTTAACCCTCCACCAAGCCCAAAAAGCCCTGAAAGAATACCAACTATAATACCAGTAATTATAAAACAAACAGCTAGAAATAACATTTACTCATCCTTTAGAGTATGCCTATGTTATTTCATTCTAACATAGAATTAAACTCTTTGTTCTGCGCCAAACTTATTTATTAAAATAGATAAAGCAGAATCTACAGCTTGATTTATAATTATATCATCTAAAGTTTTATCATTATCTTGGAAAAGCATACTTAAAGCTATGCTCTTTCTTGCATTTTCTTCAGACTCATAGATATCAAAAATATTTACATCTTTTAGTATACTTATATTAAGGTCATTTATAGTTTTGATAATATCTCCAGCAAGTACTGATTTATCTACTAAGAATGATATATCTCTTGATACCGATGGGTATTTCGAGATTTTCTCAAAACTAGGTATTTTTTTGTTAGTTAAAACAGCTAAGTCTAACTCAAATACTACTGGTGCTTTGGCTTTGATTTGGAATGTTTTTAAAACAGATGGATGAATCACACCAATTACACCAATCTTTTCACCATTTGCTAGTATATAAGCTGACTGACCTGGATGAAGCCAATTAACATCGTCACAAACTTCAAAACTTAGATTTATAACATCAGCACAAAGCCCTTCAATATCTGCTTTAACATCAAAGAAATCAACTTTTTTAGTATTTGACCAATTAGGGTTTAAAAGATCTCCATAAGCTAGACCTGCAATTCTATCAAACTGAACTCGTTGGTTATTCTCTAACTTAAAACAAGCACCCTTCTCAAAAATTCTAATTCTATTTTGCTGACGGGCAGTATTAGCTTTAAAAGAGTTAATTAATCCCGGTATCAAAGATTGTCTCATTATAGATAAATCTTGCGATATTGGATTTTGAATAGCTATACCCTTTTCTTCAAAGAAAAACTCATCAAACTTAGGATCTATAAAGCTATAATTAATAGCTTCATGATAACCTCTATCAACTAGTCTAGCATTTAAAGTATCTATAGGTTGCTTTGTTTCTGATATATTAATTTTAGAAGCTTGATACTTAGGCATAGTTTCTGGCAGATTTGAATAGCCATATACACGAGCAACTTCTTCAATTAAATCTTCTGGAATTTCCATATCAAAACGATATGATGGAGGAATCACCTCCAAACAACATTCATCTATTTTTGTAACTTGCATGTGTAAGTTTGTAAGTACTTCAGCTACATACTCAATAGTAAACTGCGTACCCAAAACTCTATTTAGTTTATTGATACATAGATTGATAGGTGTAGTCTTCTCTATAGATTCAGAATCTTCTACACCAGATATAGGTGCTACTTCACCACCAGCAATTTCTACTATTAAATTAATGGCTAGTTGCATTGCATCCTGTGGTAGTCTAAGATCTACACCTCTTTCAAATCTATGTGAAGAGTCAGTATGTAAGTTATATTTACGCGCTTTACCAGCAATTTTTTCTGGTACAAAATGAGCACTTTCTAAGAAAATGTTAGTAGTAGCATCTGTAATTGATGAATCTAAACCACCCATCACACCTGCTATTGCAAGAGCTTTTTTATCATCTGCAATTACTAGAGTATCTGATTGTAATTTAACTTGTGTTTCATCTAACAGAGTCAGCTTCTCATTATCATTTGCATAACGAACATTAATACCACCTTCTAGTTTATCCAAATCAAAAGCATGCATCGGCTGACCAGTTAGTAACATCACATAATTTGTCACATCAACAAAAAATGAAATACTGCCCACACCACTCCTTCTTAGCTTCTCAACCATCCATAGTGGAGTTTGAGCTTTGTTATTTACATTTTTGATAATACAGCCTAGATAAGATTTACAAGCGTCATTAGCTAATATTTGTACATCTTTTGTTTCTTCCAATGAAACGTCTGTCGCTTTTATTTCAATGTCTTTAAGTTGTGTTTTTGTAAGGGCAGATACTTCACGAGCAATACCATAGACACTTAAGCAATCTGCTCTATTTGGGGTTAAATCAACTTCGATAATATTATCATCTAAATTTAGATACTCATTCATATCTTTGCCTACTGGAGCATCTGCTGGTAGATCCATCAAACCATCAGCCTTCTCAGCTAGACCAAGCTCTTCTTCTGAGCACATCATCCCAAAAGATTCTTGCCCTCTTAGCTTAGATTTTTTGATTTTAAAGTTACCAAGTAAAACTGCACCTATTGTTGCAACTGGAGCTTTCATTCCTTCATAAATATTACTAGCACCACAAACTATAGTTAGTAGTTCTTCTTCTGCTACATCTACACTACATATATTTAGTTTATCAGCATCTGGATGTTTGTTGATAGTTTTGATTTGCCCTACTACGACACCTGTTACTTTTTCAGCAACTACTGGCTCAATCGCATCAACTTCTAAACCAGCTAAAGTTAAAGTATCTGCTAGATTTTGGCTATCTTGAGTATCATCTAGATACTCATTTAACCAATTATGTGAAAATTTCATTTATAAACCTCAATAATAAAAATTAAAACTGTTTCAAAAATCTTAGATCATTTTCAAAGAACATTCTCAAATCATCAATACCATATCTAAGCATAGCGAGTCTCTCGACACCCATACCAAAAGCAAAACCTTGATATTTCTCAGTATCAACATTACCAGCTTTTAGGACTTTTGGATGCACCATGCCACAACCTAGCACCTCCAACCAACCAGTATGCTTACATACTCTACAACCTTTACCATCACACATTACACACTCCATATCTGCCTCTGCTGATGGCTCTGTGAATGGAAAATATGAAGGTCTAAATCTTACTTTTAAATCTTTTTCAAAGAATGAATTTAAAAATGCGTGTAAAAGCCCTTTTAAATCAGCAAAAGAAACATCTGTATCAACCAATAAGCCTTCTACTTGATTAAACATTGGAGTATGAGTAATATCAGAATCACAACGGTATACTCTACCCGGAGCTATAATCCTAATAGGTGGTTCTTGCTTTTCCATGGTGCGAATCTGAACACCTGATGTATGAGTTCTAAGTACATGAGTATCATCAATATAAAAAGTATCATGCATAGCTCGAGCTGGATGATGTGATGGTATGTTTAGAGTCTCAAAATTATAATAGTCACTCTCAATCTCAGGACCAACCTCCACTGCAAAACCATTTTGCTTAAAAAAAGCTTCAATACGATTAAGTGTTTTTGTTACAGGATGTAGTGAACCTTGATTTTGTCCTACTCCTTTTAATGTAACATCAATTTTTTCACTTGCTAATTTTTCATTTAATTCTGCTTCTTCAAATTTTGCTAGTTTTTCATTAATAGCATTTTGTAATGCTTGCTTTGCAATATTTACTGCTTGACCAAGCTTTGGTTTTTCTTCATTTGGCAATGTAGCTATCAGCTTCATCATACCAGTTAACTCACCCTTTTTACCAAGATACTTTACTCGAATATCATCTAGAGACTTTTTATCACTGACAAGATTTAACTCTTCAAGAGCCTGATCTCTCATTTGATCAACTATTTGCATACTAATCCTTTATTTAAAAACTTGCAGATATTATAGACAAAAAAGATTTTTATTAAAATGTGGTAAGACAAACAATTTAAGAGTTTTAGTTAGTTTTTTTATTTAAGCCATATTTACTAATTATAAAAGCACCGACAACACTTATTATTCCACCAATTATTGATATATATGCTTCTGTCTCTCCTAAAAAGATCCAACCTAAGAATAAAGAAATAATAGGCATAAAATATAACGAGCTAATAGCAACTGTTGCAGGAATATTTCTAAAAGCATATCCCCAAAATAAATAACCTAATGCTCCAGGAAATACTCCTATATAGATAACAACAAAGATACTTGTAAAATTTGCAGTAGATAATTCTGTATAAGCCTCATTAGAGTATATCATTAACATAATCGTGCCAAACCAAATACAATAAGTAATAGCTTCAATTGGGTGAAATTTTATAAATAAACTTTTCTGGAAAACCGAATAAATAGCACCTGAAAAACAGGCTCCATAAACTAAGCAAATACCAATAAATTCAAATGAGGTATCATTCTTTGAACAAAAAATTACTGCGGCACCTATGATAGCTAAAATAAATCCAAAAATACCATATTTATTAATTTTTTCACCCCAGAATATAAATGCAAATACAGCTACAATTATGGGAGCTTGTGCTATGATAAAATTAGCACTAGATGCCGTAATTCTAGATTCTCCAGAATTTAACAGTACGTTATATGCAAAAAAACCAAAGAAGCCTAAAATAGCAAATCTCAATAAATCCTTAAAACTAGGCCTAGCTTTATCTTTTTGTCTAAAAAATATTATAAGCATAACAATACTAGCTATAGCATATCTGGCTAATGATAAGCCTCCAGCACTAAATCCATTTAACATCAAATAACGGATTCCAATAAAAGCTGTTGACCACATTGTTATAGTCAGTAGTAACAATATTAATGCCTTTTTAGCAGAAAGTTGATTATGCATCATTATTAATTAGTTGATATTATTTAATCTTGAATCATTTTATTAAGTTTTTTGCCAATTACAAAAGCAATTATTGCAAAAACTATCGCGACTAAGGAAACATAACCGAATAACTCTTGATATTTATGGAAACTACTTATAGTCATCTGAGTATCAAAACCTTTTGACTCATCATACTGTATACCACTTGTAACTGCTTGAGCAATTGTTGTACCAATCTTAATACCAATAGCTGATGTTATAAACCATGTTCCCATAGCAAAGCCTGTGATTCTCTGTGGTAGAAGCTTAGCCATTAAAGACAATCCTAGGGCTGAAATCAATAACTCACCAGCTGAGAAAAACACTGTTATAGCTAAAACTTCCCAAAGTATACTGACTTTAGATGTGGGATCGTTGATTATACATGCTAAAAACATACTGCCATATGCTAAACCACAGAATAAGATTCCTAAGGCAAATTTAAATGGTAAGCTAAAATCTTTTGCTCCTAGCTTTGTATATATAAAAGCTAATATAGGTGATAATATAATCACACCAGCAGTATTCAAAACTCCGTGTATACTCTGAGGATTGACACTATAACCAAATAAATCCAAATTAACATGATGCACGTTAAACAGGAAAAATGACGTTGATTTTTGCTGATATATTATAAAAAATAATACTGCATACACTAATAAAACAATCGCCGCGACTATCTTTTTTCTTGAACTAGGATCTTTTTCAACATAAATTTGAAAAGCAAAGACTCCAAAAATGAGTCCCGCTCCAAACCATAATATGTAGTTTATAGTATCATTGGCTTGTAATATTATGCTTAGTCCCATTATAGCGATAATGAATATCAAAACTATAAGAATAGTTTTTAGATATCCCATGTTTTTAAAATCTACTTCGTTACCAATATTTTTGATACTAGAGTAGCTCAATATACTATTCAATATACCTATCGCAAAACCTACAGAACACACACCATATGCAACAGTATAACCATATTTAGTTGCTAAAACTGGTATCAAAAGAGACGCGGATAATGATCCTAAATTTATCGACATATAAAAATATGTATAAACAGAATCTAATTTTAGTTTATCGGTATATATTCTAGATATTAAGTTTGTAGGTGCCGGTTTAAACAATGAAGACCCAACAATAATACAAGCCAAACTTATATAAACATAATTATCTATACTCACAAAATAAGGACTTAACGCTAAGCTAAAATATCCAATCAGAAGAAAAAAACCTCCTAAAAACATGGTTCTTTTTATGCCAAAAATTTTATCTGCGACATATCCACCAATAGCATTAAAAACATATGTTAATGAAGCAAAGCCCCCAAATAGAAGTACAGCTTGTTTTTCTGTAAAATCAAAACCATACTCACTCATAAAAAACAAAATAGCAGTATAGCTAAACCCGTAGTAACCAAATCTTTCAAAAAATTCGAAAAAACATAACAAAAAAAATGAATTTTGTTTTCTAATATTCATCAACTTTATATCCAAGATAATTTTATTTAGAATTCGATTATAGCTACTATTAACTTATATTATAAGAAAAATATTTGAAAAATAGCACTAATAATATTTGTTTGTATGATGGTAGTTAATCAAAAAAAACATACCAAATATTAAATTTATATTTCAAATTAGCTCTAAATTACTTATATTTGAAGTTATAACTATCTTAGATACAAGAGTGATGTCAAATACTAAAGAAGTTAAATTTAAGAACATGGTTGCCTACGGGTCAGGAGATTTTTTTGGCGGTGGTGCCTTTACTATTCTTGGATTATGGCTAATGTATTTTTATACAAATATTGCTGGTTTATCTGCAGCAGAAGCAGGATTAATAGTAGCAATTGGTAGAGGTCTCGATGTGTTTGCAGATCCAATTATGGGATATATTTCAGATAATTGGCGAGGTCCATTAGGCAGAAGAAGGTTTTTCTTTGTAATAGGCGCTCCTTTAGTTTCAGTATTTGCTCTACTTTGGATTCCCGGATTTGGCTTTTGGTACTATTTATTCGGCTATATTGCTTTTAATTTCATTTTCACAATGATTCAAGTTCCTTATGAAACATTAGCTGCGGAAATGACAGATAGTTATCATATCAGATCTAAGATGACTGGAATTAGAATGGTCTTTTCACAAAGCTCTAATATTGTTGCAGGATTTTTACCTGCAGCTATTATGTATTTTTTTGCTGATGAAAAAACCTCTTTTATAATTATGGGAGTTATTTGTTCAATACTATTCATGCTACCATGGTTCTTTGTCTATAAGTTCACTTGGGAAAGAAAAGTTGAAGTTTCAAAAAAAGAACATTCTTCTTTATTTAAAGAAATAAAATTCATATTTATTAATATATTTTCAACACTACGAGTTCGAGCATTTAGACTTAATCTCCTGATGTATATTGGTGCTTTTGTCGCATTAGATGTATTTGGAGCTAGTTTTGCTTACTATTTTACTTTTATATTAGATTACAATATTAGTTCTGCATCAATTGTATATACATGTTTTTCAATAATTCAGGTTATTTCAGTACCTATATTTGCATATTTATGTATAAAAGTTGGTAGTGTGATGAGTTATAGAATTGCTATTAGCTGCCTACTTGTAAGCATGCTTAGTTTCCTTATCATTCCTATGTTTACTCCGATTCTTGCTTTAACCTCATTTGTTGTAATTATATTTGTTTTAGGTTTTGCTAGAGCAGGATGTTACTTTACACCGTGGAATATCTATAATTTTATTGCAGATATAGATGAAGCATTAACCACTAAAAGAAGAGAAGGAACTTTTGCTAGTACAATGACCGTTTCACGTAAACTTGTTCAGGCATTAGCGTTTGCAATTGTTGGCTTTACCTTATCAATTTTTAATTTTAAAGCAGGGGTCATAACTCAATCAGAATCTGCTTTATTGGGAATAAATATCTGTTTTATTGGTGGAACTGTACTATTCTGTATCATTGGAGCTATTGCTAGTTCAAGATTTAGATTAACTCAAGCGAAACACTCTATATTAGTAACTGAACTAGAAAGACTAAGAGCTGGAGGAGAACTCAAAAAAGCTCCCAAAGAAGCAATTAATGTTGTTGAAGAACTTACAGGTTGGCCTCATCAAAAAACTTGGGGCCATAATAATACATTTTAGGATTTTGAATTATGTTAGACATTTGTAAATTTAAACTTAAAGATACTAGGGTAGATCACATTTTATTTGAGTTAGAAGAAAAACAAATATTTGCTAGAGTTTTTGTTCTTGAAGAAAATATTTTCAGAGTACTCTTCACTAAATCCCTAAAACCATCTTTAGATAAAACTTGGTCAATAACAAAAGATGACATTCCATTTGAAGGGACTGATAGACTAGACACATCCAGTTTTAGTTGTCCTAAGTTTGAAGCTTATGGTAATGATGATTTTGCTTTTATAGAAACATCAAAGTTAAAATGTAAAATTGAGCTTAATGGCTTTAGAATTAGTTGGTATAAAAAAAATGTTGATAGCTGGATCAAAGTATCTCAGGATTTACAAACCCAAGCATATAATTTAGACTTTTGGTCAGATCGAAGTGTATACCACGCTATTAAGAAAGAACCTGAAGCTATGTTTTTTGGTCTTGGTGAAAAAACTGGTTCTCTCAACCGTAATAAAAAACGTTATGAGATGAAATCAATAGATCCCATGGGCTATGATGCAGAAAGCTCTGACCCTTTATATAAACACATTCCTTTTTTCATATCTCATAATCCTACAAATAAAAGTTCTTTTGGGGTTTTCTATGATAATTTAAGTGATAGTGTTTTTAACTTTGGTAAAGAAATTGATAATTATCATGGTCCATACATTAGCTATGAGGCAAAAGCTGGTAACTTAGATTACTATTTTATGATTGGTGATAATATCGCTGAAGTTACTGAAACTTTTAGCACGATAACAGGTAAAACTATATTACCACCCTATTGGAGTTTGTATTATTCTGGTTCTACAATGACTTATACAGACCTTCCAGATGCCCAGAGTCAAATGGATAATTTTATTAATGATTGCCAGAAATACAATATCCAATGTGGATCATTTCAGCTAAGTTCAGGGTATACTTCTATTGGTGATAAGAGATATGTATTTAATTGGAATCATATAAAATTTCCAGATATTGAAGGATTCACCAAGAAATATTTAGATAATGGTATTAGACTATGTGCAAATATCAAACCTTGTCTACTTCAAGACCATCCTAAATTAGATGAAGTTGCCAGTTTTGGTGGCTTCATATATAACAAACAATATCAAAGACCTGAATTAGCACAGTTTTGGGATGAATTAGGATATTACCTTGATTTTACGAATCCAAAAACTATCTCATGGTGGCAAGATAATATTACAAAACAATTATTAGAAAAAGGCATTGAATCAACTTGGAATGATAATAATGAATATGAAGTCTATAATGGCGAGGCTGTTTGTTATGGTTTTGACAAAGAAATAAAAATCAAACATATAAAGCCAGTTCAATCATTGCTAATGACTAAAGCGAGCTTTGAAGCTCAAAAAGCTTTCGCTCCTAATAAACGTCCTTACTTAATTACAAGATCAGGATGTGCTGGGCTACAAAGATATGCTCAAACTTGGACTGGTGATAACTATACAGAGTGGAAAACTTTGAAATATAATCTAGAAATGGCGAAAGGCCTATCTCTATCAGGAATTTATAATTTTGGTCATGATATTGGTGGTTTTAGTGGTCCTGCTCCAGATTCAGAATTATTAATTCGCTGGATTCAGCATGGTATATTTTATCCTAGATTTACAATTCACTCATGGAACGATGATAAATCAGTGAATACTCCTTGGATGTATCCAGAAGCTTTGGAGACTATTCAAAAAGCTTTTGATTTGCGTAATGAGATAAGTCCATATATTTATCAGTTATGTTATCAAGCTCATGCTAATGCTAAACCAATTTTAAAGCCAACTTTTTATGATTTTGAATCTGATGAGAAAACATTTCAAGAAAGTAAGGATTTTATGATTGGAAACCTGCTTGTTGCAAATATTCTTGATAAAAATCAAAGAGTCAGAGAAATCTACCTACCTAAAGGTTCAAGCTGGTATGACTACTATACTGGTGAAGTATATGAAGGTGGTAAAACTGTAAGTCTGAATATTGATATCGAAAGTATTCCTATATTTGTTAAAGAAGGAAGCGTAATTACTATAAATAAATGTAAGGCTAAATTTAATAATTTCGGACAAGATATTGTTTATAAAATTTATCCTTCTTTAAGTGAGGAAGCTACTCAACATCAAATATATTTAGATGATGGTGAAAGTACTAAGTACTTAGACAATGAATGTGGTTTCTTAAATATTCAAATCACTAATAGAAATGATAAACTAGATATTAATTGGCAATATGAGGGCCATGATAATTTCAAAGTGACTCACCCTCAGATAATCAATATGAATAAGGATTTAGAATATAATGCTTAATCTTCAAAAATTACATAATTGTAGTTTACCAAACTATCAACGTACTAATTTAAAGCCAGGAATATTGCATATAGGTATAGGAGCTTTTCATCGAGCTCATCAAGTATTCTATATTGATAAGTTACTTAATACTGGTAATCAAAATGCCCTAAACTGGGGCTATATAAGTGGTACTATTAGAACTAACCAAAAATTAATTGATGATTTAAAAGCAAATGACTGCTTATATACTTTATCAACCAATGATGAATCTGGCACTAAAAACACTATAGTAGGTGCATTAAAAGATGTTTACTTTGCAGGTAATGGTCAATCTCAAAATCTAATAACCCAAATTTCAGATCCTAATATAAAAATAATCACCTATACAGTTACTGAAAAAGGTTATTATGTTGATTTATCAACTCAAGAATTAAATTTTGAAAACCCTGATATAGCTTATGATTTAGCTAATATTAACTCACCTAAAACTGCTATAGGAATTACTATAGCTGGGCTATATAAACGTTGGCAGGAAAATGCTGGTGCCATTACTCTATTAAGTTGTGACAATATGCCAAATAATGGCAAAATATTAAAAAAAGCTATTCTAGACTTCTCAAGTAAAATAGATATGCAGTTTAGTACTTGGGTAGCAGAGAATGTTAGCTTCCCTAGCTCTATGGTAGATAGAATTGTTCCTGCTATTACTCAACAGGCTCTAGATAACATTGAAAATATGATTGGTCAAAAAGATATCTCAGCAGTGGCAACTGAAGAATTCTCTCAGTGGGTTATCGAAGATGATTTTGTTAATGGTCGCCCTGCTCTAGAAAAAGTTGGGGTTGAGTTTGTTAAAGATATAGAACCTTTCGAAAAATTAAAGCTAACTATGTTAAATGGTAGTCATAGTTTAATTGCATATCTTGGTGCTTACGCTGGCTTAAAGACAGTTGATGAAGTTATATCTCAATATGAATTTTATACAGTCATTAGAAAATATATGTTAGAAATTGCAGCTCCTTTAGTAGATGGTTTACCACAAGAGATCTCAACTAGTGAATATGCTGATAAACTTTTAAATAGATTTGCTAACCCTCATTTAAAGCATAGAACTGAACAGATAGCTATGGATGGCTCTAAAAAAATTCCTCAAAGATGGTTAGGATCTTTAGTATATCTTTTAGAAAACAAGCAAAATTATGATATTTTAGCTTTGGGATTGGCTGGTTGGATATTATTTTGTAGTGGTAAAGATCAACATGGAAAAATATTAGAAATTAGTGATCCTCTACAAAATGACTATAAATTGATATATCAAGAGAATATTCAAATTATTGATATAGTTAATAACTTTTTATCATTAAAAAGCATATTCCCGGAAACAATAGCAACAAATAAAGATTTAAAAGAAAAAATAGTATTTTTTATTGAAGAAATTAATAAAAATGGTGTTATTAAAACTCTTACTAAATTAGGAGAATAAAATGATAGAGTCATGGCGTTGGTTTGGTCCAAATGATCCTGTGTGTATTGAAGATATTATGCAAACTGGAGTTACTGATATTGTAACTGCCCTACACCATATACCAAATGGTAAGGTTTGGTCTGTAGAAGAAATTCAAAAAAGACAATTTGAAGTTGAAAACTCTACTAGACTGGGTAAAACAAATTTAACATGGTCTGTTGTTGAGAGTATACCAGTTCATGAAGATATCAAAAAAGGTAAATCTTCACGTAATGAATATATAGATAATTACTGTCAAAGTATCCGTAATTTAGCCAAATGTGGTATTAAATTAATTATTTATAATTTTATGCCAGTATTAGATTGGACGCGTACAGACTTAGGTAAACAAACTTCTACGGGTGCAAAGACATTATCTTTTGATGAGATAGCATTTGCGGCTTTTGATATTCATATACTTAAACGTAAGGGTTCAGAAAAAGCATATAAGGCTGAAATAATATCTCAAGCAAAAGAATATTTTGAAAATATGACTCAAGATGAGATTGATAAACTTACTTGTAATATAATTGCTGGCTTACCTGGAGCTGAAGAAAGTTTCTCATTAGAACAATTTCAAGCAGCTCTTGATGAATATAAAGACATTAATAAAGAAAAATTACGCGATAATTTAATATATTTCTTGAAGAAAGTAATTCCTGTAGCTGAAGAAGTCGGTGCGAAGTTAGCTATACATCCTGATGATCCTCCGTTTGAATTATTCGGCTTACCAAGAATAATTAGCACTATAGAAGATTATGATTGGTTATTTGAGAATATACCATCTATGGCGAATGGTATAACATTCTGTGCTGGATCACTAGGTTCTAGATGGGATAATAATCTTCCTCTTATGGCAAAAAAAATTGGTAGAAGAATTTATTTCACACATCTAAGAAATGTTGCTCTAAATCCTGATAATCGCAGTTTCTATGAGGCTGAGCACTTATGTGGCAATACTGATATGTATGCTCTTGTGAAAGAGATTTTAAAAATAGAAAAAGATTCTCAGCCAATCTATATGCGACCAGATCATGGCCAACAAATGCTATCAGATTTAGATAAGAAAACTAATCTCGGATACTCATGTATTGGCCGTATGAAAGGTCTTGCTGAAGTTCGCGGTGTTGCATATGCTGTAAAAAGAGAGCTAGAAAATGAATCAAAGTAAGCTTTTAGCTATTGGCGAATGTATGCTTGAGTTAAGCGGTCAAGCTCAGTTAGACTCACAAGTAAAATTGAATTTTGGAGGCGATGTTCTAAATACTGCTCTATATTATGCTAGATTAAACGGTGATGTCTCTTTTTTAACAGCCCTAGGCGATGATAACTTATCAAACCAAATGATAAATAAATGGAATGATGAAAATATTGATACATTAAAAGTTTTAAAAATAAAAGATAAAGTCCCAGGCTTGTATGCTATACAAACAGATAATCTCGGAGAAAGAAGTTTTTATTATTGGCGTGAGCAAGCTCCTATTAAAGATATTTTTTATCATTTATCCAAAGAAGAGTTGGATAAGTATTGTAAAGAGTATGATTATTTATATTTTTCAGGTATCTCCCTCTCAAGATGGGACAATAGGCAGTTAGAAATATTTGCAAACTGGTTAAAAGATTTTAGAAACTCAGGTGATGATAAAGAGATAATTTTTGATTTAAATTATCGCCCTAAATGCTGGAAATCTAAACAACAGACTAAAGAGTTTTTAGAAAAAGTACTAAAGTATGTAACGATAGTTTTAACAACTTTTGATGACGAAGAGTTACTTTTTGACGATGTTAATTACCAAAAAACCTTAGATAGATATAATAGATTCAATATTCCAATAGTCATTATAAAACACGGTAAAAATCCAACTCTATTACAATATCAAAACAAAATTAATTTAGTAAAAGCTAACAAGGTAGTTACCCCAGTTGATACGACTGCAGCAGGAGATAGTTTTAATGCTGCTTTCTTAGCTGCTTTTATTAATAATTTGGGCTTACAAGCAAGTATTGAATTCGCACAAGATTTTGCTGCAGAAATAATACAACATAATGGAGCCATAATTGATAAAAAATATACGGATAAGCACTTAGATAAATTAAAGGAGTTAACAAATGCCTACAGGTGAGATTCTTAAAAATAATCCTATTATTCCAGTAGTTTCTGCAGATACTATTCAAGAGGCAAATGCTATTTTAGAAAAGGTAAGGGAAAAAAATCTTAATATAGTTGAATTCACTCTTAGAACACCCAACTCTCTAGAAGTTGTAAAAAAAGTAATAGAGTCAAATAGAGATTTAATTATTGGTATAGGAACGATAACTAATATAGAACTTTTTAGAAAAGCTAGATTTCTTGAAGCTGATTTTTATGTCTCTCCAGGAGCTAATCATGAATTACTAAAGTTCGCTCAAGAACATAATCTAAAATATCTACCGTGCGCTGTAACACCTTTTGAAATCATGACTGTTATGAGCTATGGTTTTAGAACTATTAAGTTTTTTCCAGCAGAAGCATTTGGAGGAGTTAAACTCTTAAAAAATTATAGAGCAGTTTTCCCTGAGGTCAAATTTTGTGCAACAGGAGGAATTAATGCTCAAAACCAACAAGAATACTTAGATCAAGAGAATGTTATTGCTATAGGAAGTTCATCGTTAATATAAAGGAGGAGTATATGTTAAACGATAACGTATTAATGCCGGCAGATAAAACAACTAGAGATCTAGCTCTAGAGATTTATAATCATATTAAAGATTTACCAATAATTAGTCCTCATGGCCATACCGATCCAAAATGGTTTGATGAAAATCTAGCTTTTGAAAACCCAGTTGAACTACTTATAAAACCAGATCATTATATTTTTAGAATGTTTTATTCACAAGGCTTAAGGCTTGAGGATTTTGGCATATCTAGAAAAGATGATAAGCCAGTTGAAACTGACCCTAAGAAAATATGGAAAAAGGTGGCAGAGAACTGGTACCTTTTTAGAGGTACACAAGTTGGTCTATGGTTTGATGCTCAACTCAAAGATGTATTTAACTACAACAAACCTTTTAATCTTGAAACTGCTGATGAATTATATGACCACATAGATAACTGTTTAAAGCAGAAAGATTTCCTTCCTCGTGAGATATGTAAAAAATTCAATATAAAGGTTATTGCTACTACAGATGACGTAGCTGATGATTTGCGTCATCACAAAAATATTGCTAACTCTAATTTCGAATGTAAAGTAGTTCCAACTTTTCGTCCTGATAGTGTGACCAACCCAGAACTTCACCCTGTCCATAAGAATATAAAAAAATTAGCCAAGAAACTAAATAAAAATATAGAAACCTATGACGATTTTATTAAAATATTAGCGGAGAGACGAGAGTTTTTTAAGGCTAATGGTGCCACAGCCTCAGATCATGGTGTGACTATACCTAAAACATATGATTTAGATAAAACAGAGCGTCGTAACCTGTTCAAAAAAATAATTACAAATGTTGCTTCAGATAAAGATAAGCGTGTATTCAGTGGACAAATGTTAACCGAAATGGCAAAAATGGCGACTAATGACGGTCTTGTAATGCAAATTCATGCTGGAGTTTTTAGAAACCATAACACAAGAATTCAAAGAAAATTTGGTAATGACAGAGGTTGCGACATTCCATTAAAGTGTGATTTTGTAAATGGCCTTCACCCTCTTTTAAGTAAAGTAGGTAATAATCGCAACTTTAGGACGGTTTTATTTACTATGGATGAGTCAACCTATACTAGAGAGTTAGCACCATTAGCTGGACATTACCCAAGTGTGTTTTTAGGTCCTGCTTGGTGGTTTAATGATTCTGCTGAAGGTATGAAAAGATTTCGTCATGCTGTGACTGAAACTGCTGGCTTTTATAATTGTTCAGGATTCATTGATGATACGCGAGCTCTGTTGTCCATACCAGTAAGACATGATATCGCTAGACGTGTTGATGCTGTTTATTTAGCTGAAATGGTTCTACAGGGAAGACTATCTAAAAAAGATGCTTTAGATATTGCTTACGATATTACATATACACAATCTATAAAGATATTTAATATGAGTCATCTATTAGGATAATAAAATGCAACAAAATCATCATAAATCATCGAAACTTTATGTAATTATTATTGTTGCAGTTGCTGCAATTGGTGGATTACTATTTGGCTTTGATACATCTATAATAGCCGGCGCTACGCCATTTATTCAGCAAGATTTCTTAGCTGAGCATTGGCAATTAGAAATGGTTGTCAGTTTCTGTGTTCTAGGAGCCTTTTTTGGAGCTCTTGCTAGTGGTTATTTTACCGACAAATTTGGCCGTAAAAAAGTAATGATTGCTACCAGTTTGTTATTTATAGTAGGCACTCTAGTGGCATCGTTAGCTCCAAATATAGAATCATTAGTACTTGGCAGATTTATGTTGGGATCTGCTATTGGTGTAGCATCTTACGCAGTTCCTTTATTCATTCCTGAAGTTGCTCCAGCTTCTAAAAGAGGCTCATTAGTTCTTTGGAATGGAGCATTTCTTACAGGTGGCCAAGTTATAGCATTTATTGTTGATTATTTTCTAACAAGCAGCGGTAGTTGGCGTATTATGATAGCTACAGGACTCGTACCAGCAATTATGCTATTTGTAGGTATGTGTTTTATGCCCTACTCACCTAAATGGTTATTTTCTAAAGGAAGAAAGCAAGAGGCTCATGAGACACTTACAAAAATTAGAGAAAATGCAAATGATGTCTCAGAAGAATTATCTGCCATTCAAAATAATTTAGAAAAAGCAACTAAACCTAAGTTCTCTGCAATTTTTAATAAAAAAATTAGACCAGTTCTATATATAGGTTTAGCTCTTGGCATATTTCAACAATTTTTTGGTATAAATACAGTAATGTACTATGGGCCATATATAATGGAAAATATAGGTTTTAATGGAAGTGAAATGCAGATGCTTATGACCCTTTCTTTAGGACTCGTTAACTTCATAGCTACAATTATAACTATAATGTTTATTGACAGATTAGGTAGAAGAAAATTCCTACTACTTGGATCCGCTATGGCTGCTTTAAGTTTATTTAGCATGATTTATTTGCTTAATAATGTTACAAGTAGTACTGTCGCAATATTAGCCTTAATTTGTCTTTTAATATATATCGTGGGATATTGTATTAGTGTTGGTTCTCTTTTCTGGCTAATTATTTCGGAGATTTTTCCCTTAAGCGTTAGAGGGTCTGCGATGAGTTTTGTTGCGTCAATACAGTGGTTAGCTAATTTTATTGTTGCTGCTACATTTTTAACTATTTTAACAAAACTAGGCGTTTCATTTACTTTCGGGATATATGCATGCGTAGCCAGCTTAGCGTTTATTGTAACATATCTTTTTGTTCCAGAAACAAAAGGAGTTGATTTAGAAACTATTGAAAACAACCTGAATAAAGGTATAAAAACGAGATATTTGGGTAAAGAAATTATTGATTAATAGAGGTGGATATTATGTCTCAAACAGTAGAAAATACATTTGGCGAATTTCGTAACTATACAGATAGTAAATTCCAAGATCGTGTAGAAAGAACATATAAAGATATGCATATCAATCAAAATCTTGAATATGTTACTCAAATGAAGGATAAATACTTCAAACTTGATTTGGGAAAAATGGATGTTTACGAAGTATTTAAGCTTTTAGAAAACGTTCATGATGAAAGTGATCCAGACAACGATCTTCCACAAATTGAACATGCCTATCAAACAGCAGAAGCTTGCCAAAATAAGTTCTTAGAAAGTGATACTGAAATTAGAGAAAATGCTTTAATTAGATCACTATTTAGAGATCATGAGTGGCAAAGTGTTCCTAAAATTTGGCAAGATTTTTATACTGAAAAACAAAGTCTAGGAAATCTATATACCCATATTAAAGACTGGTCTTGGTTCCCTCTGGTTGGTTTTGTGCATGATTTAGGCAAAATTATGACATTACCAGAATATGGTCAATTACCTCAATGGTCAACTGTTGGTGATACATATCCTATTGCTTGCCCTTTTGCTTCTGCTAATGTTTTTTCTCATAGGGAGTTTGTCAAGGACTCTAAAGATTATAATAACTATAATACCGAATCTGAAACTCATTATGGAAAATATAAGAAAAAATGTGGCTTTGATAATGTTGATATGAGTTTTGGCCATGATGAATATATTTATAAAGTTTTTGAGCAAGGTAGTGATATACCGTATGAAGGATTATATCTTCTACGATATCACTCATTTTATCCATGGCACACTCCTCAAACTGGAGGACATGCTTATCAAGAACTTGCTAATGAAAAAGATTGGCTATTACTACCTCTATTAAAAGCTTTCCAGAAAGCTGATTTATATTCGAAACTGCCTGAACTACCACCCAAAGAGATTTTAGAGAAAAAATATAAAAGCCTTTTAGATAAATGGGTTCCAAATAAAAAAATTAACTGGTAATAAAATTTAAATCAAAATGCATTTAGGTAAATGGTATTATAGTATTAGTATAATAATTTATCATTTGTATGAATATTAAAAAGTCAGATATTTTTAACTATGCATTTATAGCTTTCCCTGTAGCCTTTGCTAGTATTCCTATATATATATTTATACCTGAATACTACCATACCAATTTTGGAATAAACTTAACCATACTAAGTATAGTTTTATTCATACTAAGAGCGTTAGATGCTATATTCGATCCCTTAATTGGTTGGTACTGTGATAGATTTCACTATCTAAGTAAAATTAGTTTGGTAGCTGTAGTTGCTATATTTATAGTTGGAGTATACGTTATATGCGTGCCAATATTTTCAAATATTTTACTTAATCTTTCTGTTGGGATTTTTTTATCTACGCTTGCTTTTAGCTATATTACAATATTCTCAACTACAAAAGGGGCCCTTTGGTTAAAAGATGACAATAGTAAATCTTTAGTGATTTCTGCCCGTGAAATTTCTAATATATTAGGTGTATTAATCGCTTCGATATTACTATCTGTCTTACTTACCTTAATGCCGCATGGAAGAAGCTATTTTTTATATGCTATTATTGCAATAATACTAATCTTAGTAGCTACCATATTTTTCTTTAAATGGATTAATAGAGTTAATCTAGATAATAAATCTAAACATACAATTTATAGTTTCAATATTAAGAATTACATTGATCACTTTGACAAAGATGGTATATTTTTATTTGTCGGATATACAATTAGTGCTGTAGGATCAACTTTACCTGCAGTTACTATCATATTCTTTAGTAAATATATTCTCAAAACACCAGACTTAACTGGACTATATATTTTTACGTATTTTTTTGGGGCAATATTTTTCATTCCTATAATGAAAAAAATCTCTCTTAAATTTGGAATTATTAAAACATGGGGTTATGCTCTTTTATTCTATGCAAGTATATTTTCTTTTGTATTTGCTCTATCTGATGGCGATTATATACTCTTTACGTTGATATGTTTTATTTCTGGAGCTGGACTTGCAACTGAATTAATTCTTCCAAATATACTTCTAGCCAAATGGATAGATAGCTATCCAGAAAGAAAAGAGCTTGGTAACGGTTATTATGCTACGCTAGCGTTTATAACTAAATTTAGTTATGCGATTGCAACAATTATAACATTTCCTCTTATTAACTCCTCATTTTCATCTAATACTGAAAATCTTGAAATATCTCTTAGGTTTATATATTGTGTTCTACCTTGCCTTTGTAAATTGCTAGCTGCTGGAATTATATTTTTATGGTATAAAAGTTTATATAAATATTCTTTTAATAAATAAATACTCATCTTCGGTCTCACTACACTTAATATTTTTCAATAACCACACCATACATTAATTTTATATTTATTTACAAAATCATTACTCCTACATGTTTTAGATATAAATTTCATATATATACGAAGCAAATATTAATAAAAAATAAATACTTTAAAATATTATTTTAATTTTAATATTGACATACAATAAATATTAAATATAATAGTCGTGTGTTTTAAATACTTTATCAATGATAATTTAATATTTTGTTAATAATGGAGATATAAATGAAAAAGACTATTACCCTTGCACTTTTAGGCTCAATCGCAGCAGCTTCTGCTTATGCTGATGATTTAAATGCTAATATCGTAAACAACTCTATCATTGATTATTCAAATAAAGTTGAAACAGCTGCTGATACTGATCCTAATTCACCAATTTATGCTGTTAAAAGCATAGCTGCAGACGCTGGCGATATCCAAACAAACGGTGAAAAAATAGCTAGAGGTCTAGTATTAACTAATAATGGTAAAGTTAAAATACCTAATTCTGTTAAGCCTAAAGATATGTATATGAAAGACGAAGCTTCTGCTGCTCAAGGTCTTGAAAAATATAGAGCTGAAAGAGATGAAATCAGTAAAAAGATAGAAGATTTGGAAAGCAAGAAAAAACTAGGCTGGAGAATCAAAGTAACTGCAGAAAAAGCTAAACTAAAAAGTATCAATACTAAAATCGATATCTTAAAAGGCATTGAAAAAGGCGATAAAGCTTATGCAGAAGAAAAGATTGCTCAATTCAATACTATCCAAAATATAACTGTAAATGGTCCTACAGCATACTATAATGATATTGCTAAACCAGTTTCATCTGAGCTAACAGCTGCATGGAATTCAGCTACTGCTCTTGATTATATTGGTTATAGAAATAATATAGATAAATTCTGGAGCGCAAGAGTTGCTCTTTGGAATGGTCAATATAATATAAATAGCAAAGATGCTCAAACAGCTATAGAGTTTAACGATATAACTAACTACTTGACTATTCAAGCTATTCAGCTGATCCAAGGTGGTAATAATGATAAGGCAATTACTACTTATGCTAATGTAAACACTCTTGCATATACAGTGACTACACTGGGCGACTTAGAAAGTGGTATTCAAGAGAAAATAGCTTCTCCTAGAACTGCTCAATCAATATGTGAAGCTGATTTACTTGAAATTAGAGCTAACAGCAATGTAGCTACAGCTAGAAACGTATTAAAAGACTTATCTGATGAAAAAGCAGTAGAATCTATTCTTACTCAATTCCTTGATATCATAAATGTTGGTGATATTAAGGTATATGATTTAGATAAACTTGGAAATAACTGGGCTATTAAAGCTGCTGTCAATGCTATTGCTGTTGCTATAGGCTCTGAAGGTGTTATTTACGTTAAAGATCATACTTTAATGTTAAGACCTGCAAGTGCTGTTGCTGCTCCAGTAGCTAATGCTATCGCTGAAAACGGTATCTACAAGCAAGTAAGTGATGCTGATGGTATACTATTTGGAGAAAACGCTTGTAACTTTACTGCTGCACAAAACAGTAATAACCCTGTAGCTAAAGCAATGGTTGCAGCTACAAAACAGATAGCTAGCCAAATAGCTAAAGACCAAACTGTCGATGCTGCTTTCGAAGAACAAGTTTATGTAGCTCTTCAAGCGACTATGTTCGAAAATTTAAGCAAAGTTATTCCTAACTAATTGATATACCCTTCAGTTCTTATTTCTTGACATAAATTCTACTTGCAGAAAAATCATATATTACTTTTTCTGCCTTTAGCTCCTGATATCCTAAAATGCATACAACTCCTAAAAATTTACTCATAATCTTAATATTTGCAGCTGTTGCTTCTAGATTAACCATTTGAACTTTATCTTGGAAAAATAGATTTAAAGGGTTTAGCACTAGCTTCTTAATTTTAATATCACTGACTGTTAATGTTCCATCTGTTGCCTGAATTGTTTTCTTGGGCTTAGTTGGTGCTAAGTCTATGCTCTGCAGATATTTATCTGAAATTGTAAAATTAGAAGTTCCGGTATCAAGTAAACAATTAACCGGTTGATTACTATCTATTGATATGGCAATTGTCTGATGCTGAGACAATAATTTAGTTAAGTTAATTAATAAATAACTTTCTTCATCTAATACTTTTCCTATTTCATGGTGTTGTTTAGCGGTTAAGTTATTTTTGCTTAGATATATCAAATTTGCTGAAAAATCAAAAATTGCATCATATCTTGCTAAGAAATCTGTACCAATGACAATTACTGGATACAACTTTTCTTTAGGTTGATTGGTTATATTAGCTTTGACATTTTTAAGTAAAACATTTCCTATTTGTATTTTTTTTAATATTACATTTTGATTCCTAGATTTTTGTCCTACCATATTTGATGAATATTCAGAACCACTCTCTTGATTAAGCTTTAATTGATCAACTGAGTGATTAAAAATACTTATTCCTTTTGATCCTGAGTCAAAAATCACATAAGCAGGTCTATCGTTTACCTTTGCAAGTATATATGGTGCTTCAAACTCTTTTTTATTTTCTAATTTCAGTGCTTTGTAATTATATTCTTTCAGATTATTTTGTAACTTATTAGCAACTGATAAATTCATAAATAAACAAAAGCTAAATATTAATAAAATTTTTCTAAGCATATATTATATTCCTCTCTATTTTTAAAATATTTTTACAAAATAGTTACTGTTTTACAATAAATAATTATTGATAAACGATAATTTTAATCTAAAATAGATAACAAAATCTAAATGTGGAGATAAAGTCATGCAAAACTTAGAAAAAATTAGTAAGTTCTATAAAAATATTTTTAGAATAGTATTTATATTGATAGTAATATCTGTTATATCATTTTGGGCTTTTGCACAAAGCGAATATATACCTAATGTCACAGATACTGCGCAGCATTATATCGATCAAATGTCACAACCAATAGCTTTAGATACTAGAATTATAGGTCTTTTAGTTAGCTTGATACCAGTTTCAGTAATACTTTATATAATTGCTCTTTTAGTCAAATTATTTACGTGTTATGAAAAGCTTGAGGTTTTTTCTTCTAGAGTAGTTTTGATATACAAAAGATTAGGTTGGGGATTAGTATACTATTTTTTTGCTCAAATTATTTTTGAGCCTTTAATATCATTGACTCTAAGTTATCATAATCCTGTAGGTGAACGTTTCGTAAGTGTATCAATTGGTACTAACGAAATTCTAGCATTATTATGTGGGGGAGTGATTATAACAATATCAAAAGTTATGCAAAAAGCTCATGAACTTGCTGAAGAAAATGATTTAACAATTTAAGGATATTTAGATGTCTATAAGAATTGACTTAGCAAGAATAATGCTTGATAAACAAATTAAATCTAAAGATTTAGCAAAAGCTATTGGAATTACAGAGCAAAACTTATCAATATTAAAAAACGAAAAAGCAAAAGCTATTAGATTTTCTACTCTAGAAGCAATTTGTAAGTATCTAGATTGCCAACCGGGAGACATATTAATTTATGAGGATTAAATTCTTATAAAATATAAATATACTAATATTCTATATATATTGTTACAATTGTATTCAAATAAAATTAATCTTAGATAATATAAATTATGAATACAATCAATTTAGGTAAGTATTTTTTGTTTTAACTATATTTTTCATAAATATAAGTTTTGCAAGTTCTGATAAATATCATTTGGAAACTCCTCCAATACCGGCAGGAACTTATAAACCTGACTTTAGAAATATAAAAGATGTATCTGAAAAGAAAAAAGTCTTTATAGAATTTATGTCAAAAGAAATAGATGAAGCTAATCAAGAGTTATGTAAACAAAGAAAAACTATTATGAAACTACAAGAAATTCTTAATAGTAAACAAGATTTAGATGAAAATCAAAAAACAAAAATTAAAAAATATACTTCCTTCTATAAAATATGGAATGCTAAGACGTTACAAGAGCAAGTTAATGCTTTAGTTACAAAAGTTAATATAGCGCCTAAAAGTCTAGTAATTGCTCAAGCAATCCTTGAAACTGGCTGGGGAACATCTAGATTTGCAGTTGACTATAATAATTACTTTGGATTACATTGTTTTGAAGAAAACTGTGGTGCCAAAGCTAAAGATTCAGATGTCCAAGTAGAAACTTTTAAAGATGTTGGAGATAGTATTCTTGGATACTACTTTAGATTAAATACTGGAGAAAAGTTTGCTAAATTTAGACAAGTAAGACAAGCTAATGGCGATACTTCTCAACTCATTAATACTCTGACAGAATACTCTGCGTTAGAGGGAGATGAATATCAAAATAGATTAAATAGTGTAATTAAATCAAATAATTTAGATAAGCTTAAAGCTTCTTGTTAAAGAATAAGTTCTGAATTAAAGAGATAAGTTCTGTTGTTGATCTGATGATAAACTATCTGGTATTTTTAATTTAAAATGATTGTATGCTAGCAAAGTTGCAATACGCCCTCTTGCGGTACGCATGATGTATCCTTGCTGGATTAAATATGGTTCTATGACATCTTCAATAGTTCCCTTTTCTTCACTAAGTGCAGCTGCCATCGTATCTAATCCTACTGGACCACCACCAAATTTTTCCATCAGAGTGAGTAGATATTTATGATCCATATGATCAAATCCTACGGGATCGACTTTTAGCATTGTAAGAGCTTTATCAGCAATATCATAAGATATAACTCCAGACGCTTTAACTTGAGCATAATCTCTAACTCTACGTAGTAATCTATTTGCTATTCTTGGTGTACCTCTTGAACGTTTAGCAATTTCATTAGCACCATCGTCTGTAATATCTAGATCTAAAAGCTTAGCCGAACGATAAACTATCTTAGCTAAATCGTCAATTGAGTAGAATTCTAGCCTTTGAATTATACCGAACCTATCTCTCAAGGGTGAAGTCAGAAGCCCTGCTCTAGTTGTAGCTCCTACTAATGTAAATGGAGGTAAATCAATCTTGATTGATCTTGCTGCGGGACCTTCACCAATCATAATATCAAGCTGATAATCTTCCATAGCTGGATATAATATTTCTTCAATAACAGGACTTAAGCGATGTATTTCATCGATAAATAATACATCGTTCTCTTCTAAGTTAGTCAAAAGTGCTGCCAAATCTCCAGCTTTTTCTAAAACTGGACCACTAGTCTGCTTAAGTTCCACTTCCATTTCATTGGCAATGATATTTGATAATGTTGTTTTACCTAAACACGGGGGCCCAAATATAAGAGTATGATCAAGCGCATCCTTTCGAGATTTTGCAGCTTGAATGAAAATCTCCATTTGTTCGCGTACTGCAGGCTGACCCTCATATTCAGCTAAAGTTTTTGGTCTTATAGCTCTATCAATGAAGTTTTCATCTTTATTTTGTGCTGTATTTGCTGATATTATTCTGTCAGTTTCTATCATATTATAGTGTTCTAATAAGATTTAATTTTTATTATAACATTTTATTGCTCTCAATTTGACTTTGGATTATATACAGCATATTTTTGCGGTTGTAACTAATATAAAAATCAAATTATACCAATATAGTAAAATGTTGAGTGATAAACTTTGAAAAAGGTAAATGTTTTGTCTAAAATCTAATAATAGAATCGACATTAATATATGGAGAAAATAGTGGATTTAAAAGATTTCAAACAAATAGAACTTTCTCATTTCAGTGATACTAAATCAATAAATTATCTTAGAGATGATGCTAGTCACCTTCTTTACTTAGAAAGTTCTGCTTTAGATGTCTTTAGAGACTATAAAGATCATGATGCTTTAACAGTTAGAGCAGATCTTAACCTAAAGGATGTAAAAACAAAAATTATTGATAATCATAAAGATTTTGCACTGGTAATTAGTGCTGAAGATAAAGTTGTGGGAACAATTGCTCTTCATTATATAGAGAGCCAAGCCCTTCAAGAAAGAGCTAGAAGTTCTGGTACAAAACCAGCTGATTTAGTTGCACATGATATTATGTTACCTATTGCCAAAGTAAACACAGTATCTTATTCAATTATAAAAAGTACTAAAATTGGCCATATCCTAAACACATTAATTAACTCAGACTATCATCATATCGTAGTGTATGATAAAAATGAAAATGGTGAAAAATATATCCGTGGTTATTTTTCTTTACCATATATTAGAAGAAAGCTTGGTTTAGATGTCTATCACGTTTATCAAAAAGAAGGTATTTCTAACCTTAACAAAGGTATCTAATTTTTTTAACAATTAATCTACATATTCTTTTATAACATTATAGAACTGATTTGCCATAATCCTGTATCCTTTTGCATTTGGATGTACAGCATCAACCATTAAATCTTTATTCCCAATTACACCTTCTAAAACATTAGGAACTAATAAACATCCATAGCTCTTAGCAAAGTTAATATAGTCTTCAGCATAATCATTTTTATAATATGGTATATCTAGACCTCCGATAATAACTAACGCTCCGTTTGCTTGTAGTATATTCACTATACGCTTTAAGTTTGCAAACGCTTCTTTTGCAGGAATTCTTTTTCTTAAATCATTAGCTCCCAATGACACCATTACTATCTTAGGGTTAGCTTGCACAACATCTTCAATTCTTAATAGTGCTTGACCTGTTGTTTCACCAGATACTCCCATATTTATTACAGGTTCACCAATCATCCTTGATAATTGAGATGGGTAATTATCATATTTATCTACACCATATCCAGCTGTTAAGCTATCACCAAAAGCAACAATAGTCTCGCCTTGTGGATTTTGGTTAACAATAGGCCAATTATTATAGTTTTGATAGATAAAATAATAGTATGACAATGCTAATAAAACTATTACAAAAATAGGTAAAATTAATTTCTTCATTAGATAAGCGTTTCTAAAAATAATATATTTGAAATTATAAAATAGTAACCAACAAAATACTATCTATAGCATTATTAATAATAAGTAGAATTTAGACAAATAATTATCCTTTGTGACTTAAAAGTTTTTCTAAGACTTCTGATATTTTGCTAAAAGAAAGATTTGAATAATCTAGCAGAAGATCTTTTGTACCATGAGTTAAAAACTCATCCTTGAGACCAAAGTTTCTGACAATTGTATTTTTACTTAGATCGCTAGCAAGTATATACTCATTAACCGCAGAACCCGCTCCTCCTGCTATTGAACTCTCCTCAAGTGTAAATATAATATTATGGTTTTGACATATTTCATCAATCAGCTGTTCATCAAGAGGTTTTACAAATCTCATATCAACTACAGTAATATCATACTTATCTGCTATCTGGTTAGCAAGAGGTAATAAAGTTCCAAAATTTAAAATTGCGGCTCTAGAACCTTTCTTAATAAGCTTTGCTTTGCCTAATTCTATATCAAGATTATCAGTAATTTCAGCTCCGATACCTGCTCCACGAGGATAGCGTACCATTGCAGGTCCCTTGTATTCATATCCAAGTTCAAGCATATGATATGTCTCGTTTTCATCACTTGGAGTCATAATTACATGATTTGGAATACAACGCATAAATGATATATCAAAACTACCATCATGAGTTGCTCCATCTGCTCCAACCAGACCAGCTCTATCAACAGCATATAAGACATCTAAATCTTGTAATGCTATATCATGTATAACCTGATCATAAGCTCTTTGTAGAAATGTTGAGTAAATAGCAACTACAGGCTTAAGTCCTTGACAGGCTAAACCACCTGCAAAAGTTACTGCATGCTGCTCAGCAATTGCTACATCAAAGTATCTATTTGAATATTGTTCTGAAAATCTAATTAAATCAGAGCCTTCCTTCATAGCTGGAGTTACACCTACTAAGCGCTCATCTTTAGCTGCTTTTTGACAAATCCAGTTACCAAATATATTTGAGTAAGTTGGCTTAGAAGCTTTTGATTGAGCATCTCCACTGTGAAAACTTGGTGCAACATGATGAAACTTAATTGGATCAGACTCTGCTCTAGTATAACCTTTGCCTTTTTTAGTAATTACATGTAAAAGTTTCGGACCCTTGTGATCTTTTAAAATTTTTAAAGTCTTTACTAGCTCTGTAACATTATGGCCATCTATTGGTCCTACATAATAAAAACCTAAATCTTCAAAAAAATTTGCAGGGACAAACATTCCTTTAGTCTGTGTTTCTATCTTTTTCACAAACTCAAACATCGGTGGAATATTTTTAAGAACTTCCTTACCTTTTTCACGAATAGAGTTATAAAAGCCACCTGAAATAATCTTGCTAAAATGAGCAGAAAGACCACCAACATTATCAGAAATTGACATTTCGTTGTCATTGAGAATAACTAAAATGTCCTCTTTAATTCCCCCAGCATGATTAAGTGCCTCAAATGCCATACCTCCAGTTATAGCACCATCTCCAATTACAGCAATTGAGCTAGAGTGTTTACCTTGTAGTCTATCTGCAATAGCCATGCCAAGTGCTGCACTTATCGATGTACTTGAGTGCCCTACTCCAAAAGTGTCATATTCACTTTCAGATCGCTTTGGGAAACCTGAAATTCCACCATCTTTTTTGATAGTAATAAGCTTATCTTTTCTACCTGTCAAGATTTTATGAATATATGTTTGATGTCCAACATCCCATACAATATTATCGTAAGGTGTATTAAAAACATAGTGTAGTGCTACAGTAAGCTCAGTAGCACCAAGACTACTTGCAAAATGTCCACCACTCACATCTAATGTATCTACCAAAAAAGTTCTTAACTCAGATGCTAGTTCTTTAAGTTGTCCCTCAGGTACAAGCTTAAGATCTGCAGGGGTATTTATCTTATCTAAAATAGTATATTTCGACATAGTATAAAATCTTCATCTAACCCAAAAGTACAATTCTAAAGAATATATACTTTAATAAATTAAACATTTCGTCAGCTAGTGGTTACTCCCACTCAATTGTTCCAGGTGGTTTACCTGTTACATCATAAACGACTCGTGATACTTGTTTAACTTCATTTACAATTCTATTTGAAACTATAGATAAGAAGTCATAAGGCAAATTTGCCCATGTTGCAGTCATAAAATCAATACTAACCACAGCTCTTAATGCTATAACATATTCATATCTACGCTGATCCCCAACAACCCCAACTGACTTAACTGGTAAGAAAACCCCGAAGGCCTGAGAAATATCATGATACAAATTATGCTTATAGAGCTCTTCAGTAAAGATAGCATCTGCTTTTTGTAGAGTTTCAACATACTCTTTCTTAATTTCACCTAATATACGCACACCAAGACCTGGACACGGGAACGGATGTCTATAAAGCATATTATACGGTAAGCCTAAACCTAGCCCTAATTTACGCACCTCATCTTTGAATAACTCTCTTAGAGGTTCTAATAGCTTAAGCTTCATCTCTTTTGGCAAACCACCAACGTTATGATGAGATTTGATAACATGAGCTTTAGACTGGCTATTACCAGCTGACTCAATTACATCACTATAGATCGTGCCTTGAGCAAGCCATTTCGCATTTTCAATTTTAGCTGCTTCTTCATCAAAAATATCAACAAAAAGCTTACCTATGATTTTACGCTTTTCTTCAGGATCACCAATCCCCTTTAGAGCGTCTAAAAATCTATTTTTAGCATTTACACGAATAACATTAATATCCATATGCTCTGCAAATACTTCCATCACTTGGTCGCCTTCATTAAGACGAAGTAGTCCAGTATCTACAAATATACAGGTAAGTTGATCGCCAATAGCTTCATGTAATATTGCTGCTACCACAGATGAGTCAACACCACCTGATAAGCCTAAAATCACTCTATCATTTCCAACCTGTTTTTTTATTTCTTTGATATCGTTTTCAATAATATTTTCGATATTCCAAAGAGCATCACATTTACAGATATTTAAGGCAAAATTTTCTATAATCTGTTTACCATTCTCTGTATGAGTGGTTTCTGGATGAAACTGTACTCCATAAAAAGGTTTACTCTTATGAGCAACAGCTGCAACAGGAGCATTAGCTGATGATGCTATTACCTCAAAATATTCACCAGTTTGAGTAACTTTATCGCTATGACTCATCCATACAGACTGTTCTGTTTTAAGATTTGAAAATATATTTTCTGATGATTTTAAGATATTAATGATTGCTTTACCAAACTCACTTTGATCAGCTCCTTTTACCTCTCCACCATGCTGCATTACCATTGTCTGCATACCATAGCAGATACCCAAAACAGGAACACCTAATTCAAAGACTATTTCTGGGGCTTTAGCATCTGAATCATATACAGACTCAGGACCACCAGAAAGAATTATACCTTTAGCATGATAATCTTTGATAAAATCATCTGCTATGTCGTGAGGAAATATTTCGCAAAACACGCCAACCTCTCTCACTCTACGCGCGATAAGTTGAGTATATTGCGAACCAAAATCTAAAATCAAAATCTTATGATTATGTATATCTGTCATTTTTATAGAAATAGAGATTTTCTTAAAAGGATATTTTAACCTAAATGAATTTGATTGTAATTAGCTTTTAGTAATAAAAGTAACATTAAATAAATACTTACAAAAGACTTTCTTAGAAAACTAAATGATTAGACTAACAAAAAAGCTCTATTACTCGACGTTTAAAACTAAACTGAGGATATTCAACTCCAACAAAATATAGACCGTGTGCTTTAGCTGTTTCGGCTGCTTTTGTTCTATCCCTTGCTTGTAATACTTCTTTAATCCATTCTGGAAGCCTAAGTCCTAAGCCAACTTTTAATAACGAGCCAATAAAATTTCTAATCATATGATGTAGAAAAGCATTACCAACAACCTCAAATACTATAAAATTCCCCTTCTTAATAAACTCAGCTTTTTGAATATTTCTAAATGGTGTATTGGACTGACATTGAGATGATCTAAAAGATGTAAAATCTTGCTCATCTAATAAGTATTTACAGGCTTGATTCATCTTATCTATATTTAACTCTCTATTCTCCCACAAACAATGCTCAGCAAATATTGGAGAGCTAATTGCAGAATTATAGATAATATAATTATAGGTTCTATTTATCGCTGTAAATCTCGAATTAAAATCATTATCAACTTCTTTAATATCTAGTATTTTAATATCTTGTGGTAAAAGAGCATTTGCTCCCCTCATCCAAGAACTAAGACTCCTATCAGCATCTGAATGAAAGTTAGCAATTTGCGAAGTCGCATGTACTCCAGTATCTGTTCGACCTGCACAAATAACTTCGATATTTTGATTTGCAATTTTTGAAAGTGCTTTTTCTAGCTCTTCTTGAATACTTGGTGAATGAGACTGTCTTTGCCATCCACAATAGTTTTTACCAAAATATTCAATTTGTAGTAGATAATTTTTCATAATTAGCCAAGAAATTTAACAACCCTAGAGTGAAGTATTTCCATCTCTTTTGGAATCAATTTTGAGAAATTAATAAAACCATGTACCAAACTATCAAAGTGATAATGTTGTACCTCAACATCATGTCTAAGAAGCCTTTCAGCAAATAATAAGCCCTCATCTTTTAAAGGGTCATAGCCTGCTGTCATAACTAAAGTTCTCGGCATATTATCTAATTCTTTGATATAAAATGGTGATATTTCAGGAGAGCATTTATCCATACCTTCAGGCACGTATAACTCAGAATACCATTTTGTTTTTGCTTTAGTTAAAATATAGCCACTAGAATAGTCTTCAAGCGATTTCGTAGGCATATGCGATAAATCTACAGATGGGTATAAAATAATATTATTGGCAATTTTAACACTACCTTTTTGTAATAGATTATAAGTTGCTAAAACTGTCAAATTAGCTCCTGCACTATCACCCATTAAAGTAAATTTCTTACGAGATACACCAAGTTTTTTAGAGTGTTGATAAACATATTCTGTAATAAACTCAACATCACTCAAACCAGCTGGAAATTTATGTTCAGGCGCAAGACGATAATCAACAGCAAAAACAATCCTATTGGTAGTTAAAGCAAGCTTACGGCAAAAAGCATCAAATGAGTCTAAAGTACCAGATACAAACCCTCCACCATGAGAAAAGATTATTACTTTAAGTTTCTCATCAGTTTTAGGATTATATACTCTAACAGGGATATTGTGACCATCATTATGTGTAATTTCAATATCTTCAACACTCTCAATATCCACTTTAGGATAACTATATAACCCTAGTGATGCAGCAGCCTTTCTTGTGGTATCAATATCTTGACGATTGCCATCCCTATCAAATTTACTAATAAATGTCAGTAAGTCTTGAAGCTTAGGTGGTATAGTCTTAATACCTCCATATAGATCTGGAACCTTTTTAAGAATTTCAGCTTCAAGTGCTTCTTCATGCTCAGAGTTATCCTTAGCTATAACTTTTAGCCACTCTTTCTTATTTGGAGGCAATGACTCAATAGGTGTTGATAAATATCGAGCAATACCTAGTTCATGACAATCATTTTCAGCATAAAATGACAAGTTATTTACCATCCACTTGACAATTTTTTCAGCTTTATAATTATTTGTTTCCCTTATTTCTAATACATTATACAAATTTCTAACATCATATGACCAAGGAACATAGTCAACAATAAAGTTACAGCTAATATAATTAAGCCCCGCTTCTCTTGCTAAAGCAAACTCTGGAAAAGCTGTCATACCTATGACACCACCTCCCATACTCTGGAAGCATTTAGCATCAATTATAGTAGGAAATTGAGGTCCTTCTATACAAACGTAGCTCTGCTTAAAATGAATATCAAAATCAAACTCTTGTTTCTTTGACCTAATTTCTTCGGCAATACTTTCTGTTATTGGTTTAGAAAGAGATACATAGTTAAGCAACCCCTGTTCACAAAATGTAAATTCTCGTAGAGATTTTGTTCTATCAATAAACTGGTACGGAATAACCATGTCCCCAGGTTTTAACTCTTCTCTTAAACTTCTAACTGAAGATAAGGCAATAATAGAAGTAGCACCATATTTTTTCAAAGCATATATATTCGCTTTGTAGTTTATTTGATGTGGTAATATATTCTGACCTAAACCAGTTCTATTTAGAAATAATGCTTCCTTATCTTCTATTTTTATTTTAAATAAACCATTAGAACACAGACCATATGGAGTTTCTCGAGAGAGTTCTTCTATAATCTCAAAATCATCAAAAGACTCAAAACCACTACTTCCTACAATTGCCCACATATCTCATTTATCCAAAAGTTGTTTCTAATATTTTTTTATCTTTACAAAAAAGTTCTATTCTAAATTTATCATCGATACTTACTACCCCGACACCTTTGGGTGTTCCTGTCATCAACAAATCATTTTCAGCTATGGTGATTTCATTTTGTTTTAAAAAGTCTATAATTTGTTGGGGTTTATAAATCATTAAATCATAACTGCCTTGCTGAATTAAAGAGCTATTTTTATATGCTTTGAAGCTTAAAAATTCAACATCCTGATTATTGATTTTAACAAAGTCACTAATCACAGCACTATTATCAAAAGCTTTTGCTAACTCCCATGGAAGTCCTTTTGATTTAAGCTTTGATTGTACATTCCTATCAGTTAAATCTAAACCTAAACCTACCGCTTTTATATTTGAATCATTATCAAAAGCAAAAACTATCTCACACTCATAGTGTGTTTCTCTAGCTGACGATAATTTAAGATTTTTAGCTATACTTGAGTTAGGTTTGATAAATATTACTGGACTATCTGGAATTTCATTATTTAGCTCATGGATATGTTCAACATAGTTTCTACCTATACAAATTACTTTTGATTTTGTCAGATCAATTTGCATAATTTACTTCCTTTTATGAATTGTGATTATTACAACTTAAAGTCTTCTCCGAGATATACCTTTCTAACCGTTTCATCTGCTAAGACTTCTTCTGGTGTACCAGCAGCGAGCATATTCCCAGCATTAACAATGTATGCTCTCTCACAAATATCAAGCGTCTCTCGTACATTATGGTCTGTAATTAATACACCTATTCCTCTATCCTTAAGGTGTCTCACAACTTCTTTAATCTCTATTACAGATACTGGATCAACTCCGGCAAATGGTTCATCAAGAAGTATAAACTTAGGATCCATAGCAAGAGCCCTTGCAATTTCAACTCTTCTTCGCTCTCCTCCAGATAAGCTCATACCCAAACTTTTACGTATGTGCTGAATACTAAACTCATCCAAAAGTTGATTTAGTTTCTCTTCAATCTGGATTTTACTAAGTTCTTTACGAGTCTCCAAAATAGCAACAATATTATCTTCAACACTTAGTTTTCTGAAAACAGAAGCCTCTTGAGGAAGATAACCTAAGCCTCTTCTAGCTCTAAGGTGAATTGGCATCTTTGTTACATCATCATCCCCCATACGCACCTTACCACGTGTTGCAGCCACAAGTCCTACAATCATGTAAAAAGATGTTGTTTTCCCGGCTCCATTAGGTCCCAAGAGACCAACTATTTCACCAGTTGAAACTTTCATGGAGACATTATTTACAACCCATCGCGAACCATATTTTTTACCTAGCCTTTTTGCTTCTAATGTATATTTTTCCATTTTAAACCTGTCTGCTTTAATTAAGTTGTAGAGTTATATGTATTTAAGCCTCTAACACTTCCTTTTTGTCTATCTTTCTCATAGTCACTAATAGGAGTTAGACCTGTATCAATTTTAGTCTGTTTCTGTACTCCATCTAATATTATTGTTGATCTTTTATTTTCACTACCAGGAATTGATATTAGATCATGTTCAATATCAAAAATAACTTTTTCACCCTTATAAACATTATCATTTTGGAAGGCCACAGCCTTTCTGTACATTTCTAGATGCTTGTCATCAACATGATAGATTATCATTTTTGATTTACCCTCAACAGGACCTCTAGTCGCAGTCTTAACATCTTTATAGTCAGGGTTTGAATTTGTTGGATATGTATAGAATTGGGAATTATGATTATCATCTGAAATCATGGTGAAGGTTTTCAATTTCTTATTCTCATCCAAATTTATTACAAGTCTCTGTCCAGATATGAAGTTACATTCTTTTTGTTCGGAACATAGTTGTTTAGCTGTTTTTAACCAACTCTCTTGTAATTGTTCCAGAGATAAGTTTTCATCTCTTTCAAAATAAATAACATCTTTTCTAGGCGCTATAGGTTTATGACAAAGTATATGATTATTATGGATTTGCATTACAAATACATTGCCTAAATAGGTAATAACATGCTGACTATCATCATATGTAGCACTATCGGCACATATTGTTACCGGTCCATATTCTTTCAAGCTATTGCCCTCAGAATTATCCTCTTTTTCATTATCAGTAACACTATCTTCTTGTGCTGCTGCATTATACATCGGAAGAGCATCATCTATTTGATTCACTTGTGTTTCTGAGAAAGCATTAGAAACAAATACCAGTAGCGTTAATCCTATCATTCTAACTAGATGCATAATAACTCCTCACATTCTGACCTAGTCTTATAACTTTTGAGTCTGAATTTCCTGATACTCCAATACCGGTTGTATTGTTACCAGTCTCAGGATCATACATCTTTGTAAATCTAGCATTATAAAAATCTTTTGAACCAGAGTTATAAAACATCTCTGAAGTTTTAATAAAGATTCTATCTAAAGAGGAGTTTTTACCCTCGTTAGTTTGATTACCTGATGAATCATTACTAGTATAAATAATTGCATCAACACCATCATATAAATGAGTCAAATTTTGACCAGTAAACTGTTGAATATAGCCATACTTAGACTTAACTTGCCACTGTAACTTGCCTGTTTTATCGTCATAACTTTTTTCTGTAAGACTAATCATAAATAAGTCTTGATTAATATAGCGTCTTAACTCTTTTGAAAAATAATTCGTTACTAAATTACCTTTTACATCATATTTATTGTATGTAAAATCATAAGCCTTTAATTCAACTCTATTCTTCTGTTGACTAGTTTTTAATGGTTTTGCGCCATCTAAAGCATTATAACTTATATATAACATAGCTAAGATAATAATAACTATGGAAAGTACGTTAGCAAATAAAGAATACTTAGTGAAAAACTTCATATTTTTGTTTATTTAACCTCACCAGTATCAATAAAATCTTTAATAACCTTATCATAAAAACCTGATTGCTTAATAATATAGTCACAAAACTCCCTAACTGCAGCATTACCACCATTATTTTGGCATACATAATTTGCATATTCTTTTACTACTGATATTGAATCTGTAGGCGTTGCAGACAATCCTACCTTATTCATTAATACAAGATCTGGCAAATCATCACCCATATAAGCAATATTCTGATCATTTAGACTATATTTATTTTTTAAGCTTTCATATGCTTTGATTTTATTTTTTTGGCCTTGATAAATATCGTGGGGATCTAGACCTAAACTTTGAAGTCTCTGCTGAACAATCTTTGATTCTTTACCAGTTATAATTGCAACTTTAATACCCAGTTTCTGTAGCAGAACGATACCAAGACCATCTTTAACATTAAAATTTTTAAACTCATTTCCGTCATTTGAGATTATTATTCTACTATCTGTAAGGACACCGTCGACATCAAAGATTACTAGTTTAATACTATTTACGACATTTTGCTTCATACTAAATTTCATGAAAATATTGAATTCGATATGAAATGTTATCACAAATGACTTAGAGACTAAAATATTAAAAACAAAAGAAGAAATTATTTATAATTATTTACAGATTTTTCGATTTCTTTTTTAGCAAAAGCAACATCATCCCAGCCATCGACTTTTACCCACTTACCAGAATCAAGATCTTTATAATGAGTGAAGAAATGCTCAATTTTTTGTTTTAAAGAAACAGGCAAATCATCAACATCATTTATATGATCATATTCCTTAGTTAATTTAGAACTTGGTACTGCAATAATTTTTGCATCAACACCACCATCATCTTCCATTTTGAAAACACCAACTGCTCTACAGTTAATCACACAACCTACCGCAAGAGGATATGGAGCCAATACTAAAACATCAATTGGGTCGCCATCATCGTAAAGAGTATTTGGTACGAAACCATAGTTACAAGGATATCTCATAGTAGATGACATAAATCTGTCAACAACTATCATGTCACTATCTTTATCAAACTCATACTTAATCGGATCACTATCTTGGGGTATTTCAATAACAACATTGAAATCATTAGGAATATCTTTTCCACAAGGTATATTTTTTAGCATAACAATTTCTCCTATATTTTTGCTAAAGCATAAACGCTTGATACACTACACAAGAGTCTATCATAAAAACCTTTGTATTTATAACCTATAAATATTAAAATACTTTGAGATATTACTTAATAAGTTACACTTTAACAAAAGTTTAAAGAGGAAAATTATGAAATTTAAAAAGATGGCTTTATTAACAGCTAGTTTGGTTGCAACTACAGCATTCGCAGCACCCAATATTTCTTCTAGCTCAGACCCATATTTTAATGGAGGTAACGGACTAGCACAGAAAGATATAATAGTAAGACCTGTAAATATTGAGCTAGATGCTCCAGCATGGGTAGCTATGAATTATCGCACTGGTGATGTAGTTAGTGAGAAAAATATGGATGTGAGAAGACCTCCTGCTAGTTTGACCAAAATCATGACATCTTATATTGTTGCCAGTGAAATCAAAGCAGGAAACCTTAGTTGGGATACTATGGTACCAATAAGTGAAAAAGCTGCTTCAACTGGCGGATCTAAAATGTACGTAAAAGCAGGAGCTAAAGTTTCTGTTAAAAATTTAGTAACAGGAATGGATGTTGTATCGGGTAATGATGCTACTATAGCTTTAGCAGAATATATCGGTGGTACTGCCGATGCATTTACTGATCTTATGAATCAAACAGCAAAAGCAATTGGAATGAATAATACTCACTTTGCCAACCCAGATGGGCTGCCCGGAGGAGAACAGTATACAACTGCGCATGACATGGCATTATTAGCTAGATCTTACATATATAATTTCCCTGAAGCATATGAGATATACGATGACAGAGGTTTGGTTTGGAATGCTACAGAGCAAGAATCTGTAAGCATAGCAGATCGTAAGCAATGTTTACCTAAATTTGATCGTTCAAGCGGTAATGTTTTAGAAAGTTTTACTGCAAAAGGGCTAGACTCTCAAGCTCAAGATAAGTGCTCAAAACTATTCCCTAAAGGCGACAACTTTGTACTTCAAAACAATAGAAACAGGCTTCTATTCACTTTTGATGGTGCTGATGGCATGAAAACAGGCCACACAGATGCAGCTGGCTATTGTTTAGTATCCTCTGCAAAACAAGATGGCGAAAGATTCATCTCTGTAGTACTTGGTACTAGTAGCTCAGCTAAAAGAGATTCAGAATCTTCTAAATTATTGAGATATGCTATAAGTAAGTATGAAAATGTCTTATTATACAAAGCTAACTCTCCAGTCACAATAAGTGCAGATAACATCCCTAACGCCAAAGCTGGACAAAAGATAACTGTAGCCTCAACTCAAAATATTTATAAAACCGTACCTAAAACTTATATTCCATTCTTAAAGCAAGGTATTGTGTTTACATCCGGATTAAAAGCTCCAATTAAAAAAGGACAACCCGTAGGTGAACTAGTCATAACTCTTGGAGACACTAAAGAAAAAATAGCAAGTGTACCAGTGATATCTATGAATGATATATCACAAAGAGGTTGGTGGTAACCCTAAAATAAGAGGATTTATAATGTCTGAAGATAATAACAGTAATCAGCCGGAAACTTTTTTTGAGTTTCCATGTCAGTTTCCAATAAAGATTATGGCAAACCCACAGAAAGAGACTGTAGAAGCTATTCTTAAAGTCTTTGAAAAACATGTTCCAAAACATGATGAGATTGATTTTAATACCAAAGAAAGTAAAACTGGTAAATATATATCTATTACAGCCATATTTACAGCTGATAGCAAACAACAGTTAGATAATATTTACAAAGAAATTTCTAGCCATCCTGAAGTACACATGGTTTTATAATAATCGTTACTCTATGAAAGAAGATATCATAATTAGAGATTTAGGATTACAGCCATACTCTGATGTTTTTGAACGAATGGCTGATTTCACAACCGAACGTGACAATACTACTAAGGATGAGATTTGGCTTGTTGAACACCTGAGTGTTTTTACACAAGGAAAACATGGCAAACCCGAACATATCCTAAATCCGCACAATATACCTATTGTTGAAACTGATAGAGGTGGACAAGTTACATATCATGGTCCTGGTCAAGTTGTAATATACTTTATGCTTGATATAAAAAGAAATAAACTTGGTGCAAAAAAATTAGTTGATGTAGTAGAGCAAGCCTGTATCAATATACTTCAAAAGCACTATAATCTTGACCCTCACATTATTGAGAATGCCCATGGCATATATATTGATAATAAAAAAATAGCTTCTCTTGGCTTAAGAATAAAGCAAGGTAAAAGCTACCACGGCATTGCTATAAATATTAAAATGGATCTTACGCCATTTAGTTATATTAACCCCTGTGGATATAGTGGTTTAGAGATGTGCCAACTATCGGACTTTATCGATAACATTGATACTAAAATAGTTCAAAAACAATATGTCGATGAGTTCATAAAACTAATTAAAGCTTAACCAAACTTTAATTATTTATTTCAAGCTGCATTTTTATGCAGATCTTCTTTAACATTTCTTAAGAATCTTTTCGATTGAACTTTATCACCAAATATATCGTACTTAATAGTTAACGTTGATGAATTGTCAGCTATTCTAGTCACACTAATACTAAACGTCCCTTTGAATCTCTCCGAGTTAACATCGCCATCAATCTCTGATGCTTGATTAGTTATAATATTCTTAGTAATAGTAACACCAGGCATTTCTCTAAGAACGTGCAAGACTGAATTGCTAACATCTATGACAGAGTAATCAAGGTTCTCAGAGTATGACGCAGCTTGATCAACACCATAAACACCTGCTCCGATTAATAAACAGCTGTTAAGACTAAACGTACTTGATATTAGTATAAATATTAATACTATTTTTTTCATCATAAAATTGAATAAATAAAATTTAGCAAAAATATAGCACAGCTAAGTACAAAAAGCCATTTTAGTTGAGAAATTTATTAATAAGAAAATTTATAAAAATGTTTTTAAGAATGCCGATCTTGATGGATGCTTTAACTTTCTAAGAGCTTTTGCTTCAATCTGCCTAATACGTTCTCTGGTTACATTGAACTGCTTACCTACTTCTTCAAGAGTATGATCCGTATTCATACCAATACCAAAACGCATCATAAGAACTTTTGCTTCTCTTTCAGTTAAACCCGTATCAATAAGCTCCTTAATAGCCTCTCTTAAGTTCTCTAAGTTTGCTGCCTCAATTGGGGAATAATTATTCTTATCCTCAATAAAGTCACCTACTGTTGAATCTTCATCATCACCAATTGGACTCTCCATAGAAATAGGAGTATGAGAGATATTAAGAATTTTTTTAAGCTTATCCTTAGTCATATTTGGAGTGTATTCAATAATCTCCTCTTCTGTAGCCTCGCGTCCTTTCTCTTGAAGTATTTGACGTTTAATTCTATTAACTTTATTGATAGTTTCAATCATATGAACTGGAACTCGAATTGTTCTAGCTTGATCTGCAATAGAACGAGTGATTGCCTGACGAATCCACCAAGTTGCATAAGTTGAAAACTTAAAACCTTTTCTGTAATCAAACTTATCAACAGCCTTCATTAGACCAATATTACCTTCTTGTATAATATCCAAGAAATGCAAACCTCTATTAGTATATTTTTTAGCCTCTGAAACAACTAGTCTTAAGTTTGCTTCTATCATTTCTTTTTTAGCTTGAGTAATTTTTGCTTCACTCTTAGAAATTTCAACATTAACTTTTTTAAGTTCTTCAACTTTCATCATCATCAGAGTCTGAAATTGATTAATTTGCTTAGTTAAGTTATTAATTTCTTTGATAGTATTATCTGTAAATTTATATTTTTTAGTTAAAGGCTCCAGCCACTCAACAGAGCCAATCTCATATACCTTGATAAACTCCTGACGAGGAGTTTTTGATCTTTCTACGCACAATCTAAGTATTTTTCTCTCGAACTCTTTAACTCGAGCATAAGGGAGTCTAATGTAGTCAACCAATTTCTGCAAGTGAGAAGTAGATAACCTTAAACATTCAAACTCTTTAACTATTTTGTTATATAGCTTTTTATTAGGTTTTTCCTGGTACTCCTCAAACATTTTCTCAAGGTTTACAAAGAAATTATATGCTCTTTGAGTATCAATCTTCTCATCATGATCATCTTCCGCAACTTTTTCTTCTGTAATCTGCTCATCACTGAAGCCCGCTATAATTTCATTAAAGCGAATATACTTAGCTACAGACTCATCTTCAATATCTTGTGATGACATGTAATCATCAGCTTTTTCTTCTAATTCACGAAAGCGTTCAATATAAGTTTTAATAACTATTGGGTAACTCAAAATAGTACTAAAAACTTCCGTAGTACCTTCTTCGATTCTGATGGCGATATCAGTCTCACCTTTTTTATCTAAAAGATCTACTATACCCATTTCTCGCATATACATACGGATAGGATCAGAAGTCTTACCTTTCAAATCATCTAAGTTCGCCTCACTTACTTTTCGTTCATCATCTTCATCTAATTGAGGAGTTCTATCATAAACATCAATACCAGCATCTATAAGTATAGCTTCTATTTCTTCATACTTTTTAGGATCGTCTGACACATCTCCCGGTAATGCATCCAGAATATCTGCTCTAGTTAAATAACCTCTTTCTTTACCATCAACTATCAAATCTTTTAGATCAGAAAGTAAATCTTCTCTTGTCATCTATTAATACTCCAATAGAATTTTTTATATTTTATTACCTAATTTTGCTACTAAATACTTACGTTCCATCTCTTGAACATCTGTCCTAAAAGGTAGAGACCCTAAATGATTAAGCTGCTCTTTTACACTATTAGCTTCAATCCTTTTTAAGTCATTTAATATCTGACTGCAATACTGTTCACCATCAGATTTTTTTCTAGCCTTGTTAATGCCATAACTCAATAATTCAAAGAAATACTCTCTATAGTCAGGATAGTCCTCTGCCAAAAACTGTATCAATACCACAGTTTCTATTTGATTAGATGAGTCTTCTTTTAAAATTTTCAAGCTTTTTACAAGAATATCAAGATTTTTTGAAGTAGAAAATATTTCAAAGTCATTTTCTTTTAGTAGAATGCGAAAATCATCAATATTAACAAAAATTTCAGCTAACACTACCTCTTCAAGTAAAATATTTTTTGAAAGCCTTTTTTGCTTAATCATATGATTACTCTTATTCATAGTATCAATACTAAATTTTTGCTTTCCTAGCTTGATTAATCTTTTTACTTGATCAGAACTAATATTTATTTTCTCTGAGACGGTTGATACAATACTCTCTGAATAAATATTTTCATTAACATCAGATAAAAAATCTTTTAAATTCTCCAAAATTTCTGCTTTACACTCAGCTTTAGAAATATCTCTATTGCCTATTATATGTCTTATTATAAAATCTGAAACCAACAAAGAGTTATCTAGTTCACTCTGGAAACTTATCAACCCATGTTCTTTGATATAATCGTCAGGATCCTTTCCTTCCTTTAGAGTAAGTATTCTAAGTTTTTTATTACCATCTAAAATAGGTAAAATTATTTTAATACTTCGGATAGCCGCGTTTTGTCCAGCACTATCGCCATCAAAGCAAAGTATCACTGAGTTACTCTCACGGAATAGTATTTTTGCATGATTTTGTGAAAATGCTGTTCCTAACGTTGCCACAGCAGAATAAAAACCATATTGAGCCAACCCAACAACATCCATATACCCTTCTACAACAATAAGACTTTGATTTGCCAACTCAGGATGTTGTTTTTTTCTCTCTCTATATTCATATAATCCATACAAAATATTATTTTTTTGAAAAACTATAGTTTCTGGAGAGTTCAAGTATTTAACTGTATCAGAATCATCAATCACCCTACCGCCATAACCAATAACGCTTCCTTGAATATTTCTGATAGGAAACATTATTCTATTGCGAAAACGGTCATAAACATTTCCTTTATCATTCTTTATTGAAAGACCTGTATCAATTAATATATCTTCAGATACATTAACAGATTTAGCAAGCTGGGTAATATTATTCCAACCTTCTGATGAATATCCAATACCAAACACTTTAGCTAATCCACTATCGATTCCTCTTTTCTTAAGATACTCTATAGCTTTTTCTTTTGATACTGAATTACCAAGATTCCAACGATAATATTTTTGAGCTATCGCTAAAAAACCAATGCACTTATTAAAAAGATGTTCTCTTTGCAAATCTTCTTGTGAATAATTCTCATATTCAATGGGTTTCCCCACAATCTCTGCTAAATTATTAACTGCTTCTACGAAGTCTAAATTATTTATTTTTTTAACGAAAGTTAAGGCATCTCCAGATACACCACACCCGAAGCAATGAAAAAATTTCTTTTGAGTATTAACATAAAATGAAGGCGTTTTTTCATTATGAAATGGACAACATGCTTTATAATTTTTTCCAGATTTCTTGAGATTGACATATCTAGACACAATATCTGCAATATCAGCACTTGCAACAAGCTCTTTTATAAAACTATTTGAAATCTTTTTTGCCATACTGATAAAATCTGAAAGTTAAGATAAGTTTGACTTTACTATAGCACTTACTTTACTCATATCTGTTCTACCAGCAAGCTCTTTTTTTACACTAGCCATTATTTTACCCATTTCTTTCATTGAGGTAGCTCCAACAGATTCTATTGCTTTTTGAACAATAGTCACAACCTCTTCATCACTAAGCTGTTTGGGCATATATTTAGTCAAGATTTCAATCTCTTTTTTTTCACCCTCTGCAAGCTCAGCTCTTTCTGCTTGTATGTATTGATTATAAGAGTCTTGTCTTTGCTTGATCATTTTTGTTATTACAGCTGTAACAATATCATCTGTAATATCAATTTTCTCATCAATTTGTTTTTGCTTAATGGCCGACATAGCCATACGAATAGTAGTTAATCTATTTTTATCTTTATTTTTCATTGACTCTTTCATATCAAGAGTCAATTGATCAAAAATTTGTGACATTTTAAAAAAGAATTCCTAGTGAAAGGGAGAGTTAAACTCTCAACGGTGAATTAAATAATATACTACCTTCTAGCCATCATATTGCTCTTGTAAGCTCTTTTGACAGCAGCAGCTTTCTTTCTTTTACGTGCCCAAGTTGGCTTTTCAAAGTACTCTCTACGACGTAGTTCAGATACTATTCCAGCCTTCTCACAAGATCTCTTAAATCTTCTAAGAGCAACATCAAAAGGTTCTCTTTCTTTAACTCTAACGCTTGGCATACCCTCTCACCTCACTTAAATGCCAGTTTAATTTAAATTTAACAAAACTACAGCTCTTTACCCAAAGCTGATAGACAAATTTACAGGCTATCATTCTACCATATAACAATATAAATGCAACATAGCTACAACTTATTTACACTAACCCAAAACCTATCTATATATTACACAGTACCCCCACTATATTTATAGTGTATAAAATGCTATTATTCCAAATTAAGAAATTAGAAACATATATAGGTTTATCACTTTGATAAAAAGAACTAAGCTTTTAGTAGCTATATCTATATTTGTAGCAAGCGCAAACCTATCTTACGCATCTACTCGTAGCGAAATACAATCTCTTGTAAAAAAATATAACTTATCTAATGCTAAAATTGCTGTAGCAGCCCAAAGAACTATGACAGGTGCTGATCTGTATGCCTATGCTGAAAACAGATCAATGAAACCTGCAAGTAATAATAAGGTATTTACAATCGTCTCAGGATTATTTGCTATTCCTAGTAACTTTAGATTTACAACTACTGTTATGTATCCATCTAATAGAATATCAAACCATACTCTCTATGGTGATATGTATATAAAATTTACTGGTAATCCAGCCCTTACTGGTAGTCAGTTATCATCATTGATAAGAAAAATAAAAACAGAAAAAGGAATATCTAAAATTACAGGCGATGTATATCTTGTTGGTGTATTTTCAGGACCATATATCCCTAGGGGTTGGTCTAAAGAAGATAAAACATTATGCTATGGTGCACCGGCTTCTAGCTTTACATTAAATAGAAACTGTACTGTTATAAAACTAGTTAAAAATCCAAATAGTTTAACTACTAGAGTTGTAGAGCTTAGCAATGCTAGCAACATTGACATAAAAAATTCAGCTAAATATACAAGTGCAACAAAGGCTACGATTTTATCAATGAATGATGATAACGTGGTATATATAAGTGGATATTTATCTAGAACAGCTGAAAAAATGTTTAAACTGGCAATTAGAAACCCTGCTTTAAAGACAGTAGATACTGTTAATGATTTTTTAAGTTCTAGTGGAGTAAAACATGGTAAGGTACTTATTGCTAGTGATATTCCAGCTGGTTATGAATCACAAATAACAACAAGATCAGCAACAATTGGACACTTCTTTGACCAAACTCTTAAACACTCTGACAATTTATATGCAGAAACTATACTAAATACTATTGGTTTACAAGAAAAAGGAATTGGCTCAACTAAAGCGGGTACTGAAGCTGTTCAAAGCATCTTATATTCAAAACTAGGATTAGACACGTCTGCTTTGACTATGTATGACGGATCTGGATTATCACATCTGGATAGAGTTAGTCCTGAATTTATGGTTGATTTCTTGACTAAAACTTTTAACAGTAAAGTTGGTAAACAATTCTATAATTACCTACCTTCATCTGGAATAAGTGGTACCATCGCATATAGAATGGGAGGCAAACTGCTTGGTCGAGTACATGCAAAAACAGGTACATTATCTGGAGTATCAACACTATCAGGCTATGTTTTAACTGCAAAAAACCATCGCATCTCATTTTCGATCATGCTAAATGATCTCAAGTACTCTGATCGTTACAATGCTCGTAGATTCCAAGATAAAGTTGTGGATGTTTTTTATAGGAATTTATAATGAAAAAGATAGTAAAACTAATACTGATTACCACAGTCATATTACTCTTGGGTTCTTGCTCAACAGAGCCTCCAAAAAATATAAACAATGCGTGTAGTATAATCCACCAATATCCTGACTGGTACTACGACATGATAGACTCCTACGATCGTTGGGGGATACCTCTAAATATACAAATGGCATTCGTACGTCAAGAATCTTCATTCAGGGCTGATGCACAACCTTCTATGCAATATTATTTTGGCTTTATTCCAAAAGGTAGAGCATCCAGCGCTTATGGTTATGCACAGGCTCTAGATGGCACATGGGAGCATTACAAGAAAGAAACTAAACAATCTTTTGTCTCACGTTCTGATTATGCTGATGCTGTAGATTTCATAGGTTGGTATTTAAACAATGTCCATAATAAAACAGGTATAGGTAAAACAAATACTTATGATTTATATCTTGCATACCATGAGGGTATTGGAGGATATAGAAGAGGCAGCCATAGAAATAATTCATTCTTAAAAAACTATGCCCGTAAAACCGCTGATGTAGCTCAAAAATATGCTATACAATTACAGAACTGTGAAGTACCTCGCAAACCCCTACTGTCATATATTTTCTAAAGGTAAGTTATGAAATCAAATATTTTTAAGCATACTGTAAATATTCGCTTTGCTGACACTGATAAATATGGACATGTAAATAACTGTACCTACTTTAACTATTTTGAAGAAGCTAGAACAACATGGGCATATGAAAATAGTGGATTAATGTCTTGGGCTACTCAAAACTCTATCCAACTTGTAATTACAGAACAAACCTGTAAATACATCTTACCACTACTACACCCTAATAAGATTGAAGTAACTCAACATATTACTAAAATTGGTGCAGTAAGCATCGAATTTGATTATGAGATACGCTTAATTAATAATGAACAAGTTATTACAAAAGCAAGTGCTAAACTTGCTTGTTACAATACAAAGACAGGAAGATTACAAAAAATACCTAATGAACTAAAAAAGATGATTTTAGAAAAAAATGACAGAAACTAATAAACAACCTTTAAAAAAGCTAGAAAAACAAATACTTAGAAAAACAGCCCAAGCAATTAATCAATACAACATGATTGAAGATGGCGATAAAATAATGGTGTGCCTATCTGGCGGTAAAGACTCATACTGTTTGCTTGAAATGCTTTTATTACTCCAAAAGAAAGCTCCTATAAAATTTGATATCATAGCTGTAAACTTGGATCAGAAGCAACCAGGATTTCCTGAAGAGATTTTACCTAATTATCTTAGAACTAAAGATATAGAATTTAATATTATTGAAAGAGATACTTATAGTGTTGTCAAAAGAGTTATACCAGATGGTAAAACTACATGTGGATTATGCTCGAGAATGAGGCGCGGCATTCTGTATGATTTTGCTGAGGAGAACAATATTACAAAAATTGCTTTAGGACACCATCGTGATGATATCATAGAGACATTTTTTTTAAATCTCTTTTATAACGGCACTATTAAATCAATGCCTGCGAAATTATTAAGTGATGATAAACGTAATATTGTAATTCGTCCTCTTGCTTTTGTAAGTGAAAAAGAAACACTAGAATATTCTGAACTAAAAAATTTCCCGATAATTCCTTGTAACCTATGTGGTTCACAAGATAATTTGCAAAGAGTATTTATAAAAGATATGCTTAATAGATGGGAGAATAATAACCCTGAAAGAAAAAATGTTATATTCAAAGCTCTATCAAATATTTCTCCATCTCAAATGTTAGATAAAGAGCTTTTTGACTTTTTTAATATCACAAAAGATGATATTCAAAGATAAATAAGGAGATAAGATGAAACTAAAAAAAATAGTTGCGATAATGTCATGTACTGTCCTAGGAGTAGCAATTGGTTCATGCTCAACAAAAGAAACAACTAGTGAGACTAAAACTCAAGCTATAGCTACTAGTACTCCAAGTACTCAAACTCAAACTCAAACTCAAACTCAAACTCAAACTCAAACTCAAACAAAGGATACTTCAATTAATAACAGTTTAAAAATGGGATCTGATGCAAGTTATGTAGTCGGATACCAGGTTGGGTCTGGAATTGCTAGACAAGATTTTGGGCTATATGACAAACAAACAGTCTCAGGTTTTGCTGATGCTCTCAACAATGAGAAGCCTAGAATTTCTGAAAGTCAAATTAGAAGAAATATGGAAACTTTAAAAGATAGGATGATTAAAAAGCAGTTAGATATAGCTAAGCTAAATAAAGTCAAATCAGATGAGTTCATGTCGCAAATTGCTAAAATGGATAATGCTGTCGAAGTAAATGATGGTGTTTACTACCAAATGGTTAAACAAGGTGATGGTAAAAAACCTTCTGCAGATAGCACAGTAACTATTGCTTACAAAGGAACAACACCAGTAATAGCTTATGAAGACGACAAATCAAAGCTTAATGATGTAAAAGAAGCTAAACTCATAGGACCAAGTTTTGACTCAAGTGAAAACGCAACCTTTCCACTTAGAAACCTAATAGAATGTTGGAAAGACGCTATTCCTAAGATGCCTAATGGTTCTACTTTTATATTATACTGTGCTCCCAACAAAGCTTATGGGACTAGAGCTCCTGCTACAATAGGACCTAACCAAGCGTTAACTTTCGAAATTACACTTAAAGATTTTAAATAATAACTAATTTTTTCTCTTCACAGCTAAATCACACAGTAAGATCATAGCCTTCTTATATTCTGATTCTGGTAAGAAACTTATCGATTCTTTTGCTTTTTCAGCATATTGACATGCAACTTGATAAGAGTATTTAACAGCGCCACTATTTTTAACTATAGCTATAATTTCGTTTATGCCATAGTTTCCTTTTTCAATGGCTTCTTTTATTTTCTGTTGTTCTTGATTTGAAGTATTTGCTAACGCATAAATCGTTGGTAGCGTCATTTTACCTTCATCCAGATCATCACCAATATTTTTACCCAAACTTTCCGCATCAGAAACATAGTCTAATACATCATCAGCTATCTGAAAAGCATTCCCCAAATAGACACCATAGTTTTTAATACTATTTTGAAATTTACTATAACTTTGTCTATCTAGGCTAATTACACCAGCTAACTCACATGATGCTTCAAATAATTTAGCGGTTTTACAGTATATGACATTAATGTAATCTTCCTCTGTCAAATCAATGTTTCTAGCGTTTAATAGTTGAAGCACTTCACCTTCCGATATTTTATTAGTAGCATCTGCTAATATTTGCATAATTTGCATATTATCTAAACCTACCATCATCTGAAAAGCTCTAGAGTATAGAAAATCTCCGGTTAATACACTTGCAGCATTGCCAAAAACATTATTAGCTGTCTCTTTGCCTCGACGTAGATGCGAATCATCAACTACATCATCATGTAGAAGAGTTGCTGTATGAATAAACTCTATAATTGCAGCACATGCTAGATGATCTTTGCCAGTATAATTTAGAGCTCTAGAAAATAGCATCACTAACAAAGGCCTAAGTCTTTTGCCACCACTATTTATGATATAGTGACTAATTTGATTGATAAGAACAACATCTGATGAAAGAGAGTTGATTATAAACTCATTGTTATTTTCAATATCTTGTTTAATTAACTTCTGAATATCTTTTAAGCTTTGCATTTTATTTATATATTTTAAGACTTTGAGTTAGTTAGATTTAAGAATAAAGTAGCAGAATATATTTATCAACCATATTTAGTTGATATTATCTAGTTGTCCTCATCTTTTGAAATTCTGAAATGTTTTAATATCTCTTTATCTTCTGGGGTTAAAGACTGATCTTTACTATTAGCTCCATCATCAAAACCTTTAATAAACTCTTCACAATTTTGTTTGTTTATGACAATCATTTTTTTTAGTTTTGACTTATATTGAGTTGCAATAATCATTCCCACTTCATAAGAATCTTTATCTGAAATTTTGTTTATATCAGGTTTATGATCTAAAATAGTATCATCAAAACCTGAAATGAAGTCTTTTTTAATAATTTCTTGATTCATAGCACTAAAACTTTTATGTGAAGCTTTACCCAGTGCATCACCAATTGAATAAGCTATATATGTTTTTGAGGTATTATCCAATGCAAATACTAGAGAGCAAGCACCTAAAGATAATATACACACTAAAAATTTAATAATTTTTTTCATACTTTAATTTTTTCTAAAAATACTGATCACTAATTTTAACATAAAACACGTGGTGTTCTATAACTCTAGTTTATAGAAGTATTTAATATTTGCTTTGAAAGCATTCCTTTATAATAGAAATATTGAATAATTTGTATAGATACCAAAATAAATAGGCAACTAGAAACTATTATTGATACGATAGGCCATCCTAAAAATATAGCACTATTTATATCACACATAAGGCTAAGTACAGAAAGTCCTAAATAGAATATACTAAACCCTTCTGCTTGTTTTTGGCGAAAATTTTTATATATCTGAGGTAACCAATATACATTATATATTACCCCACTAATTGAGCCACTCCATAACAAAGTCTGTTGGCTCAGCGATATAAATTTGACTATATAAATAACAATCAGTAAGAATAACAAAATAAACACAGTATGTATAAATATATTTCTCTGCCTTCTGTCATTTAAGATTTGAAGTTGCTGGACTGTTAAAAAGCTTAAAAGAATAATATCAACTAAGATATATTGCCATTGCATATTAAACCCTATCGCATATATAAGATCTAAAGAATTAGCAAATATCATTAACGAATGAGTCCAGAGACTAATTTCAAATGTCTTATGCTTGAACTGATTATGGATGGTTTGTGGTAAAAAATGAATAAAATATATTACTAATGATATGTTTAAAGTTATATAACCTAAATATTCCACGGTTAATCTCCTATTATTTCTAAGTTAAATAATAAGAATTTGAATGATATTTATAGAAAATAATCAAACAAACTCCCTACGCTAATACTAATTAGATCAGGTACAAAGGGTTATTTTCTCAGCCATCTTATTCGAGTAAGATAGCACCCCTGTTGTCTTTAGGCGTTAATATAGCATAGGCAAAATTAATTTGATATATTTAATCGGTAAATCAAAGCATCACTGAAATAACCATTAGCTTTTTTATAATAGTTTTTGCGCAATGATACCTCAATAAAATTGACTTTTTTATATAAAGATATAGCTTTAGTATTATTGATGTCGACTTCTAATAATATTTCTTTAACTTCTTTCTTGGCAAGATGATTAATTGAATATTTCAAAAGCTTATATGCAACTCCTCTACCTTGCGTAGCCGTATCAACACATATATACAAAAGTTCTGCTGTTTCAAATATATAGTTAAAAATAGCAATAGCAGCAAGCTCACTATCAATCATTAAACCTAAAACGGTGTCATTAGTTAATGAATCTTCGATTTGTTTATCTGACCAGCTAAAATCTTTATCAGTAGCTCTTACTAGCTGAATTGTTTTTGTTAGAAATGTAATATCAAGCTCTAAAATCTGCATACTTGTATAAATTTGATAATATTGCTTTTTTATTCTGAATCTTTAATAACTCACAATTATCACAGATAAAGTCTTTTTCTGAAAGATTAATCCCCTTTAAATCATTAAAATCTTTGATATCATTAGATTTATATATATATACACTAGACTTAAAAAATAAACTATTAGCAACTTGTTTTAAAAAACCAATATCTAATTTATCACTTAAAAGTATATTTATAATTTTAGAACTATCTACTATATTAGTGTAGATAATTTCGAGCTCTTTTTTTGTTGCATCGTGAGAATTTTCATCTATGATTTCACTTTGAGTTTGTTTTATAGAACTATATGCTGGCTTCAACTCCCAGATATCAATATCAAAAATATCTTCTACTTGACGCACAAAATCCATTATTTCTTCTCTAATCTTTCAACTAGTTTTTTAGGAAACTTATATTCTTTTAACTTAACAGATTTTCTCAGTTTATTAACTTCTGAAGGATTAAGTTCTAGTGTTTTTCCTCTTGCAACAAACTTAGGAAGAACAATATCTCCAAATCTAACTCTAGTAAGTCTACTAACTGTAACACCTACAGCCTCGAACATTCTTCTAACCTCTCTATTACGCCCTTCAGATAAAGTTACATAATACCAAACGTTTGCTCCTTCACCACCAGAAAATTTTATGCTGTTAAACTTAGCTAAGCCATCTTCTAGTTGTATTCCCTCTTTAAACTTATTTAAAGTCTCATCTGATAATTGTTGACCAAAAACTCTTACAGCATATTCTCTTTCGATTTCATAAGATGGATGCATCATTCTATTAGCTAAATCCCCATCTGTCGTAAAAAGCAATAATCCTGTAGTATTTATATCTAACCGTCCTACCATTATCCAACGTGACTTAGCTAGTTTAGGTAGCGAATCGAAAACAGTCTTTCTATCTTTCTCATCTTTACTAGTACAGACTTCACCTTCTCTTTTGTGGTAAATAATGACTCTTGGTCTAGTCATAGGTTGACCATATAAATGTAAGGCTTTTCCATCAAAACTAATTTTATCTTTATCTGTAGCTTTATCTCCTAGAGTCGCTACTTTACCATTTACACGTACCCTTCCCTGTTGGATAAATTCCTCTATCTTTCTACGCGAACCTATGCCATATTTTGCTAGTAATTTCTGTAATCTTTCTGGAGTACTTTCACTCATTTGATTAATTCTACGCATTTTCATCTATATCCTTTTGATCTGCCGCTGAAAAGAACTTTTCAATATCCTCATCATTATAGTTATTAGAAGATAAAACTAGTCTTACAGCCGCAGCTTCATTTTTATTATTCGCATACTCTGCCAACTTTAACCTCATATCTAGAATAAGCTTATTATTAAAAAACGCTGTGTCATTCTTCATGCCATAAATAACCTTATAACATTCTTTGTACTCACCTCGTTCAAAATACATTTGGGCTAATCTTAATTTGGCTGCCTTATAGTCCTCTCTAAACTTATCTGCTCTTTTCATATACGCTAGAGCATCATCTTTTTTACCTTGTTTATACATACATTGAGAGTATAAAAATAATGTTTGAGCCATATCATTATTATTTGACATAAACAATGATTCTTCAAAGAGTTCTTGAGCGCGACTATAGTCACTTTCTTGCATGCATAAAAACTGAGCATAAAAATTCATAGCTTCATAGTCTTTAGGATGATTATCAAGAGCTCTTTTGTAGTATTTTTCAGCAATTGTATTCGCTCCTATGCTTTGATAATAATATCCACCTGCATAATCTACAATTGCCAAATTATTATTGTGTTCTTTTGCTAACTCTTGTGCTTTTATAAGCTTAGTCTTAGCCCTTTCAAGATACCCTTCCGTAGAATATATTATAGCTAATTCAGAATTAATTCTCGTTGCTTCTTTATAGTTAGCTTTGGGGAAAGAGCTATTATCAAAAGAGTAGTTGACCTCTTCTACATTTTGATTTCTATTATCCTTTTGAACTTGAGGGCTTGAACTACTGTTTGAACTATTAGGAGTTGAACACGAAGTTAGCATCCCAAAACATATTATAGTAACTAAAGCTCTTTTAAAACTAGCCTGCATTCTTATCACCAAGCTTCTTTAAATATCTTTGTTTTCTACTCGTTTTATCCATAACATCACCAGCTAACTGTCCACATGCAGCATCAATATCATCACCTCTAGTTTTTCTTACTGTAGTGACAAAACCATTATGTTGTAAATACTCTTTAAATCTATGGATACGATTATTACTAGGCTTCCTATATGGTGTTCCTGGATATGGATTAAATGGAATAAGATTTATTTTAGCTGGAACATTTCGAGAGCGTAACAACTCAACTAACCCTTCAGCATCTGATAAATTATCATTAACTTCTTCCATCAATGTATACTCAAATGTTATGTGCTTATGAGGACCTTTCTCAGCATAAAGTTTACATGCTTCAAGAAGTTCGTCAATATTATACTTTTTATTGATCGGTACTATTTCATTACGTAAAGAATCAGTCGCTGCATGTAATGATACTGCTAAAGACACTCCTGATTGCTCAAGTAAATCATATATTCTAGGAACAACACCAGATGTACTAAGAGTCACTTTACGTCGAGATAGCCCATATGCTAAATCATCCATCATAATATCCATAGCTGGAACCACATTCTCAAAATTCATCAATGGCTCACCCATACCCATCATAACTATGTTTGTAACACTAAAATCATGTTCGCCATTATTTTTTGATAAGGTTCTAGCAGCTATCCAAAGCTGAGAAATAACTTCGGCAGATGAAAGATTTCTATTAAACCCTTGTTTACCAGTAGAGCAAAAACTACAATTCAAAGTGCATCCAACTTGTGAAGATACACAGAGGGTGCCTCTACCATCTTCTGGAATAAAAACTGTTTCAACAGCACTTCCACCGACATCAATTAGCCATTTATGCGTACCATCTTTCGATGCTTTACTAAAAACTACTTTTGGAATAAATATTTCTGAGGTTTCCTGTAGCTTATTACGCAAATTTTTACCAAGGTCTGTCATCTTATCAAAATCAATGACCCCTTTCTTATGTATCCATTTAAAAACTTGTCTTGCATGAAATTTTTTTTCATTTATAGAAACAAAAAACTCTTCCATAGCTTTTTGATTTAACCCAAGTAAATTCACTTTATCTTGTTGCATAGAATTTCTCTTTCATTCTTATAAAATTATTCATTATAACCTATATCACCAGGTAAAATATTGTCATTCTCATAAGTCAAATTAGCAAAGCTTGCAAACTGCCCATCAAAACGAACATGAACTGTGCCAATAGGACCATTACGCTGTTTCCCAATTATAATTTCACCAAGATTTTTATTATCTTCTTTTTCTTTATTATAAACTTCATCGCGATAAATAAACATTATCAAGTCAGCATCTTGCTCTATTGCTCCAGATTCTCTCAAGTCAGACATTATCGGACGCTTATCTTGACGTTTTTCAAGATCTCTACTTAACTGCGATAATGCTATAACGGGAATATCTAACTCTTTTGCAAGTGCTTTTAATGATCTAGATATCTCTGATACCTCTAGGGTTCTATTATTTTCATAACCAGGTATTTTCATAAGCTGTAGATAGTCTATTAATATCATTGATAGACCACCATGTTCATTATATAGTCTTCGAGCTCTTGAGCGCATCTCAGCTGGGGTTAAGCTTGATGTATCATCAATATATAAAGGCATATCACTCAATGATTTCATTGCACTTGTAATCTTAACCCAGTGAGCATCATTAAGCCGATTACACTCTTTAAGCAAATTCATTTCTACACGAGCCTGTGATGCTAGCATCCTTGTGACAATATCCTCTGACGGCATCTCTAAACTAAAAACTAAAACTGGTTTATCTGCAATTTTAGCAACATTTTGAGCTATGTTTATTCCTAGTACGGTTTTACCCATTGATGGACGAGCTGCAATAATACCCATATTAGCTCGTTGTAAGCCAGAGGTCATTTTATCAAGATCAATAAAGCCTGTAGAAACCCCTGTCAATCCACTACCTGCATCGACTATTGCACTCATCCTATCAACTAATTTAGGAATAACTGATTTAATTGATTCAGGGCCCTTAACTAAAGTCTCTCTTTCCTTAGCCACATCAAGAATCCGGCTTTCGGCATAATCAATAACATCGTCAGGATTCTTAGAGTCTGATGAATATATTTTTTGAACTATATCATTAACACTTGTTTGTAGACTTCTCAGCTTAGCTTTATCTTTTACAATATTTGCATATGTTTTTATATTTGAAACTGTTGGCGTATTAGTTGCCAAATCAATAATATATGATTCGCCTCCAGCATCATTTAGTAAACCTTCAGTTGCTAAATATTCACTCAAAATTAGAACATCAAATGGAGTATTTGACTGATTTAAAACAGCTATCTGCTTATAGATAATTTTATGTCTCTTATCAAAAAAATCATCAATTAGAAGAAAATCTTCAACTAGCTCTATATTATCATTGTTGAGAAGAATATTGCCTAGTATTGCCTTTTCCGCATCAACTGAATATGCAGTTTCAGCAACTTTAAATTGATAATCCATTGACATCAAAATCCTTATTTCATATACAAAAAAACCATGCCTAACACATGGTTTTTATATTAATTAAGATATTGTGTTAGTTTATATATTATAAAACTAAGCTTCTGCAGCTACAACATTTACTTTGATATCTGCATCTACATCTGTATATACATGAACAGTAAGTTCGAACTCTCCAGTAGTTCTAATAACTCCTTCCGGCATACGAACTTGGCTCTTTTCAATTTCTTTACCAGAAGCTTGAGATACTGCTTCAGCAACTTCAGCAGTACCAACAGATCCAAATAGTTTACCACCTTCTCCAGCTTGAGCTGCAACAGTGTAAACTTTATCTTTGATAGCATCTGCAGTTACAACTGCAGCATCAAATCTTGCTTTTTCTGCTTTTTCTAACTCAGCCTTTTGAGCTTCAAAAGTTTCGATGTTAGCTTTAGTAGCTTGAACAGCCTTACCAAAAGGGATAAGGAAATTTCTAGCATAACCAGGCTTAACATTAACTATATCACCTAATACACCAAGGTTTTCAACTTTTTCTTTTAAAATAACTTGCATTGTAATCAACCTCCAGTATTAGTTAAAGTGACGATCACAGTATGGTAATAACGCCAAGAATCTAGCTCTTTTAATAGCTGTAGCAAGCTGTCTTTGATACTTAGCTGATGTACCAGTTACACGACTAGGTACGATCTTACCTGTTTCAGTAATATAAGCTTTTAACTTATTTACATCTTTATAATCAATTTCTTTTACACCATCAACAGTGAAACGGCAAACTTTACGACGACTCATCTTAAAATCCCTCTATTAAATTACTTCTTTTTCATTAGTTTCCATCATAATTGATGGCTCTGTAACAGCTTCTTTCTTAGAAATTACTAAACGACGTAAAACTGCATCGTTATACTTTAAGTTTTCTTGAAGCTTCTCTAGAGACTCAACGTCACATTCAACATTGAATAACACATAATGTGCTTTATGAAGTTTCTCGATAGGATAAGCTAATTGACGACGTCCCCAATCTTCGAATCTATGGATTTTTCCGCCTTTTTCTTCAATGATTCCACGATATTTACCAAGCATAGCATCAAGCTGCTCAGATTGATCTGGATGAATCATTAACACGATTTCATAATGTTTCATTTTGTAAACTCCTTCCGGTTTATCATTGTTAGTTTTTTACTGATAAGCTATACAAAATTATTTTGCATAGCAAAGAGCAAGACATTATTATACTAATATAAACTCTTAATAACAATATAATATTTACAGAATATTATCCATTTAAATGAATACTGCCCTCTCTAATTACTATTTTTTTTCTTTTTAACAAAGTTCCTATAGCTCGCTTAAAAGCAGCCTTACTAATTCCAAACTCGCGCGCTATATCATTAGGGTTAGATTTATCATTAAAAGGAGCAGAACCGTTATGCTCTACAAGATACTTTTCTACCAAGTCAGCATTTCTATCTAAATCTTTGTGCACTAGCTGTAACGACAGATCTATACGCCCATCATCTCGAATATTTTTTATATATCCCTTAACAGATTGGCCAAAACTTAATCTCTTAAACACCTCTGAAGAATAAATGATTCCCCAATAACTGTTATTAATTATTGCTTTATAACCTATGTCTGTAGAATTCGCGATTATAAGATCCACTTCTTGATTTTGAGTTATATCATTACCTGCGTAATCTTTTATGAACTTATTGATTTTTGAAGAAGCTGTTATACGTCCATTAATCTTATCAAGATATAAATAGACAATATACGACTTTCCAATTTCAAATGGTCTATGTTGCTCGGCTAATGGTACAAAAAGATCCTTATCAAGTCCCCAGTCTAAAAAAGCTCCTATACTTGTAATATTTTTAACTCTCAAATAAGATACTTGACCTACGGTTGGAACTCTTTTTGTAGTCGCGATAAGCTCAGCCTTTGAGTTATGATACAAAAAAACTTCTACACTTTCGCCAACGTTTACTGTATCACAGAATTCCGAACTAGCAATGTTTGCAGTACCAAGCTCCAAAGCATCTAGAACCAGCCAATTCGAAGTTTTCTCAAGAATCTTTAATCTAGAATATTTTCCTATTGAAATCAAAATATATACCATTTACTTAAAACAATTCTATATTATCACAGATAAAAACAATTAATAAATTTTTGATATTGTATTAAGGACAAACAGCTCTTATTTAATATTATTGTATTAGTATATAAAATCTTTTATATATAAGCTTTTTCTTTTATAGTCTAATTACACTCTTCAAATTAAAATTTCTAAAATAATATGAAAAAAGCTTTTAATATAGTTATCTTTTTAGTAGTTTTAATCAACTGTTGTTTTGCAAAACAACTAGTCCTACCTAAAAATACAATCGCTTTCTCTAGCTTACAAGGACAGTATTTATTAAAATCAGCACCAGAAAAATACTCACAACAATATTGGCAACTTGCAGAATATTTTACCACTGAGAAAGGCACTACGTTCTGTGGTCCAGCCTCCGCTGTCATGGTATTAAATGCTCTAAAAATTGAGCCAAGTCTATCACCAGCTCACATGCAATATTCAATATTTGATCAAAATAACATTTTCTATAATAAAGCTTTAATTAAATCTGGTATAACTCCTCAATGGGTATATGCAAAAGGGTTATCTATTGAGCAAACTGCTGAGCTAATCAACAAACAAAAAACGATAGGCCCTAAGGCTTATGTAAAAGTAATTCACGCGAGCGAATTTAAAAATCAAGAACAGTTCCTTAATACAATGCTATCATCAATGAAAAAAGGAGATTATATAATTATAAATTATAAACGTAGTGATATGGGAGCTCAAGGAGGAGGACATTTTTCACCACTAGCAGCATACAACCCTAGAGAAGATATGTGGTTGCTTATGGACGTCGCCAGATATAAATACCCTTCAGCTTGGATAAGAACTATTGACTTATATCAAGCAATCCAGTCCAAAGACTCTTCGACTAACAAGTCACGAGGAATAATTATAATTTCTAAGAAAAAATATTAATCTAGCTAAACATATCTTTAAGTGCTGATATATTCTGCTTAGAATTTTGCTGACGCGTTTCTGCACACTCTTTTTCTGTGCCTACCCAGTATAGATCCGATTCTGGCAATTCATCAATAAATCTACTTGGAATAGAAATCTGTTTTTCACCAAATTTTTTACGATGCTTTGTCATTGTTATAGTCAAATTTTCTCTAGCTCTAGTGATCGCAACATAAGCTAATCGGCGCTCATCCTCTATGGAATCTTCCTCAATACTTTGCTGATGTGGCAAAATTCCTTCTTCCATTCCCATTATATAAACTTTTTTGAATTCCAAACCTTTGGAAGCATGCATAGTTATGATTTGAACCTGATTATCATTTTTATCCTCATTATCTCTATCTAAGATATCGATCAAAAGCATTTTATTTAAAACTAAAGCAAGTGACTCAAGAGCATTATATGATTCGCCTTCAAGCTGGTTAACAATCCATTTAACAACCTCAATAACATTCGCATATCTAAACTCTGCTTGTTTCTCTGAAGAACTAGAATCTATAAGCCACTGTCGGTATGAAATATTATCAATAAAATTATTAATTATATTTTTTAACTCTTGAGCAGATATACTTGAATTTATTTCTTGCTGTGTATTCAGTATCAAATCTTTAAAAGATGATAAGTTTTTTTTGGTAAAATCGCGTATTTCAAACTTTTCTAAATTATATAAAGTATGGAAAAAGCTACAGTGATGATAACTTGCATACTGTCCTAATTTATGAATAGTAGCACTTCCAACCTCACGTTTGGGAGTATTTACAACACGTAAAAATGCTCTATCATCATCCGGATTAACTATTAACCTTAAATACGAAATGATATCTTTGATTTCTGATTTGGAAAAAAATGAACTTCCGCCGCTAATTGTATAAGGGATTTTGTGCATTTGCATATATCTTTCAAGTAAGTATGCTTGGTAATTACTTCTAATTAGTATGGCGTAATCAGAGTTTTTAGATTTTGTTTTTACCCTATCAAAAAAAATATCACTAGTTATAAATTGTGCCTCATCCTCATCATTTGTAAGACTAATAACCTTAATTTGCTCACCATAATCTTTATTTGACCAAAGTTTTTTGTCAAAAATATGGCTGTTATTTTCAATAAGCTTATTTGCAACATTAAGTATCCTGCCTGTAGAGCGATAATTTTGTTCTAGCTTAATAACTTTTAGGTCTTTGAAATCTTCTTGCAAATGGCGTAAATTTTCAGGTCGAGAACCTCTCCATGCATATATAGACTGATCATCATCTCCTACAACTGTGAATTTATTTTTACCCTGAGTCAAATACTTTAAAAGCTGATATTGCGACTCATTGGTATCTTGATACTCATCAATGAGAATATATCTAAACTTGTCTGACCATAATTTCTGAATATTTGAGTAATTTTTAAATAACTGTATCGGTTGAAATATAAGATCATCAAAGTCAAAAGAGTTATAAGATTTTAGATATTTTTGATATTCTTTATATATAAAAGCTGCTTGCTCTTCAAGATCGTCCTTAGGTTGTATTTCATTAGGTGTTAGTAACGCTGATTTCCAAAATGATATTTTTGATTGAATAAACCCAGCATTTTGTTTAGGTAACTGATATTCCTCGTACGCAATATCGTATATTAACGCAAGTGAGTCGTGACTATCAAAAAGTGTAAAGTTTTTCTTATACCCCAAATCTAAAAAATGTTTTTTTAAAATTGTTAAACCAAGTGAATGGAACGTTGAAATCATCAACCCCTTTGATTTTTCTTTATCAAGCCGAGATTTAACGCGCTCTTGCATCTCTCTAGCTGCTTTATTCGTAAATGTAACAGCTAAAACACTCTTAGCGGGATACAAAAGTTGTTCTATTAAATAAGAAATTTTTTCAATAATCACACTAGTTTTGCCACTACCAGCTCCAGCTAGCACTAGTAAGGGAGTACTAGTATATTTTACAGCTTGCTGTTGCTGCTGATTAAGATTATTTAGCATTTAGTTATAATTATTTCATTTTCTAGCTGATACTCAACCTCTGTTGCTTCTTTATGAAACACCACCAGCATATAGCATACACCGTCTACATAGACTTTATTTATAACATTTGCTAGAGGTTTACTATCACAAGTCTTCAGGTCCAAAGCTTCAATATCTTTGTCTGCTTTTACAACTGCAAGCTCTTTTTTTAAGTTAGCTTTATAATGCATCCTAGCTATTACTTCTTGTCCCATATAGCAACCTTTAGTATAACTAATAACTTTTTCTACGTTATCAAGATCTAACTCTGCTGGAAGAAACTTCTCAATATTATTTTGATTGATGACAGCAAGTTTATTCAAAATATTAGTTTTTTGTATTTGCTCGTATGTAGTATCAGAATTTAGAGTATTCTTAACTAAAATATTATGATTTAAAAATCCTTCTTTAGTAAAAAATAATGCATAATCTTCATTAACTGTAAAACTAATTTTAGAAAACATTCCATACTTTTTTAACCAAGTAAGTAAATTATCAACGATGCTCTGTTCAACTGAAAGCAATAGCTTTTCGCTAGAAATATACTTCACAAAACATAAGGAAATTATTCGTCCTTTTAAGTTGGCAAAAGCAGTCATCAATAAGTTATTATCATTAGATAGTTGACTTAAATCTGATGTTGCTAAACCTTGAAGAAACTTTATGGTATCTAATCCATTTATTTCTAAAATTTTAAAATTATTATACTGAAAGTTCATTTAAAGACCTAAGCGAATTAAATTATTTAAACTAATAGATTTTAGTATATTTGGATAATGTAAGCAATTATGTTTTGACTATAGGTTAGCACTCGAGCCACCAATACCTCTTGGCTGATTATTTTGAAAACCACCTTTAGGGCCAGATAACATCATCTGCCTATTTAATGCTCTATCTTCATCACTTATTGATAAATTACTATGAATATTTTTAGGCGCAGGATTAGCTAAATCAGATAAGTTAGGGTTTTCATCATCCGAGTCTTCATTACTCTTTGACTTTTTTTCTTGTTCATTAGCACTTCCCCAGCCCTTTTTAGTACTCATATTACGAGATTTACTACTTGATTCGCCGGGAACTCTCATATCTTCTTCTGTGATACCTAATTGATGTTTCTTAGGCATTTGTGAAGCTTGACTATTTCTCTGGTTGATCATCTGACGCTGAGAATGCAATTGTGTGTCACTTCTAGGATTTAAGTATTCTTGATCATCATTAGCAAAAGAAACAAACGGAGCCATAAAAATAGAACTCAATGCCGATACTAATAAAGTTTTTTTCATATTAACCTCTTATTTATAAATGTTTTGTTATTATGTTTTCCAATTCAACGGTGTCTTTTGCAAATTGCCTAATTCCTTCAGCTAATTTTGTAGTTGCCATAGAATTCTCATTCATTTGCCAACGAAAATCAGATTCTGTAACTTGTGGCACTTGGGTACTAACATCATTAGAACGTTTTAATTTAACTTCCAAGCTTTCAAAACTATTTTCAAGCTCTTCAAGCAATGCTGGTGATATAGTCAAAGCATCACAACCTGCTAATGCTACCACCTGCTTGGCACTTCTAAAGCTTGCTCCCATCACAATGGTTTTAAAACCACAATCTTTATACAATTTGTATATAGCTCTAACAGAATTTATACCATCATCATCAACTACAGCAGGAAAATCATCAAGTTTGCTCTGTTGCATTTGCCAATCTGTGATTCTTCCAACAAATGGTGATACTAAGTAAACTCCAGCCTCAGCGCATGCCTGAGCTTGAATCTGGTCAAAAATAAGTGTTAAATTACAATTAATACCTTCTTTTTGTAATAATTTAGCAGCCTTTATACCTTCCCAGGTAGCTGCTATTTTTATCAAAATTCGATCTTTTGAAACTCCGTAAGACTCATATTTTTTAATTATTTTTCTAGCATAATCAATTGTTTCTGCAGAGTTAAAGGATGCTCTTGCATCTACTTCACTAGACACCTTCCCATCAATCACATCCAATATTTTTATTCCAAAAGATACTAATATCTCAATAGCAACTTCTTTAATAAGATCATCTTTTTTGAGCTCAGGATTATTTTGCTTAAATTTATCTATAGTATCTGTAACTAACTTAGAATATTTTGGATCTTTAACAGCTTTTAAAATCAAACTAGGATTTGTAGTAGCATCAACTGGTTTGAATTTTTCAATTAACTCAAAGTCACCTGTATCAGCGACTACCATAGTTACTTCTTTAAGCTGTTCTAATAACGATTTTTGCATAGTTATATAATAAGATTTTTATAATTCATTAATAAAGTATACAACTTCGAAAATATTAGTAAATAAAGTAAATATTAATTATTTAAAATTTATTTGCTGTATTTCTCTTCCAACATTTTAAACATTGTTCTAACACCCATCATTTCTCCACCTTTTGGCTTACCTGGAGAGTTAGCAACATTCCAAGCCATTATGTCAAAATGAATCCAAGTAGGGGCATTCTCAACACCTACAAAGTGCTCCATAAACAGTGCTGCCTTTACAGCTCCTGCAAAAGTTGACAGCTCACAGTGTGATATATCTGCAAACTCAGTATCAAGATTTTTTCTATAACAATCAGCTAACGGGAGTCTCCAAGTCTGATCTTGCTCGATTTCTCCATAATTGTAAACATCTCTTGCAACATCATCATTATTACAGAAAAATGCTGAAATTTTATCACCCACTGCGACTCTTGCAGCTCCTGTTAGAGTTGAAAAGTCTATTAAATATTCTGGATTTTTAGTAGCCTCTTCATGTAGTGGTTCAGCTAAAATCAATCTTCCTTCAGCATCAGTATTAGTAACTTGAACTGTTGTTCCATTTTTCATCTTAATGATATCACTAGGGCGATATGACTTCGCATCTACAGCGTTTTCAACTGTCGGTATTGATAAAGTCAATCTTACTGGAAGATTATGTTTCATAATCATATAAGCAAGACCTAGAGCATTTGCAGCACCACCCATATCTTTATGCATCAACAACATAAACTGAGCTGCTTTTACATCAAGGCCACCTGTATCAAAAGCCACACCTTTACCAACTATAGAAATTTTAGGGTGATTATCATTACCCCAATTTAATTTAACTAATCTTGGAGGTCTATGACTAGCCTTACCAACAGTATAAATTCCCATATACCCTTGTTCTTTAAGCTCCTCACCAACAACTTCTTCAATTGTAGCCCCAAACTCTTTAGCAACATTTTTGATAATATTAGAAATATCTTCAGGACCCATATCTTCAGCAGGAGTCGTAATCATATCTCTAACTATATAATTTGCCTCAACTGTTGTTAAAAGGTAGGTATAATTCTCTGGCAAGAATAATTTAACATTAATCGGCTGTGATTTAGATTTATATTTTTCAAACTTATAGCTTGCCAATGCAAAGCCAATATAGTATAGGGATAAATCCCCAATCTCAGAATACTCTATATGATAATTACCTCTAGGTAATTCACTAGTTAGTGCAGCTAAACTGTACATATCTTTTGTAACTATACATACTATTTTCTCAATATTGCCGTTATTATCAGGAATAGCTAGAACTGTTTTTTTGCTTTCAAACAGTTTTACAAAATTTTGAGTTAAACTATCTTGCTTGCAAAGCCAATCTGAGAAATTTGATTTTTTAATTAGGTAAACAGGCTTAGAGTCACTTTCTTGCTGATATAAAAAACACTGTAGTTTAGTTGAAATATACATAATTATAACTCCACATCTTGATTTAGTATTAACCAGTTATTAAAATCCTGAACGGTATTAGAAGTTAAAATACCTGCAGTTTTATACAAGCTCAAAAAGCCCATAATATAATCAAACTCAGTATTATTTAACTGGATAAGAAATTGATAATAATTATTTAAAAGTATAAAGTACTGAGTAATAGTTGTCGTTCCTTGATTATATCTTTCTTTATACTTTTCATAAGCTATTTTTGCAGCTGCAACAGATTTACGCAGAGATTCGATTTCTTTCTTTTTAAGCTGAACAAACCTAAAAGCATACATCGCGTCATTCTGAGCAACCCTTCCTGTTTGGATCATATCAAATTCAGAGGACTGATAATTATATGCAGCCTTTTTAAGTAGAGCATAATCTGTACCACCAGAAAAAATACTCCAAGTAAGATTAATCCCAAAATAAAAAGCATTTACTGTACCTTTTGATGATAGAAAATTATCAAACACGGGGTTACCCAGCGAACTAACATCATTAAAACCTGGAGAGTATTTAACTTCAAAATTAACTTTAGGCATAAATGAGCTTGTCGCAGATTGATAGTTATAGTAATTACTCTCTTTTGTATGTACAGAACCTAAATATGATGGGCTACTTCGCATTGTAAGCTCTTCCCAACCTTCTTCAGTATTAGGTGACGGATCCTTAATCTTAAAGTCATTACTATATAAAACAACATCATCATCATTATTAGTGAACTTACGCAACTCTGCTCGAGCAACTTTTTCTTCTCTTTTAGCTGCTGCATAGCTAGCTTCAGCAATATAGTAGTTTGCTTTTACTGTTTCATAATCAGCGATATCGGCTGTACCCGCTTTAAATTTACTTTCTAATTCATTTAAGCTTTGTTTATTTGATTTTAAGTTATACGAAGTATACTCAACATTTTTTATTGTCTTGGCTAAATTAAAATAAGCATAACTTGTGTCATATAAGAACTGCTGATAATTAGTTCTATAATCCTGTTGAGCAAACTGTGCTGTTTCTTGTGCTGACTGAAGATCCTTATAAGCTCCGTAATCATATAATGGCTGAGTTAGTGAAATATTTCCTTGGATAGAATCAAAACGCCCTCCAGCAATATCCCCATCTGCCATAGTTTCTTGATCTATAATGTTTGTTGCTTTAATAGATCCTCCAATATCTATCCTAGGTAATAATCTACCTAGTTGAATCGCTGGATCCATCTGCACGGAGTTTAACTGAAAGCCAATAAACTTGTATTGTGGTGAATTTTGTATAGATTGTTTTACTGTATCTGTATAATCAGCAATAGTATTAGCTACAGAACTAACACAAAAGCCAAATATTCCAAATGATATTAATAAGTGTCTATACAGCCTTTTCAAAACCAAACTCTACTGTCTTATATTATTTATGATATATTGTTCTAAGTTACTTAGAGCCTCATCAATGTTAGCAGAGTTGTTCCCTCCACCTTGAGCCATATCTGGACGACCACCGCCTTTACCATCTATATACCCACTAAACTCCTTAGCTATATCTCCAGCCTTGATTAATGATGTAATAGATTTACTCACTCCGATCACAAATTGCACTTTATCAGCATTTATAGTACTCAACACTGAAACTATCTTATCATTTTTAGATTTATAATCATCAATCTTTTCTCTCAAAGTCTTAATATCTACTTCTTTCAAATTAGCTACTACAACTTTAATGTCACCAATTATAGATTCTTTAATATCATTACTTGTTCCAGATAGTAGGTCTTTTTTAAGCTTTGTGATTTCTTTTTCTTGTTTTTTTAACTGCTCTAACAATGATTGTAGCTTTTCTAATAAGTTAGCATCATTTGATTTGATAGCTTCTTTCACAGCTGTCAACTTATTTTCATAAGTAAATGTATGTTTTATAGCCTTATCTGCGGTAATAGCCTCTATTCTTCTAATACCAGATGCAATACCACTTTCTGATACTATTTTGAATAATCCAATATCTCCAGTATATGCAACATGAGTTCCTCCACAAAGCTCAATAGAAAAATCTCCCATTGAAATTACTCTTACTATATCTCCATATTTCTCACCAAACAGAGCCTCTGCTCCTAGTGATTTAGCTTTTTCTTGTGATGTCTCAATAGTAGCCACAGGATAGTTCGCTCTAATTTGCTGATTAACTAAAATTTCAATTTGTTCAATTTCAGCACGAGATATGGCCTTATCATGAGTAAAATCAAACCTTAACTTACCATCGTCAACAAGTGAGCCTTTTTGTTCAGCATGATCACCTAGAACAACTTTTAAAGCTTTATGCAGTAGATGTGTCGCACTATGATTAGCAGCAGTTGCAAGCCGTCTCAAATTATTAACTCTTGCAGAAACTTCATCACTAGTGTTTAAAACTCCTTTAGCCAATTTACCGATGTGTAGAACTGCTTCACCAGACTTTTGGACATCATCAACTATAAATTCAACACCTACACCCTCTAATATGCCTTTATCACCAACTTGTCCGCCTGCTTCAGCATAAAAAGGTGTTTTATCAAGGACAATAACTGCCGAAGATCCATTACTAATAGTATTTACATGTTGTCCATCTTGGAATATCTCTAGCACTTTAGCATCTTCAAATAACGTTGAATAACCTTTAAACTCTGATTTTACTTGTGAATTAATAGTATTATTATAATCAATATTAAATTTACCAGCCTCTTTTGACCTTTGTTTTTGTTGTTGCATTTGCTTTTTAAATGCTTCTTCATCAACTTTCAAACCTTTTTCTCTTGCCATATCTGCAGTCAAGTCAAAAGGGAAACCATAAGTATCATAGAGCTTAAATGCTATTTCACCAGAAATAATATCTCCTTTTAATTCAGATACTTCTGCATCAAAAATTTTAATACCATTTTCAATTGTTTTTAAAAATAGTTCTTCTTCTTTGATAAGAGTCTTTTCAATAAGCTCTCTCTTATCTATTAGCTGAGGATATGCCTCACCCATTTGATTAATAAGCTCTGCCACTAACTTGTAAAAGAATATATCCTTAGCGCCAAGCTTATTACCATGACGAATTGCTCTACGAATAATTCTTCTTAAAACATATCCTCTACCTTCATTTGATGGTAAAACACCATCTGCAATTAAAAAAGCACATGAACGTATATGATCTGCAACCACTTTTAATGATGGTGAACTTGTATCACACGCATTAGTAACTTCTTGGGCTTTTTTAATTAGCGCCTGAAATAAATCTATATCATAATTACTATGAACATCTTGTAGTACAGCTGCGATTCTCTCTAACCCCATACCAGTATCGACAGATGGTTTAGGTAAATCAGTAGTTGTACCATCAGCATGGCGATTATACTGCATAAACACTATATTCCAGATTTCAATATATCTATCTCCATCTTCTTCAGGTGTACCGGGTAAGCCTCCTGCAACATCTTCACCATGATCATAGAAGATTTCAGTACAAGGACCACACGGACCTGTATCTCCCATAGACCAAAAATTATCATTTGAGTCTATTCGTATGATTCTTTCTTTTGGTAAACCAATATGATTATGCCACACATCAAATGCTTCATCATCTGTAACATATATAGTCACCCATAGTTTTTCCGCAGGTAGTTTGATTTCTTTAGTTAGAAACTCCCAAGCAAAACTAATAGCATCTTTTTTAAAATAATCACCAAAACTAAAATTACCAAGCATCTCAAAAAAAGTATGATGTCTAGCTGTATAGCCAACATTATCTAAATCATTATGTTTACCACCAGCTCTGAGACATTTCTGAACTGTTACAGCACGAGAAAAATCTCTCTTTTCTAACCCCAAAAATACATCTTTAAATTGCACCATACCTGCATTTGTAAATAACAACGTATCATCCCCAAATGGTATTAAAGATGAGCTTGGCTGGTGCGAGTGATTCTTAGACTCAAAATAGTTGATAAATTTAGTACGTAATTCTTTAGTAGAAATCATAGTTTACCTTCCAGTAGATAGCGCCTACAGATATTTAAATTAAATTCAAAACAGCTAGTATTATAAACTATTTTAGTAAACAAAATAAACTCTACCAATCGCATTTGGATATAATTAAGTATATAATCGTAAATAAGTCGTTATTTTCATGTAAGTTTTAAAATGAAAAAGAAGTTATTTATCTTCACAATAATAGTAGGTCTAATAATAGCTGTTTCAGGTATTACTTATTATTTTCACTATCAGTCTGAGCTAGAGGAAAAAGCTGCTGAAGCAGAAAAAGAAGCTCAAATGCCAAAACCACATGATTACTGCTTGATAACATATTTAGAGTCATCTGATAACGGTAAAACCTGGCACAAAACTAATGTTACCACAGGTAAAAAAGCAATGTTTAAAGCACAGTGTTGGAAGAAATATATTCAAATTCTTGATGGCTTTTCGGCTAGCATTGATAAGAATGGCCAGTGGTGTAACAAGATAGATGACAACAAAATCATAGCTCATCCAGCTATGTATTTCTCAGACCAACCTTTTGAATCTAAAGATGATTTAGCACCGAAAGTTGACACTCCAAACGAATCTTTACAAGATAAATCTAATTAATTCTCTTTTGATAGTTTTTCATAGTATCGTCTGAAGATCTTGTTAGAAGACTTTCTTTCATTATCATTTATATTTTCTAAATGTAATTGACAGTCTTTCAGATTACCTTCATATAGAAATCTCAAGCTATTTTTACATTTCAAATCCTTGGGGTATGTGTTTTTTTTGATTTCATACCACGATGACAAACGACTAATATCATCAGAAGATACTATAAAGAGGTGTTTTTTAACTCGTGTAATTGCCACATAGAACAATCTTCGTTCTTCTTCAATTGTCTCATCACTAATTTTAGAGTTCTTTTCTCCAAAAAAACCTCCTTCTGTAGCATCATGAACAACAACATAATCCCATTCCAGACCTTTTGCTCTATGCATTGACATGATCTGAATTTGATTTGGATCATTTTCACCTTGTTGATCTGATTTTATATATAGCTGATATAAAAGCTCTATAAACTCTGATAGCGAACTTTTCTTACCCTTAGCAAAACTACTCATTCCATCTATGATCTGTAGTTTAGATTTACTTGAATGTGTTTCACCAGAGACTTTAGAAATTTGTTTTTCAAGATCTAGAGTTTCTAATATAAAATTTATAGCTCTCTCAGACTTTTTAATCCGAGTATTATTAAAAATAGCTCTCCAACTAGCTGATACTGCTAATATATTTTTCTCTTTAAATGGTTTATCAACTGTTTTGGTGAGTTCTGAAATTATATTCATGCTAGCTGAAATATCTTGTGCTATTTTATTTGCTAAATTTTGTTTAGCATCTTTTTTGAGATATAGTGATGGATAGTCAAGCATAGATTTAATAAAATCAACTCTTTGCTCAACACTATGCTTTGCAAATCCTTTAGCTTTGTTAAATAACATCAAATAACCATATATGGCTTTAAATAGGTTTTCACTAAAAATATTTTTATCCGCAATGACATTGTAAGCTAGATCATGATAAAGACAACTTAATTCAAACACTGTTGTTGAGTTATATTTACGCACAAGAATTGCTATATCGCTAGCTTTAACACCACTATCAATCAATGCTTTAAGTTTAAGGACAACTTTATCACTACTATCAAGAATACTAATATCAGTTGCTTTATCTAGTTTTGGATATGTTATACATAAATTATCATGACGTTTTTTATTATTAGTTATAATATTATTTGCCATCAAAGATACTAAGTCCCCATATCTAAACGTATATGAAAGACTATACTGCTTTACATCCTTAAAATCTTTTTTGAAACCCTCTAACATATAATACGGAGTAGAGCCTCGCCACTGATATATAGTCTGATCAACATCTCCTACAGCCATAATATAGGTATTCTGCCCAACCAAACACTTTAAAAAAAACTGTTGAGCCTGATTAATATCCTGATACTCATCTATAATTATGTGAGAGTATAAACTACTAGCCTGAGTAACACTATTTTTATCTTTTTCAAACAGCTTAGCTGGAAGATATATCATATCATCATAAGTTATGGCTTGCTGAATCTCACACTCTTTAAGAAATTCTGAGAACACCTTATCTAAAAGTTTCTTCTCTTTAGCATTAAGATCATTGATTTTCTTATTGCTGAGAGATAAATCTGATTTCAATAATGAAATATACTCTTTAAATACCTCTACTCTCTCACTATCAACTTCTTTAGTTATTTTAAATTCTTTTTGGCGCAGTTTAAGTAACTTTAGAATTATTGTATCAACCTCATATTCTTTGAGGATTTTATTTACTTTGACATACCCTGCTTTTGCGAAAGCTTGTAAAAAACTATTTCCCAAAGAATGCATTGTTCTGACATTAATTAATCTTGCAATATCAGCTTTAATGACTTTTCTAAGTCTCTCTGCAAAATCAAGTTGAGCTGATTTGTTATACATTAGAACCAATATCCTGTTAGGTGGAACATTATTACTAATCAGATACTCAATCCTGGCTATTAAGGTTTGAGTCTTTCCACTGCCTGCGACTGCAGAGACTAAGGCATGCTTATTCAAATCATGGGTAATGATTTTTTGTTGTTCAGCTGTATATTTCATTTATGAATTTAGTCTTACTTACTTTCTGATGAGTCTTTAGCAAATAATCGTGTAACAAGATACATTATGGTTAAACTAGCTTCTTTAATAATAGTGACAACTATTTGAGCTACTTTTAGAATACTTGCTCCTAAATATTTAAAGTAATTGATTATATTTACTTTTGCTTTGTTATCTTTAATAAACTTAAAAGGTGTAAATACAAACAGAGTAATTCCTATCATTACAATATATGAAAATATTGTTCCTAACTTTTGTTCATACCATTGAGCAAATCTATAGAATAAAAGCAAAACTATTACAGTCAAAATTACTAAAAGTATGAATAGAAATAAATTCTTTTTCTTCATCTTTGATCCTCTGAAACTATTTGTTTATATAATGATATCATTATTTAAACTAACTTATGGTATAATCTTAGGCTAAATTTATAAACAATAATTAAATCAAATTCATGACTACTGATCAAAGACTACAGATTATTCTAGATGCTCTAGATGATTTAAAAGGCCAAAACATTCAAGCAATTGATGTAGAGCACCTTACTGACATGATGGATAAAATAGTGATCGCTACAGCATCATCAACGACTCACGCCAAATCACTTGCAAGAAATCTAGAACAAGAACTTAAAAACAATAAAGTATCAATACTGGGTGTTGAAGGCGACAATAAATCTGACTGGGTTTTGGTCGATATTGGCGATATTGTTGTACATGTAATGCTTGAAGAAACTAGAGAATTATATGCACTAGAAAAGCTTTGGGATATTCAACGTAAAGAAGACTAATAATGAAGCTAAAGCTTTCTCTAGAGCAGTGGCAACAAGTACAAAAATTTGCTACTGCAGATCTTGGTTTATCATCCATTTCTAAATCTGATTGCGACTTATCTGAATATATTCCTCATTATGATAAATGGATAGAAAACAACTATCAGGCCGATCTTGAATATATGACCAAACATGGTTCAAAAAGATTTGTACCAGATGAACTAGTCCCTGGAACTAATAGTGTAATTGTTGCTACATTAAACTACCTCAATAGACCCGTAACTATTAAAAATGAAGTCAAAAGACTAAGATCGCAAACTAACATTGCAGAAATCTCGATATACGCTCATGGTAGAGATTATCATAAAGTAATGAAAAAAAAACTTCAAAAACTCGGAGAATATATAGACGATCTTACAGGTGGCCATCAATTTAGAGTTTTTACAGATAGTGCCCCAGTCTTAGAACGCCCACTAGCCGAAAAAGCAGGTTTGGGCTGGCAAGGCAAGAGTTCTATGCTCATGAACAAGTTACAAGGTTCATTTTTTTTCATCGGTGTTATTTATAGTAATCTTGATCTGTCAGACTTACCTAACTTACCAAAGCATCAAGATTCTTGTGGCAAATGCCAAGCATGTATCAAGTTATGTCCAACTGGAGCAATTCAGCATGGTAAAATGATTGATTCACGAAAATGTATCTCATATCTAACAATAGAAAACAAAGGGCCTATACCATTAGAACTTCGAGATAAAATTGGCACAAGAATATACGGTTGCGATGACTGCCAATTAGTCTGCCCTTTTAACAATAATGCTCCAGTAACTACAGAAAAAGACTTCCAACAACGAGATTTTTTAATAAACAAGCCACTTCTTGAACTATTCTCATGGTCTAAAAAAGATTTTGATAAATATACACAAGGTTCGGCAATTAGAAGAATTGGTTATGATGCTTGGATAAGGAATATAGCAGTTGGTATTGGAAATTCACCATATAAGCAAGAAAATATACTATCATTAGAAAATAAGAAAAATGAATTTATAGACAATAAAATCATTTTAGAACATATTGAGTGGGCATTAAATAAACAAATTAAGCTAAGTAAAATAGATAAAAGATTGTGATTTACAACCGGTTTGTTAGAATAACTTAGGATAGACATTTCCAAAACTACAGGAGAAACTAAATAATGAAATTAACTAAAACTCTACTTATAGCACCATTAGTTGCTGGTTCACTTATTGGTGGCGCTTTTGCAGCTGCAGATAATCAGGATGATCTTAGCTACTCAGTTGGCTACACTATGGGCCAAGCATTGAAAACTCAAATGGACCAAAACAATATTACTACTGACAACCAAGAAGTTGTTAGTGGTCTAAAAGATGGTATTTCTGGAGGTAAATCTAAGCTTACTCCAGATCAAATGCAAAATGCAATGTTGCAATTCCAACAACAAGCTGTCGCTGCTCAGAAGAAATAATTAAGGGAGTTAATTATAATGACTAAAAAGAAACTATTAAAAGCTTTAGCTGTAGCTGCAATAGCAACAAGCTTAGTTGCATGTTCTGATAGCTCAAGTAAAGATAAGTCTACTACTGAAGCTGTTACAAACTCTGGATCTTCAGTTGCTACTCCAACTGCTGACGTTGCAACACAGAATACAGACACTATTACTAAAAATGCTAGTTATACTATCGGATATGGTATGGGTGCTACTGTAGAAGCTGATAAAAATGTAAAATCATACAACCTTAACGATGACAAAATTGTTGAGGGCTTCTCTGATGCTCTAAATGCGAAAAAACCTGCTATCTCTCCTGAAGAAATAGCAAAAAACATGGAAACTCTACGTAACAAAGTACAGCAAAAAATGAGTGAAGAAAGAGTTTCTAGCTTCTTAAAGGTTAGAGATAGTATTTATGGATCTGATCTTACACCGAAATCTGATGTTAAAAATCCGAAAGTGGTTGTATATGAATTCTTTGACTATCAGTGTATGTATTGTTCGAAACTTGCTCCACAAATAGAAAAAATAATGCACGATAATAGTAATGTACAAATCGTTTTTGCAGAATTCCCAATATTTGGTGAAAGAGCTCCGGCTTCTGAATACGCTGCCGAAGTAGGTACTGCTATATATAAACTGTATGGTGCTGATGCTTATGTGAAATACCATAACGGTATCTTCGCTACAGGTGAGGATGAAGGTAAACTCAAAAACTCTACTGTAGACAAAGTAGCTACTCAGTCAGGTGCTGATCTTGCTAAAGTCAAGAAAGCAATCAAAGATGATAAGATTGCAGATCATCTAAAAGATACTTTGAAATTAGGTTTTGAGGATCTTGGTATTCAAGGAACTCCATTCTTAGTAATCGCTCCAGCAACTAATGCTAATGCTGATAATACAACTGTGATAGGTGGCTACACAGGTGCTAGCGATATTCAGTCAGCGATTGACAAAGCAAAATCAACAACTACTAATGCGACGGTCACAGACAATACATCGGCTCCTAGCACGGCTACAACTAGTAGTGATACAAATACTACTCAACCAAGCCTAACTGAAGCTCCTGTTACAGATTCAGGCAGTTCTGTTGCGGCTAATCAACCTAGCAGTTCAGATGATAACGTTGAAGCTTAATTAGTATCTATACTTACTCTAATCATTTCTTTATTATTCATGGCACTTAATTACTAAATATTGCCTAATTTATCTGATAAGATATATCATCAAAATTAGTAAAAATAATTCTTATGTTAAAAATTAGAAAAGGTAGTAAGTATCTTGTTTTCTTTGTCGTAATCTTTGTGGCTCTACCGCCCTTTGCCATAGATGCTTATATCCCAGCTTTTGGTAATATAGGTAACTTCTTTAATGTTGATGTAAATAAACTTGCTATTACCATCTCTACATACTTTATAGGTTTTGGTGTAGGTATGTTTTTCTGGGGCGCGTTATCAGATAGCTTTGGTCGTAAGAAGATACTTATTATCGGTATGATTATCTACATTGCAAGTACTATCTTATGCTCATTTACACATAGTTTTGATACTTTGATATTCATGAGATTTTTACAAGGTCTTGGAGATTCTCCAGCATCTGTTGCAGCTATGGCAATATTAAAAGACTGTTATAGAGGTCAAAAACTAGTCAAGACTGTAGCAACAATGGTGATGATATTTATGATTGCTCCAATAGTTGCTCCTATAATAGGTAGTATTATCATTTATACAACTGGAAGATGGCAAGATATCTTCCACTTCCTAACTATCTATGGTGTTGTTTTATTAGTTATAACATTGATTATGCCAGAAACACTCCCTACACATAAGCGCTCTAAGAGTTTAGCTAGAAGTTTTAAAGTATATATCATTCACATGGCTAACTTACCATTTGTTGTCGGAGCTCTGACAGGAGCTTTATGTTTTGGCGCATTATTTAGCTTTATTAGCACATCATCAAATTTGATAATTGAATATTATCACCTTGGCTACACTCAATATTGCATATTATTTGCATTAAATATGTTTGGCATAATATTTGCAGGCAGCTTTATCAAGAGAAAACAGACAGTACATAATCAAAAAGATCTTATTGTAACTGGATATTATTTAGCCATAGCAGTAATATCGCTTAACATATTAAACTCATACTTATTTAATAATATCTATATATTTATTATATTAAATGCTTTAGCAACAGGATGCTTTGCTTTAGTAAATATTATTACTACATCAAAAGCTCTTGATATTCTTAAAGAAGGTTATGCTGCCGGCAATGCGATAATTAGACTAGTAAAATTTATGGTTGCTGCCTTAGCAGGGTTTTTCTTAAGCTTTATATCAATATCAAAACTAATGGTTGGTATCCCAGCTCAACAACTCGCATTTATTGTAATTTCAATTATTATCTTTATGAGCATTAAGAGCAGACTTTTTCCAGAAGAAAAATCTTTTATTTAAAATATTTTTTTGCGTGCATGACAGTATGGAAGAGAACCTTGCTTCATATAATAGTCTAGATGATATTCTTCAGCTACATAATATGGCTTAGCTTCTCTAACATCTGTAACAACCTTATATCCTTTATCAATAAGCTCAGACTTTATGCTTTCAGCTATCTTTTTCTGCTCTTCATTATAATAAAATATTGCTGATTTATATTGCTCCCCAATATCTGGACCCTGACCATCAACTTGCTCAAAATCATGTATTTCAAAAAAATATTTTAGAACTTCTTCTAGTGATATTTTTTCTTTCTCAAAAATTATTCTGACAACTTCTAAATATCCAGTATTTCCTGCACAAACTTTTTTATAATCTGGGTTTGGCTGGTCTCCACCACAATACCCTGATTCAGCAAATACAACTCCTTTGAGTTTTTTCATGTAATATTCCACACCCCAAAAACAGCCTGCTGCTACGATAACTTCTTCAGTTTCACCTAAATTTTCTGCTGCAACAAAATCTACAGATGCTGAGTTGACACAGTAACGCGTATTTAGTTTAGTATATCCTTCTCCATGAAATATATGTCCCAGGTGGCCATCACATTTATTACACAGAATTTCTGTCCTTCTGCCATCAGCATCTGGTAACTCTTTTACATTGTTATCAATATGTATATCATAACTAGGCCACCCACATGTTGAAATAAATTTACTATCAGCCTTGAATAATGGTGTACCACAATTACGACAGATGTACGTACCTGCTTGATCTAAATCATTGTATCTTCCTGTGAAAGGATGCTCCGTAGCTTTATTAATTATAATTTCATATTGTTCTGGTGTTAAACTTTTAGTTTTTAACATTATAAGACCTCTAGCTATTAAATATTGTTAATAATTATCATATAAACTCAAAAAAATGTATATTCTAATCTACAATATTTATATGATATTAAAAGCTATTTTTCAGCACGATTAAGGAGAAAGCAAATTGACTTGTAATATAAAAAGTAAAGACTATATCTCTTTAACTTTCTTTATAATAGTTATTTTAGGAATAGGCATGTGTGTCGGCACCCTAACATCAACAAACATTCCAACATGGTTTGTAAAACTTGAATATCCTTTTTTTGCACCACCTAACTGGTTATTTGCGCCAGTTTGGACAGTTTTATATATTATGATTGCAATATCTGGATGGATAGTATTCAAACAAAAGGCTCTAAGAGAAAAAAATTTTATTATTTACGCAATTCAGTTAGGCTTAAACTTTTTGTGGAGCTTCATATTTTTTTGCTGGCACAATATTGATTTAGCTCTTATTGAGATGTCTATCTTATGGGTGCTTATAGCATGGAACCTAAAGGTATTTCTAGATATAAACAAAATTGCTGGGTACTTGCTTATACCATATCTTTTATGGGTAGGTTTTGCGTGGATACTTAATCTCAACTACGCAATGCTTAATTAAGAATATCTTTATCAGCAACAGCTAAATGTAAGTAATGCAAATGTTTATCATATTGATTGACTATATCTGCAATAACCTGATCTTTTGAATATCCCATAATATCATAGTACTGTCCACCATGACTCAAAAGCACCTCGACTCTATTATAATTGTCCAACTTTGACTGATATGCTCTTAACATAACACTATATACAAAGTCTTCATTACCTTCTATTGAAATTGTTAATTGTATATGATCATGGTCTCTAATAACTTCTGTATTAATACCATTTTTTTCCATTTCATCCGCAACTTCGATTATAGCTGTTGTGACATCTTTTTGTAAAAACTCTATGGCCTGATCTTTCGATGGCTTATGAGCAATTGCTTCTAATCTTTTTTGCCAAGATGTGTTTGCTTTTGCAAATTGAACAACAGTTGAATGTGTCTCAATACTTTTAAGCCTCAAATAATCCAACCTTAAAGATTTAATTAAAGAAATACACATTAAGAGTAAGATAAATAATAGCGGAAACGCACTAATTATAGTTGCAGACTGAAGAGCCTGTAATCCACCTGCTAATATTAAAGATATTGCAAGCAAACCGCTAAGTACTGACCAAGCGATACGCTGTAATGTCATTGATTGTTTGGCATTACCTGTGGCTAAGATATCTATAACTAAGGCACCACTATCTGCAGATGTAACAAAGAATGTTACAATCAAAAATACTGCTAATATTGATAATACTGTAGAAAATGGAAAGTGTTGTAAAAATTCAAATAATGCTACTGGTATATTATTATTTGCGGCATCTATCAAAGCTTCACCATTACCATTCATAGCTATTTCAATAGCAGAATTTCCAAAAACAGTCATCCACAAAAATGTAAAACCAACAGGTATAAATAGTACACCAATAGTAAACTGACGAACTGTTCTTCCTTTGGATACTTTAGCAATAAACATCCCAACAAATGGAGACCAAGCTATCCACCATCCCCAATAAAATAGAGTCCAGTTTTGTAACCATTCTTGATTCTCTCGATTATATGCGTAGAGATTGAAGGTCTGATTCACTATAGTACTCAAATAGTAGCCAATATTTTGGATATAATCACGTACCAACCCTGCTGTATTACCTAACAATAATACAAAAGCTAATAGTACTACTGCTAATACAATATTAAAGTTACTTAATGCTTTAATACCTTTATCAAGTCCTAATGCAACAGATATAGTCGCTAATGCTACAATAAATACAATATATATAACTTGCATATTTATGGTATCAGGTAAACCTGTCAAAAAATTCATCCCTGCACTTACTTGCATTGCACCAAAACCTAGAGATGTAGCAACACCAAATAAAGTCCCTAAAACAGCAAATACATCTATTGCGTGACCTATAGGACCATATATATGTTTACCTAAAATTGGATAAAGTACTGAACGAGGTAATAATGGTAAATCATGTCTATAAGCGAAATAAGCTAGCGATAAACCAACAATAGCATATACAGACCAGGCTTCTACTCCCCAGTGAAAGAATGTCGTATTCATAGCTTCTTTAACGACTTCTAATTGGTCTGAGGATATATTAGGTGGCGCTAAAAAATGCTTCAAAGGCTCTGCAACTCCATAAAACATCAAACCAATTCCCATACCTGCTGCAAATAACATAGCAAACCATGAAACATTTGAATACTCTGGTAAATCATGATCTTGACCGAGTTTGATATCTCCAAATCGACTGAACATTAATATCAAACACAAACACAAAAATATACTCATTGCCAATATGTATGTCCAACCAAATTTCTCCAAAATTAAATTTTGTAAGTTTTGAATATGACTGGCAAACTCATTTGGATAAAAAATCCCCGATAAAGAAAGAATGATAGCTAAAATAATTGCAGGATAAAAAACTGGCGCATAGGCACCCTTTTCTCGTTGCATAATAATTCCCAATATTGAATAAAATTTATATTACCATAACATTTATATGTATCTATATCAAAAATACATACGGTAACTATTTAATCTCATGATTAAAACCCATACAATATCAACCAAAATATTTTAGATATTTACTCAATGAAAAATCTAAGTCAAAAACTACTCAGAGAAATCAAAAAACTTCATTCACCTCAAGGTAGAAAAAAGTCTATATACTATGTTATAGAAGGGTTAAGATGCTGTAATGAAGCTTTAACAAGACTACCCAAGAAAGACATAGTCGCATTATTAACAACAGAAAGCTCCGATAGTGATGACTACCCTACTGATATAAAACATACTCTTCCAGAGAAAGATTTCCATCAACTAACACAGACACAAAACTCCCAAGGAGTGCTAATCTTAGCTAAGAAAAGAGATACCCCATCTGACATTGAATTTAAGGATGATTTCATTCTAGTACTAGATAGAATTCAAGACCCTGGAAATATTGGCACAATATTAAGGACAGCCATTGCAGTTGGCTTAACAGAGATAGTGCTTATAAATGGCACTGTAGATCCTTTTAACCCCAAAGCTATAAGAGCTGGTATGGGAGCACAGTTTAGTCTTAATTTTAGATATTTTGAAAATCTAAGCGCTGTAAGAAACTATCCAGCACTGAAAGAACGAAAAATTTGGCTAACAACACCACATGAGGGAGTTTCTTGCTATTCTAGAGAATTTAGATTAAATGATAGTATCTTAGTATTTGGTGAGGAGGCTAATGGTATCCAAGACTTTTCAGTAGGCCAAAAGACGATGATACCAACATTAAGTGATATTGAATCTCTTAATGTAGCTCAAGCAGCCACTATATATTTATTTGAGGGTCTAAGACAAAAAATGTTAAAATAACAGTGTAAACCTACATAGGAGAAGTTTATGAGTAAATGTAAAGTACACGAAAATCACGATCATGAACATAAGGATGGTTGTGGTCATACTAAAATTAAACATGGCGATCACTATGATTATATACATGATGGGCATCTTCATCATGAGCACAATGATCACTATGATGAGCATACGCTAGATGTCACAGCTAATAATCCAGATGGGTGTAAGCCAATCAAGGATGAATGTTGTGATCATGTTCATGGTCCAGATTGTGGACATGAGGCAGTACCTCATGGGGACCATATAGACTATATTGTTGATGGTAGATTACACCATCCTCATGGAGATCACTGCGATGATCATGGTCCAGTAGAAGTCGTCAAAAATAATAAAAAATAATTTAAAAGTTAGTTTCTAGATTAAGCTATCAATATTATTAATCTCATAGTTATTATATTTATCAAATATTTCAACTAATTCTGTTGGTATTTTTGCAGGTCTGCCTTTCTGAGCATTTATCATTACCCAAAGGGTATCTGCTTTACACAGAAGAGCTTTATCTGACTTTCTATAAATATGATACTTTCTAAATGTAGAAATCTTGGTAATACTCTCTACCCACGTAACTACAGCGATATCATCACCTAAAAATCCTTGCGATAGATACTCTATAGTATGCTTCTTAGCAAACCATGTCAGCCCATGAGCCTCTGTAACGTCAAATACGCCATTAGCCTTGACATGCTCAATAGCCACATCCTGCATCCATTGAAGATAGACAATATTATTAAGATGGTTATTTGGATCGATATGTTCAGGTAATACCTTAGTTGACAAGACAAAGTATTTTAACTGCTGATTCATTTCTGACCTAAGAACTCAAGCAAATCACTATAACCACCAATTTGTTTATCATCAATAAATATTAAAGGTGTAGTTTCTAAATTATACTTATGTTTAAAAGCATCTGTTTCAGCTCTAGTTTTTAAAATATGGTCTTCAAAACACCAACCCTTTTCTTCAAATAACGCTTTTGCTTTTAAACCATACGGACAAGTTTTCTCTGGTGTTACCATTCTGTATAAAACAATCTTATTAAACTCTTGAGTCATTCTCTTATATTCCAAAATAATGTAGTATTAATATTGTAAGTATAGCACCAGCAATGAAATTTGAAAGGTAAGATTACTATGTGTACTAATGTTTTTATAAATAAAAATCAATACAAAATCGAAGCAAGATCTATGGATTTTCCAATAAATATTGCCTTTAAAAATGGTTGGGGTTATGTCGGTATTGAAAATGTAACAGATGTTGTAATAGATGCTGATAAAATTCCTGAAAGCAGAATCGCTAAGTGGACTTCAAAATATGGTTACTTTTGTAGATTAGGATTTGAGAGTTATGTAACAGATGGTTTAAATACTCAAGGCTTTTCATATAGTATCTTGTATTTAGATGGTACGGTATATCCAAGTTATGATGATAATGATAATAGGCCTGCACTAGCGGTGTATGAGTTAGGTAATTTTTTGTTAGCTATGGCAAAAGATGTAGCTGATGCTCTTAAATTAATATCTGAGTATCAGATAGTGAATAGTGCTGTAAAGTTAAAAGATGGCATATATATAAAAAATATTCCTCTTCACATGTGTCTAAGAGATGCTAATGGCAACAGTGCTGTGATAGAGTTTATTGGTGGTAAAATGTACATTCATAAAAATGCTGGTAATGTCTTAACTAATGCACCTACTTATGATTGGCATTTAGAGAATATCAAAGAATATAAATCTTTATTAGAACCATTTGAGGGTAGCAATAGTCAATTTTCTGATAAAACAATAAACTATAAAGATACTGTTTCAAGTTCTCGTCCTGAGGTTGCTCAATTGATAGGTATGCCTGGAGACTTCAGTGGAGTATCTAGGTTTGTCAGAGCTTATATTCTCTCTCAACTAGTTCCTGAGCCTCAATCAAATAGAGAAGCTTGTTTCCATGCTTCATCAATTATTAATAATGTCGCTGTACCACCATATGAGGTTTCTATGACTTTATGGACTACTATTAAAGATCTAAAAAACCTAATAGTCTCATATAAAGATATTGCAGCATATCAAGGTAATAGCCCTACTGGAGTTTATGCAGCAGGTATTAACGAAGGATATATCAGTTATGATCTAAATGCTATGAATTTTACTGATGTGCCTCCAGAAGCAAACAAGCATATAATCAAGCCTACTCCAAAAGAAAAAGTTATTGAAATTGTTAATATGAGTGATGTAGTTGGTTTAGAAAGACAGTAATATCTATAAATTATTCTAACTAATTATTTCATTCTAATTGGCATGTGATTACAAAATGGCTCTTCTGCAAGATAGCTACCATGGATATTATAAGCTCTAGCTCTACAGCCTCCGCAAATTTTGATAAATTCACATGAACCGCATTTACCTTCATAAGCACTAAAATCACGCATATCATACATCACATCACTATTTTGCCAAATATCTGCAAATGATTTCTCTTTGACATTACCTGCACTCACAGGTAAATAACTACATGGATAAACATTACCATCAACATCTAGCAAACATATACTTTGCCCAGCTATACACCCTTTACCACCACCAGTACCAAAGCTAAGAGCTCTAGAGCGAACTTTTGCTCCATCTTCTTTATTACGCTCAAAACGGATACGATAATAATGTGGTGCACACGTTGGACGCACAAGCATATCTTGCTCATCGGCTTCCATATCATAGTGCCAATTTAGGATATCTTGATAATCATCGATATCTATCAACTCTTGCATAAGCTCTTCACCACGCCCTGTCGGCACAATCATAAACAGATACCATGCTGTAGCTTCAAGTGATTTTGCTAGTTTATAAACATCCTTGATCTCATGTTGATTACGTTTGGTAAATGATGAATTTATCAAGAATGGTATACCATGTTTTTTAAATAATTTAGCGGCATTTACAGTTGCTTCAAAGGCACCTTTTTGACTACGAAAATCATCATGAGTCTCAGCTGTAGCTCCATCTATACTTAAAGATACTATGCTTATACTTGAGTTTTTAATTTTCTCACAAATCTCATCAGTAACTAATGAACCATTAGTAGCTAAAGCCATACGTAAACCTTTATTAGCACCATATTTTGCTAGCTCAAAAATATCTGCTCGCAAAAGTGGCTCTCCTCCAGAGAGTACTAATACAGGGTTAGCAAATTCCACTATATTATCAATGATTCTAAAGCCTTCCTCAGTAGAGAAATCTGGATGTCCTACTACTTCACATTCTGAAGATGAACGACAATGCACGCATTTAAGATTACAACGCCTAGTTGTCTCCCATGCCATCCATTTAAGTTGATGTTTCACTATAGTTGCCTATCTAGGTATTATGAAATATTATAACAAATAAAAGACATCTCTAGAAAAGTAATTTTTAGTCCTATAATATATATAGAAAATTTAATATATTAATCATAAGTTATGAAATTAAAAAAAGTTTTGTTTGCTTGCTCAATTGCTATCTGTTGCATTAGTTTAAATAGTTGTATATTAAAACTTCCTTTTCAAATTGTAGATGATGTTTTCCACGATATTACACCTTTTTAATTTAAGCTAAGAATTACTATTAGTATCTATTCATATATGAATAAGATTATTAATATTTGTTAATTTTTATAATTTACTTATCTATAAGTCTAGTATACTAAGGTTATATATGTAATATTAATAATACTTAGTTTGGAACTAAATTTATAAAAATTATACAGGAGATATAAAATGTTAAAGAAAGTTGCGATTGCTACAAGTATATTAGTTAGTGGATTAGTTTATGCTGCCCCTTCAGCAGACTTTGCTAAAGTAGAAGAACAGCTAGTTAAAAATGATAACTATTCTGGTCACTTCATCCAATCACGCAAAATTCAAGGTTTGGACAAGCCTATTCTTGCATCTGGTGAATTTGAGCTATCTAAGAAAGATGGGTTAGAGTGGAACCAAGAGAAACCGTTTAAATCTTCTCTAAAAGCAACAAAAGATACTATTACAATTAAGACTGCAGATAGTCCAAAATCTGTATTTGGTGAAGAAGATAGCCCAATGGTATTCTCATTCTCTAAAGTATTCTTATCTGTATTAGAGGGTGACTCAAAAGTAATCTACGATAATTTCAATACTAAATTTAGCGGTACTACAGATGATTGGACATTAGTATTAACTCCTAAAACTGAATTACTGTCAAAAGCTCTTAAAGAAGTAACCCTAAAAGGTGGTGAAACTATAACTTATGTAGAAGTAGTTGATGCTCAAAATAATGTTATGGATATCCAATTTAGTGATATAGAAATCGACTCTTAATTAAATCTGATGCTAAAAACTAAGTTTTCTCTTAGTTTTATTTTGTTTTCTATATTTTTTACTTTTAGTATGTCAAATGCTCAAGATAGCAAAAACTCATCTAAAATTATCAAAGAAACGGCTAATATTTCTCTAAATATTGCGAGTTCCAACTACGATATTTTTTATCAAAAATCTAATCGAAATTTACCAGTAGTTATAGTCGTACATGGTTTCTCAAGATCAAAAGATAATATGTCTGGTTGGGGGAATTTCCTAGCTAGCCATGGATATTTTGTAGTAGTGCCTAATCTACCATTTTGGGCTAATCATAATAGAAATGCTAAATTTATATCTGAACTAATAAACTATATCTATAGCAATACCAGCTATACAAGCATTATAAATAATAATCTTGCTTTGGTTGGTTTCTCCGCTGGAGGATTAGCTACTTTGATAGCGACATCAGAGAATACTAGGGTCAAGCTTTGGATAGGATTAGACCCTGTAGATGTAGGCAATCTTGGCTCTCAAGCTGCCAAGAATATAAATTGCCCAACCTATATAATAGCTGCCTCAGCAAGCGCATGTAATGCCAATAATAACTACAAAGACTTCATAATAAATCTAAAAGATAATACTTTTATCAAAGTTGATGGAGCTGTCCATGTCGATGCTGAATGGCCAACTAGTAGATTCGCTGAGTTGTTCTGTGGTAGATCTACACATCAAAAAAGAGAAAGATTTCATGATGATGTGTTGACGATTTTAGATAAGAGTTTTAAAAATGACTTATTGACAACTAATAATTATTCAAAATAATACTAATCTCCTCAGCCACTCTACTAGGAAATATTCCAACATATCCACCTAGTTTTTTAACGATATTATCTCCAGCTAAACCATGAACATATACAGCTAATCTACTTGCTGATAGAGTATCCAAACCTTGAGCTAAGAACGCTCCAATAATTCCAGACAACACATCTCCTTGCCCTGCCACTGCCATACCTTGATTGCCTGTAGCATTTATATAGATTTCATCAGATTTACAAATTAGGCTTCCAGCTCCTTTTAGTACTACTGTGGCGTTATACTTTTTAGCTAATGCTCTAACTGCTACAAATCTATCATCTTGGACTTCTTTGGTAGTACAGCCAAGTAGTCTTGCTGCTTCTGCAGGATGTGGTGTTATTATTTTATTTTCTAATTGGATAAATTTTTCTCTAATTTGTTGATTAGTTGAGATTATATTTAAGGCATCTGCATCAAAAATCGCTGATTGAGTTAAGTTATCAATTATTAACTGTAAAACTTGTCGAGAGTCATCAGTTGTATCAAAACCAACCCCTACTGCCAAAGCTGAGAAAATCGCTAAATTTTTGCTAATAATTTTTAATGGTTTTGTCATTAGCTCAGGTATAGACATATCAGCACGAAAGTCTTTATCTAAAGATATCATCGAGACCTTACCACAACCACTATATAACGAGCTTTTACTAGCTAATTGCAAAGCTCCATTCATACCAACATTACCGCCTATTATAGCTAGATGACCATAAGTACCTTTATTGGTATTTTTCTTTTTCCTAAGGATATTATCAAGATTTATATCTTGAACATGATTTTTATAAACTTGATAGCCTGATTGAGTAATATTGATATTTTGATTATCAATCAGCTCTTTGACAGTTACCTGACCAGCATAATCTAAACCATCACCTGTGTGTAGCCCTTGCTTATCTGCTAAGAATGTAATTGTCTCATTAGCTTCGATAGCATCACCATATACTTTGGCATTAAAAGCACCTAATCCACTCGGTACATCTATAGCTAATGTGTATTTTGAATTTTGATTTATAACTTTAACAAGTTCTAAAATATCACCTTGTAAATCTCTATCTAATCCTATACCGAATATTCCATCGATTACGACATCATAATTATTAATATCCGGCAATTTATCTAAAGGAGTCTTTAACTTTGAAAACTTTTGATAATAGTTTTGGTTGTCTTGATTTCCCTTAGCAAAAACTCTATAAACATCAACACTATAGCCATTATTTAAAAGCTTGATCGCAGCTGCAATTCCATCACTAGCATTATTGCCAGAACCCGCTATTACTAAAACTTTACTTTGTTTATCAAACTTAGCACTAATCAATTTAACAATTTCATCTGAAGCATTTTCGATTAGATTTAATCCTTGAGAAATAGCATACTCTTCAATTTCACGGTTTTGTTTTTCTGTTAAGAAATACACTTTTAAAAATCCTAAAAATTACTAAGTCTATAAATATAATAAGTGAAAGATAAAACTTTTGATATCATAAAATACCTTTTAGAGTAAGTTATAAATCCCAGCGCTGAACCGCTTGTACACTATCCGTTGGTCCTGTATTAAAACAAATTTTTGCAGTAGTTGCATATTGATGAACTACGTTCACTAATTTTTCAAATAGATAAAAACAATCATCATCTTTACGTACACCTGCACCTATTAGAACAATATCAAACCTTCTATTGGAAAGTAGATCAACAACCTCTTTAACTGCAGATTCTTCACTAGTTATATATCCCATTTGAGCATCATAACCAATATCATTTAACTTTTGTAAATCTACTTCAAGTACACTACGAAGCCTTTCGGGATCCATACCAGGATATTTGGAGTAATCAACAGAATTTGGCTCCCATCCTATACAAAGAACTTTCTTTTTATTCATATACATCTCCTTGTATTTTCACGACTAAATCATTGTATATTAATGACTATCTATTATCTATCTAGTATCCAGCATGATATATGATCAGATAAAAGATCTCTAAATCAATATCCATTTATAAGTTAAACTAATATGAAATATAAAAATCATTAGTTTTACATATATAATTTACCTGCCATAATACCAATAAAATTAAAACTTGATGGAAAAAAAATGAAAAAAATAGCTCTATTGATCACATCTATAATCTTGTTTAATCAAGGATTCTCAATACACACTAATGATAACAAATTCTTTGAAGCTACCCAGCTTAATAGTAAAAATTGTAGATATGCTCATGAGGTGGGTCACAATTCATTCTCAGAGCCAGAAATGAATCTCGCGTGCAAGCCTCGTTCTTAATACTAGATAACTTAATTTTTAAGATAGAAACCTGCCAGTCTTCAAGAAAAATGATACTTTAGTAAGAGTTTCTTCATCATGATGAATTTGACTATGATTTTTATTTATAGTAATTCTATCAAGACTGTTTATAGAAAACACTGATGATACTTCTACCAAACCATCATGCTCATTTCTCAGACATAGTCTTGCTAAAAAATTAAGTTTAGAATACTTATTACCAGCAATAAGACCTACTGATACTTTGTCTGCTACTCGATTACAAATTTCTAAATACTTATCTGTTACTTTGAGATCTTTATTTGGTTTTAGCACTCTAGAATAAAAAGGAATCCTATCACCAAAATCTGCGACTCTTGAGCCAGCAAATGGAGAAGCTATAAATACACACTTTTCAACATTCGTAAGCTGTAACTTATCAATAGTCATACATGATATTATCCCACCCATACTATGAGCTACAAATATCAACGACTTTGATGATGGAATACTTTTTACAATTTGACATAGTTTATTAACTGCTACATCAACACTTACAAATGTTGTTGGTAAGTCAACTGCTATAACCTCATCATAACCATCTTTTAAAAAATTAGCTAAAGATGACATGTCTTTACTATTTTTAATAAAACCATGTACCAAAATTACAACTTTATCTTTACTCATAGTTATATGTACTACTTAGAGATTAAAACCAAAACCATTTAGATTATCTTTTAGAATAATATTAGGCTCATTAAATGTAATATAATCACTATACAAATCTTTAGCTACCCAGTCTAAAGGATCAAGATCAGCTACTGCAATATCTTCTGCTAATGCAAAACTCGCTGTAGCTAAAATACCTGCTGGTGACTCCATCATACACCCCACCATACATGATATACCTGCACTGTCTGCTAATTTCTTGATTTTTTGAGCTTCTAAAATACCACCTGTTTTTGCAAGTTTAATATTAATCATGTTACACGCTTGTTCATCTATAACTCGTTCTGCATCTTTGGCATCAAATACTAACTCATCTGCAACTATAAGAATATTACTAAATTTAGTAATCTCTGCCATTGCTTTTATATCGTAATATTTAACAGGTTGCTCGATTATCTCTACATTTAAACTATATTTGTTTATCTCCTCGATAAATTGCTTTGTTTGTGCTAGATTCCAACCTTGATTAGCATCAAACCTAAATTTAATGTTTTTACTAAACTCATTATCAAGAGCTTTAAGCAACTGGATATCTCTATTAAAATCAGCACCTGTTTTAACCTTAATAGCCGTAAAGTTAGCTTCCACACCATTTTGAATATTTTGTATAGTTTCTGCAACACTTCCACAACTTATAGAAACATCAGTTACTATAGAATTTGCTTTAGCTCCAAGTAATATAGCAACAGACATATTTTGCTCTTTGGCTAATAAATCATGATACGCCAAATCTATAGCCATTTTAGCAGCGGAGTTAAACATCACTTTTTTAAAAGCTAGTTCTAAAGTTTGTTTGTAATCAGATAAATCTGAGCCAAGTATCACTGGAGCAAATATCTCACGAATAATATATTGCATACCCTGCAACGTATCTCCAGTAATCGCTGTGGTTGCTGGAGATACACCATAACCTTTAACTCCATTATCTAAAGTTAGCTCAACTGCTAAGGAATCAATATGGTTTGTACTTCGTACAGCTGTTATAAATGTTCTTTTAAGAGGTATTTTGATGATAGATGTTTTTATATCAATTATCTTACTCATATTGCAAATCCTGAAAGTACCTTAGCTACAATTAATCCACCTTGGGTACCAATCAAAAACCCAAGTAAAGCCATAACAACTGCGATAGATACCAAACTTCTTGTATATGCACTTGCTAATATAGGTGCTCCTGCTATTCCACCAATATTTGCTAAAGAGGCAATAGAGCACATTGCTAAGTTTAGCCTAAATATCTTGGCAATTATTATCATAAGTATAGCATGAATAACAAGAACCATAAGTCCACAAACTATGTATATCGGTGCTTGAGAAAACCCTTTGAAACTTGAGCCTGATGCTATAAGTGCGACCAAAAAATATAAGAAGATACTTGCAATAATACTATCACTTCTAATTTTGGCTAATGGAGTCATAGCACCTACAAACCCAAATAGTGTTACTAGCAGTATTGTCCAAGTCTTAGCAGATATTAAATCTGTTACTGGTAAATAACTTGATAAAATCTTTGCTATATCAGTAGCAGTAAATGCCATTGCAATTAGTACAAATATTCCAACAAAGTTAATATCGCCTTTGACATCATAAGGATTATTGATATCTACTTTGCGTATATGTTCCTCAATACATTCGGCTTTTGTCCATTTATCAAATATATTTGCTCGAGAAATTAGCGCAAACAGAAAAGCAAACCAAATAGAATAACTAATAGAATCTGTCAATAGTATATAGCCCATCTGATTATCAGGAGTACTAAGAGCTTGCTTAACAGCTATCATATTACCAGTACCACCCATCCAACTTGCTGATAAAGCTGAGAATCCTTTCCAAGCATCTGGCGATATATACTTACCAACAGTCAAATACATTATGACAAAAGCTATCATGATACTTACTGTAGCTCCAAAAAATGCTATAAGTAATTTTCTACCTAGCTTTATAACTACTCTAATATCACAGCGAATAAGCATCAAAAATAACATCACAGGCAATATTAAATCTTGAAGCTGTAATCTTGTTTGAATAATTTCTGAAGATTTTGAATCCCAAAATCCCATAGCTGAAAGTACTACTATGACAAAATAAATAATTACAATCGCTGGAAAATATTCAAATAATTTTGATTTTGATTTACTTGATAACAAAACTATAAGACTACATATAAGTAATAAAGATGATATATAAGATAATGAAGTCGAAATCATATTTTAGAATTTAAAACAGAGATAAATAAATTATACAGATTTTTGAACTTAATCTTTAAGAAAATTCTCGATATCAGATATTAGATCTTCAGGAATTGTTTTAGGCGCATATCTAATGACAGTCTCACCATCTTTTGATACTAAAAATTTTGTAAAATTCCATTTTATACGTTCTGTACCTAGTACGCCTCTTGCCTTATCCTTGAGATATTCAAATATAGGTTCAGCATCTTTACCATTTACTTTTGTCTTTTTCATTATTGGGAAAGTAACATCATAGTTAGTTTCACAAAAGTTTTTAATCTCTTCATCACTACCGGGTTCTTGCCCTCCAAACGAGTTACAAGGGAAAGCTACTATCTCTAAATCCGGATGTATTTTATGCAAATGCTGAAGTCCCCTGTATTGTTTAGTAAACCCACACTTACTTGCAACATTAACAATCAAAAGGACTTTATCTTTCGGTAAATAATATTCCGAACCATCGTTTTTAGTTAGTTTAAAGTCGTAAATCGACATTCCATCACCTCTTATATACATTATTTAAAAACTACTTTGGTGTATTCTGATCCGGAGAGTTCAAAATACTAAAAATCTCATCCACAAGTTTAGGATTAACATTATACTCTATTGCAAAATTTGTACGCGTAGCTTCTAAGTCCTTATCTTGGAACGGATCTGAATCTGGTAAGTTTTGCTCTTTTTGTAAATCCAACATCTTACTTCTTAACTCCTGTCGCTCGGCTATACTCTTTATAATTTGCTCATCGGCGTGCATGATTTCAGACTCATATTTACTTGGCGTAGGTTTAGCTATAAAGCTACTTGGTGTCATTGCAAATGACATACCAAATATTGATATACTCACCAACATTAATAGATACTTTTTCATATATAATAAAACTCCTAATATAGTAAAGATACTATAATGGTTTACAAAAACTTTTAAAAGCCCATAATATGTAAAAAATTAATTAATTGCCTTATGTTTTTTAAAAGTAAAATTTCTACTGATTCTTCAGAGCCTGAAAGCTCTGATAACATAGAAGATCATGCAAATATTATCAAACCAAAATTGCTTAGATTATTTAACTGGTTGATATTCTGTTCGTTTATTTTAATACTAGGCTCTTACTTAAGTGCACAAATATATATTTTCTCTTTTATATTTTGCATTCTAGTAACTTTAATAATCAAGCTATATTTGTTAAACAAACTACCACCCACTAATTTTAAAATCTACATTATTATTTTTCTGATAGTTTTTGTTTTATGTGAATATAATCATTTACAAATTGTTCATACAAAAACTATAAAAATTAGTAGTATAGATTATAGACACTTACTAACTGATCCTGGAATATTTGTTGGAGCTCTTTGCAATATTATCTTTACTACAAAAATTCATGTAGCAAATCAGTTATTCTTTAGTGAAAATTTTATACAATGGTTTGCTATATATTTTGATAAAACTCCAGAGCAAACTTTAGTCTTTCTTGATGGTGTGTTTATGTATTCTTTTGGCTATGTTATTCCTATTTTCATCAATTTTATATATGCAATGTTAATTGGAGTAACTGTGATTAGAATAAAACAATTAATATTTAAAAATTAAGACCTAAGAAAGTGGCTTCCTACACTATATTTTCTATTTAATGCTTGTTCTACAGAAAGTTTAGCTAACTTGATTACTTTACGATAAGCCTCTAATTTTAAATCGTAATTTTCTAAATCATAATTATGGACAATAGATTTTTCTAATACTTCTAGCTCTTTATAGACATTTATTAACTCATTTTGCTTTCTAACTAATCCAACACTATCCCACATTAATTGGCGTATATGAGTGATTTGTTTTGTATAATCACAATGAGATTCAACTAATTTTAACTGTTGATTGTCCTCTAGATAAGTATCTTTTATATTTATTAAAATATGTTTACTAGCTGCAAGTGCATACACAATACATTCTAATAGTGAATTACTCGCAAGCCTATTTGCTCCGTGAAGACCAGTACAAGAAACCTCACCAACTGCATAAAGTCCATCGATATTAGTTTGGGAATATTTATCTACACTAATCCCTCCACAACTATAATGCGCTGCCGGAGATATTGGGATTCTATCATTCGTAGGGTCAATATTATTATCTAATAACTTCTGATATATGTACGGAAAATTTTCTTGCCATTGACTAGAGCTCAAGTGAGTAGCATTTAGGTAAATATCTCTTCCAGCTTGCATATTTATGTATATTTGTCGTGCAACAATATCTCTAGGAGCTAAGTCTTGTCTTTCATGGACTGACTTCATTATTCGTAAGCCCTTCTCAGTTTCTAGTACTGCTCCACTACCACGAATAGCCTCTGATATTAATACAGGATCTCCATTTCGAGCAAAAAAACACGTTGGATGAAATTGTGTAAATTCTAAATTCTCAAGCTCACAACCAATATCATAAGCCATTATCATAGAGTTTCCAGTGCCAGCTGTTGCATTAGTTACATATTTGTATAGCCCTGATGCACCTCCTGAAGCTAACATTACTTTCTTTGCAATAAACTTGGTCACATTATGATTTACATCATGAGTATATAAGCCTATACATTTATTATCTTTTTTAATCAATTCAATAACATTATGTTCAGAATATATAGTGATATTCTTTAATCTATCAAGATTTTCGTACAACTTAGTAATAACAGCTCGACCAGTATAATCTTTAATATGCAAAATCCTTGCTAAGGAGTGACCTCCCTCCAAATGTAAGCTATATTTACCATCTGACTTCCTATCGAACTCTACGCCATGCTCTTCTAACCACGATATTGCGGAGTTAGATTCTGTCACTACTTTTGTAATACTATCAAGATTTGCAATCTTACCACTAGCTATATATGTATCGTTTACATGTGATTGTATGGTATCTTCCTCAGAAACTATTGCTGCGATTCCACCTTGAGCATACGAGCTTGCGCTATGACTTAATTTTTGATCAAAAATCAAAGCCACATTTAATCCATGCTCAGCTAACTCAATAGTGGCTACTATACCAGCTAATCCTCCTCCAACTATAACTACATCATGTTTTCTAGTAATCATTTTTATAATTGAACCTGCATGGATAAATCTATCGCCGTAATATGTTTAGTAATTGCCCCAACAGATATAAAATCCACACCCGTTTTAGCTATTTCGACTATAGAGTTACTATCTATATTACCAGATACCTCAAGCGCTACTTTACCTTTAGCAATCTCGACTGCTTTGTTTATATCCTCGATTGAGAAATTATCTAGCATAATGATATTAGCACCAGCTTGAATCGCTTGATTTAACTCATCAAGATTAGTCACTTCAACTTCTATAGTTTTTGTAGGTTGTAAACGAGCAGCTTTTGAAACAGCCTTTGCAATGCCGCCAGCTGAGCGGATGTGATTCTCTTTGATCAAATATGCGTCAAATAAGCCTATGCGATGATTAAATCCTCCACCACATTTAACAGCATATTTTTGAGCCATACGAAAACTTGGAATAGTTTTACGCGTATCAAGAAGCTTTGTCTTATGATCAGCAATCAATTTAACTAAATTATTTGTTGCTGTAGCTGTAGCAGAAAGCATCTGAATAAAATTAAGCATTGCTCTCTCTGCTGTTAAAATACTCCGAGCATTTCCCCTAAGCTCAAAAATCTTCTCACCAGCAGATATTTTGTCTGCATCATCATAAAACCATATTATCTGGATATTTTTATCCACTTGATTTATAACTTCATTAGCAAACTCTTGGCCACATAAAATCATATCTTCACGTGTAATGCAAAATGCTGTCGTATCTACATCTTCGGCAAGCTGCGCAGTAATATCACCATCTGCAATATCTTCGACTAAAGACTCTGATACTAATTTTTTAATAACATTCTCTGGAACACTAGTAATCTGATTAGTATTTAACATTATTTCAGACATAATACTTCCTTAGAAATTTATCATTCTGTTTAGAGGAATAAGAGCTTTTTGGCGCACTGTTTCTTCTACAAATATCTCATTATCTTGATTAATCAAACAATCTTTTAGATTCTTAAGTTGATTTAGCTTCATCCATGGACATTTTGCACATGATTGACATGTTGCACCACGACCTGCTGTAGGTGCTGGAATAAATTGTTTATGCGGTGATAACTGTTTCATTTTATAAAACACACCTGTATCAGTCGCTACGATAAACTTATCATTGTCCATCTCTTTACTTGCAGCTATTAATTGAGAAGTTGATCCTACCGCATCGGCTCTTTTTATAATCTCAGCAGGTGACTCAGGATGTACCAAAACCGCAGCATCAGGATATTCAAGCATCAGATCATCAAGCGCTTGTGCCTTAAACTCTTCATGTACTATGCAACTACCATCATATAGTAGCATATTAGCCCCTGTTTGTTTTATAATCCAATCTCCTAGAAATCTATCAGGTCCCCAAAGTAATTTTTTACCTTGCTTATGCAGATGTGAGCATATTTCTAAAGCATTTGATGATGTCACAGTCCAGTCAGCTAGCGCTTTAATCTCCGCAGATGTATTAACATATACAACAACTTCCCTATCAGGATTGGCTTCTATAAACTTTTTAAACTCATCATTACTACAGCTTAAATCTAGCGAACACTCAGCTTCTAAGGTTGGCATAAGAATTTTTTTCTCAGGACTAAGGATCTTAGCAGAATCACCCATAAATCTAACACCCGCAACCACGAGAGTATCGCATTCACTTTCAAGACCAAACTTTGCCATAGCAAGCGAATCGCCAACAAAACCACCAGTTTTTTCTGCTAACTCTTGTATTTCTGCATCAACATAATAATGTGCTACCAAGCAAGCATTATGCTGCTTCAATAGTTCTTGTATTTCATGCATATATTGTTGCTTTTCAGTATCTTTTATTTTCAAACTAGGTAACTCTTGTCTAGCTTGTGATATTTTGTCTTTTATAAGTTTTTGATTTAACATCCAAATGTCTCCTTAGTTATTAGCTTTGGATATTTTCTTCGAAATATTTACATAGTTGCTCTAATGATTGACTAAAATCATCATTTACAAGCTGATAATCGTACTCACCTGCATGAGAGATTTCAGACTCTGCTTGACTCATTCGATAGTCTATAATGTCTTTAGAGTCTGTGTTTCTAATTTCTAGACGCTTTCTCAACTCATCCATAGACGGAGGTAAAATAAATATACTCTTTGCCTTGTGTCCATATATAGATCTTGTTTGCTGAGCACCTTGCCAATCAATCTCAAGTATTATATTTTTACCTTGAGCAAGCAACTTATCTATTTCAGATTTAGATGTCCCATAGTAGTTTTTGAAAACTTTGGCATATTCAATAAAGCCATTAGCATCTAGCATCTTTTCAAACTCTATAATTGAAACAAAATGATACTCTTTACCATTAGTTTCACCTATCCGAGGATCTCTAGTTGTATGTGATGTTGCAACAGCAAAATTTTCTTTGCCAATTTCAGTTTCTAAAAAAGCTTTTAATAAGGAGCTTTTGCCAGCACCAGAAGGCGCAGAAACTATAAAAATATAGTTACTCATTTATAGAAAAAAATTATTGTATAGATAGTCCGATGAATTATACAACTTTAGATCAGTAAATAGAATAATACACAAGAAATTATTTATTTGAGAATATAATAAATCAATACTCACAGCTTTACAAAATTTTCTATTTCCCTTATCTATTAAATTTTATAAATTCAACTATGAATATAGTTTATTTATATGATTCAAAACATTTAAAGCAATACACAAATCTGACTCATTAAAACAGCTAGAACTTTCTTTAGCCCATTTTGACTGCTTTTCATCTAAGAGCTCATATATATCATTAGCTTTTTTTGTTAGCTCTATATATTTAGATTGTTTGTGCCTTGGATTATCTACTTGCTTCACTAAACCTTCATTAATCATTGTCTTCACTATTCTTTGTACAGCCTGACGACTTTGTCCCATATAACTAGATATATCTACTATCGTCATAGGAGCTTTAGATAGTTTAATTGCTCCTAATATTTTCCATCTAGAAGATGTAAGTCCAAACTCTTTTGTTAAATTATCACCCTGTATATTTAGTATTCCACTAGCTTTAAATGTTTCTAGTACGAGGTTAGTAAATATTATTTCTTTTTTCATAACTCCAAATCCGACAACATGTTGACATATTAAAAAATGTAATATAACATCAAATTTATATAATACTTTAATCTAACTTACATATCATGAAAATTATAATACATAAACTTTCTGCACTTATGGCTACTTTTTGTATCACTTTGTTCTTCTCTGCTACTGTAGTTAGTGAGGTATTAGGTAATTATGAAAATATAGCAATAGTAAAAAAACTTATATTATTCCCGGGTTTGTTTATTTTAATACCCTTTATTGTAGCAACTGGCATAAGTGGGTCTATAATGACAAAATCAAAAAAAGGTATCGTAACTAAAAAAAAGAAAAGAATGATTCTTATTACATTTAATGGAATATTTATACTTATACCTTCTGCTATAGTCCTAAACTATCTAGCATCTAGAATGTTTTTCAATCAAACTTTTTATATAATACAAATAATTGAACTATTAGCAGGACTAATAAATATAATATTAATGATCCTAAACATAAAAGATGGAATTAAGATATACAGATTAAAAAATAATAAATAAAAGTAGAAAGTTTTTTACTGAGCTATAAGATTTAACTTTTTACCAGCAACCCAAACTTTTCTGAGATGACTGATAACTTTTGGAGATAAGTTAGCTGGAAGATCTACTAATGTATGATCTTTTTGAATAGAAATGTTACAAATATGCTTACTATCAATATTTCCCTCATTAGCTATTGCACCAACAATATTTCTAGGCTGAACATCATTATCGCGACCAACTTCAAGTTTATATGTCGTCAAATCAATATTTACAGCTCTACGAGGTTTTCTATCTGATCTTTCAAAACGGTTATTTCTATCACCGCGCTCACCTCTACGCTCAAATCTATCATTTCTACGACCATCTCTAGGATTATTTCTAGAATTCCTATCTCTTTGAGATCTGTCATCTCTAGCTTGAATTTCTCTTGGGAAAAACGACTTCTTACCTTGCGCTAATAAAGTAAGTACTGCTAGAAGTTCATCTGAATCTAACTCTAATTCATCGCGAATACCCGTGATAATTTCTTTGTATTTATCCAAAGACTTGTTTTTATCTAATGCTGAAGCGACTCTAGTTTTGAAGTGATCGATTCTACTTTGTGCTAAATCTTTGGCACTTGGCATAAATACTTCTTGCATTGGAGAGCCTGTAAATCTCTCTAAAGTACGCAAAAATCTCATTTCTTTTAGTGGAACTAGAGAGATAGATGTACCTTCACGACCTGCTCTACCTGTACGACCAATTCTATGTACATATGTATCTGTATCATTTGGCATATCATAATTAATCACATGACTAATACGCTCAAGGTCTATACCTCTGGCAACCACATCAGTAGCCACTAAGATATCAGATTTAGAACTTCTAAATTGATCAACAATATACTCTCTTTGAGATTGTTGCATATCACCATTTATCGCTGCGACTTTATAACCAAGAGCCTTTAGATTATCAGCTACTTCTATGGTACTTGTTTTAGTTTTAACAAATATAATAACTCCGTCAGTTTCTTCAACTTCAAGCAATCTATCTAAAGCATCTATCTTTCTAAAGCCTTTAATAACCATGAACTTCTGCGTCACAGTATTTGCTGTTTTTGTTTTTGCTTTTACTTGTATTTTACAAGGATTTCTTAGATATTCTTGGATAATATCCGCTATATCAGTAGGAATAGTCGCTGAGAAAAGCAATCTCTGACACTCATCTGATACATGACTTAGAACGTATCTAACATCATCAATAAAGCCCATTCTGAGCATTTCATCTGCTTCATCTAATACCAATGCTCTTAAATTATCTAGTTGTAATGTACCTTTCTCGATGTGATCCATCACACGACCAGTAGTACCAACTACAACTTTTACTCCTTGCTTAAGTGCTCTTATTTGAGAACCATATTCTTGACCACCGTAGATACATGTAACATCTAGGTTTGGTATATTTTTAGCAAAAGCCTCAAACTGTTCTGCTACTTGTATTGCTAGTTCTCTTGTTGGAGCAAGTACTAATACTTGAGGAGCTCTATCTCGAGATTCCATATCCATATTGTTTATTAAAGGTAATGCAAAAGCTGCTGTTTTACCTGTACCCGTTTGTGCTTGACCAAGCACATCTCTACCTGATAAGATATATGGAATAGCATACTGTTGAATAGGTGTTGGATTTTCGTATCCTAATTTTATAACAGTGTCTATAATATCTTGATTCAGCCCAAGCTGACTAAAATCTTTTTTAGTTTCAGAATTCATTTTTGTCCGTAAATTTTTATATGAGAAATTTATTTAATAATTTGAAAATTTTGAGAAATTTAAAATTATCCGCGAGATGTAACTTCTAATAAATGATAACCAAATTGAGTTTGAACAGGACCGTGAACTTTGTGAAGTTCATCGTTGAATACAACTTTATCGAACTCAGGAACCATTTGACCTTGAGAGAAAGTACCTAAATCACCACCTCTAGCTCCTGATGGGCATAGAGAATGTTTTTTAGCTGCTTCTTCAAAAGTTATTTTACCTTCAGATATATCTTTTTTGATTTGTTGACACTCAGATTCTGATTGTACTAATAAATGTCTAGCTGAAGCTTTCATAATTATAGTTCCTTATTTTTTGATTTAACTATTAGTAATTACAAAGCTTAGGATACATTATTTGGTAGAAATATACAACTTTATTAAGAAGCGACTAATGCCCCAAGTCACGAAGTTTTTTACCTGAAATAAGATTATTTTCAATTTTTTCCAAGCTAGTACCCTTAGTTTCCGGTACAAACATTTTTAAGAAAAATATAGCTGCTAAACAAAATGCTGCATAAACTAGGAATATGATAACATCACCAAATGCTACTTTTGTCATAATAACATTTGAATTTGCAATCACAAATCCTGCAAATGTCCAGTTAACAACTGTTGTAACTGTCATACCTATCTCTCTAGTTTTAATAGGGAAAATCTCAGAACAAAGGGTCCATGCAACTGGTCCCCATGAGCAAGCAAAACCAAAAATATATACCAAACAAGATATAAGCAATACATATTTGATAAAATCAGCTGGATCTTGAGTATGCTTAATGAAGTAAAAACATATAGCAGACACTATCAATGAAGACATCATTACAATAGCACCGACTGTTAACAACCTCTTTCTTCCCCATTTTTCGACCCATCTTATAGCTGGGAATGTAGATAAGAAGTTAACCAAATACACGGCAAGAGCTGCTACTAATACATTAAGTCCAACATCAGATAAAAAATGAGGTGCATAATAAATCATCATATTAATACCAACCAATTGTTGGAACATTTGAATAATTACACCAACGATTAATATTTTCCAGAAATATTTTTTAGTTAAACTCTCTACAACTGAACCATGATCTGTATTAAGAACTTTTTTGGTTTCAGCAATTTCTTTATCAATTTCATGAGCAGCCCTTAATCTTGAAAGAACCTTATGAGCTTCACTGTCTCTACCTTTTGATAATAACCATCTTGGACTTTTAGGTAAGAAAAAACACCCAACAAACATTAAAAATGCGAAGAACGTAATAACACTAAACATCATAGTTAATGAAATTTCTTGATGCCCCAACCACATCACAATAATAATATTGGTCAGAGAAATCAAAAATATACCAAAAGTTATCATTAGCTGAAATAGTGTTGAAATTGCTCCTCTAATCTTAGTCGGTGCTGTTTCAGCAAGGTATAATGGAGTAGCAAATGATGCCAAACCAACTCCAAAACCGAGTAAAAATCTACATGAAGTTAATATATTAATAGGTGGCAAAAAAGATGAAATTAAAGCACCTACTAGGAAAGCAAATCCAGCAATCATTAATGTATTTTTTCTACCAAAGAATCTAGTAAAAAAGCCACTACAAATAGTACCTAAAATACCTCCTGTTGCTAATATAGCATTGAAGCTACCAGCAGCATTTGGGTCTAAACCATAAAGCTTATTGAGAGTGTCACCAGCATTACCAATAAACCCCTGATCTAAACCGAATAGCAACCCGCCTAATGCCGCTATTGCCGCTATCAAATAAACTATTTTTCTATATTCTTGATGAGCATCCATACTTTAACCTCACTAGTTACTCAATAATTAACAAATTAATTACCAATTTTAGCTAGACGTTTGCCAGCTCTTAGATTATTTTCAATTTCCTCTAGAGATACATCTTTTGTCTCTGGTACAAAAAACTTCACAAATAAAACGCAAATTATACAAGATATAGCAAATCCAAAGAATGTACTATCTGGATGAAATGTCAGCCAAGTTAATGCAAAGTTACCAATAATAGCATTACAAATCCAGTTACTCATAGTTGAAGCTGTAACACCGAAGTCTCTACCTTCGATAGGCTGAATCTCTGAACATAAAATCCAAATTACAGGACCCATAGATATAGCAAACCCAAAAATGAATAATAAACAGAAAATTAGAGCAGTCCATTGTAGTGTTTGAGATAAAACCATTGGTTGGCCATATTCAAAGTGAGCTTTAAATATAAATCCTACTACAAGACATGATGTAATAAGTAAACTTAATCCAAAGTATAAAATAGGTTTACGTCCAAACTTATCAACATACTTAATAGCTAAGAACGTAGTCAACATATTCAGTAAACCAATTACTATTGTTGATGTTGAAGGATTAGTAAATCCTGCTAGTTTGAAAATATCTGTTGAATAATACATAAAAGCATTCATACCAGTAAACTGTTGAAATGCCTGTAAAGCAATACCTAGTAATACTACCTTTATAAAAAACTTTTTCTTAAGTAGTGAAAAGACACTAACTCCTGTATGAGTTGTTTGTCTAATTTCCTCATGCTCTTCTAGAGCTTCAGCTTCACTTGATCTTATCTTTTTAAGGACTAACGCAGCTTCTTGATTATTACCCTTTAATACTAGCCATCTTGGGCTTCTTGGTAACGTCAAACACCCAAAAAACATTATCACAGATGGAACTGCTAATACAGCTAACATTATTCTCCATGAACCAGTACTTTCTAATGCGGAATTTGTCAAGAAAACCAAAAACAAGCCAATAGTAATCATTAACTGATATAAAGCTATAAGCGCTCCCCTAAACTCTTTTGGAGCGATTTCAGATAAATATAATGGAGCTATAAATGAAGCTATACCTACTGCTATACCTAAAACAAATCTTGATGAAATAAACACTTCATAATTTGGAGCTAAAATACCTACAATTGTAAATATAGAAAATATAGCAGCTGCAATTAATAAAACTTTTCTACGTCCATAGTGCTTTGATAAAAAGCCACTACATAACGCTCCACAAGCAGCACCCAGCAACAATACACTAGATACATGACCACTCTCAGCAACACTTAAGTCAAATGTCTGGGATATAAAATGTAATGAACCATTGACATAGCCAATATCCATACCAAAAAGTAAACCAGCAAGTGCTGCTATTATAGCCACACGAATGACTACAAAATTTATTTTTTTCTCACTCTGCATACAAACTTCCTACATTAATTTTTACTAAACACTCCAATTACTCATGATATACTATACTCAAAATACAAAACAACATTTTTTTAATTATAAATGAAGATTTCGACTACAGTCTCACAACTAAAATTCTCCCATCGTCGTAAAAACATTTTGACTAACGAATGGGTATTAGTATCTCCTCATAGATTAAATAGACCTTGGCAAGGTCAATCAGAAGAAACACAAAAGAACACCCTTCCTGAGTATGATGATAAATGTTATCTTTGTCCAACTAATACTCGAGCAAATGGAGAAGTAAATCCTGACTTCAAAGAAACTTTTGTATTTGAGAATGATTTCTCAGCACTTTCTAAAGAAAAGATAGACCCTAAACTTGAAATAAATGACGATTTATTTCAATTAAGTGGTGCTACAGGTATTGCTAAGGTTGTTTGTTTTTCTGCTAAACATAATCTGACAATGGCATCAATGCAAGAAGAAGATATAACTAAAGTTGTAGATTTATGGGCAGCCGAAGTTAATGAACTCAGTAAAAAATATCAGTGGGTGCAAGTTTTTGAAAATAAAGGTTCAATTATGGGTTGCTCAAATCCTCATCCGCATGGACAAATTTGGGCTTGTGACTTCTTACCAACAGAGGCTCAAAAAGAGTATAAATCGCAACAACAATACTTTGAGAAAAACAAGTCTAATATGCTGTTAGACTATGCTAATAGAGAAATAAATGAAAAAGACCGAATTGTTTATCAAAATGATGACTGGTTAATCGCTGTACCATTTTGGGCAACATGGCCCTATGAAACATTATTGCTACCAAAATTCAAATGCGCTCATATTAATCATCTGAATAATTTGCAAAGAAGATCACTTGCCAATGCTCTTAAAACATTATTAGTAAAATACGATAAGCTATTTGATACTTCATTCCCATATTCAATGGGCTGGCACGGTTCAATAAATGCTACAGAATCTGATTACTGGCAGCTTCATGCACATTTCTATCCGCCATTATTGCGTTCAGCAACAGTTAAGAAATTTATGGTTGGTTTTGAAATGCTTGGAGAATCGCAAAGAGATATTACTCCAGAGCTAGCAGCACAAGTATTAAGAGAGCTATAATTATGATGGACTGTATCAAAGATAATCTAATCAATCGTTTCGTTAAACTTTATGGTAGAATTCCCCAAGTTTTTTTCTCGCCTGGCAGAGTAAATTTAATTGGAGAACATACTGATTATAATAGTGGTTATGTAATGCCATTTGCAATCAACAAAGGCACTTTTATATCTATAGCAACAAGAAGTGATAATGTTGTAAATGTCTATAGTGAAAATCTTGATGACTCAACTTCTTTTAATATCAATGAAATAAAACAAGAAGTATCAAACACATGGCAAAACTATATAAAAGGCGTTATAAATATAATTAAATTAGATTTCCATAACGATATCAAAGGTGCGGATATTTACATCTTTAGTGATTTACCTTTTGGAGCTGGTCTTTCATCATCTGCTTCTTTAAATACTGCATTAGCTTATGCTTATAATGAAATCTATAAACTAAACATCTCTAAACTTGAACTTGCAGAAATTGCTCAAAAAGTCGAGCATGAATATATTGGTACAAAATGTGGAATTATGGATCAGATGGCTTGTTTATTTTCAGAGCAGAATGCTGCAACAATGATTGATTGTAATGATAATCATTGTAACAACATACCTTTTGAACTTGACAATCTATCGGTACTTATTTGTGATACAAATATCAAACATAATCTAGCAGACTCTGCCTATAATGAACGTCGTCAAGTTTGTGAAGATATAGCTAGATTTAATAATATAAAATCACTGCGTGAGCTAGATATACAAAAATTAGAGCATACTAAAGCTAATTTTAAGAACGAAGACTATAAACTGGCATTGCATGTCTACACAGAAAATCAAAGAGTAATAGATGCTACTAATGCAATGATAAGTAAAGATTGGAATGATTTAGGTAATTTAATGTACCAATCTCATAACTCTTTAAAAAATGATTATAAAGTTAGTTGTAATGAACTTGATTACTTAGTCGAGCTATCTCAAAGTTTTGCTGGAGTTTATGGAGCTAGAATGACGGGCGGCGGTTTTGGAGGCTCAACTATACACCTTCTGCCGACTAAACTTTTGAAGGATTATACTGACTACTTAGAAAAAAACTATTTTGAAAAATTTAATATAAAGCCTACTTTTTATATTTCAAAAGCTTGTCAAGGCACACATATAATATGTGGTAAAAATAACTGATATTCTATGAAGTTCTAGAATGACTATTCTTGGTAAATTATTAGAGTCAAAATTGACTACAATTTATTATAAGATTCAGATATTTTTTTATACTATCATAGCTTTGATCACATCACACTTTTCTTTTGCTTCAGAACCTTTCCATGATGAGGATATACTTGATAAAAAAAGCTATTACAACGTATATAACTTTGATGATATCAATAGTAAAGATTTCGAACCCACACCATTTGTAGGAGTTAGTGGAGGATGGGGGCAAGCTACGGCTGGATCTCCCAGTGGTATAGTATTTACGACTGTTGGATATAGATTTACAGAATCCTTTGGTGCTGAATTTGGCTATGCTGCTGCCATATCTAAGCAGTATTCTACTACATTAGTCAATAATAACTATATGGGCATCTTAAAATACTATTATAAAATAAATAATTACTTAAATTTAAGTGCTGGTGTAGGAGCTGGCCTTAGTCATAATAATATACTCAATATAGACAATGCGAATAATGCTCCTGAATCATATCTTAATAGTGATAACTCTCAAACCGGATTTGTAATTTTCCCTATTAGCTTAGGAACACCTGTTAAATTTATCGACAACTTAAGTGTTGGTGTGAATTATATTTATGTCAGAAATTTTAACAATACATCTGTAAATATCGTTACAACAGGCTTAATATATTCATTTCTATAAACTTTAGTAGCTTATTAACTAATATCTTTTATTTTTAGCTAATATTTTCTCAATCGGCTGATAGTATTTTGAATCTTTAACAAGTATGTAACCAGTTTCACTATTAGAATCTGTAAGATAAGCATGTTCAAATATATTTGATTTTGTAAGTGGCTCATTTTTTGCATTAGCTATACCAAAATAGTAATTATAAATAACTCCTCTAGGATGTTCTTTTGATAATTCAACTTTAGTTTTGGAACCACCTTTATCTTTCAGCTCTTGAGAACTTAAAGAAGTTACGTGAATATAAAGCCCTTGTATATTATTACTATCTGTCAAATAACGTAAATAAGAATCAAGATTATAGCCAAACTCTATTGCTTTTGTCATACTCATAGGATTTTTAGGTTGGTTATAAATATCTATAACAATACTTTTAACTTTAAGTTGGCCTTTATATTTAGCAAACCATTCTTCTGCACTTAATAGCCAATTATTGTCTTGATTAAATATTTCATAAGTACGTTTATTTTTATAAGACAATCTTTCAAGATCACGATAGTTTTCTGATGAGTTATAGCTTATTTTTAAATGAAGACTTATAGTATCTAAGCTATAGTAATTTTTTATAAAGTTACTTTCTATATACTTTTTGATTTTCGGCATTAGTATATTCTCACCACAGTTATCACTATTCACGTTGTACTTCCCGTCTATGCTAGGCACAGTAGGGTTAGCATTCACAAGATTATTATCAAGTTGATTAGCCACAAACACAGTACATTCATTTACTTTTTTACTAGATAACCAGCCTGTATCAACATACTCTCCTAAAACTACAGATAATCCTCGATCATAAGTTCTCTCAACTTTATATTGTCTATTATATTTTTTTTCAGCATAGCTTTGGGCCATGTCTTTGATTTGACCACCTGTAGTAAGGGCAAAACTATAACAAAACTGTATAGGGATAAATAAAACTGAAACTGTTATTAATATCTTGTTTAATTTCATAGAAATTCAAGCCATTTAAAATAAAAAATTATTTACTTAATATTATAGCTAATTAATAATTTAAATGTTAACTGAAATAAATAGTATATAATGATTAATCTAACTAGAATATATTTTTGAGTTTTTCTAATAAGTTATTTTTTTCTTGTTCAGTATATGCTTTAGACTGAATATTACCCCAAACTGGAGCTGGCCATACAGGGTCATTTTCAAAACGTCCTACTACATGAATATGCATTTGCTTAACTACATTACCTATAGTAGCTACATTTAGTTTGTCTGTATTATATTCTTTAACTACAAAGCTAGATAGTTTATTAATAATCTTATTAATATTATACTGCTGTGAATCATCAAGTTGATACCACTCTGTTCTATCTGTAAACGGTACAACTATAAACCAAGGCACTATTGAGTTATTCATTAGCAAAACTTTACAGTCTAAGTGTTCATAAATTTCAAATGTATCTGCCTCTAAACGAGAATCTAGTTTAAACATCAAACAGTTTCCTTACTTTTTCTAAATCTTGAAGCGTGTCAACACCAGCAGGAGTTGGTTTAGCTGATTGCTCAACAGCAATTTTATAACCATTATATAACACTCTTAGTTGCTCAAGAGCTTCATATTTTTCGATTGGTGATATTTCAAGTTCCGCATAGTGCTTCAAAAAACCAACTCTATAAGTATATATACCAATATGTCTAAAAAACTCAGATATATTAACTTGATGATTCTCTGAAAAACCTCTTTCAAAAGGGATTGAGGCTCTGCTGAAATATAAAGCATAATTATTTTTATCAAAAACAACTTTGACATTATTTGGATTATATATGTCTCCAGGTTCAGTAATTCTCTCACACAGTGTCGAGACAACTGCTTGTGGCTTTTCGATTAATAATTGCGCTGCTTGCTCGATATTTTCAATTGGAATCAAAGGTTCATCACCCTGTACATTGACAACAATATCTTCATCAGCAAAACCTAGCTTAGTAACTGCCTCAGCTATCCTATCTGTACCAGATTCATGATCGTCTCTTGTTAAGATTACTTTTGCACCAAATTTTTCTGCAACTTCTTTTATTTCTTCTGAGTCTGTAGCTATGATTATGCTCTTAAATTTTGATTTAGCTACCTGTTCATATACTCTTTGAATCATTGGCTTACCAGCGATATCTGCAAGCATCTTGCCAGGTAGACGTGTTGACTTAAGTCTAGCAGGAATTACAACATGAATATTAGCCATATTTTTTTACCTCTTCTAGCGTTAGTTTTTTGGTTTCTTCAACTAACATTACTGGAATATTCTCACGAATTGGATAGGCTAATTTGTCAGCCTTACAAATTAAAAGCTGATTTTCTTTGTCATAATGCAAGCTTGAGTTACAAACTGGACAAACCAACACATTTAAAACCGAATGATCCACTATTTCACCTCTATTATAAATTCATATTTATCTGCTACTTGTTCTGCTTTGACAAGTATATAATCATTTACTTTACACCATGCTGGAATATCATGCATAGTCCCCGGATCTGTACAAACTACTTTTAGTTGTTCACCTGACTGCATGGCTTTCAAAGCATTTTGTGTTTTGATAACTGGCATTGGACAAAGAAGTCTTTCTAAGTTTAATTGTTGCATTATATATACCACTCTTTTTTAATCTCATCAGCAGGCATCGGCTTAACCACAACTTCCTTACTGGTACCGTCAAGATAGTTAAACACCATTGTTACGCTTTCAGCATTTTTACCCTGAGTAAATCTGCCTAAAATTTGTGCCGTAAAATCTTCATCAGCCTTATCAAAGTCGCCATCAATAAGAATTAAAGGACCCTGATGGGATGAGCAGTAAACATGTATAAATTGATTTTTATAGCCATTTAAATAATTATTTTCACCTTCTTCGCGACCGACTATAAGTTTATACTCAGGTTTATAACGAATATGCCTACCTACTTTAAGAAGCATAATATCATCAAATTCATACTCTTTTGAGTTACGCGCCTGCCATAAATCAACTAGTTTATCAGAGTATTGTTTATCAGTGAGAAAACAACATCCTCCAGCAGGAGATGCATAATCTTCTATACCCCACTCACGCGCCATTCTCATTTGATCTTTTCTACCTCTACCAGTTATTCCCATTAGCTTAGATCTATCAACCCAACCTTCTCTTTCAGGTTTTGTTTCTGGCAAGTTTTTAGCACTTAGCGGCCTAAGTAATAAATCATCTACACCCGATTGTTTTTGAACAACTGGCATTGTACTTTTACGCTGTGACATTGGTCTTTGACCTATTACTTCACCTGTAATTATAAAATCGAAGCCATTTTCCTTTGCCCATTCTTTTGCTTTACGCACCATAAAAATCTTACAATCTAGACATGGATTCATATTCGCACCATAGCCATATTTAGGGTTTAGTAAGACATCTTTGTACTCTTCAATCACATCAATAATATGTAACTTAATCCCTAACTGCTCAGCAACCCATAGTGAATTGTTACGTTTTTGTTTTTCCTTATCTTGCTTACGGATTGCATGAGTATGTCCCTCTACACAAAAACCAGTAAAAAAATTTATACCTTCTACATGTATACCCTGCTCTAGCATCATCTTTGTTGCAAGCATCGAATCAAGACCACCAGAGATTAGTGATACTGCTTTAACTTGTTTCTTTTCCATTATTATTTTTGTCTAATTAAATCAAATATTAAATATTTGTAATAATTTTAACATATCGATATTTTATAACTATAGTTTTGTGAGATTTGTATTTCTATTTAAGACTGTTTAGTTTTCTGACTATAAGACTGAGCCGCATAATACCCAATTATTGATCCTAGCATTGATCCAGCAATTAAATCACTAGCAAAGTGGAAGTATTGTAACAATTGTGTAACCACGACTAAAAATGCCAACAATGCCCAAAGCCATCTATATTTTGGAAATAAAATCCACATACTTACACTAAATGAAAATATAAATGTAGCATGGCCAGATGGAAAAGAGTTATTAATATTATCGAATGAAAACCAATTGAACCCATATAAATCATTTCTAATCAAAGAAGGATTATTCTTAAAAGTTTCCGTCCAATATCTACCAAAAATACCCTTTAAAATATCTTTGATAAATTGCCCAATTATAATTGCATTAGCTACTAGCAAGAATTTTGTATCAATATCTACTACTTTTTTGAGTATAAGCTTAATGAAATAGTATACATAAAATACAAATACCAAAACTTTTATAAATGAAATAATATCATCTGAGAAAAACTTCATAATCGTGTATTGTCGAGAATTATGCGCATATAGAAACCAAACAATTTGTCTATCAACAAAGTAGTAACAAAAGAGTATTGAAAATATTCCTAAAATAATTAGTAGCAAACCTTTTTTATTCATTTTCTTAATTTAATAGTTTTTAAAATGCGAATATTCTACGCCATTATGTTGCTGATGTTTAGTATTTTTTAATGAAAACATTCCCAAATCTCTTGGGCTAGTTTTTTACTAATCCCTTTGACTTTTGCGATTTCATCAACAGATGCTCTAGACAGCTCTTGCCAGCCTCCAAAATACATTATCAAAGCTTTACGGCGCTTTGGTCCAACGCCTTCTATTTCTTCAATAATTGATGATTGTCTATTTGCACTTACTTTTTTACGCTGACCTTTAATCGCATGATCATGAGCAGAGTCCCTAACTTGTCGTAATAATAAAAACCCCGGATTGTGTTCATCTAGTGTATATTCGCTATCATCAAAACCTTTGTAGATTTTTTCTTTACCACTTATACGCTCAACACCTTTACCCAAACTTACAAGCTGGACTTTACCTTGAATTCCAAACTCTCTAAAAACGGCTTCTGCTTGATGAATCTGCCCTTTACCACCATCTATTATCATAATATCAGGAAGATTATCAGCTTCTAAACCTGAACTAACTCGACGCGATACTGCCTGATGAATTGCTGCATAATCATCTCCAGCTTTAATATCCTTGATATTGTATCTGCGATGAGATTTGCGGTCCTCACCTTCATCTGTATATACAACACATGATGCTATGGTTGCCTCACCTTGGAAATGTGAAATATCAAAACACTCAATACGCTTAATATCTTTTTCTAACTCAAGAAATTCTTTGAGTGCTTCTAAGCGTTTTTGATACTGAGATTTTGAACTTGTGTAGATATTTAGCTTTTGTCGTGCATTTACCTCAGCTAATTTCAACCACTTGAGATTGTCAGCAGCTGGTGCAACTATCCAATTTATGGCTTGACCAATTTTTTGGGAGATACTATTCATAAGATCAGTAATATCAGCAAACTCAACTTTTGATATGATTATATTTTTTGGCCAAATATTACGAATTTCATCACCTAAATAAAAATGTGATAAGAATGCATGCATTATTGAAGTTTTATCCTGGCCTTTGGCATCGATACTCCAATGTCTATCTGCGACAACATCACCATTTTGAATTTGTAATAAGGCTATACTTGCATAGCTATCTTGCATATAGATACCGATTACATCAAATGTTTTATCTTCTTGGATATCTACTATTTGCTGCTGTTGTAATTTGCGTAATATCACTAACTGGTCGCGATAAACTTGAGCCTTTTCATACTCCATATCTTCAGAAGCCTGATACATTTTAGCTGAAATGTCTTCTAAAACACTACTAAACTTCCCCGCTAAAAACTTCTTCAAAATAGCTAACTGTTCATCATATTGCTCTTGAGAAACCAAGCCTACACATGGTGCTAGACAGCGTTTAATTTGATATTGCAAACATGGCCTAACCCTAGACTTATAGTATGAGTTTTCACACTGACGAATTGGAAAGATTTTTTGGATAATATTTAGAGTATTCTTAACTGATGATATAGATACATAAGGTCCAAAACATTGACCTTTTTTATATGCTGATTTACCACGATAAAAAGATACTCTAGGAAATTTATCACGAGAAATTACTAGATATGGATAACTTTTATCATCTTTAAATAGAATATTATATTTAGGACGATGTTGCTTAATGAGATTGTTTTCTAACAAATATGCTTCATAATCACTAGGAGTAATAGTTATCTCAATTCGAGTTACTTGCTCTACCATCATTAGAGTTTTACTATCTTTCGCGCCTTTAGAAAAATAACTATTTACCCGATTTTTGAGATTTTTTGCTTTACCGACATAGATTATCTCTCCGTGCTTATCAAGCATACGATAAACACCGGAGTGTGTAGTCAAGTTAGCCAAGAAACTTTTTAAATCAAAATCTTTAGAATTATCAGCAATCATCTAATTTTATTAAACAATAAATCTATGAAAATGATAACATATACCTAGTTTAATCTACTACTTATTAATAAATACAAACTAATGTATGAAATATACCCTTTTATAACTGATAGAATATGGATTATTGAGTATCCAGTTAAGTATTCAGGGATAAAATTTAGCTCCCGAACAACACTAGTAAAGCTAAAGGATGATTCCATACTAATACACTCTCCATGTAAGATTGACAATAGTTTAAAAAATAGGATTTTAAAGATTGGTGACGTTAGCTGTATAATAGCTCCTGGAAACTTCCATCATTTACATGTCAAATCTGCACAAGATGCTTTTCCTAAGGCTAAAACTTATATCTGCCAAGGTGTGGATAAGAAACAGCCTGGCCTAAAATATGATAAGATACTTACAGATGAGCCTATCTCGGAAGAATTACTACAGCAACCCATTCTAGGTAATAAAATTATGAACGAAGTTGCTTTTCTTCATAAAGACACCAAAACTCTAATATTAGTAGATGTTATTGAAAATATAGGTAGTAATACAAACAATATAGGCTGGGGTATAAAGATATGGTGGCTAATTCTTAGAATGTGGAACAAAGCTAAACCTGCTCCAGAATATCAAATAGGTTGGAGTGATAAAAAGCTTGCGGCTCACTCTTTACAGGAAATTCTAGATTGGGATTTTGATAAAATCATTCTCGCTCACGGAGATTTAATCACCCAAAATGCTAAACAAATAGCCACCCATGCATGGCGTAAACCTCTCAACAAATTAAAAAAATGATAATAGATACAAATAAGAAATTAGAAGATGTTGTAAATGCTCTCAAAAATGCAAAAGAAATAGCTGTTGATACAGAGTTTTACTGGATGCGTACATATTACCCAGAGCTTTGTCTTGTACAAATAGCTACTAAAAATAAAATCTTCTTGATAGACACTCTAGAAGATCTTGATTTTAGTAAACTCAAAGATATTTTTGAGGATACTAATATCCAAAAAATAATCCACTCGGCAACAAATGATATCCCAATTATAAAAAGATTTTTTGATTGTGAGGTTAATAATATTTTTGATACTCAGCTTGCAGCTTCATTTTTAGGTACTCAATCGCAGATATCTCTCAAAGCTCTACTCAAAGATATACTTGATATTGAAATGGAGAAAGAATCACAGTTTTCAGACTGGCGTAAAAGACCGCTTTCTCAAAAGCAGTTTGACTATGCTCTAAAAGATGTTGAGCATCTTATAGAAATCAAATACCATCTTGAATCAAAACTTAATCAAACTGATTATAAGCAATACTTCCATGAAGAACTATTAGAGATACAAAAAACAGAGTTTAACACTGTTGATAATATCCATAATAAAATTGGTAATATCCAAAAATTTAATGAAAAAACTCAAAAAAACGCTATATTGGTAGCTCAATGGCGTGAATCTATCGCTCAACAAAAAAATATTCCTGTTAGATTTATTTTTGATAATAAAATTCTCTATGCAATAGCTCATAAAAATCCTAAGTCTTTAAATTCATTTGATACTGAAGAATTAAAAAAACTTAAACCTTGGATCAAAAAAAGCATAATAACAGTTATTAACTCTAAACAGAATCTAGAGCATATAAACTTAGAGCAAAAATCTGGAGCTAAAATATCCACCGAGATAAATGACAAAATAACTAATTTTTTTGATCTTGAAACAAAGACCTTCAAATTCGATGCTTCATTAATAGCATCAAGAAAAGATATTCGCTCAGTAGCATACAATCTTAGTATCGATCCTAATTACTCGAATAATAAGCTATTAGTTGGTTGGAGATATGAAATAGTTGGTAAAAAATTAAAAGAGTATATACTTGATACCATAAAATAATATATGACATTTTCTCTACTATCTAATTATGAAAAATATTACTCGAGATTCTAAATTATTTCCTATAGTATTGGCTTTGTTTGCTGCCCTTCCACCACTAGCTGTCAACACTTATGCTCCTGCTATTCCACTGATAGCTAATGACTTTGGTGTTAGTAATAGCACTGTTCTTACAACATTTGCAACATATTTTATTGGCTTTTCATTCGGTATGCTTTTTTGGGGAGCTATCTCTGATAAATATGGCCGTAAAAAGATTATTATCATTGGTAGCGTAATCTATATCATAAGTACTGTCCTATGTTCATATAGTTATAACTTCAAAATGCTTGAAATAATGCGTTTGATACAAGGATTATCTGACTCAGTAGGTGCTGTAATAGCCTTCTCAATAGCTCGTGATTGTTACAAAGGTGCTAAACTTACAAACCTTGTAGCATCAATAATAATAATATTGTTAATAGCTCCAATAGTAGCTCCAATAATTGGCACTATTCTTACAAATTTAACTCATACTTGGCAAAGTACATTTCACTTTTTAACTATATATGGTGTAGTTATGCTTCTATGTGCTTTTCTAATTGAAGAAACTCTAGAGCATAAAGATAGAAAGTCTAGTATTCTAAAATTAATACCAAGCTACTTTCAACATTTAACTAATCCACGCTTTATGCTTGCTACAGTAGCAAGTGGTACTATTTTTGCAGCTCTTTTTATCTATATTTCATCATCAGCTTTAATTTACCTAGGTAGCTATGCAACAGGATCTTTATGGTACTGTATATATTATGGTTTATGCTGTGTTGCTGCTATATTTGCAAATTACTTGATAAAAAGACACTCAAGCAAAGTTCAACAACTTAAATTTTTATACTATAGTGTCGCACTTATAACTATAAGCTGTATTATTTCAATTATCTTTAATAGCCTAAATCTTGATAATGCCTTTTTTTATACATTAATAATGTTTGTTTTATGTGGAAATGTAGCCTTTAGCTCAACTCTTATTTATTCATTTGCAATTGATCAAATTGACCATAGTTTTGGCACAGCTAACTCGATTGTTAACTTTATCAAAAATATGATTGCTGCAAGCGGAAGTTATTTTATAAGTTTCTATCATGATAGAGATTTAGTGATAGCATCTCCAATTTTTCAATTTATCTTTGCATTAGCAACAGTTATGCTACTTTTTGGAATTTATAAACTAAATAAAAAGTATTCATAAATTCGTTATTATAATTAATAAATCAGAATAAAAATTCTTTTAATAAATGATTTTTTCTTATAACTTATACTAATCAATTATCCCGAGAACTCATTATGATTTTAGCCATATTTGATTTTGATGGAACGATTTGTGATACAAAAGATAGTATCTTAAATATTACAGACTTGACATACAAGTCACTAAATAAAAATATATCCAAGGATCTTATTAAGGATACTTTAAAACTAGGATGCTCACTGGAAAAGACTTTTTCAAAAATAAATACAAGCCTTAACTTAGATTTCGACATAGATTTCTTAGTTAAGATCTATAGAAACTTATATAATAATAATGGATATAAATATATATTATTGGTGACACTTTAACAGATATCAAATTTGCCAAGAATTGTAGTTTAAAATCTTGTTTTGTAAGTTATGGATATGGAGATACTAACGAGTGCATTCAATTACAGCCTGATATAGTCATCTTCAACCCTAAAGAATTATTTAAAATAAAAGGTCTATTTTAGCAATTTGACCATCTAATATTTGTAAATATACCTTTTATCTTCTTGAGGTAAAATTATACACTAAACCTCTACAGAATGAGCCTTTTCTAACAGATATTCTTTCTTAACTACTTGTAGAGTTTTCTCATTAGTTGACTCAAGCACTACTTCTGGAGCTACTCCATTTTGATATGCCTCTAACCATCTCAACGCACATAGACACCATTTATCTCCAGGTTTGAGTCCTGGAAAATCAAATAAAAGATTAGATGTAGACAAGTCATTACCTCTTGATGCTGTATACTCCAAAAACTCTTCTGTCATAATAGCACAAACAACGTGTAAGCCATGATCATGATTATCAGTGCGACAAAAGCCATCTCTATAAAACCCTGTCTTAGGCTCTAAACAACATGGCTTCAATATATCACCTAAAACATTTCTTTGTTCTGACATATTTTTTAAAAAAAGATTGTTTTATTAAATATAATAAAGCAGAAAAATAATGAAATAAATATTTTAAGATTAAAGTTTTGAAATATCAGCTACACCAATAAACATCTTATGAATAGTTGCAAGTAATGCAATTCGATTATCTCTGACACTGGCATCATCATCCATAACCATTACATTTTCAAAGAACTCGCTAATGACTTTATCAAGACAAGTTAGAAGCTCTAAAGCATAGCCATAGTCTCTATTGTCTAAATACTTATCAAGATCAGCACTTATTTCTTCGATACTATAAGCAAGTGCTAGCTCATACTCATTACCTGCCGATTTAGCTAACTCAATATTATAAAAGTCCTTATTCCCATCGGAAGCGTTCTTACTAAGAATATTAGCAACACGCTTATTTGATGCTATAAGACTCTGAGCTTTATCTGTAGATATAAAACTAGTTACAGCCATTATTCTAGCTGCAAAATCCTTGATTGAATCATATTTAGTATTAATCACTGACTCAAAGATATTTACAGCGACACCTTCATCTTTATATAGATTTTTTAGTCTATCTAGACAGAATGATATAACTTCTGCTTTTATATCAGAACTAAACTCTAATTTATTTACTTCTTTATAGCTATCTAATGCAATTTCGATAACCTTTTCTAAAGCTATATCAATATTTGTATCTCTTAGAATACGTAGAATACCAATTGCAGATCTTCTTAGAGCAAATGGATCTTTGTTTCCTGTTGGTTTTTGACCAATTCCAAATATCCCAACTAGAGTATCTAACTTTTCCGCCAATGCAACACAAGCTGCGACATCAGTTTTGGGTAATTCTGCACCAGAGTATTTTGGCCAATACTGTTGTTCTATAGCATCAGCGACGATATCTGTTTCACCATGCGCTTTTGCATAATACTTACCTATTATCCCTTGTAGATCAGTAAACTCAAATACCATATCAGATATCAAATCAGCCTTAGCTAATAAACCAGCTCTGTAAGATTGTTGGCTATCTACATTATTCAAATCTGCTAATTTCTGTGCTGTATTAGCAATTCTTTGAGCTTTTTGATACATATTTCCAAGTTTATTTTGGAATGTAACATTTTCTAATCTAGGTAATAATTGTTCTAAAGATTTCTTCAGATCTGTATCATAGAAAAATGCCGCATCAGCTAATCTTGCGTTCATAACTTTTTGATTACCAGATGTTACAAGCTCAGGCTTCTTACTCTCAATATTTGAGATTGTAATAAAGTTTGCAACAAGATTATTATCGCAATCTAATAATGCAAAACACTTTTGATGCTCCTCCATTGAGGATATCAACGCCTCTTGCGGTACTCTCAAGAAATCATTATTGAAACTACATAGCATAGCATTCGGATACTCTACAATAGCGCAAACCTCTTCAACAAGATCATCATCCAAAACTACTTTATAGTTATTTTCTTTAGCTATCTTTTGGGCTTGTTCAATTAACATCTGCTTGCGTTGCTCCCAATCGACAAGAACTTTAGCTTCAGCTAATACTCCCTCATATTCAGAAATCTCATTGATATATATTGCATCAGGATGATGAAACCTATGCCCATAAGTAACATTAGAAGCCTTATGTCCTAGAATCTCAATATCAACAGCTTCTCTACCGTATAATGCCAAGACCCAATGCACAGGTCTCACAAATTCAACTACCGAATCACCCCAACGCATCATTTTTGGAATTGGTAGCTGTTTAAGCGCTTTTGCAATGATTTCTTGCAATAAGGAAATAGTTGGCTGACCAGACTGTGTAGTTTTATAATAAAGTTTGTCACCCTTTGGTGTTTCGATTCTATCTAACTGATCAAGCTCTACACCACAAGAATTTGCAAATCCCAAAGCTACTTTTGTTGGTTCACCATCTTTATACGCAATATTTACTAAAGGTCCTTGTTTTTCAATAACTATATCATCTTGAAACTCTGCTAAATTTTTAATTACAAAAGATAACCTTCTTGGTGACGCAAACCACTTAGTTTTACCAAAACTAACTTTTGCCTCTTGTAATTGGTTACTTACACTGTTTAACAGTGACTGTGCTAAATTTCTCAATGCTTTTGGAGGTAATTCTTCTGTACCTAATTCAAATAAAAAATCTTTTGTAACTTTGCTCATTTACAAACCCTATAGATAAATGTTTACTTTATTAATACTCTCTAGATGCTGGAAAGTATAATTATCATGAATATTGGGCTATATTATAACTTAATAACCCAAAGAATTTAACTAAACATCTATGTTTATTGATACGCATTGTCACTTAGATTTTACTATTTTTGATAAAACACGAACTACACTATTACAAAACTGTGATGAATTAGGTATTACTCACTTTATAAACCCTGCTACTCAAAGAAATAATTGGGACAATCTAATTAAACTTAATCAACAATATAATAATATCTCTATTTGTTTTGGCTTACATCCAGTATTTATGAATAATCACAGCCTCTCTGACTTAAATGCTTTAGAAGAATATAGTAATAAACACTCAACTAAAATAATTGGGGAAATTGGTCTAGATAAAAGATTTGAAAATTTTGATAAACAGATAGAATTTTTCTCAGCGCAAATAGCTATTGCTAAAAATCTCAATAAACAAGTAATTATTCATGCTGTAAAATCTCATAATGAGGTATTACGGATCATTAAAGATTTAAAATTTACTAATGGTGGTATTATTCATGCTTTTAATGCAAACGATACTATCGCACAACAGTATATAGATCTTGGTTTTAAATTAGGCATTGGAGGAATTATCTCTCATCCACAATCAAAACTTAAACAAACTCTACAAAAAATCAATCCTAAAAATATTGTTTTAGAAACAGACTCACCTGACATGAGACTTTATAATAGTTTTGAAGATATTAACACTCCAAAAAATATACCTACAATTTTTGAATTGCTTAAGGATATTTATCAACTAAATCCTGATATACTAAAACAACAAATTTATAATACTAGCTTAGAATTTATCTAAAAAATGTATATAGCCAACTTACGCTTACAAAACTTTAGAAATATTCCTTTTAAGAGTTTTGATTTTAAAAATAGTATAAACTTTATAGTTGGCAAAAATGGTTCTGGTAAAACATCTATACTTGAATCGATATATTTTCTCTCGCACAGTAGATCATTTCGCAGCTCACAGCTCAATCGCATAATTAATCATGATTGCGATGAGTTTATAGTATACACCAAAGCCTATAACCAAGATGAAGTAATCATCTCACTATCACGCAAGAAAAATAGTAATAATATTTCAAAACTAAACTCAGAAATTCAAAAAAATCACACTGAGATAACTCGAGCTTTGCCTATCCAATTAATGAATCCTGAAAGCTTCAACATTATAAATTCAGGTGCTCAACAAAGATGTAAAGTACTCGACTGGGGAGCTTTTTATCTTGATAAAACATTTTTAAAAATATGGCAACAAACCAAATTTTTAGTAAAGCAAAGAAACTCAGCTCTCAAACAAAACTATCCTAAAGCTTATATTAACGGAATAGATAAAAAATTATGTGAATTTGCAGATATATTGGATAAAAAGAGACATACTTATTTCTCAAAATTAAAACCAAAGATCTATGAAATTCTATCGCAGTTTAACCCAAATTTAAAACTGGACATAGATTACTTCCGCGGCTGGAATTCACACAAAAGTCTAACACAGGTTTTAGAGGAGTCATTTGAATCTGATAATAGATATAATGTAACTAATCATGGACCTCATAAGGCAGATATAGTCCTAACTACAAATCATAAGCCAATACAAGATATCTTCTCCCGTGGTCAACAAAAACTACTGATTTGTGCAATCAAACTAGCACAAGGAGAAATTCATAACCTAGAAAATGAAAACAAATGTATTTATCTAATAGATGATATAACATCCGAACTTGATAATATTCACACGCAGACACTATTTAACTATCTAAAAAAGCTAAAATCACAGGTTTTCATTACCACAACCGAAAAAAACAAAATTAATGACTTTCTTGATTTAGATAGTCATATCATCGAAATATAGGATATAAAATAATGCTTAGAATAATACTCTCACTGTTTCTACCAATACTAGTTTTTGCCAATAATCCAATATGTGATGGTAATACTTATGAAATTAACCAATGCCTCAAGGCTCAAATTCAAACGTATGACAAAAAACTAGATTCTCTTAAAGGCTCTAACATCAAAGATTTTAAAAGATACCGTGATAATATCTGCTTAGATATTAGCTCAGCATATAATGGAGGAACTTATGAATCTATCAAATATGGAAACTGTATAATTTCTCTTGATAGGTGGTTTTTAGAAGAAGTAAAAATGTAAATAAATACTAAATTTAATATTATTATTCTTTAATAGCCGTAAAAAGATCTTGGAATCCTTGAGGCGCTTTTTCTAATGTTTTATTACTTGAAACATGATTTGAGTAGACATTTGTTGAACCTAGCCAAGCATCTATACCACCATTATCATGTAAATTAATTGAATAACGATTACCTTCGGCATCTTTTAGACCCCAATAACGATCTCCCCAAGAGTATCTATATCCAACTTTCTCAGGGAGCTCAAGAGCAAGCCTTGAACCATCTGGTGCAGCAATTTCGAGATGTCCCTCTTCAGGAGTACCGACCCATTCAAATCCATGAGTACCATCTTCATTTAAGTAACTTTTCTGATCATTTAATAAAGATTTAGTTGGAATAGCCTGTTGTACGATATCACCAGATGCAATTAATGCTGCTCGAGTATCTTCAATTGTTGGAGCAGATGTTGTATCAGTTGTAGTCTCAGATGCTTCATCTGTTATATCACTATCACTAGCAACACCGGGAACCATACCATTAGACAAATTTCCTGCAGATTTACTTACTTTAAGAGTTGTCGCATTTGAGCAGTATACACTGATAAAAACACCTCCTAATAAAACCAATATTCTCTTAAATTTCATGACTAACCTCCTAAGTTAATATCCTACTCAGATAATGCTAAATCATACTGATAATACGGATCTGTAATATCAGGTATTAAAGTTGGTTCAACATAGACTTTAATATTTGCATTCTGAGCATCTACTCTTTCTTTACACACTTGTACAACATTATCTTTATTTACTTCAACACATCCCCAAAGTTCAGAGTCCTCATCAGGAAATTTTCCAGTTTCATATATATAATGAGTAATTTCATTAATATAGCTTCGGGCTGCAATATCTGCACCAGAAAGTTTTGCTCTAACTTGATAATTTGAATACATTGGTATTGCTACAGCAGCTATAATAGCGAAAATAGCTACCACTATCATTAGCTCTGTTATTGAGAAACCTCTATTATTCATACAACTATACAGATAAATAAAAAACGCTCTAAGGATAACTGTTATTAATCCACGAATACATAGAAAAAAATAATAGCATCTATTAAAAATTGATTAGTAAAACTATATTTTCATAAATGATTACTGTTTAAAAAACTTTATCTATTCGTTAATTTAATCCAATAATATATAATTAACTTTATTATTAACTGATCGATGAATTTTCAGTTGTGCTAAAGAAAATCATAGGCTTTATAAGCCTAGCTTTCATGCTCGTTGGTTGTAAAGATACCTACAAAAACAATCAATGGAGTAAATTCCATAGAGATTCAGCTACTAGCTCTGATCTACACTCAAGGCTTGTTGAAGTTCATAATCGTGAAAGTATTGGATTTAAGTATTCACCATACGGTGCAGATTTTAAGAATAAAATTAATTAGAAAAAGATCTAGTTTTACAATATTTATTGGCTTGATTCTCAGAGCAATAACTATTAATTTGTTCACGTATAGTTTCTTTTGAGCAAAACCAACCGCTTCCACAAGGCTTATTCACTATATCATTATCTCCTGAATCTTGCGTCTCCAAAAAAGCTGCAATTGATTTCTCAAATTCATCGATGACATTAAAATTAGGAGGATCATAAGGTGAAAAATCAGTATTAGTATATCTATCAATAATATCTCCTACATTACTAGAATACCCTGCACTATTTTCTGGAAGACTAGTATAAGTTCCTAATCGACCACTAGAGTCAATAAACATTCCAAAAACATTTGGATCTTCATAAAAACCAGCACTAGCATCTCCTTCACCTGAAATAATATAAGTAACATTATGTCTCGAGCCTATATACACATCATTTGAATACTTTCTACAAATAGGGAGAAAATCACCACTCCCTCCACATTTATAAAACCCCGGCATACTAGCTATATTTCCAAAGCTAGGTGTATCATAAAGATAATCTAAATTAGTATCTTGCTCAGATGATGATTCATTAGAATCAACTCCAGCAACTAAATTACTAGGTATATTTCCAGCAATCTTATTTATATACAGAATAGCTGCATTTAATAAAGATATATTTAAAAAAATAACTCCAATAGCGACTATTAGTATTTTAATAAACATGCCACTCCTCTTAAAACTCATACTAAAGTTAAATTATATTGATAGTAAGGTTCCTCTATATTAGATAATATATCTTGATTAACATATACTTTCATAATAGCATTTTGTGAATCTATTCTTTCTGTACATATCCGAGTAACATTATCACTATTAACTTCTCTACAACCCCATAATCCAGAAGTTTCATCAGGAAATATCTCTCTCCCAGAAGTATAATCTGTAACTTGATTGAGATAGCTATTTGCTACTACATCTGTTGCTGAGATTTTAGCTCTAGTCTTATAATCTGAATACATGGGTATAGCTACAGTAGCTATAATAGCCATAATAACCATCATGACCATTAACTCCAATAATGAAAATCCCGCTTTTGTACGCATTCAAATGATATATAGAACTATCTCGAGGCTTATAATAACGATTCTTCAGTCTAAAACATATAGGAATAATTAACAGTCCTTGTTAAATTTTAATTGATCTAAGCTAAAACCAGATGTCATAATCAATATACACAGTGTCAATTTAAGCGCCAATAAAATATGTTATAGTCTATGATTTCCTTCTAACTGCAACATTTGTCATATATACACCCAAGAACACTACTCCTCCAAAAAGTAGTGATAAGATCGAAATTGTTTCTCCATATAAAACAAAACCAATCAAAATAACTAAGAATGGCATAGTATTTTGAAAAACTGCCGTCTTATAAACCCCAATTTCTTCAAGAGCTCTTAAGTACCATAAATAAGCTAATACCGTTGCAAATGCAGCTATGTATAACATACTCACCCAGAACTTAATATCTGTATTAGCAAGTTCTGAAAAATCAGATTTAAATAAACTTACAACAGCAAACATTATCATACCAACTATAGCTCCATAAGTATTGATTGTAATCATATCAACACCTTCTCTTACACAACATTTACCGAATATTGCATAAGCGGAGAAACAAACAACTGCTAATATACTTAATATTTCTCCAAGATTCATATTTACGCTAGTTGAACATTGTGAGGCACCACTAGAAAACATAACAACACCTATTGTACCTAACAAAGCAACTAAGATACCTATTTTTGCTTGTTGATTAACTCTCATATTGAACATATAGCTTGACAGTATAGTTATTAAACATGGACTAAAAGCATATATAATTGCAACAATATTTCCTGATATAAGTTTCTCAGCCCATAAGAATGTTATGTTATACAAGAACACTCCAAAGAACCCCACAGCTATAACATAAAGCCATTGTCTAAGATTTAAGCGTGGAAATAATGTTTTGGTGAAAATATAATGCACTACAAGAAAAATCAAAGACGCCATAATGTAACGAATAAGACCAACCATATATATATCGACATACTCTAATGGAATGGGTGCTATATGATATAAGCTAGCCCAGAAAATTAAGGCTAAGAATATTTTGACATACCCTTGAAATAAAGAAGAGCTCATGAGTTTTAGGTTATCTATTTTTTATCAGATACTCTACTATACTCGGATCTAAAAGTGTAGATGTGTCACCTAAATTATCAAAATCATTTGCTGCTATTTTTCTCAAAATTCTTCTCATAATTTTACCAGAACGAGTTTTTGGTAAATCTGGAGTAAACTGAATCACATCTGGACTTGCTACTGGACCAATCTCCTGTCTAATATAAGATACCAATGTTTTTCTGATGCTATCAAGATATTCATCTCCAGCACCCTTACCATCATGACCATCTTTTAGTATGCAATAGACATAAATTGCTTCACCTTTGATATCATGAGGCATACCAACTACAGCAGATTCTGCAACACTAGAGTGAGTATTCAATACAGCTTCTATTTCAGCAGTTGCCATTCTATGACCTGATACGTTAATAACATCATCCATACGACCTTCTATCCAGATATAGCCATCCTCATCCCTTCTAGCAGCATCTCCTGAGAAATAAAAACCTTTGAAACTACTAAAGTATGTTTGAATATATCTATCATGATCACCATAAATAGTTCTAGCCATACCAGGAGTCGCAGCTCTAATACACAAAGCTCCTTTGCCAACTCCTTCGATCTCTTTACCATCTGTATCTAATAAAGCCACATCAACACCAAAGAAAGGTTTAGATGCCGATCCTGGCTTCAACTTGTGTGCTCCTGGTAGTGGTAGGATCATGTGTCCACCAGTCTCAGTTTGCCACCAAGTATCAACAAGAGGTGCTTGATTATTAGCACCCTTTTCTACAAACCAGTTCCATGCTTCTGGATTAATAGGCTCTCCTACAGATCCTAATACCCTCAATGAAGTTCTATCTGAATCTCTAAGATACTGATCCCCAGCTTTGATTAATAATCTAATCAAAGTTGGTGCTGTATATAGCGATTTCACATTATGTCTATCAACTTCTTTCCACATTCTAGAAGCATCTGGGTATGTTGGAACACCTTCAAAGATTAAGGAGGTACAACCATTAGCAAGCGGACCATAAACAGCATAACTATGCCCAGTAATCCAACCAATATCAGCTGTACACCAGTAGACATCATCTTCCTTCAAATCAAAAGCCAACTTATGAGTCATGCTTGCATAGACAAGATACCCTCCTGAAGTATGGACAAGACCTTTCGGAGTACCTGTTGATCCTGAAGTATACAGCATAAACAGAGGCATCTCTGCATCAAAGAATTCTATTTTATGTTCATCAGAAACTTTAGCACACTCTTTATCATAACAAAGATCTATATCGTTCCAAACCATATCCTTTGTCTTAGTCCTACTCACAACTAGGACATTTCTAACGAAGTCTAAACCAGAGATTGCTCTATCTACACTTTTTTTAAGAGGTATTCTCTTACCTGATCTAATACTTTCATCTGCTGTAATTATAAACTTACTATCTGCATTTATGACTCTCTGCTTAAGTGCTTCTGCTGAGAAACCTCCAAATACAACTGAATGCATAGCTCCTATACGTGCACAAGCTAACATCGCATATATTGCCTCTGGTATCATTGGCATATAGATGGTTACAACATCACCTTTTTTGACACCATTAGCTTCAAGTATATTAGCCATTTCACATACTCTATGATACAAGTCTCTATATGTAATATTTTTAGTATGATATGGATCATCAGCTTGCCAAACAAATGCAATCTTATTTGCTTTGTCTACTAAGTGCCTGTCAACACAGTTATAACAAACATTTAGCTCACCACCTTTGAACCACTGAATATCAACCGGATCAAAACTACTTGCATAAGCTTTATCAAATGGTTTATGCCAGCTAATATGATGGGCTTGCTTTGACCAAAATGCTTCTGGATTTTCTATTGATTCTTTATACATAACTTCATATTGCTCAGCATTGACATTAGCCTGGGCTATGAAGTCTTCTGAAACTTGAAAACTTGAGTACGGCATATTATTAACTTTAAAAACACGATTAAAATTTATATTAGCATATTTAGCTGAATTTTTGACTATATTTGCACTATCAATATTTAATAAGAATTATTAAATATTGATAAAGATTTATCTATTTTGAAGATACTCTTTAAATTTATCACCCAATTCTTTATGCTGAAGAGCTATTTCATAATTAGCAATCAAAAAGCCTAATTTACTACCACAGTCATAACGAGTGCCTTTAAACTCATAAGATAGAATTTTTTCTTCTTGATCAAGAAGTTTAGCTATTGCATCTGTTAGTTGAATTTCACCACCTGCACCTTCTGAAGTTGATTCTAAACATCTGAAAATTTTATTTGGTAGCAAATATCTTCCAACTACAGCATTTGTTGATGGTGCTTTTTCTGGAGCTGGTTTTTCAACTATTGCTTTTATAAGGTTTTCACTATCTTTAGCTACAATACCATAAGAGCTAGTTTCATCTCTTTTAACTTGTTGAGTAGCTATACAACCTCTAATATCAGTACCTTCTACAGCTTTGACCATTTGTTTAAGGGTACCAGTGCCACAATCATGATTATATACTAGATCATCAGGCAGTATTACAGCAAAGTCTTCGATACCCACAAGAGGTTTAGCACATAGCACAGCATGACCTAGCCCTAGAGCTTCGGGCTGACGAACGAAGAAAAAGCTCACATCTTTAGGGATTATATTTTTGACTAAATCTAGTAGCTCATATTTTTGTTTTTTCTCTAATGAATATTCTAGCTCAAAGTTTCTATCAAAATGATCCTCCAGAGATTTTTTGTTAGAGCTTGTAACAAAAATTATCTCCTTACAGCCAGCTTCAATGGCTTCTTCAACTGCGTATTGGATCAATGGTTTATCGACAACAGTTAGCATTTCTTTAGGACATGATTTAGTTGCTGGTAAAAATCTAGTTCCCCAACCGGCAACAGGAAAAACCGCTTTTTTGATTTTCATTTAATCTCCTTAGTATTAGCTATCAGCTAAATTACAGTACAAGCTTACATTAATATTATAACCGTTTACAGAGAAGTTGCTCAATACTTTAGATAGTCTTTTTAGATCATTTGATCTTTTGACATATAGATCTACTAAAATTTCATTTTCAAAATAATATATAGACATCTTTTTATCTAAAATATTACTTTCTGGAATATTATTTTCATCAAAAATAGCTTTTATCTCAGATAGTATCTCCAAACGAGAAGGCTCAAAGTTCTCAAGCTTAATTACACCATCTTCATGATTTGTAACATCCACATGCACTGTAATATCCTTGATATTTTCGATATTATGATAAATATTACTCTTAACAATCTCTGCTATATAGTGACCCTCAGAAGCTGTACTAAACTTATCAACTAAAATATGTACATCCAATACAATTTTACCAGCCATTTTTCTAGTTCTCAAAAAATGAAAATCATGCACCCCTTCGGAATTGGTAATTATTTCTTTGATGCTTTTACGTGTTTCAGCATCAACACCTTCATCGATAAGCTCAGCAACAGCAGAGTAACCCCACTTGACACCCATCTTAACGATCATATAGCAGACTACTAGGGCAGCAACTGCATCCATCCATGGGAAACCTAAAAAAGCACCAAACAAGCCAACTAAAACAACTACTGAAGACCACATATCCGAACGGCTATGCCAAGCATTGGCCCTTAACATATCAGAATCAATTTTATTTGCAGCTCGCATAGTATACTGATAGATAAATTCATTGCCAAATATAGAAAAAACTGCTGCATACACAGTAAATCTATCTGGAGTTTCATATTCACCTAGTATCAATGTAGCTAACGAATGATATACAATCAAAAAACCTATAGATATAAGTAAACCAGAAAGCACTAATGTCGCTAGAGTCTCTAATCTTTCATGTCCATAAGGATGATTGTGATCTTCGCCTTTATTAGCATACTTAGCAGCAAATAAAACCATAGCATCACTCAAAAGATCTGAAAATGAGTGTATGCCATCAGCAAACAATGCTGGTGAGCGTCCTATAATTCCAATAAATGTTTTTGAAATAGCAAGCAATGCATTAACAAACATCCCCACTAGAGTAACTTTTTTGGTAATTTGATATCTAGTATCTGACATTTTTGAGCCTCTTTTATTAGATTTAGCTAAACAAATTTTAAGCAAGATAATAATATGATGTATCAGAAATGTCTATTTATAAATATAGATTTATGACTAATCTTTAGTCATTACAAGTTTAAATAATAAGATATGCGCAAAGATTGAAAAAATTATTGTCCCTACCCACCAAGCTACAGGATTATCCAAACCATGTACTGTTACATAATAAGCTGCAAATATAGATATGATAAACTGTAGGCTAGCCATAACTAATCCAGGATTCCAGCTTTTACGCTTAATTCCTTCTGCAATGTGTGTTAAGCAATTTATAATACTAAAAATTATAATCAACAATCCAAAACCAAGATTGATAAAGCTCAAAGTGCCAAAAACTGCAAATGCTAACCACACCATAAGTATATTTATCCAAAATATCTTAATGTCTGTAAGTTTTTCTTGACCTTGTGGCAATGCCATAACTGTACGATTCATAAAATCTTTAAAGCCACCTGGCACATAGTGCTCCTCTGTCTGATGGAACAAATACATAGGAATATTAATTAATCCCCAAAAATGTGGATCATATACAGAAAAATTAGCAAATAGTAATATTGTAAACAATATACCAGCCCATGGAGCTATTTTTGCCCAATTTTGATTTTTTGCTAAAAAATTTATCATCACTCAACCTTTAAATATAAGCTATATTATCGATAATATATTATCTTTTATAAAAGTTACTATATAAATCTTCAAATATCTTGGTATTTTTGTCAAAAATCGCCTTGCAATGCAGACAAATAATTGTATAATATACTCCATCAGTTCGGAGAAATGGCTGAGTGGTCGAAAGCGGCGGTCTTGAAAACCGTTGACTGTAACAGGTCCGGGGGTTCGAATCCCTCTTTCTCCGCCATATTAAAAGCTCACAGCAATGTGGGCTTTTTTTATGTCTAAAATTTGTAAAGTATTTTTCATCTAATACACGTAAAACTATTATACTGCCCTACCAAACTACACTTCTAAACTTTTTATTAAGCTTTCTTAAAGTTGATAGTAAAAAAAGACCAACAGTCTTAGGATTAATAAGAATAAGACCTTCTTGCTTCTTTTTTAGCTCTACTTATAGCTGCTTTTTTAGCCATTTTTCTCTTCTGGGTTGGTTTTACGTAATGCTGTCTTTCTCTAAGCTCTTGTTTAATACCTGCTTTTTCACAAGCTCTTTTGAAGTTTCTTAGACTAATATCAAAAGGTTTTCTGGGATCGACTATTATTCTTGGCATATTATCCTCTCTTAATTTTAGAATATTAAGAACTATTAAAGTTCTTTTAGGGTTAAAAATTATTATTAGCAAAATAGCAATGAAGTATCTAAAGAAGATTTAGAGGCTTTATTTTATTTATACACTATCAATGTTAATACAAAGTATCCACTAAAGATACATATTATGGAGACATATATAAATATAACTAAGATTATGTTCTCATTTAAGAGTATAATAAGCATCTATTTAACAATATATGTTTAGAATGATTGATCCCAAAAACACATTCATTAATTTTGAAAAAAATAAAATGTTAGAAGTTATTTTTAGTGATATAACTGCTTTAGTCCAGAAAATATCAGAATCGAAAAAAGTAAGTATAGCTCAAGCAGCAGAGCTTAGTATATTCAATACTGAGATTATGGAACAGTTTATTAATTTAATAAACCATATGACGGATAGAGACTTTAGTGATAACAAAGAATCTTCGATGGTAGAAAGTTGTTTAGATTTTCAAGATTTATGCTTATATCTAAAAGACTTGGACAAATACGAAGAAGATTTTGATTTAACTAAAATACCTAGTTTTCATTAAAAAGCTTTCAATTAATACTTTTATACTATATGATTAGTGTCAGTTATTTATATTGTAACTTTAATTTGACTACTACGAAACTAATATAATCAGAAGTTTATTTCCAATAATCTATTCTTTATAAGTAAATCGTTAAAGTTTAAAACTAAGCCCAATGTGATTTAACTTATATAAGACAACAAAACAAAAGGAAATAAAACAATGAGACAAGGTACTATTAAATTTTTTAATACGACTAAAGGATTCGGATTCATAGAGCCTCAAGATGGTGGTAAAGATGTATTCGTTCATATCAGTGCAGTAGAAAATGCTGGTTTAAGCACTCTACGTGAAGGCGAAAAAATTAGCTTTGAAGTTGAAGAAAACAGAGGCAAAATGGCTGCTGTTAATATCAAATCTATCTAATCTAAACCATCCTTATAACTATAAAGATAGTCTTTCTTAAGAAAATTAATTCATATTTTTATTCTTCAATTAACTATGAAAAGATAGCCATTTTTTAGATGGATAGCCCGGGATCTCTTTGGTTAATACAGGCACCATAAATCCTGATGAAATTTCAGACAGTTTTTTCATAATATCTTTAGCATTATCAACATTATAGTGTTTAGTTCCTGAGACAGTATCTAGTGAATGTATATAGTACGGAATCACTTTAGCATTTATAAGTTTTGTACTCAAAGCATATAGTACATTAGCATCATCATTTATGTCTTTAAGCAATGTGCTTTGATTTAGGATAATTATGCCATGGTTGTGTATTTCTTTTAAAACCTCTCTAATACTATCATCTAACTCATTTGGATGATTAACGTGTATCACTAATACAGTATCAAGCCTATGCTCTGAAAGAATTTTCAAAAGTTTAGCAGTCATTCGCTCTGGTAATACTACAGGTATTCTTGAATGAATCCTAAGCCTTTTGATATGAGATATCTGCTGGATATTTTCTACAAAAAATTCTAATATCTCATCGTTATTTAAAAGAGGATCACCTCCACTTAATATGACCTCCTCGATACTACTATCATTTGCTATATATTCAAATGCTTTTAACCAATCTTTTCTACCAGGGATATTTTCTCTATAATCAAACTCTTTACGAAAACAATAGCGACAATGCACAGCGCAGCTTGTTTGTGATATCAGCAGAACTCTACCATGATATTTATGTAATAGTCCCGGCACTTTATTATAATTTTTTTCATCAAGTGGATCGCTACTATAGGATTGATCTATCACTTCTTCATCGATAGTTGGTAAAACCTGTTTGAGCAATGGATCATTGATATTACCTTTTTGCATTCTATTAGCGAATGATCTAGGCACTATCATTTTAAATCTCTTGGTTATATTTAATGAAACTTTGGCCTCTTCACTATCTATTTCCAAAAACTTTAATAATTCTAAAGGTGAGTAGAAAGATTCTTTAAGGGCTTTTTTCCAGTCATTAGTAGACATCTATTTATATTTTAAAATAAGATTTTTTGATCTTCGAATTCTCTCATATAACCATAGATTGTCAATTTGTTTATACTAGAAGATCTAATTGATCAATCTATTCAGAATATTTCACACCTATATCTGCTAAAATTTTAGATTTAACTTTTAAAAGCTCTTTGATATAAAAATCTTTATTTTCCGCATAACGATATTGAGGTACAAGAATAGAAACACCAAGACTACCTAAAAATGTATTTACAGCTACTGCCGTACTGACTATGCCCTCTATTGTTTTACCATAATCATATTCAACGCCATCTTCTCTAATCTTAGCAAGCCTTTCAAACAATTCTTTATTATCTTCAATACCTTCATCCAGGATATCGATAATTTCCTCATCTGAGTACAGTGCTAACAAAGCCCTACCAGAAGCTGTATAGTAAATTGGCTTCTCAAGTACACCTATTCTTGGAATTACCTGCAGTTCCCTATTCGCTATGAACCTATGCATTATTATAAGATCAGTATTGTTTGATTGTGTCAGAACAACTGTTTCACGTATTTTTTCACTAAGCTTCCTTAATGTATTCTGTGTCAAAGAGACTATATCTGCATAAGATGAAGATGCTAACTTAAAAACACCTGATCCAAGCAAAATCTTACCTGCCCCTTCGCTTCGTGTGAATCCTTCAGCCTCAAGAGCAGCAACTATTCTTTGGACTGTAGATCGAGGTAAGTTGACCTTCTTTGCTATATCTCCCAAGCTCATACCTCCGGGCTCATTACTAATGCTTTGTAGCACATTCACAGCTCTGCTGATTACTTGGATTTTTTTTTCATTACTCATAAAAAGTTAATAATTTCTGAGGTTTAAAAGTCTTTTGACTAATAATAGCTTTTTTCATATAAAATTGCCAAAATATTCTTGTACCATTTTGCGATACAGTGTATCATACATCTGTCTCTAGGAAAATTAGCCTTAATTTACCTCCAGAAATAAAATTAAAAAAATCTCGCACAAAATAAGGAGTCTGATATGCCTGTAATTACTTTTGATGGACTACTAATTTCTCCAATAATATTATTTTTAGCTATTGCAGCAATATTGACTATAACTACAAACCTAGCAATACCAAAAATCATACATGACTATGTAGATCTTAAATTATCTTGGTTTAATCTTGCACTATTTATCTGTTATCTAGGGTTAAGCATGCTACTAATAGGAAACTAAAATGCCAAACAAAAGAACCAAAACTACTATTAGTATTGTTATAATTTGCGTGGCATTGTTTTCTCTATATTCAATCTGGAGATACTATCTATACTCACCATGGACTAGAGATGGTCGAATTAGAGCTAATATCATCACTATTGCACCAGATGTTTCTGGGTTTGTAACCAAAATATATGTATCTGATAACCAAAGAGTAAAAAAAGGTCAATTAATCTTTACAATAGACAAAGATAGATATGCAGCAACTCTAGATGAAAAAGAAGCAGAGCTAAAACATGCAATAATGCAATGGGAGCTAGCTGATCGTCAATATCAACGTAGAGAACAACTTGGAAAAGATGGCTCAATAAGCTTAGACACTCTCGATGAATATCACATGCAAGTAAAGCTAAAAAAGGCAAATCTTGAAAAAGCAAAAGCAGAGGCTAGACTCGCAAAGATCAATCTAGATAGAACAAGTGTTTATGCACCAGCTGATGGTACTATAAATAATATTGAACTACGACAAGGTAACTATGTTGTAGCAGCAAAACCAGTGATGTCTTTAGTTGAAGCTAATTCTTTCTATGTAACTGGATATTTTGAAGAAACCAAACTACCCAATATAAAAATCAATGATAAGGCTACTATCGAGTTAATGAGTGGTGGAGAACTACTACATGGACATGTAATAAGTATTGGCAAAGCTGTAGCAGACAACAATACAGATGTGAATAGTCAACTACTGCCAAAAGTACAGCAGACCTACGATTGGGTAAGACTATCTAAGCGAATACCTGTTGATATAGCTCTAGATGTGATACCTAAAAGTATCAACTTAATATCAGGTATAAATGCAACGGTAACAATACAATGATACAAAGACTATCAGATGAGCTAGAAGTAATTATAAATAAAGAAAATATTATTTATACAATCAAAGGGTGTATATCTTTGACTATGGCTCTATGGATATCAATGAGTTTGAATTTAGATAAACCGATGTGGGCTATGATTTCTGCACTATTTTTACAAACTCGACCAGAAACAGGTTTTATCATTGAAAAAGCTCTTTTATTAATAGCTGTATCTTTTATTGGAGTGTTTGTTGGCTTTTTGATAGTCACATTTTTTTTGCCTTTTCCTGTATTAGCACTAATGGCTCTATGTAGCTTTATATCTATATCTATATTCTTCTCTGCCAACATGTCTCATCCAAACTTTATCTATGCCTTAGCATTGGCAAATGTTACCTGCATAATAATTGTTTTTTACTCTATAGCTAATCCTATGCTCACTACTGAAGAGACAATTTTTCATACCGGATTTTCTCGTGTAACTGAAATATCTATTGGCTGTATCTGCTCATGCCTTGTGAACTACTACATATTGCCAGTCAAAGTTCAAAAAACATTAAAGAACCAATCTAATAAAGTACTAGAACTTACTATATATTATGTTCAAGAAATGTTTCTAACACAAGACTTCACTAATAACATAAAATATAATTCAAAAGTTGAAGCAATTCTTAATAATCTTATAACTCTTGATAATGATTTGAGTGCAGCAAAATACGAGAGCTTGGATAAAGGTAATTATCTTATATTTTCAAACACTGTAGTTGAACTAATAGAAACAGTACACTCATTAAGAAAATATTTAGCTAAAACAGAAAATAATTCTACCCTACAAAATCACTTAAAAACAATCGCAAACAATCTAAATAATATTGACAATAGCACAAGTAATAATCTAAACATCATATCTAACGATCATAAACTGAATAAGGTAATCTCAAAAATAGCTAACCTACTAGCTAGTTACAAAAGTTTAGAAGCCAAAAGTGATCAAAACAAGATAGTTTATAGTTTTATAACATATACCAACCCTATAGTTACACTAATTGCTATCGCTAGAACCATAAGTTTGCTGCTTATCATGTACTTCGTATGGGTAAGTACAGACGGCAACTCTAGTCTTCTTATGATGATTATTCTACCTTGTGTCTTGTCTCAACTTTTTATATCCGTACCTAATCCCACAGAAACAGTTAAAAAAAATATCATAGGCATAATTATATCAATACCAATAAGTATTCTTATAACACTAAATTTACTATCTCAAGCAGTGGGCTATTTTGAACTATTAATACTAATATTATTAACTGTACTACTCATTCCCATAGCAGCTCTTAACGTTCCTAAACTGCAGATGTATAGTCTTGGGTTCTATTTAGGTTTTGTATTTATGGTCCAACCAAGTAATCATATGAGTTTTGAAATCACTTCATCATTTACCATAGCTATGAGCTCAATTGTTGGATGCTTAGGTCTCTGGTTAGCATTTAAGCTATTTCCACTTACTCCTCACACTCTAAGTAGAAAGGTTGCTATCAGATCTATAATCAATGATGTTCACAAATTTCAAAGAAAACAAATATCTAAGGAGTGCTATCAAGCTACTTTAATCAAAAAGATTCTCAGTGTTTATAGAAATAGAAAAGAAGACTCATCATCCGAAAAAGATATTGAATTTGCTTTGCAGAGCCTAGCTAAAGCCAACTAATTTATTTGCTTGTTATAGTGACCTTTTTCAAAATCAACATTATAAACGATATCTCTATAGCCATGAGGATTTTCTATCTTTAATTTATGTACATCATTATATACTTGCTCTATAAGCCTTATTCTTTCTTCTCTGTTATGAGTTTTTTCACCGACAACATCAAGAATACTTAAATTATATTCCCATTGTTCATCTCCAAGCATATGATAATTTTTCAATAAGCGACTATCAAACTTAAAGCTATGCTTGTGAGTATTTATCATTTTTTCAACAATACTAGATAAGATATCTTGATTAGACTGCCACAACTTTGCCAAAAATATAGCTTGGCATTCTGATAAAACAAAAGGTACCGTTTTCCATGGTATGCCAACAAAAGCAAGATTAAGATAATCTTTATGTAGTATCTGATTACATAATGGACTCACAACATTATCTTTTGTTGAAATAATATCTTGAGATAGAAAAGGAAAACTATATTTATAACCAGTACAAAAAATAATTTCATCTATCTCAATAGTATTACCATTAATAGTTGTAGCTATACATTTATCATTGCATTTATAATATTTGTCAATAGAAGATATAAACTTAATATTTAGATTATTTTGTAGATTATATAGTTCTTGGTTCTTTTCTAATTCTCTAACAGAAACATAAACATCTCTACCACTATTATATAACTCATGAGATATATCCACACCAGATGAAGAATATCCTACACATAGAACTTTCTTAGCGTAGTTATCTACACTTCTATAATATTTGCTGTGTGAAGCACTACCTACAATATAATCAAAACCATTAGTATCATTTGGAATTTTAGGCTCATCATAGTGCCCATTAGCAATTATTACAAAGTCAAACTCTTCATTAAATACCGCGCTATTACTTATATAAGATAATTTCCATAATGGCCTTTTCGATAACTTCTGGATAGGTTTCAAACCTATAACTTCAGCATTTAGGCAAAGACTATCATCTATTTGCCAAGCTTTAGCATTTGCTTCTAAGTAATACAAAACTTCTTTATGCTCTATAAAAGATTTATTAGAGTTATAAGGAATTTTTTCATTTTCAAAAACCATTATTTCTTTGGGTAGATTAGTCTTTAGTGTTTCATATAATGCACCTTCTGACTCATCATAATTCCATACACCACAAATATTGTTCGTTTTTTCAAAGACTTTAACCTGAAAACCGCCATCCTTGAGAACTTTTGCATTAATAAGTCCACTAGCACCGGCACCGATAATTGCGACTCTATTCATAATTTACACTGAAATAGTACATTTATACCCACTATACTTACGGATATTTATTACACCTGTATCAAATATTAAATACTGACCTTTTATACCCATGAGCTTAGCTTCTATAATAGGATTCTTATCTAAGTTAAATGATTTAATTTTTGTAGGATACTCAAGCACAGGATAATTTATAGTTTGAATATTACCCTCTACAGCTTCAACACTATTATCACCATATTTGGCTGTAATTTGAGCTATTTTATCACTAGACTTTTCGATCAGTTCATCTCTTAGATCCTCAAATTCAACTTCAGAACTTGGCTCACCTTGAAGCATTTTTCGCCAGTTTGTTTTATCTGAAATATGCTCTTTGATTGCGACCTCAACTAATCCTGAAATTAGTCTAGTCTCCACAGCAAAGATTGGAATAGCTTGACTAGCACCTTGATCTATCCAACGTGAAGGAATATTTTTAAGTTTTGTAATACCTACCTTAATATCTCCTGTATTTGATAGGTATACAATATGAGTTTTCATGCAGTTTTCTTCACCCCAATTAGAATCTCTACATGTCCCGGCCGCGAAATGGCACAGTTCAGGTTTAACTATACAGATATCACACTCAGGTAACTTTCTCATACACATAAAGCAATGACCTTGAGAATAGCTCTTTTTTGTTTTGATGCCACATGATACACAATTAATTTCATCTAAAAACTCTATTCTCATATTTTTGCCAATGAAATCATTCATACAGATATCTTCTAACTCATATAGAGCATTATTATCACTATCTAATGTTGTTATCATTTTGTGTAAATTTACTGTTTTATTCATTAATACTTTTTTTAATAACTAAACTGCCTTTTAGGATAACAGACTTTAAAAGCAGTTAAAATCCTTGTTATTATTAGCTATAATCAATTTAATCAAACTAATTGGTTCTGATATGAGTGTAAGACTAGATAAATGGCTATGGGCAGCTAGATTCTACAAAACTAGAGCTATCGCAAAAAAAGCTATCGAAGGTGGCAAAGTACACTTTCAGGGACAAAAAACAAAAGTCAGTAAAGCTGTAAATATTGGCGATGAATACCAAATCCAACAATCACATATTAAAAAAACAATAATTGTCGAAGCTCTCGATGAAGTTAGAAAATCAGCTACTGAAGCTCAAAAACTTTACACAGAAACACAACAAAGTATCGAAAAGAGAGAAAAAGAAGCAACCATCAGAAAGACTGCTAACTTATTAAGCCCAGAAAAACCTACAAAAAAACAACGTAGACAGATAATTGATTTTAAAAGAAATGATTGATCCACTATTAAACAATATAGATTATTAACGATTAATTACTAAACTTTTCTATCATCTTAAGCACAACGTAAATTATTGCACTGATTACTGCCGATATAAAACATACTTTAATAGCAATTGGAAATAGATTAATAAATATAGTAATAATAGTTACTATTATTAAAACACCTACAAATATTGATAAAAACTTATCCATTTTAAATAACCCCTTATTTTATAATAATTTTTGCAAATTTACGCTTACCAACTTGGAAAACATTTTCTGTACCTTTACCAAAAACAGCTTTATTATCAGCAGCCTTCTCACCATCTATTTTAACAGCTCCTTGCTTAATCATGCGAATAGCTTCTGAAGTACTTGCTACCAATCCTGCTTCTTTAAGCAAGTTTGCTATTGGCAATTCTTGACTTAATTCTACAACATTTATGTCATCAGGTATCTGATTTTTTTGAAATCTTTGGATAAAATCTTGATGCGCACTTTCAGCATCTTCCTTAGAGTGAAATCTCTCTATTAACTCTTTTGCCAACTCTATTTTAATATCACGTGGATTTGTGCCATTAGCAACATCTTGTTTTAAATTAGCTATAGTATCTAAAGATTTGAAGCTAAGTAATTCGTAATATCTCCACATCAATTCATCTGAAACAGACATCACCTTGCCAAATATATCGTTAGGTGCTTCTTCAATACCTATATAATTTTGGCTAGATTTTGACATTTTTTTGACACCATCTAAACCTTCGAGAAGTGGCATTGTTATGATAATCTGTGGTTCTTGACCTTGTTGTTTTTGTAGCTCTCTGCCCATCAACAAATTAAACTTCTGATCTGTACCACCAAGCTCAATATCCGCATTCATAGCTACAGAATCATAGCCTTGTACTAATGGATACAAAAACTCATGTATTGAGATAGACTGGCCACCTTTGTATCTTTTTGAGAAATCATCTCTTTCAAGCATTCTAGCAACTGTTGATTTAGATGCTAGTTTGATCATATCGCTTGCAGACATTTTATCAAACCAATCACCATTACGACGAATGACTGTTTTTTCTTTATCTAAGATTTTAAATACTTGTTTAGTATATGTTTCAGCATTTGCAGCAACCTCTTCTGCAGTCAATGGAGGTCTTGTCGCATTTTTACCAGTAGGATCGCCTATCTGAGCTGTGAAATCACCTATCAAAAAGTGAATTTCATGTCCTAAATCTTGCAACTGTTTTAATTTATTAATTACAACGGTATGACCAAGATGGATATCAGGAGCTGTTGGATCACAACCAAACTTAATCACTAATGGCTTGTTTTTTTCGAGTTTTTTAACTAATTCTTCTTCAATTAGGACTTCATCTGCCCCTCTTTTGATTATTTCTAAAGTCTGTTGTATCGTCGACATTATATTTTTGTATATAAAAATTTCTCTCAATAAAGCAAAATTATAGCACAAAACTCTTTTATAGAACCAATAAAACCTTATACTTACTACAAAGTAAAAACATTTAATATCCTATGCATATATATATATCACAAAGTAATGATATTTATTTTAATTTAGCTTTTGAAAATTGGTTATTTTTAGAGAAACTACATCACGATAAAATTCTATTTTTATGGCAAAACTCTCCATGTGTTGTTATTGGTAGAGCTCAAAACCCATGGCTTGAATGTAATCTTGAAGCAATGAATAACGATAGTATACCAATGGTACGCCGTCAAAGTGGTGGTGGAACTGTTTATCATGATTATGGTAATCTTAACTACACTATCATTAGTACAAAAAAAGAACATAACATCAAAGCAAACCTAGAACTAGTATGCAATACAGTCAAAAAGCTAGGTATAGATGTATATGCAAATGAAAGAAATGATATTGTTGTTGATCATAATGGTCATACCTACAAAGTATCAGGTAGCGCTTTTCGAGAGAAAAAAGATCGTGCTTTCCATCATGGTACACTACTCATCAATGCTAATACAAAAAAACTCTATGACTATCTTCATCAACCAATAGATAAATCTTTAGATACAAAGGGAGTAAAATCTCATCGCTCAAAAGTGATCAATCTATCTGAGATAAAGCATGATATACAAACTCAAGATCTCACAAGGTCTTTTATTAAAAGCTTCAGAAGTATTGATTTAAGCTTAATAAATGAAGAAACGCCATTAGAAAATAGAGAGCTAATAGACAAAGAGATAGAAACACTCAAAGAATGGAAATGGCGCTTCGGCAAAACTCTACCGTTTACAAAGACATACACTAAAGGTAGTGAACAAATCAAAATCAAGATTGATGCTGGTATTGTTACAGAGATTAATAATGTTTATAAAAATACAAACCTTGCTGATAAAAATATTCGTTTTGAAAATAGCTATGATTTTGATTTCTTTAAAAAATTCTTACAGAATAAATTTTATTTAGAGCTTGTTGAGAAAAATGTCGCAACACTAATTGCAAAAATAAAAGGTAAAATAAAAGCATCAACAACTGTTACAATGATGTTTTGAATAGACATTTCTAATGAACTCATCTCTAGACCAAAGTTTTTCAACAGATATATCAATCCAAAAGTTACTAACGGTTTTATTACCATAAGAGCTAATATTGCTATCGATATTCTAAACATATAAAAAAAGTTACTTCTTATTATAGCGAAGTTGTTAGATATAGATTCAAAAACACCCTTTTGTGCCAATAACACAGCAGGCATAACCGTCAAGAATAATAATACTCCCAGAAAAATACCTATATATTGTAAAAACATAGTGAGTACTGTCATCACAATCATGGAAAGTAAAAATGCTCCAAGAAATACAAATACTCTCTTAGAAAAGATTTGTAATGCTATTTTTAATGCATCTGATACTTTTAGCTCATGTTTAACCATTACACCTTGCAATATTATTATCATTGCATAAACAAATACTGTAGCTACTACAATCAACAAAAACATACTCGCTAGTATATTTCCCGATGGTAATTGCGAGATATCAGCTTCGTTACCACTTTGAATATAGTCTGCCATACCATGTTTCATTAAATATACAAAACAAAACTCTGATATAAATGACAGCATAAAAGCTAATACAAAAGTTATTTTAAAGGCTCTTTTGTATATATTTGTTGCTATCGAAATCGTTTCTCTAAAATTTAAATTATTCATCATAAATGCTCTAGTAAAAATAAAACAAGCTAAAATATAACATAAAATTTACTATTTTTGTCTTACAAAAATCAATAACGGCTTTAAAGCTTAAAAAAAATATAATAAATACTTGTAAAATTTTATATCAATACCATTTAGTAATATTACATAGATTATTTTAACAAACCTAACAAAGGATTTGATTATGGAAGCAATGAAAGGAACTACCATCCTATGCGTTAGAAAAGGTGATAAAGTAGTAATTGGTGGCGATGGTCAAGCTACATTAGGACATACAATAGCAAAAGAAAATATCATAAAAGTTAGAAAATTAAATGGTGGTAAAGTTCTAACAGGTTTTGCAGGTTCTACTGCAGATGCATTCACACTATTTGAAAAATTTGAACAAAAACTAGAGTTTTATCAAGGTAATCTTGAAAGAGCTGCTGTTGAAATGGTGCGTGAGTGGCGTTTAGATAGAATGCTGAGTAAGTTAGAAGCTATGATTATAGTTGCAGATGAAAAGCTATCTCTTCTAATATCAGGGGCTGGAGATGTTATGGCTGCTGACAAAAATGACATCATATCTATTGGTTCTGGGTCAACTTATGCTCGCTCAGCGGCAACAGCCCTTGTTGAAAATACTGATCTTTCAGCAGAAGATATAGTCAAAAAAAGTCTTACTATAGCTGCAGATACTTGTATTTACACAAACCATAATTTCACTATAGAAAGTTTAGAAAATAAAAAAGGATAGTTATACGATGACACAAGTGATGACTCCAAAAACAATTGTACATGAATTAGAAAGACACATTATTGGTCAAAATGATGCTAAAAAAGCAGTTGCTATTGCTCTACGTAATAGATGGCGTAGAATGCAACTTGATGATGAGATGCGTCAAGAAGTAACTCCTAAAAATATCCTAATGATAGGACCTACTGGTGTAGGTAAAACAGAGATTGCGCGCAGACTAGCAAAATTAGCGGATGCGCCTTTTATCAAAGTTGAAGCTACTAAATTTACAGAGGTTGGTTATGTAGGTAAAGATGTTGAGTCTATAATCCGCGACCTAGTAGAAACAGCAGTCAAAATGAAGCGTGAAGAAGCTAAGCAACAAGTTACAGAAAAAGCTGCAGTATTAGCAGAGGAGAGAATATTAGATGTTCTTATTCCGCCAGCTAGAGCTTCTGAGTCAAAAGTAGGATTTGCGAATGAGCCTGCTGAAGATGCTCACTCTAAAAAAGAAAAAGAAAATAAAACTCGTGAGATTTTTAGAAAAAAAATCCAAAATGGCGAGTTAAATGATAAAGAGATTGAAATCGAAGTATCTGTAGCTCCTAAAAGTATAGGTGTTATGGGACCTCCGGGCATGGAAGATATGACAAATCAGCTTCAGGATCTATTCTCTAGTTTAAGTAGTGATAAGAAAAAAACCAAAAAGATGCGAATCAAAGATGCTATCAAGCTAGTCCAAGATGAAGAAGCTGCTAAGCTGATCAATGAAGAAGATATCAAAGCTAGAGCTCTTGAGTCTGTTGAACAAAATGGTATCGTATTCCTAGATGAAATAGATAAGGTTTGTAAAAAATCTGGAAATTCAGGTGCAGATGTATCTAGAGAAGGTGTGCAACGTGACTTACTACCACTGGTAGAAGGTTCTACTGTCTCGACTAAATACGGTATGATAAAAACTGATCATATCTTATTCATAGCATCAGGAGCCTTCCATGTTGCTAAGCCATCTGATTTAATTCCGGAGCTTCAAGGTAGATTACCAATTAGAGTAGAGCTAAAATCTCTTGAGATAGAAGACTTTGTTAGAATACTAAAAGAACCTGACTGCTCTATCCTTAAGCAATATGTCGCTCTAATGAAGACTGAAGGTGTTGAATTAAGCTTCGAAGAAGATGCTATTAAAAAGATTGCTGAAATCTCTTTCCAAGTAAATGAGGAAGTCGAGAACATCGGTGCTAGAAGACTTCATACTGTTATGGAGAGACTATTAGAAGAGATTTCTTTTGATGCCCCAGACTTAGAAAATAAATCTATAAATATAACAACAGATTATATAAATGAAAAACTAAGTGGATTAGTCAAAAATAAAAATTTAAGTCAGTATATTCTATAATCCTTTACTAAATTTGCTATTTTAGCTACTTTTTAGAAAAAAACATCTATAAAATCAATTTTACTATCTACTTTAGTTTTAATAAATTAATGGGTGTTACTCTAATTAAAAAAGCCTCTAGGCTACTACTAATAACTCAGCTATTTTCAACTGTAAGCTTTGCTGTTCTTTACTCAACATTAGTCTTATTTATGACACAAGCTTTGGGATTCACCGTCACAAAAGCAAGTGCTGTAATGGGTGTTTTTGTTGCGTTTAACTATGGCTTACATATCCTAGGTGGATATATTGGTGGTCGATTAATTAGCTATAGAACTTTATTTTTAATAGGCATGGTTTTACAAATAATTGCTTGTCTATTTTTATCATTCCCAAGTACCGAGCACTTATATATTGCACTAGCCCTCTTCCTAACAGGCTGTGGACTAAATGTCCCATGTATAAACATGATGTTAACTCAGCAATTTGAAAATGATGACAATTCTCGGGAGACTGCATTTTTTTGGAACTATGCAGGCATGAATGTTGGATTTTTCATTGGATTTACAGTTGCAGGCGTATATCAAGCAGAACATAGTTATAATATACTTTTTCTTATTACAACTATTACAAATATAGTAGCTTTTCTGCTTGTAATAACTAGCTGGAAAACTGTAGCAGACAGAACCACTCCTCTTGTCAGAAAAATAAAAAACTCGGGAACAAATATCCTATATAAAAATAGTATATATACTGTTATTTTAATTTTAGTGACTATAGCTATTTTATTTATAGCCTTACAGTATCCTCTAAATACCAACTATATTGCTTTAGGTATTGGAATTGCATTATTAGCAATGTTCGTACCTATTGCAAAATCACAAGATAATAAAGAGCAAAAAGAAAAGGTATACGCTTATATTATTTTAGCAACTTTTGGATTAGTCTTCTGGTCTGCTTATCAGCTTGCTCCAATGGCTTTGACTGTATTCACAGAAGCCAATGTTAACAAGCACATTTTTGGCTTCACAATCCAGACCCAGTGGTTTCAAAATGTAAATACTGTAGTAATAGCTGTGGGAGGTGTGTTATTACCTAGTCTTCTTATAATTATTCGTCGAAAATTTATATTCTCATTCCCTATGCAGTTTTGTTTTAGCATCGTATTTATAGGAATTGGATTTTTGATGCTAGTGATAGGAATTTTCTCAGCGAACAAACTTGGACAAACAGCTGCTATATGGTTAATTTTAAGTTATGTATTTCAGTCCATAGGAGAGCTTTTAATATCGCCAACAGGATATGCTATGATTGGCAAACTTGCTAATCCTCGACTACAAGGCTTAATGATGGGGTCTTGGATGGTAGTCACCGGTAGTACATCTGGGGTTATAGCAAGCTTACTATCGATATTAGTTTCATCACCAAATATAAATGCAACCCCAATTGAAACAAATCATAATTATTTAACTCTATTCGCTAGTCTAGCTATCATTGCTGGTATAGCAGGTTTTATTATGTATTTACTAATTCCAAAAATCCGAAGGTTAGCTCATATATAGTTGTATATTAACTGTATTTTCATCAATCTATACACTATAATTCTAAATATCAGTTTAATTATTTTAATATCATCAGTCTGTGACTATTAAAGAAAAATATTCCAAATATATTCCACTTTTTATATCTGTAACGATGACTCTAAATGGTTTTATAACTATTTTAGCAGTTGCAATACCTGTTATTAACAAGATTTTTTCTGTCAACTTAGATCCGAACATTCCTTCTGATCTTTATGACTTTGGTATGAAATATAATACTGGTTTGGGAATATTCTTGCCATTAGTTCTCGGTTATTTGATGATAATTATAGCTCGTGGTATTTATAATCGAAAAAGATCTTTTTGGTTTTTAGCTGTTGTTTTCATTAGCTTATCAATAATCGGTGACTATATCCAAGATAAGCATATATCATACGATATTGCATTTTTCACTCATATTTTAGAGATTTTTTTACTGGTTTACTTCAGAAAAACTTTTAATAGAAAAATTCTAACACAATCACCTTCTACCAGTTTGTACTTTTAATTTCACTTCTTTTAGCGATTGGATATAGTGTAACTGGATTATATTATCTCAAAGATGAATTTGATGGAATTACAAATGTCTCTGATGCAATATATTTTACAATTGTTACATTTAGCACGGTTGGGTATGGCGACATACACCCTTTAACAGAAGAAGCCAAACTTTTTACTGTATCTATAATGATTATGGGTATAGGTTTATTTGCAACAATTATCACTGTAATGGCAGGTAGTGTCATCAACAAGATTACAGAAAAGTTTAAACAAAAAGATGGAGCAACTCTAATGAAAGACCATATCGTAATATGTGGCTATACAGAAATTACCAAATGTTTAATAAAAGACTACTTCAAATCTCAAATAGATAATATCATTGTAATCGAGAAAGATTATCATCAAAAGTTCATAAATACTGATGCAGAACAAGAAAAACACTTTATAGATGCAGAATCATATGACTATGATGCTCTAAAAAAGGCAAATATTAGCAAAGCTAAAAGTATATTTATTCTCAATGAAAAGGATTCGGATAATATATTAACTTTATTATCAATAAAAGAAGTATTAAAAACTTCAGAACAATCAGTAAATAATATAAAGATATCTATTAAACTTGATAAAGATGAAAGCATTAATATCGCAAATAATATAGGAGTAGACCAAATAGTCTCTCCAACTAAGAAAATTGCTGAAATGCTAATAAAATATGAATAATTTCACCAAAAATAATTAACATATCTATAGACTATGTTATTATTTCGAGAATATATGTACCAATTTTTCCAAAAAATATATTGTGGAGTAAAACCATGGAATATAATTACGACATTATCATTATAGGTAGTGGTCCTGGTGGCGAAGGTGCTGCCATGAAAGCGACTAGAAATGGTCAAAAAGTAGCAATTATCGAAGATGATGCGATTGGTGGCGGTTGTAATAACTGGGGAACAATTCCGAGTAAAACTCTTAGACAACTATCACGTGAAGTTTGGTATAACAAAAAAAACTTTGATTTCCCTGAAATGCTTGACACTACATTCGAAGTAGTATTAAAACAAAGAGAGATCAAAAAAAATCGTTTTGCCAATAATGAAATTGATGTATTTTATGGTTTTGCAAGCTTTCTAGACAAAAACAAAATTAAAATCTCTCGTAAAAATGGTTCTACAGAAATCATAACAGCTAAGAAATTCATACTTTCTACTGGATCTCGTCCATACCAACCTGAAGATATAGATTTTACTCATCCAAGAATTTTAGATAGTGACAAACTTCTTGAGTTAAAAGATAAAAATATCAAGTCAATTACCATATATGGTGCCGGTGTGATCGGTTGTGAGTATGCTTCTATATTGGGCACTCTTGATATTCAAGTAAATCTTATCAATACTAGAGATAAGCTGATGTCATTCCTTGATGATGAGATTATAGAAACTTTAACAAACCATTTCACTGTTAATCAAAAAATCAACCTAATGCATAACGAAACTTACAAGAGTATCAAAGCTAAGGGTGATAAAGTAATTACTACATTAAACTCTGGCAGAATTATAGAGTCTGACTATGTGCTATTTGCTCTTGGGCGTGCCGGTAATACTAATGGTCTAAATCTTGATAAAATTGGAGTTGAATACAGCCCTCAAAGAGGCTTAGTAAATGTAAATGATAACTATCAAACAACTCAACCTAATATATACGCAGTTGGTGATGTTATAGGTTTCCCTTCACTTGCATCATCTGCTTTTAACCAAGGTAGGTTTGCTGCTACTCATATTATTGATGGATCATGCAATGATAAATTAGTCGAAGATATTCCAACAGGTATTTATACAAGACCAGAAATAAGCTGCATAGGCAAAACTGAAGAACAGCTAACAGCAGAAAAAATTCCTTATGAAAGTGGTAGAGCTTACTTCAAAGATCTTGCTCGAGCGCAAATTTCTGGAAGTGAAACTGGTATGTTAAAAATATTATTTCACAAAGAAACACTCGAAATTCTAGGTATTCACTGTTTTGGCCATAGGGTATCTGAAATTATTCATATTGGTCAAGCAATAAAATCTATGCCCGGTAAACATAACAGTATTAGGTATTTCTTAAATACAACATTTAACTACCCTACTATGGCTGAAGCCTATCGTATTGCGGGTATTGATGGTGTTAACAAGCTTAAGCCTAAAAATAAGCAATATGCACCTGAACACAAATAAATATGTATTACGATATATATATAATTTTCATATTTATATTTCTCTTTGGAGCAACTATAGGTAGCTTCCTGAATGTTTTGATATATAGAATACCTAATAAAATATTTGCAGATGAAAAAAACATAGCCCGCGAAATACTTGACCTACCTAAACAAGAGTCGGAACAAAACTTTAGTTTAATCGAACCATCTAGATGCCCAAAATGTCATAATAAACTCAAGTATCGACATAATGTACCTATTTTAGGTTGGTTTATACTTAAAGGTAAATGCTATTTTTGTAAGGAGAATATCTCTTTTGAATACCCTTTAGTAGAGTTTATTACAGCTATGGTATTCATAACTATATTTTATGTATTTGGACTTACTATTCAGGCGATAGCTCTTGCTGGTTTAAGCACATTCTTTATTCCTCTATTTTTTATAGATGCAAAATATCAAATTCTCCCAGACTCACTTACTCTTCCATTAGTATGGATCGGTATTGTTCTCAACTATTATGGTGTATTTACCACACTAGATCAGTCAGTCTGGGGAGCAATTATTGGATACTTATCTCTATGGAGTGTGTTTTGGGTATATAAACTTTTCACAGGTAAAGAAGGTTTTGGCTATGGTGATTTTAAGCTACTAGCTGCTATTGGTGCATGGTTCGGCTACCCTATACTACTTTATACAATTTTTGCCAGTTGTATCTTTGGGATATTTATTGCTATTGGCATTAATCTCATCGCAAAACGTACTAATGTTATACCCTTTGGTCCTGCTATAATTTTAGCGACATTTTTTTATCTTCTAACGAAAGATAATCTCTATATATGGTATAATCACGCTATGCTTATTCAATACTAATTGTTTCAGATGCAAAAAAAATATTTCGCTTCACTTATAGTGTTTGTATTGTTTTTATTAGTGATTATATACTTTTTTAGTACCACTAATCTTAACAGATCACCTTTTAACAACCAACAAGGGCTATATATTGTTGAACATGCCTTCCCACAATACAAAGTAGTAAAGACTTTTGATACAGGTATACACCTTCAAGCTTATATACTAGAAGATAAAAAAGATCCTACAAAACGAACTGTTACTTTCACTAGTGAAAATGGAGATGTTATTGTTAATGGAGAACTTTTAGCATGGGACAGAAATCAAAATAAACTAACAAGTTTAAATCAAATATATGCTAATTATTTCACATCATCTACTCGAGCTAATAACCTTTACTTAGACATTAAGAAATATGCCACATATATTCAGCAAGGTAGTGACAATGCTCCACATAAGTTTTATGCTATAATCGATCCTAATTGTGGTTATTGCTCAAGTTTATTTGATGCATCTCAACCAGCCATTAAATCTGGTGACCTAGCAGTCCGATGGATTCCTTTAGGGAGTCTACACAATAGTGCAGATGTCGTAAATAGTATATTAAACTCAAAAGACCCATTACAAGCATTAATACAGTATCATGATACGAAAGTATATGATAAAAATTTAACTAAATCTCATGAAAAAGCTGAAAATAATATGAAACTATCTACTGAGATCAATGGCTTTCCAACCATTATATATAAAACACCAGAAGGTGCTCTTAAGATATCTGGCGGAAATAAGCTCCCTCTTACCGAGGCAAAAATTGCTGAAAAAGATAATATCAAAAAAGTTAATGAGTTCTTACTATTAACATCTAATAATTTTTAACTTTAAATATGAAAAAGATAATAATTCTAGCAACTACTCTTATTTTCTCAAGTATTGGTTTTTCTACGACTATAGCAAATATTCAAATATCAAATAGTTTACACAATCTAGAAAAACAGTATGGCGGAAAAATTGGTGTATATACAATTAATAGGAACGATAATAGTAACTTCTCCCATAACCAAAGTTTCTATTTTCCCATTTGTAGCACCTATAAGTTTCTTGTCGTTGGTGCCATCCTCAAGCAGAGCATGACAAATAAGGATTTACTCAATGAAAAAATAAAGATTTTATCAAATCAAGTAGTTGGATACTCCCCTATTACGAAAGAACATATCAATCAGACAATGACAGTTAGCCAACTTAGTAGGGCAGCTATTCAAAGTGATAATACAGCCACCAATCTTTTAATAGAGAAACTCGGCGGTTTGAGTAAACTTAATAAGTTTATACTATCGCTACATGATCATGCAACAAAAGTAGCTGGTCTAGAGCCCATAGCCAACCAAGTTAATCTTACCACCAATCAAAACAAGACCACTCCTAAAATAATGGCTAGAGATATTAATAAGCTTGCTTTTAGTAATAATATTCTTGATAAAAAGCATCGACTATTATTTAAAAAATGGCTTTTAGGAAATGATTCCGATGATAATCGTATAGCAGCTGAAATTCCTGATGAGTGGGACGTTGGTAATAAAACAGGTACTTGTGCCTACGGATCAACAAATGATGTTGCAATTATTTGGCCTGATGATGATAGAGCTATAATTATGGCTATTTTTTATACTCAATCACAAGAAAACGCTAAACCAAATAGTAAAATTATAAGAGAAGTTACTAAAATACTTTTGGACAAGTTAGAACAACACAATAAAAGTAAAGATGCCTAAAATAAAAATGATTGTTGGCCTAGGAAATATAGGCAAGGAATATGAAAATACACGCCATAATGTTGGTGAATGGTTTATTGCAAGGATTGCTAAAGATAGTAATGAAAATTTTAGCCTAAATTCTAAACTAAATTGTAATATTGCTAAAGTAAGTATCGATTATAGTAACGTAATATTAGTATTTCCAACTACTTTTATGAACAACAGTGGTTTAGCTGTTAGTAAAGTTGCTAATTTCTATAAAATTGAGCCACAAGAAATACTAGTAATACATGATGAGCTAGATATCGACTCTGGAGAAATTCGCTTAAAAAAAGGTGGTGGACACGGTGGTCATAATGGCTTAAGAAGTATTAATCAACATTTAGGAACCAATGACTATCTTCGCCTAAGAATTGGTATTGGACATCCAGGGCATAAATCAAAGGTATCAAATTATGTACTATCGAATCCTTCTATAGCTCAGAGAAATGATATAGACAAGGCTATTGATAATGGTATATGTGTTTTAGATGATATAATAAACTACAAATTAGAACCTGCTATGCAGAAGCTACATACAAAATAAGACTATAAGGAATAAAATAATGGGATTTAAATGTGGTATTGTCGGTTTACCTAACGTTGGTAAATCAACTCTTTTTAATGCTCTTACAGAAGCTGGGATTGATGCAGAGAACTATCCTTTTTGTACAATTGATCCAAATGTAGGTATTGTTTCTGTACCTGATCAAAGACTTAGTGAGTTGGCAAAAATTGTCAAACCAGAAAGAATACTTCCTACAACTATGGAGTTTGTTGATATTGCTGGTCTTGTTGCAGGTGCAAGCAAAGGTGAAGGGTTAGGAAATAAGTTTTTAGCAAATATTCGTGAAACAGATGCTATAGCACATGTAGTTAGATGTTTTGAAGATGATAACATTATCCATGTAAGTGGAAAAGTTGATCCTATAGATGATATTAATACTATTAATATGGAACTTATTTTAGCTGATATCGAGTCTTGTGATAAAGCTATTCAAAGATTTGCTAAAATGAAAAAGTCTGGTGATAAAGAGGCTTTAGCTAAAGCAGATTTTTATACAAAACTAAAAGAACATTTAGAATCAGAAAAACCAGCCAGAACATTTGAACTAACAGATGATGAGACTAAATGGCTCAAGCAAACTCCTCTATTGACTAGCAAGCCTGTATTATATATTGCTAATGTCAATGACGATGGCTTTGAAAATAATCCATTATTAGATAAAGTTATAGAATATGCTCAAGCTGAGAACTCAAATGTGGTTCCTGTTTGCGCTGCTATGGAGCAAGAGATATCTCAGCTTGAGCCAGATGAAAAACTTGAGTTTTTAGCTGATATGGGGCTTACTGAAACTGGTCTTGATAGAGTAATTAAAGCTGGTTACGCTCTTTTAAATCTTCATACATACCTAACTGCAGGTGTTAAAGAGGTTCGAGCTTGGACAATCCCTGTAGGTGCTACAGCGCCTCAAGCCGCTGGCGTAATTCACACTGACTTTGAGAGAGGATTTATCAGGGCTGAAGTCATCTCGTATGATGATTATATTCAGTATAATGGCGAGAAAGGTGCAAAAGAAGCAGGCAAAGCTCGTCTAGAAGGAAAAGAATATATCATGAAAGATGGCGATGTTGTAAACTTTAGATTCAATGTATAACTAATATCAATATATAATGCCTAAAAAAATAATTAATAACTGCTTAGTTTGGCTATCAGTCGTTAGTATAGTTGGATGTAATACTTCTTTTACCTACCCAAATTATCAACCTAGCGGAACATACTATAATCCAGACTATGATAAAGATGATCTGATTCATGGTTACTTTCAGCAAAGTGTTGAACAGATGGAAACTAGTCCATATACATATCAAGGTCAGTACTATGAAGAAACTGGCTTTACTCAGCCAAGTCCTTTTATGCAGAATATAAACTGGAATAGGATGAACGTTTAATAACAAAAATCTATTTTATATTTCTAGAATGGTAGTTAATTTTATAGAAACTATTTTGTTATCTCTAATATTCGTTATTTCAAGTAAGATATTATTATATTTTATACAACAAGGTCCTTGTGGTAAGTTCTCAATTTCTTCTATTATAAGGCCTGACAAAGTTTTAGCATCTTCACTTTCAAACTCTATCCCTATATGGCGATTTATTTCTCTTAGTGTAGCGCTACCACCTATTAAATAACTATTTTCCTCAAGTTTGCGAATATTATTATTCATATCAAATCTATCAGAGAATTCTCCAACAATTTCTTCCATAATATCTTCTATAGTAACAGTACCACAAACATCACCGTATTCATCAACTACAATAGCAAACCGTTTACTCTTGTATTGAAAATTAACCAACTGAGTCTGTAAAGAGACAGTCTCAGGTATAAAATATGCTTGATGAGCAATTTTACGTAAACTTGCTTTTGTTATTTGTGATCTCTTTGTTGATATCAATAAATTAGTTATTTCTTTAAGCTTTATGACACCAATAACATTATTAACTCCATTTTCACATAAAATAATATTCAACGATTTCATTTTTGCTATTCTAGCCAAAATCTTATCTATAGAATTGCTCAGATCTATATATTCTATTTTATTAAAGTGAGTCATAACCTCTTGGACCAAGACTTTATCAAGCTCTAAGACACCTATAAGCATATTTTTATTTTTAACACCGAGTTTTGCATTTGATTCATTTACAACAGTCTGTATTTCTTCCTTATCCAAAGACTCATTATTTACAGGCTCAATCTTTATACCAAAAAGCTTTAAGGTTAATTTTGAAACCATACTGAGAAAAACTACCGCAGGATATAGCAATACCATTATTATTTTTAGAGGTAATGAAAATGGAAAAGCTAACCTTTGTGGATATACGGCTGCAAAAGACTTTGGGATTATTTCACCAAAAACTAAAACTAAAACTGTAACAACAATTGTTGCTATCAATAAACCAATGTCACCAAAATGATCTTCTGAATATGATGAGATAACTGTTCCAGCGAATATATTCGCAAAAGTATTTCCAATAAGTATCGCAACTAGCAATCTCTCAGGATTACGAACTAAAGACAGACTTCTTTTAGCTGCTCGATGATTCTTTTTTGCCAAATGTTTAAGCTTATATTTATTCAAAGCCATCATAGCTGTTTCTGAGCTCGAAAAAAAAGCTGAAATACCAATAAGAATAAATAAAATAATAATTACTGTGTAAGTACTCATCTAATTAGATAATAATGAAGATAATGCGAAGTCTTATTTTAACATAAGAACTTTGATAATAAAAAAATATAATCAGAAATGATTTGTAGAGAGAAGTATTATACTCTCATGAAGTCAGCGTGAACAAGCTTAACTTTATATGGATGTCTTTGTAGTGCTTTGATGATTACTTTTTCTTCTTGACCATCAATCTCTAAAGTGATTTCACTTGAGAAGAATGCTTTGTCTTCTGTAGAGTGTAAAACTTTATCGTGATCTAATACTATAGATACTGCTTCTTTGTCACCACCATATATAACAGCAGGGATTTTACCCGCTCTTCTTAGACGGCGGCTCGCACCAGATCCTAAATCTTCTCTTTTAGCTGCTTTCAAAACAAAATTTGCCATTGTTAAATTCCTTTATTTTCGTTTAAACAAATATATTAATCTATGCGACCCTAGATTAACTGAGCTATTATAGTCAGCTATAATAATAAATTCAAGATATTAATCAACTAATCCATCTATTCTGAAGATATCGCTCACAGACTCTTCACCATTAGTTTTTTCTACAATTTGTGCAAGTAAAGGAGCTAATGTTATCACCTTTATCTTATTGCATGATTCAGCATGAGGCTTGAGAGGAATTGAATCAGTAACTATAAGTTCTTCAATAGCAGAATTTTCGATATTTTTGATAGCATCACCAGATAACAGAGGATGCACACAAAAGGCAGAAACTTTAGCCGCGCCACCCTTTTCAACTAGTGCTTTTGCAGCTTGACACATTGTCCCACCCGTATCCATAATATCATCAACTAATATACAATGCTTACCTTCAACATCACCAATTATATTCATGACCTCTGCTACATTTGGCTTAGGTCTTCTTTTGTCTACAACTGCAATTTCAACACCTAAATTCTTAGCTACAGATCTAGCTCTCACTACCCCACCCATATCAGGTGAGACTATTTTTATATTTTCGTATTTTTCAGGATTCTTGCGCACATACTCTAGAAATATTTTTGTCGCAAAGGCATTATCAAATGGAATATCAAAAAAACCTTGAATTTGTTCAGCATGAATATCAACGGATAATATTCTATCTAAGCCAACAGCTTGGAGAAGATTAGCCACTACCTTAGCAGATATTGGTACTCTTGCAGATTTAGATCTTCTATCTTGTCTAGCATATCCAAAATATGGCAATACAGCTGTTACTCTCTCCGCTGATGATCTTTTCAAAGCATCTATTAGAAGTATTAGCTCCATCAGGTTATCAGATGGAGGACATGTTGATTGAATAACAAAAACATCTTTACCACGGACATTTTCATTCAATACTACATGTATCTCTCCATCTTTAAATCTATCAACAGTAGCATTACCAAGAGTTGCCCCTAACTCCTTTGCAACCTCACAAGCAAGCTTCTTAGAAGCATTACCACTAAATATCATCAAATCTTCAGACATACCTAAACAACCTTTTAAAAAAATTCACACACCTAACGCATCATAATTCTAATGTTTTTTAAATATTTTAAAAAGCCTAAAAATGAGTTTTTATCTATTATTTTGCTATTTATTAGATACTACGCTCTATTTTGAATTAAGATTGTGTCTTTGTTATACTACCCGTACAACTAAAATCTAACATTTCTAATCTACATTATTTTATGAAATTCAAAATCTTTGATAATACTTTCCAAGCCGGAGAAATGGCTACCTTGGCGATGCCACTACCTAGCCAATATTCATGTGCACCTATGTATTTACCAATTAAGATTCTTAACGGCGTTAAAGAAGGTCCTTGTATACTAATTTTTGGTATGGTTAATGGTGATGAGTTTAATGGTATCGAAATAATTAACTCTGTTCTAGAAAAAACTAATCCTAAAGAGCTACACGGAACAATAATAGCCATTCCAGTGTTAAATGTCTTTGGTCTAGTACATGCTGCCAAACACAACCCAACGCTCGAACAAGCCTTCCCCGGTGATGAATCTGGTTCATACATGCATCGTTATGCATATAGAATAACTCAAGAAATAATCAAAAAAACTGACTATTCTGTACAAATTAAGACAGGTGCATTAAATCATGAAATACTGCCACAAGTATATTTTAATGCGGAAGATGAAGAGTCTGTCAAAATGGCTAGAGCCTTTCAAGCACCGGTTATTACTGCTGTAAATATGAATCGTTCTAGTATTCGTAAAATCCACCAAGATCTAGATATACCGTTTATATGCTATGAAGCTGGAGAAGCTAATAAATTTGGTGAAGAGGCTATAAATGTTGGTACAGCAGGTATTCAAAATGTAATGCGCAAAATTAATCTGCTAAAAGACCAGGATTTTATCCAGCAAGTTAAGCCTCTTGTTTCAGAAGATACCGAATGGACGATATCTGATAAACCAGGAATTTTAAGAACGGAAATAGAACTTGGCACAAGAGTTAAAGAAGATCAAAAGATTGGTAAACTAATAGACCCTTTTGGCAATGATGATAGTGTTAGCTTAAAGTCTCCTATCGATGGAATTATATTAGGTATTAACAACTATCCTATGATTAAAGAAGGCGATTTAGTATTTAAAGTTTCTTCATTTCAAGATGATGAAAAAGCAGAAGCAAAAATAGAAGATTGGGAAGAAATAGCAAAAGAAAGTTTTAGCGATGAATAATAAATTATCTTTTTTAGCAATCACTATATGGCTTACTTGTGCTGTATTTTTTATGTACGAGTTCTTATTGAGAACTATACTAGGTACATTCGAACATCAAATAATATCCGACCTTGACTTAAGCATACTAACTTTTAGTATTCTTAGTTCTACGGCTTATCAGCTTACATATGGAATCATGCAAATTCCCGTAGGTATTATCACAGATAAGCTTGGGCTAAAAAAAGCTCTAACTCTTGCAATATTAGTATGTGCTCTAGGTGTTGGGCTATTCGCTTTATCAAGTAGCTTTGCAGCTGCTTTAATTTATAGGATTATGATAGGTTTTGGAGCATCTTTTGGCTTTCTTTGTTTATTAATTGCTGTATATGATTGGCTTCCACATAAACATATTGGTTTGTTTATAGGTCTTTCTCAATTTATCGGAGTACTAGGTCCAATGATCGCAGCAGGCCCGCTAGAGTCTTTGTCACAAGCTGGAGGTGTAGACTGGCGTTATGTATTTATTGCTCTAGCAATAATAGGAATTATTTTAGCTGGAGTAACCATAGTTTTAGTAAAAAATAATGATCAATCTGGCGACTCTAGTAAAAATAGATTTATTATTCTAAATACTCCAACATCTGTGATGAAAGAGATTCAAAGTATATTCTCCAATAAACAAATTTGGTTAATTGCTATTTTTTCAGCTACTACATACTTAGCTATAGAATATCTTTCTGAAAATGCTACAAAAAGCTTTTTATCTTTAAATGGCTTTGATGCTAAATTTAGTTCTTATTTGATCACCTTAGCATGGTTAGGCTATGGTATTGGCTGTCCTAGTCTTGGTGCAATATCTGATCGTATAAAAAGAAGAAAGCCCGTTATGATTTTTGCTATCTGCTTGACTTTTGTTTCGTTAGCTACAATTATTTTCTTCCCAATAAATCAAACAATATTATATTTATCATTTATCTGCTTAGGCTTAGGGGCGAGTGGGCAGAGTATAGGATTCGCAATTATTGCTGAACAATCTAGTTCTGGATGTAGAGCGGCAGCATTGGGAGTTAATAACTTTCTTATCATGCTATCAGTAGGAGTTGGTTCGCCTATTATTAGTGAAGTCTTTGACTTATTTTCTAATCAAGGAAAAAACCCATCTGTAGTTAGCTACCAGACTAGTTTAAGTTTACTGTTGGTATTTACTGCCTTAGGTATTTTAATAAGTATATTTTTTATTAAAGAAACATTCTGTCGCTCTAAGAAAGAAGTAATATTTGTAGACATGAAATAAGATATTTTTAAAACTTGCTTAGCTTATCTAAACTAATCTCTCGCATTCTATATTTTTCTATAACCAATGAGAATATTATTAAAGTACTTATAAATAAAGGTACAATAAGATATAAAAACGCCCTATCAAAAACATTTATATCTACCTGTCCAGTTAACGGTCCTCCATTAAGATATACACTAATATAACTAATTAAGTATTGAAATATTGCTCCGCATAACCCTATGACCATATTAACAATAGCTAGAGCTGTTGCTTTAATCTGTGCGGGAAATATTTCTTCCACTACCGAAAAAGCTAAAAGCATACTAGAAACCGAGAATCCTATTATAAAGAATATAATATATAGGTAGCTAACTGTAATGGAACTTGCAAATATAATTACAGACGAAAATGCTAATAAAGTAATTAAATTACAAATTAACATCCATATTCTCTTTTCACCAAATAGACTAGCAATAAAACCATGCGATGGCCCACCAACTGCTATACCTACGAACATCATTACACTTATTTGTGCTGCTGTGTGCTGTGATAGATTATAGGCTTGCTCTAAAAATAAAACATCATACAGCTCTGAAAACGAATTAACAACAATACCAACCATTAATCCTGCATAAATTGCTAATAACCACAGTTTCTTGTTTAGAAGCAATTTTAAGCTTTGTGTGAAACTTAAATACTTAAAATTCTTAGTTGAATTTTCAATGTTTATTGATGATTTTAAGAATACAATAATTATTATGCTCCAAAAAATACCAAAATAGCCTATTAAGGCTAAAGCTGATTGCCAACCATGAAGGATCACTAAATGATTTAATAATACTTGACCAAATATACCACCTAGTACCCCGATTGTATTAGTTAGACCAACAGCAATAGGAAACACCCTCTCTGGCAAAACATCAGCAGCTACTTTTAATGTACCTATAAAGGCTACTGCAGATCCTATCGCAATAAGAACTCTACCTATTAGCATTGTGCTTAGATTTGGATCATATACAAATAATAGAATCCCCAGACTCATAACTAAACAAGATATTGATAACATTATCCTAGAACCAAACCGGTCTAATAGAATACCTGCAGGAACTTGAGATATTGCATAAATAGGAAAATATATACTCATCACATAAGCAATATCTTCTATACCCACTCCCATTCCAATAGATATTGGTTTGATTAAAACACTTGGTGCAGTATGCTGAAAATAGTCTAATCCATAGAAAATCGCCGCAACAATCCAAATCCCCCACCCCACTAGTAGACTATATTTATGAGTCTTCATTAGCCAATAGATATTATTATTTAACCATAACTTATAGGATATAGAAAAAAGCTCTGTTTTGCGATTAAATATCAAAACTTTTATGTTACTTGTAAAGCTTATTAATACAGTTTTTTACGCCATTAAGATATACAAATTTAAAATCCATAAAATTAATAATATACTGTTACATAAAATACAAATACCAATTTAGTAACATGACCTTAAACAATGAGCTTTTTTTGAACACTATAGATACAGCAATTATGGCTATCTTTATAACTATAATTGCTACAGTAGTATTTCACATATTGAAAAAACGTAAGACCTCTGAAAAACAAATTAGTAAGCTAAAATCTCGTACAATATACATAAGCATAATTATTTTTTCTCTTATAATAATAAAAATATGGCTTGGTGGAATCACTAATTTACTTACAATGTTAAGCTTAGTAGCTGCTGGTCTTATAATCGTTAATAAAGAAACTGTTATGAATCTAGTAGGTTGGATAATTATTAACTGGAGAAGCCTATTTTCTGAGGGCGACTATATACAAATCATGGGGTATCATGGCTGTGTTACTGAAATAAAACTATTTTATTTCAGAATGTATGAGACAGTCGAACATGGAGATAAAAAAACTACCGGAAAACTATTAAAATTCCCTAATTCAATAATTATAACAAATGTTATATCTACTTTTACCAGTGAAGAGAATATTTCCTTAAATAAAATTCCTTTTTTGATAAGTACTGATAGTGATATTTTAAAAATTAGAGATTCTCTAGACTTAACTATCCGAGCAATAATTTCTGAGAAGTATTTGTTTAACGAAACTTTTACTCAAAGTAATTTAGTCACTAAGCATAAACTTAGGCAATATGGCATTAATGATTTCGCACCATATATTGAGATTAAAACTCTATCAGACAAAACAGATACCCTAAATATACAAGCTTATTTCTACTGTTTCTCGGACGATAAAAAAGAAATAGAACAACTATATCTAAACGAATTAGTAAAAATAATCAAACTTAACACTTCTTTTTAATAGTCTTATTAATAAACAAATTAACTCCACTAATCCATAATGGACTAAATAGTAGCGATAAAGATATAAGAGTAATACAATACTGATAAAGCGAATTTGTCAGAATTCCAGAAACATAACCCATAGAAATAAGTACAAAACTAAACTCTCCAATCTGTGATAACATTGCACCACCAATTAAAGCCTCATCAAGCCTTTGTCTAAGGGCCTTAAAAATCAGGGCATTTATTGTAGTATTGAGCATATATGTTATCAAAAGAAGAGAAATAAAAAGTTCAATATGATTCCAAAATAAATTCAAATCAATAAGCATACCAATAGATATAAAAAACAATGCCATAAAAATTGTTTTAACTGTTGATAAACTGTGGCCTACCCATTCTGTTTCTTCAACAGTTGACACAATCATCCCACCAATAAATGCTCCTAAAGCGGAAGATAATGCTAAAGATTCGGTAAATGCAGCCATCCCAAAGCAAATAACTAAAGCGGCAAAAACTCGCATTTCTTCATCTTTACCCAGAACACTAATAAATGGTATTTTTAGATTCTTTTTAATCGCCATAAAGGTGGCTATTGATATAACAAATACACCACCTAAAATTTGTATTAATATCTGACTGATAGACGGTTCTTCCCCACCAATTGTTCTCAATATTATCAACATTGGAACAACTGCTAAATCTTGAATAAGCAACACTCCAAGTACATTTTGTCCCAAACGAGTTTTCATGCTGCCACTATCATTAAGTAGTTTAAGAACAACTGCTGTACTACTTAAACTAATCACAGCACCAAATAATAATATCTTTGCCAAGCTCCACTCTAAAACCATACCTACAATAGACACAATGAAACTGGTTATTACTATCTGAAGTATTGTACCTATAGTTGGAACTTTCCAATTTTCAGCAAATTTTCTAGGAGAAACTTCCATACCCGCAAAGAATAACAATAGTATTACACCAATTTCACCAAGTTGAGCAAGATTTTCTTGATCTTGAATTAGTTCTAAACCGTATGGTCCTAGCAAAATTCCTGTTAGTAGATATGCTACCACATACGGCTGCTTTAATTTTTTCAAAGTAATTGTTACTATCAAAATTCCAAGCATTACTAGAACAAAAACAAGTATAGAAGGATGGTTGTGCATATCATAAAATAGTAAAAATAATTACCTATATAATACTTGAAACAGTGGATAAATTACACTGGAATAATTAACTTTTCTTAAAAGTATAGATAATCTAATTTTTAATATATAGCCTTAGAAAATCAATTAAATAATTACAAAGCACATACTAAAAAATAATTTTTTTTAAATTTTGTATTTACAAATAAATATTATGAATTATAATACACGAAATATAATACATATATTTAATTTCATATTTAGAGAGAGGAGAAAAATATGACTAGTTTAGATATAGATAACGCACTAGCTAAATGGAAAGATGGACTTCTAAAGATTTCTAGGACTTATAGAGAAGGAGGAGACTATAAGAAACTAGCTCACAACTTTATCAAAAATATGTATGCTTATGATAATAGTGACGTTCTTTTTAAGCCCACTCTTGCTTCTAAACAAATGTTTAGAGGTGACTTAGATGGTGCAGTATCTTATTTTGTGGCTGGTAATGATAAATACCCAGAAGATAATGGTTTTGCTATTGGTCCATGGGCTGACTTACAGTTTGAAAATACTGGCTATATTGTTGAAGATAATATAGGTATAGTCATGGGTAATAAACACCTAACTCAAACTGATGGCACAAAGGTAATAGCTAATTACACCATGGGCTTCAAACCAAATGCTAATGGGGAGTTGCAAATTGTGCTTCACCATTCATCTTTGCCATATTCTCCAGTATAATTAACTAATTGATAATCTAAAGTATAGATAATGGCTACTAAGAAACAACAAAGTTGGACTTTTCTGACTAACCATTCACACGTGTTATGTCTCATTAATAGTAACCCAAACATAACTATTAGAGATATGGCTATCAAGGTTGGGATCACTGAAAGAGCAGTCCTAAATATTCTAAGTGACCTAACCGAGACAGCCTATTTAAAAGTAAAAAAAGTTGGCAGAAATAACCATTACAGTATCAATAAAGACAAAAACCTTCGCCATCCTATCGAAAATCATTGCACTATTGATGATTTTCTGAAGCCTTTATCAAAAAAAATTTCTTAATATTATTTAACTCCACTAATTCTATCTGGAAAGTATCTTTGTAAAATGTAGTGCAAAATACCCATTAGAGCATGAGCATAGATATATATCTCAACAGGATCAACTAGTGTTTTATGAATAGCTTTTAAACTATCAATATATGCTGACTGATAGTTCCAAGCTGTGAACCAAAAAAATCCTGTAACCCATGCCAGAGTTAAAGCTAATAAACCTAAACCTTGGACTATGGCAGCAAGACTACCACTACGAGCATTAGGTAATTTAAACTTTCTTAACTCTAGTAGATCTTCTTTAAGCGCTGAGAAATCACCATACAAATAGGGAAAATAGTATCTCATACCTCTTTTGTCTAATGACATAATAAGTAATAGTACGCTTAACACAGCTAACCCTAGCCCACTAAGCATATGAATATATGCCCATGAATTGAGTCCATATTTAGTATGCACAAAATTACTATTTATAATCTGAAATAAAACAGCAATACCTACTACAATATGTAAAATACGATAATTCTTGTCTTGTGACTGACCAAGATACTGCCAAAAAGACTTTATAAAAAAATATTCTTTAAAAATCTTCATTTTCCCTACTCACCATCACCCATAGCATTTTCAACTAAATTATTATCAAGCTCTTTTTTAGGCTTTATGTTAGATATTACTTTTAGCTTTTCAACTTGACCAATTAAATTTCCTCGACCAGTTTTTAACTTATTAAAAGCATTCTCATAAGATTTATTAGCATCATTTATAGATTTACCAACCTTTTCTAAATCTTCAACAAAACCTACAAACTTCTTATACAACTCTTCCGCTCTACTATAAATGTCTGTAATGCTTTGAGCTTGCTTCTCATAACGCCAAGTATTTTCAACAGCTCGTAATGCTACTAATAAAGTTGTAGGACTAACTAAGATGATCTTTTGTTTAAATGCTTCATCATAAAGATTAGTATCGTTATCTAATGCTAATAGCAAAGCTCCTTCTACAGGTATAAACATAAATATAAAATCTAATGAATTTATACCTTTTAAATTTTCGTAATTTTTATTAGAAAGACCTCTAATATGCTCTCTAATAGAGCGAATATGGGCTTTTAAATGAGTTTGTTTTTGCTCATCATCTGCAGCCATATAATCATTGTACGCAAATAACGAAGTCTTGGCATCTATAATAATATCTCTATTATCAGGCAATTTGACAACCACATCAGGACGATATGCTTTGCCCTCATCATCAGTAGTATGTTTTTCTCTGAAGTATTCAAAGCCTTCTCTTAGTCCAGACTTTTCAAGAACATTCTCAAGTATCATCTCACCCCAGATACCTTGTTGTTTTGTACTACTTCTAAGAGCATTTGTTAGATTATGAGCTTCAGCAGTCATTTTTTGGTTTAACTCTTTAAGAGTTTTCAACTCATTTTGTAGAGCCCCTCTAGCTGTAGATTCCTTATCATAGACATCTTCCACTTTTTGCTTAAAATCTTTAAGTTGCTCGCGTACAGGATTTAAAACACTACTTAAGCTTTCTTGATTACGCTCACTAAGCTTTTTTGAATTATCTTCAAAGATTTTAGTAGCTAAGTTTTCAAACTCAGTTTTTAACTTAGTCTCACTATTTTGTAGAAGCTCTAATTTATCTTGCATCGCATTATTCTGTTCTTTAAGCTGAGTTTCAAGCATTGATACTTGAGATTTGTAGTTTTTTATTTCTTCGATATAACTATAAGATTTTTCTCTCTCTTCTTTGAGCTCCTGCTTAAGCTCATCTATACGTAGAGTATTATCTTGCTTTAACTCTAAATTCTTTTGCTTTTCTTGATCTAAAAGTGTATCAAGAGTTAATTCTTTGCTACGCAAAGACAACAATTCTTGCTGTACTAAATTTTTGTAATCATCAAATTGAGCACGAATATGCTTTGCTTCTTTAGATTTTTTATTAAGATTAAAAAAAAGCACTATGCCACAGATGACTAATAGCACTATCAATGCTATAGCTAATATCATTTAAGATTCCTTAGATTATTTATTTTTTGATCTTATAGACCCTTGAAGAGCCTTACGAATTGCCTCAGCAGCTGTTGTTGATTCTCCAATAGTACCACGAATCATTTTCTCTGCGTCTTTTTGTTTATAACCAAGAGCTAAAAGAGCATCTACTGATTCACCAAAAATTGAGTTTGAAATAGCTGCTGGCGTTTGGCTCTGTTGAGCACTACTTGTATTCGAATTTGTAGATGTATCAGATGATTGACTATAAATTTCATTTGCCATTTTCAATAGCTTATCATAAATCTCAACAACTAGACGTTCTGCGGTTTTTTTACCAATACCAGGTACAGTAGCTAATAATCCATAATCTTTATTTTCAATACAATGTAGAAGTGTCGTAGAATCCATACCAGATAATATTGCAATAGCGGTTCTAGCACCTATACCACTTACTTTTATTAGCTCTTGAAAAACTTTTTTATCAACTTTTGATTTAAAACCATATAACTGTTGAGCATCCTCGCGAACTACAAAATGAGTATAAAGACTAATTTGACTATTCAGCTCTCCTAAAGAATAAAACGTAGTCATTGGTACAAAAACCTCATAACCAAGACCATTTACGTCTATAAGTAAAGCTGTTGGATCTTTTTCGATTAAAGTCCCTTTAATAAAACTAATCATTACCAGTTCCTTAGCACTTTTGAATTGTATTTAACTTCAAACTAACCATAAGTGCAACTAAGAATGCAATTGGTAGGGTCATAAGAGCAACAGAAATATCTAAATCAAAACTATTCACCAAAACTCCAACGACTAAAGGAACAACAAATCCTGAAAGCATAACAGCTGTATTGTTTATACCAAAAAATATCGACTTTGGTTTCTCTGCTCTATAATTAGCAATTACTGTAAAAGATAACGTCTGACCTGCTGCTGCACATCCTATCAAAAATAATACTATCATGCTCATTAGGTGATTTAACTGTACAAACAATAATACACAAACACAGACAAATCCTAGTAGAGATACCACGAACAACATATTAATTCTATTTTTAAACTTGTCATATAAAAACCCAAAAAATGGACTACCAATACCCAATCCTAACCATAAAAAAGCAACAGAATATGATGCCTGAGTTGCAGTAAAACCTTTAGTTTCTAGCAAACTTACTCCCCATATAGCTCCTAAAGTAGGTATGGAACAGTAAATAAAGAAAGCATAGACGTATATAGTAATTAGATTCTTATTTAAAAGATTACCTTTAATTTCGCTATTTACTTCTTGTTTACTTAGAGTTTCAGCAGCTTTAGCACCCTCTTTGACAAAAATTAAAATTAGAGCGGCCAAAAAAATTCCAATAATAGCAGATATTAATATTACTAATCTCCAACTATCTAAATAGCTAACAAAAAACAATAATGGCCCACCAGCTAAAATTGGACCAAGAGTTCCAAGTATCTGAGTAGAGCCTGACAGAATTCCCATATATCTAACAGGGAACCATTGTGTTGAAATTATCAACAATCCTAAGAAACCAAACGCAGCACCAACACCCATTAAACATCTAGCAAAGATTGCAACATATATACTAGATGTAAGAGAAAATAATAAAGCACCTAAAGCACATGCAATAGTAGCAAAGAATAATGATTTTTTTATACCATATTTATCAAATATAAATCCTACTGGAACTTGCAAGGCAGAATAACAAAGATAAAAAGCACCACCAAACAATGAAAAACTGAATGCTGTTGCTTGAAAACTATCAATAATCTCCTGATGTAATGAATTTGGTAATACTCTTAGGAAAAACTCATAAAAGAAAAATGTTGCACCAATAAGCCAAACTGTACAAGCTCTAAAATAGTATTTTGAATTCATTTTATAAAACTGATTATCATCTTAATAACGCCATTATAAGCACTGAAGACTATATAAACAAATATTTTATCAATCTATTAGCTATAAAAAGATCTTTTGATTTTGCTTGACCCATTTTTTGTTTTTTTCAGGTACTTCCTTATGATTAAACATTTGTTCAAAAAAGTTTAGTTTTAAACTATCTTCATTGCCAAACATTTCATCTAATAGCTGTCCAAACTGCTCTGCTACAAGACTATCTTGTTTAGTCTCCAGACCAGTAAATATGCTTCTTAATCTAACTGAAAAGTAAGCTTGCATAGCTTTATCTATCCAATTAATGACTTTCTCAGTAACTATACTGCTTTCAAGTTTCCCAGTCATAAAACCTTTATTCCATACAGTATGTTTTAAGCCCGCATACCTCCTACCATAAAGATTATAAACAGCTGCATGAATTTTCTCACCCATCTTAATACCATACTCACCAAAAGGATCTTCATCTAAATTTAGACTAATTTCTTCGCAAAGAGTTTTCCATCTTTTGTTGAAAACCTCTTCCGTTATTTTTTTCTCTTGCTTTAACTGATTATATTGTTGTTTTTCTAAATCATTTAAAACCTCTTCAAGAGAGTTTTCATAAACCTCTAACATATTAGACTCCTTAATCATATTAAATATATTACTTATATCAAAAGGTTTAAAATCATCTTGCTCTGTAAATTTAGAAAGTATAGTTATTAACTCTTCAAGCTGATCTTTTTGCTTTTTCAAGGTATTTAATTGCAGTAAAAAACTCTCTTTAATATCTAACTTCTTATCTAAAATCTGTTTTATTTGCTTCAAATTAAAACCAAATGACTTTAGAACTATTATGTTTTGAAGTTTTTTCAGTATAAATCCTATAACCATTTATATTACGTACAGGAACTATCAAGCCTAAGCTATCATAATGATGTAAAGTTTTGACAGATACATTTGTCAATTTGCTAATTTCTTTTGTATACCAATGCATAAAAAACCTTTTTCTTTTTGATATGTTGGAGGAATATTAAGGTATTACCAAAGGTTAGGGTCAACTATTTTTTATACTATTTGATTCTTTTATGTACAACTCGACTAGCTCCAGCGATTCTAGCTAGCGATTTACTACTATGATAGTGACATATTGCTATAGCTAAAGCATCTGCTGCATCTTCTTGTGGTTTTTTACTTAAGCCTAATATTGACTGTATCATGTGTTGGACTTGAGACTTAGCTGCGCCACCTGTTCCAACTACGGCTTGTTTAACTTGCTTAGCTGAGTATTCTGATACTTCAAGATTATTAATAGCAAGAGTACACATTGCTACACCTCGAGCTTGTCCAAGCTTAAGTGCTGCACCAGGATTTTGAAACATGAATATCTGCTCAATAGCAGATTCATCTGGAGCATAAATATTTATAACTTCTGTGATACCATCGGCGATTTGTTTGAGCCTTTTAGCAGTACCGGTTTCCGTAATACGAATGCAGCCACTTGCCACATAGTATACTTTGTTATCTTGTATCTTTATAACTCCAAAGCCTGTTATTCTTGAACCAGGATCTATTCCTAGGATTACCATTTATAGATTTTTGTTACACATACTTAGAAGGATTTTATTATAGATAATTCTCAATAGATAGAAGCTTTTATAAATTATGTATAATATTTTAGAATAAAAACCATAATGTATTACCGTAGAATATTTAGCCTAATTGCTCCATAATCTCTTGAGTGAAATTGGCATTAGAGTATACATTCTGCACATCATCAAGATCTTCTAACTTATCAATTAGATTGATAACTTTCTCAGCCACTTCAATTTCCATATCAGCCTTTGTTTCAGCATCAAAAGTTACTTCAGCACTTTCAGATTCAAATCCTTTTTCTACCAATGCTTCTTGCACATCTGAGAAGTCATTAGGTGCTGTAAAAACATCAATACTTCCATCTTCATGAGTAATAATATCTTCTGCACCAGCTTCAAGGGCCACTTCCATAAGAGCATCTTCGTCAACTCCTGGAGCAAAAGAGATAATACCCTTTTTTGTAAACATATACGCAACTGAACCATCAGTGCCTAAATTACCACCACTTTTTGTAAACGCATGACGAACCTCACCAACTGTACGATTACGATTATCAGTCATACAGTCTACTATTATAGCAACTCCACCAGGTCCGTAGCCTTCATAGCGCACTTCTTCAACATTAGCGCCATCATCTCCACCAGCTCCCTTCAGTATAGCTCTTTCAACAGTGTCTTTACTCATATTATTTGCAAAAGCTGTTGCTATAGCCGCTCTCAAACGTGGATTAGCATCTTTATCGCCCCCACCTAATCTTGCAGCAACAGTTATTTCTCGGATAAGCTTTGTGAAAATTTTTCCTCTTTTAGCATCTTCTTTAGCTTTTTTATGCTTAATATTAGCCCATTTACTATGACCTGCCATTTTTACACCTATTTTAATTTATATATAACTAACCACTTTTTCTACTAATTTATCAATACCTTGAGATGCTTCTAAAATATTTTTAGCACACATATACGCTGGAGTTGATACAACTTTTACAGACTCATCAACACATATATCTGTTGCATCCATAATAACAGCTTCTGCACCTTTTTTCTCTAAGATTGCTGATGTATTATCATCTGTTCCTACGGTTGCTTTTGTACCTTCTGGATAAACTAAAGGTATCATCAAAGGAGCAATACAGATATAACCTGCTGGCTTATCAGCTAGATAAAATGCTCTTGCAAAGGTTAATACATCTTCATCCATCTGATAGCTTTCATCACCCACAAATGCAAAATCCATAATATTTTTAGCAGCTCCAAAACCACCTGGGAAAATTACTGCATCATACTCATCACTATCTGCATCTGCAATATCAATAACATTGCCTCTAGTAATTCGTGCTGACTCTTCTAAAATATTACGCGGAGAGGCCTTATTATCTACATTTTGATGCAAATGATTAATAACATGCTTTTGATTTTTATTAAGAGCAACTCCCTGCCACTCTACACCTTGTTTTTCTAAAGCTAATATAGTTAAAACAGTTTCTTGTATCTCTGAACCATCTAGATAGCCACAACCAGATAACACTACCGCTATTTTTGACATTTTAAACTCACCTTTACGTTTTTATTTACAAATCTAGATTATTTCTTTTGAAAACTCTATCAGCTCTATAACTTGATCTAACCATTGGGCCAGAGGCAACTTCTAAAAATCCTTTTTCAAGACCAATTTTACGATATTCTTCAAACTGCTGAGGAGTTACAAACCTCTCCACACTTAGATGATGCTTTGTCGGCTGCATATACTGACCAAGAGTTATTATATCCACTCCAACACTTCGAGCATCATCCATTGTCTTATAAATTTCTTCATCGGTTTCACCAAGACCAACCATAATACTAGTTTTAGTTAGTACACTAGGTGCTTTTTCTTTGACATATCTCAAAAACTCTAGTGTTTGCCAATATCCAGCTCTAGGATCACGTACAGGATGCGTCAAACGTTCTACAGTCTCTATATTTTGAGCTATTACATCAACTTTTGTATCAATGATTTTATCAACATTCTGTTTAACTCCCGCAAAATCAGGAGTCAAAGCCTCAACTTTTATATTCTCATCTAATTTCTTGATAGCTGTTATTGTATCAGCATAATGTCCAGCTCCACCATCCACTAAATCATCACGATCCACGGATGTTAATACAACATACTCTAGATTCATAAGTTTAACACTTTCTGCTGTATTCTGAGGCTCTTCTTTATCTAGCCAACCTTTTGGGTTACCCGTATCAACAGAACAAAACTTACATGCTCTGGTACACACTGCTCCCATTAGCATAATTGTAGCTGTTCCATGAGACCAACACTCATTAATATTTGGACACTTTGCTTCTTCACAAACAGTTGCTAATTTATGTTTTTTGGTTATAGACTTAACTTTCAAATACTCTTTCGAATCTTGCTTCTTTACCTTTAACCATTCTGGTTTGCGTATATGTACAGAATTTTCTTTTTTGTTTCTAATACCATCTTTGACAGCGTGGAAACCATGGTCTGTAGTATATTTTGTACCACTCTCAACTTTCACTTTTATACTAGATATTTCTTTCATGTAATTATTGAAACTTTTATAAATCCGTAATTTTGACTACATTATAAAATATAAACTCCTATTTATAAATATTTACTTTAAGATTATATTCTCAACAAAAATAACTTATCCAATATCCAAAAATCATTTCGCCTATAAATTTGCAGATGATGCTAAAAACATTTAAACTTAATCCGTAAATTATAAACAATGAGGAAAATGTCATGCTATCACAAAAATTATTAGATGCTCTAAATGATCAATTTAATTATGAACTTGAATCAGCTAATCTTTATCTAGCGATGGCTGGATATACTGAAGATTTAGGCCTTGGTGGTTTTACTAATTGGTTTATGGCGCAGTATGAAGAAGAGCTTTTCCATGCTAAAAAAATTATGAAATTCATAAACGACAAAAATGGTCGCATAGAAGTTAAATCTGTCTCTGCTCCTCAGAATCATTTCAACTCATTGCTTGAGGCTTTTGAAGCAACTCTTGAGCACGAGCAAGAAGTTACTAATAGATTTTATAGCTTGATGGATATAGCACTAGAAGAAAGAGAACATGCTACTAAGAGTTTCTTACAGTGGTTCATTGACGAACAGGTTGAAGAAGAAGCTACTGTTAACGATATGATAAACAAAATTAAGCTAGTTAAAGATGGTGGTTTATACATGTTAGACCAAGAAGCTGCTAAAAGAAGCTTTAGTGCTCCTGACTTAGGCTAATACTTACACAAAATCTATTTTCCTTCTTTTCATAAATCTTATCAAAAAATATGCAAGTACAAGTACAAATATTCCTATAGACATAACACTAATACTCGTATCAAAAAAATAAGTCTGATACAAACTAGCACTCTCTACTGTGCTGATTCCATCTTCTGGAAGAGCAACAACTTGGTTTAATAATCCTGTAATAGAATTTGCCATAGAAGCAGATATATACCATGCACCCATAGCAAAACCTATAGTCTTACCATCACAATAAATACCTATCATGCTAAGGCCAATCGCACTTACAAACAGCTCTGATATGGAAATCAAAATATATGATAAAGTAATATAGTTACCACTTATGATTCCATTATTATCATGAGAGAAGCCATAATACATTACAAATAAACCAATAGCAGCTAACAAGACTCCTACTGCAAATTGGTAAGGTATATAAAATCTCGGTAACAATGGATATATTCTTATAAGTAGCATCCCACCAAATATTATCAAAATTGGATTAACCATTTGATAGCTTGCTGGATTGACACTAAAGCCAAACATTAAAAGATCAGAATTATTCTTTGCGGCCATAACAAGAGTAGATTCCATCTGGTTATAGATAACAAAAAATACTACAGCTACAATTATTAATATCAAACCTACTATTTGCTTAATCCGTACATCGTCTTTTAAGAAAAAAATTGTTCTAAATAAAAATATCACTAAGCAAAGTATACTAATACCTGCAACTACAACATTTGCATAATCTGGGTAGTGATAACAAACTACTGTAAAAATATATACTATGGCTAAATACCCTAAAACGACCTTCTTAGCTATAATCGTCATTGGACTTTTGTCAGCTTCATCAACAACATTATCATAAATTTTATACCTATAAGAAAAGTTTGCTATAGCTATTAATTTACCAACAAAGACTATACCTAATACAGCTAGAGCACCAAATTGATATCCTATCAATGAGGGTGCTACTAAGTATGCTAACAAACTACCTAAATTAATAGATATATAAAACATAGTCATACCACTTTTTGCATGAACAGGATCTGTGCTATAAATTTTAGAAACCATTGCAGATGCAGTACCCATTGATAATGACCCACAGACTGGAACCAAAGCAAATGTAAAAATAAAAAATTCATTACTTACATGGACCATGAAACCACTTAAAAATACAGCTAAGTATGCAAAAGCTAATAGCAAACTACCCCAGAATATTGATCTTCTCAAACCAAGGTACCTATCCGCAATATATCCACCAAACATAATAATTGCATAATTCATTGCTTTATAAATACCCTGAAATGAGTAAGCATGACTCTCAGAAAAACCAATACCATAATCTAGTACAGACTTTGTCAGATACAAAATTAAAATAGCATTGAAACTGTAAGTGGCAAACTGGCCCCAAAATGTTATAGCAGCAATTGTAAAGCTTTGTTTTGTTCTTAAATCTTTTAACATATAAACCCTTTAGAAAATAGAATATTTTTATACTATTACGTATTTAATAAAAAAGAAATATAGAATTATAGCGAAGAACTTTCTATTAAATAAAAATAAAGATTTAATTTTATATATTAATCATAAATTGTGATATCATCTAATAACTTTTAGAATAGTAGCTTACCTGCTTATCTGTAGATAATAATAACTAACCAGAAAACACTAAATAACTTATCATGACTTTACTCAGAAATATATTTTTAATACTATTAACTCTTACTCTTACTAATTGTTCTGTAAAAAGGAATCCCGTCCCAAAAGAATATGCTCAAAAAGCAAATATAAAGGGCTATGAAACAGTTAGAGCTCACGGGTATGGTAAAAATCAATATTTCCAAAAAGATTTAGAGCAAAGTCTAGTAAAGTATTTATCAAGCCAAGGTAGTAATCCTAAAATAGATATTTTAGCGCTTTCAGGTGGAGGTAGTGATGGAGCATTCAGTGCAGGAATCGTTAATGGCTGGACCCAGTCTGGCAAAAGGCCTGAATTCTATTTAGTTACTGGTATTAGCACTGGAGCCTTAGTAGCACCATTTGCTTTTCTAGGTGAGAAATATGACCAAAGGTTAAAAGAAGCATTTACAACAATTTCAGCTAAAGATGTGTTTGAAATTAATGTTACTGATGCTATATTAGGTAACTCTTCATCTCTGGCTTCTACAGAGCCATTAAAAAAACTTATTGAGAAATATCTAACTGAAGAAGTTCTAATGGATATTATCAAAGCACATAATCAAGGTAGAAGACTATATATTGGTACGACTAACCTTGACAATCAAAGAGTCAATATCTGGAATATTGGAGAGATTGCGATTCAACCAGATAAAGAAAAATCTCTAGCACTTATTAGAAAGATATTACTAGCATCTGCATCTATACCTGTAGCATTCCCACCGGTAAGATTTGATGTTAAGGTAGATGATAATGACTATGATGAACTTCATGTTGATGGAGGCATGATGACAGAAGTATTTTTATACGGTTTTAGTGTTGATTTTTCAGAAGCTCTAAATAAAATTGATTACCATAAGAAAATTGATAAGTCTCTGTATATTATTCGCAATAGTAAAATTCATAAAGACTATGTACCTGTTGATCAAAGCTTCTTATCAATAGGTACCAAAGCGCTATTTACCTTGACAACATCTCAGGGTATCGGTGACTTATTTAGAATATATTACCTAAGCATGAAAGATGGTTTTAAATATAATTTCACATACATCCCATATAGTTACAATCCGATATCACAAGAACCATTTGATAATCTAGAAATGAATCAGTTATACGAATTAGGCTATAAAATGGGTAAAAGTCAAGACTATTGGAAACACTCTCCTGCCAATATAACTTTTTAATATCTATTTAAAATAATTATAATCACTAAAAATATCTCATATCAATAATATTTTAAGACATTTATCTAATTGTGATAAATGATATAATTAGCCTCATAGATTTGAAAATACTAATAAAATATGAAAATATATCTTTACCATCACTGCCCGTATTGTATAAAAGTTAGACTAGTGGCAGATCTTAGCAAATTAGACTATGAGATGATAATCTTAGCGAATGATGATGAAAAATCTCATATAGACAGAATTGGCTCTAAGCAAGTTCCTTTTCTAGAGAAAGACGATGGTACTTTTATAATAGAAAGTGATGAAATATGTAAGTTTATAGCAAAAACTCAAAATTTTGACATAGCAGAATCAATGATTAATAGCTCTGTTAAGGAATTGGTTGCTCAATTAGCAGAACATTATCGTAGGATAGTATACCCTCGCATTCCTCATCACCCTCGTAATGAATGTGATTTCCCAACACAAAGTGCTAAAGATTATTTTATAAACAAGAAATCTCAATACATTGGGGATTTTGATGCTCTGCTTAGAAATCCTCCCTACGACTCAATTATAGCAATTAATAAAATCCTCAAAGAGATAGAACCTTTTGTCAAAATACCTTTCATCAATGGAGATAATTTTTCTTGGGATGATATAAATATTTTTCCAATATTCTTCATACTAACCATGGCTAGGGATTTACTTGAGGTTCCTGATAATATTAATAGTTACATAAAAAGTATAGAAACCAAAACAAATATAGAACTATATTAAAATGATTATATCCATAGAAGCAATAGATAAAATATTACCGCAAACACAGTGCCAAAAATGTACTTATGATGACTGCTATAGTTATGCTAAGGCTATTACGAATGGCGAAAATTATAATAAGTGTATAACCGGTGGAGAAAAGACTTTAAAAGAATTATCTAAACTTTTAAACAAACCTGAGATACCACTTGATGGCTCACTTGGTCAACACAAACCTCGTGCTGTAGCAAAGATTGATGAGTCTATGTGTATTGGTTGTGAGAAATGTTTACTTGCATGTCCTGTTGATGCTATTGTTGGTTCAAAAAAACTGATGCACACTATAATTGAGTCAGAATGTACTGGTTGCGAACTTTGTATTGAACCATGTCCTATGGATTGTATATCTCTAGTTGATTTAGCTACAGATATGCAACCTGATAATCTTGATGAGAAACAATATACTCACCAAAAGAATCATTTCAAAGATAGATATGAGTACCACAAATATAGAGTAAGTCAAACAAAAGCCAAGCAAAGAGCTGTCTATAAAAATATTGCTACTGCTCAAGAAATAGATAAAAAGGCTTATATTGCAGCTTCATTAGCAAAATATAAAAATAGAAAAAAATCTACACCAAATAATGAATAGACAGAAAAGAATCCAAATTTTTGAAACATGGAAACAAAATGATCCTAGTCCAACAACTGAGTTAGAATATTCATCAAATTTTGAACTATTAATTGCGGTTATTTTATCAGCTCAAGCTACTGATGTCAGTGTGAATAAGGCAACACAAGTTTTATATAAAATAGCTAATACTCCAGAGCAAATATACGCTCTTGGAGAACAAAAGCTAGCCCAATATATTAAATCTATTGGATTATATAAAACTAAAGCAAAAAACGTAATCACAACATGTAAAGATTTAATCGAAAAATTTGATAGCCAAGTTCCTGATAACTTCGATGATCTAATATCTCTAGCGGGTGTCGGTAGAAAAACTGCAAATGTAGTTCTTAACACAGCATTTAATCAACCAACTATGGCGGTTGATACTCATATTTTTAGGCTTGCAAATCGCATACCGTTAGCCAAAGGTAAAAATGTTAATGAGGTTGAAAAAAAACTTTTACGTGTAATTCCAAAACAGTATCTTCAAGATGCACACCATTGGATAATACTACATGGTAGATATATATGCACAGCTCAAAAACCTAAATGTCGTAATTGTATAATTTTTGAATACTGTGAATTTAAGGATAAGGAAAAATATTTATGATTCTCTCTCAAGACAGATATGAACTTCGTAAGCTTTTTATAGATAGTTGGGCTAAGTTTTTAGATAAAAAACCACTCACAGCCATTGAAGAACAAATATCTAGAATAATAGAGTTACACCCTGAGTATCATAAACAAATTACTATTGAAAACATTGACAAAGATTATTCGCCTGAAATGGGACAAATAAATCCTTTTTTGCATATTAGCCTTCACTTAGCAATTATTGAACAAGTACAAACTAATCGCCCTATCGGGATAAATACCACATATCATCAACTACTTAGTAAAAACAACAATGATGAGCATAAAGTACACCATCTTATGATAGACTATCTAGCAGAGGAAATGTGGCTGTCACAAAAATACAATACTCTACCAGATGAACAGAATTATTTAACTAAATTACAAGAGTTAGTACTTAAATAATGAGAAATATTAAAAAAATATCTCAAGTAAATATTCATTTTAAGCAACCTAAGGGTCTACATATCATTGCCTTTATGACATTTTGCCTGTGCTTATGTATTGGACCTTTCATGACTATTCTAAATAGTTATGGTGATATTGATTTATTCTATAATAGGAATGACTATCTCTTTGTCATTTTTTTTGCTGGAATTTTTGGCTGTATCAGCAACTATCTTTTTGGTTCAACTAAATCAATAGTTCATGGACTACAGCTTATAATTATAGCTATGATTCTCTCATTCATTGATAACATAACATTATTTAGCTGTTCTGTCTTATGGATTGGAATAGCTATAGTAATAGTTAATCTTCTTTTTAACTTAAGTGCTTTTTATCTAAAAACAGACTTACGTAGAATGTATGGGTTTATAGGCGTGTACTCTAGCGCTTTACTTGGTATAGCAATAGGTATTATCACCTATATTACAATATTTAAAAACTTATATAATTTTAAAATATTTTATTTATTCATAGCTATATTTTTACTAGTTTTTTTCTTAAAGAACAGCTACAAACTTAACACATCTCTAACAAACCAAACTGAACGAATTGATATTAGCTTTTATGGAGTATTATTAATATTCTTTATATTCTCTTTTGTTTTATTTTACTTATTACAAAACCTAAATGTATTTAGTAGTATAAATTTGGTCATATTACCAATTTCTTTGATATATCTTCATATCCTTACCATCTCAAATAATAAAGAAAGTGGTACAAACCTCCTAAAATACATATATTTTAGTCTAGGACTTCTAGCAGCGAATAAAATCTTTTATCTTAGTTTTCTTAGATATGAAAATGTAGTAGATCCAAAATATCTTAACTCTCCTTTAAGTACATTCTCATTTTTATTAGCAGGATACTTTATATGCATAATCATATATTTTGGATGGCGATTCAAACTAATAACTTTACGTATAGAATCAATTACGAAGTCTCACATCATAAAGACAATGCTCTACATAGAAACCTTAAGAGTTTTTATTTTAATGATAGCCATTTTTACAAACAATACTCTTTTTTGTAACCTAGGTCTAATTGTAGCAACGATACTAGCTTTGGTTTTAAATATTTTTATTGTACCTATATATTTTTCATTAGGTAAAATACTTGCTGGTGGTAAAAACGAAGTTATCACAACTAGTCTACTGTACCTAATATTTTCTTCTTTAATATTCGTATCCTTCTTATATGATATTTCTATTAGCCTATAAATAATTTTCTTGTAAATTTAGCTTCTTGCCCCATATTTAAGAATATACAAATATGCTATAATCAGATCTGATTGAATTTTATTCATATATAAAACATTTAAAAAAGGAGAAAAAATGAATAACTTTGAAAATAATACTCGTGTAATAGACTCCCTGTCACAAGAGTCTGTACTAAGAGCTAATAGAGTTCTTAGAAATACATATTGGCTACTGTCAATGACATTGTTATTTAGTGCTTTGATGGCTTTTGTTGCTATGAGCTCAGGCGCTGCAGTGTTAAATCCTATACTAATGCTTGTAGTTTATATTGGCTTATTGTTTGGTATCAATGCTACTAAAAACTCGCCTTGGGGGATTGTACTTACATTTGCACTAACAGGACTTTTAGGGTACTCATTAGGTCCAATTCTAAACTTATACATTCAGCAATTTTCAAATGGCGCTGAACTTATAATGATGGCTTTTGGTACTACAGGTCTAATCTTCTTAGGTCTATCTGCAGTTGCTATGAGCCCTGCTAGGAACTTTAATAGAGTAGGATCATTCTGTGCTATAGGTGCTATTGTTGCAATAGTTGCTTTAGTACTTAACATCTTCTTACAAATACCTGCTTTAGGATTTGTAATTTCGCTAGTGTTTGCATTTATCTCTGGTGGATTTATCTTATGGCAAACAAATGCTATCGTAAGAGGTGAAGAAAATAACTATATCCTAGCAACTGTTAATATATATGTTTCTCTATTTAATATCTTCGTAACTCTACTACAAATCTTTGGTGCTGTAGCTGGTGATAGAGACTAATTTATATTATTATTTATTCTAATAATTTCTAATCTACTAAATTTTAATGCTCAATAATCAAATATCTGCAAAAGATACTATTGTGTCTAATGCTTATGGTTCTTCTTTTAGCATTTTGTTTAACGAATATCTTAAACAAAATCGCGACTTTAATCTAATAGTTGCTGAAGACTCTCAACAAGCACATAGAATTTATGATGAATTAAAGTATCTAAATAAAGACTCAAAAATAGAGGTATTCTATTTTCCTAACTTAGAAATACTACCTTATGATAGATTCTCTGCAGCAATAGACATTATCTCAAGAAGACAAGAAATATTGCATAAACTTACACAAAATCCTAAAAATACTCTAGTAATAACAAGTATTTCAAATACATTAAGAAAACTTCCACCTGCCAAGTTTATCAAAGAACATAGTTTCATACTCAAGATTGGCGATAGCTTAGATATAACTAAACAAAAAGTATTACTAACCGAAGCTGGATATACTTTAGTAAACAATGTTTTTGAAAAAGGTGAATTTAGTATTCGTGGTAGTATTATTGATATTTTCCCAGTTGGATCAAAAGTAGCTTTTAGAATTGATCTTTTCGATGATGAAGTTGATACAATCAAAGAGTTAGATACAGAAACTCAACGCTCTGGCAAAGAAATAAAATCTATAAACATTATGCCTTCACATGAGCTGATTTATAATTCACAAAATACTTCTTTAGCATTAGAAAAACTCAAAATACTATGTGGTGAACAATCGCAAATTTCAACTATTGCGACATATATAAAAAATAATGAATACTTTAGTGGTATAGAATTCTATTTACCATTATTTTATCCTGAACTTGTTAGTCTATTTGACTACTTACCAAAGTCTGCAAATATCCACCTTATTGACAATATTAGCAACTCAATTGAAGCATTCTCAGAAGAGGTTAAATATAGATATAACGAGTTAAAGCATGATATTGATAGACCTGTTTTACCATATCAAGAACTTTTTTATTCACAAAAAGAAGTCAAAAATCTGTATGAAAAACATCAACATATCAAATGGTTCCAACAACCAAAATCTAAGTCTAAAACTCTAAATATAGATCATCTAGAAAAAATCTCAGCAAACTATAAATTAGCTAATCCTTTTAGGGATTTACAAAAATTAATAGATAGCTCTAATTTTGATAAAGTTATATTTTCAACTGATTCGAATGGACGTGGTGAAATACTTTTAGAACATTTGAATAAATTACAGTTAAATATAAGAATTGCAAAAAGTTTTGACGATGCTCTTAAAATCAAAGATAAATTCTGCTTAATTATCTCACCTTTTCAAGAAGGTGTAATAATTGATAAGAAAATCATATTAATTACTGAATCAGATCTTTTTCCTGAGCATATTCAAAACTCTTCTAAAATATCAGAACATGATCATCACCCTACTGTTGACCTTAAAGATCTGACAGATCTAAAACCGGGAATGCATGTAGTCCATATTGATCATGGTATTGGCAGATACGAAGGCTTAGAAAGTATTGAATTAAATGGTAAAAAAGATGAGTTTATACTTCTAAGATATGCAAATGATGCAAAAATTTATGTGCCAATCACTTCATTAAATCTAATTTCTATTTATAACTCTTCTATTACTGAAAAAATAGCATTAAATAAACTTGGTTCAGATAAATGGAAAAAGCAAAAAGAAAAGACTATCAAAAAGATTATCGATGTTGCTGCAAATCTCTTAGAAATATATGCAAAAAGAGAAATGCGACAAGGATTCAGCAATTCTTTAGATGAAGAAGAATATTTACGATTCTGTGCAGATTTTCCATATGAAGAAACGCCTGATCAACTCTTAGCGATAAATGATGTCTTTAAAGATATGATATCTGCTAAGCCAATGGACAGACTAATTTGTGGTGATGTTGGTTTTGGAAAAACAGAAATTGCGATGCGGGCAGCATTTCTAGCAACTCAAAATCAAAAACAAGTAGCTATTCTAGTACCTACAACTATTTTAGCTCAACAACACTACAATAGTTTTAAAGACAGGTTTGCTAATACTGCTGTAAATATAGAGGTTATAACTCGTTCAAAAACAGCAAAAGCTCAGCAAGAGCTTTTTGATAATCTCAAAAAAGGTACTGTTGATATAATAATTGGTACACATAAGCTTATATCCTCAAAAATTGACTTTAATAACTTAGGCTTATTAATTATTGATGAGGAGCATCGCTTTGGTGTCGCGCAAAAAGAAAAATTAAAAGCCCTGAAAGCTGAAATAGATATTCTAACAATGTCAGCAACTCCTATTCCACGTAGTTTAAGTATGGCATTCTCAGCACTTCGTGACTTATCAATTATTGCATCTCCCCCTGCTAAACGTTTATCTGTAAAAACATTTGTCAAGGAATATGATAATAATATAATTCGTGAAGCTGTAAGTCGTGAAACCATTCGTGGTGGACAAATTTTCTATCTTTATAATAAAGTCGATACTATCCAAAAGAAAAAAGAAATTCTCGAAGAACTATTCCCACGTTTAAGAATAGCTATAGCACATGGTCAGATGAGTGAAAAAGAAATCCAAAAAGTTATGTTTGACTTTAAGCATAACAAATATCATATACTACTTTGTACCACAATTATTGAGACTGGTATTGATATACCAAATGCAAATACCTTAATTATTGAAAATGCTAACAATCTAGGTCTAGCCCAGCTACATCAGTTAAGAGGTAGAGTTGGTCGTTCACACCATCAAGCTTACGCATATATGTTAGTTCCTAGTGAAGGTAGTATTACGAAAGATGCTATAAAAAGGTTAGAGGCTATTGGTAGCACTGATTCACTTGGAGGTGGCTTCACACTCGCAAATCATGACCTAGAAATTCGTGGGGCTGGAGAGATTCTTGGACAAGAACAAAGTGGTAATATTGATGGTATAGGTCTAAATCTATATATGGATCTCTTAGATAAAACGATTGCTAATCTTAAAGCTGGGAAGGAGCTAAATATTGAAGATGTCATTAACTCAACTGTTTGTGAAGTTGAGCTTAATATCCCAACGCTAATTCCTGATTACTATATTAGTGATGTAAATACTAGATTAAATATTTATAAGCGAATTTCAAAAGCCGATCATAAAGAGTTAGTAAATATAAAAATCGAACTTATTGATCGGTTTGGTAGGCTACCTGTTGAAGTGTTATATCTTTTAAAAGTTGCTCACATAAAAATTGATGCTATAAATTTAGGTATTGGACAAATAAAAATGTTTGCCACATCTGGTAAGATTAATTTTGCTAACACTACTAAATTTGAGCCTCAAAAACTAATAAAGCTAATTCAGGCTCAACCCGCTGATTTTAGAATTACGAAAGAACAATATCTACTCATCACAAAAAGCACTAAAACCGCTGAACAAAGAATAGAGTTTATAGAGAAATTCTTAAAAAACATCTCACACTAATTAAATAATGTATTTATTAATAACTATTGGTAAACCCTATAATCAGTAAAATCTTTATAAGATAAATATTAGAAACAAATTACTTATTAGGACAAAGAGATATAACTGTTTTACCAGCTTGGCAAACCGCTATTTAACTTAGCTCTTCAAGATCTTTGCGATAATAGTCAGGATGACTATTTTTATGAATAGTCCTTTGTGCTTCATTACCATTTTTCACTTCATTATATAAATCAGAGAATACACCTCTAGGTGTAGCTTTAGCAATGTTGAATAGAAATCCGCCAACAACCCAATCATTTTCGATTACTTTATCCCATGACTTAGAATTCTCTCTTTATCCAATTATTACATTGGAATCATTATCTCTTAAATTAAGAGACTAAACTAGACCCAAAATCAATTGTTATAGTCTTATTCTTCAAAATATCTAATGCCTTTTCAAAATTAAATTCTTACTGAGTTATATTTGTTTTTTTCGACACTGCAAAACTTCATCTATGCGATTTGTTATTTTCTCATAAATTTTAATATTAAGCTGCCTTTCTTTGACTAACTGTTCTCACACTTTGAGGAACTTCACTTACTACAGCTCCTTGCATTGGTAAACAGTTTGTAATATTAATATCTATTACTTCGATCACATTTGCTAGCTTTTTTACGATTTTCTCTATTTTTTCTTGTGTACCATGTACTACAAGATTGAAATGAGAAATACCCTTATTTGCTGTTTCAAATACTGTTAGTTGCTCTATATTAACGCGATTACGTGATAACACAGAAGAGATTCTTTGTAACACACAAAGAGTATTTTCAGTATTCATTGTTATAAAATATATATTTTCACTCATAGCTCTACTCCTCTACACCAAGCTTTGTGTTACTAATTGATTCGCCTGCAGGAACCATAGGAAAAACATTTTCCTGATTTTCTACCATTACCTCAAGCAAATATGAGCTATCAGAATTAAGAAATCTAATTAATGCATCTTTTAGATCTCTTCTTTCTTTTACTCTTTCAGCTTGTATTCCATAGGCCTCTGCAACTTTTACAAAATCTGGCGATGATATTTTTGTATAAGAATATCTACTCTCAAAAAATAACTCCTGCCATTGACGAACCATACCTAAGAAAGAATTATTCAATATTAGAACCTTAACATTAATACCTTCTTGGTTAAGTACTGCAAGCTCTTGGATATTCATTTGAAAGCCTCCATCACCAATTACAGCGACGACTGTTCTATTATCCTTAACACCCATCTTAGCACCGATAGCAGCCGGTAATGCAAATCCCATTGTACCTAAGCCACCAGAACTAATATGAGAATTAGTTTCTAAAAATTGGTAATATCTAGCAGCAATCATTTGATGCTGCCCAACATCAGATACTACAATAGCTCGTCCATTAGTTTCTTTTGAAAGTAAACTAATCACCTCAGCCATTTTAATTTCGCCTTCAACAGGCATAGTTTCATCATTGATGATAGCTTTGACTTCTTTATCATGCTCAGATGCAAACTCTTGATGCCACTCACTGTGAGAGTTATTAGCAATATATGGTAACAAACAATTTAGCGCTTCTTTTGCATCAGCATTAATACCAATATCTGCTTTAACATTTTTGTTAATTTCAGAGGGATCAATTTCTATATGAATAATCTTTGCATTTGGTAAATAATGATTCAAATCACCAGTTACTCTATCATCAAATCTCATACCGACTGCTATTACCACATCTGCTTCGTTACAAAGGACATTTGCTGCATAATTACCATGCATCCCTAACATACCCTTGTAAAGTTGATGATTGTAAGGAAAAGCTGATAAGCCCAACAATGTACTTACAACTGGTATATTTCCTTTCTCAGCAACTTTTAGAACAGCTTCCTCAGCTCCAGATAGCATTACACCATGTCCGGTGATCAAAATAGGCTTCTTAGCACTATTAATATATTCAGAAGCTTTTAAAATATCATCCATATTTATAGTTGGCTTATGCAACCACTTCCCTAACTTATTTCCAATAGCCTCTTTATATTCCATCATGCCAACTTGAGCATCTTTTGTAATATCAATAAGTACGGCCCCTGGTCTACCGTTAGAAGCTATCTCAAAAGCTTTTTTGAATACTTCTGGTATCTCATTAGGATCTGTTATTTGATAATTCCATTTAGTAGCCGCGACAGACATTCCTATAATATCTGCTTCTTGAAAAGCATCAGTACCTAGTAATGGGCTAAAAACCTGACCTGTTATACAAACAATAGGAACCGAGTCGATCTGCGCATCAGCAATTCCTGTAATAAGATTTGTTGCTCCAGGTCCTGAAGTTGCTATTGCAACACCAACTTTTTCAGTAGCTCTAGCATAACCTACTGCTGCATGTACTGCACCTTGCTCATGTCTAACCAAAACATGGTGAACTTTGTCCCTTGACTCATGCAAAGCATCGTACGTAGGCATAATAGCACCGCCAGGATACCCAAATATACAATCAACCCCTTGAGCTTCCAATGATTTCACGATGGCTTGAGAGCCTGTTATTTTCATACTTTAGCACTCTCCTTTTTTCAATATTATTCAACACTTAACTACACTCAGCAATGTTATTAAATCACTAAATGTTAAATCATTATAGACATGGACTTGAAATTTTTAAATAGAAAAAGTATATTTAGTAGTTTTTTTTACAAACTTTTAATCTAAATCTGTAACGCATCCTGTTGAAGCTGATGAAACTGTTTTTATATATTTCTTAAGCGTTCCTCTATTTGCCTTTTGCTTAGGCGCTTGCCACTTTGATTTTCTTTGAGCAATCTCTTGATCTGATAAGCCAACATTTATAACGTTATTAATTGCATCAATAGTAATTTTATCGCCATTTTCTAATAATGCTAACATACCACCTTCATAGGCTTCTGGGGCTATATGTCCTACAATAAAACCATGCGAACCACCTGAAAAACGCCCATCTGTGATTAAAGCAACATCTTGACCTAAGCCAGCACCCATTATGAGTGATGTTGGTTTAAGCATCTCTGGCATACCAGGGCCGCCTTTAGGACCTTCATAACGTATAACTATTACATCGCCTTTTTTAATGTTTCCCTCTTCAACTGCAACAACCATCTCTTCTTCTGAATCAAAAACATTTGCTACACCGGTAAAGATTTCTCCTTCTTTACCCGTTATTTTAGCCACAGATCCTTCCGGAGCAACATTACCTTTTAAGATTTGTAAATGACCAGTTTTTTTAATAGGATTGTCTAACTTGTGAATAATTGCATTATCCTCAGGCAGATCTGCCACACTCTCAAGATTCTCCGCTAAAGTCTTACCAGTTACCGTTAAACAATCACCATGTAACATACCTGCTTTTAGTAACATTTTCATTACAGCTGGTGTACCACCTATAGCATGTAAGTCAGCCATTACATATTTACCACTTGGTTTAAAGTCTGCTAGAACTGGTGTTTTATTAGCTATTTCTTGGAAATCGTCAATATTTAAATCAACATCTACTGAACTTGCCATAGCCAATAAATGAAGTACCGCATTTGTTGAACCACCCATAACTGTAATAAGAACCATTGCATTTTCAAAAGCTCTACGGGTCATAATATCTCTTGGCTTAATATCTAGCTCTAAAAGATTTCTGATAGTTTCACCAGCTTTATCGCACTCTTGTACTTTCTCAACAGAAGTTGCTGGAGTTGATGAGCTAAATGGTAAACTCATTCCTAAAGCTTCTATAGCACACGCCATAGTATTTGCAGTATACATACCACCGCATGCTCCAGCTCCTGGGCATGCTTTTTTGATAGTTTCTTGACGCTCTTGTTCTGTGATTTGTCCAGATATACAAGCACCATAACTCTGAAATGCTGTAACAATATCAATTGGCTTACCACGCATAACCCCAGCTTGGATAGTACCTCCGTAGATCACGAATCCTGGTCTATTAAGTCTACCTAAAGCCATCATACATCCTGGCATATTCTTATCACAGCCAGGTATAGATACTAGCCCATCATACCAGTGCGCAGACATTACAGTTTCAATTGAATCTGCAATAAGGTCTCTAGACTGCAGAGAATAACTCATACCATCTGTGCCCATAGAAATACCGTCACTAACACCTATAGTATTAAACCTCATGCCTTTGAGGTTCTCTTTTTCAACACTATTTTTGACAAATTGAGCAAGTTGGTTTAAATGCATATTACAAGTATTACCTTCATACCATACACTAGCAATACCAATTTGAGGCTTATGCATATCGTTATCACTCATCCCCGTGCCGTATAACATAGCCTGAGAAGCGCCTTGCGATTTATCTTCTGTCAATCTTTTACTATATTTATTCAACTCTTTTTTCATTAATTTCACCTCAAATATTTTCTATGCATATGCAATATTATAAGCATCAATAAAAGCCTCTACTGAAGCTTGGATTATATCTGGAGAAACAGCTTTACCAATACTTTTAATACCTTCTTTTTCCAAGCTCATTTCTACATAAACAACAGCATCAGCACCCTGACCACGTATTTTAACCTTATAGTCAGTCAGCTTATAGCTAATATCACTAGGACAGGCTTTACATAAAGCATTTAAAACAGCATCTACAGGTCCAACACCAGAACTTGATGCAAAATATAACTGGTCTGCAACCTTAACAGTAACTTCAGCCACAGATTTTTGATCAAGCTCCACATTTACCTTAAATGACTGTACATCTAAGATATCTTTACTGATAGCATCTGCCATCTCAGTAGCATCTTGTATAATATCTTGTATATCAGAGACATTAATTGATTTACCCTTGACTAAAAACCTCTCAATCAGTTCTCTAACCTTAGCCAAGAAATTCTTATCATAATTTGCACCAAATAACTCACCTAGAGTTTTTTTAACTTCCTCAAGAGTTGGAACTTGATCAAATATTACTTCATTTTGCTCTATGAATAACATCGTTTTATTATCAAAGAAATGGCTATTATAAAGCCTGTCAAAATCTATCTCTGTCGGATATATAATTGGTGGTTGAATAGCAGATTTTAGCACTACCGCAGGGTCTTTCAAACCTTCTCCAGATAACACGCATACTACCGTACTTCCCTTTTGAAGCTTACCTTCCTCATATTTTTTGAGTAAGTGAGCAATAGTTGACGCTGATGCTAATTCTACAAATAACCCTTCTTTAGTTGACAGCAAGTATTGTGCTTCCAACATCTTCATATCTGTTACAGCAGTAGATTCTCCACCCGTGCTATATATTGCATCTATAGCTTTATCACCATCGATAGGATATGGCACAGCTATTGCAGTCGCAATTGTATTTGCTGTTTTTAGTGGCTCAATCCTATTTTGATTTTTCTGATATGCTCTAGCTAATGTATCAGCCTCTGTTGATTGAACACCTGTAAGCTTAGGAACAGATTTAATAAATCCTAACTCTTTATATTCACTAAATCCTTTATAGTATGCTGTCATATTAGTACCGCAACCTATAGGAACTATAACCTCATCTGGAACTTGGAACAGTAACTGATCTATAAGCTCAAATGCTGCTGTCTTCTGACCCTCTACCCTAAACGCGTAATCCCCAGCAAGGAAAAAATCTTTAGATTTTGCGATATCATAAGCTAATTTTGCTGCTTCATTATAGCTACCTTTAACTTGAACTATTTTCCCACCATAAGACATTACCTGAGCTAACTTAGAAGCTGCAACTCCTTCTGGCACAATAATAAAACACGGCATCTTCGCAGCTGCTGCATAACAAGCACATGAAGCCGCCATATTACCTGTAGATGCTAGTACTATCCCCTTAGCACCAAGCTCTTTTGCAACTGTAATATCAACTGCAGATCCTCTATCTTTGAATGACCCTGTAGGGTTTTTACCTTCGACTTTAAAATACAGATTAATTCCCAGCTCTTTACCAATAATTTTACTCTTAAGCAGTGGAGTTGCCGACTCTCTTAAAGATACAAAACTTGATGGATCCTTTATCGGCATAAATGGTATATATTTGGATAGACACGGTGATGCTTGAGTAAAATAATCTTTATTGATTTTCTTACTAATTTCATCAATATTCATCTGGATTTCCCAGGGCTCATTTTCCCCTGCAAACACAAAACTATCTGTAGAAACTTCTTCTTTGGTGTAAAAGTTTAATATTTTATACATTCTTTAGAATTACCTCATATTTTATAAAAGATTTTAGATCTACTTTATACTAAAGTATTTTAACTTAGAATTGAATATTCTATACAGGCTATTTTAATTAAGTAACAATTGATAATCTATATAACAAAAGTATTTCTAGTATTATTGATACCAAGTATCGAGTCTTTCTTTTAACTTATCTAAACCCATTTTACTTAATGAAGAAAATAACTGGTATGAAATTTTATCTGTACGGATAAAAGTTTTTAAAAAACTCTCTATCATTCTATTTGCTTGGGCTCTTTCTTTATTATTTAGCTTATCCGCCTTTGTCAAAAGAATATGTAAGTTCAAATCAAAAGATATTGCCATCTCAATCATCAAAGAGTCAAACTCTTTTAAATTATGCCGAGAATCTACCAAAAGTACGATACCACCAAGACATTTACGTGAAGTCAAATAGCTCTCCATTTCACTTTGCCACTGTCTCTTTATAGCTTCAGAAACCTTTGCATAACCATAACCAGGTAAATCAACTAAACGCTTATTATCTCCCAAATCAAATAAGTTAATTAACTGAGTTCTACCAGGGGTCTTACTTACTCTAGCAAGACCTTTTTGGTCTGTAAGAGTATTAAGAGCACTAGACTTACCTGCGTTCGAGCGCCCAGCAAAAGCTACCTCTATACCATTATCTTCTGGAAGTTGAGAAACTTTTGCAGCACCCATTATGTATTTTGCTTTAGTGTAATTCATAATTTATACTCTAACTTTATTTTTTCAAAAAGTCCGTGACAGGCAGTATCTATCATGAGGAATACCTTTTCAAAATTACTTTGATAATATGGATCTGGCACATCAGTCAACTCAATTGTTGGAGCATACTGCAACATCCTTGATACCTTTGAAAAATCAGCATTTGGAAACATTTCTCTCATTGTATCAATATTTTCTTGATCCATCGCAACTATATAATCATATTCTGCAAAATCAGTTTCCTCTAATTGCTGAGAAATCTGATCTGAAAGATTACAATCATATTTCTTAGCCGTTTCTATAGAGCGTAAATCAGCTCCATGGCCTTCATGTCCCCACATACGTGAACTAGTGCCACAAGATGCAACATGAATATGATTCTCTAAGGCATTTTGTTTGACAATATCTCTAAAAATACCATGAGCAGTTGGTGATCTACAAATGTTACCTTTACATACAAAAAGTACTTTTACTTTAGTCATTTTTATTTTGCTTCCTTCATATCTTCTGCAAGCTTACTATCTGGTTCTAACTTAAAACCTTGGAAAAACTTACTATCTGGTTTTAGCATAAATACAACTTCATTTTTACCATTAAAGCTTTCTTTATAAGAGTTCATACTCTTTAAGAATTCATAAAGTGGTACGGACTTAGAATAAGCCTCTGTAAATATCTTAGCTGCTTTCGCATCAGCTTCAGCTCTTATGATCTTAGATTCTCTCTCAGCCTCCGCCATTGTTACAGTAACTTTAGCATCTGCTGCTGCATTAATCTTTTCAGCCAACTGTTTACCTTCAGCTCTAATAGAAGCTGCAACTTTCTGACGTGAAGATCTCATTCTTTGGTAAATAGAGTCCGTAACAGTATCTGGTAAATCAATTTGCTTAACTCTTACATCTATAACATCAACACCGATTTGCTTAGCTTGCTTTTGGACACTATTTGTCAGAGCAATCATTAACTTATCACGATTATTATTGATTAGGCTTTGAATATCATTGTTACCAACTTCTGCTCTCAAAGAAGACTCTAAAAACTGTTTCAATAAAGTTTCTGCTCTTTCTACACTTCCACTTGTACTCGTATAGAATTTTGAGATATTACTATTACTAACTTTCCACACAACATAAGCATTAATTAGAACATCTTTCTGCTCTTTTGTAACAACACGAGCTGAGTCTGCTTCTAATACTCTATTACGCATATCATAAGTTTTGACTGTATCAATAAATGGAATCTTAACATGCAAGCCAGGCTCATACTCAATTGCTTTACCATCTTTATCTTTAACTAGCTCTCCTAGTCTTAAAATAACTGCCTCTGATCCTTCTTTAACAATAAATTTAGTACTCAAAACCACCACAGAAGCAACCACTACAAGTACTAAGAATATTTTTAGAAACTTACTCATCTTAGTTACCCCCTTGAGTATTTGGTAATAATGCTTGCTTTTGAGCATTATCTAAACCATAGAAAATATTTTTTGCACCATCACCATCTATTAAGAATATCTTATTGTGCTGAAGTACATTTGAAATAGTATTAAAATACATTTGATTCATAACTATATCAGGAGATTTTTTGTATATTGGTAATAATTGTTCAAACTGGGCAACTTCACCTTGAGCTTCTAAAACAATTTTTTGTTTATAAGCGTTAGCCTGATCAACAATTCTTTGAGCTTTACCTTGTGCAACTGGAACTACTCTGTTAGCATAAGCTTCGGCTTCATTTTGCTCCCTTTCACGATCTTCACGAGCCTTGATTACATCATCAAATGCACTTTTAACAGCATCAGGTGCTTGAGCTGGTTGCATAATCACTTCACTAATATATATCCCTGTATTATAAGACTTTAGTAGTGCTTCCATCTCTTTACGGACTTGTTGCGTAATCACAGCCCTATTGGTAGTTAATATCTGCTCTAGCTTATTTTCACCAACAACCTGTCTAACAGCACTTTCTAAAGCTTGCTGCAATAGTCGTGTTGAGTTTACATTAGCAAATAAATATTTCTCTAAATCTACAATACGATATTGAACTGTAAAAGAAATATGAACAATATTCTCTTCAGATGTAAGCATATCACGCTTTAACGACGTAGTTTTAAGCTCTTGAACATTCTCTTTGTACACCTTATCAATACCAATAGGATGCCAGTGTAGACCAGGTTCTACCATTTTTGAGAATTTGCCTAATCTAAGAACAGCAGCCTGCTCAGCTGGTTGTACCACATAAAAACCAAAACCTATCCATGCAACTATCAATACTGCCACAACTATAGATGCAATCTTAGCTACAGGAGGTTTATCAAACACAGGTTTATTCTTGTTAGCATTTTTTGAATAAATACTCTCATTCTCATCATCGTTCTTCTTTGACTTTTTGCCAAAGAATTTTTTGATTATTTCCTCTAAGTCTGGTGGCCCTTGCTCCGAGTTTTTGCTCCAGAACCATTTTTCTTTAAGCTTTTTTATCATAAATAGTTATTCCTATAATTCCTAATCCAAAATAGTATTGAATAATTTTTATCCTACCTATTATATATAAATTTTCCTATATTTTTTGCACTATCTACAAATAAATATCAAATGCACAGTAAAGCTGTATTGAATAACTATCAATATAACTCTAAAATCTATAATAGAGATACATTTCTTAGGAATATGAAAATGAAAAGAATTGCAATAAATGGTACTGGCATAGCAGGTACAACTTTAGCATGGTGGTTGAGAGAGTATGGATTCCAACCTACTCTTTTTGAAAAAGCTTCGGAATTTAGAACTGGTGGTTACCTAGTTGATTTCTGGGGTCCTGCCTGTGAAGTAGTGAGAAAGATGGGACTATTTGAGCAACTTAAAGAGAAATCTTATCAAATTAAGAATATTCACTGTTTTGATCAAAATGGTAGAAGATCTTCAAAAGTTAATATCTCATCTCTTATCACTGATAACTATGATGACTTTCTAAGTGTCAAACGCGGAGATATTGCAGAAACTATTTATAAAGCTTGCGAAGGTATAGATATTAGGTTTGGTACATCTATCGAGAAAATAGAAGAAAAAGATAAAACTATAACTACTCATCTTAGCGATGGAACTAAAGAGGACTTTGATTTGGTTATAGGAACTGATGGCTTACACTCTCATATACGTAACATCGCTTTTGACAAGTCAGAATATCAAGAATATGAGTTGGATAAATATGTAGCAGCTCTTTCTCTCAAAAAATACGATCATTATGAGAAATATACTTATGCTCTGAGCGTAGGTGAGAAGCAACAAGTAGCAAGAGTATGTCTAGACCAAGATGAAACTTTGATTATGTTTACATTAGATGCTGAACTTGTGAAACAATTCCCAGTAACTTTAGAGCAAAAAAAAGAACTACTACAAAAATCTTTTCATGACTTTGGCTGGGAGACTCCAGATATACTTAACAAGTTAAATGATGTGGAGGAAATCTATTTTGATAAAGTCAGTCAAATACGCATGGATACTTGGCACAAAGGAAGAGTTGCTCTTGTTGGAGACTCTGCTGCTTGCCCATCTATATTAATGGGGCTTGGAAGTATATTTGCAATCGTTGAGGCTTATGTATTAGCTGGTGAACTTCATAAAGCAAATGGTGACTATAATATTGCTTTTGATCAATGGCAACATAGATTAAAAGATATTATAGCTAGAAAACAAAAAGTTGGGCTTACCAACCTATCTGTAGCAGCATCTGATGAAATAGTTAAAAAATACTTATCGACTATTACAGTTAAAATATCATCTACTCCAGTTATCTCTAAATTCATAGGTGCTGGAATATTTAAAGATCCAATTGAGGTTCCTGAGTACAAATAAGATCAAAACTTATTTAACGAAGAACTCTTCTAAATCTAAATCAAACTCTCTTTTAAACCTTTCAAAATCATCTTCTGAAATTTTTATTTTAAGCAAATAGTTACCTTCTTCAGAAACATCTTCTCCATCAACAGCTCCAAGCTCATACATCATAGCTCTAACCTTTGAATATTTAGGTGGTAATTCTAAAGTTTCACTAACCCATGTTTTATTAAAAAATGTAGCCAACGCATGATAAAACTCTTCAATACCATCTCCAGTCTGAGCAGACAGATATACTCTGCCAACCACACTTGAGTCTGAATCATCCATAGGAACGAATCCAGCATAAGCATTCTCAATTTTATCGATTTTGTTATAAACACAGATCATCTCTTTATCTGCGATACCTATTTCTTTTAGAACTTTTTCTACTTGCTCGATATAACTTTTATAATCCTCATCTGCATAATCTATCACATGAACTAGAAGGTCTGACTCTATAGCTTCTTCTAAAGTTGCATGGAATGCTTCTACTAAATCATGAGGTAAGTTCTTAATGAATCCTACTGTATCAGAGAAGATAACTTCACCTAGTTTTGGTACAATTACTTTACGTAAAGTAGGATCAAGTGTAGCAAATAGTTGGTCTTTAGCTAAAACATCTGCATTTGTTATTTTGTTAAAAAGTGTTGATTTACCAGCATTGGTATAACCAACAAATGATATTGTTGGAATATTATTTTTCTTTCGTGAGGATCTACTTAAATCACGATGATGTTTTACTTTTTCCAACTTTTGAGTAATTTGTTTAATTCTTTGTCTAATTAGACGTCTATCAATCTCAAGCTGGGTTTCTCCTGGCCCACCACGTACACCAATACCACCTTTTTGTCTCTCTAAGTGAGTCCAACCTTTGACTAAGCGTGTTGACTGATAATTTAGTTGAGCTAACTCAACTTGAAGCTTACCCTCATGAGTTTTTGCTCGAAGTGAGAATATTTCAAGAATAAGCCTCGTTCTATCCATAATCTTACACTCAAGAAACTTCTCAATATTTCTCTCTTGGGATGGGCTTAATGGATGATTAAATACAACAAGATCAGCTTCTAACTCATCACGTTTATTTTTGATCATTTCCATTTTACCCATACCACAAAAATACTTGATATCAGGTTCAGGATGATTGAAATCTAAACTCTCCAACACAACTTTATCAGCTGCTAAAACCAAACCTTCCAGTTCAGCTAAATCAGCATTTAGTTCGCGGCGATATTTAAAATTTATATTTACAAGTAAGCATTTACTGCCTGCTTCATAAGACTCGAAAAATTCCATTAATTTATGTTACTCCAGAATGGAATTAAAGAAAAAAGAATATAAAGTTTGATTACTCAGCAACATTGCCTTGATTTTCTTGAGCTTCAAGATCATCAGAATGAATATCATCTACATTCTCATCTTGTTCATCATTTGAATTTTGATGATATGGGTTAAAAGAGCTATAAACCATTCTTACACTCTTAGCCGGTACTATAGTAGAAATAGCATGCTTATAAACCATTTGATTAACAGTATTTCTAAGTACGATACAGAACTGATCAAAAGCTTCTACTTGACCTTGTAGTTTGATTCCATTTACTAGGTATACAGATACGCTAACTTTTTCTTTTCTTAGAGCGTTTAAGAACGGGTCTTGTAAAGATGATATTCTTGACATTGTTTCACTTCCTTTTAATTATTTTGTTATAGTTATTATTTTATCAAGTTTAACAATTAAACTTCGCGATATATTCTAACAATATTTAAAGTTATCAGCAAATCTTATTTATGACCAAAATATTCCCAGACTTGTTGTTCTTTATTTTGACTCTCCATCTCAATCAATTTAATCTCATCCTGCCAATTACGAATCCATGTAAGTTGACGCTTAGCAAGTTGGCGAGTGGCTACGATTCCCTTTTTAACGAACTCCTCATAGCTAATGTCTCCATCTAAATATTCCCATGCCTGACGATATCCAACACTTCGGATGGCAGTAGTTTCTTTAGTAAGCTTAGGATTTTTGCGTAAACTTTGAACTTCATCTAGAAACCCTTGATTTAGCATCTGTTTAAATCTTAATTCAATATTATCATGTAGAATTGATCTATCATTAGGTACCGGGGCACATAACTTTAATTTCTCTTCTAATCCGCCGACTTTAGATGTTTTAACAAGTTCAGAATATTTTTTACTAGTTATCATAATTACCTCTAAAGCACGAAATACTCTTTGCTGATCATTAGGATTAATTTTCTGAGCAGATTCTTGATCCATTTTATTTAACTGTTGATGTAAATATTGTAAACCTTTTGCTTTTCTTTCTAACTCAAGAGTCTGCCTCACTTCAGGCTGTGACTCAGGCAAAGATGATAAACCTTCTATCAAACCTTTGAAATAAAGCATCGTTCCACCTACGAGTAAGACCTCTTTCCCTCTACTCCAAACCTCTTTTTTAATCTTATTAACATTCGTTATAAAGTCAGCAACTGAAAAGCTTTCTGTTGGCTCAATTATATCTATTAAATGATGTTTAATACCTCCTTGCTCATCCAAAGTTGGCTTAGCTGTACCAATATTCATACATTTATAGACCAGTGATGAATCAACACTAATTATTTCAGCATTAATTTTATTTGCAATAGATATTGATAAAGAGGTTTTACCAGATGCTGTTGGTCCAGCAAGACCATAGATTAGCTTATTCATTTAGATATTTTTGTAATTAACTTTAACAGGAACTTCTTGCTTAACTACTTGTAAATAGAAGTTTAACTCTTCTTCTTTGACTGTATTTAATACTTGCCTAGGTAATTTAGTATCTTTATTACCTAAAGGTTCAACTTTAATAACTTTATATATGTATATATCACCATTATCCGCTTGATAACTATGATACTGATTATTAGTATTAAACATCACATAATCATTAAACTCTTTACTAAATGACTTCGAGTTACTATCAATAGTTGCTTGCTTGAAGCTAACACTTACTTTTTTATCACTAACCAAGTCATCAAGTAGCTTTTGAGACTTTTCTAAAGACAATCTTTGAGATTTCTCTGCAATTACGGCTTTAGACACTTCACTCTTAACGTCTGCTAGTTTTTGTTGGGTTGATGGCTGAGAGTTATTTACCTCATATACTAAAATCTCATTATCAGCAACCGGAATACTTGAGTACTTCTCTGTATTTACAAAGAATTGACTATTAGCTACCGTAGATATTGTAGATTCATCATTATTCACAATATTCGCCACCTTAGGGTTACCTAAATTCTTTTCAAGCTCAGTGAAACTAATACTATCAATATTCTGCGAGTAAGTATTAAATTTCTCCAAGGCTCTTCTATTTTGAATTATTTTCGCAATAGTAGTTTTAGCATCTTTGTTATAGCCTTTAAAAAATTCCTTATGAGTATCATAATATGATTTTATATCGCTTTCACTAATATCACTCTTAGATATAAAGCTATCTTTTGTGATTATAAAATAGTTAATTTTCTTTTTAGCTGGATTTATATACTCATTTTTATGAGCATTATAGTAAGCTTCCAAATCTTGTTGAGTAGGCTTAATTTGGGATTTGAAATCTGATGGAGATATCTTCAAATACTCTATTTTTTTATTAACTAGATAAATATTATCTAAAAGCTTCTTCTCATAATCAGTTGTTATTGTTGTATCCGCTATAGCCTTTGGAATCATTGTTGCCTGAATATTTTGAGTTAAGATTTGCTCTAATTTACTCATACCTCCAATATACTCTACAACTTGCTTCAACTTATCGGCTGAGAATTTACCCTCTTTGTCAAAAAACATGGGATTTGTAAATATCGCAGATTGTAATGCTAACTTAGATACCGCAATATTATGGCGCTGCGCATCTGCAAGTACTAAGTATTGATTTATCATCTGATCTAAAACTGCTCTCTTCTGTGCCTCAGTTGTAGCATTTTGAGCATACTGCTGAAACTGTTGCAGACCTATCTCATTATCACCTACTTTAGCCACATAAGATCTACTTGAGCCAATATTCGTGAAAAAAAATGTCATACCAGATATGACAAATATAAAACTTATAGAAATAATTATAATCCATGTAAATGGACCTTTGAGTCTATCATTGAAAGACTGTAACATTTTATCAACCTTAAATAATTACTGCTTTATTAAACTATAGATATTATAGATAAAAAAAAAGCATACTGTTAAGTATGCTTTTCAAAAAATTACTATTTTTGTAATTTTTCTTTATTTTACAGCGTCTTTAAGACCTTTACCTGCTTTGAAGCTTGGAACTTTAGAAGCTGCTATCTTGATTGTTTCACCAGTTTTAGGATTTCTACCTTCTCTAGCACTTCTTTCTTTTACTTGAAAAGTTCCAAAGCCTACTAGAGTAACGCTATCACCATTCTTTAAAGCTTTAGTTACAGCAGCAATAGTTGCATCCAGAGTATTACTAGCAACTTCTTTAGTAACATCTGCTTCTTTAGCTATAGCACTTACTAATTCACTCTTATTCATGTCTTAAACTCCTTTATTTATACATAATCGACAAGTGTCATTTAATTTTATAACACTAAAAATGTAGTGTTTCAATACTTTATCATCAAAAAACTCTCTCTAACACCTCTTTTATACTATTTACAGGCGTTATTTCAAGTTTTTCAAGTATTTCTTTATCAACATCTGCTAAGTTTTTAACATTCTGTTTAGGAATCAAAACCTCTTTAATTCCACCTCTTAGCGCAGCTAAAAGTTTCTCTTTTAACCCTCCAATTGCTAAAACATCTCCACGCAAAGTTACTTCACCAGTCATAGCAATATCATTTCTAACTGGTTTATTTGTATATACAGAAACCAGAGCTGTAGTCATAGCGATACCAGCACTTGGACCATCCTTTGGAGTAGCTCCTTCAGGAACGTGTATATGTACATCTTTTTTCTCATAAAAGTCATGTAGTCATAGCGATACCAGCACTTGGACCATCCTTTGGAGTAGCTCCTTCAGGAACGTGTATATGTACAATCATCTGCTAGCTCATAGCCTTTTGAAATCGAGCGCACAACACTAAAAGCAGCATCAATTGATTCTTTCATGACATCGCCAAGGCTACCTGTGTACTTAACCTTACCTTTACCAGGCATCGCCAGAGCTTCTATAGTTAGTAGCTCACCACCTACAGAAGTCCATGCTAAACCTGTGACTTGACCTACTTTAGGCTTGGCATTTTTGATACCATAATCAAACTGATGAACGCCAAGATAGTCTTCAAGATTTTTCTGTGTAACAGATACCTTACCATGCTCAGGATCTTTAAGAAGATTTTTAACAGCCTTACGACATACACCGTCTATCTTTTGTTGTAAATTTCTTACTCCTGCTTCTCTCGTATAATATCTCACCACATCCAAAATAGCCTTAGGAGTAAAATTAATTTCATTCTTAGTCAGCCCATTGTTTTCCAATGATTTTGGTACTAGATATTGCTTAGCAATTGCTTGCTTCTCAATCTCTGTATACCCTGATAAGTGTATAATTTCTAGCCTATCACGTAATGCAGGATCTATATCAAGTGAATTTGCTGTAGCAACAAACATCACCTTAGATAGATCATAATCTATCTCAAGATAATGATCGTTAAATGTACTATTTTGCTCTGGATCAAGAACTTCTAAAAGAGCTGCAGATGGGTCTCCCCTAAAATCAGAAGAAATTTTATCTATTTCATCAAGTAAGAAAAGTGGGTTTTCCGTCTTAGACTTAATTATCTTTTGGATAATTTGCCCGAGCATAGATCCTATATATGTACGACGGTGTCCTCTAATCTCAGACTCATCTCTTACACCACCAAGAGCCATACGAACATATTCACGCCCTGTTGCTCTAGCAATGGATTGGCCAATTGATGTCTTACCAACACCCGGAGGACCTACTAGACATAGAATAGGAGCTTTTGTATTACTGTCTCGTTTGATTTGAACAGCTAAATGCTCCAATATTCTTTCTTTAACTTTCTTAATACCGTAGTGATCTTTCTCTAAAACTTTTTCAGCAAGATTAATATCTTTTTTAACTTTTGCTTTCTTACCCCAAGGTAATGAGAGTATAGTCTCAATATAATTCCTTGATACAGCAGATTCAGAAGATGAAGGAGGCATTGCTTTAAGCTTTTTAAGTTCTTTTAAGCATTTTTCTTTTGCTTCTTTGGACATTTTAGTAGTTTCAATTCTCTTCTTAAGAGCTGTTACTTCTGACTCTTCATCAGCCTCACCAAGCTCTTTATAAATAGCCTTGACTTGCTCATTCAAATAGTACTCACGTTGATTCTTATCTACTTGAGATTTGACTCTATCTTTAATTTTAGCCTCTAGCTCAAGAATTTCTAACTCTTCATATAGGCAAGATAAAAGTAATAACGCTTTATTTTTGATATCTGTAGCTTCTAAAATTTTTTGCTTTTTAGTAATCTCTGTATTTAGAATAGTTGAAATCTCATATATAAACTTATGAGGCTCTTCTGTATTTATAAGCGTAGCTAAAGATTCTTTAGACACTTTTCCACTAATATCAACAAACTTTTTGAGAGAATCACTAATCGACAATAAGATTGCTTTTAGCTCTTTATCAACTTGACTAGGATCATAACTATCATCAATATGAAGGCTATCTAAGTTAGCAAATATACACCCATCAACACTATCATATTTAGCAACTAATCTTTTAGCTACACCTTCTACTATGATCTTTAAGCTACCATCAGGAAGCTTCATAATTTGAACAATTTTAGCTAACGTACCAATATCGTATATATTATCAACAACATCACCAGAACTTGAACCGTTCTTTTGAGTTGCTAATAAGATATAGTTATTATAACTGTTAGATGCCTGCTTGACTGCTTCAATTGACTTTTTACGACCCACATTTAAAGGTAAAGTCATTGATGGGTATATAACCACATCTCTTAAGGGAATAACAGGAACGACATTTAGGACTTCTGACATAAACTTACATTCTCCTGTAATTTTTTTAGATTATCTCTTTTAATTGTTTTTGCTGCTGTGATTTCATTACAAGAGTTGGCTCTTCTTGCTCTAATATTACTTTATCGTTGATAATAACTTTCTCAACATCTTCAGATGAAGGGACATGAAACATCACATCAAGAAGTATATTTTCAAGAATAGTTCTCAATCCTCTCGCACCTGTTTTTTTAGCTATTGCTTTTTTAGCTATTTCAACAAGAGCTTCATCACTAAACTCAATCATTACATCATCAAATTCAAACAGCTTAACATATTGTTTAATTAAAGCATTTTTTGGTTCCGTAAGAATTTTGACCAAATCCTCTTCTTTTAACTCATTTAGCACAGTAACAATTGGTAAACGTCCAATAAGTTCAGGAATAAGTCCAAATCTAGTCAAATCTTCACTTTCGACTTTCTGCATCAATTTTTCAGTATCTAAGCTATTTTTTTGTTGTACCACATCCGCATTGAAACCAATACTAACTTTATCCATTCTATGCTTAACAACTTTCTCAATACCAGCAAACGCTCCCCCACATATAAATAATATATCTGAAGTATCAACTTGTATCATCTCTTGATTAGGATGCTTTCGACCACCTTTAGGAGGTACAGATGATACAGTACCCTCTATAAGCTTCAAAAGTGCTTGCTGAACACCTTCTCCAGATACATCACGTGTTATAGAAGCACTTTCTGACTTACGTGCAATCTTATCTATTTCATCGATATAGATAATACCTTTTTGAGCTTTAGCAACATCAAAATCAGCATTTTGTAGCAATCGAACAATGATATTCTCAACATCATCTCCAACATAGCCAGCCTCTGTAAGAGTTGTTGCATCTGCTATGGCAAAAGGAACATTTAGAAGCTTTGCTAATGTTTGGGCAAATAATGTTTTACCAGAGCCAGTAGGTCCTAGTAATAGAACATTACTTTTTTTAAGCTCAATATCATCATCTTTTGCAGTTTCGGAAGTGATTCTTTTGTAGTGATTGTATACAGCCACAGATAATACTTTTTTAGCATTGTCTTGACCAATAATATAATCATCAAGATATTTTTTGATTTCGATTGGCTTTGGCAACTTCTCAAACGATACATCCTCTAGAGAAGCTCCTTCTGTGCTATGAATTTTATCTGCACATTTAGCAATACATTCATTACAGATATTACCATCACGACCTGCGATGATATGTTTAACTTCTTGTTGTGACTTACCACAAAAAGAACAGTATAGAATTTTAGCCATATTATTGAATTAGAATTCCTTTAATTATTTAATAATTGCTTCACGAGACTCTATTACATGATCGATTAGACCATACTCTTTAGCTTCTTCTGCCATCATGAAATTATCTCTATCAGTATCTCTAACAATAGTCTCTAAATCTTGACTTGTATGATACGCTAAAACTTTATTTAACCTATCTTTGATACGTAGAATATTTTTTGCATGAATTTCTATATCAGAAGCTTGTCCTCTAAAGCCACCTAGTGGTTGATGAATCATAATCTGTGAGCTAGGCAAACTATATCTTTTACCTTTAGCTCCACCAGCTAACAATAGCGATCCCATACTAGCAGCCAGACCAATACATATAGTATTAACGTCCGGCTTGATAAATTGCATAGTATCATAGACACCCATACCAGCTGTAACCATACCACCTGGGGAATTGATATAAAAATATATATCTTTGTCAGGATCTTCTGACTCCAAAAACAACAACTGAGCGATTACAAGGTTTGCTGATTGATCATTTACCTCACCATTTAAAAAAACTATACGCTCTTTTAGTAACCTTGAATAAATATCAAAAGCTCTCTCACCACCAGCTGTTTTCTCAACGACAGTAGGAACTAAGTTATTAGTTATCATTTATATCCTCTCTTAATAAGCTAGCTTAGAAACCACCTTGCTGAGCTTGCATGTTTTCTTTAATAACTTCAAAGAAATCTTCTTGCTTTTCAGTTACTTGAGCTTGAGATAGTACCCAATCAGTCAGCTTGTTTTCTATAACTAAAGCTTTTAAGTTAGAGATTTCTTTTTCGTTCTTTTTGATTTGCTCTTTAGTTTTTTCTGGCTCTTCATAAGCTTGAACTAATTCATCTAATAAGCTCTCAACTTCAGCATCTTCTGCCTTGAACTCTTGAGATTTCATTACACTATCAAGAACTAAACTAGTATCAACTTTTTGCTTAGCGTTAGCTTCAAATAAGTTATCAGGCAATTGGTTAACATCAAAGTTTTGGCCACCACCCATTTGTTGAACTAAATTTTGCTTAGCAGCTTCTATTTCTCTTTTAATTAAAGCTTTTGGAGTTTCAAATTCAGCGATTTCTCTTAATCCTTTGAATACTTGATCTTTGATCTTTCTTTGTAGGATAAACTTAAGTTCACGTTGCATATTTTCTTTGATTTCGTCTTCAAAAGTATCTACCCCACCTTTCACACCAAACTTCTTAACGAACTCTTCGTCAACTTCTGGTAACTGAGCTTCTTGAATCTTCTTAACAGTGATATCAAAAGTAGCTTCTTGACCAGCTAAGTCTTTGTTTTGGTACTCTTCTGGGAAAGTAACTGTGATAGTTTTTTGCTCATCTTTATTCATACCGATGATACCATCTTCAAAACCTGGGATCATTTGACCAGAACCAATCACTAATTCTTGATCATTTGCAGAACCACCTTCGAAAACTTCACCATCTTTCTTACCTACGAAATCGATAACAACTTTGTCATCTTTTTGCACAGCTCTCTCTACTTCTGAGAATGTAGCCATTTGCTTTCTAAGGTTTTCGATCATTTGCTTAACTTCTTTGTCAGTTAGCTCAACAACTGGCTTTTGAATTTCGATTTTCTCAAAACCTGAAACTTCAAATTCTGGGAATAGCTCAAGGTTAGCTACAAACTTAAGAGGCTCGCCTTTTTTGTTTTCTTTAAGGTCTACCTCGATACCAGCTACTGCCAACTTCTCATCTTGTATAGCCTTAGTATACTTCTGAGGAATGATATCAGAGATCACTTCCATACGGATTTGCTCACCATACTTTTTCTCAACCATACCAGCAGGTACTTTGCCAGGTCTGAAACCATCCATCTTGATAGTTTTTGCAGTTTTGTTAATCTCTTTAGTAACTACGCTATCAATCTCATTCGCTGGTACTTCTATCAATAGTGAACAATGGATACCTTCTTTCTTCTCTACAGTAACTTGCATTATTAAGTTTTCCTTTTATTTATTTAACAATTGTCTAGTAGCAAATTTTAACTATCATCTATTAGATTGTCTATATGTTTATTATTAAATATATGACAAGCCAAAACATTTGCTGTAAAATCTAGCTATTTCTACAAATCTTAAGCGACTTATGGTAACTGTAATTATAAGTATTTGTTTATTAATATCACCTTTTATAATAGCTTTCTTACACTCTAGCATTATATACGGTAAACATCACGCAAATATCTACGCTAACTACTTTATTATTTTCAATATAAGCCTATATGCTTGTATCAACAGTTTTACATATTTAGTAGATGGGGATAGTATCAGTAAATTTCAAGGATGGATTTTTACTCCGGCAGTTTTCCAGATTGGAATCTTTGAGTTAGCCATCTTTTTATTCTCAATTTTGGCACTATTTAAAACTAGAGAATTCAAAGCAGCTTGTTTGATATTTTTTGCTATCTATACATTATTAGATGCTCTTACGCTATTTAATGGTCAGATTTATAGTCAATATGTCGAAGCTGTGTTCTTTATTAATATTACAACTGCTTTAATAGCTTATATTTTGTATAAAATATTAAATAGAAAAATCAAATTTCGTTAAAAACAATACTTCTAAAGAATAATCTCAATTTTGCTTATTAGCTTTAGTATCTGCTTCAGAATACGACATTTAGGAGATTTTTAATCACATATATTCTATATAATATGATTAATGATAAGATTTTTCTATAAGAAAGAAGAATTACAATGAACAAGATTGAGTTTGACAATATCTAGATTTGATAGATTCGATAGCCTCGGCATACATAGCATCCATCTCAGCTCTTGAGCCTACACCACCACCGATTTCATACAGCTTACCATCGCCAATACCATATATAGAAGCATGAATAGTGAAGTTAAGTCCTTTTGCCCAAGCATCTTTCACAACCGTAGTTTTACATAGGTTAAGAGCTTGGTGGAGTGCATTTAGCTCACACATCATATCTACTTTTTTCTTCATGTACTCATCTTCATTATTCTTGTAACAAGCTAATGACTCTTCAATAAACTTTTTATTTTGCTCTTTGACCTCATGGATAGATGTTAGCCAGTTGTCAATCAAGCCATAGCTCTTATCTTTAACAACAGTTTCAACACCACCACAAGCATAGTGACCACATACTATGATTTTCTTGACCTTTAAAACTTCGATAGCAAACTGTAACACTGATAAACAATTTAAATCGGTAAGCGAAACAACATTTGCAACATTACGATGTACAAAAACCTCACCTGGTATCAAGCCACAAACTTGGTTAGCAGGTACACGACTATCTGAACAACCTATCCAAAGATACTCTGGTGATTGACCTTTTGATAGTGTTTCAAAGAACTCAGGGTTTGTTTTTTTGATTTGTTCAGCCCAAGCTCTGTTACCTTTTATTAATTCAGAAATATTACTCATCGTTTGGTCCCCTTATTTATAAGTGAATTTTTTTTCATGTATCAATATACTATATTAGTACTATAAAATAAACAAATTTTTATAATTGCTATGACAATGTTACTTCGCCATGCAAAGAAGTTTCAAAAGCTCTCTTGATCTCTTTTAGAGAAATATTTGCTTGACCTAATAAATAAAAAAGCTTAGCAAATGCTGCTTCATCAGTCATATCACGACCTGAGATCACACCAACATCAATCAGTCCTCTTGCGACTTTGTATGTAGCCATTTTGACACTACCATACAAGCACTGCGTACAGTTCACTATCACAATTCCCTTATCACTAGCCTTTTTAAGAGTCGTATAAATTTCTGGATCATTCATCATATTACCAGAACCATAAGTCTTGAGAATTAATCCCTGTAATGGTTGCTCAACAATAGCTGATAGCATATCACTATTCATACCAGGATAAATCTGTAATATCGCAATCTTAGGGATTGTAAACGTATCTAAACTTGGTATATTAAGTGACTTTTGTCTTTGCCACAATCTTTTCTGCTTGACTACGATATCTATGCCAACTTTTGCTAGAGTTGGATAATTCGGAGATCCAAAAGCATCAAAATCTGTCGCTGATATTTTCGTAGTTCTATTACCACGCATTAGCTTTTGATTAAAATAGACACAAACTTCTTTGATATTATCATTGCATGCAAAAATCAAACTATTAAGGATATTTGCTATAGCATCTGACCTGATTTTGGAGATTGGTATTTGTGATCCTGTAACAATAACTGGTTTATCAATTTCACCCAATATAAAAGATAATACCGATGCCGTATAAGCAAGAGTATCTGTACCATGCAAAATCACAAAACCATCATAATTAGCATAGTTATCCAATATATCTTGTGCTAGCGAAATCCATCTTTTAGGGTCAATATTTGATGAGTCAATAAGATCACTATACTCTTTGATCTCGAACTCTGGCATATCATAATGATAAAAATCTCTAATTCCAGCGATTGTTTTTGTCAGATAGCCTGCTTCAACATCATAGCCTTGCTCAGTACTAATCATCCCGATAGTACCACCAGTATATAAAACTAGAATTTTTTTATTAGAATAATTATCCATACTTATTTTCCTATCAATTCAAAGATTGCTTTATTTGCCAACTCATCAGCTTTTTCATTACCTTGATTACCACTATGACCCTTTACCCAGCTCCAAGTTACATTGTGTTTAGTTGTCAAACTATCTAGCTCTTGCCAGAGATCTTTATTTTTGACTTCTTTTTTGGCTGCTGTCTTCCAACCATTAGCCTTCCAATTTGCTAACCATTGGTTAATACCATTTTGAAGATACTTAGAGTCTGTATAGATTGTTATATCGCATTTTCTTTTTAGTGCTTGTAGAGTTTTGATTGCTGCCATGAGCTCCATTCTATTATTTGTTGTATCTTTTTCGGCACCATAAATCTCTTTATCAACACCATTATAACTCAAGATAGCTCCCCAACCACCTATACCTGGATTACCTTTACATGCTCCATCTGTATAAGCAATTACATTATTTTTCTTTGTGAAAATTCCCATATACTTCCTTAGCACAACCACCACTGTATATTTTAGCTACTTCAGACTTTGTAGGTTCTTTGATTAGCTCTCCGACACTAAGTGGATCAACAGAGAAGTAATTATCCTTCTTAAAAACCACTACAAAATATTTACTAAAAATTCTTTTGAACATATTTACTATGAAGTTACCAGTATAGTTTATTAACCTAACTCGCTTACTAATAAAACCATTTGAGATAAATCTTGATAATAAACTGTATAGGCTAATATTGCCCGAACAAGCGACAATAACTTCACCATCATCTGCTAGACAAAAATGAAGCTGATTGAATATTGCTTTCATTAAAGCAGGACAATTTATAAAACTCTCATCTAATATGATAAGATCAAAAAACTTATGCTCAAAGGGCCAAGCCTCTACATCAAATACACACCCTAGCGGAGGCTCATTTTTTAGATAGCCCGAACAAGCCACCAGCTTTAGAACATTTATCTTATAAAAATAGCTCTGCTCTTTAGGCGTGATAATAAGAGCCTTCTTATACCATCTTTGACTTAGATATCTGGTAATAATACGCTCTTTATTTGTCATCACGAACCTACTAAGTTTCTCATTCTATCAAAATAGTCAGGGCATGTTTTACTAACCGCCTCTGCATTATTTATCACAACACCATCATATTTCAATCCTAATAATGCTAACGACATAGCGATACGATGATCATTATGACTATCAACTTCAGCTGGCTTAAATTTGCTTCTTGTTGGTGATATTAAAATACTATCTTGAGTTGTCTCGACATAGATACCAAGTTTTGTAAGTCCTTCTGCCATAGCATCAACACGATCTGACTCCTGTCCTCTTGTATGACTAAGTCCTGAAATATGAGTATCAGAATTTGCAAAGCACGCAATAGCAGCAAGTGTCATAAAGGTATCAGAAAAATTACGCATATTTACTTCTATACCACTCAAACTATCTGTACCTACAACTTCTATACCATCATCAAAGTAATTAACTTGGCAACCTATTCTCTCTAGTACTTCTAAAAATTTAATATCGCCTTGTTTAGATTTTTGCGTTACATTCATGACCTTAATAGCTGAACCTGTAATAGCAGCAAATGCCCAAAAATATGATGCAGTCGAAACATCAGGCTCAACAACATATTTATCCGGGGAAACATAGTTAGAGTTATTTACACTATAAACACTTCCATTAATATCTACATTTATACCAAACTCCGCCATTACTTTAGCAGTCATCTCTAAATATGGTTGCTTATGATCTGTGATAGAGTCTAGTTGCAGGCCCTTTGTCATATATGGAGCTGCCATAAGCAGACCTGATGCAAACTGAGAACTCTTAGCACCATCTACTTCGATATTATCTCCATCTAAAGACTTCGCTTTGATAGTAAGAGGCATAGCATGCTCTTTTTGATGATAGAGTGCTGATATACCTAGCTTTTCAAGAGGTATTAATTGATCAGCTAAAGGTCTATCCATCATTCTTTGCTTTGCATATACATAGTATTGGCCAGTAGCTTGCACTGCTAACATAGGGATTATAAATCTTGTCAAAGTACCTGACTCATTACAAAATATTTTTGCATTTGAGTTGACAAATTTTCCACTACATCCTTGGATCACCAAAGTTTTAGATTCTTGGTTATGTTCTAGTTGACAGCCTAACTCTTTTAACGCTCCAACACATGCCAGTACATCAGCACTATTAGGTAGATTTACAAACGTTGTTTGACCTTGTGCCATAGCTGCAATTATCAAAGATCTATTCGATATACTCTTTGAACCATCTAAATAAACTGAGGATTTTATTTTTGATTTTACCTTGGGTATAAAATCTTTCATCTAATAAGTAAATAAAACTATATTGCTGGTAATATTAACATAAGTAACACTATTTTTTTGAATAATTAACCATCAATAAAGTTAAAAATTAGGACCTGTTTTTGATAGCTTTTTTAAGCTTAGTAAGTGCCTCTTCCTCAATCTGACGCACTCTTTCTGCCGAAATATTATACTTAGCTGCTAGATCTTGAAGAGTCGCTTTTGTATCAAGTAGATAACGCGACATAATAATATCTTTAGTACGCGTATCAAAACCACTTAATACATCTTTAACAATCATCTTAAAGTTATCATAATAATCTTGTTGCACTATTTGATGTTCTACATTTGATGATTTATCCTCTAAATATAGACTCTGTTGATTAGATTGCCCGCCTTCGTCATCAGTATATGGTAAATCAAGACTTGCATCACCTTGACACATTCTCTTTTCCATTTCTATAACTGTTTCTTCTTTGACACCTAATTCTTCTGCTAACTGCTTAATATCTTCTGAACTTAACCAGCCAATCTTATCTTTACTACTTCTAAGATTAAAAAATAGTTTACGCTGAGCTTTTGTAGTAGCAACTTTAACAATCTTCCAGTTTTTAAGAACATAGTCATGCATTTCTGCTTTAATCCAATGCACTGCAAATGATACTAATCTGACACCTTGATCAGGATCAAACTTACTTACAGCTTTCATTAGACCAATGTTACCCTCTTGGATAAGGTCTGCTATCGAAAGGCCATAACCTGAAAAATTACGCGCGATTTTAGTAACAAAACGCAAGTGTGACAAGACAAGCTGCTGAGCAGCATCTAAGTCTTTTTGATATTTATAGCGTTTGGCGAGCTCTTGCTCTTCCTCAAGAGACAGTATTGGTAATTTATTAACAAAATTTAGATAAGAGCTAAGGTTATTATCAGATACAACTGGTAATGATTTGCCTTTTGTAGCTGGTAATAATTTTTTTTTCGTCATATTGCTCCTATAGCAGACTATAAGTTACTATCTACGGTAGTAAGCTTGCTTCAGCTGATTAATTTGCATTTGCTGTTGCTCTATAATTCTGACGAACTCTTGTTGTTGCTGCGTCATCATTGCATACAACTGAGCAATTTTTTGATCTTGAATTACCATATACTCTTCCAATCTTTTCACTGCATTTTTCTTGTGCATGATTTTAGCTGCTTTTTGTTTAGCTTGCTTTAATTGTTCTAAACTAACCCAACCAGTATCACCATTTTCTTTATTAACAACTTCGCACCAGCTATTTTGCTTACAGTAGAAAATATTATATTTATCTTGGTTTTTTAGGTCAATTTGTCCAGTTACGTCAGAAGAAGTATCATCTTTTGTATAGATATCTACAAGTTTACTTGACTGCTGTGAAACTTCACTAACTTTAGGAGTTTGTGCAGGCTCACTCTTTGACATTGCAAAGCCTGAAGTGAACCCTAAAGATATAGCTAATGAAGCCAATATTATTTTTCTCATTTATTAATCCTTTTTAAATTTATCCCTTAGAATTATACACCATTTACCTATATAACTAACATTAATAAATATTAAAGTATTGGCATATCTTCTTTTGATACTTGCTTAGGAAGCAGCGATTCTCTATTTAAGCCCAGTGCTACAGCCACAACACCTGCAACATATATAGATGAGTATGTTCCAACTACAATACCCAAAATTAAAGCCAATGAGAAGTTATGCACAGAGCTACCACCGAATAGATAAAGCACAACTACAACTAGCATCGTTAACCCTGATGTTAAAATTGTTCTAGATAATGTATCATTAATACTTTTATTAACTACTTCAACTACATTAGCGTTACGCATTTTTCTAAAGTTCTCACGCACTCTATCGTAGATTACAACTGTATCATTTAGTGAGTAACCTATCACTGCTAATATAGCTGCTAATACAGTCAAATCAAACTCAAGTTGAAATGCTGCAAATATACCTAAAATTACTATAGGGTCATGGAGTAAGGCAACACATGCACTAATACCAAATTTCATCTCAAATCTAGCGCTTATATAGATCAAAATACATACTAAAGCTATTATAATTGCTAATACACCATTACTAGCAAGCTCTTTACCTACTTGTGGACCTATATAATTCACACTCAAAACTTTAGCATCAAGAGAGCTCTCAACCTGTTGTTTAAGATACTGCTGGGCACTATCTAGACTATTAGTTTTTGAATTAACTTCATCTGGTGTAAATTTAATAAGATAGTTATTATTTTCGCCAAAAGTTGTAACTGTAGTATGTTCAAAACCAACTTTAGCCAATTTTTCAGAGATTATTGCTGAGTTTTGTAAACTAGTCGCTTGAATCTGTACCTGATAGCCACCTGTAAAATCTAGCCCTAGATTAAGACCTTTTGTAAATATAAAAAATAATGAAACAACAATCATTAAAACAGAGAAAGCTGTCGTATATTTTTTTATTCCTAAGAAGTCTATATTTGTTTTTTGTTTGAAAAATTCCATTATAAATCCAACCTAAAATTATATGCCTATAGAAATTTTTTCTAATTTCTTTCTCTTACCATACACAAAATTTGTCATTGCTCGAGAGACAGTTACAGATGTAAACATAGATGTTACAATACCTATCATTAGAGTTATAGCAAAACCTTTGACTGCTCCGCTACCTATGAAGAATAAAATAACAGCAACAATCAAAGTTGTAATATTTGAATCTACAATAGTTGTAAATGCTTTCTCATAACCAATATGAATCGCGCTTTGACGTGGCATACCTGCTCTAATTTCTTCTCTGATTCTCTCAAATATAAGCACGTTACCATCTATCGACATACCCAAGTTCAGTACAATACCTGCTATACCAGGTAATGTAAGTGTAGCACCCGGTATGATTGACATCACAGCAACAATTAACACCAAATTCATTACAAGAGCTATATTAGCTATAACACCAAAGACTCTATAGTAAACTAAGATAAAGACTATAACTGCAATCAGAGCTACCACAATAGATAACATACCTTTTTCGATATTATCTTTACCGAGACTTGGACCAATTTGTGTTTCCTGTACGATATGCACTGGCACTTGTAGCGCACCTGATTTAATCATCAACGCAAGATTATTTGCTTCTTTTTGATTTAATCCTGTAATTTGGAACTGAGATCCTAGTGCTGACTGAATTGTAGCAACGTTGATTAGCTTTTCAGTTTTATTTACTACATTTTTCTCTTTACCATCTTTATCTTTGACTTTTTCATAAGTTGTATTAACAAGCATCACACCCATTGGATTACCAATATTTTTGCCTGTTATTTGCCTAAAGTGGCTTGCAGCACTTCTATCTAACTCAACCATAACAATAGGAGTACCTGTCTGATGATCGATAGAAGGACTTGCGCCGATAATATCAGCACCACCAGCTACAGGCGCGCCTCTTAAACTATAATAGCTTTGATAACCTCTGCCATTATCTAAAGAATAAACCTTATAACCCTGTTCTTCTGCAGCTAACCTATCTGTAACAGGACTAACTAAATAAAAACTAGCTGTGGATGTACCACCTAGAATTTGCTTAGCCTGAGTCGCATCTTGCATACCTGGTATTTCAATCACCACACGATTATCACCAGCCTGAGCTACAGATGCTTCAGCAACTCCCAAAGCATTAATACGATTACGCATAACCGTCACAACTTGTGATATAGCATCCTGTCTAAGCTGTAAAATTTTTGCACTGTTATAAGATATAAATACCGTATTATCTTTTACACTATAAACTATATTAGGGTCTTGGGTCTTTCTAAATTCAGTATTCAAATATTGTTTTAGCTGATCAACACCTACTGAGTTTTCTAGAGTAACAGAAACAAAACCGTTATCTATATAATCTTGCGGAGCTTTTACTATTGATTTCTCTTCGGCTTTTTTAGAGCTGACAATATTTATATTATTATCTTTCGCTGCACTAAGAATTGTACTTAAAGAATTATCTAACTGAGCATTAATCGCAGTATTTGTATCAGCTTCTAACATCAGATACATACCACCACGTAAATCTAATCCTAAGTTCATAGGGTTAGCACCTAGCGCAGATAACCAACCTGGAGAGTTTGAAAGCATATTCATAGCTATAATATACTCATCTCCCAGACTTTCTTTGAGAGCCTTTTTAGCTTTTAGCTGCTCTTCGACATCTTTGAAGATAATAGCAACATTACTCTTATCATCTGAGATGTTAACTCTTTGGTAAACAATTTTGTCAGTACTGAGAGTATCTTCAATATTTTTGACAAGCTGTGTACTTACATCACCATCTTTCTGAGAAATCTGTAAAGCTGGGCTTTTACCAAACACATTCGGTAAAGCATAAAAAAGTGCCAATGCTAATACAACAACTATCAAAAGATTCTTCCATAAAGGAAATTGATTTATAGGTAGGCTTCTGTTATTACTCATTGAAAATTCCTTTACATAAAAAGAAAAAAATTAAAAGACTTTATAGAAATTTAGCTTATTAAGCTTTTGTAGCACCTTTAGGTAAAATATTAGCTACTGCGTTTCTCTGAACTTTAACAACAACATTTTCAGCAATTTCCAATTCTACAAAAGACTCATCAATCTTAGCAATTTTCCCTATCATACCACCATTTGTGACAACTTCATCACCCTTTGAAAGCTCTGACAACATTTTACGTAGTTCTTTATTTTTTTTCTGCTGTGGTCTAATTAATAAGAACCAGAATATTGCAAAAAACACCACAAGCATTAAGATTGAGCTTAATGGGCTACCAGCTGCTTGTTCAGCACCTTCTGCAAATGAAGTTGATGTAAATAATACGATTGCAGATAATGATAATAGTAACTTTCTCATTTTTTCTCCCGAAAATTTTTAATTTTTAAACGTAGGAATTTTACATTAGTAGTAGTACTTAATCAATTAAAGACTAATAATAAGATTAGAATAAGTGTTTTATTAAAAAACTGGATATTCTAATTTGTGGCTTTTATACAATATTATAATTACTAAATTTTTTAAGCGCTGTTGCTAATGAAGCTTTCGCCCAATTAAGTGGAGTAATAGGAGATGGCAAATAATACCTTTGCTCATCAAAAATAATAACATTTATACTCTCAGGTAACAGTTCTGCATTAACTGGCTGACCATCTGCTGTTATATAATCACTAGCTGTCATTTGAGCTAGAGCTCTTTTTAGATGCCAAGCAACTTTATTAAAATACTTATCTTTGTTAAATTCTTGTGAATACTTATCATACAAATTCATCATCGCTAAAGCTAACATACTGTCAAAGAACCATTGCGCTTCAGAATCTTCAAATCTACCCTTAGCTCTTTTTGCAAATTCTTCTACACTTGAGGCATCATCTGTTAAGCTTTCTTTTGCTGTACTATCATCTTCGAACCAAAAATTACCAGATTGATAACTATCGCCTTTGTAACGTATCACTCCATAATCACGCACAAGATCTTCTACTAGAGCTAAAGTTTTTTGATATTCAGCAAATCCTAAATCATCACTAAAGTATGGTGTAAAAATATGCAACATCGCAGCATCACTTTCACGATAACAAATATCATCCGCATCATAAAGTGGTGATTCACCACCTCTAGCTATTTGAGTTTTAACTTTATTTATACCTAAATTACTTAACTGTTGTAAATCTACTGATAACCTAAGGTTTTTATTATCTAAAGTACTTTTCCATTGCTTAGCAGCATTTGCCACCAAAGAGATACTACTTGTATTTACCCTATCAATTTCCTCCCAAGCCCCTGCATCAGCATATTCATAATATTTTATTGATGCTAAGAAACCAAAAAATCGCTCTAAAAATGCTACTAATGATGAATCGTCTACATTGAATATCTGTTTTTGATAAGCATCATTTAAAGCTAACAAAAAAAGTCCATGAGCATCCATCTGCTTATGGTTCCATACTTGTGGTTTACCATTTATCATCACATCATCATAGCAATTACTAGAGCTATCAAAACGGATATGAGGAACAGCCATTTTATCTGCTGCCAACTTTGGATTTGCTATAATATCTCTAAAGCGTTCTTGTTGTGCCGGCGAATCATAATATTCAAAAAGCTTGTTAATTAGAGTTTTAGCATCATTTTCTCTAAATTCACTAAAGTAATAATAGACCCAAATTGCATCACGCACCCATACAGCATCATAGTTTGTAGCATCATCGTTTGTATCTCTTTCCGCTGCTTTAGGAAAACCTGTCTTAGTTAAACCCATATCAAAAGCTTTATGATATTTATTCAGTATGATTTTTGCTTGGGCAGATGTAAGTTTATTTTCAAGGATAGGCTTCAAATCCTCATTCATATAGTTAATACTACCACCCTCTGGTATCTCTATATTTTTGTATACATACTTTGAACTTTGAATAAATTTTTTTATCTGATCAGTATTAGACATAACACCCCCACTATTTCACGACTTTTAAATTGTGTACAATCACTACCAATGTAACCAATACCAAAAGCATAACTGGCCCTACTAACATTGCAGGCTCACGCCCTAATAAGTTACCAAGCATACCAGATAGGGATGTACCTAACGGAATACCAATTGCACCAACAGTTACTAAAAATGATGTTGCTCCACTTGATACATGTGGAAGTTTATCCATTGCATATCCTAAAACAGATGGATATATACATGAATCACTAAGCCCTAGTATAGCCATTAAAATTAGTACTAGCACAAATGATTTTGTATATATGAAAATAAATATTGCAAAAGCAAAAACCAACCCTGACACCACAAGATAACGCTCAATCCTTACTCTAGGTAATAAGAATTTACCAAAAAAGATCCTACCCAAAAGTTGAGAGCCTGTATAAACAGCCACTAGCAGACCTACATCTTTCATATTAAAGCCCAAATCAAAATGTAAATGCGGTTGATTATAGTAGTTCATTATCTGCTCTGTATAAACTATACAAAATAGTGCTATAGCCATCAAAACAATAGGCTTAGACAAAAATATAAATCTAGGCTGTGATGCATTTTCTGCTTTAGTGATTACGCCCTGTTCAATTTTCTCATTAATTTGAAGAGACAATAAAAATAATATAAATATGATAAATAAAACCATAACAACCACAAATACTGCCTGCCAACTAGTATAAAAAAGAATATTCCCAACTATAAAAGCACTAGATAAAAAGCCAAGACTAAAAAATACATTTAAAAGACTAAGTTTACCTTCAGATTCACCTTGTTTCTCTACAGTTCCCATCACAATATAGTTGCATGATACCAACACATAACCAACAGCCATATTGCATATAAAAGTCATTGCTGTATAAACATAAATATCTGGAGCAAATATCGATAAAATTGACCCTATAATCATAAATAATGCAGCAACTATTAAAGTATTTTTGCCTTTAATTTTTTTGATAAGGATGCCTCCAGTCGCCATTGCTAAAATCTGCCCCCATAAACCGAAACCATCAAAAAATATAATAGTATTAGAATCAATATTAAAATGCTGTGAAATCGGTACTGTCAACATGCCATAAATAGCACACTGAAAACCAGTAAACAAAAATGCCACAAACGTAAGAAGTATAGCCTTTTTACGGTCAATATCTTTATCAAACAAACTCTTCTTAGTATCCAGAGATATATCTATAGATGCCATAACAAACCCTATGCCAAATAAAATAACAGTTGCTACTTGATACTATATAGTCAAATGAGAGCAACAGAAAGATATTTATGTAGCTGAATAGCTTTTATTTCGGATAACTTTTGAAAACATCAGTAACGACTACTATCTATAATAATCAACTTTTCGATTTGTTGAGTACTCAGACATTCTAGAACCCCGATGATAAACATTTACTTTCTCAACATTTTGCGTATCAAAGTAAGTCTGAAGGTATAGCAGATCCCTAGTGTCATTAAATGAGTAACAAAAGCAAAATAAAAAAATCAAAATTGCTACTCTAACAAAAACAAATATTAATTTAATCATATCATTCAACTCTAAATTTCGATACAGTGTATTATATCACGATACAAAAACAAGAACGATATTAATCACCAAACCACTCATCTTATGACTAAATAAATGCCAAAATAAAAACCTCTATGCCAAACTAAAGCGTATATTTTATAAAGAACCTAAGAATCTTAGTGCTTCTAGTTTAAACCTTACCGAATGAACCAATGCAAGTTACCAACCAGAAGAAGAATATAAAAAATAAAAAACACCTAGATAAACTTAAAAAGAATTTTCAATTGTTTTTTTTTGAAAGATTGATTATTGAAGTGTAACCCAGTAGCGCTGTAGAAACTAACACATATTAAGGTTTAGAGTGAACTTTATTCAAAGCAGAGTCCCTGATAAATTGATAAAGCAACTATCTGTAATCATCAACTTTCAAATTTGTTGAATATCTAGACATTCTAGAACCTTGATGAAAAGTATTAACTTTCTCAACATTTTGGTGATTATAGTAAGCCTGAAGATACAGCAAATTCTCAGTATCATTGAATGAATAAGAAAAGCTGAATAACGAAATCGAGACTAATATCCCAATAAGAACGGAGGTTATTTTATTCATATTATTTACTCTCTATATGCAATACAGTGTATTATATCATGGTACAGCAAAAAAGGGAGTAAGTTTAATTACCAAAACACTCTCCCTTTAACAAATTATCTACACATATAATTTTAGCAATTTTATTCAGATTTGACAAACTCGCTTCATGCGATTCTTGGCTGCTAGCATTACAAGCATCTGCCACTACTGTAACACTATAATCGCGATCATGTAATTCTCTAACTGTAGACTCTATCACATAACTAGTCGATACTCCACAAATAATAATATCTTGAATACTATTTGCTCTTAAAACAACTTCTAAATTAGTTCCATAAAGTGCACTCACACGATGCTTTGTTATTATAACATCATGCTCTTGGACATCCATATCTGGATGAAAATCTGTTGCCCAGGTATCTAACTTCAAAACACCATATTCCGGAGCTTGTTTAAACATAGGAGAAACTTTTGAACACTCCTTATAATCTTTACTAAAACCAACCTTTACATGAGCAACCATGATATTATTCTCTCTTGCCCATGCAATTAATTGATTTGCCTTTTCCATAGTTTTATCATCTTTAACTCTCTTAGCGTTATGAGCGCCAAAAACGCCTTTCTCATCGACTATCTCATTTATAAAGTCTGCAACAATCACGATTTTATTTTTCATTTCTTTTCCTCTTATTATTTTCTTATTAAAGACAATATGCTCGAAACACACACCATCAAAATTCCTATCATCTCCATACAACCTATAGAGCTATCATAAAACACAACATCTAATAATGCTGCAACTATTACTGAAAAATACATAGCTGGAGCTATTAGTGAAGGATCTTTAGTATACTTAAAGGCTTTTACTCTAAAAATCTGTGAACTAATACCAAATATAATTATAGCTACTGATACCCAAATGACTACAGGCTTCATTGACACCTCATTTAAGCTAGATATAGCAGACATGTTAAACGGTAGCAATAACAATAAAAATATTCCTATAAATGTATATATCCAAAGATTTATAATAAACACATCTTCTTTTTTGCTTGCATTGTATAAAACAACTTGAGATGCTGCATTTAAAACTCCCGCAAAAAGAGCGCAAAGATTATATGTATTAACATTACCTTCTCCAACACCCAGTATAAGATAAATTCCCAAAAAGCTAATAATAATACAAGCAAAATTAAAGTAACTAACACTCTGCTTATAAAACAAAAACCTAATAACCGGGATGAATAAAGGACTAGTATTAAATAGTAAAATGGTAATCAATAATGAGCCATTACTTAAACTTATAAAGAAAAATAACTGTGCAAATAGACTAAACACCACCCTAATAAATATTGAACGCCAAGCGAAAGGAGCAACCCTTGAAAAGGAAGAAATACTTACAACCCACCACATAAGTATGCCTCCACCAACAAATGAAACTAACATGGTTAAGTAGATCCCATCTATTTGTATCAGATACTTGCGTGCAAATGATCCAAAAGCTATAAGAGCTGCAGAAACTGTCATAAACCATAAGCTTATAAAGTTATTTATTCGGTTCATTTTTCTTTACTCCATGAATTTAAGATATAAGAATAATATAACTCTTGCACCAATCTGTAAAACGCTTTATTCTTACATTATAAGTAAGTTTTTCTTACATAATATGATTAAAAAAAATGACCTCCCTCCTTTAAATTCATTACCAGTTTTTATAGCAGTAATGAAAACACAAAGTTATACTAAAGCTGCAGAACAGCTATTTATGACTCACTCTGCTGTGAGCCAATCTATAAAAAAATTAGAAAACTACCTTAATAAAAAACTATTTATCACGGATAAACGAAATCTAGTCATTACTGACTTAGCCAGAGAGTACTACACAATGATAGACCCTCTAATATCAGAAATTCACAATGCAACAGAGGTACTAAAAAAACAACGCACTAAAAAATTATCTATAAACTGTATGACTACACTTTGTGCAAATTGGCTAATACCAAAACTCGATGATTTAATAAATTCACTAGTAAATACAGAAATACAGCTCATTAGTCTAGGCAGAAGAGTAAATTTTGATTATGACGATATAGATATCAGCATAGAGTATGGTATTGACAGTAATTTTAACAATAAAAACAAATTCAAACTAGCAGATGGTGAGTTAATACTAGTTTGTAATAATAAACACTCTGGTAGAAGCCTCTCAGAAATAATATTAGAACAAAAGCTAATCTATGTTGATGATAAAATTCGCATTGATGATTATCAACTCTGGGCACAACACAACAACATCTCAAAAAAGCCTAACAAAAATATAATCTTCAAAAATTCTCTTCAAGCAATTCAAGCTTGCTTTTCAGGTATTGGTTTCTTTGTTACAGATAGACTTCTAATTCAAGAACACATCAAAAATGGATTTCTTTATGTACCACCTCAACAAGACTACATGACAGGAAAATCATATTATCTTTTAGCAAAAGATTCAGAGACAGATAGTTTTAGTATTATCAAAAAATTATTATCTTCATACTTTTAATTATACTTTCAATCTCATACTTAGGACATCCTATTTGATGCTTAGCCTTTATAGCTCTCTAGAAATTCTTTTCTAAACTCTTCAAATCTGCCCTCTTCTAAGGCTTGACGAATATTTTTCATTAGGTTTTGGTAATAAGTTAGATTGTGGATTGTATTTAATCTTGAACCTAATATCTCTTGCGTTTTATCTAGGTGATGCAAATAACTACGACTAAAATTTTGACAAGTATAACAATCACAGTTTGAATCTAATGGAGACACATCATCCTTGTGTTTGGCGTTTCTAATTCTAACAACACCCTCTGATGTAAACATATGACCATTGCGAGCGTTTCGTGACGGCATTACACAGTCAAACATATCAACACCACGATAAACAGCCTCTACTAAATCCTTTGGCGTACCAACACCCATCAAGTATCTCGGCTTATCTTCTGGCATTTGATGAGCAGTATGATCAAGTATTCTAATCATATCTTCTTTAGGCTCACCCACAGATAATCCACCTATTGCAAAACCATCGAAATCTATTTCTTTTAAAGCTTTTAGAGACTCATCACGTAAATGCTCATACATTCCACCCTGAATAATTCCAAATAATGCAGATGGATTATCTCCATGAGCATCTTTTGATCTTTTTGCCCAACGCATAGATAGTTCCATAGAATCTTTTGCCTCTTTTTCAGTAGCTGGATATGGTGTGCACTCATCAAAACACATTACAATATCAGAGCCAAGATCTCTTTGGACTTGCATTGATATCTCAGGAGATAAAAAAACTTTTGAACCGTTAATTGGTGATTTAAATGTAACGCCCTCTTCTGTAAGTTTACGCATTTTACCCAAACTAAAGACTTGAAATCCCCCAGAGTCTGTAAGTATAGGTTTGTCCCAACCGTTAAAATCATGTAAAGTACCATGTTTTCTGATAATTTCAGTACCTGGACGTAACCATAGATGAAATGTATTACCCAAGATAATATCAGCACCCATTTCTTTTAACTCAACCGGAGATAGAGATTTAACAGCTCCATAAGTCCCTACTGGCATAAATGCAGGAGTCTGAATATCTCCTCTTGGGAAACTTATTTTCCCTCTTCTAGCTTTACCTTCTTTTTTAATCAAGTCGAACTTCATTACAGTCATAAAATTTAACCTTTTGAAACAGATATTAATGAATAAGTTTTTTTAAGCTACTAATCCTATAACAAACTTATAAAAATAGCTAGCGAAGATATTGCCTAGATAGTATTATCTCTTATAATAACTCAAATAGTTTTAAAATCATCAAGGAAAACAATGAACTTTTTAAATTTTAGCATACTAGTGTTTGCTTATCTTTTGGGATCAATTAATAGTGCAATTATTGTCTGTTATATATTTAGATTACCATCTCCAAGAAGCGTTGGTTCTGGTAACCCAGGAACTACAAATGTTCTAAGAATAGGTGGTAAAGTACCAGCAGTAATAACTCTTGCATTTGATATACTAAAAGGTCTAGTGCCCGTAGTTTTAGCTAAAGTATTAACTGGGAATGAGTTTATAACTGCTTGTACTGCACTATATGCAATCCTTGGTCATATATTCCCACTTTTCTTTGGCTTCAAAGGCGGCAAAGGTGTTGCAACTTTAATAGGTACACTATTTGGATTTAGTTGGATTTTGGGTTTAATATTTGTCATTACGTGGTTATGTGTTGCTGTGATTACTCGTTATTCATCTTTATCCGCATTAGTAGCTACTGTTATAGCAAGTTTTTCAGTAATATTTACATCTGATTTACAAGTGGCAACACCATTTTTGATAATAGCGATAATAATACTTGTTAAACACAGAGGAAATATTCAAAGATTAGTCAGTGGTCAAGAAAGTAAAATCGGCGATAAAGCAAAGGCAAAAAATGATTCAAATTAAAAATTTAAAAAAAGAGTACAGATCAAATAATACTAGCAATCTCGTGCTTGACAATATAAACCTTGATATTAAGCAAGGCGAGATATTTGGTATAATAGGTCATAGTGGTGCAGGCAAAAGCTCACTTTTAAGATGCTTAAATCTTCTAGAGCAACCTACTGATGGTTCAATATTCATTGCTGATGAGAATATTACAAAGAAGAATCCAAAACAGCTTAGAGAATTTCGCAAAAAAGTTTCGATGATATTTCAGCATTTCAACTTGCTATCATCTCGCAATGTTTTTGAAAATATTGCCCTTCCACTTGAGATTCAAGGAATACCAAAGGCCGAAATAAAAAAAAGAGTTTTTGAGCTTTTAGAGCTGGTAGAGCTTCCAAATAAAGCAAATGCATATCCTCAAGAGCTTAGTGGAGGTCAAAAACAAAAAGTTGCCATTGCTCGAGCTTTAGCTTTAGATCCTTTAGTTTTATTATCAGATGAAGCAACATCGGCACTAGATCCAACCTCTACAAAACAGATTTTGGCACTTCTTAAAAGATTAAATAAAGAACTTGGCTTAACAATAGTTTTGATTACACATGAAATGGATGTTGTCAGAAAAATCTGTGATCGTGTAGCAATTATTGACAAAGGTCGTATTGCAGAAATGGGCAAAACATTAGATATATTCCTAGATCCTCAAGCCCCTGTAACAAAATCTTTTGTTGAAACAAGCATACACACAAAAGTTCCAGACTTCATAGCTAAAAGACTTTATGACAATCCTTATAGCTATGATGATACATACCCCGTAGTACAGCTAACATTCTATGGAGATAAAGGTAAGATGCCTATCATTGCCGAGATTTCTCGTCAATTTAATGCTACAGCGAGTATCATTCAAGCAAATATAGAAACAATCCAAGAACAAATAGTTGGAATTGCCATTTGTCATATTACAGGTGAGCGTCAAGACTGGGAAAATGCATTAAGATTTCTTTCAAACCAAGATGTTAATTTAAAGGTGCTAGGTTATGCAACAGCAGACAATATTTAGTTTACATGAGCTTAGCCTAATAGCTCAATCAACATGGGAAACTATTTTTATGGTTTTCATAGCTACTTTAGTGGCTGTTATAGGTGGTATATTATTAGGCATATTACTGTATATAACACAAGATAGTAAAAATGTTGCTGTTAAAGGATTTAACAAAACATTCAGTATTATTATAAATATAACTAGAAGTATCCCATATATCATATTGCTAATACTTCTATATCCTCTGACAAGACTTATAGTTGGCACAACAATAGGGACTACCGCTTCAATAGTACCTCTGGCTATTGCTGCTCTGCCATTTTATGCTCGACTAACTGAATCAGCTTTGCGTGAAGTTGATAACGGGCTTATTGAAGCAGCCAAATCAATGGGAGCAACTAAAAGACAGATTATTTTTAAAGTATTACTTCCTGAATCAAAAAATTTGTTGATTGATGCTGCTACTTTAACATGTATTTCACTAATCGGTTTCTCAGCTATGGCTGGTATCGTTGGTGGTGGTGGCCTAGGTGATTTGACCTATTTCAAAGGTTATAATTACGGTAATTACACTTTATTACTTGGTGGTGTAATTATGTTAGTTATACTTGTTCAAATTACACAATCATACGGCAACTATCTAGTTACCGCCAAGAAGTTAACTTCACTTTGGATTATTACAGCTATTCTATTGGGTGCATGTGGTACACAGCTGTATGTAAATGCTGCAGCTACTACCAATACAAATGAAATAACTGTAGGATATATTACCAGTCCTCCTCAAGATAAAATCATGCAGCTAAGTAAAAAAATAGCTAAAGAAAAATATAATCTTGACGTAAATCTAGTAACATTTGGTGATTACAACATTCCTAATAGAGCACTTAATGATGGGGAGTTGCAAGCAAATGTTTTCCAACACATTCCATTCCTAGAAAATCAAATCAAACAGTTTGGTTATAAACTTACATATATTGGTAAGACTTTCTTATACCCAATGGGAATGTTTTCTAAAAAGTATAAAAATATCCAAGATATTCCAAATGGCGCTACAGTAGCAATCCCTAATGACCCTACTAATCAAGGTAGAGCATTAATGATTCTACAAGATGCTGGATTAATCAAACTTAAAGATGGTATAACTTGGAAGGCTACTACAGATAGTATAGCTAGTAATCCCAAAAATCTAAAAATCATAGCTTTACAAGCAGATCAAATCCCTAATAATTTAGGCGATGTAGATATTGGTATTGTAAATAATGACTATATACCTAAGGCAGGTCTAAGCCTAAAAGATGCTCTTTTTGTAGAACCTAAAGATTCTCCTTTTGCAAATGTCATTGCCGTTAAAGAATCACAAAAAAATAATCCTAAACTTAAAGAGTATGTACAAGCATTTAATACAGATGAAGTTAAACAATTAGCTGAAAAACTTTATCCGAATGGTGCTGCTATACCAGCTTGGTAATTATTTCTTTCATTTATTAATTTATAATCACAATTTTATATGTTTTAATGTATTCAAAGATAAAACTTACTATTCTAAAAATTGACAAGTATAAATAAACAAATTGGTAGTATCTTCTTGATTATAGGTACCTCTTTGGGCGGAGGTATTCTTGCTATTCCTATGATTCTTTCAAGCTTTGGTGTCGTTATTGGTTGCATCATAATGTTTTTGATGTGGCTTTTAATGACATATTCAACATTAGCTGTTGCAGAAGCATGCCTACATTTTGAAAGTGGTATTAGTTATCTAGGACTTGCTCATAAACTCTTTAAAAAACCAGGAGTCATTCTGGTTTATATATGTGCTTTTGGAATACTTTACGGAATGCTTGCAGCATATATCTCTGCAATAGGCTCATCTTTTGAAAGCCTACTAGATATAAACTATATTATTATAGAGATTGGCTTTGTTATACTTTTTGGTGGATTTATATTAAAAGGCACAGGGCCTGCTGAATGGCTTAATAGGATTTTTCTTACCGTAAAGCTTATTATCATATTATTTACAATACTTTTACTCTTCAAGTCTATAAGCATCTCTAAGCTAGATAGCTATAGTTTTGGCACTCTAAAAGAGGTTATAGTTACTTTACCTATACTTGCCACAACATTCTCAGCTCACATAATTGTTCCTAGCGTTGTCAACTATGTAGGACCACACCCAAAAGATATTAGAAGAATTATTATAGTTGCATCTCTAATAATACTAGTAATATATGTATGCTGGATAGTATCAATATTTGGCAATATAGCTATTTATGGTGATAAAAATAGTTTTGCTGAAGTCTTAAAATCTCTTAGCTCCGAAGATAGTGTCACTCAGCTTATTTATATTCTTAAAGCTAATATTCAGTCTTCTGAAGTTATAACTTTAATTTATACCTTTATTACAATTTCTGTGACAACTGCTTTTATAACTCTATCATTAGCATTAAAAGATCTAATACTTGATAGATTTAAAATGAACAACCTATCAACACTAAGCAAAAACATTCTTCTAAGCTTTCTGCTTTTCATGTTACCGATATTTCTGAACTATTATTTTAAAAAGCTTTTCTTAATCGCTCTTTCTGTTGTAGGTCTATTTTCTCTAATTATGCTTGTTTCATGTCCACTAAATATGGTTAGAATACTTCGTAACCGTAATTTTGAAATAATTTACAAATCAATGAAAAATAGCAAGCTTAACAACTTTGCTCTAACTATTGCAATTATCATCATCATATTCCAAGTTATTGATTATATTCTTTAAATATTCTCTTTAAGCAAATAAAAATATAAAATATAAATAGTTATTTAATCACAAAATTACAAGGTATAGATATGCAACACACATCAGGTTTTTTAGATTTAGTAAACGATGCAAAAAGTAGAATACAAGAATGTACAGTTGACGATATCAACAAAATGAATGAAACAGAAACTCTTGATGGTTTACTTATTGATACACGTGAAGAGTCAGAGTTTGCAAATGGATATATTCCTAATGCTATTCATATTAGTAAAGGAATTATCGAAAGTGCTATTGAGTCAGCAGTTCCTAACAAAAATCAAAAGATGTATTTTTATTGTGGTGGTGGCTTCAGATCTGCTATCGTAGCTGATAAACTGCGTGAAATGGGTTATAAAAATGTAATTTCTGTTGATGGTGGTTGGAGAGCATGGAATGCTAAAGGCTATCCTACTAAATCACCTAATCAAGCTAGACCACATGAGTTTTTAAAGCTTGTCAATAATGCCAAATCTGATATCAAAGAATGCTCTGTATCTGATTTATACGATAAGATAAACTCTAATGAACTAGATGGTGTCATTTTTGATGTTAGAGAAGATTCTGAGTTCAATAGATTCCATATCCAAGGTGCTACCCATCTTAGCAAGGGGCAAATAGAAGTCAAAATTGAGAGTCTAATTCCAAATAAAAATCAAAAAATATATTTATACTGCGGTAGTGGCTTTAGATCGGCATTAGCAGCTAAAAGCTTAAAAAGTATGGGCTATATGGATATTATATCTGTAGAAGGTGGAATCAATGCATGGTTAAATAATAACTTCCCTGTAACACAAGACTAGGAACTATATAATGTCATTTCGAATTGGTCACGGTTATGATGTGCACAAATTCACATCTTCAAAAAAAAATATCATTATTGGTGGAATTGAGATTCCATATGAAATGGGACTAGAAGCTCATTCTGATGGTGATGTATTAATCCATGCTCTTTGTGATGCTATTTTAGGTGCACTAGGTCTTGGAGATATAGGTAAACACTTCCCTGATACCGATATGGAGTATAAAAATACTGATAGTAAATTTTTCTTATCTGAAATAAAAAAAATGCTTGATGATAAGGAGTACGAAATCAGTAATATTGATTGTACCATAATTGCACAAGCACCTAAGATGCTTCCTTATATCGAAAAAATGAAAGCTTGTTTGGCAAATGTGCTTGAAGTTCAAACTAATCAAATAAATATTAAGGCAACAACCACAGAACGGTTAGGATTTATAGGTAGGAAAGAAGGCATTGCCACACACGTTGTATGCCTACTAAATAGATAACTGATTTAATTACTTCTGAGCTAGGTTCTCAAGATAGTTTGCGACTTCCTCTAGCTCAGCCTGACAACAGAAAATGCCAATATCATCATCTTCAAGCTTGTCTAAGATATACTTCACACCTGTTAGCTCACCATGTGAAATATAAGTCTTTGAGATATCAAACCCTTTGCTCTGTAAATCACCTCGGATTAATGTCGGTAGTTCAAGAGGCTCAGCTCCTCTAAGATACTTCTCTGTTTCTTTAATGACCACAAAATCAATACCATGCTTAATTATAATGTCATTTATGCCAGGTATCAGATACTTCCTATCCCCAGTAGTACCAATCATCAAGTATTTCTTGCCACCTTTATCATAAGCTTTCATCATACTCAATAACGCATCCATACCAGCTTCATTATGAGCATAATCAAGAACCACAACCTTATTATCAAACTCAAAGATATTAGCACGGCCTCTATTAACTTTAGGATCATTCTTATAGCTTCTAAGAGCTTTTTCGATATTATCAAAACTAATTCCAAGCTTAAAAGATAAAGCTATAGCGATCATAGCATTTTCGATATTATGCTTAGCAAAACCTTTAACTGTCAATGGAGCATCAACAACTGGCAGTATTTCCTGTTTAGAGTCACTACTTGTCCAAGTAAAGCTACCATTTTCAACAATACAAGCATAATCAGACTTTGATAAATAATAGTCCATATCGTGTTGCTCTGGATTTTGCGTCACGATAATTTTTGCACAAGTTAACTTATCAAAGCGCTCTTTCATATACGAATTATCTAAGTTGATAATAGCATGAGAGCCTTTGCCCATCGTACGGAACACAATCGATTTTGCTTCTGCTAACTCTGCAACAGTCTCTATTCCATCCTCACCTAAATGATCAGCAGAGACATTCGTAACAGCTGCTGCATCAACATAAGTTTCTATTAAACCTCTTTTTAAAAGTCCTCCTCGAGCAGACTCTAGCAGAGCTACTTCGACTTTCTTATTTGTAAGAACAAATTGATGTCCTGTTGGACCCGAGTAATCGCCCTCATCTATCAACTCATCATTTACCTTTACCCAATCAGTAGATGTATACCCTGTAAGCTTACCTGCTGTACGACAAATATAATCAGTAAGTCTGACCGTTGTAGTCTTACCATTTGTACCTGTCACAATAACAGCCGGTATATCATAAACTTTTGACCAGTCAACATCTTCAATTTTATCGTTGTCTAAATCAAACTCATAACAGCCAGTACCAGAACCAACATAAGCTTTATTCTTATCTCTAAAAGCATTAAAACCTTTGGATTTAGCTAATTCATAAAGCTTTCTATAAGTTAAGTTTTTATCTTCATTTATAAAAGGCATTAGCTCATCTTGTGCTTCTTGAAGTGATTTGAAACTGCCTGTTTCAAAACCTTCTCTCACAGAAAGCCAAATAAAGTCAATAACATCACACGCTGGCATTGTAATGTCGACAGGGGCAATCATTGCATAACGAACACCATTATTAAAAAACTTATGAGTAAGTTTTATATCTTGCCAACCTAATACAGGAAGAATCCTATTAGCCTCTTGATAAAAAAGTTCTGTCAATTTATCGCGGTGCTCTATAAGTGGCACATCCAGAACCGTTCCAGTCTCTTTAAAAAACAAGTTAGGTCCAACAAGTCTACGTGAATAACCTTCAGGAATCATATAAAGGCTCCCTTAAAATAGTAATAAACAATTAGTCGTTATCTTCTTCATCAAAAATAACTCTAACACCACTCTCATCAGCTATAACACCTGCTTTTATAACTTCAGAAATTTCTTCTGATAGACTAGGATCCTGAGCAATAATAGAAGCAGAAAACATTTCTTTCTTTTCTTCTTTTTGCTCTTTATTGTCGTCAGCATCTTCTTTGTTAAAGTAAATAATCTGCTTCCATGTTCTTTTTAATTTATCTGCAAAAATAACTACCAGATCACCATCCTGAGCCATTGCCAGAGCATGATCCACAGCTTCTTGCTCACTCTCGATAGTTTCTATCCTATCGGCAGTCACACCAGCCTCTATTAAACCTTCTTTAAGCATTCTTGGAACTTCATCAGGAGCTCGACCTCTTAGAGTATCATCACGCTTACAAATAAAGTGATCGTAATATGGTGCAGCAGTTTTAGCTATTTCGTAGATATCTTCATCTCTTCTATCACCTGGTGATGCTAAAACACATATTTTCTTACCGGCAAACTCCATATTATCAACCATCTGGCTCACAAGCTTTATTGCTGCTGGATTATGTCCATAATCCATCAGTACTTTAAATGGATGCTCCTCAAACCAGTTCATACGTCCTGGCGCTTGGTAGAATGATGTTACAAATGTTCTCAATCCATCTCTAATATCATCTAAACTCATACCCATACTGTAAGATATAGCTATTGCAAACATAGAGTTTTGAACATTATGGATAGCTTTACCTTCCATTGTAGCTGGAATCAAATGAGTCCATAAAACTGGTATATGAACATGATTATCAAAAATTGTAATCATATCTCCATTAACACCCTTTTCAATAATACAAGCTTTACCGCCAGCACGTATATGTTGTTTAACTAAAGCATGCTCTGGATTCATAGTTACATATAGTATATATTTTGCTGTTACTTTAGCTGACATTTTAAGTACATTAGGATCATCAGCATTTAGAACTGCGACATCCTTTGCTGCTTGAGGAACTATACTCTTAACTTTAGCCAAATCTTCTAACGTATTAACTCCTTTAAGACCTAGGTGATCAGAGGATATATTTAAACACGCTCCAACATTACAGTAATCATAGCCCATACCACTTCTTAGTAACCCTCCTCTAGCAGTTTCAAGGATTGCCATTTCTACAGAAGGATCTTTCAAAACCATTTGAGCTGAAGCTGGACCTGTAGTATCACCTGCTACAGTTAGTTTTCCATTGATATAAACACCATCTGTGGTTGTAAGTCCTACTATTTTCCCAGCATTTTTCCACATATGAGCAACCATACGTGATGTTGTAGTTTTACCATTTGTACCAGTAATAGCAGCAATTGGAATCCTAGCATTACCATGTTCTTTAGGAATCAGCATATCTATTACTGCACCTGCAACATCTCTAGATTTACCCTCACTAGGAGCCACATGCATTCTAAACCACGGAGCAGCATTACATTCACAAATAGCACCGCCAATATCGTGATAAGATTGTGATATATCATCTATCAAGAAATCAACACCACCAACATCAAGACCTATAGCTTTTATAGCTCTTTCCGCCATATCTTTGTTGTCAGGGTGTACAATATCAGTGACATCAATAGCTGTACCACCAGTTGAAAGGTTGGCTGTAGATCTTAAATAGAAAACTTCTCCATCCTTAAGAATAGTATTTTCATCATACCCAGCAGCTGCCAATAAAGTCTTAGCTTGATAGTCCAACTCTAATTTTGTTAGAACTTTCTCATGTCCAACGCCTCTACGTGGATCTTCATTTACAATATCAACTAGCTCTTTAATATTATGCCTACCATCTCCTATCACATGACCAGGAACCCTTTTAGCAACAGCTACAAGCTTACCATCAACCACCAACATTCTATGATCGAAACCAGTAGCAAACTGCTCCACTAAAACATATCTAGATACTTTATTTGCTTCAACGAAGGCATCTTTAATTTCTTGCATAGTTTTTAAGTTAATAGATATTCCACGACCATGATTACCATCCAGAGGCTTAACAACTAATGGGAAGCCTAGGATTTTTGCAGCTCTTAAAGCTCCCTCTTCAGTAGTTACCATCCTTTGCTTAGGCATAGGAAGCCCCAAACCTTGTAGAATAGTATTCGTCTGATTTTTATCACAAGATAAGTCAACAGCAATACTAGTAGTTTTACCTGTAATTGTTGCTCGAATTCTTTGTTGGTATTTACCATAACCAAATTGAACTAATGAATGGTCATTTAATCTAAGATACGGAATATCTCTTTTTTTAGCAGCTTCAATTAATGATGCTGTACTTGGTCCAAATTCTTTGCTTTGTGCAAATTTTATAAACCTTACTTTTTCATATTCAAAATCAAAATCTTCATTCTTATGAGCCACTTGCTTTTTAAGATCCTCTGGCAATAAAGATATCAATAAATCTCTAGCCAACTCCATAGCTCTTAGACCAACATCTTTTTGCTTATATTCATAGACCAAATTATAACAACCAAGCTCACCTGTCGATCTAGTACGACCATATGTTACATTACTACCAGCTATATCTTGAAGCTCTAGTATTGCATGCTCCCAAATATGACCCATCCAAGTGCCTTCATCCTCTCTCATTCTACGGATAAAACCACCCTTTTCTCTATATGAACAACCATGCTCTTCTAATCTCGGTAAACTATCCACAAGTCGATCTACAAAATCCTGACCAATCTTTGCAGATGGCCATTCTTCAAGCACTCCCAAATCAATTTCATGTTTAATAACAGGAAAGTTTGCATAGATGTTAGGTCCGACATAAACATTAGTAGATAGTATTTTCATTAAAGACTCCTTAGATATTCAATCTTGTATACACTTAATATATACTTCACAAATCATGATACATAAAAATCATGTCCAAGAATAGCGGATTTTAATAATTCTACAAAAATTTGTAAGGAAGATAATGAAATATGATTTCGGCTTTATAGCTATTGGCGATGAGGTAGTAGATGGAGATATAGTTAATACTAACTCCTGTAATTTTGCTAAATACCTAGTAAGTAATGATTTTGAAATAGGGTTTCATATATCGTGTAAAGATGATTATGAAGATATAGTTTCAAGTATAGAGTTTCTAAAGCAAAATCATAAAAACATTATAACTATAGGCGGCTTGGGTCCCACTGAAGATGACTTAACCACAGAGTCAATTGCCAAATATTTTGACAAAAGTCTATCTTTAGACGATAACTCATGGCACAAACTAGAAAAAAGGATGATTGAAAAATATGGTAGAATTACTTTGGGTACTGAAAAACAAGCTATGTTTCCTCAGGGCTCAGAAATCTTAATAAATCAAAATGGTACTGCAAACGGATTTAAACTAGAGTTTGAGTCTGGTCGATATATATATGTTTTTCCTCGACCTCCTAAAGAGTGCATTCCTATGCTTGAGGCATTAAATCTAAACAACAAAACAAATAAAAAAAGAAAAATAGTTCGTAAAAAATGGAATATTTTCAATATTGGTGAAAGCCTGCTTGCAGAAAACTTAGAAGTGATTAAGGAAAAATATCCGTTTGTTACTTTCAAATATAGAATTGCAGAAGGCTTTATCGAGTTAAAGTACTTTTATCCTGAAGGTTGTCCTCATAGTGAAAGTATTATAATAGATGTAGAACATCTTTTAAAAGATTATCTAAAGACTAAGATTTAACTGTTCTTTCTTATCAATGAATATCGCATCAACCTGCCATTCAAGCAAGTGTTTAACTTCATCATCTGTATAAACAGAATAAACAAAAACTTTACCAAATTTACGTTTCAAATATTTAACTCTTGAATCGGTTAAGCAGCTATAATTTATTATGACTGCTATATATTTATTTTTAACAAAGTCTTTATAAAAATCACTATCAATATATTCAAAATCCCTAACCCAGTTAACGGTGTAAAAAAGTTTACCTTGAGTAAAATCTTTATGTCTTCTTAACTCTCTCATTACCACTTTTGAGAAGCTCGACAATAAAATTTTTGATTTCATAGTTGGATAATGCTCAAGAAGCTCAATAACCTTAGCGACTAAAGTCTTTTGGTAGCTTATATTTTCATTACTTACTTTAATTTCAAGATTCAAAAAAGCATTATTATTCTCCGCCCACTCGATATACTCTTTCAGTGTTAATATTTTAGCTGTTGACTTTAACTTAGGATGAACAAGTTCTAAAGACTTTAAGCTAAATATTGACATATTAGTAACATTTTTATCAATATCAAAAAACCTTTTTGGAGTATCATCATGAAACAAGAATAACACCCCATCAGAACTCATTTGCACATCTGTTTCAAACCAATTAAACCCAGCATTCTTGGCAATTTGAAAGGCTTCTATTGTATTTTCTACAGCATCATTATTTGCGCCTCTATGAGAAATATATCTATCTACATGCATATATCAAAAAATTTATTAAACTCGGATTTGAATTATACATTAAAAAATATTATTAAAATAAATCCTTTTTATTAATTTATATTGAATATTTTGTTTTTTAATAATTATCTCAATCATGATATAATTTTTGTTAATTTTTGTGATTTATTTTAGTATAAATGATTGATAGTCCGTATATTAACAAGAAGCTAGCTTCTTTACTACTACATCGTAAGCTTATAACAAGAGAGCAACTTGAAGAGATAAGTTTAGATAAATCACTAGCCAAACAAGACCTCTTAGACTACCTAATTGATCATGAATTAGTTGATAGTAAATCATTTATGATTGAATCTGCAACTCTGTTACGTTTACAGTATATTGACTTAACTGCTATAAATGTAAATTTTCTACCGCAAGATTACTTTGATGCTGAGTTTTGTAATGAGAATAAATGTTTACCACTATTTAAAAGAAAAAAGAGCATTTATGTAGCAATAGCTAATCCAATAGATAGTCAAGAAATACTAAAAAAACTACGCAGTAAATATGATTATTCTTTTACTCCTATTGTAGGAGAAATTAATCTAATACGAGAAAAGATTGAAGAGTACGATCAATATCTCAAAGATGAAGGACACGTAGAAAGCGAATCAAAACTTGAAGAGCAGATGAATGCTGGTGGTGAGCTTGATATTGACTTTGTTGAAGAAGGTGAGCGTGAAGGAGATGCCATAATAGGAAGTGGTGAAGATGAAGAAGCTCCTATCATTAGATTCATCAACAATACTATTGTGGATGCAATACAAAAAGGTGCTTCAGATATACACTTTGAACCATATGAAAAAAACTTTCGTATTAGATACAGAATAGATGGCCTACTAATAGAGACTTTTAATACCAAAAAAAATCTTGGACCTAAAGTTATATCAAGACTTAAGATTATGTCTAGCCTTGATATCGCAGAAAAAAGAATCCCTCAAGATGGTAAATTTAAAATTTCTCTTTCAAGAGAAAAAGCTATTGATTTTCGTGTTAGTACATGTCCAATAAGTTTTGGTGAAAAAGTTGTACTTCGTATTCTTGATTCTAGTTCAACACAAATACCAATTGAACAATTAGGTTTCTCAGAAACTCAAAAAGAAACATATCTTAAATATATCAAACAACCACAAGGCATGGTACTAGTAACAGGTCCAACTGGTTCAGGTAAAACAGTTACTTTGTACACAGGTATAAACATTCTGAATAAACCTGAAAAAAATATTTCTACAGCAGAAGATCCTGTCGAGCTTTTTGTAAAAGGTATCAACCAAGTTAACGTTAATAATAAACAGGGGTTAACATTTGCCGCGGCTCTTAAATCTTTCTTACGTCAAGATCCAGATATAATCATGGTCGGTGAGATTAGGGATATTGAAACAGGATCCATTGCAATTAAGGCATCGCAAACAGGTCACTTGGTTATGTCAACACTACATACAAATAGTGCTCCAGAAACATTAAATAGATTGGTAGATATGGGCTTACCTAGATATAATATTGCTACTTCTGTAACGTTGATTATTGCTCAGCGTTTAACAAGAAAATTGTGCCCAAAATGCAAATTAGAAGATACTGATACCGAGTTTTCATTACTTGTTGAGGACAGTGGCCTAAATGATGAGATACTTATGAAAACATTCGGTACAAAACTTGAAAAAGTAAAGAGTGCAAAGATATACAAACCAAACCCTAAAGGATGTCCAAGATGCTTTAAAGGATACAAAGGAAGACTTGGTTTATATGAGGTTATGCCAGTTTCTAGAGAAATTGCAAAAATGATATTAGAAGACAAAAACACTATGGAGCTAGCAATACAGGCTCAAAAAGAAGGAGTTGCCACAGTTAGACAGTCAGCACTAGTAAGAGTTTCACAAGGGTTAACATCTATGGAAGAGGCTTACAGAGTAAGTTAAAGGATAAAATATGCTATTTGGAAATAAGAATAAAAACAAAATAACGATTACATCTTGGGGCTATAAGGCCAAGCTCAAAAATGGTAAAACCATAAAAGGAATCATAGATGCTGATACTAAAGAAAAAGCTGAGATTCAAATAAGACAAAAAGGCTACACTGATGTTAAAGTCAAAAAACAGCCTAAAGATTTACTTCCGAAAAAAATATCATATCAGGATATAACGGAAATGACTCGTCAGCTAGCTACAATGACAAAAGCAGGTATCCCAATTATTAAATCTTTTGAAGTCTTCATAATGGGTATTCGTAAACACCCTCGTCTAAAGATATTAGCCATCCAAATTAAGCAAGCTATTGAAGGTGGTGAATCATTTTCAAAAGCCTTGAGTAATTTTCCAAAAGTTTTTGATAAGCTTTATATAGGTCTCATAACTGCTGGAGAAGAATCTGGTAACCTTGATCTTATGCTTAATAAAATAGCTGACCAACGTGAAGCATTACAAAGTATTAAAAAGAAAGTTAAAAAAGCTCTTTCATATCCAATTGTTGTATGTGTTATAGCAGCCGGTGTAACAGGGATACTTTTAACTTTTGCGGTTCCAGCATTCTCAGCAATGTTTATAAACTCTGGAAAACCCCTGCCTGCGATTACTCAAGTCACTGTTGATGCATCTAACTTCATGCAAGATTCATGGTGGAAAATTATTCTTGTAATATTTATGTCACTATCAATATTTAAATCTCTGAAATTCAAATTCCCAAAGATACAAGTTGCACAAGACCATTTTATGCTTAAAATACCAATAATTGGTGAGGTTATTTTCAAATCTGCTCTAGCACGATTTGCTAGTACATTAGAGATTACTGTTCAATCAGGTATGAGCTTAACAAGAGCATTAGATATGGTTTCATTAGCAACAGGTAATGCTAAGTATGACCAAGCCGCTATAGACATTAAAAAAAGTATCAGTGAAGGAGCATCATTTAAAGAAGCTATTGTTGAAACGGGAAGCTTCCCATTCTTAGTAGAACAGATGATAGCTGTTGGTGAAGAGTCAGGTGCTTTAGAAACGATGCTTGGAAACCTTAATAGAGTATATCAAGAAGAAGTTGATACACTTGTAGGAAGTTTGAGCTCAATGTTAGAACCTCTAATTATGATTGTGCTAGGTGGTGTTGTCGGTTTCCTTGTAGTAAGTATGTATATGCCAATGTTCCAAATGGGAGATGCTATAGGCTAGCAACCTTATTTGTTCATTTTATCCAAAATATTTTATCTAAATTTATTACTATATTATTTTACAAAAATAGTATTATTCTCTTGCTCGTAGCAATTCCCAAGCGTATTTCTTAAAGGCTATCGCTAAGATAATCTTCATGGTATAACAAAATTTACCAAAACACTTAGTAGGATATTTCCTACTTTAAAACAGACATTTATTATAACCATCATAGAGAAACATATGATAAGTACCATAGTTATCTAGACTCTTACTAATATAAGTCAGATGTACAATAAGAGATAGTTAATAAAATAGCTAATTGAGAACCTTAATATTCACATTTTCTGATTCTACAACATGATGATATGAAAATCAGTATTTAAATATCTAAAATAAAATAAATTAAAAAATGATAAAAGAAAATTCGAGAGATTAATATTAATAAGTTAAGAAATTAAGCTTCTTCTTTTAAAGGAGCTGATACACTCGCTTGAACACGTTGATTACGAGCATCTGACTTATGGATACCATCTAAAGTATTCTCATAGCCAAATCCTTTAGTAATGATTTTATCATTATCTAAACCTAGTTGCTTCATGTACTCAGCTACAGCTTCTGCTCTCTTCTCAGAAAGTTTTTGGTTATATATCTCAAATTCACTTCCTGTTGTTCCTTGAGAAGCATAACCTTTAACTGTTACTGTTTTAATATCACTGTTCTTAACAAAGTTAACAAAAGATGCTATAGCATCTTTGCCCTTACTGTTTAATTTTGAACTATCATAAGCAAATTTAGTATCTAAATAAACTGTTACATCATCGCCGTTCACAGTATAGCAAGCAACACCTTCTTTAGTTAAGTTGAAGTTACCTTCACACTGCTTAATACCTTGAGGTAAAACATACTTAGATTCATCAATTGTTGGCATAGCTGTAGTTTCTGCAGCTGTAGTAGCACCATTGTCTTGGATGTTGCCAGTATCATTATTATTATCATCTTTGCCACCAAAGAACCATGTAATACCACCACCAATCATGTTAGTACCCGCTCTACCTTGAGCACCTGACATACCACTTGGAGCCATTGTCTGAATATATCTATAATCAGCACTTACTTGAACATCTCTAGAAAGCTCAAATTTAAGACCTCCACCAACGTCCCATGCACCTGTAGCTTGACCAGCCAAATTAGCCCAACCAGCACCACCAGCAGCATATGGAGTGATCATAGTACTATTACTGAAATTAATAACACCCTCACCTAAACCTGCAAATACTCTACCAACTAATTGGTTATATTGAACTGCAAAATATTTATTGATGTTATAACCAATTATCATATTTGCGCCAGCTCCAGAAGGAGAATTAGGTGTTCCAGCAAGACCATTAGCATCTACACCAAAGTACCACTGACCTGTTCTATCTTGTGGACCCCAAGTATTGTCTTTGTTAGTTAAAGAGCTATATGTATTAGCAAAAGGAGTAAGGAAACTATTTCCAGCACTACTTTGAGTAGCTGTTGAATTTGCATCTACTGACGTATCCATATTGTCAGAACCTGCAGCAAATGAAAACGTAGCCGTACCTAATAGTACTGTCGTAGCGATAACAATGTTCTTTAATTTCATCAAAAGCTCCTTTTAAAACTCTTTTTTAAACTAGTAGTAAATAAATAAGACTGAAGCATTATACAAAATTAGAATAAAGTTTCCAAGTTTTTTTTAATTTTTATGAAGTTAATATTCTATATTTTATTAATAACTCTTCTTGGCTTTCGATATTATTAGGGTCTGTTATGATACATCTTATTGGACATACCTTGGTACACTGAGACTCTTCAAAGTGACCCACACACTCTGTACACTTGTCAGGATTAATTTCATAATACTCCTCACCTTGTGATATTGCCTCATTAGGACATTCTGGTTCACATATATCACAATTTATACAATCATCTGTAATCAATAGTGCCATACTAGTCCTTAGAATATTTTAGCTTTATTTTATTAAATACACACTCTGGTACAAACTCACCTACTCTTTGATAGTTATGAATAGCAACTGCCCTAACTAAAGTGGATGATATACAAGAAAATTTTTCACTGGGAGTTAAAAATATAGTCTGAATATCGCTATTAAGCTTATTGTTCATACTAGACATCTGGAACTCATAATCAAAATCAGATACTGCTCTTAATCCCCTCACAATAGCACAGGCATTATACTTTGCGGCAGTATCTACCAGAAGCCCCTCAAAGCTAACAACCTTAACTCTACTATTATCTTTGAAAACTTCTCTAATCATTCGCTCTCTTGTATCTAAATCAAAGAGAGTTTTCTTACCATATGCGGTAGATGCTGCTACCACTATTTCATCAAAAATATTTAATGCTCTATCAACCAAATCAACATGACCATTTGTGATAGGATCAAAAGTACCAGGATAAATTGCTATTTTTGTCATGACTTAATTAAAATAATCCTAACTCTAGTTTAGCCTCTTCTGTCATAAGTTCAGAATTCCACGGTGGATCAAAGACCATCACAACATCAACCTTATCAACGTTTGGCAACATTGCTACACGCTTCTCAACATCAGTCATTAGTACAGGGCCCATACCACAACCTGGAGCTGTAAGAGTCATATCTATAATCACATGAAAATTACCATTCTCTAACTTTCTGGTAACTACATTATAAATCAAGCCTAAATCGACTATATTAACTGGAATTTCAGGGTCATAAACTGTTCTCATCTGATCCCAAACTGCATCCATATTTATAGGGTCTCCGTGCTTGATTTCATAATTTTCAACTGGATATTTAACTACCTGCTTACCTATTGCATCAGCATCCTTTCCATCTAAGTGGAGCAAATTACCATTTACGTTTAATGTAAAACTTCCGCCTTTATCTTGAGTTACCAAAACTTCCTGACCAGGCATAAGCTCAATCTCATTACCAAATGGAACAGCTACTGCTTTTACTTGCCTTCTTACTATAGTTACATCTGTTGTCTTCATTTTTTATATATTCCTAAATTGTAAAGCTTTCACCACAACCACAACGAGCTGATTCATTTGGATTAGTATATTCTAATTTGTATAGTCCAAAGTCATGTTTAACATAATCAATTTGCAAGCCATTTAAAAAATCCATGGACTTATTAGATACAAAAAACTTTAGACCATGCTTATCTACTATCGTTGTATCATTTGGCTGTTTAGTAACAAAATCTATATCATAAGCTAATCCAGAACAACCCATTAACTTTGTACCTATATATATACCTATGTTTTCAGAGTCTTTAGCCAAATGCTTTTCAAAATGCTTAGCAGCAGCTTCTGTGACCTCTAGAATATTATTATTAGGATCAAAAACTTCGACCATATTATCTAACCTTTTCAGTTTATTGTGACTATTTTAATTGAGATATTACTTTTTTCAATGCTTTAATAAATAAGTCTATTTCTTCAACCGTATTATACATACCAAATGATATGCGCACAGTTGATGAAACACCCATTCTATTTAATAAAGGATGCGCACAATGCTTGCCTGTTCTAACACACATACCTTTTATAGCCAATAGCTCTCCAATATCCCCAGCATTACAGCCATCAACAACAAATGTTATGACTCCTGCTTTATTTTGAGCTTGACCAATTATTTTTAGACCTTCAATTTTTTGTAGCTCTGTTGTTGCATATTCTAATAACTGTTGCTCGTAGTTTGCTATATTTTCCATACCAATAGAATTAACGTAGTCTATAGCTTCACCAAACCCTATAGAACCAACTATATCAGGTGTCCCCGCCTCAAATTTGTACGGAGGTAACGCAAATGTTGTCTTATTAATTGTTACGTCATTGACCATATCCCCACCATAGTTATATGGAGGTAATTTTTGTAGCAACTCATATTTACCATATAGAACACCAACACCAGTTGGTCCATATAATTTATGACTTGAAAACACAAAAAAATCACAATTTAAATCTTGGACATCCACTTTTGAATGTATAACAGCTTGAGCACCATCAACAACTACTAATATATTTGTGTTAATCTTTTTAATGTCTTCTATTATCTTTTTGACAGGATTAATAGTCCCTAAGACATTTGAGCACAAGGTTATAGCCACAACCCTAGTTTTATCTGTAATCAAAGATAAAAGGTTTTGAATATCAAGTTCACCATTATCATTGACTTTAGCCACTTTGAAAACTAATTGTTTTTCTTCACAGAGCACTTGCCATGGCACAAAATTAGCATGATGCTCCATTTCAGTAACAATAATTTCATCTCCCTCAGAAACAATTGACTTGCCAATAGAATTTGCTAGCAGATTAATTGACTCTGTAGTGCCTTTGGTTAACACAATTTCATTTGATGACTTAGCATTTATAAACTGCTGAACCTTTACACGTACATTTTCATATCTGTCGCTAGCTTCTTGGCTTAGCTGATAAACTCCACGATGTACATTAGCATAATTAAACCTATATGCATCAGCTACAGCATTGATGACTACTTGTGGTTTCTGAGCCGAAGCCCCTGTATCAAAAAAAACAACAGGCTTGTCATTAATTACTTGTTCAAGAAATGGAAAATCTTTTCTAATTTTTTTCACATCATACATTGTATACTGCCTATTAAATATATAAATCAAACAAATTATACTAAATTAGTATAATTTTGTCAGTAGTAGAATTTTATGATTTATGTAGAATAATTGAAATGAATTAGCATACAGGGACATTGGTCGCTAAACCTCCTAAAGAGGTTTCTTTATACTTACTACACATATCCAGACCTGTTTCATACATAACTTTAATAACATAGTCTAGTCCAACGAATCTCTTCTCGCCTGTATCTAAATGAGCTAATTTTGCAGCATTTATAGCCTGTACAGCCCCCATTGCATTACGCTCAATACATGGGATCTGAACTAATCCTCCAATAGGATCACAAGTCAATCCTAAATTATGTTCCATACCAATCTCTGCTGCTGACTCTATAGAGTCAATATCTCCACCAAGCAGTGCACAATAGCCAGCAGCTGCCATCGAACAGGCAACTCCGACTTCACCTTGACAACCAACTTCTGCAGCAGATATAGAGGCTCCTGATTTATATAAAATACCTATAGCGGCACATACAAGTAAATATTTATTAACAACTTTTGATAATTCATCTTGATTAATAATTTCATGAGTCTGCAGATAATACTTCAATACAGCAGGAATCACACCAGCAGCTCCATTCGTTGGTGCTGTAACTACCCTTTCACCACATGCATTTTGCTCATTCACAGCAATTGCAAAGGCGTTTAGATAGTTAAAGTCAGTATTAACAACATTCTGCTCTTTAAGTTTTTTTATCATACTTGGAGCTCTTTTCCTAACCTTAAGACCACCTGGTAATATTGCTTCCGGACAAGTTAAGCCTTTTTCTATTGATGTTTCCATAACCTGCCAAATTTCAGCTAACTTGTTCAAAGAATATTGTTCTCCATAAGCTGTTTTCTCATTTTCAAACATTATCTCAGCAATAGACATACCTTCTTTTTGACAAATATTTTTTAGTTCTGCCATGCTAGCGAATTTATAAGGCTTATTACACTCCACCTCTGTAGGGACTTCATCTTTTTTTATTTGTTTTTTATCAACGATAAAACCACCACCTATAGAGAAATATTCTTTTTGACAAAGAAGCTTATCATCATCAAATAACGAAAAACGCATTCCATTAGAGTGCTCTGGAAGAAATTCATCATAATGAAATATTAAATCCTGATCATAATCAAAATTAATTTCAAATTTTTGACCTAAATTAAGTTTTTTTTGCTTTAAACAGTCGTCATAAAGCTGTTTTGCTAATTCTATATCTACCGATTCTGGCAAGAACCCCATTACACCTAAGATAACTGCATAATCTGTTTTATGACCTTTGCCAGTAAGAGCAAGTGACCCATATAAATCAATCTTAATTCTTGTAGTTTCAGTTAACTTGTCCTCATACAAACTAATAAAATTGCTGCCAGCTCTCATTGGTCCTATAGTATGAGATGAAGATGGTCCTACCCCGATAGAAAAAAGCTCAAACGTACTTTCCATAAAACTCCTCCAAAAGTTAAAACTGAAATAATACAAGATAATTAAATTATATCTTATTTTAATCTCTTTTCTCTAGCTTTCCAATCTGGCATATAGCATGAAATATAGTCATAAAACTCTTTGGAGTGATTAGGATGAGTCAGATGAGCTATTTCATGAAGCACCACATACTCTATAGCCTCTATATCTCTTAAAATCAGATTAAAATTTAGGTTTATATTTTTTTTAACGTAGTTACATGAGCCCCATCTAGTTTTTGTCTTCTTTATTGTTACTCTATTTATTTCTTGATTAGTGATTTTCAGATATTTAGCCACAAGATTATTGAGAATAATGTCTGCTTGATCCTTATAAAATTCTTCCAATAGTTTTTGCTTAAACTCTTTATTATTGATAACACTAGAATTTAGTAAGAACTCGATATAATCATCACAATAATTAACCAAGTTATGTTTTGAACAAGTTATTTGAATAGGATATTGTCGCCCTAAAAAATAAATACAATCTCCATCATCCAAATTATAATTATTGTAGTCATATCTTTGATTGATCAGTAAACGTTTAGTATGCCTATCTATCCATCTTTTTTTTGTTTGTAAAAGCTCTAGAATTTCTTTTTTTGAAACTCCTTTGGGCGAGGTAACTGTAATTACACCGTCGACACTCAGGGAAATTTTTAGATTTTTAACATTTTTATATATTATATCAACTTCATATGACATAAGTTATTGTACTGTTATATTCTGCCAGCCCTGTTTAATATCAGCATTATTACTCGACCAATATTCAGTTACCATATCTCTGATAGTAATATTAGTGTCTTTATAGTTTTTAACATTATCAAAGATGAAACCATCTCCTCCAGTAGTTAAAAAATCAATAGTTGCAAGTTTATAAGTATTATTTTCGTCTAAAGGCTGATTGTCGATTAAAATCCTTTTTATTTGATTTGATTTATCTAATGTAATATTTAATCCAGCAAAAACACCTACCTGTTTATCTCCAAGTGGCTGCAAACTATGCTCAATCATTTTAAATAAATCACTCCCTTTTATATCCATAGTGACTACCATATTATCAAAAGGCATCGCCTCATATATCATACCATAGGTAATATTACCTTGTGGTAGAGATCTTCTAATACCATGTGAATTAACAAGAGCTAAATCCGAACCGGTTTGATTTTTAATAATATCTGCTAATGTATAAGTTAAAGGAATATTGTAGTAACCATCTTGCGCTTCGTCTGACATATCAGCAGGAGCCTTTGTTATGATCTTATCAAGCTCAGATTTAACAGAATTATTGTATTTAGCTATTATATTACTAACTTCCTTGTTAGGTTTAAGATTTTTTGTAGCCTGAGCTAAATTAATAACTTCAGGTGTTACTTTACATACATCGGATGTGTGACAATCATAGTGTAAAACACTTATATCTTTACCTTGGCTCTCTCCTTGCTCAACTACAACACCATTTTTCAAACCATTAACAAACTTATGACTATGTCCCGTCAAAACAGCTGAGATATCGTCAACACCATTTACCACCGCATATATTTCTGACTCATCGCCCAAATCAGCCCTCTTTGCAAAAAAAATTTCAGAGTTTTGTTGATCAGTAGGAATATGAGTTAATAAGACTATTGTATCTGGTTTTGGCAGTTTGTGCTTATTATAGTTATTTATGTACTTAACCCATTTATTAGCGCTTGTAACAGGATTCATAAACTTCAAATTCGAGACATTTTTTTCTGCTGTAGTATCAGGAGTTTCTAAGGTCGCTAATCCTATAAAATATATTGTTTTACCACTTGGTAAGGTTTCATAGCCAAAAGGCTTAATATAATCTAATGAATTTTGCTCAGTATATTTCCTATAAAAATAGTCAAATAACGAATCATCTTTATAACTAATATTTGCAGCTAAAAATCTAATACCATTCTTGTCATACCAATGCTTGAACCACTTCTGACCATAATCAAAATCATGATTCCCCACAGCAGAGTACTTAACACCAATGTAATCAAAAAAATCATTAACCACATCACCATGAGAAATATTTGATATACCCGTACCTTGATAGTTATCGCCAGCTGCAACCACTACCAGATTTGGATGTGTCTTTTTATAATTATCTATAAAACTAGCTATTTTTGCTGCTCCAACCATGTCTTTATTTGGCTCAACCTGACCATGAAAGTCATTTAAAGATAAAACCGTTATATCATCTTGAGCATAAACAAATACAATACTAAAAAATATTAGTATAAAACTAAGATACCTTCTCATAATCATGTCCTTTAATTATAATGATAGCTTTTATATGAGCCCAAAACTTTCAAAAAAGTACTCTTTTTAAGCACTTCCAACAGAGCCTTTTGAACATTTTCATCATCTTCAGAGCCTTCAAAATCTATAAAAAACAAATAATTCCAAGCCCTATTTCTTGATGGTCTAGATTCTATTTTTGTAAGATTAATATTATGTTTACCAAAAACATTTAAGGTATTTACGAGTGCATTAGATTTATCTTCAACAGAAAAAAGTAAAGTTGTTTTATATTTACTATTATCTATATCAACCTGAATATCGTCATATCCCATTAATAGAAAACGTGTATAGTTAAAATGTTCATCCTCAAACTCGTTTTGAAAAATTTTTAACCCATAAGTCTTTGCCGCAAGCTCTCCAGCTATTGCTAAATTATCTTTAACATTCTTCTCAAAAATATACTTTGCGGCTCCAGCGGTATCAACAAAAGCCTCAGGAACAAGTTTTAGTTTATTAAGGCTTTTAGAACACTGAGATAATGCTTGAGGATGAGATATAACACTCTTAACATCAGAAAGCTGCACTCCCTCCAATCCCATTAAACAGTGTTTGATTTTTAAAACTACTTCAGCTTTTACTTTTAAATTACTCTTAATTAATTCATCATAAGCTGGCACGACTGATCCAGCCAATGAGTTTTCAACGGGAATCATAACAAAGTTTGATTTACCAGCTATAGTATGTTCAATTGCTTCAGAAAACGAGAAGCATGGAACTGTCTGAAAATCTTTAATATTTTGTTGATTTAAGAAATTAGTTATTGCTTGCTCAGAATAAGCCCCATGCTCACCCTGAAAAGATACTTTAATCATAGTGTATTATTAATAAACTTTTCTAAACAATATAATACATTATGAGATAATAAGATAAAATTGTTTATTTAGATATAATTGTCGTCACTAATAGCTTTTTTGATTCCTTCTTGCATATCTTCAGCAGACAGACATAGATTCTTCGCTATTGTAATAACGATAAAACTAATCACAAGAACTATTGCTGAACTCCAGTATAAATCTAAATCCCCTGTTCCGCCAAATGAGCTAAAATAAGAAACTATTGTAACTAGTACAATATAGATCCAAAACCATATCGACTCTCTAAAATTCCAATGTATTTCTTCTGATCTATCTTTTCTAAAGGTTCTATAAACTCCAAGCATAATCAAAGCAATAATTAGAGCTATACCAGCTTTTGAAACTATTGCCCATCCACTCCATAGAAATACCAAAGTAGCAGCAAACATACCTAAAGTTGATAGCAAATAAGCACCTTTAAGCCTAAATGGTCTATGCATGTCAGGTAGATGATGTCTAAGTGCCATGGTTGATGTTGGACCAGTAATGTATGTAAGAGCTATCAATGACGTTAAGAAAGTAGCCATTTCTTTCCACCAGTGGAATGGAGCAAACATAACTAAAGCGATCAAGAAATTAAGTCCAATAGCATAGATTGGTTTTTGCATAATTGGGCTTAACTTCCCTAAAACACTTGGCAAGTAACCGTTATGCACCATAGCTCCCAAAGATTTTAGTGCAATACTAAAGTAAATTAGACCAGCCATAAGAGGGAATACTATAGCTCCAAAGTAGAGTGGGTACATAACCCATGTAACTCCAAAACTTTGAGCCATTACAGCAAATGGACCAAAACTAGATGAGCTAGCTCCTGGCATAACAACACCTTGCCAATCATTATTGTGTACAAACTTTGACATTACTAATAAATACGCAGCCTGTAAGAATAGAAAAATAATCAAACAAATCAAAACTGCCCCGATCGTTGCAACTGGAATTGATTTCTTAGGGTTTTTTGTACTTCCTGCGAGCTCTACTATAGTTTTAAAACCAGTAAAAGCATAAGCAATACCACCAACTGAAACTGCAGCCAAAACACCATTAAACCCAAATGGCATAAATGACAATTCTTCTGCCTTCATATCCTTTAAAGCTGGTAAAGTAAAACAAAATATAACAAATACAATCGATATAAATATTGGTACAGCAACCTTAAATAAAGTAACAATATTATTAATTTTTGCTAACCATTTAAGTGAATAAAAATTAATAACACAGAATCCTAAAAGGAAAATTATTGCTAACGGTACTCCAGCCATCGACAAAGCACCATCTCTGCTAGCATCAATGAGTGAAGGATAAAATACTGCCAAATATTGAATAACTGCTTGAACCTCAATTGGTGCTAAGACCAAGTATGATATCCATGTAATCCATGCGAACATATAGCTTGTCATAGTCCCATGAGTAATGTGAGGAATGCGTGAAGTAGACCCCTCAACTGGTACAATTGTACAAACCTCAGCAAACACTAAGGCTATAAAAATCATTAAAATTGCACCTATTATCCAAGAAAGAATAGATCCAGGACCAGCTTCCTGCGATGTATACTGCGCGGCAAACATCCACCCTGACCCCATAATAGCACCAACACCCATAGCTACCAAGCTAAGGGTAGAAAGACTCTTCTTTTCCATGTTATCCTTTAATTAACAAATTACTAAATAGTAATTAAGAGTTTACTGCGAATGATCTTACATGTAAATACTTCAGGAGTTATATAACCTCTCTTATAACTCTCTCGTTTAAGGTACTCATAATATCATACTCGATTGTATTGACTTGCTTAGCCATCAGAAAAGCACTGTTTCTATTGCGTGGAATATCAGATATTAGTTCTACTACATCTCCTACTTTAACATCGTGTTCATTATAGCCTAGTGAAACCGTTAATCCATCCATACTCATTCTTCCAGCCATAGGGTATAGTACATTGTTGATACTCACAAACCCTCTATCACCAAGCTCCCTAGGAAAACCATCGCCATAGCCAATAGGTATTACAGCAACTTTCTCTCCATGAAAACCCCTATATATCATAGAATAACCTACACCATCACCTTCTTCCAAATCAATTATCTTAACTACCTTTGATAATAGCCTTGCTATAGGCTTTATTTCTCTTATAGGTCTATCAACATAAAACTCTGGAAGAAAACCGTAAGTTACAATACCTGGGCGAATCATATCATAACAAATTTCCTTATCTCCTAGAAAACCATAAGAATTTGATAAATGACAAATTATCTTACGAGATAACTCTTTAGTATATTCAACAATTTCTGAAAATCTCTTTTTTTGCTTAGTATTTGTTGGATGATCTCGATTATCAGCACATGCTAAATGGCTATAAACTCCTTCAAGTAAAATCCACTGAGAGTCATGTGCTCTTTTTATAGTTCTACAAGCATCACTATAACACACCCCCATACGATTCATACCTGTGTTTATATTAATATGGGCATATACTTTTTTATCAAGCTCTTTGGCTATTTGTTCTAACTTTTCAATATCTTCATAGTCTTGAATGCTAACTCTGATATTTTCTGAGATCATTTTTTCAATATATTCATAGTATATTACTCCAAATACTAGCACTGGATTTTTAGCAACAGCTGTTACTCTAAAAGCCTCTAGAGAATTAGCAACAGCAAAAAAATCTACTAAATCATGTGTATTCTCTACTATCTCTTCTATACCATGCCCATAAGCATTTGCCTTGACAGGAAAACACATCTTAGCATTGCCAACATACTCTCGAATAATTTTAATATTATTCCTTAAAGTTTGTTTACTAATTTTTAAAATATTCATAAATTTCCCACACTATTTATAAATAACATTATTAATTTTATTTTTTAGGACTAGAAGTGAAAAAGCAGCAACTACAGTAACAATAGCAATCCACATAAATAAATTCTCATAACCCAGATAGCTATTAATTTTAGCTTGACCAACTAGCAATGAGCTCTTTGAGTGTTCCAAATCTTTACTAGCATAAAGTGAAGCCACGTATGCTCCTAGCTTAATACCAACTGCCCAAGTTAAAAACCACATCCCCATACAAAAGCCTCTGACCTTAGTCGGGACAAGTTGCGTTATCAAAGATAAGCCAACAGCCGTTGCCATAATCTCAGCCCAGGAAAAAAACACACCTACAGCTATGACTTCCCACCAAAAGGAAACTTTTGTAGAAGGATCATTAAAAACACACACCAAATATAAGAAACCATAACATATCCCAGCACATAACAAGCACAAAGCAAATTTACTTGTTGATCTTAATCTATCACCCATTTTATTGAAATACATAGCAAGAAGTGGAGAAAAAACTAAAATCCCTGAAGTATTTAAAAGTCCTGGTACAGTTTGTGAATTCAATTTTATACCCAAAACATTTAAATCCACATGATGAACATTAAATAGGAAGAATGATGTTGTCTTTTGAGCATAAGTCATAAAAAATATTGTTGCATAAAATATAAATACTAATAAAAGTAGCATTTTTAAGCGATACTCTTTATCTTGCTGAAAAGTAACATTTATGAAATAACCAACAATAACTATTACCGCTAGAATAAGTACAATAATAATTAAATCACTAAAATACAATAAGCCAGTAACTACTGATATAAAAAAGACTATTCCTACTATAGCTAAAACCAACTGCTGAAAACTAAGTGTTTTTTTACCAACTGGTGCAGCTATTGTTGAAAATAATTTCTTATTCATAAATATATTGCCCAGAGCTAGTAATACTCCACAAGCGCACACCCCTAAAGCAATTCCATAATGCCTATTTTCTAAACCATATGAATCTGCACTGCTTAAATAAGGTATTAGAATAGCACCTGATAATGCTCCAATATTATTAGCCATATTAAAGTAAGCGTATATAGAGTCTAACTTTGCTGGATCTCCTGCATATAATCTAGATACACTGTTCAATGTCATTGGCACAAATAAACATGCTCCAACAATAATCATTGCCAACCCTATATAGATCGAAAAATTCATTAGCATATCACTAGTCGCTAACAATGAATATCCTGATAGTAGACAAATACCACCTGCAATTAAAGTCCTTCTCACACCTAGGGCCTTATCAGATATAAAACCTCCCAAAGAGCTCAGAACATAACAAAGAGCAGTAAATGAACCAGCAAAGGTTGATGCGTAAGATTCTGTAAGATTTAACTTATTTATACAGAAAAATATTAAAATATAAAAAAAACCAAAAAAACTAAACCTTTCAAATAATTGTAATAAAAATAATGAAATGAAGTATTTCGTTCGTTGTTTTTCCTCTATATATTGCACTACACACCCTCCTTGTGTTCAAGTCAAATTATCTACAAGCTACTGAAACTCTTTCAAATAGCTCTTACAGTTTTATAATTAAGATCACCCATAAAGATATTACTTTATAGATCAAGATAGTTACCTAGATCAACAACTGATCTCAAATGATTCTTGCATATTTTTTATGAAATTATCAAGCTTTAGGCTAGCCAAAAAACTTTGTAACCTACGCCCACAACTTCCATCTGCAATATTGACAATAAAACTAAACACCACTAAATCTAGTAATGATAGCTTAGAATTGAAGAAATACTCTTTTTCACCTAAATAGTCTGCTATAGCTTGTAAATCACGCTCAGCTTTTAAATAAATTTCATTATTAGTTAAATTTGTTACACCAGCAGCCTTTAGTTGACGCAGAACATTTCTCTTAGCAACAGGGTAAACTATACTCGCCATAGCCTTTGGTAGCTTGGTGGACTCTAGGAACTCTTTTTTCCATGTATAATTATCTTTATCAGCCCAACGACTATACACTCCGACCCAGTACAAGCTATCCTCACATAATCTTATAAATGCTGTAGATATGGCTTTTTGTTCAGGGTTTAGATGCTCATCCAAGTTATTATGATTTTGCTTATCTAACATTTCGATAATGAGATTGCTATCAGCAAATTTCTTACCCATAGTCTCTATATATGGCATTTTACCTGTTGGTGATTTATTAAACTCTAAACTAAAATGATTTTGATAACTCAAATCAGTAGCTTTTAAATATAGCTCAAGCTTTAGACAAAAAGGACTACAACTATAACTCCTTCCTTTTAATTTCGGTAACTGGTGTAAATGAATAATCATAACTTCCCTTCTTCATCAAAATTTATAACATTATTTGCTGCTGATCCTGATTGAGTGTCTTCAAATTGACTAGATACAATATTTTCTTTGACAATATCAGCTTTCTCAAACTCAGATATCACAATATCATCAAGTCTTCCATTTCTTATAACAATATACCCTCGAAACCTCTCATCAGATGATGAGCTATTATAATCAAATGAGTATACTCTATAAAAAACTAAACGCCTATTCTCAAGCTTAACATCTATTTTACGTAAACAAACAGTTTCATCTAGCAACTCTAAATCATATTTTGCCGTTGAACGTTGAGCAACATCTACAGCATATTCCTTATTTTTCATAAAATTACGCCATAAAAAGAAACATAATCCTAAAAAAATAATCGTATACAATGCTAACGACATATAACTACCTTGAAAATATCTTGTAAAATATCATTATATGTTAAAATCTACTCGTTAAAAACATACTTTTTGATCGCTTTGAAAATTTTAAAATACTTCTATGGTTCTTTCTTTGTAACTCTTATTGGTATCAGTATTGCTATATTTATTTATCCAACTGCTCCATTAGAAACAATATACTCGGTATTAATTCTGGCCATACTTGAAATTTCTCTTAGTTTTGACAATGCCGTCATCAATGCAAAAATTCTTGGACAAATGTCACAAAAATGGCAAAAGATCTTTATCTACTTAGGTTTACCGATTGCCGTTTTTGGTATGCGTTTATTATTCCCAATTTTATTGGTAAGTGTCACAAGTGGTATTAATTTTACTAACGTAGTTACACTTGCTTTAAACAATCCTCAACAGTATCAAAATATATTAGAACATTCGATGCCCTATATTTGCAGTTTTGGTGGTAGTTTCTTACTTATGGTTTTTCTGAACTTTTTTCTCAGTGAAAATGAAGGTCATCATTGGATACCTATAGTTGAGAACAATAGGATTACAAGAAAAATACGTGATTATAATGGTGGATATATTCTATTTGCAATTTTTATTGGCTTAATAATCATCTATGATGCAGAACCTGATTATCAAGGCAGTTTAGCAATTGCTTACTTTTTAGGTATAGTTGTACATGAAAGCATTGGTATGCTTAACTCCATATTTGATACATCGCATATAGATAGTTCGACAGTTGCTCGCAACGGCATAATGGGATTTATTTACCTTGAAATAATAGATGCATCATTTAGTTTTGATGGTGTAATTGGTGCATTCGCTATTACAGCAAATATTATCATAATTATGATTGGTCTTGGTATTGGTGCAATGTTTGTAAGATCACTGACCATACTATTTGTAGAAAAGAAAACTCTGGCAAAATATATATATTTAGAACATGGTGCTCACTACGCTATTGGTTTTTTAGCAGCTGTACTATTACTAAAGATATTCGTTCATATCCCAGAATGGTTTAGTGGTTCTATAGGAATACTAGTATTGTTTATAGCCTTTATTCACTCGGTAATATCTGCCAAAAAGTTAGAAAAGCAATAGCTCTAAGTCATCTACATTTCTAGCTATATATTTAGATAATTGTGACACTTTTTCTCTTTCAACATGTTCAAAATATGCTATGAACTTATTAACATAACCGCTTTCATATAGCTGATAATCTGTATAACCATCACCAACAGCTATAATTTCACCATTTATCAAATCTTTGACTTTATCAAAAGCGCTTAACTTTGAATCACATGCTCCATTAGAGTTATCAAGAGTCTTAAAGCTTCCATCGTCATTCCAAATAATATCTACTGCAAATATATTGTCTCGTGGAATATGCAAATAATCTGCAAATGGCTCGATACTCTCAGTTAATCCACCACTAAAAATCCATATTTGATAACCTTTATTTCTAAGTGTTTCGATTATTTTTTTGATACCACTTGTCAGTAAATCAGGACAATACTTATCTGCAAAATCTTTGATACTTTGCTTTGTTGGACTTGCAATAGCTAATCTTCTTTCAAGAGACTCTCTAAAACAAATGTCTCCTTGCATACCTAAATTGGTAATATGCTCAATTTCTTTTAGCTTTGAAGGAGATTGCTCTAATAATGGCTCTAAGATTAACTCTAATGATTCTTTTTTAACCAATGTTGAATCAAAATCAAAAATTACATTTTTCATAAAATACTACTTTAAGTATACCCCATGCAGAGCTGGAGGAATTAGGATTGGTAAATATGCTTTATATACTAAACTTAAATCAGTTGCATTTAAATAGACAATATAACTAAGTTTCTTATCTGTATCGATAACATTTACAAATATAAGACCATCATCTTCAGTTTGAGCTTGTGGATTAGCTATAAATATAGGTTCTGAGACAAAATCATTTCCAAAGCAATATTCAACGATATCATTATTTGATAAGTCTATTTTTATTATGCTATTAAAAAATTCTGCTTGATCTGTACGCTTAGCTAGATAAACATAACGATAGTTTTTTATCAAAAATTTCTCATTAATCCTTGGGAACTCAACATTAAGAGCTGTAATAATACTTTTCTCTATTGTGTTACGACCGATTTCAACAACCATTCGTGTTAGCCGTGTTTTTAGTTTACAATCGTCATTCTCAATATTTTTAAAGTAGAACTTCTTATATGGTTCAAGATTATCAGTATACTCAATAAAGTCTAGATATATTTTATTCTTTTGTTCAAAAGCATTAACACTATGAAGGAAGACAACACTCTCAGCATCTACAATCCGAACATCATATGTTCGTCTATCAATAACCAATAATTTGCATTTTGCAGTATCATCATAAGATATAACTTCTGAAACAGGTTTAGTCAAAAAATCAAGTGGATTTGCTCTTAATGGACCTAAATATAAAACAACATAGCTCTCCGTGAGAAATAGCGTATGGTTATATATAAATTGATTATCATAGAATTCATATATTTTTGTTCTTTCTGAAGTGTTTTTCGCAATTTTATAAATAGTATATTTACATTTTTTTGATATATCTACGACAAAGTTAAACTGTTCTTTCGTGACAGGATCAAGCTGAGGATGAGCACAGCTAAACTGACCTTTCATTTTATCACTAAAACTAAATTCTTTTAATGTATGCAAATCATTCTTATTAAACTCAAGCATAGTAGTAACTTCACTAGTGGCCAATAGTTTATCGTCCATTCTAAGAATATTAACATTGCAACTTGGCTTTTCTACTTTGCCCCCAAAAATAGTCTTAACTATCGAAACTAACTTAGCGAACCTATAAGGTAACACTGTACCAAACTCATCATATCTCATACGCCCTTTAGTAGCTGATAGATACTGCTCAGATTGTAAGTATTTATTTGAAAAACAAATACCTTTATTGCTATTAGTAAAGCTATACAACATAGCCAAACCATCGAACCAATGATTTAGCTTAATATTTCCATATTCAAATTTAGCAGGACCTACTCTGATAATTTGACCACTAAACCAGTCAGGAAGATTTGATAATTCTGGCCTCAATATATGCTCAGAAAACTCTTTTTCAACGCTGTTGAAAATCGAAGACAACTTACTCATACTTCACTACCAATCATAATGCTACTTCTTAGATTATACTTATTATCACTAGCTAGTTTAATAAAATGCTAAAGATTCAATAATTTAAATAATACTCATTAATCTTAATATTTGCTTTTTTTCTATATAAAAATTGCTTATTATTAAGCATCTTAACTAATTTGTATATAGAGCTAAAGATGCAAAAGTCTTCAAAAAAACCTTTGGTTTCTATAAAGAACCTTTCGAAACAGTTTGATGATGGTCATTTAGCTGTTGATTCTGTTAATCTTGACGTTTACCCAAAAGAGTTTTTTTCTTTATTAGGTGGTTCAGGAAGTGGTAAAAGTACTCTTCTTAGAATGCTAGCAGGCTTTGAAAGACCTTCTGATGGAAAAATAATTATCGACGGTGTAGATATGTCAAATACTCCACCGTATAAAAGACCTGTGAATATGATGTTTCAATCTTATGCACTTTTTCCGCATATGAATGTTAAACAAAATATTATGTTCGGTTTAAAACAAGAGAAATCTCTAAAAAAAGAAGAAATAGAAAAAGCTACTGATGCTGCTCTAAAAATCATAAAAATGGATCATCTTGCTAAAAGAAAACCACATCAATTATCTGGTGGGCAGCGTCAGCGTGTAGCTCTAGCAAGATGTTTAGCAAAAAGACCTAAATTAATTCTCCTAGATGAACCATTATCGGCTCTAGATAAAAACTTGCGCGATCAAATGCAGTTTGAGCTTGTGGATATTCAAGAACAAACAGGTAGTACCTTTATAATGGTAACTCATGATCAAGAAGAAGCTATGACCATGTCTACTAGAATAGGTATTATGACCGATGGTTGGTTAGAACAAGTAAGTACTCCTTCTGAAATTTATGAATTTCCAAAAAGTCGATTTGTTGCAAGCTTTATCGGTAAAAGTACAATTTTTGAGGGTCGTGTAGAAGAAGTCGGAAGAACTAGAAGTGTTATAACTTCTGAGCAGGCGGGTACAGATTTTGTATTAAGAAGAAACATAGAAGCAATTGAAGATCAAGAAATTTGGGTCGGTCTTCGCCCTGAAAAAATTGTTATTAGCAAAGAAAAGCCAGAAGACTATGATCCCAACAAACCTATAAACTGTATCAAGGGTATTGTTGAAGATATTGCTTATATGGGGGGATTATCTACTTACCATGTTAGAACCACTAATGGTAATATAATGAAATCTACAGATTTTAATATTGAAAGAAATGCAGACCATCCATCTTGGGATGATGAAGTATATCTTACTTGGGAATCACAAAATATCATGGTGTTATACTCATAATGCAAAACTTAGAGAAAAGCTTTAGACACACATTAGTATACCTAGTTCCTTTTGTGTGGTTTATGGTATTTTTACTTATACCTTTTTTATTTGTTGTAGGTATTAGCTTTACATTGCCAGCGGACGGTACTCCCCCTGTTACTGCATTGATGACATTCAAAGATTCAACTCTAAACTTTACCTTATATCTAAGTAACTATATTGAGTTGATTCACTATAATCTAATATTCATATCTCTTTTAAAATCTTTTAAAGTCGCATTTATAACTACTGCTTTGTGTATTTTTATTGGTTACCCAATGGCTTTAGCATTATCTAGAGCTAAAAAAAATACACAAATTTTCTTTTTGGTATTAATTATTATTCCTTACTGGACATCATTCTTACTTAGAACTTATGCTTGGGTAACACTATTAGGAAATCATACTCTCAACCAGTTTTTAATGGATTTAGGTTTGCCAAGTATGGCCTTATTATACAATGACTTCTCAATGTATTTAGGGATGGTTTATTGTTATTTACCTTTTTTAATACTGCCACTTTATAGTACTTTAATAAAAATTGACCCAAGCATATACGATGCTGCAGAAGACTTGGGATCCAAGCCAGTTAATTCATTCTTTAAAATAACTCTGCCATTATCTATGCCTGGCTTGATTGCCGGTAGCTTGTTAATATTTATTCCGGCTATTGGTGAAGTGGTAGTACCACAGATTATGGGCGGGATGAATTCATTAATGATAGGAAATGTTATTTGGGAAGAGTTCTTCACATCTAATAACTGGGGTATGTCTGCTGCAATATCTGTAGTACTAATAGTCGTTCTAGTGTTGCCTATCCTGTGGATGCAACGTATACAAGCTAAGAGAACTTTTGTTTAGGGGGTATAAGCAATGAAAAAATTTTCATTTAGTAGCATAATGCTTGTATTTGGCTTGGTATTTTTATACATACCTTTAGTAATCCTAGTAGTTTTCTCATTTAGTGACTCTCAGATCATAAACTTATGGGGTGGCTTTACTTTTGATTGGTATCATGAAGTAATTAATGATGAAGATATTATAAATGCCACTTTTACTAGCCTAAAGATAGCAACAATAACATCAATTATTGCGACAATACTTGGAACTATAGTAGCCTACGCTATGACTAGATTTAAATTTTTTAGATCGAGAAGTTTTTTATATGGTCTTGTAGCAACTCCACTTGTTTTACCTGATATCATTCTTGGGGTGGCTTTATTATTAATGTTCTCAACATTACAACATCTTATTGGCTGGCCTCATGAGAGAGGAACTACTACGGTGGTTATAGCACATGTAACAATGTGTACAGCTTATGTTGCAATAGTAATGCAATCACGTATAGCTAGTGTAGATATATCATTAGAAGAAGCTGCTCTAGATCTAGGTGCAGGTCCTATAGAGACCTTCTTTAAAATAACTTTACCTCAACTTATACCTGCATTGATTACATCTGCATTACTTACATTTACATTATCTATTGATGATTTAGTTGTCACAGAGTTTGTGGCTGGTAGTGATAACCCTACCCTACCAATGTACATTTACTCAACTGTCAAGAATGGACCTACCCCTGAAATAAATGCCCTAGCGACAATTATGATAGCAATTATCATAATAGGCGTATTACTTGGTATGTTTATTTCTGCTAAATTCCAAAAAAGACAAAGCTAAAAGGTTACTCAAAAATCATAAGTACTATTGAAAGTATAAGCAATATTCCTAGAATCAGGTTAAAAATTCGTAAATGATTTTCATTATTTAGAATTCTTTTTACTGAATTACCACCAAATAGCCAAAACCCAGTACATAAGAATGAAACTACCATATAAATAACAGTAATAATAACTACCTGAACTAACAGGCTCATATTAGCACTAACTACCGTATAAGTAGATACAACTCCAATTGCCATAATCCAAGCTTTAGGATTTATCCATTGAAATAGAGCTGCTTGAATAAAACTTAGTGGTTTACTACTTTTTTCATCATCAAAATTAGATGATAAAATTATCTTAAAAGCCAGCCATAACATATAAATACCGCCCACAACTTTTATCACTGTATGTAGTCTTGGATGGCTTACAAAAATTGACTCTAAACCGAGCCCTATAATTAAAACCATAAAAGGAAAGCCAAGACAGACTCCTAGATAATGAGATAGAGTCTTCCTCGCGCCAAATCTGATTGATGATATCAAAAGCATAAGATTATTTGGTCCAGGTGTAATAGTCGATGATATGCAAAATAAGAACAAAGGTATATAGAAACTCATATAACTAACTTTAAGTTTTAAAGTAAAGATTATATCCAGAAAATAATTAATTATGATATCTTTTTCAGCAAATAATCAATATGAAATTATGATATTCTCAAAAGATAGATAGATATAGATAGATTATTCGTCGATTGAAACGAACTTACGATTTAAAGCACCACCAACATGGAACTTAACAGTACCATCTTTAAGAGCAAATAAAGTGTGATCTTTACCACAACCAACATTTACACCAGGATGAGTCTTAGTACCTCTTTGACGCAGAATAATTGTACCTGCTTTAACAAACTCACCACCATATCTTTTAACACCTAAATACTTAGGGTTTGAATCTCTTCCGTTTCTAGTACTACCACCAGCTTTCTTATGAGCCATTTGTATACTCCTTAAATATTCTTAATAAAATTATAAACTAATAGATGAAACTTTTACCGCTGTAAAATACTGACGGTGACCTTGTTGCTTCATGCTGTGCTTACGACGACGGAACTTCATGATCTTAACTTTTTTGTTACGACCTTGCTCTACAACTTCGCCTACAACTTTAGCACCTTCTACAATAGGAGCGCCTATTTTAACTTCGCCTTCTGCTGTTTGACCCATCAAAACTGTATCAAACTCAACTTTTTCGCCAATACCAAGATCGAATTTCTCAAGTTTAACAACTTCGCCTTCTTTAACCTTGTATTGCTTACCGCCATTTTTAATTATCGCGTACATTTATTACTCCATTTATTAGATTTTAAATCCTCAGAACTGCCTACAATCAATAGACTTCTGACTTTTTGTTATTATTCCATAGTACCTAGTTATAAAACTAGACACCATATTATAACAAAAAACCCAAAAATCACAAGCCCTGACTCCAACGCAACCTTTATTTTTGTGTATAAATCTCGTGCCATAAAACTATCTTATTTTCATCATCATACTTTAACCAAAGCATTGCATCAAAGATATCAATAGTTTCATCTAGGTGAGTAACTTCTGCAATCATAGGTAATACTACTGATTTATTATCTACAATAGTATCAATAACTTTATAATCAATTTTTGCGATAGTTTCTTTAAACCCACATAGAAAATCAAAATATATTTCATGATCAACATTGAGATAATTTCGACCATTCGCAAAAACATCGAATCTCTCAGCAAATACTTCTGATATTTTATCGATTGTTAAATTACTATCACATATTAAATATTCTCTGTTCCAGTCAAGTAATTTATGAACTAAACCTTTCATTGAAATTTATAAATGTATTTTTACATATCTCTAGTATAACACCAGCAATCAACTAGATGATCATTAACTAAGCCAGTTGCTTGCATATAAGCATAAATAATAGTTGGTCCAACAAAACTCATCCCTCTTTTTTTGAGATCTTTTGAGATTTTCTCACTGATAGACGTTGAGGTTGGAACTTCTTGATAGGATTTCCAGTGGTTTTTAATAGGTTTATTATTCACAAATGCCCATAAATAATTACTAAAACTACCAAACTCTTTTTGAATTTGAAGAAATACTTGAGCATTTTTTCTAACAGAATAGATTTTTAACTTATTACGGATAATATTTGGATTATCTCGATGAGATTCAAGTTCAGAATCTGACATACTTGCAGCTTTAATGGGATCAAAATTATAAAAAGCATCACGATAACCTTGACGTTTTTTTAGAATAGTTTCCCAATTAAGTCCTGCTTGGGCACCTTCCAAAACCAGAAGCTCAAAAAGTTCCTTATCATTATACTTTGGTATACCCCATTCATCATCATGATAACCTGCATAAAGCTCTTGATTAGGTTTATTACCAAAGCAACGATTTTTGTAAGCCATTTAAGTTTATATAGAATTATTCAACTTTACCATGACACTGTTTATATTTCTTACCTGAGCCGCAAGGACATGGATCATTTCTCTTTATTTTTGGACCCTCTCTCTTAACTTGCTGAACTTTTGGTGCTTCTTCTTGCTCTTTATCATCTTCTGATTGGTTATTATCAATAACACTTTCATGCTCAGCTTTGATTTCACTCATAGACTCTTTCCATTCTTCTTGAGCTCTTTGAGTTTCTTCTTCTGTAGCAATTCTTATCTTAGCAAGTGAAGATATAACCTCATACTTAAAGTTATCTAGCATAGTTGAAAACAACTCGAAAGCTTCTTTCTTATACTCATTTTTTGGATCTTTTTGAGCATAACCACGTAAATTTATACTATTGCGTAGATGATCTATTGAGCTTAAATGCTCACGCCAATGACTATCTAATGACTGCAATAATGAGAACTTCTCAAACTGCCTAACTGCTCCAACCTCTAAATCTTTAGTTTTCTCAGCAAACTCAAACTCTATAGCCTCTCTTACAAGCTTCTTAAGATCTTCTTCTCCTAAACTATCATCTTCCTGATAAGACTTTTGTAAGTCAAGCTCTATCAGAAAGTCAGACTTAAGTGCTTTTTCTAGACCCTCAAGATCCCACAATTCATGCATAGAGCCAGCAGGCACATAATCATGAAATAACTGTTCCGCCACGTCTATACGAATATCAGCAAGAATTTCACTAACATCATCAGAATCTAAAAATGCTTGTCTTTGCTCATAAATAACTTTACGCTGAGTGTTTACAACATTATCATACTCTAGTAAGTTTTTACGGATATCGAAATGATAACTTTCGACTTTACCTTGAGCTTTTGATATAACTTTTGACATAAAACCAAAAGCTAACGATTCACCACCTTTAAGACCTTTCTTAACTCTTTCTGCCATACTTTGAGATGCAAAAATCCTCAAAAGATTATCATCCATTGATAGATAGAATTTACTCTCACCCGGATCACCTTGTCGAGCAGCACGACCTCTTAACTGATTATCGATCCTGCGTGAATCATGTCTTTCTGAACCAATAATACATAATCCACCAGCATTTTTGACAACCTCGTTACGCTTAATCCATTCTGCTCTAATTTTCTCAACATCCTCTGCTGAAGGATCTTCAAGCTGTGCAATTTCAACGTCCAAATTACCACCTAAGATAATATCAGTACCACGACCGGCCATGTTTGTTGCAATAGTCACATTACCTGGATATCCTGCCATAGCAATTATGCTAGCTTCTCTCTCATGTTGCTTCGCATTTAATACATTGTGTCTAATTTTCTTTTTCTTCAACAAGGTTGATAAAACCTCAGATGCTTCAATAGAAGCAGTACCAACTAATACTGGCTGACCTTTGGATATCCTTTCTTTGATGTCAGTAACTATAGCATCAAACTTCTCTCTTACACTGCCATAGATTTCATCATGATGATCTTTCCTAATTAATGGTTTATTAGTAGGAATAATTATCACTTCTAATCCATAAATGGAGTGAAGCTCAAAAGCTTCGGTATCTGCTGTACCAGTCATACCTGCTATTTTATTATATAGCTTGAAGAAATTCTGGAATGTAATGGATGCCATTGTTTGGTTTTCAGCATTGATTTTAACGCCTTCTTTAGCTTCTATTGCTTGGTGTAGACCATCTGACCATCTACGACCTGGCATTGCTCTACCGGTACTTTCATCAATAATGACAATCTCTTGATCACGTACAATATAGTCAACATTCAGTTGGTATAATGAATTAGCTCTCAAACAAGCATTTAAATAATGCATTTTTGTAATATTATGAGGACTATATAAGTTATCATCTTCTTCAAGGATGCCCTCTTTTTTAAGCATACTTTCAATTTTTGCATAGCCTTTTTCTGTTAAATAAGCATTTTTAGACTTCTCATCAACATAAAAATCTTTCTGCTCTTGATCTTCTTCTAACTCTTCTTTTTCCTGCTTCTCTAGGTAAGGCACTAGTCTATTAAAAATATTATACATCTCAGAACTATCATCAGATGCCCCAGATATAATAAGTGGAGTTCTAGCTTCATCAATTAAAATTGAATCAACCTCATCTATAATTACATAGTTGCGACTTCTTTGGACTTGCTGCTCTTTATCATAAGCCATATTGTCTCTAAGATAGTCAAAACCAAACTCGTTGTTTGTCCCATATGTAATATCACATGCATAAGCTTCTTTACGTTGTTCTGGATTTAGGTCAGCTACAATTACACCTACTGATAAACCTAAAAATTCATAAATATCACTCATCAACTCAGCATCACGCTTTGCAAGGTAATCGTTGACTGTAATCACATGAACCCCATTACCAGTCAAGGCATTCAGATATGCTGGTAGTGTAGCAACCAGTGTTTTACCCTCACCAGTTCTCATCTCGGCAACCTTACCTTGATGAAGAACTATTCCTCCGATTAACTGTACATCATAATGACGCATATTTTTGGTTCGTTTACCTGCTTCTCTAACTGTAGCAAATGCTTCTGGAAGAATACTCTCTAAAGTCTCTCCTTTTGCGACCCTTTCTTTATACTCTTGAGTTTTTGCTTTTAACTCTTGATCACTAAGTTTCTCAAACTTAGGCTCTAAACTAGTAATTTTCTGAACCGTTTTAGAAACTTTCTTAATAAACCTATCGTTGCGACTGCCTATAATTTTCTGAACTAAATTTAACATTATTAATTAACCAATTCTCTTATAGTTTTAAATAAAAATAATAACCTAAATGTACATTATATAGAGTTTATAAGAAATTTAAATTAAGATAGATACATTAATTGTACGAATTGAATCATATAGTGTAATAATGAGATATTTTAAGCTAAAACTACTAGTGCTAATAATATTTAGTTTATCCGCGTGTAGTTATTCCAGAAATACTCAAGAAAAATATGATATTACCAAAAACACACCTCAGACACATAAAAGTATTAATAAACAACCTATGGTTAGAGATATAAATATTGAACCAGTTCCAGAGTGGTTTCTAACTAGTCAATCCAATACTGATGAAACTCTATATGGTTTCGGCTCAGGTAAAACCTTAGATCAAGCCACGCATAACGCTTTAGCAGATATGATTCAAAGACTACAGGTGACTGTATCTTCAACAACTAGTTTCAGCAGTATTGCTGACAATAATAAAATATCTCAAAAACTTATCAAAGAAGTTACAACCTCTACAGCAGATATTACAATTCCAAACTATAAAATAATAAATCAGTCTCAAACAAATCAAGCATTCTATATAGAAATTCAAATAGATAAATCTCAAACCATAGAAGATTTAAGTAAATTAATTATTAGCAATATCAACCAAGCAAATCAATCATTAGCAACTACATATAATAAAAACTCTATCTATAGGCTTAACATAGCTCATCAAATAGATAAAAACATCAAAGTAATAAAATCAAGTTTAAGGGCATTAGTAATTTTATCTCCAACAATTAATATTAGTAGCTATATGGAAGCTCTAAATGATATAAACAACGAACTATTAAATATTAAGCGAACCATACAAATATACATTGATAAACAGAATAGTGGCTTTTTTTATAGCTCTTTAGAAAAATATATACAAGTAAACAATTATCTAACTACAGATAATAGGAACTCTGCAAATATTAGTATATCTCTAAAATTGAAAGACTATGATAACCAGTTAGTGAAAAGCCAATACTGCATAAACACGGAAATTGAATTACAAATAACTGATAACTTAACCGGTCAACTAGCTTCTAAACCATATACCATTAAATCTTGTTCCGATAAAGGAAGAGACTCAGCCATAGACAATGCAATTGAAATATTCTATTCTCAACTAAGTAATGCAACAAATATATATTAAATTATGAGCATAAAAGTTATCCCAGAAAAAATAGCTAATATAGAATCACATAAGACTAGAAAAAAAATCACTGACTCAACCTACGCCAATAAAACACTTATCGCTAGAGCATCCAATCTAAAGACTACTGTAGAAGTAGCTAATAAAGAACTACAGAAGCTAAATATACCTTATTTAAAAGATACTAGTTTAGTTTTTTATTCACCAGTTAAAATTATGGTTAAAAGTGATAAGGAAATACTAAAATCAAAAATAAAAGAACTTCATAGCCAGTTTATTACAAAATTAAACCAAACAACTATGTTTTCAAGAGTTGAGAAAATAGAACTTATTATAGAACAACCCACCAACTTTTATGCAAAAACAAACAATAAAAAGCTAATAAACAAAGTAGCTAAAAAAGCATTAGAAAAGATAAAACAGGAGATTGGTGAATCAGAAAATTAGATATACTGCTATTTTTCAGTAATGGTACCTAAAGCAACTTCCATCATGTTAGTGAAAGATTGCTCTCTCTGTTGAGCAGTAGTAGATTCACCTGTTATAAAGCTGTCAGATATAGTTACAACCGCAGATGCATTTTTACCCAACTCATTTGCTGTTGCAAATAAAGCAGCAGTCTCCATCTCAACTAAATCACAGCCATACTTTTTGATGATTTTTTTATAATCATCAGAATTTTTTCTATAAAAAACGTCAGTACAGTGTGCTTTTGCTTTTTTAAGCTCTATCTTTTGTCTTTTAGCTGACTCTTCAAGATCCTTATTAAGCTCTTCCGAAGACTTAACATCACGATCCTTATCACCAGTTACAATTTCAACAAAATCAGATTCACAGTAACTTTCTTCAACAAGTACTACATCATAGACTTTGAATTCTTCTTTATAAGAACCCGCAGAGCCAACCCTAATGATATTATCAACATCATAATACTTAAAAAGCTCATAAGCATAGATACCCATACTAGGCATACCCATTCCAGAACCCATGACACTTACTTTTTTACCTTTGTAAGTACCAGTATAACCAAACATATTTCTAACAGCATTAACTCTTGTAACATTTTCTAAATAGTTATCTGCAATATATTTTGCTCTTAATGGATCACCAGGCATAATAACTGTTTTTGCAAATTCTTCTTTTCTTAATGTTTCTATATGAGGAGTAGGTAATGACATATCTGTTCCCTTTATCTTAATTTCACTCAGAATATATTAGCATAAATTATACAAAAATCTTAGTTTTATAGCTTTTAATATTATTAACTTTAGTTAACACATTAACTTTAAAATTACTATTAATACATATTAGATTTTTACTTGAATATTTTTAGAATTAAGAATGATTTTAATTTAATATATATTTAGAGATCCTCTTTAGGATTAGATTCATCAGATGTATCTGGAACATCCTCATCCGGAGCTGCAGGAGCTATAACCTTACCAACCTCGACATTTGGCTTGTAGCTATCTCCATACTCACCTGGTTCACGTACATCACGTCGTGCCATCAAATCATCTACCTGTAATGCATCTATAGTCTCATATTTCATAAGAGCATCTGCCATAGCGTGAAGGATATCAACATTATCTTCTAATAATTTCTTAGCCTTGTTATAGCTCTTATCAATCAACTTACGTACTTCTGTATCTACTTCACGAATAGTAGAATCTGACATTTTGACAGATTTACCACCACTTCCTCCAAATGGACCATCATCTTCAACATCATAAAGTATAGTTCCCATAGCATCTGATAAACCCCAACGAGCTACATAGTTACGAGCGATATCTGTAGCAACTTGAATATCATTAGATGCTCCTGTAGTAACATGATCATACCCAAATATAAGCTCTTCTGCGATTCTGCCACCAAAGATACTACATAAACGTCCATGTAAAATAAGCCTACTTTGGCTAACAGTATCACCCTCTGGCATATACATAGTTACACCAAGAGCTCTACCTCTAGGTATAATACTTACTTTATAAACAGGATCATGTTCAGGCATCAGTTTACCAATAATAGCGTGACCAGCTTCATGATATGCAGTAAGCTTCTTCTCTTTCTCAGTCATAGCCATACTTCTTCTTTCTGAGCCCATCAAGATTTTATCTTTAGCCTTTTCGAAATCTGCCATACTAATTTTATCTTTAGACTCTCTTGCAGCAAATAGAGCTGCTTCATTTACAAGGTTAGCAAGCTCAGCACCAGAAAAACCTGGAGTCCCACGAGCTATCCAGTCAGCCCTAACATCATCGCCTAAAGCTACTTTTTTCATATGAACCTTAAGTATAGCTTCACGGCCTTTAACCGTAGGTAAACCTACATTTACTTGTCTATCAAATCTACCAGGTCTTAATAATGCCTTATCTAAAACATCTGGCCTATTAGTTGCAGCAATGACTATAACACCTTCATTATCAGCAAAACCATCCATTTCAACAAGCATTTGGTTTAGAGTCTGTTCACGCTCATCATTACCGCCACCCATACCCGAGCCACGATGACGTCCTACAGCATCTATCTCATCAATAAATACCAGACAAGGCGCTTTTTTCTTAGCTTGGTCGAACATGTCGCGTACACGAGATGCACCGACACCAACAAACATCTCTACAAAGTCAGAACCTGAAATTGAGAAAAATGGTACTTTAGCCTCACCAGCTATAGCTCTTGCTAGAAGTGTCTTACCCGTTCCCGGAGGTCCTACCATTAAGACACCTTTTGGAATTTTACCACCAATTTTTTCATATTTTTTTGGCTCGCGTAAAAAATCAACAATCTCAGCTACTTCTTCTTTAGCCTCATCGACACCGGCTACATCTTCCAAAGTTACTTTGATTTCATCTTCGCCTAAAAGCTTAGCTTTACTCTTACCTACAGAGAAAGGCCCTCCCTTACTGCCACCACCTGCTTTCATCATCATATAGATAAAGAAACCAAAGATTAGTAACATAGGTAACCAATTTAACAAGAATGCCAGAAATATATTTGGCTTCTCAGGTGCTTTTGCTTTAATAACAGCTTTGCTATCTTCTAGCTTATTAACCAAGCCTCCATCAAGTAGTGGAGCATAAGTTACAAAGCTTTCACCATCTTCTGTTTTACCAGTAATAGTTCTACCATCGACATCTACTAAACTAATTTTATTATCTTTTAACTTACTAACGAACGATGAATAATTAATACTTTTAGATGAACTATTCGTATCATTGATACCATTGAAAAGCAGTAGCATCCCACCAATGATTAAAATCCAAAAAATAATATTTTTGAGCATATTATTTTTATTATCATTATTTTGTGCCATATATTTATTTTACCTTTTTCTTCCCTATGAAGTTTTAATACTAAAATCCAACTAATACTATAGTAAAAAATTCAATTATTAGCTAGTCATTTTGCCAAATTAACATATTATTAATACAATAATTTTTTTAAGTATTTACCTGTATAAGATTTTTTACATTTGACAATGTCTTCTGGTGTTCCCTCAAAAATTATCTGTCCGCCTTTACTTCCACCTTCAGGACCCAAATCCACTATCCAATCAGCCATCTTAATAACATCAAGATTATGCTCAATAATTACTACCGTATTACCTCTATCACGCAGATCCATAATTACTTTTAAAAGCTGATGAATATCATAAAAGTGTAGTCCTGTAGTAGGTTCATCTAAAATATATAAAGTTTTGCCTGTTGAGCGTTTTGAAAGCTCTTTAGCTAGTTTAACTCTTTGAGCCTCTCCACCAGATAAGGTAGTCGCGCTTTGGCCTAACTTAATATAAGACAATCCGACACTCATTAAAGCTTCTAATTTAGTCCTGATACTCGGAACAGCATCATAAAACCCTAGAGCATCCTCCACAGTCATCTCTAATACTTCGTATATGTTTTTCCCCTTGTACTGTACAGCTAGAGTTTCACGATTATAACGCTTTCCTTCACAAACATCACAAGCCACATATACATCAGCTAAGAAATGCATCTCAACTTTTATAACACCATCACCTTGACAAGCCTCACATCTACCTCCGCGAACATTGAAGCTAAATCTTCCTGGACTATACCCTCTAGACCTAGACTCCGCTGTAGCTGCAAACAGCTCTCTTATCGGTGTAAAGACACCTGTATATGTAGCTGGATTTGAACGAGGAGTACGTCCTATTGGCGACTGATCAATATCAATAACCTTATCAAAATGATTAAATCCTTTGTGTGATTTATATTCCATAGGTACAAGTGTACTTCTATTTAATAATCTTGATGCTAGAGGATATAATGTCCTATTAATCAAAGTTGATTTACCAGACCCTGATACACCGGTTACACAAGTCAAAACACCAACAGGAATTTTTAAGTTATCACCTTGTAAATTATTGCCAGTTGCTCCGTTTATTTCAATAAAACGATTCTTATAAGCTTTCAGCCTTTTATCTGGCACTTCTATTTTCTTGCGACCACTTAAATAATCAGCAGTCAAAGATTTTTTATTTTTGATAATAGTCTGGTAATTTCCTGATGCAACTACTTCACCACCATGGACACCAGCCTTTGGCCCCATATCAATAACATAATCAGCTTGCCTAATTGCATCTTCATCATGTTCAACAACGATAACCGTATTACCTAAATCTTTAAGATTATGCAATGCATCTAAAAGGCGTTGATTATCTCTCTGATGAAGACCAATAGAAGGTTCATCCAAGATATACATAACGCCAACCAATCCAGCACCAATCTGACTAGCTAAACGAATACGCTGTGCTTCACCACCCGAAAGAGTATCAGCCTGTCTTGAAAGACTTAAATACTCCAAACCAACATTTGCTAAAAATTCAACTCTTAGCTTGATCTCTTTAAGTAAATTCTCTGCAATAACTTTTTGTTGCCCGACAAACTCTAGTTCATCAAGCCATTTCAATAATTCATCTATAGACAAGGCACACACATCTGCTATATTTTTATCTGCTATAAATATGTTTCTAGCATATTCATTAATTCTAGCACCATTACAAGACTTACACTTAAGGTTACTCATAAGCTCATAGAGATCTTTTTTGACCATATCTGAGTCAGACTCATAGTATCTACGCTCAAAATGAGGTATGACTCCCTCAAATGATTTAACTCTAGTTTGTCTACCACCCCTAATTGAATCAACAGTCATCTTAATGGTTTCATCACCAGAACCGTACAAGATTATTTCTTGATCTTTCTTAGATAATTTCTCAAAAGGTTCATCTAATGAAAATTTATAATGCTCAGCCAAAGATTCTAATTGTGAATAGTAGTATTGATTTGTTTTATTCCACTTAACAATTGCTCCATGCTTAAGCGAAATTGCAGGGTCTATTATTACTTTTTTCTCATCAAAGAATTCTTTGACCCCCAGACCATCACAACTACTACAAGCCCCTAATGGACTATTAAATGAAAAGATTCTTGGAGATAGCTCTTTGAGAGCATAATCACACAACGGACAAGCATGCTTTGATGAGAATAAGATATCTTCAGCATTTTCGTTAGTCATATCTGCTAATTTGACGATACCATTACCAAGATCTAAAGCGGTCTCTATAGACTCTGCAATTCTTTGATCATTGTCTTTCTTAGGCTTAAATCTATCAACTACAACATCTATATTATGTTTCTTATAGCGATCTAACTCTGGATAATCCTCATCTAGATTAAAAAAATCACCATTTATACGAACGCGGATATAACCCTGTGCTAATATTTTATCTAACAAAGTATGGTGAGTACCTTTCTTCTGAGAAATGATCGGAGCAAGTATCATTAACCGAGCTTTCTCATCAAACTCTAAAATTTTATCAACCATCTGGCTAACTGTCTGTGCTTTAAGCTCGATATGATGTACTGGACATTTAGCAGTTCCAGCCCTAGCAAAGAAGACTCTCAGATAGTCATATATTTCTGTAACGGTCCCAACTGTAGATCTTGGGTTGTGAGATGTCGTTTTCTGATCAATTGAGATAGCCGGCGAAAGGCCCTCTATATGCTCAACATCCGGCTTATCCATCATTGATAAAAACTGCCTAGCATAAGAAGACAATGATTCGACATAGCGTCTTTGGCCTTCTGCATATAGCGTATCAAATGCTAATGATGATTTACCAGAACCACTCAAGCCTGTAATAACAGTAAGCTTGTCTCTAGGTATCTCAACATCAATATTTCTTAAGTTATGGGTTTTTGCACCCTTAATGATAATTTTTTTCATAAAGAATTTTAGAGAAATATCCGTTGAATTTTAGATTATTTGTATTCTACTTCTAAGATTTCGTAAGTGACTTTACCTTTAGGCGTATCCAAGGTAACTTCATCGCCTTCTTCTTTTTTAATTAAAGCGCGTGCCAAAGGTGCAATAACAGATATTTTATGATTATCTATATCTGCTTCATCCTCACCAACTATCTGATATGTAGTTTCTTCTTCCGTATCAATATTCATAATTGTAACTGTAGCTCCAAATATAACCATACCATTGGCTTGAAGCTTTGTTACATCAATAACTTGAGCATTAGATAGTTTTGATTCTATATCTTTAATTCTACCTTCTATAATACCTTGTCTCTCTCTAGCAGCATGATATTCAGCATTCTCTTTAAGATCTCCATGATCACGAGCTTCTGCTATAGCTTCAATAATCGCAGGTCTTTCAGTTTTTTTTAGTCTATTTAGCTCTGCTCTTAATGCCTCTTCTCCTACTGGAGTCATAGGTACTCTATCATTTGTCATTATTTATTCTCTCCTTTTAATAACACAAATCAAACTATTCACAAGTAAATGCCCCACCACCATCTCTCGTAGGACTATCAGTATAAACTACTCTACCGACCAAGTTAATAACTAATGCTGCTTGATAATTATTATTTCTATCACAATATGTAATATTACCGTTACCTGTAGCCATAAAACCGTTAGGCGCAATCCTAATAAAGCTAGGATTTCCCGCTAAATTAAGATAAATACGACCATTATTTCCCTGAGGAAGGTTTGCTATTATCTCATCAGTATTACCATCATATATTTCTGTACCATCAGTACTTTCAAAAGCAACGAGAGGATCGTCACCCCACAATCTTGAATTAGAGCAAGACAAACTATTTCTATCCAATTTACCTGATTCATCAAAACTATCTGGAGTAGCTGCACAAATTATAACAGTCCTGCCATCAGAGCGGGCCCTAATAACACTATACTCAATAAACTTTTGTAAATTAGTCAATCTAGTCTCAGCAAATGTTTTAAAAAAAAAGGTAAAAGAACTAATTGCTGCCATCATCAATATAGTCATAATGACAATAACAACCATTGTCTCAACTAAAGAAAAGCCTTTTTTCTTACTAACAAACATTATTTATTTTTTACCTTTGCTATAAGCCATTTAGTTGACTCATCAAGATTCTGATACTCATCAGAAGAATCATCGCTCATTGCCTTTAAAATATTTTTACCAAGTTTTTTACCAAGTTCAACACCCCACTGATCGTAACTATTCACACCCCACAGTGCTCCTTGAACAAATATCTTGTGCTCGTATAAAGCAACAAGAGCCCCAAGAGTATATGGGCTAAGCTCATCAAGCATAATAGTAGTACTTGGCCTATTCCCTGGAATTACTTTGTGAGGAGCTATCTTTTTTGCCTGCTGTTCACTTAGACCAGAATTTAAGAGCTCATTATAAACCATATCGTAAGATTGTCCAAACATTAGTGCTTGTGACTGAGCAAAACAATTAGCTAGTAAAGCCTGTTGATGATTATCATATCTATGATGGCTTGTAGCCACAGCTATAAAATCAACAGGAATAAAAACATTACCTTGGTGTAACAGTTGATGAAAAGCATGTTGCCCATTTGTACCGACACCACCCCATAACACCACGCCAGTCTGATAATTAACCGTTTCTCCAGCAAGATTCACAGATTTACCATTACTCTCCATATCAGCTTGTTGAAGATAGTCCACAAAATAACAGAGCCTTTCATCATAAGGAAGTAATGCTTGTGACTGACTAGCATAAGCACATGAATAGTAACTGGCTAACAATCCCATAATTACAGGAATATTTTTATCAAAGCTCGTTTCTCTAAAGTGTTTATCTACAGAGTATGCACCAGCTAACAGCTTCTCAAAATTATCATAGCCAATTGCAAAAGCTATCGACATACCAATTGATGACCATAATGAATAGCGTCCACCAACCCAATCCCACATCTTGTAGCAGTGTTCAAGATCTATACCAAATTCTTCTACTTTATCTAATTTACTAGATATAGCCACAAAGTGATTAGCTACAGCTTTTTCATCATCATAATGATCCAGCAACCACTCTCTAGCAGATATGGAATTTAAAAGAGTCTCCTCTGTCGAAAATGATTTAGATGCCACAATAAACAAAGTAGTCTCAGGATCAACAACATGTAAAGCTTGTAATAATGAATCCGCATCAACATTTGAAACAAAATGAACTTTTAGACCTATACAGTGATATGGTTGCAGCGCTCTAACAACCATTTTTGGCCCTAAATCTGAACCTCCAATACCGATATTTACAATATCCGTAATTTTTTTACCCGAAAAGCCCTTCCACTCTCCTGATGTTACTTTTTCAACAAGAGCTTTTACACGTTGCTTCTCTTCATTGACTTCTTTGCGAATATCCTGTCCATCTATGACTAGTGGAGAATTAGATAAATCACGTAACGCAGTATGCAAAACAGATCTATTCTCTGTAGAGTTGATTTTTTCTCCTGTGAACATCTGCAAAATCTTATTTTTAAGGTTAGACTGATCAGCTGCTTCTAAAAGAGATTTTAATATAGCATCATTAACAAGATTTTTTGAATAATCAAAGTAAATACCTTCAAGCTTCAAAGATAATTTTTCAACTCTATGATCATCTACTGCGAACTCTTGTTTCAAGTTTACATTCTGTTGTTTTAGTCCCTTTCTAGAATTATTACAAAATGTCATTTAATCTATCCTTATATTTTGCATGCGATATAAATAATAAAATATCTCCATCTGAGTAAGATATTTCCACCCTATCTTCAATAGCATAGTTTCTTGCACCTGTACCAGTATCTATACTCAAGGTCTCACCAGATAAGGGATACCTGAGACCATTATAGTATATATTTTCTGCATATCCAAAAGGCATAACTGAAAACATCTTACCAAGCACACCGCCTATACTATACTTCTTAGGTATAAAAAAATATCTAGAGTAAGTATCTATAAACTCAATATCTAATCTTCGCATATAGTTTTTAGCAATACTAATATTGCATAAAAAATGATCCATTTCTCCCTCTGATGCTCCAAAGACATAAACCTTTGTAACACCCAAAGAGATAATATATTCTAAAGATTTTTCAAAATCTGTAGAGTACTGATCCTTATCAATAAGAAATAGCTCATCATCTAGAACAGCGAATGAATCAAAGTCACCTACAACTTTTTTAACTTTTGGACTTAAACAAGCAGATTCACTAATCTTTTTGTAAGCACCATCTGCACAAAATATATCGTAATTATTCAAAATATTTCTAATGTACTTTTCACAAAAAGACAAATTGATACTACCATTTAGAAACAGTATAGCTTCAGACATCACTTTATATCTACTAAAAAATAATAGTAAATTATAGCTTAATAGAACGAAAATAAAGAGCTTTAAGATTGATAATTAGGTGGTTCTTTCGTAATTGTAACGTTATGTACATGAGATTCTTTGAACCCAGCACCTGTAATTTGAACAAAAGTTGGCTCTGTACGCATAGTCTGAATATCCTTTGAACCAGTATACCCCATACTAGATCTTAATCCACCTATTAACTGATGTATAACTGCAGCAAGATGCCCCTTGTAAGGCACTCTACCTTCGACACCTTCTGGAACAAATTTTTTAGCATCAGTATTACCACGGAAGTATCTATCAGAAGAGCCTTGTTCCATAGCACCTAGAGATCCCATACCTCGATATGACTTATAAGAACGTCCTTGGAAAAGTTCCACCTCACCAGGAGACTCTTCAGTACCACCAAAAAGACCACCAATCATAACCACTGAAGCTCCAGCTACTATGGCCTTTGCTATATCTCCAGAGAACTTGATACCACCATCCGCAATAACTGGAACTCCTGTGCCTTCTAAAGCTTCAGCAACATTTGATATCGCAGTAATCTGTGGCACACCAACACCAGCAACAATCCTTGTTGTACATATTGAACCCGGGCCTATACCCACTTTAACAGCATCAGCACCAGCTTTAACAAGATCCTTCGCAGCTTCTGCTGTAGCAATATTCCCACCTACAACCTCAATTTTTGGATAATTCTCTTTGACCCAATTAACCATATCAAGTACACCTTGAGAATGGCCATGAGCTGTATCAACAACAATTATATCAACGCCCTCTGCTGCTAATGCCGTGACACGTTCCTTAGTGTCAGCCGCTGTGCCAACTGCAGCACCAACTCTCAAACGACCAAGCGAATCCTTACAAGCATTAGGCTTGTTTTGTGATCTTTCAATATCTTTTGTAGTTATCAAACCAACTAGTTCGCCTTGCTCATTTACTACAAGTAACTTTTCTATCTTGTGCTCATGAAGTTTTTTCTTGATTGCACCTTGAGAAGCATCCTCAGCTACTGTTACTAACTGATCTTTAGGTGTCATTATAGAACTCACTGGCTCATCTAAATCTTTTGCAAATCTAAAGTCACGCTTAGTTACAATACCTATAATCTTATTAGTATCATCAACGACTGGAAAACCAGAGAAATTATGTTCTTTTGCAAGCTGCATGACATCTTTGATTGAGCTCTCTTGTTTTATGGTAATTGGATCAATCACCATCCCATTCTCAAATCTCTTAACTTTTTTAACTTCTTGAGCTTGAGCCTGTATAGACATATTTTTGTGTATAATTCCAATCCCACCTTCTTGAGCTATAGCTATAGCAAGGCGTGACTCAGTAACAGTATCCATAGCTGCAGATACTAAAGGGATATTTAATTGAATATTCCTAGTAATATTTGTTTTCAAATCTACCTGATGTGGAAGTACGTTCGAATATCTAGGTGAAAGCAATACATCATCAAAAGTGATCGCTTGTTGAGTAATTCTTAGCATTTTTAATCTCCGTAATTAAAATCTAAAAGAGGTGATATTTAATTACAGAAGTATTCTACCATACTAGAAAAAATATACTAGAGAGAAATATATGTTATTTAGATTGCGACAATAGATAATGTATAAGTAATGGTACTGGTCTACCAGATGCTTTGCAATTTGCAAAATCTCCCATTGCCGATCCAGCGATATCAAGATGAGCCCACTCATAATCTTCTGTAAACTTTGATAAGAACAATCCTGCAACTATAGAGCCTGCTGATCTATCGCGACCACAATTATCCATATCAGCAACTTTACTTTCTAACTTTTTAAAGTATGGCTTATGCAAAGGCAGTCTCCATACTAAATCATTAGAGACATCGGCTGCTTGCTGAAGACTATTGGCAAGTTTATCGCTATTAGCAAACATTCCAGAAAATGCATCTCCTAAAGAGATAATCATAGCACCTGTCAGGGTTGCCATATTAATAACTGCTTTTGGATTATATTTACCAATATAAGTTAAAGTATCACAAAGCACTAGACGACCTTCTGCATCTGTATTACTTACCTCTACCGTTATACCTTTCATACTTTTAAGTACATCACCTGGTCTATATGATCTAGCATCTACAGCATTTTCTGCAAGCCCCATAACACCAACAACGTTAATAGGAAGGTTCAGCATTGCTAGAGCTTTCATTGTACCCATAACAGCAGCAGCTCCGCCCATATCCATTTTCATAGAATCCATTCCAGCAGCGGGCTTAATACAGATACCTCCATTATCAAACACTAAACCTTTACCAACAAGTACTATCGGAGCCTGATCTTCATCACCACCATTATATTCCATACATACAGTATAATTAGACATATCTGAGCCACGACCCACAGCTAATGCGCAGCCCATTCCAAGCTCTGCCATAGCATCCTGATCTAAATAGTTAAGATTAAATGTTTCATATTTAGATGTTAAATCTCTAGCTTCATTTAGCATATAATCTGTATTACAAATATTTGCTGGAAGATTCTGCAAATCCTTGGCATAATTCTGGCCACACGCAATTGCTGAACCAACCTTAGCAGACTCTTCCAAATCTTGATTTCCTGAATATACTAATTCGATTTGTTCTAATGAAAAATTCTCTTTTTTAGATTTTAATTGATCAAAAACATAGGTTTCAGAAATCAATGCTCTAATGGTGTCTAAAGTAAACTGCTTCTCATTATAATTTGCAAAGATATAATCTATATTTACAGAAACCTCTTTTATGTTTAATTTTTTAAGCTGTTCGGCTACCTTTGCAATAATTTTATCGTATTCTGAAGCTATAAAATCTTGTCTAAGCCCAAGACCTAGCAGAACTACAACTTTATCACCATGTAGTAAAGGAAGAACCTCACTAGACTCAGCTTTAAAAACTTTTTTATCTAGTAAAGACTTTGAATTTGGACATTTTGTTTCTTCAACAAGTTTCTTAAGGTTTTCTTGAGCAACAATCAACACTTCAGCGGACAAAGTCGACTGATTATTTACAACAATTTTCATTAGAGATCCTGTATTTTTTGTAACATATTTTCAAACATAATATCAAAAAACGACATTTATCGCATTAAATTTAAAAGCTAGTTATTCTTATTTACTGACTTTTGCTTATAAAAAATATAGAATTGCTACTAGCATAATTATTATATAAATATAGTGGCATACTTTGATTCTAGAAAAATATTACAACAAAGACATAGTTAATACATTCACATCTATTACTCTTTTTATAATATCTATTGTGTCTGCCAATTTACTTATTCGACTTTTTCAGCAGGCCTATTCACAGGGTCTTGGAATTGACTCTATAATAAAATTTGTAATATTAACAATACCTGGAAATGTAAGTCTTGTCGCTCCTATCGCAATATTTTTAGCTATTGTGATTTGTTTTGGTAAGTACTTTGCAAACAATGAAATGTTTGTAACGCTTGCCGGCGGTGTCACATGGATGCAAATTGTCAAAAACACTATGAAGCCTGTATATGCTTTAACCTTTATAACATTTTTGACAGTAATGTATATTAATCCGTTATCTAAACAGACGCAGGACATCTATCAAGCATCACTGACTGCAAAAGCACTACTATCATCAATAACAGATGACAAGATAATTAAAACTACTGATGGAAAAGTCATATATATAAAAAGTAAATCAGGAAACACGCTTAAAGACGTTTTCTTATATATGGGTACAGATAATAGTGATGAATACAAAGTTGTAACAGCCCCTATAGCAAAGGTTATAACAGATAAAGGTGCAGCATACGTAGACTTCCACGATGCTCATATTTATACAAAAGAACCTAAAACATACGAACACTCTTATGACACTGCTAAGAATGCCATATACACTATTTTTGACACTTCTGACCGTGATTACAATCACGATAAAGTTGATAGGCTATACATGCACACATTAATAGAAAATTTTTCTGATAGTGACAACGGAACAGTTTCACGTGGGGAACTTTTTGGTCGTATCAATAACTCTATTTCTGTAATTGTAGCATCATTGTTGGCTCTTGCTCTTTGTAGATTAAGACCAAGACAAAATAAATATGCTAAACTGCTGCCCTCTGTTGTTGTTCTGGCCGTATACTTATGTAGTAATATGTTTGTTAACACTCTTATGGTTGGTGGTAAATTGCCAATCTGGATAGGCTGCTGGCTTCCACATATCTTTTTTATAATTTATGCTATTAGAACAATAAGAAAAGATAATGGATCATCTAAAAAGGAAAAGTAAATGTTTTTAAACCGTATTGATCGTTACATTTTTAAAACAGTATTTAGCAGTTTTCTTGTTGTAAGTTTGATCTTTTGTATTTTATTTTTTATTTTCACATATCTAGCACAGGTAAGTAATAATGATACAGGCGCAAGTAACATAGAGCTTATTATAGTAACTATATATCAGTTACCAGGAATCTTATACACATTACTTCCTGCTTGTGCTATGGTGGGAGCACTAATGGGGCTTAGCTTACTTGCAAACAACTCCGAAATAATAGTATTAAGATCTTTTGGTCGCTCTACTGCTCAAATTGCAAAAGGGGTAGTATTAGTCGGTATAATTGGCTCTATCATCACAATGGTTTTTGGTGGCTATATAGCTCCAGTATTACAAAAGCTCGCTGACTCAAACACCGTTGCATATAACACTCACGACTTGTGGCTCAAAACTTCTGACGGGTTTATGAATATCTCAAATATAGATCCTAATGGAGGAAAAGCATTCGGAATAAGAAAGTTTATAACCAGTGATAACCAAGTGCAACAGGTTAGATATGCAAAAAAAGCTGAATACGTAAATGATGCGACAGCAAATGTGTTTGATGTAAGTGTTGTAACATTCCCCAACAGCAATGCCAAACATATAAGTGTCAAAGAAAATGTTTATAAAGCTATCTGGTCTAATCCAATACCAATATCTGTAGCTAAAGTTATTACTATCAACGATAATGATTATCTAAACTTTACTCAGTTAACTAAATATATGCTTTCCAATAGTCAGGCAAAGGACTCTATATCACTAAAATTTTGGCAAGAAATTTTTCAGCCTATAGCTTTAATGGTATTAATACTACTTTCTGTGCCTTTAAGTATAGGATCCACAAGATCATCAACCCTAATACTCAAGCTACTTTTAGGAGCATTTTTTGGATTCGCATTTTTTATTATTAACCAAATATTTGGCCCAATTGCGCTGATTCTGCACTTACCAACAATAATTGGTGCTGCAGGACCTACGGTTGTTGCATTAATATTACTAATTTATCTATTTATAAAATCTAAAGAAACATAAAATAATATATGAGCATTAACAAATATTCCTTAAACAATGATTTAAGTATATACATTAAAAAAGATTTGAGAGCTCCCGTCACTCTTGCACAGATTTGGTATAAAGTAGGTTCTACATACGAACCCACTAAACTAACTGGCATATCTCACATGCTTGAACATATGATGTTTAAAGGTACTAACAAATACTCCAAAGATGAGCTTAATAGTATAGTAGAGAATAATGGGGGTGTACAAAATGCATTCACAGGTTTTGATTATACTGCTTACTACCAATTTTGGCATAAAAAAAATCTAGAACTAAGCCTATCTATTGAGTCATCGAGAATGTCTAACCTACTCTTTGATGAAAATGAATTTATCCCTGAAAGAAAAGTTGTACTCGAAGAAAGAAATCTACGTGTAGATGACAAAGCATTTAGCTACGCCTTTGAACAATTTATGAGACTTGCATATCAAAATAATTCACGACACACTCCAATAATTGGTTGGCGTGAAGATATTGAAAATTACACTCTTAATGATCTAAAAAAGTGGTATCAACAAAATTACGCCCCAAATAACGCTAGTATTGTTCTTGTAGGTGATATTGATGAATCATCAGCTATACCTATGATAAAGGATTACTTCGGCAGTATTCCTAAATCTAAATTAATTAATATAGAAAAAGAGCCAAGCTTAATAAATATTGGCTATAGACACTCAAAAGTACAAAAATCACCAAATGATACAGATGCTGCGATATTAGGATACATAACACCCTCGCTAACAACTGATTATCATGATAATGATCCTTTTGCCTTAATGATCCTAAATAATATTATTGGTAGTGCTGATGCATCAGTATTACAACAAGAGCTTGTTAGAGATAAAAATCTATGTTGTCATATTGATAGCGAATACTCTCCCTTCATAAAAGGTGAGGATCTTTTTATGATTACAGCTATAGCAAACCACAACCAAAGCTTAGATAAAATCCAAAATGAAATAGAGAATTCAATTATAAAGCTAAAAAACAATGGTATAACCCAAGAGCAGCTTGATAGAGCAAAAGTAACTATAAAAGCTGATAAAGTGTTTGCTATGGATTCTCTTGAAACTCAAGCAAATTTAATAGGTTCTCTTGCCAGTATAAATCTAGATGTTGACTACTATAAGTATCTTGAAAAACTTTATGATGTTTCAACTAGTGATGTTAACCGTGTACTAGACAGATATTTTGACAAATCAAACCTTACATCTCTTCACTTATTAAAGGATTAAAAATCATGATCCATAAATTTAATATAAATAATACAACAGTATATTTCCAAGAATCTCCAAGTTTACCAATGATTGATATACAGCTTAACTTTAGAGCTGGCTCTGCATTTGATGGAGAATTGAATGGTTTAGCTGATTTGGCAGTAGGAATGTTTGCTACAAAGACTAAGAAGTCTAATGAGCAAGAACTTATAAATAAAATAACTGATAATGGAATATCTATACATTCAGAAACTACTAAAGAATTTTTTAATATAAAAATTCGCTTGTTAAATGATAATAATATTATTAGCAATACTATTAATATATTAGAAGAAGTTTTTACTATTCCAGACTTTGATCCTGATATATTAGAAAGAGAAAAAATTCAGACTCTTACTCATATTGACTATTTATATCAACAGCCCAACTACCTAGCATCACTTGAATTTTCAAAGCATATTTTTGCAAATAACCCTTATAGTAAGCCAACAATTGGCTACAAAGAAACTATTAAAAAAATATCAAAAAAAGATATTGAAGATTTCTTTAATCAAAATATTTGTGCAAATAATGCCAATATATGTATAGTTGGTGCTATAGATAAATCTCAGGCTGAAAGTATTTCTCAAAAAATAATTAGCCTCCTACCAAAAGGTAAAAAAAATACGCAAAAATTTGCTCAACAAAAAAACAATATCGAAATAGTTAAAAACAAATTTCCAAGTAAACAAACTGCAATACTAGTTGGTCATCAATTATTACTCGAAATTAACGATCCATTATACTTCCCTCTAAAACTAGGAAATGAGATACTTGGTGGTGGCGGTTTAAACTCTTTGCTTTTCAATAAAGTTCGTGAAGAGCTTGGACTGGTTTACAACATATCAAGCACAGCAAATATTAATCCCGATTACGGTAGTTTTTTAATATCGGCTCAAACAAGTAATCCAAACCTTGCTATAGACACTATAAACACTGTCTATAGTAATTTCATCAATTCAACTATAGATGAACAAACCCTAACAAACTCTAAAAAGCATATTGAAGGCACGCATTTACTCAGTAGTGTAAAAAATAGCTCTAAATTAAATATGCTATCTTCAATCGCAAATAAAAATCTACCTTTAGATTTCTTTGATACTTATGTTGAGCATATTAATAATGTTACTGCTAAAGAAATTCATAATGCTTATCAAGTGATACAAGAAAATAACATAATCACAGTAATGGTTGGAGATATCGAATAAGTGAAGACAAATACTATTCGTATAATATCTGGAAAATATAAGAATCGAAGGCTTAAGTTCCCTAATGTAAATGGCTTACGCCCAACCTCTGATCAACTTAAAGAAACTATCTTTAATTGGTTAGCTCCATATATACATGATAGCATTTGCATTGATGCTTTTGCTGGTAGTGGTAGCCTAGGTATAGAAAGCATATCAAGAGGTGCTTCAAAAGCCATATTCTATGAACTTAATTTTAAAGCTTTGCAGCAAATCAAAGAAAATATTAATACATTGGAAATAAAGAATTGTGAAATATATAAAGCCGATAGTATAAAAGCCCTTGCAAATTTTGACGCCAAAAATTCTAAGCTAATTATATTTTTAGACCCTCCATTCAATAAAAACATTACTCCAAAAGCTCTAGAGTCAATATTAAAAAATCAAAATATTCCTAATGAAACATTGATTTATGTAGAAACTGAAAAAACAGCTACATATAAACTTGATGGTTTTGATATATTAAAAGAAAAAACCACAAGTACTCTATCCGCCAAACTTCTACGTAAAAAATAAGTCTTTATATATTTAGACTTTTAAATAGCTCAATTATGCTACAATTTGTGAATATATTTTTAGTAGTACTTATCCTCCATTATGCGTATAACTCTCAAACATCTGAAAGTTTTTATTGAAGTCGCAAAAGCTGAATCTATCAGCGAAGGTGCCAAGTCATGTTTTATATCACAATCTGCAGCTAGTATTAGTTTAGGTCAGTTAGAAAAAATCCTTGAAATAAAACTTTTTGACCGTAATAAAAGTGGTCTAAGCCTAAATAGTGACGGTAAAGCCCTATTTAAGAAAGCTATTGAAATCATAGAAAAATCAAATGAGTTTGAATTATTTAATAAATCCAATGAAAACCTACAAGGTGACATTTCTGTAGCTGCAAACTCTGTGATAGCAACTTATGTACTGCCAAAACTACTTTATAAATTCCAGACAGAATACCCAAACATAAAGATTAATATTATCAGTGATAACCTTGATAAAACTTTCGCTAATATTGAAAATGAAATATGTGAAATAGGCTTTGTCGAGGGACGTGTTCTTTTACATGAAATGAAATCAGAAGAAATCATTATAAAAAAGTCTGAACTCAAAATAATCTGCAATAAAAACCACCCACTTGCAAAGTATGACTCTATTAACATTGATGATGTTTTTGGATATAAATGGGCATATTATCATGACACTTTTACAACGCGAGATATTCTTATAACCAAGATAGATAAAAACTCAAATATCATGAGGAAATGGGCTGGTGACTACGATGTTAAAGTGAACATTGTTCTAGGAGATATAGTTTTTACAAAAAATGGTGACATGATAAAAGAAAGTACAAACTCTTTCATTGATGATGATTTCTATCTACCGAATATTGAAGCTGTTAAAGTATATGTCGCAAACAGCGATTTTCTTGCAACTGTACCTAATGTAAGCCTTAGTGAGATAGACAATAACTCACTAAAGGTTATTAATGTAAAAAATATTGTAATGACAAGAAATCATCGAATTATATTGAAGAAAAATAAGCACCACACGAAAATTGTTAAACTATTTTGTGATTGGTTGCAGAAACAAGAATACTAGTCTAGTCACAGAAAGTATCAGCTAAAGTAAATACTTCATCAAGAACAGTCACAGCTATATCCAGTTCTTCCTTACTAATTGTTAGTGGCGGCCCAACAAATATATGATTCCATCTTACAAAAGAGTGTAAACCTAGCTCTTTGAATTTACCTGCAATCTTAGTTGTAATACTAACATCTTTAGCATTATAAGGAACTAATGGCTCTTTTGTTTCTCTATTTTTGACAAGCTCAAAACAACCTAATAGACCTTTTGACCTATAATCACCAATACATTTATGCTTAGCTTTTAGCTCCTCTACTTTTTCACCAAAGTATGCAGACATTTTATTTACATTATCAAGTATATTTAGTCTTTCATATTCATTGATAGTCGCAAGACCCGCTGCACAAGATACTGGATGACCACTATATGTAGCACCTAGTACAAAAGCTGTTTCTTGGAATTTAGCCATAATCTTTTCAGAAAGCATACAACAGCCTAATGGTAAATATGATGATGTAATACCTTTTGCCATGGTTACGATATCTGGCACGATATCATAGTTCATAAAACCAAACCATTTGCCAGTACGGCAGAAACCACTCATTACTTCATCAACGATTAGTAAAATACCGTACTTATTACATAACTCTCTTACACCTTCCATGTAGCCTTCTGGATATAGGTAGCAACCAGATGTACCACTTACTCCCTCAAGCATAATTGCAGCAATATTTTCAGCAGCCTCGTAGTTAATTACTCTTTCTAAATGCTTTAAAGCTTCTTCTGTTTGTTTCTTAGGGTTTTCATTATAGATACCATCATAAGTAGATGGTATTTCAAAATGAACAACACCAGGAATACCATCAGCATCGTGAGGAAGTTTTCTAGGATCACCACCTAGCGTCATAGTAGCATAACTACCACCATGGAAAGATCTATACCTTGTTAGTATTTTCTGTTTACCTGAATATGCTCTAGCGGCCTTGATTGCAGCTTCATTTGCACTTGCTCCACACAATGTAAAATAAGCTTTATTCAAGTCACCCGGTAAAAGCTCTGCTAATTTCTTTGCTAACTCACCTTTAACTTTAGTAGCGTGAACAGGTGCAGGAAAAGCAATTGCTTTCATTTGCTCTGTTACAGCATTAATTACAGACTGATTACCATGCCCTAGATTTACACTGATCAAACCCGCAGTAAAATCTAAAATTTTCTTACCATCATAATCATATATGAAAGAACCTTCTCCTCTTTCGATACATGCAGGATTTAAACCACCTTGTTTCACCCAAGTAAAAACGTTATAATCAATATTATTTTGTTTGATTTGTTCTCTAATACTCATATCTCTCTCCTAAAAAATACAATATAGTTTTTGTTTAAATACTTTAGCCTGAGTAAATATTAGCTCATCCAATCTTTCTTATGCTTAGCATTCCATTTTGTTGTAATTTTCTTAGTCTGAGTCCAGAAATCTACCGGTTGAGATCCTGTAATATCAGAAACACCAAATTTAGAGTCTTTCCAACCACCAAATCCAAATGGTTCTCTCGGAACTGGTACACCAATATTCACACCACACATACCAGCTGTTAACCTATCAATAACATAAGTCGCAGCTTCACCATCTTGAGTATATACAGATGCACCATTTCCATATATAGATGAGTTTTGAATCTTGATAGCCTCTTCAATATTTTTAACCCTAATAATAGTTACAACTGGACCAAAAATCTCATCACAAGACCATGGCTGACCAAACTCTGCACCATCGATAATAGTCGGGTTCACATAGTAACCACCCTCTTTACCTTCAACTACAGAATTTCTACCATCAAGTAAAATCTTACATCCAGCATCTTTTGCTTTAGTAATGTAGTTTTCTATTCTATCTTTAGATTCTTTTGTTATGATTGCACCAAGATTTACACCAACTTGTACATCCTTAGCTTTCTCCACAACTTTTTCAATAATATGATCAACATCACCAACTGCTATTAGTAATGATGCTGCCATACATCTTTGACCTGCACACCCTGTGAAAGATGCCACAATATCGCTTGATGCCATATCAGGATCAGCATCTGGTAATAGTAATAAATTGTTTTTAGCACCTCCCAAAGCAATACATCTTTTGCCTGACTTAGCCGATCTCTCATATACGATCTTCGCTACAGGACTAGATCCAACAAATGATACTGCTTTAATATCTGCGTGATCACAAATACCCTCTACAATATCTCTATCACCTTGAACAATATTAAACACACCATCAGGTAGACCTGCTTGTTTTAATAACTCAGCAGTTCTTATACAAGATAATGGTACTCTTTCTGAAGGCTTCACAATCATCGCATTACCTAAAACTAGAGCCATTGGAATAGTCCAATGAGGAACCATAACTGGAAAGTTTAATGGTACAATGCTTGCAACTACTCCAAGAGGAGTTCTTTGCTCTTTACACTCAATACCTGTACTAATAACTTGTCTTCTATCACCTAGCGTTTGAGGGATAGATATTGCAAGTTCACAAAGCTCCATAGCTTTTGCTATTTCTGCAGCACCTTCTGCAACTGTTTTACCATTCTCTTCAGCACAAAGCTCTGCTAATTCTTCAAAATTTTCTTCCAAAAGCTGTCTGTATTTAAAAAATACCTGAGCTCTTGTCTTAAACGTAGTGTTTCCCCAAGCTTCTTGAGCCTCTTTAGCTATATTCACAGCATTGTTTAAATCTTCAACAGATGAACAAGTCATCTTGGCAATTACTTCACCAGTTTGAGGATTATCTATATCAATAACTGTAGTTCCTGTTGGCTTAACTTGTTGACCATTTATAAAATTATTTGCTTGATATTTCATCATACTTTCCTCTTAGTTTTAATTTTTCTTATAATGTTTAAATAAAATATTTTGTTACTGAAACTTATCTGCCTTAGATACTTAAAAGAAGGCAAATAATAAATCAGTTTTATTTCATAATCACTTAGGAGTAGGCATAAAGCAAATTGATTTTTCTAATAGCCCGTATTTAAAAAATTAATTATCTTTAAACTTACGAATAAACCATAATCTTTAAATAAATACTTATTATGTTAGATATTTTGATAACTGCATAACAAATTTGAGGTTTTATATTTATATGCAAAAAAGTATTAGTTTGACTAGTTTAATCGGTATAGGGATTACTTCTTTAATAGGCTCAAGCTGGCTATTTACTGCCGAATATAGTACAAAAATAGCAGGTTATGCATCTATAGTTTCTTGGATTGTTGCAGCAATAATCACTTTTGTAATTGCTCTATCCTTTATGGAGTTTAGTACACTTTTCTCAACGAATGGTGCTTCATCAAAAGTTCCAACTATTATATACGGTCCTATGACTGGGTTTATATTTGCAGTATTTACTTGGCTTTCTTATATGATGTTTGTTCCCATAGAAAGCCATGCTATTATCCAATATTTAGCGGTATATTTCCCAACACTGCTAAAAAACCAAACTCATCACATGATAGCAGGTATAATTATTGTGGCACTTTCCTGTTTACTAAACTTCTTATCAATAAGCTTGATATCTCGTATAAATAGCTATTTCACTATACTAAAAATAATTATCCCAATATTTGTGGCTTTATTTATAGTGATTTTTTGCCTTAGTACTCCAGAACAAGCTACACACTATGTCGGCGATAGCTCACCACATATACTAACTTGGAAATGGTCAGAGATTTTCACAGCTATCACAATGGGTGGTATTGCATTCTCATTTATTGGTTTTAAAACGATTATAGAAATAGCTGGCGAAGCCCATAACCCCAAAAGCACCATTCCATTATCAATAATTCTAGTGATTTTAATATCTTTAATAATTTTCCTTCTAGTGCAAATCGCTTACTTCTACTCTGCTAAGAATTTTGATAATGTCTACGTTGGAACAAATGAGCTTGGAGCATTTGGTGTAGTTGCTTCAAATATAGGTTCAAGACTCCTAAGTACTATCTTATATTTTTCAGCTCTAACATTTCCATTTATATGTGGTGTTATGTATCTACGAGTTTCTGTCGAGTCATTGAATGTCCTAATAACAGAAAATATCTTACTGCAAGATGCCACAAAAAATAGAAAAGGCATGAAAACCTATATGTTAATTAGCTTTATCATTTCTTTATTTATTTTCTTTATATTTGACAACTGGGCAGAAGTATCTACATTTATTGCAGCACTTATGGCTATTACATACCTAATTGGCCCACTAGCCACTATGAACTTTAGAAAATCAATACCAGATGTAAATAGAGCATACAAACTAAAAGCTGCAGATGTCACTTGCTTCTTATCATTCTATTTCTCTAGTATTATTATCTTCTTTAGTGGCTGGAATACCATTGTTAATATTGTTATCTTTGCAATTATTTGTAGCACTATATTTATCATAATAGAAAAAACCCGAGTAAAAAGTCATAAGCTTCATTTTCTAAAGAGTTTATGGTTCTTTCTACATATTATATGCATAACTATTATATCTTTTTGCTATAACACCTACCCAGAATACTTTTCCTTAATCTTAACTTTATTACTAATTTTTATATTTTCTCTTGTAACTTATATTTATGCTCTTAGCTCAAACCTGTCCATAGAAGAAATAAAAAGAAGTTATACCAACCTAATAACAAAAAACCATTTAAATTCTAAAAATAATCTCTAAAATATATGCCAACTCTAGCTTCAGGAAATGAATCATGTATCACGTTGGAATATCAGGACCTTATATTTTTACAGTGATGTTTCTTATAGGAATAATTGCTGAAAGTATGACAGGTGTTATATCTTCGTCTCGAAGAAATATGGATGCTTTTGGAGTTGTAGCAATCGCTTTAACAACTGCTTTAGGTGGCGGTGTAGTCAGAGACCTAATCTTAGGTAATCTTCCTGTAACGATTATCCTCCACCCTTATTACATTGTTATATGTTTATTTTTCTCAATTATTGCTATCTTTACACAAAAATACATTAATAAGTTTTATAAAATATTTTTGATATTAGATTCAATTGGTCTTATTGCTTTTGCTTACATAGGTAGTAGCATTGCACACCAGATTTGTACTGAAGTATTTAATATGCAGTTCTTTAGTGTTTTTATAGTTGGTGTTGTTATAGCTATACTTAACGGCGTTGCTGGAGGTATCATGCGTGATATGATCTGTAATGATATCCCAGTTGCTTTTACAGCAGAGCTATACGCTTCAGTAGCAGCTGTTGTAGGAGGAATGAACATTATTTTCATATACCTAAATGTAAACCTATATATAAGTGCTGCAATAATTATAGGTTTTGGTCTGACAATAAGAATTATGTCAATAATATATAAATGGAAATTACCGATAATCTAGTAAAGTTAATAATCTATACCTAGATACCGCTATGAAATCTAAACTCCGAATCTGAAGATAATATAAGATCCTTTTCTATTTCACCTATTCTTTTGATATCTTCGCCAATATCTGTAGAAGAATATTTTTCTGCAAAATGCAGATATATCGTAAAATGTCTTTTTTCTGACTCTAATAGCCCATTGTAGAACTTCTGTAATTCAGAGTCCAAGTATGGAGCAACTTTTGCAAACCTTTCGCAAGAACGAGCTTCTATATATGCCCCAATTATCAAAGCATCAATAAAGCGTCCTTCTTTATCTGTCCTAGCGGCCTTGATTAATTGACTAGCATATCTAGATGCTGATATAGCTTTGTATTGAATATCTCGCTTTTTCATAATACGCAACACCTGCTCAAAGTGTACCAATTCTTCTCTAGCGATCTTAGACATTCTAGTTACCAGTTCATATTTGTCAGGGTGTCTATAAATATATGTCATAGCTGAAGATGCTGCTTTCATCTCACAGTGAGCATGATCTACAAGCATAAGCTCTATATTTACTAATGCTTTCTGTATCCATTGATCAGGCGTTTCACATAACAAAAAATTCTCAATGGTTGCAAAATTCGCGTACTGTTGCTTCATGATAATTTATAAATTTACTTTTTGCAGTATTATAAAAAAATTGCTTAACATATTCTATTTAAAATTATTAAGAGTAGAATGTTTATATGAGTAAATCTGAATATTTAAAGTTATGAGTAATATAAATATAGCTAATAAACGCGTGGCTAGAGATGAAGTGCTTTATCACATAGGATTAAGTGAAGAGATGATAAATAGTGCAGAAATCGCAATTCTTCCCGGAGATCCTAAAAGGTCAGAGCCTTTAGCAAAAATGCTAGATAAAAATGCTAAGTTTCTTGCTACTAATAGAGAATATACATCGTATTTGGCTAAAGTAGCTGGCAGAAATGCTGTCATCATATCAACAGGTATGGGTGGTCCTTCAACAGCAATATGTATCGAAGAACTAGCTATGATAGGAATCAAAAAACTGATACGTGTGGGAACATGTGGTGCTATTCAAGAAAATATTGATTTTGGTGATTTGATATTAACCACTGCTTCTGTTCGTCTAGATGGAACTTCATATCATTATGCACCAATAGAGTATCCTGCGGTTGCTGACTTTAAGTTAAATAGTTCTTTATACAACTCAGCAAAATCATTAGATATAAATATTCACTGTGGAATTACAGGATCTTCTGACACCTTTTACCCGTGCCAAGAAAGAAGAGATAGCTATAGCGGTTATGTAAGAAAACATTTTAGAGAATCTCTAGATGAATGGAGAAAATTAAACGTTCTTAATCTAGAAATGGAGTCTTCTGCTTTGCTTACAGTATGTGCCACTTTTGGCTTGCAAGCCAGCTGTATATGTACAGTTCTAGCAAAGAGAACAACTTCAGAATCAGTCAATAAAAGCAGATATGATGAAGGTATGCAAAACATAATATCAATCATAAAACACTCAATTGAGAATAATTTTGAAAACTAAGGAAAAATAAACACTAATGAGCAATGATATTAACAACAAACTAATTGATGCAGCTATACAAGCAGCTGAGAATGCTTATACTCCATATTCCAAGTTTAATGTTGGTGCTGCACTATTAATGAAAGATGGCTCTATTTTAAAAGGTGCTAATGTAGAAAATGCTTCTTATGGACTATGCAACTGTGCTGAAAGAACAGTATTATTCTATGCTTATGCACAAGGCTATCGTAAAGAAGATATCAAAAAACTCGCAGTAGTTGCTGACACTCCGGAAGGAGTTTCTCCATGTGGAGCTTGCCGACAAGTTATGTCTGAGCTTCTAGATCTTGAGTGTCCAATTATATTATCTAACATCAAAAAAACAGATATAAAACAAACAAATATTAAAGAATTACTTCCATATATGTTTTCCTTATAGTTTAAGCATCATCACCAAGTAGTTTTTTGATAAAAAAGGTTGCTACCATGGTTATAACAAATGCAATCACAGCAATACTGATATAGATATTAAAACCATGTAAATATACATGTTTAAGTTCAATAATATTATTTATATTGTTATCAGATATGGCTGCAAAATTTGCAATAATACCTGCTACAAATCCACCAATACCAATATTTACTAGCCATAATCCCATATAAGCACCTATCTGTCCACGTGGAGCCAGTCTAGTTGCTAAAGACAATCCTATTGCTGATACAAAGAGCTCTGCAAAACCAAGACAGATATAGCATAAAGCAACCCAATAACCACTTACTAGACTTTGTGTATCTACTCCAGATAGATGAATTCCTACTGCGACAGTCACATACATAAAGATTAATATAAACATCCCTATTAAATACTTATAGGTGTCTAATAAATTGTATTTTTTCCATAAAAGTCCTAATAAAACACCTCCTCCTAATACTGTCGAAGTATTAAATATCAGAAATGACTGAGTTGGAATATTAACTCCAAAAATTCTATGATCAACAACTCTATCTATAAACAGATTTAACGACATAAATATTTGGTTATATAACGCCCAGAATGCTACAGCAACTATCAAAAATATTAGGTAGGATACTGCCTTCTTCAAATCTTTTGGATCTTTAGCACCCTTAAATATAACAAATAAACTAAATATGATAATTAAAATTAAGAACAAATTAGAAATACTAGGGTTGTATATAACAATTACACTTGCTAACCCTCCACCAATCGATATAGCTATAGCAAGAATCCATTGAAAAACGCTGACACTTTCTCTGTACAATTCCAAACTTAATTTTTTGAATCCTATATAAAAAGTTAAAGTTCCTATCAGAATCATTATCGCAGCTAAAACAAATATTGCTATATCTCCCATAGAATTATATATATAACCTGCGGTTGAGAAACCAAGCAATCCTCCTATATTTATCCCGACATAAAATATTGTGAATCCGCTCTGACGGTGATTATCTTCAGGCTTATAACTGTGACCTAAATAGCTACCAACATTCGTTTTCAATAAACCTGTGCCACTACAGACAGCCCCTAAGGCAATGCAAAAGGTAAATAAGTCACTTGCAAACACAAGATATGTATAGCCTGCTATTAAGAAGACGCCTCCCAAAAGCACACTACGATAATACCCTATAAGCTTATCAGCAACTTGCCCCGCTAATACTGATGTTATATAAAGCATTGCACTAAATGAGCCAACTATAATATTTGCTTTACTATCATTTAAGTCAAACCTTTGGATCAAAATAAAAATCATTGTTGTTGCAATTATTGCATAACCAAATCTTTCCCACATTTCAGTAAGAAAGCAAATAGGTAAAGCTCTTGGGTGTTTTAAATTTACACTAGACATAGTAATTTTCTAACTTTTAAAGTATTAATATTATATTGGAACTTCCAAAATAATAATATTAATAAATAATTATTTACCTATTAAGTTTTTTATATGAAATATTTTAGGTAAATGGTGGGTTGTACAGGATTCGAACCTGTGACCAATTGGTTAAAAGCCAACTGCTCTACCGACTGAGCTAACAACCCATAACTACAAAAAAATTGAAGTAAGAGGTAAAATAAATGGTGGGTTGTACAGGATTCGAACCTGTGACCAATTGGTTAAAAGCCAACTGCTCTACCGACTGAGCTAACAACCCTAAAGATTTGATGTTTATTATACTGACTAGATTTTATGTGTCAACACTTTATGCTGTTTTTTTCTATTTAATTCCAATATCTCAACAGGATGTTTTATTGTATGTCCTTCCATACGTTTCACTTGGCACCTACAGGAGAATCCTGTGGCAATCACAGATCTTATACCACTTTCTTTAATTTTAGCTTTCCAACTCAAATTATAAATATGTTTAGAAGCATCAATATGTTTAGTCTCATGTCCAAAACTACCAGACATGCCACAACATCCAACTTTAACTGCTTTTGTCTCAACACCGAAATGCTTAAATATTTTTTGCCACTGCTCTACTGATACGACAGATAAAGACTTTTCTGTACAATGATTAAAAAGATTAAACTCTTTATCTAACATTTTTTGCATAGTAGGTAAGGTATCAAGTTTTGTTATCAACCATTCTTGTACCAGTTTGACTTTAAATCTTATTTTATCTCGACAAGCTTGTTTATACTCATCTCTATAAACCAGCGTCATAGCAGGATCAACCCCAATCATTTCGACTTTAGTTTCAGCTATTTGATTATATAGTTTAGTAGCTTTTAGAGCATGCTTTTTAAAATACTTCAGAAAACCCTTCACATGAGAAGGCTTACCATTAACTCTAAACGGAGCAAAATATACTCTAAAGCCTAGTGCTGTCAAGAAATCATACAACGACAGAACTATATGAGTATCATACAGTGATGTAAATATATCTTGGACGATACAAACAGCTCTTTTCTTCTGTTCAGTAGACAAACTTCTCATTTCTTCAAGATTAAACTCTGGAGCGCCTCTTTTTTTGAGCTCTGACCTTAAATTTAACGAACTGATGATTGGAGTATCTGCAAAACCAACTAAATTAGTCAATCCAGCTCTAACAAACTGAATATTAAAAATATCATTATATATTTTTGGCATATATAAGTTGATTCTCAACAGTGACTCACTATATTTAACGAAATAATCTAGACCAGGTCTCTTATACTTAGAATGATAATGGTATAAGAATTTCGATTTCATTGTAGGGATATCAACTTTTATAGGACAACCTGACACACAAGCTTTACACCCTAAGCATTTATCCAAAGAGTCATAAACTTGATGAGAGAAATCATCAGGATAATCTTCTATTTTATCGAAACCTGTATTATAGACTTTATCCTTTGTTGAGTATCCTGCTGCCGAAAGCTGATTAAGCCACTCACGTAATACCGCTGATCTTCCTTTTGGTGAATATAACCAGTTTCTACTAGCTTTGGCTGATGGACATATTACAGTGTCTAAATTATAGTTTAAACACTGCGAATTACCATTACAGTTATATGCTCCAGAAAATTGTTCGCGCATATCTTTAGGCACTTGCTCATCTGAATAACCCCTGAATGGCCCATCTACTTTTACAAGCTTATCCTTACTACCTGTTGGAACAGTAATTTTACCCGGATTAAGTTGATTATGCGGGTCAAATACTTTTTTGATATGTCCTAATGAGTCATAAAGCTCTTGACCAAAGTACTCTTTTATATATTCACTTCGATAGCCGTGACCATGCTCACCACATAAAACCCCACCATACTTTCTAACAAGTTCACTAACCTTTTGAGTAATTTGTTTAACCTTCTGAGAATCTTCAGCTGAGGACATATCTAGTGCTGGTCTTACATGCAAACACCCTACATCAACATGACCAAACATCCCATATCTTACACCATAAGAGTCTAGCAACACTGTTAACTCTTTGATATAGTCTGCTAATTTCTCAGGAGCTACTGTTGTATCTTCAATGAAAGGTATTGGTTTACGATCTCCTTTCATTGCACCAAGTAAGCCTACACCTTTTTTTCTCAACTCCCAAAGACTATCCATATCAGTTTGGCTTTCTGTGAAATGAAACACTGATTGTTTTTCTAGTAATTGCCTTTCTAGACGCGAGGTCATATTATCTAACTCATGTTGACTATCAGCAATAAATTCAACTAAATTTACTGCTGCCACATTAATAGAGTTATTCTTTTCAAGCATATACTTTATCTTGAGATAAATCTCATCGCCCTTTGCAATTTCAATTATATTATTGTCTATGGTCTCTATAGCTGATGGCTTAGATGACAATAAATCTCTAGCAGCTCTCAACGCATCATTAAAACTATTGTATGAAATCGCAAACAGTGCTTTAAATTTAGGTTTTTTAGTTAGTTTAAGTTTGAGTTCCGTAACAAAAGCTAATGTTCCCTCCGAACCAGATATTAAGTAGCTTAAATTGACAGTATTGTCATCTTTGTTATAGGTTTTGGCAAGATTATAGCCTGTTAAATAACGACTTAACTTGGGAAATTTCTCCTCAATTAATTCGTACTTATCTATAATATGTTCAACAACTATTGAGTATATATTTTTCTCAATGTCATTTAATTTATCTTCATTAAGATCACTTAATTTAATTTTTTTAGTAGATAACTTCTGCCCATTTATTAAAGTACACTCCAACTCTAAGACATGCGCACTTGTCCGTCCATAAATTCTAGAACCTTTACCACACGCATCAGTGTTTACCATACCTCCTAAAGTTGCTCTATTACTAGGTGATAAATTTGGTGCAAAGAAATATTCTGAATCAGTTAATGTATCATTCAGCTGGTCAAGCACAACACCTGGCTCAACTTTGACATATCCATTATCAAAATCTACTTCTAGAATATTATTCATGTATCGACTAGTATCTATGATGACCCCAGCACATAATGAGTGCCCTGAAGTACCAGTACCCCCTCCACGAGGAGCAAATTTAATTTCTTGATACTCCTTCTTACTCGCTAATGCAAAAACTCTATTAACATCATTCTTACCATATGGAAAAACAATAAGCTCAGGAACAACATGATATACACTGTTATCCATTGATGATGATATTCTTGAAGCATAATCAGAATGTATATCACCTTCAAACCCTTTACTCATCAACTCTTCAGCAAAAGCACTAATCAAAGCATTTAGAGCATTTGTATTATTTAAGACTGGCAGTTTACTTGTTTTCATATATAAAAAATTATCCTGGTTAATAAAAAGTAGATAATACCCACCTAGAATTATATAAGAAAATTAACTTCACATAAATAATATTAGGAAAATACATAAAAGATAAAAACATTTCATTTTTTTGTATCAAAGCAGACAAACTCCAAATATAAAGTTATAATGACAATCGTATTTAAAAATAATTTCAAAAGTTAAAAGTTTTTGAGGATAAATATGAAAAAAACTACTCTTTTAGTGATCTTGGATGGTTGGGGCTACAGCGAAAGTGATTACTTCAATGCCATCAGAAATGCAAATACACCTACCTGGGATAGCATCTGGCAAGATTTTCCTAAAACATTAATTAGCGCATCTAGCTTAGAAGTTGGGTTACCTAGAGGTCAAATGGGAAACTCTGAAGTTGGACATGTAAATATTGGCTGTGGTAGAGTGGTCTATCAAGAGCTTACAAAAATTGACAAAGCAATCGAAGAAAAAACTTTTGGTGACAATAAAGCCATCTGTGATGCTATTGACAATGTTATCCAAAAAGATTCAAACCTTCACTTAATGGGTCTACTCTCTCCTGGCGGAGTTCATTCTCACGAAGAACATATTTTTGAAATGATAAAAATTGCCAAGCAAAAAGGTGTCAAAAAAGTATACTTACATGCTTTCTTAGACGGTAGAGATACTCCTCCGCGCTCCGCTGAAGACTCTATCAAAAAAACAGACAAGTTATTACAAGGCTTAGAAATCGGGTATATCGCCAGCGTCAGTGGTAGATATTATGCAATGGACAGAGACAATCGTTGGGATAGAGTTGAAAAAGCTTACAACGCGATAGTCAATGCAGATGCCGAGTTTGTTTGTAATTCTGCGCTTGAAGCTCTAGAGGAGTCTTATGCTAGAGATCAATCTGATGAATTTGTCATTCCAACTTGTATCCAAAAAGATGGAAAACTGATAAAAGTTGAAGATAATGATAGTGTTATTTTTATGAATTTCAGAGCTGATAGAGCTAGAGAAATATCTCATGCTTTCACAGATGAAAATTTTGATCATTTCCCGAAAGACAGACATTTAAACATAAACTTCACAACTCTTACAGAGTACGATTCAAAACTTAAATGCAATGTAGCATTCCCACCGGATCAGCCAACAAATACTCTTGGCGAAGTGCTAATGAAGAATCATAAGACTCAACTAAGAATAGCTGAAACTGAAAAATATCCTCACGTAACATTCTTTTTTAATGGTGGTAAGGAAGATCAATTCGAAGGTGAAGATAGGATCTTAATTCCTTCTCCAAAAGTTGCCACTTATGATCTACAACCAGAGATGTCTGCTCCGGAAGTTACTGACAAATTAGTTGATGCCATCAATAATGGTAAATATGATTGTATAGTTTGCAACTATGCAAACTCAGACATGGTTGGTCATACTGGTAACTATGAAGCAGCAATGCAAGCAATTGAATATCTTGATAAATGTTTAGCGAGGTTAAAAGACGCAATACTTGAACATGACGGTAACATGTTCATTACTGCAGATCATGGTAATGCTGATATGATGGTTAATCCTAAAACACAAAAACCTCATACTGCTCATACTACCAATCTGGTACCATTTGTATATGTTGGACATAAAAAAGCTCAAGTAGCTTTAGAGCATGGTAAGTTATCTGATATTGCTCCAACTATACTTAATGTGATGAATATTACTCAGCCTCAAGAAATGACAGGCAAAACTATTTTTAATTTTGAAAAATAAGGATTTCAGACAAAATGCTTGATGCTAAATATATTAAAGATAATTTAGAAGAAGTAGCTGAGAAACTCGCAACCAGAGGTTATCAGTTTGATATAGCAGAATTCAAAGCTCAAGAAGTAAAAAGAAAAAATCTTCAAGAGAGAACTCAAGAGCTTCAATCTCAACGTAATACTATCTCCAAAGAAATAGGTAAAAGAAAGTCTAAAGGTGAAGATGCTAGTGATTTTTTTGCCAAAGTTAATGATATTAACGATGAACTAAAAGTAATCGAAAAAGAGCTAAAAGACCTTCAAGATTGTATAAACAACACTCTTCTTTCAATGCCAAATCTTCCAGCTGATGATGTACCAGTTGGTAAGGATGAGAGTGAAAATGTCGAGATAAAAAAATGGGGGACTCCTCGTGAATTTCATCCTGAAGCTCAAGCTAAAGATCATGCAGATATAGGTGAAATACTCAATATGATTGACTTCAAAGCTGCAGCAAAAATCACAGGTAGTCGATTTGTAGTTCTAAAAAGTAAAATTGCTAAGCTTCATCGTGCATTGACACAATTCATGTTAGATATGCATACAGAAAAGCATGGCTATGAAGAATTATATGTGCCATATATGGTAAATAATGATAGTTTATATGGAACAGGCCAGTTACCTAAATTCTCTGAAGATTTGTTTAAATTAGAAGGTGACTTTGAATATAGCCTAATACCAACGGCAGAAGTACCTATCACAAATCTAGTAAGAGATGAAATCTTAGATACAGAATCTCTACCTAGATACTACACAGCACACACACCATGTTTTAGAAGTGAGGCTGGTTCTTATGGGCGTGATACTAAAGGTTTAATTCGTCAACATCAATTTGAGAAAGTTGAGATGGTCCATATCACTACAGCTGATAAAGGTGAAGAATCTTTGGAGCTATTAACATCTCATGCAGAAAAAGTACTACAAAAACTAAACCTACCATACAGAGTAGTCAAACTTTGTACAGGAGATATGGGCTTTAGTGCGAAAAAGACTTATGATCTAGAAGTATGGATACCTTCTCAAAATACCTATAGAGAAATATCATCATGTAGTTGGTGCGGAGACTTCCAAGCACGTCGTATGAAAGCTAGACACAAAAATCCAAGTATGAAAAAACCTGAATTAGTACATACTTTAAATGGTTCTGGTTTAGCAGTTGGTAGAACATTACTAGCTATTATTGAAAATTACCAACAAGAAAATGGATCTATCATGATTCCTGAAGCACTTATTAACTATATGGGTGGAATTTCTGTTATTAAATAATCCTATGACTTCTCTTTGTCAACTTCTTCTTAATCTAGAGCAATCTTTACTATCCTATGAAACTCGCTTTGATTATAAATATATATCTAGAGTTTTAATGGATGACTTTAAAGAGTTTGGAAAATCTGGATATTTCTATACAAAAAAAGACATTTTAGAATCCACATTCTCACCAGCTAAAATTAACATGAAAATAATTAATGATAGCTTTGAGATTGATAAGCTTAATGAGCATATAGTATTGGTAACATATAAAACTATAAATTTAGATAGCCCTCAAAAACACCATAGATGTTCTATTTGGATTAAAGTAGATAATGACTGGAAAATGAAATTTCATCAGGGAAATATTATGGAAGATTAAATAATGTCAAAATTTATAAACTTTGTAAAACATCAGATATATATACTTAGAAGTAAATTGTGGTTTAAACCTGCAGCTTATTGTGTTGTTGCAACTTTAGCAATATATTTTTGTTATCTATTTCAGAAAATAGGTATAAATTTCTATTCTACAACTATTAATAAAGATACTGTTACTACCCTACTCTCTATAATTACAAATAGTATGATTGCAGCAATGGTTTTTGCTGTGGGTGCTATAGTTACAGCTTATACATCAGCTAGTCAATCCGGAACACCTAGAGTACTATCTATACTTCTAAGAGACAGCACCTCTCATAAAGCCACATCAACCTTTATCGGCGCTTTTATATATGGGGTTGTTGCTACTATTGGTCTTAAATCTGGAATTTTTAATCAAACAGGAATCTTTTTAATATTTATTATTACCATACTCGTATTTATATGGATTATTCTTACGTTTATTGTATGGATTGACAATATTGCAAAACTTGGACAAATAAAAACTATCTTGCAAAAAACAGAGAAACAAGCTTTTTCTACAGTTAAACAATATACAAAAAATCCGTACATGTACTGTAATAAGCTGGATAAAGAAAGAATACCAGAAGAGGCACTACCAATTTACTCTGATCATTATGGATTTCTTAATGAAATTCATCTAGAACTTCTAAACAACCATTGTGAAAAACTAAATGCAAAACTATACATTGTAAAATACAAAGGAGAACACTTAGCTAGCTCTGAAATTATAGCTTATATCAAATCTCCCAAATATTTATCTAAAGAGATGCTTAGCAAAATTACTGATAATTTTATTATCTCTAATGAAAAAAACTTTATTGAAGATCCAATATTTGGAGTAGAAACCCTCAGTGAAATCGCAGCTAAAGCTTTAAGTCCTGGAACAAATGATCCTGGAACTGCTATTAGTGTTATTGATTCGCTTAATCGTTGTTTGAAGTATCTAATTGATCATACAGACTCTACTACCAAAGTTATTTATAAAAATATTTATGTTGAGGGTATTGAGATAGATCGTTTTATAAAAAGTGGATTTGAATATATAAGAATTTATGGAAGCAATAATCTTCAGGTAGCAAAACGCATCCAAAAAAGTCTTCTTCATATTTCTAAACAACTGGAGAATGATAATAGCATTAATTTTATAAAAGGATATCTATCAAACTGTCTAGCTCAAGCTAATAATGAATTAAAATATGACTTTGAAAAAAAAGACCTGAAAATATTTACTGATAAATTAAAAAATCAAAAATAAACTTCTCAAAAACTTAATAAACATTCAATCAAATAATTCTAAAGTAAGCTTATCAGTGATACTATTTAGAATATTAAATACACTATTTAAATCAATTGATATGCATTTACTAGGTATAGAAGCTGGTGGAACCAAGTTTTTTACAACTATTGGTGATTTTGATGGAAATGTAATTGAACGTCATCGTACAGATACTACTACTCCAGAAGAAACAATGTCTGAGGTTCTTAGGATAATAGCAGATTATCAAAACAACTATGAAATCAAAGCTCTAGGTTTGGCATGTTTTGGACCTATTGATATCAACATCAAATCTAAAACTTATGGATACATTACAAACACCCCTAAGATAGCATGGCAAAACTTTGATATCGTTGGAGCTATAAAGTCAGTATATAAAGGACCGATTGGTTTTAATACTGATGTAAATGCTGCGGCAATTTGCGAACAACTTTGGGGTTGTGCTCAAGATTTAGAAAATCTTTTATATCTAACAGTTGGTACTGGTGTTGGTGGCGGTGTTATATGTAATAATAGATTAGTCCAAGGAGCTATGCATCCTGAGATTGGTCATCTTTTCATCCCACAAAATCCTAAAGATAAATTCGAGGGCTGCTGCCCTTTTCATGGCACATGTATAGAGGGTCTAGCTTCTGGTACAGCTATAAATAAAAGATGGCAAGTTGCTCATGCAGGAGCTCTTAACGATGATCATATTGCATGGATATTTGAAGCAGAATATCTAGCAAAAGCATTGGTAAACTATATATGCGCATTTTCTCCAGAAAAGATTATTCTTGGAGGTGGTGTAATGCATAAAACAATCTTGTTTGATATGATTCGTAAAAATGTGAAACAATACTTAAATAACTACTTTGATTATCCTGCATTAAAAGATATGGATAGCTTTATAGTACCTGCTTCTTTTGGCGATAATACAGGCGTCAAAGGTTCTCTTGCTCTTGCACTAGAGACATTCAATACACAAACAAAGTAATCTAGTCAAAATTATCCTTATATTATCTGCTCTTTACTGTTAAAATCTTGTTAAATTAATTGAAAAATAAACTACTTAGCTAATCTTGATAAATAAAATACGTTCTAATCATATACTATCTAAATCTTTGCAAACAATGGTAGTTCAAGCTTTGGGTCAAGCATGTGCATTTATTACGGCTATACTGTTGGCTCGGCACCTGAATATAAAAGACTATGGCTTTTATATCTTTGGAGTTACAGTTGCCACTATCATAGCAGTAATAGCAACTATGGGAGCCGGAGGCATATTAGCTAGAACTTGGGGTAAATCTGACCTAAAAAGCAACTTTGAGCGCCATAAAGAAACGTATCGAGTCCACAACTGGTACTTTAAACGAGGCTTTGCAATAGTAATCATATTGATTGCTCTAATAACTTTTTATAACCACTCTGAACACCATGATAATTCTATAGAAAATTTTGCACTCTTATTTGCCGTACCATTTTTTATGGCAAATATATTCCAATCATTCTTTGTCGCAAGAAGAGTGGTTGTTTTTGCCAATTTAATGCAACTTGGATTAAGACTTATTATGCTATTTTTAACTATAGCTTTTATAGTTTTATACATTAATGATACTGCAATGCTTATTGGCACAATGATGATTTTTATGACCATATATGTTACATCTATATGGCTTATCCAAACATCTAAATATAGTTTCGAAAGTGCCAAACCTGTTGGTAGCAACTTATCTTTTGCTTTGATGCAATGGGGATTATTACTTCTATCACAGATTGATATTATCATTTTAAAAGGATTGTCAGGTCCTAGTGATGTAGCTCTATTTGGTGTTGCGCTACAGCTCAGTGCTTTAGTAAGCTTTGTATTAAATGCTGTCAACTCAAATGTTTTATCACAGATAGCAGATGACTACAAAAATAACTCTAGAGAGATATTTCAACAAAAGATATCATCATATACTAGAATAATATTTATTCTTTCTATTCTCGCTATTCTAGGGCTTATTATTTGTGGTTATCCAATAACTTTGATGTATGGAGAGCAATATACAACATCATACTTTATTTTCTGTATTCTAATGATTGGGCAAATTGTTAATGTCCTTTCTGGTTGTGTAGCAACTATTCTTAACATGGCAGGATTTGAAAGAAGTACTTGCTTTGCATTTTATATTGCACTAATTCTAAATATCGTATTAGGAAGTATTTTTACGATATACTGGGGTGTATATGGATTAGCAATTGCCTCAAGCATATCAATGATATATTGGAATATTCATCTACTATATAAAGTAGTTACAAAAATAAAAATCAACCCTACTATTTTTACTTTTAGATAAATCTACAGCTATGATTCTATTGGGCTACTATTGCTTTTTGCTGCACTATTAAGTGACTTAGAGACATTATCCACAGCATTATTTACTTTTTCTTTAGCTTCTTTTACAGGTTGATTCTTCATATTTGCAACAAATAACAATCCACCCACTAATACTAGGAAAATAATTAATGGAACATTAATTTTCCCAAAAATTTTCTTAAACATTTTCATAAAAATTCTACTCTAACTATTTAAAAAACCATCGTAGCGCCGCTACTGGCTTGATCATCACTTGTACCTTCATCAAATCCTTTTTTAAAGTTTTGAACTTTTGTTTGGGCGCTATTAGTCATATCATTCAAAGTATCTGATGCATCACTTGCCTTTGCTTTTATAACTTCTTGACTTTTATTTGCCTGATCTACTATCTGATTAGCTGTTTCTGAAAATTTATTCTTAACATCATTATATGTTTGATTCATAGATTGTGAAGCATTGTTAGTCTTCTCAATAATATCCTGTTTTGCTTGAGTAACTGATTGACCAAGCTCCTTGCCCACCTGATAAGAATCTCCTTGTGAATAGTCAAAGTCATCGGCATATCCTAATGACAAAGTAGATAACCCCAAGGTTGCCATGGCAATTGCTATCTTAATTTTTTTCATAAAATAATCTCCTAATAGCTATATATCAAATTTATTAAATTTAGCTAGCTGGTCAAACCATTAGCTGCATCATCAATATTACTAATTTCCTCTTTCATAGTTTGAGTCTTACTGGAGTTATTAATAGTTGCTTGATTATTTTCAGACTCGACATCCGACAAAGTTTTGACAGTTTCTGATTGCTGTTGATTTGTACTACCATCATCACTTATATTTTGAGCTGGAGTATCCATAGAGGTAGCTTCAGGAACAGCCCCACAAAATAATGGTACTATTACTAGGCCCAATATAAATAAGTGTATATATCTTTTTTTCATCCCATAAACCTCAGGGTAATGAACTAACTATTATAAAAATTACCACAAAACTCTTTTTTTTACTATATTTCAGCACTAGTTTGACATGATAAACAAGTTTGTAATTCTATTGTGTTATAATTTAAAACAAAATAAAAACTAATGAATCTCTAATGCTATCAGATGCATCTAAAGAAGATAAAAAACTAGCAAGGAATTGGCTTAAAGATATCGCATCTCCTGCTAAAAAATGGATTAAATTAACTGTATTAATCGCTTTTCTTAGCGGTCTACTACTAATAGGTCAGCTGTATTTACTTGCTCATATTTCTTATGAAGCATATCTACAAAATTCAACCTTAGGTCAACTAAGTACTTACTTTGTTTTGATTATTGTGATTGTACTAGTTAGAGCTGCTCTAAGCTGGATCCGAGAAATAGTAAGCTACAAAGCCGCAACAATGGTCAAAAAGCAAATTCGTGAAGATATCCTAGCTCATGTCAATAACCTTGGTCCTATTGAGCTTAATAAAACTTCTAATGCCAACATAATAACTAGTGCTATGGAGCAAGTTGAAGGGTTAACAGGTTTCTTGACTAAATTTTTACCTCAAATAACATTATCTGGACTATTACCACTGGCTATTCTAGTATTCATATTTCCACAAAGTATAGTCTGTGGGATTCTACTACTAATATGTGCTCCTCTTATACCACTATTTATGATCTTGGTAGGTTTAGGTGCAGAATCTGAAAGCCAAAAACATTTTAAAACACTTGCAAGAATGAGTATGACTTTCTTAGATACTCTAAAAGGACTTACAACTCTAAAACTTTTTAATAAAAGTAAATCTCACAGCGAGACTATTTACGAAGCATCTGATAACTATAGAATCCGTACAATGAAAGTTCTTAAAATTGCCTTTTTATCTTCGGCTGTACTTGAGCTTTTTGCTGCTGCTTCTATCGCTCTTGTTGCGATATATCTTGGTATGGGCTTTATCAATGCCGGCGCAGGTAATGATATTTGGTGGTCGCTAGAAAATATAACTTTACAAGGTGGATTATTTATTCTACTTTTAGCCCCTGAATTTTTTATGCCCCTTAGAGAGCTTAGCACTCATTATCATGCCAAAGCGGAAGCAGTTGGTGCAGCTCTAGAAATTTCTAAAATATTTGAGATGCAACCGTCTCATCAAGAAAGAAATGAAATATTTAACGATAAAGTAAACTCTATAAACATCAAAGATCTGATAGTTAAGTATGATGATAAAACAGCTCTTGATAATGTTTCTTTAGAGATTAATCACAAACAGAAAATAGCTATAGTTGGAGCTAGTGGCGCAGGTAAAACCACCCTAATAAATACACTACTTGGTTTTATAAAATATCAAGGCAATATCTTAGTTAATAACAATATTGAGCTAAAAAATCTTGAAGAAAAATCTTGGCTTAGAAATATCTCGTGGCTAGGACAAAACTCATCATTATTCAAAGGTTCTATCAAAGATAATCTACTACTGGCAAATGCTAGTGCTACAGATAAGCAAATAAATCAAGCTTTACAAAACACTGATTTAAATGACTTTGTAAGCTCTCTTGCAAATGGTTTAGATACGGAGGTTGGTGAGCAGAATATAGGAGTATCTGGAGGTCAAGCACAAAGATTAGCTTTAGCTCGTGCATATCTAAAGCCTCATGATATTCTAATTCTCGATGAACCTACAGCGAGCTTAGATAAAAATAGTGAAGAAAAAATTATCAACTCACTTAAATCAAACTGGAATGATAAAACTGTGATTATGCTAACTCACAAACTAAGCTTCCTAGAGTGTGTTGACAGAATTGTAGTCTTAGCAGATGGAAAAATAGTTGAAACTGGAACATTTGAAGAGCTAGTTAGCGATCAAAATAGTGAATTCTATAACTTCTATAGAAATGAGGTAACAGCATGAGAAATTTAATACCATTTATAAAGCTGTTTAAAAATCAAACTCAATGGATGCTCTTGGGTACCCTACTTGCATGGTCAGCAATACTTATGGGCATAGGATTAATGTCACTATCTGGCTGGTTTATCTCATATACTGGTTACTTGGCTACTACTACCTATGCTATTGCAACTTCATTTAACTATTTTTACCCTTCTGCTGGTGTACGCTCTTTCTCACTTGGTAGAATACTAAGTAGATATGGTGAAAGAATACTAACACATGAAGCAACTTTTAGAATAATTACAGATATTCGTGTATGGTTCTATCAAAAGCTTGAACCACTTGCACCTTCTCATTTGTACAAATATAAAAGTGGCGACTTACTTACACGTCTAGTCAATGATATTGGTGCATTAGATAATCTATATATTCGTATAATTTCCCCAACCATTGTATTTGTCTTAGCAAGTATAACTATAGCTATATTATTTAGCTTCTTTAGCTTAAGTCTTGCACTACTTACATTTATAGCACTGTTGCTAATAGGTTTTGTAATACCATTAGTTAGTAGTCTATTAGCCATGAAAAAAACTCAAGATCTTAATCACACTAGTGCTGAATTAAAAACAAATATCTCAGAACATGTTAATTCTCTAGCAGAGCTTAAAATCTTTGACCTAGAAGGTAAGCATCTTGAAAATATTAAAAAGCAAAATTTTGAACTACTAAAGCAAGAAGAAAAAATCAGTTTTATAAGTGGTTTTGGTAGTGCTTTAATGACTTTGGCATTAGGCTTAACTGTAGTTATGGTAACAGTCTTTGCAGTCAAACTAACTCAAAATGGCTATATAAGTGGTGCATTTATTGCTTTGATATTCTTGGCGATAATGGCGATGTTTGAGTCAATTATGCCATTACCACTAGCATATCAGTATTTAGGTAAGACAATTTCTGCTTCAAAAAGGATATTAAATATTACAGATGCTAAAGCAGATGTTGAGTATCCAACAAACTCTGACATTAGTTTAGATAACTATAGTATCAGCTTCAATAATGTTGATTTTGGATATAATGCAGAGCAATCAGTACTTAAAGATTTTTGTTTAAAAATCAAACAAAATGAAAAAATAGCACTATTCGCACCAACAGGAAAAGGCAAATCTACCATTATCAACCTACTTGCTAGATTCTGGGATGTTAGTAGTGGCGAAGTCACTATCGGCGATAGAAATATCAAAGAATTTAACGAAGACCAACTTAGAAACCTAATGACTGTGATTAATCAATCTCCACATATCTTTAACACAACTATTAGAGAGAATCTAAAGATTGCTAAGGATAATGCTACTGAAGAAGAGTTATTAGAGGCTTTAGAAAAAGTTGAATTAAAAAAACACGTTGAATCACTACCAAAAGGTCTTGATACTTGGACTGGTGAGCTTGGTAGGCAATTATCAGGCGGTCAACAAAAACGCCTAGCTTTAGCGCGTGCATTCTTACAAGATAAGCCTATACTTATCCTAGATGAGCCTACTGAAGGACTTGATAAAGAGACTGAAAGGCTAGTTTTTGAAAACTTAGTTAAGCTTATGCAAAATAAAACTGTTATATTTATTACTCATAATGCTAAGCTTTTGGAAAGTTTTGATAGAGTTGTTAGACTGTAAGTTGCCCTCTCAACTCTCTATTTAATTTATCAATATCTAATTTCTTCTGCCATTTGGATATTATAATTGTCCCAATAGTATTACCAATCATATTTGTAATAGCACGCCCTTCTGACATAAATCTATCTATACCTAAGATAATCACAATACCTGCAACTGGTACTACGCCCAAGGCGCTCAAAGTACTCGCTAATATGATAAATCCACTGCCTGTAACACCTGCAGCTCCTTTTGAACTAATAACCATAATTAATAACATAAAAACCTGCTGGCTCAAAGTAAGCTCTATACCTAGTGCTTGTGCTATAAATATCGCAGCTAGTGACAAATATATCGCTGTACCATCTAAATTAAAAGAATATCCCGTTGGTATCACCAGACCTACAACCGATTTATCACAACCTAAATTCTCAAGTTTCTCCATCAAATTTGGCAAAACAGTTTCTGATGATGAAGTACCTAATACGATAAGTATTTCTGTCTTAATATATCCAAGTAGTTTAAATATATTTATGCCACAATATAGCTTTAGTATTAATCCTAAAAATACTAAGATAAATATCAAACATGTAATATAAAAGCATAGCAACAACCCTAATAAACCAAGTAGTGTACCTGCCCCATACATACCTATTGTATAACCAATCGCAGCACAAGCAGCTATCGGTGAATAGTGCATTATCACATGAATTATCTTAAAAAACACTTTGGATAAGCTCTGGATACCATCTAGTATTGGCTTGCCTGATTCTCCATACATTACTAAGCCAACAGCAAATAATATTGATACAAATAGTACCTGCAAAATATCACCATCTGTAAAAGCTCCTACAAATGTATGAGGGATAATATTCATAAAGAAACCTTGAATACTCTCTACATGCTCAACATTACCCATATAAGCTTTTGCAGCACTCGCATCTAGAGTAGATGGATCAATATTAAGACCTAATCCAGGCTTTAATAAATTTGCTGTAAACATCCCAATGATTAGAGCAACTATAGTCATTGAGAAAAAGTACAATAATGCCACTCCACCTATCTTACCCACTGCTTTTAAATCTTTCATTGCAGCAATACCAGACACCAAAGTGAGGAAAATAATTGGAGCTATCATCAGCTTGATTAATTTAACAAAAACATCTGCAAAAGGCTTCAAAGCTACTGCAAATTCAGGAGTAATAATTCCAAGTAAAACTCCTATAAATATACCAAGTAAAACCTGTGCATATAAATGACGAAATATTTTCATATTGATCTCAAAATTAAGAAGTCATAATTTCAATATATCTTATAAAGATATCCTAAGTAAATTGTTTTTACTAAAGTTTGCAAGTTATCATTTAAGAAATCATAATACTTCTAAGAGATAAAAATATAGGATTAGATATGATGACCAATGAACAAAAAGGCGTTTTACAGGGATTATTAATTGGAATAGTTCTATCTGTTTTGATAGTTGCTATAGGATCAATATGTGATGTTTTTAATTTGGAAAAAATAGATAATAAAATTACTATAGCTTTTAATAGTTTAATAATTCCCGGAGTATTTCTTATAATTGCCGTAGCAAGGTTAGCAAAATATCGCTTCTTTAGTGATACTGATATAAATGGTAGCGGGTTAACACAAGGATCACAGCAAGCTAAGATCCTACAATCTTTAATACAAAATACTTTAGAACAATTATGCATAGCTTTTGTAGCATACACTGCTTGGTCTGCAGCCATGCCAGCTCAAAGTATGTCAACTATCATTTTCGCAGCTTTCACTTTTGCTCTAGGAAGAGTATTATTCTTTGTCAATTATAGAAAAGGAGCCAGTGCCAGAGCTTTAGGGTTTACTTTAACATTCTACCCTTCTGTAGTGATGATAATTACTGTCTTAGGCTTTAAACTTTATAATCTCTTCTACTAAAAGATAGTATATTAGAAAATTATTACTCTGCTAAAGCCACTGCTTCTATTTCAACTCTCACATCTCTTGGTAATCTAGCTACCTCTACACATGAACGAGCTGGGAAATTACCATTAAAGAAAGAGCCATAAACTTCATCAATAAGCTTAAACTCTGTCATATCTTTGATAAAAATAGTTGCCTTGATTACTTTATCTAGACCTGAGCCAGCTGCCTCTAATACCGCTTTTAGATTCTGCATGACTTGAGTAGTTTGTTCTTTAACACACTCTCCAGACATAGTGCCATCTGCTTTTAGTGGTATTTGACCAGAAGTATATACAAAGTTTCCTACTTTTATAGCTTGCTCATACGAACCTATAGCTTGCGGTGCATTAGTAGTATTTATTTTAATCTTTTCCATTAGACATCCCTCGCGAGTTTATAAGTTGGATCTATTTCTTCAAAAACACAGTATGGACCTGCACTTTTGAGTATTTTACGACAATCCTCACTTAGATGTTTAAGCGTAACTTTCTTACCTAAATCTAAGTATTTTTTAGTAATATCATCTATTGCCTCAGCTCCGGAGATATCCATAACTCTAGAGTTAGCAAAGTCTAATATAACACTTTCTGGATCATAATTTACATCAAATAAGCTCTTAAACGAAGATGTTGAACCAAAAAATAGTGGTCCAAAAAACTCATATACTTTTGTATTGTCATCTTCTCTGTGAGTACGGCTATGTACTTGTGAACTTTTCCAAGCAAAAACTAAAGCTGAAATAATCACACCAGAGATAACAGCAATCGCTAAATCTGAAAATACAGTAATAACAGTAACTGCTACTAAAACCACCTTATCTGAATTTGGCATATAACGGATACGATTAACACTCTCCCACTCAAAAGTATTGATACACACCATAAACATAATACCAGCTAAAACCGCGACAGGAATATAAGATATATACCCAGATAGAGCAACTACAAAAGATATCAATAGCAATGCTGCTGTTAATGATGATAAACGCCCACGTCCACCATTTGTGAAGTTAATTATCGACTGACCTATCATAGTACAACCAGCCATACCACCAAAGAAACCACAAACAATATTACCAGTACCTTGAGCGATACATTCTTGATTACCATTACCACGCTTATTATCCATTTCATCAAGCACTGATAATGTTAGCAGTGATTCAATCAAGCCAACAAGTGCAACAATCACAGCATAAGGTAATACTATAAGAAATGACTGCATAGTCAAATGAATATTAGGCAATGCAAAACTTGGAAATGCTCCAGAGATATCTGCCAAATCTCCGACATTTTTTGTCTGTAATTTGAAGAATACTACTACAGCTGTTATAACAATAATTGCTACTAGACCTGAAGGCACTTTGTCAGTAAATTTAGGTAAGAAGTAAACAATCAGCATAGTTACACCAACTAGAACATACATTGCAATTCCTTCATCTCTAAATAATGGTATTTGCGCTAGCGCGATAACTATTGCTAAACCATTAACAAAACCATACATCGCTGGTTGTGGTACTAGTCTAATCAACTTACCTAAGCGAAGTATCCCAATTATAACTTGTATAACACCAGCCATAATCGCACATAACAATATGTACTGTAAGATATAACTACTCAATTCTCCTGAAGCTGTTAAGCTATGAAGCATCTCAGGAGAAAGTGATGCTTTAACTTGAATACCTAAGCTTACTAACACAACTGCTACTGCTCCAGTTGCTCCAGAGACCATCCCAGGCTTACCACCTATAAGAGCTGTTATCAAACCTAATATAAAAGCAGTATATAAACCAACTGTAGGAGATACTCCAGCAATAAATGAAAAGCCTATAGCTTCAGGGATAAGAGCAACTGCAACTACAAAACCAGATAATACATCTGATTTGATGTTCCTGCCAACAAAATTCTCTTTATAATTTAACAAACTTATTTCCTAATTTTTTAGATTCTAATTTTTAAGCCTTAAAGATACCATAAAAGAAATTTGTATTTAAGTAGAATTAAAGTTCATCTAAATAATCTAAATAGTATTTTTGTATTTTTTAACACATATTATCGAAACCACTATCATAAAAATCAATAGTGGGTAAATACTATTGAGGATATCAAAGAATCCTCCTCCTTTGAGAAGAATTTCTCGGACAATATTTAGATAATGAGTTAATGGTAAAATATTACCTATGACTTGTGCCCACTCTGGCATACCATCAAATGGAAACATAAACCCTGACAGCAATATCGATGGTAAGAAAAAGAAAAATGTCATTTGCATTGCTTGTAATTGTGTGTCAGCAATAGTTGAAAATGTAATACCCACCAAGAGATTTGCAATAATGAAAGGAAAAGTTGCGATAAGTAATAGTAAAATACTACCAACTATAGTTATTCCAAATATTACTTTGGCAAATATTATAATAAGCAATAACTGAATATAGCCAACCACAATATATGGAGTAATCTTACCGAAAATAATCTCTAGAGAGGTAACAGGTGTTGCAAGCAGAGATTCCATAGTTCCATACTCTTTCTCGCGTGTGATTGTCAAAGATGTAACCATAACCATAGTCATAGTCAAAATCACTCCTGCCAATGCTGGTACGATATTATTTTGTGTTTTACTCTCTGGATTATATTTATTATGGATTACAAAATTAAAAGGCTGTGGCTGAGGTATTTGTTTATTAGAAAAGTATTGACTGTATATCTCTTTGACCTTATCAACAGCTTGTAAAGCACCTGAGTTTGAAGTTGCATTTGCTCCATCTGCTATTATTAGAATATTCGGAGATTCACCACGATAAACTTGCTTAGTGAAGTTAGGCGGTATATCTATGATAAACTGTACCTTACCTTTACGCATTAGTGTTGTCGCATCATCTCTTGAGATGTCTTGATATTTGATATCAAAATAACCCGTATTATTAATTTTCTCGATTAGATAGTTTGTTTGTAGTGTCTTATCAGCATTAACTATTGCTGTACTTAAATGCTTTGGATTCATATTTATAGCAAAGCCAAATAGTATTAGCTGAATAAGTGGTATACCAATCACTAGTCCAATTGTGACTTTATCTCTAAGCATATGAATAACTTCTTTGAGAAAAATCGCATAGTATCTATTAATATCAAAATACTTCATGCAAAGTTATCCTTTTGGCTACTCATCAAATATATAAAAGCATCCTCAAGTGATGTTTCTATTGATTGCCATTCAAATTGATTATACTTTGTTTGAATGTGTGTAATATCAACATTATTTTTAACACTAAGATGTACACTACTACCAAACATTGATACTTGCTCAATTTCAGTATTATCTTGAAGCTCTAACACAAGGCTATAAACATTTTTGCCTGAAATATTGTATGTTTTGATACCACAGCTATCAATAATATCTTTTTGAGTACCACTAGATAACAGCTTTCCATAAGCGATATATGACAACTTATTGCATCTTTCTGCTTCATCCATATAGTGAGTTGATACCAATGTTGTGATGCCTTTACTTGATAGTGTTGATATATAGTCCCAAAATTCTCTACGTGCTTTTGGATCTACTCCGGCTGTAGGTTCATCTAATAGTAATAATTTAGGATCATGAATTGTTGCCACACCCAAAGCTAATCGTTGTTTCCAGCCACCTGATAACTCATAAGCTTTTTGATTTGCTCTAGCTTTACCTATCTGTAAATTATCTATAGTCTTCTCAACAGCTTCTTTAATATTTTTTAAACTATGAAGTCGCGCAAAAATCTTGAGATTCTCTCTAACTGTAAGATCAGGATAGAGTGTAAATTTCTGAGTCATGTAACCAACTTGCTGTTTGATAATACTCGCGTGAGTACCTATATCATAACCAAGACAAGTACCCTCACCTTTTGTAATTGGAAGTAGACCACATACCATTCTTATAGAGGTTGTCTTACCTGAACCATTAGGTCCCAAAAAACCATAAATATCCCCTTGCTTAACTTGCAGAGAGATATTATCAACTACCGTTTTATCACCATAGACTTTGGTAAGGTTTTTGACATCTATTATTAGTTGATCCTCTTTGTCACTTATCATCCTAGCTCTACCTTTACAGGCTCTCCGATATGAATCTCAGAGCTATTTGCGGAGTAATCAACCTTAGCATGCACTTCAAAAGAAATCTCTGAATCAGAATTTATGCCATACAATAATGGCGGTGTATATTCAGCCTTTTGTGAGATATAACTAACCTTAGCTTCTAAACTCTTATTATTAGGTGTAATAAATTTAATAGTTTGGCCAATATGTAGGTTAGCTAAATTATCCTTTGATAAATAAAATACAATATATACATCTTCAGGATTAATAATAGTCATTACTGGACTATACGCACGCACTTCTTCACCTTTGTGATAAAAAACCTGATAAACATAACCATTTTCTAGTGATTTAACATCTGCTGAACTGATTTTTTGTTGTAAATATTTAGAGTTACTATTGATAAATTTTGACATAAAGTCAACCGCATTTCGCAAACCCTCTCGAGCAGGTAAATTATTAATAATTTGCATTACCTCTAATGCTTCAACTTGATTATTTGCTTGGATATATTTACTTTGCGCCTGTTCAAATTCTTTTTGAGAAGTACTATCATCTTTTAATAACATTTGTTGGCGCTGATACTCTTTAGATGCAACGGCTAAATTTGCTTTAGCATTAGATATATCGATGGCTGTCTTTTCTATATATGGTTGTCTTTTACCTTTAGACATATTTTCTGAGACTGCCTGAGATGCACTATACAGAAATTTATTTGAATCTAATAAAGTCTGATTTTTTGATGAATCAATTAGAAATAATGATTGCCCCTCTCTAATATACTCTCCTTGAGTTACATCTAATCTAAGTAGCCTACCACTTTCCTGTGAAGATATATATCTAACATCTGTACTAACGTAACCAGGAATTACTTTAATACTCGATCTACTAATATAATAAATAAATCCTAAGACAAAAATAACAAATATAATCGATACAATTATAATTTTTTTTCTAATCGACATCACTAATCAAAGATAAAAATCACTACGGTGATTATAAAGTAAACAACTATCATAAAAAACCATTTTTCTGATATAAAAATATTGCTATTTAATAATAAAAAAGTAATTATATTTGTGTTTTAAACCAAAACCACTTAAATCAAAATGTTTAAAAAGATCGCCGTTGCTACTTTTGCAGTATGTAGTGTTAGTATTGCTACTGCTGATGTTATAAATATTTATGCTCATAGAGGTCTTAGACCTATTGCTCCAGAAAACACTTTGCCCGCATATACAGAGGCTATGCGTGTTGGTGTCGATGTTATTGATATGGATATAAATATGACTAAAGACAAAGTTTTAGTTGTAACACACGATTTAACACTAAACCCAGATCTTACAAAAGATGAAAATGGTAATTGGATAACAGAAAAGACTCCAATAAAAGATCTCACTTTAGATCAAGTCAAAAAATACACAGTTGGATATATAAAGCCTAATTCTGCTACAGCTAAGATGTATCCAGACCATATTGGCATGGACAATGTTCATATGCCAACCTTAGAAGAAGTTATCAACTATGTCAAATCTAATGTTGGCAGTAGAGTTCGTCTGCAAATCGAGATAAAAACCAACCCTTATGATCCAAATGCAAGCTGGTCAGCAGAAGAAATGGCTGAAGCTTTAAACAAAGTTTTGGTTAAAACAGATATGACTGATAATGTTGAAGTACAATCTTTTGAATGGCAAGCTCTAGTAGATTTACAGAAATTAAATCCAAAAGTCAAAACAGCATACTTGACAGATCATACAACAGAACCAATGAATGCTGAACAAGCAAAACAACTTACGGATTATCAAAAATGGACAGCTCCACTTGACCCTAAAGACTATAATTACAATTATCCATTGGTGGTCAAAAAATTAGGTGGTACATTCTGGGAACCTTATGAAAAAGATCTAACTAAAAAAGATGTTGAAGAGGCTCATAAACTAGGTGTCAAAGTTGTGACTTGGGGCTGGACAGAAGATGAAGGTAGCGATTTTAATTATAAAGTTATCAATAACTTAATCGATTGGAAAGTTGACGGTATCATCACTGATAGACCAGATATACTAAGAGGTGTAGAAGCAGCCAAAGGTTTAGATTTACCACCTGCCTATCCCAATATTCCTTTTCCAAAAAAATTCTGATCATTATTTAAAACATTAAAATTAAACAGTTAATTTATATTGCCGAATACCAAAATTTAAACTAAACTAGCAAGCTATTATTGTTTAAGATTTACTAATTAACGATGAATTTCCTTAAACCAGCAAAAGCTCTGCCTTTATTAGCTAAAGAGCAAATTCAAAAAGCATACCCTCATTGGCGCCTAAGAATGTTTTTGGTAGCCTATATAGGTTATTTCACATACTATTTTGGTCGTAGTAGTTTCGATGTATCAAAACAGTATATTACAACCTTAACTCCAGATGAGCTTGGACTAATTGGAGCGGGTTTAGGTATAGCTTATGGTATAAGTAAATTTTTGATGGGAAATATCTCAGATAGAAGTAATGCAAAGATATTTTTGGCTATTGGATTATTTATCACAGGACTTATAAACCTAATATTACCTAGCTTATTATCATTAGGCGTACTTGTGTTATTCATTGCTATGCTTATCAATGGTTGGGTGCAAGGTATGGGATGGCCAGCATGTGCACGTATTATGACACACTGGTTCTGTGCTAATGAGCGCGGCACAAAAATGGGAATCTGGAATACTGCTCATAATGTCGGAGCAGGATTTTTAGCTATTGCGGTTGTACCTATTGGTTTACTAATATTCAATGATAACTGGCACGGTCTTTTTTATGTTGCTGGTGCAATGTGTATATTTGTATCAATATTAGTTCTAATTTTTGGTGCAGATACTCCTCAATCAGTGGGTTTACCAGCTATAGAAGTATACAAAGGCTATACAACTTCAGAAGCTCATCATGAACAAGAGTTTTCAGCTAAAGAAATCTTCTTTAAATATGTCCTAAATAATAAATGGGTTTGGCTAATTGCATTTGCAAATGCTTTTGTTTATTGTGCTAGATATGGTCTTTTAAGCTGGTCAACATATTACCTTGTTCATGTTAAACACATGTCAACAACTACGGGACTTTTGGGATTTGCATTATTTGAGTTACCTGCGATTCCGGGAACTATAATAATTGGCTGGATAACAGATAAATATTTTGGTAGTCGTAGAGCTCCTATGGGTGTGATATGTATGCTTTTATTTATGGGTGCTTTGTTTGTATACTGGTACAGCGACACTGCTTGGATATTACTACTTTCACTATCTGCTATGGGTGTACTTATCTACGGACCTGTCGCTCTGATCGGAATATTAGCCTTGGACTTAGTCCCTAAAAAAGCTGGTGGTACTGCAGCTGGATTCACAGGATTATTTGGCTACTTCCTAGGTACAGTTGGTGCTCAAGCTGTAATTGGTATTATCGCAACTATGCTAGGTTGGGATGCTGTATTTATATTCTTATTAGGCTCTTGTGTAATTGCTACTGCATTATTAGCTATCTGTTGGAATCTTAGTTATAATCAAGCTTCTGAAAGTTAAGTACAAAGACTTTAATGTCTACAAAAATATTTAAATCATTATTATTTTTCATACTAACAATTCACTTAGCATTCTCATTTAACTCTGAAGAGTTAAATGAAAAACTAAATAACTCAATAAAATATCATAATCTTGAATCAGCACTAATTGGGATCAAAATTATTGACTCTCAGAATAAAGCCGTTATTTTTTCAAAAGACTCTAACAAAAACTTCATGCCCGCTAGTAACACTAAATTATTAACGGGCATCTCAGGATTACTATTTCTTGGTAAACACTTTAAATACTCAACTGCTATATATTATGATTATATTAATAATCATACCATTAACAATCTCTATATTGAGTTTTCAGGTGACCCGAGTTTTACTACCGGGGACTTAAATAAACTTTTAATGAGCTTACAAAAAAAACATATCCGCAACATAAAGGATATCTACTTTGTAAACAGCTACTTTAAAGGGCGTGATACACCTATCAATCAAAGCAATACTAGTTCTATATTTGGTTACGGAGCCCCAAGCTCAATATATAACTTGAATGAAAATGCAATAACCCTTCAACTTACACCAAGCTCTAACTCCTTCAAAATAAAGCAAACTGATGGTGAGAAAATTAATTTTGTGAATAAGCTAGTTGTAGCTAAACCAGAGCAGCTAAAGACTTGCCAATTTAGCTCTAATTATGTGGATCATAAACTTATTCTTAGTGGTTGCCTACCATTAAACAACTATACCTTTAACTTTGCCATAGAAAATCCTCAACGACATATGCAACAAGCTGTCTTAGCTCAACTTGCACAGCTTAAAATTTCATCATCCAAACAAATAAAAGTCACAAATAAACTTCCAAAAAATCTAATATTTTTAGCAGATCATAAATCAGCTAATCTAACAAAGTTGCTAAAACATATGCTTTTAGTATCCGATAATCTTTATGCTCAGACAATCACAAGAACTATAGGCTATAAGTATAATCAAGTCGGAAGTATCGTATCCGGCAAAAATGCTATTGGTGAAATACTAAAAAGTAAGCTTAAAATTGACACTAGCCAAATTCAAATTGAAGATGGTGCTGGAATGTCAGATAATGATTTATTATCAGCTGATTTTATTAGTAATCTATTACAACAGATATCTCAGCATAAGAGTTTTGAGCTTTTTAGGAGTCTACTACCAATATATGGAGAAACCGGTACACTTAAAAATCGCTCAAGCGTCATATTAAAAGGCAAAGTTTATGCAAAAACCGGCACTGGAACAACTTCAGTTTCTCTATCTGGATATCTTTACACTAATGATAAGCAATATATATTCTCAATATTGATTAATAACCTCAAAGACTCACAAAAACAAGCTGCTATCGCTGTAGAAAGAGACTTGCTTGAGGGCATCTGCTAGAATTGCGATAAAATAAATTATTGAGCTTTAATAATGACTAAAAATATTTTAATAACGGGCGCTAATGGTGGGATTGGATCTGCCATAGCTTTAGCTGCAGCAAAAGCTGGTTATAATGTTGGTTTACATTATAATAAAAATCATGAGAATATTGATAAGCTAAAGACTCAGCTATCTAGCTATAATATCAATATATCAACTTATTGTGCTGATATAGCAAATGAAGAAGATATCAAAAAAATGTTTGATGAGTTTATATCTGACCATGGCTCCATGTATGCGCTTATAAATAACGCTAGTACGATTTTTCATACTTCTCGTCTAGAGGATATGAGTATTGATCGTCTACAAAAAGTATTCCAAGTAAATGCTATTGGGAATATTCTATGTGCAAAACATGCTATAAAAAATATGTCGCAAAAATATGGTTATAGCGGTGGTAAGATTATTAATATATCATCTGGTGCATCTCGCTCAGGCTCGCCTAATGAGTATATAGATTACGCTTGTACCAAAGGTGCAATTGATACTCTTACAAAAGGTTTATCAAAAGAACTAGCTGATGAAGGAATCCTTGTAAACTGTATAAGACCTGGCTCTACATATACAGATATCCATAAACTATCTGGTGATGCTGCTAGAGTTGATAAAATCAAACACAAAATTCCGCTTAAAAGAGGTGGTTATCCTGAAGAGATTGCTAGTGGAGTTATTTGGTTATTATCAGATGGTGCAAACTACTGCACCGGTACTATTATTGATATCACTGGTGGACTATAAAATATAAGATTATCAATTGCAGAACCCATTACAATAAAAATTATATTAATCACAACTTATCTTAAACATATATTAAATTAATAAAATATTTACTTAATGTATGTTATGCTTTAAAGCACTTCTTTTATCTCATTTAAATAAGAATATGATAAAAAAATATATTAATGCTTACTCATTAGTTGAATTACTAGTAGTACTCGTAATCACAATAATACTTGCTATAGCTACTATTAGTTATTTTAAAATGGATAAATACTATCAAAACAATCAAATTGATGAAATTTATACTCTAATGAAAAAAGCAAGGATATCTGGACTACAAAATAATAAAGATGTAGTTATTTGCTCCTCAAATAATGGCATAACTTGCGATACAAATAATTTATGGGCAGGCAAATTTATCATTTCTTTTATTAGTAACGATGGAACAAGTGAGTATAACTCTAAAGATGATTATTTACTTGGACGTGTTGAGACACCTAATCCAAATTTTTATTATCAATGGAGTCGCTTTCCAACTACATCATTTATAAAAATAAAAGGAAAAGGCCATAGTTTAGATGGAACTCTAACATTATGTCAAAAAAATGATGCCTATAAAAGAATATTAATTAATTCTACAGGAAATATTACCATCGAAGACCCTCTAAATAATGATGCTTGTAATATTTAATATATTTTTGTAATCCCAAATGGTGATGGAGCATTAGTTATATCTATATCATCTAAATCAGATACTATACTAGTTTTATACATATTAGGATCATACTCAACCCTTACATTCGAATCTGTTGTTAATGCATGACTATATACAGCTTCCTGCTTAGAAATACTATATATGTATGCAACTACAGAAAAATCAAATTTTTTCTCAATAATTACTAGAGTATTTTCATCCAAAGGGATTATTTTACTTATGTTCTCATAACTATCTACTGATAGTATCTCAGAGAGTGAATTATTATCTATATTTATTTCATAAATTTTTAAAGTATCATTATTAGAATTTTCATGAGATGCATATATGAGAAAGATACCCTTATTATTTTTTATAATAATAGGAATAGAGTTAATTTCTGAAGTTGCTACTATAGAAGTATTAAGATTTTGTAAATCAGCATCTAATATATCAATAGATGAAAACTTATCACCTGAAGTACCAGACTCCATTGGAATTACTATCACTTTATCTATAAACTGATTATTATTAATTGATATTGGAATAGTCACAATATTGTTTAAAGTAATGCCCGTATCTATTGAAACAGATGATCCCATATTACTATATTGATCATTTTGTAAAGATGTTAACTGTAAGTTTATGACTGAAGAAGATTCCTTTTTTGTTATTAGATTATACATTCCACTATCAGTAGGAACAAAATTAATCTTTACAAATGCAAGCACCATATTAGGAATTATTATCAATAATATGTTTATAATAAAAATTCTATATATTATTCTCATTTTTTGATTAAACTCCTAAATATGCTTTTTATATTTTAATTATTTATCTGCTAATTTAATTTTTTCAGAACAGCACTTATTAATTAAAAATTAATTATTTTTATAAAAAATACGTATTAACATTAAAATTATAACATAATAAAATTTCAAATTTGCCAACTTATAAAAATACAATATTAATAATAAATTTGCAAAATTTAAAATTTAAAATATAATACTAAATATTAAATTAATACATAGTTTATTTAAATTACTGAGATAGTGTAAAATGCTTAATAATTCTTTAAGACATAAAGATATAAAAGGACTTTCCTTTGTTGAATTAATTGTTGCCATGACTATTATATGCTCAAGTATACTAGCTTTTGAATTTGCATTATATAAAACTTTTAATACCGTAAACTCTATAAATAAAAATAAAAATTTAACAAATCTTATTAACAATAGATTTAATGAATTTATTATAACTGGAAGTTTAGATACTACTCCTACAAATAATATTGATATTCAAATATCAGGAAGTACCTGGATATTTCAAAGTAAAAATGATCCTAATTTAAAAATGAGTTTAAATATTTAAATGATTTATTCAAAAAAACATAAAGGAATATCACTAATAGAAGTTCTTCTTACTATTACAATTATGATATTTGTATCAACATTAATTATACAAAGTCTCTATCAAATGCATACAGGCTATAAATCCTCTATAGAAAAATTTAATACATTTAATAGAAATATTGAAGCAAGAGCTATTTTTCAAAACTTAATAAATAATTCTTATATTAGTGGTAATATGATTTGTTCATTTTTAATAAAAAAAAATGTATCCGTAGATCAAACCCTAGAAATTAACCCCTTTGATTATCCCCTAATTTATGCACAACAAGCTCCATTAATTAGTGATAAAGATTATCCTGCTAATGTACAAATTGGAACAGACATCTTAGTCCTTCAAACGATTGATTCACCACAAACTCTAACATCTCCTATATCTAGTGGCGATCAAAGTATCTTAAGATTAGTTGATGATAATACCTCTAGTGTTGAAAGTGGTACATTTATGATGTTAACAGATGGACAAGAAGAAACACTATTAAGTGCTAGTGAAACTGCTACTGATAATGATAACCTCATTCACTTATCTAAAAAGATAGATCATAGTTTTCCATCTGGCTCGGTATTATATACAGATTATAGTTTCAAAATCATATACATTCGAGATACTGGTCAAAAAGAATATGCATTATATGAGATATTTTATACAGGAAGCAATAAAGTTAGCGAACAAATACTACTTAAAGGTGTTTCTGATCTACAGATAAGTTATAACTTGAATAACACGTGGCAAAGAGTTGCTCCAGAACAAAATGCAAATGATCAATATAAAAGATTGTGGAATAGAGAAGTAAAAGGAATAAAAATAAACTATTTATTAGATGGCAAAGAACAAGAAGCCATAATCTCTTTTAACGAAGTTGGTGGACCATTTTAAAATGAGACGTAATATTAAACTAGCGAAATCACAACAAGGGGTAGCTTTAATAGCAGCTATAAGCATAGCGACTATTATGTTACTTGTAAGCTATACACTATTTAATATTTCATATTCAAACTCAGTATTAAGCAAGAATCAAACAGAAAAAATCCATAAAATGTCTTCTATGCAAGAAGCATTTACCAACAGTATAGCAAATAGTTCTTTTGATTATTCAGAAAATCTAATACTTCCTAAGATTGCAGAATATAGAGATATAGAAAGTGGTAAATATTTTTATGAAACTACAAATAGTGACTTAAATGAAGCCAGCTTACAAGTAAAACCTTTTATTTTAGCAGGTGATGGATATACGACAAGAGCGTTAGACTACTATATAAAACTAACTATAAATAATTACGAGAAAAACGTAAATATTAGAGTAATTAGTAACAAATATATAAGCCAAGATAATGTTATAGACCGATCTTCAATTTCACTAAATATTCCAGCTGTAGATTATCATGCTCTATCACAAATACAGCTTAATTCAAATGATACTCTTACTAATGCAGATGTTGGGTACATAGGAGATTTATCTATTAACAATGATAATGAACTTACTTTTACAAATACTGATGGATCAAAACATTACCTTAATTTACCATCAAATTTCACTGGCATATTTAATTTATCACAAGGATGGTTGTTAAATAACGGAGTTTGGGAAGTATCAATTGGAGTATATAATATAAACTCTTCCCAAGGTTGTATTATAAAATCTTCTTTAGACGATTTTATTGCTGATATATCTGCTTTAGAGTGTGTACCTATTGAGGAAGATACTGACATAAATTATGAAGATGCTAGATATCCAAATCCTTTAAATTTCCCAATGTGTATTGCTAGAGAAATATATAATAAAGGAAATATATGCCATGAGGATGGAATACTATTTATAGCTCATACAAATAATGCTCAAGGACTACCATTTGAAAATGCTTCTAATTGGAGAGTTTATTATCCTGATCCTGATTGGGTGGCTCCATATACACAAGGTGCCTACTATAGCGTGGGAGATCTAGTCGTATATGATAGTATTTTGTTTGAAAATACTCAAGATGGTGAAAATCAAGATCCAAGTAATAGTAACAGTGGTTGGCAAGTTAATGGTATATATGGTTTTAGTAAAAATATTGATAAATATGCTAAAGGAGAAGTTGTCATATATAATGGAGAGTTTTTTCAAAAAACAAGTAATAGCAAAAATAAATCTCCGAATAATACACGACACTGGGAAAATCTTGGCTCAACACTAACACAAGATGAAATCGATCAATTGCCTACAGAATTGCAAGGGCAAGTTATTGCCGGAATGAGCGCTACAGATATTAAGCCATATAATATAATTTTTCCGTATAGAGATGAAATTACCTCTCCATATTCAAACAATATATTAGCTCAAGAATATCTAAACTGTAATGGTGCATATCCAAGCATTGATACATCGATATATAAACAATGTATTAATGGCAACCAATATGATACAGGGGACATATGTTATGAAAACAATCAACTGTTTATAGCTCAATATTGGACAACGAGATCTCCTTTTAATGATAGTAGTTGGAGAATATATACCCCACCTAATTCAGATTGGGTTGTACCATATAGTGGCAATATTACATATGGAGATACCTCCATAAAAGTCATATTTGATGGTAAACGATTTGTTAATAAATGGTGGGCTAGTAAAGGTTTTGATCCATATAATAGCAATGTATGGAAAGTAGACGACATATATAAGTGGCATGATTCTATTACATATATGGCAAATGATATTGTAATTAGAAATGGAACTTTTTATTCAGCTAAATGGGAAAATAAGTTTGAAGATCCTTTATATTCTGGAAAATGGGGAGCATGGAGTAGTCTAGGCAATACTTATAATGGACAGACAGCACAGGAAATTCTGAGTTATTGTGATACTTGGCCTAAATAAAAATTTGTAGGAAGATAAAATATGAAAAATTATGGTATATCTATTGTTTTATTTATTATAACTTGCTCTACTTGCTTTGCTCTAAAAAATGGAGTTTTAACAAATACGGGAAGATGTGAACTATTAGAATACTCTTATGGAACAGAAAATATTAAATATAATATATCATGCACCTTTCCAACTACGCATATACGACTTCGTGAGCTACCAACTTTTTATACTACATCGAGCATAAACTTATCTGAATGCAAAGCAGCTGGTGGAATACCATATCAAGAGTATGGTAATTTAAAATGTGGTACTCAAAGTGATTTAGATCAAGCAACTATCAATAATCAAAGATATATTGATGCTGTAGAATTAGTCAATAGTCCTAGTGGCTCTTGGGGAGGAGTATCAGGATCATCCCCGGGAAGATGCGATTGGGCATATATAAGCCTAACAGGTAATCCCGGAGATCGTTACGGTGGATTTGTAAGTGCAAGATGTCCTCATCCTAATGGTGTTCATGATACAACCTATATGTACTTAGAAGGATGTGATCCAACAAAAGGATTACATAATAATCATGCGCACTTGGTCTGTTCATGTAAATCAGGATATACTAGAAAATGGGTAGGATCTTATACGCATGCATGTATCAAATAAATATAATTTTCCAAAAACATCTAAATTACTATTTATTTTCTATCTATAAGAATTTGTTATAGAGCTTATAACCATATACTATTTGACTAGACTTTTTCATTTACATACAATCACTTATAGACCTTAATTTTATTTTAAACATAGGATTTGGTTTAATTTAGAGAATATAAGAAAAATCTTGTATTAATAGTTAACTTTATAGTAAGGAAATCACCATGCTAAAAAAAATTGTAACGGCATTAGGAATGTCAGGTATGCTATTAGCAACCAGTAGTGCTATTGCTGATGACAAAAGTACAGAAGTGGCTACGCCTCAAAGTGTAGATTTATCTCCACTACGCAATTTGAATAAACTCGATAGTCCAATGGGGAAAAATTACAACTATCATCAGTCTTTCAAAAAGCTAGATACAGAACAGCTTAAGAAAGATATGCAAAATCTTTTAACCCAATCTCAAGACTGGTGGCCAGCTGACTTTGGTAATTATGGGCCATTTTTTATTAGACTATCTTGGCATGATGCGGGTACTTACAGAGTAGTAGATGGTCGTGGTGGTGCTAATCGTGGCCAGCAAAGATTTTCTCCACTAAATAGCTGGCCTGATAATGTTAACCTTGATAAAGCAAGACAGCTTTTATGGCCAATCAAACAGAAATATGGTGATGCTGTATCATGGTCTGATTTGATTGTTTTAGCTGGTACAGTTTCTCTAGAATCTATGGGTATGAAGCCGATTGGTTTTGCCTTTGGTAGAGAAGATGATTGGCAAGGTGATGATACAAACTGGGGTGTATCTCCTGAAGAGCTAATGTCTAGCAATGTCAAAGATGGCAAACTTGCTCCAGCTTATGCAGCAACACAAATGGGACTAATATATGTAAACCCAGAGGGGCCAGATGGTAAACCGGATATCAAAGGTGCTGCTAGCGATATTCGTCAAGCATTTGGCGGTATGGGCATGACAGATAAAGAAACTGTAGCTCTTATTGCTGGTGGACATTCATTTGGTAAAACTCATGGTGCAGTTCCTGAAAAAAATATCAAAAAGGATATTGGTCCTGCTCCAGATAAATCTCCTATTGAACAGCAAGGTCTTGGGTGGCATAACAGTTATGGTACAGGTAATGGTGATGACACCATGGGTAGTGGTCTCGAAGGTTCTTGGACTTCTACACCGACTTTCTGGAACCATGACTTCCTACATAACTTGTATAATCTAAATTGGGAAAAAACTCATAGTCCTGCTGGAGCTCACCAATGGACTCCTACAGATGCTAAGCCAGAAAATATGGTTCCTGATGCTCATAAGCCAGGGGTAAAACATAAGCCTATTATGTTTACAACAGACTTAGCGCTAAAAGAAGATCCAATATTTAATAAATATGCTGAAGAATTCTATAAGAATCCTGAAGAATTCAAAGAAGAGTTTGCTAAGGCGTGGTTTAAACTGACTCATAGAGATATGGGTCCAAAATCTAGATATATAGGTCCTTGGATTCCTGAACAAAACTTTATATGGCAAGATCCTGTGCCAGTTGCTGACTACAAGCAAGTATCAGCTCAAGATATCGCTCAACTTAAGCAAGATATCATAAACTCTGGATTAACAAATCAACAACTTATAAGAACTGCTTGGGATTCAGCTTCTACTTATCGTAAAACCGACTATAGAGGTGGATCAAATGGTGCAAGAATTGCTTTAGCTCCTGAAAAAGATTGGCAAATGAATGAACCTGCTAAACTTGAAGTTGTTCTTGCTAAGCTTAAAGAGATTCAAACCAACTTTAACAATAGCAAAACTGATGGCACTAAAGTATCATTAGCTGACTTAATAGTACTAGGTGGTAATGTAGGTGTTGAACAAGCAGCTAAAGAAGCTGGCTATAGTATAGAGATACCATTTGTACCGGGTAGAACAGATGCTACCCAAGCTCAAACTGACATTGCTTCTTTCAACTATCTAAAAACAAAAGCTGATGGCTTTGTAAACTATAGTGACGGTAGTCTAGCATCTAATAAACTACCTCAGGCATTAGTTGAAAAAGCAAGTATGCTTAATTTAAATATCCCTGAAATGACAGTATTAGTTGGTGGTATGCGTGCACTAAATGTAAACTACGATGACTCTCAAGAAGGTGTATTTACCAAAACTCCAGGTCAGTTAAATAATAACTTCTTTGTAAACTTACTTGATATGTCTACAAAATGGGAAAAATCTGACACAAACAATGGTGAGTATATCGGTATAGATAGAAAAACTGGTGCACAAAAGTGGACTGCTTCTTCTGTAGACCTAATCTTTGGTTCAAATTCTGAACTTAAAGCTGTGGCTCAAGTTTATGCTGAAAATGGTAATGAGCAAAAATTTGTAAACGACTTTGCAAAAGCTTGGCATAAAGTTATGATGCTTGGCAGGTTTGATGTTCAAGAATAATTATTCTTAATCTCTTTATCTTTCTTACTACTAAAATATTGCATATCTAATCATTTACTCTAATATTTAATATATAATCACAAATTATATTCGAGTATATATGGCATTAAATCTTTATCATGAAAATGATTATCTAAGACAAAATAATGATATATCAAAAAAAGATAACTTTTCTCCTTTTAGAAGGGATTATGCTCGTGTTGTCCACTCTTCATCATTTAGAAGACTTCAAGCAAAAACACAAATTTTCCCTAGTTTTGAAAATGACTTTTTTAGAAATAGGCTTACTCACTCTCTAGAAGTAGCGCAAATAGCTAAATCTATAGCTGTTAAACTCAACACAGAACATGGTCTAAATTTAGATTATGATCTAATTGAAACAGCAGCACTCTGTCATGATATTGGTCACCCTCCTTTTGGTCATAATGGTGAAGTTGCCTTAAATAAAAAAATGCGTAATTTTGGTGGTTTTGAAAGTAATGCTCAGACGCTACGACTAATATCACATACTGCGAAAAAAGATATTGATCAAAAGCAAACTTTTGGTTTAAACCTAACATATAGAACTCTCGCAGCAACTATAAAATATGATCAGCTTATTCCACCAATTAGTGATCTAGGTAAGCTTACGAAGGGCTACTATAATGAAGAATCAAGACTAGTTGAAGATATCAAACATAAGCTCCTCGAGCCCTATGGCATAACAACTACAGAAAACTTCAAAACTATAGAATGTTATATTATGGATGTAGCAGATGATATTGCTTATTCAACTTATGATGTCGAAGATGCTCTTAAAGGCGGATTTATAGATCCACTATCTATGGCAAGCATTGATAACAAGCTTCTAGACAAAATCTATAATGCAATGCCTAACGATTTAGAGATAACCAAAGATGAAATTCAAAATATCCTCAAAGATATATTTTCAGATTATATTGATTTCAATATAGATAGCACGGAGATATACAAGATATCAAAAAATATTGCTAATAATAGCTTGTTACGTACAAAACTAACCTCGAAACTAGTCAATAGTTGCATTCAAAATATTGAGCTAGACCTAAACCTAGAAGTTCCTATTATTTCAAAGGTATATTTAAATAATGAAATTAGAAAACAAGTCGAAGTACTTAAAAAATATATTTTATTTAAAATAATAAAATCACCTAAACTTAATGTCTTAAGGTATCGTGGTCGAGAGATAATTTCAGAGATTTTTGATATTTTGATTAGCTCAACTCCGGATGAAAGCCTACTACCAGATGATATTGGTGCTATATTCTATAACACTCATAGCTCTCATGGTAAAGCTAGAATAATAAGCGATTACATATCATCTATGACCGATAGATATATAATAGAACTATATAATCAATTCAAATCAGATCCTTCGGCGATGATATTTAAGCCTTTTTCATAAACCAACTAGCCGTAGCAATCCCAAAAAATGATACAGCTCCAGCAAATACAACTAAATACACCGGTACTAAAAGGCTATTAGTTGTAGCTATAAGTGATATTGTCAAAGCGGGTATACCTGCAGAAAATATCAGATATCCCAGATTATAGGCAATACCATAACCACGACATCTATACTCTAATCTAAAAAAATTTGTAATAATCACATTGTATGTTGAAGCAAAAAATCCCATTATAATTGACAAAATAATAAAACATGCAAAAACATCAGTTCCGGCAATCATATTTTTATAGAAGATTGGGGTTACTGCTATACTTATCAAAATCAATAGCGCCATCATCTTAGACTTAGATACATAATCACTAATAAAACCGCCTAACAAACAACTAATCGCCATAATTATAGAACCAGTTAGAAGTAAACTAGAAATATCATAATTTGACTCTACATACATTTGTTTATACGCAGGTAAAAACATATATAGCTGAGTAGTTAACATAGCAATACAAGCAACTAAGGCTATACCAACAATTACTTTCACAATAAACATAGAGTTTTCAGAGCGAGGTTTATCTAACATTTCAGTAACTTTAGGAATATCTACAATATTTTTTCTCAAGAAAAATAATATAAATGTAAAACAAGCACCTATAAAAAATCCAATCCGCCAACCGTAATTTTCTATAAAGCTTTGGCTAGTAAAATGATTTAATATAAACAGTACAAGTGATGTCATCATAATCCCAATACTCAAACAACAAAACACTATACTTGTCATAAAGCCTTGTCTTTGAGGGTAGTTCTCGACAATATATACTACTGACACAGGTATCTCAGCACCTACCGCCAATGATTGTACACAGCGCAATCCAACAAACAAAATAGTAGCTAAAACACCAATACTTTCTATCGTGGGTAAAAAAGCTAATGCTAGAGTCGCAAAAAATAGTAAGAACATATTAAGCCTCAAGACAAATGCTCTACCCTTCTTATCAGCGATATATCCAAATCCCCAAGCACCAATAGGACGCACAAGATAGCCAACGATATAAACTAAAAAAACCAATAAAGTATTGCTTATAGAACTACTTTTATCAAAAAACTTACTACCAATAGCTACAGCAAATACAGAATATATTGCAAAATCATAGAACTCAAAAGCAGCACCTAATGATGAAAATAGTAATCTATTATAGTTTTTCATTAATTTTCTAATATCTAAGTTTGAAGATTTTAGTATATATTAGTGAAATAATAACGATAATCAAATATTAATTAGCATAAGCAGTAGATAGCTCCATCAACTCTAAAGTTACACTGTAATTGTCTAGATTAATTTCAGAATTTAATAATTGGCAAATTTTAGCTTTCAATTGTTGTGATATTTCTTCTAGATGCTCAGGCTTTCTTCCTTTTAGAACTTTAATCTGCACATGGATTACATCTAAGCTATCATCTCCTGCTACACTACTAAAACTGTACCTATAAACTCTACTTTTAAAGGTTTCTAATCTAGTTGGTAACTTCTCTACCAAAAATTGCTGCGCTAAATTTATTACCTTCTTTGCTAATTCTGTATCAAATTGTTGAGGTACTTCTAAGATTATATGCGGCATTTAAACTCCTTTTTTAATATACTGACCTAGTGGAGGCATCAAAAATACTGTTCTAGCTATATAGAATAATATTAGCGCAATCCATAAGCCATAATTTTCATAGGGTTGTAATAAAAAAACAAAAGCAATATACACTCCTGCTGATAAAATCATCGCATTTCTCATTGCTACAGTCTTTAGGAGACCTACAAACACACCATCTATCCAAAAGCTAAAACTTGCAAATAACGGCATAAGAAACGAAAAAATAATATATTTATTTATCTGGATCTTAACATCTACAATATCGGTAAAGATTGATATTATATAACCACTAAAAGAAAAATAAACCAAAGATAAAACCAGAGTTAGTATCATACTTTGCACAAATGTTTTGTAAATAGTTTCTCTCAATAGGCTAGTATTTTTATCAACGTACGCTTGAGCAACTAACGACTCAGTTGTATTAGCAAGAGCATCTAGAAACATCGCAAAAAACATACCTATTTCTACAAGTATAGTATTTGCTGCTAGAATAGTTTTTCCGTAATTCGAAGAAAATATATAAAAAGAATTAAATGCTAATAATAAACATAAAGAACGCACAAAAATATTTATATTAAGTTGAAGAAAAGGCATATAACTACGCAAATTTAAGAGCTTATAATCCACCAACTTTTTGATACTAAAACTACCTAATTTATAGAAATATCTAAATATTTTTGTACTCAGATAAATACTACAACTAGCAGCAGCTATAACTAAAGAAACTGCTACACCAACAACATTATAATTGAGAATAACCACCAAGAGTGTGCTCAGCCCTATTGCTACACTCATATAGATAATAGAACTATAAAGTACTACTCTAGGATTTCCAACACCAATAAAGAAACCAATAAAAATATAATTTAGTAATGAAAAAAGCAAAATATAAATAGCAACATTATAAAAGTTTTCTAATAACATTTTTATATCAAATGAAGTATTTACTATTTTTAATACAGCAATCAGAATCACACTTTTAAGACTAAAAACAATTATTGATATTAGTAATGCTATTAACACGGCCTTTATAACTATTTCTAGCATCTTTTCAAGATTATTTAATGACTGAGCTATCAACCCTGTCAAACTCATTCTAAAAAATGAAAACATGAAACAAATAACATTTATTATTGAAACTCCTAAGCCTATTGCAGCAAGATAATTGCTGTCACTGAGATGACCAATTAATGCAGTATTGACAATACCAACCATTGGTAAAACTAGATTTGATAGTATAAGTGGTAAAGATAATAAAAATATTTTTTTGTGCATCTAAAGAATCAAAAATCTACTTATGAACAAAATTATAACATTTAAAAATATATAACAATTCCATTAGTTATATATATTTTAGCTATTAGTTTTTACAGCCAGCTATTAGTTTTTGATAATTAACAATTTATAACAATATGTTATATTGTGTCGCAATCAATAATACATAACCAGCTTTAAAGAAAAATTAATATTTATTTATGCAAATCATAATAAACATCAGGAAAAATATTTTTTTCTTGATTAGCTTTATTTCGTAAGCATAAAATTAATTTGTAAGCAATACGCTTACGGTTATTAATACTTGTATTAGGAGAATTCCATTATGAAAAATAAACTTAAACTAACACCTACTATGGTTTGTGCTTTGATAGGTATAGGATCATTTTCAATAGCTAATGCTACTGATGCTTGGTCTACTGCAAACCTAAAGTCATATGTTGCAGGCTCTCAAGTAACTGATGGTGGCAAAACATATAAGTGTAAAGGCTGGCCAGCTTCTGGTTGGTGTCAAATTGCTGCATATAAGCCTAGTGGAACATATGGTTCTGATGCTTGGGATGTTATTGGTAATGATCCATCTCCGACTCCGGAGCCTACACCAGAGCCAACTCCGGAACCGACTCCTACACCAGACCCAGTAAATCCCGGTGATTCAGTACAACAATGGGATGCGAATACTGTATACAATCCAAGCGACAAATCCAAACCTTCTCAAGCTATATATAATGGTAACTTATATACTGCTAAATGGTGGACACGCGGAGAAAATCCTGGCCAATCTGGACAATGGGGGGTATGGAAAAATGAAGGACCTGTAACTGAACAAGGTAAAGCAACTGTCTCAATAGTACTACCTGCAAAACCTGACTTCATCGCAAAAGACAAATTAGCAGATGTTCAGATCCTAAAAGATGGTCAAAAAATAGCAGAATCAACTAATGCTAAATGGGGTTCTACTACTAATCTAGAAGTTGTAGTTGGAAATAGCTCAGATTTAACAGTAAGTGTACCAGCTATTGATGGTGCTACAGGTTCTGCTACACCAGCCTCATTCACTCTTGCTAAAAATGCCTCTAAAACAGTCAATATAGAATACACAGCTCCTAAGCCTGCCGAAGAAGGATCTATCAAAATAAATGCCTCAGCGGAAGTAACAGGCAACCCTACAGCTACGTATACTCTTAAAGATACCAATGGAAACGTTGTTAGTAATGGCAATCTTAAAATCAATGACTCTACAACTTTAGATCATATCCCTTCATCTGAAAGTGGTACAAGCTATACTCTTACTATAGGTAGTTTTACAACTAATGGTTATAACTATACTCCTAGCAAAACTTACGCTATAACTGTTACTAATTTTAATACAACAGCAGTTGATGTTACATTTGCTAAGAAACAGGTTCCTACTGAAACTATTTCCATAGCAGTAGAAGGCCTGCCAAAAGATAAAGCAACAACTCTTACACTAACTAACGAAAATGGTGATACTAAAGAAGTTGATATTAAGAGTAACTCTTCAATTACTGTAGAAGTACCAAAAGACGGAAATACTTGGAATATTGCAGTAGCCGCAATTGCTGGATTTAAACTTGCTGTGACTCCAACATCTTTCACAGCTAACCAAGATACTCAACAAATCTCACTAAAAATTACTGAAAATAGCTCGTCAAAAGATGGCTGGCCTGATAGAGTTGTTGTAGGTTATGTTAAAGGCTACAACTCTACATGGTATAGTCAACCAGATACCACAAATCAAATGATTTCAACAGCTCTTGACAGAGGCTACAATGTACTAGTATATGCTTTTATTGGTCAAGATACTGACGGCACAGTTTTCTTTGACAGTCCTTTTGAGGTAGATAACATGCAACTTAAATGGGAAGATAGCCTAATTGCCCAGCTGCCTACTCAAATGGAAACAATTCATCAAAAAGGTGGTATTGCTTTAATAGCTATTGGTGGAGGAGTCAACTTCTTCAGACCGGATATGAGTGGAGAAAAAGCAGTATCTGCTGGTAAAGCTATGGGGAAATTCATTGCAGAACACAACTTCGATGGTTTAGATATAGATGTTGAGCACCCTGTTGGATCAGCTAAAATAGATGCAAACTTCTTACGCTATATCGAAGCAACTAGAGCCGAGTACAAAAACATCACTGGTAAAGACATGTATCTAACGGCAGCTCCTCAAATACAAGGTTGGTATGGAAGCGGTCAATGGGCAAGTGGTAGTGCTAAGTTTGCTGAACCTATGTATACTCAAAACTTTGTAAATAATGCTCACTTTGACGCTTTCTTTATACAAACATACAACCAGTATGGTGGTGCTAACTTCTCTGGACTTAAAGGACAAGATGTTGGCTTCTTGACCAAAACATTTGAGCTACTAAGCCCTCAAACACGCGATAAAATGCCTGGCGTACCTGCTGACGCATTTTATGTACCAGAAGAAACAAAGATAGTCTTAGGAGTACCAAACTTTAAAGATCCATCAGTATCTGAGTCTGAGTACAGAACAGGAACTTGTTTAGCGACAGCTGAATGCTCAGGTTCAGGATTATACAAACCTGCTGATATAACTAAAGACATTACTAACGGTGGTCTTGGTAACTATAGTCAATACGGCGGTGTAATGACTTGGATTCTAAATTCAGATGACTATCAAGGCTGGACTTGGGTTGATGGCATCAAAGGAGTAGCCTATAACTAATTCAGTCTAAAATTCTCAATCATCTTCTATAATTAAATTTCCTGATATAAATTTTAGCTTTTTAGATTAGTACTTTGCTTTACATTAACAACCTGTAGGGCAAAGTCTCTTAAAGAATTACTGTTTTATTATTGTAAATAAAAATTCTATCATTAAGAACTAGGCTCAAAGCTGTTGATAAAACATTTTTTTCAACATCATGTCCAGCATCTCGCATGTCTTGCCATGAGTAATTATGATCTACCCTAATTATATCCTGAGCTATAATTGGTCCTTCATCCAAATCATCTGTGACAAAATGACTAGTTGCACCAATTATTTTCACACCTCTTTCATAAGCCTGCTTATAAGGATTAGCCCCGATAAATGCTGGTAAAAATGAATGATGAATATTAAGTAACTTACCTTGAAATTGCTCAACAAAATTTGGAGACAATATTCTCATATACTTTGCAAGTACAATTACATCATAATCATAAGTTCTTATGATGTTTTGAACTCTTTCCTCATGTTCTTTTCGAGAAATCCCTTCATGAGAAACATACTCAAATGGGATATCAAACTTCTCTACCAGATTCTTAAGATTATCGTAGTTTGATATTACTGCAGTAATATTAGCATCTAGTTTTCCTTCCGCATGCTTTATGAGCAAATCCCCTAAGCAATGCATTTCTTTTGTAGCCAAGATAACTATATTTTTCTTAGAAGAATCTACTAGTTTAATCTCTGAATCAGTGGGCAAAGTACTCTTTAAATCAACCAACATTTGCTGAATATTTACTTCTCCAGAAAACTCAGTACGCATAAAAAATTTATTATGCTGTTTATCAACGAATTCAGAGTTTCTCTCAACATTGAGATTATTTTCATAGATAATTTTTGAAACTTTATAAACCAAGCCTTTTTGGTCATCTGTCTCAATCAATAAGCGATACTTTTGCATTATATATTTTTAAAAGAAATTAATAGTAACCATAAACTATAATACATAATTATTATTTTAGTTAGATTTTTAGTTATTTTTTTGACTTATTTAGTTCCAAATATCTTATCCCCAGCATCACCAAGACCTGGAATTATATATTTTTTCTCATTTAGATGACTATCTATAGATGCTGTATATAACTCAACATCTGGATGAGCATTCGCTAATGCTTCTATACCTTCTGGCGCAGATACCAGAGTAATAATTTTGATATCTTTTGATCCTGCTTTTTTTAATAATGTAACAGTCTCAATCATAGACCCACCTGTCGCCAACATTGGATCCACTATTAGTGCCACTCTCTCATCAAGCTTATCACAAAGTTTAGCAAAATAAGCCACTGGTTTAGCAGTTTCTTCATCTCGATACATACCAACCATACTAACTTTTGCAGCGGGTACATGCTCAAACACTCCATCCATCATACCAAGTCCAGCACGAAGTATAGGTACAACAGTCAACTTCTTACCTTTAATTTGATCAACTTCAATATTTTCACCTTGCCAGCCTAGAATTTCTGTTTTTTCAAGTTCAAACCCTGCTGTGACTTCATAAGTTAATAAGCTAGTTATTTCCTTAGTTAATCTTCTAAACTCTTGTGTGCTAATCACCGATGCGCGCATAAGACCTAATTTATGTTTAACCATAGGATGATTGATTTCAACTACTTTCATAATTTTCTCGAGATAGACTAATTTATTTAATTATAACAAAAGTTTATTAAATTAAGTGTTTTGAATTAGTTTATTACGATCTGTAAAATAAATAACCTCCTTGCTAAATAGTCAGGAGGTATATTGAAATAGGAAATAATATTATTTAGAAATTTTTAAACAAAAGATTATTACTGTTTTTCCCAAACATTGCTGTTTGACGGAGTATCTCCTTGAGTCCACCATTTAGCTTTGTATGTAGATCCTTGATAAGTCACTGTTTGACCTCCAGAGTAAGCAACGCCACTCTCCCAAGCACCACCAGCCACAATAGGTTTCTTCCAAGCTCCACCATCAGAAGGCTTATTACCTTGAGTCCACCACTGTGCTTCATAACTTACACCATTATAAGTTACTTTATCGCCTTTATTGTAGACTTTTGTAGCATCCCAAGTACCTGAAGCTGATGAGTTATCATTATCATTACCTTGGTTTGTATCAGTATTACCTTGATCTGTGTTTCCTTGATCATTACCCTGGTCCGCGTCATCACTTTGGTTATTATCTTGGTTATCAGTCTGACCAGAAACTGTACGCCATACACCCCACTGACCTGTTTGAGTAGGATTCTCGCCTTGAGTCCACCATTGCGCTTCATATGTTACACCATTCATAACTACTTTGTCGCCTTTGTTGTATACTCCATCAGCTGTCCAAGTATTTGCTGCTCCATTATCAGTATTTTGATCATCGCCTTGATCTTGATTTTGATCATCGTTATTGTTTTGATCATCATTCTGATCTTGGTTTTGATCATCAGCTGGTTCTGCACCTACAGTCTCAAAAGTTAGACTATCTTCTCTAGATGTAGCAGATGTATTTGCGATAACCTCTACATTATATCTTGTTCCTTTTTCTAAATTAGTCAGTACATAATTAAGGGCTGTAATATTCTCAGCAACCACATCACCATTAACTACTATCTTGTATCTGATAGAACCATCTAATTCTGGTTTATTCCATGATACTGTCGCTGAGTTTTCTGTAATATCTGTTACCGAAACATTAATTGTGTCTGATGCATAGACCTTAGCAACCGCATTTATTAATGATTTATTTGGATCTGTAGAATCATTGTCTGCTTGCCAGAACATAGTACCACCAAGATTTCTACTCTTAGTATATTTAGTCTTTTCACCTACAGACCATACGTCATCATAGGTTATAAATGATTTAGTTGATGGACTATATGCCCAAGGTTGCATAGCAACTTTACCATATTTGTTAAATACATCAACATTATGACTAATATCATAATACTTAAGATTAGATAGACCACTAACAGGCTTAGCTGTACCACATCCTGTTACAGGATCATTTACTGGATTCACTAGACATTTATAGTCAAATACACCAGCTTCGTAGTCACCAATACCTGGTGCTGTAATAGTCTGGAATAGACCACCATCAACATCACTATCAACCGTCATTGATCTAGCATATAACGGTAAACCAACAATTAACTTCTTAGCTGGCACACCTGCTGCAATATACGCATCTACAGATCCTTTGATTGACCAACCACCTTCTTTACCAATAGCTTGATCTAGAGTTACTCCATCAGCTGCAACATCAGTAACATTATCAATAGCATCAGTAGGACCTTTTCCAGCCGAGTACACTCTATTACTATACGGAGTATTACTAGGGAAATCAGTTGACGCTTGGAAGTATGCAGGGAAACCAGTACCCCAACCACCTTGATAGTCATAAGTCATAATATTGATTTCATCCATCAGCTCACCAGTTTGCTTCCAGAAATCTGATACGCTATTTGGATTACTCGGATTTTCCATTGCCTCGATACGACTTCTAGCACCATTCACAGCTATAGCAAGATAGTATTTTTTACCATCTGCTTTACCTGCCTTGTCCAATTCAGTACGAAGAACTTTGAAGAAAGCCAACATCTTCTTAGCTGGCGCCACATCATTACCATAATCTGACCACCACTCCCAGTCGATATCAATACCATTAAAACCAAGCTTACGCATTAATTCAATCGACTGATCTGCAAAGTTTTGCATACTTTGCTGACTAGAAGCTAGCTTTTCAAACATTGGAGCTGTTGTAATTCCATTATTAGTCCAACCACCAAACGACAAGAATGACTTTAAGTATGGATACTTTTTAGCTGCTCTAGCTGCTGCAGACAGACCCCATGAGTCTGCTGAAGCATCTAATGTTTTGATATTACCAGTATTTTTATCAAACCCTATAAACGCATAAATTATAGTGTTTAACTTATCGTATTTGAAATCATACGGGTTATATTTACGACCCCAGACAGCCCACTGTGCGTAGTATGCAGCATTTGTATATCCCGGAGTTGGATCCTCACAGACATTGTTTTCACACGGTCTTTGAATATCTAGATCTTTACCATCTACTTTTAGACTGCTTACGATGGGAACTACTACCCCTGGCAGCACAACTGCATTACCAGAATCTGTACCCATGATGTCACATGACTGGCTAAAGTTAAATGATGCAGTATCATCTTTTAATGTCATTTTTGTTACAAAATCACCACTGGTATTCTGAGTAGTATCAAAATTAACATTATCAACAGTTGTACCAAAACAATTACCCCAACCTGCTTTAGGTTTAAAGTTACTTGTAAATTCAACTGTTTTACCAGATGCCACATTATTAATACTTAAAACAATTTTATTATTATAGTCCTTAAATGGTGCTTTAAAATCATAAGTTTTAACATCATTTACTGGAGCTGCTTCAGCTACTGCAAAAGAACCAACGCCCATCAAAGCGCATACCATTGAAACTAATTTTGTTTTGTTCATGAATTTCTCCTTATACAAACATTAATAACTGTAAGTTTATTGCTTACAGATTCATTTTATGCTTATCAAATCAAGCAAATCAAGCAAATTTTTTTTCAAAACCTATTTATTATGATTTGCATAAATAAATATTAATTTTTCTTTAAAGGTCCTGCTAGATTCTTATTGAGACACAATATAACATATAGCCAAAAATAAATAATTATCAAAAACTAATAGCTCCAGATAAAAAATAATAGCTGAAACTCGAATACGAAGATTAATTTATAATTACATAATGGAATAAAAAACAAATAAATTATTAATAATTCAAATAGTTTTCTTTGCACAAATTTACAGATTACGATCTAGCAAAAAGAAAATAACATTTATTGACAATATAATTTGACATTAAATTGTTTTAAAACTTATGTTTATTAGCTAATATTCTAAAGTCGAATATATTTTAAATTCTAATTTTTTGAGAGGAAACTAATCATGAATAATAATTTCTATACTAATGTAAATAATAAAATACTAGAAATAAAAGAAGCAGGCACATACAAAAGCGAAAGAATAATAGCTACTCCACAAGAACCTGTAATTAATCTAGAAAATGGTGAAACACTAATTAACTTCTGTGCAAATAACTATCTTGGCTTTGCAAATAATCCAGAAATAGTTTCTTATGCAAAAAACCATATTGAAGAATGTGGTTATGGTATGGCATCAGTTAGGTTTATCTGTGGTACAAACTCTGTGCATAAGCAACTAGAAAAAGAACTAAGTGAGTTCTTTGAGTTTGAAGATACAATCCTATATCCATCATGTTTTGATGCCAATGCAGGGCTTTTTGAGACACTTCTTACAAAAGAAGATGCTATTATAAGTGATTCACTTAATCATGCTAGTATTATTGATGGTGTTAGATTGTGCAAAGCGATGCGTTTTAGATATAACAATAATGATATGCAAGACCTTGAAGCAAAACTTATAGAAGCTGATCAAGCTGGAGCAAGGTTTAAAATGATTGCTACAGATGGCGTCTTCTCAATGGATGGTATTATTGCTGATCTAAAATCTATTTGTGACTTAGCCGATAAATATAATGCCATTGTTATGGTTGATGATTCTCACGCTTCAGGGTTTGTAGGTAAAAATGGTAAAGGTTCAATTGAACATTGTGATATTATGGGTAGAGTTGATATCCTAACTGGTACTCTAGGCAAAGGATTAGGTGGCGCTTCAGGTGGTTACATTTGTGCTAAAAAAGAAGTAGTAGATTTACTTAAAAATCTTTCTAGACCATATCTTTTCTCAAATGCTTTAGCACCTATAATAGCTAAAACATCTATTAAAGCTTTAGAAATAACTAAAAATTCAAATGAATTAAGAGAGCAATTACAAGCAAATCAACAGAGATTTAGATCAAAAATGACTGCCGCAGGTTTTGATTTAATACCAGGAGAACACCCTATTATTCCTGTCATGATATACGATGAGAAAAAAGCAGCTGAATTTGCTGATAAGCTACTAGATTATGGCATATATGTAATTGCTTTTTCATATCCAGTGGTACCTAATGGTAAAGCCAGAATTAGAACACAAATGTCTGCTGCTCATACTTTTGAGCAAATTGACAAAGCTGTTGATGGCTTTACAAAAGCTGCTAAAGAATTAGGTATTATATAGTTAATAGGAATCAAACTATGAGAGCACTTGCTAAATTAAAAAAAGAACCTGGTATTTGGATGATTGATGATGCTCCTATGCCAGAATATGGCTACAATGATGTTTTGATTAAAATTAAAAAAACAGCAATTTGTGGCACTGATTTACATATTTATAATTGGGATAAATGGTCTCAAGCTACGATACCTGTACCAATGATTACTGGACATGAGTTTGCTGGTGAAGTTGTAGCTAAGGGAAATGGTGTCACAAGTGTAAATGTTGGCGATAGAGTATCTGGTGAAGGTCATCTTGTATGTGGAAAATGTCGTAATTGTAGGGCCGGTAAGCGCCATCTTTGTAGAAAAACCATAGGCATAGGTGTAAATGTACAAGGAGCTTTTGCTGAATACTTAGTAATGCCTGCTGTCAATGTTTTTAAGATTCCTGATTCTATCAGTGATGATATAGCTAGTACATTCGATCCTATGGGTAATGCTATTCATACAGCACTTTCATTTAACCTAACTGGTGAGGATGTGCTTATAACTGGAGCTGGTCCTATTGGACTTATGGCAGTCAAGATAGCAAGATTCTGTGGTGCTCGTAGAATAGTTATCACAGATATTAATGAATATCGTCTTCAGATGGCTAGAGACTTCGGAGCTACTGTTGCAGTAAATGTATCAGAGTTTCAAAATCAACAACAATTGACAGCACAAATGCGTAAAGTCATGTCAGAAATTGGCATGACAGAAGGGTTTGATGTAGGTTTAGAAATGTCTGGGATTAACTCAGCAATATCTATGATGCTTGATGTTATGAATCATGGTGGCAAGCTGTCACTTTTAGGCATATCAGCTGGAGATATCTCTGTTGACTGGGGAACCATTTTGTTCAAAGGTCTTACTCTTAAAGGTATTTATGGCAGAGAGATGTTTGAAACATGGTATCTAATGACTAGTATGCTTCAAGCAGGTATGGATATGGAACCAATCATCACACACAGACTTCATATCGATGATTATCAAAAAGGATTTGAAATAATGAAAAGTGGTCAATGTGGCAAAGTGATATTGGATTGGAGTAACTAAATGGAGAATTCGAATCACACAGATACAACTAAAGTTGATATACAGTGGATTTTTACACTATTTGGTACTGCTATCGGAGCTGGATTATTATATCTTCCTGTTCAAGCTGGGCATAGTGGATTATGGGCTTTAGTAACAGTTCTTATTTTTGCGCTACCATTGACATATTATTCACATAAAAATATGGCGAATATAGTTTTATATACAGATAATGGTGGCATCACAGATGTTTTTACACATAATCTTGGTAAGTTATTTGGGCTAATTTGTGTAGTCCTATATTTTTTTGCTATATTTTTAAATATGCCGATGTACTCAATTGGTTTAAATAATGAACTAAGTAACTTCTTATTAAACTATCATATTGTTAACACAAATCTTTCGACTAATATATGGTTTAGCTTTAGTATTCTTGCTGGACTATTAGTTATTGTTTCTTTAGGGATCAATTTAATCCTTAAATTTATGCAACTAATAGTAATATTTCTAATAATATTAGTAATTACACTGTCACTATATATAATTCCATATTGGAACTTTGAGTTTATAACTGATAGTCATTTTGACACTATTGGTTATATTACTGGTGTATTAATGGTCTTGCCAATTTTGATATTATCAATGAATCATTCACCGGTTATTTCTAGTCTAGTAATATTCTATCGTGATTATGTAAAAGTAGAACGTTCGCAAGAGAAGTACAAAGTATATAAAATCCTTCAGATTAATGCATTGATTCTTTTTATATTTGTACTATTATTCGTAACATCTTGCTTACTCAGCACCACAATACATGACCTTGATAGAGCGAATATAAATAACCTCTCAATAGTAACTCTGATACAAGAACAACATCCAGGAACATTACTAAACATTCTAGCTCCTATGATAGTTTTTACAGCTATTATAAGCTCATTTATCGGTTGCTATATTGGCTCTAAAGAAGCATTAAAATATTTATTCAAATACTTTTTTAGAAATATCTATAAGATCAATATCACAGAAGTAGTCATAAATAGAATTTGTGTCGGTTTAATATTTATGATTTTATGGATATGTACAATCTGTAATTTCAAAATACTTAACATTATAGGAATATTAGTCGCTCCTACCGTAGCTTTCTTATTGTACGTATTGCCCGTGATAATAATCTACAAAAACATACAATACAAAAACTACAGACGTGTAGTACTTGATTCTATTTTATTTATAATGGGATTAGTAATAATATTTGGATATGTAATAGGTTTACTACTAAAGTAGATAACTAGCTAATCTGCCAGTTAGCAAACTCTAAATCATCTTGGGTTGTGATTTTAATATTCTTTCTAGAGCCTTCAACGACTATTGGGTTTATACCATACAGCTCCAAAGCCGATGCTTCGTCTGTTATTTTATCTATGAGATTATTTGTATAACAAAAATCAAATGCTTTTTCTAACTGACCAAGTCTTGATAGTTGTGGAGTCTGTGCAAGCCAAATATCTTGTCGATCAATAGTCTTAGCTATAATCATCTTTATAGCTACCTTTTTAACCGTCTCAAATGCTCTAATAGCCAAGATACCAGCTTGAGTATGAGAGTCTTGAGTTTGATTATAAAGCGCTATGACATCTTCTATATTCACACAAGGTCTAGCCGCATCATGTACAAATATCCAATCATCACTTTTACGATCACCGATAAATTTAAGCGCACTATAAACACTATGGAACCTTGTAGCACCACCTACACAGTATTGAACTTTTGGATGATCAAAATACTCAGAAGTATTCCAAAGATTATCGCTATCACTAATCGCCACAATAACTTTGTCAAAGAAAGAATCTTCCACAAATTTTTCTAAAGTATTATCAAGTATAGTTTTACCATTAATGAGTTTGTAATATTGCTTAGGAATATCCAACTCCATCCTTGTGCCTATACCAGCAGCTGGAATTATTACATACTTATTTGACACTATAAAAAATCTCTCCCTGCTTTATCAACCCCATATTTTCACGAGCCAAACTCTCAAGCACTTCACTATTTTTACGCAGCGAAACTACTTCTGAATACAGTTGAGCATTGGTCTGAGATTTATGCTTGATTTCTTTTGTCTGTGTAGCAATTGATTTTTTTAAAATCTCATACTTTAATAAGCCTGTATTACTAAACCAAAGTTGATATTGTAATAAGGCAATTAATAATAAAACTATTGAAATAAAAATATAAAAAAAAGAATTAGATTTTATACTCATGAAACTATTATTCTTCTACTTGAACCACAACTTTTTCAGTTTCACTTTCTTCTACAACAATCTCTTGAACTTCATGATCAGCTTCTTCTGAACTAAAGACAAATGCCTTAACACCTGGATAGATAGCATTTTCACCTAGCTCTTCTTCAATTCTGATTAATTGATTGTATTTAGCTATACGATCAGACCTAGATAAAGAACCTGTTTTAATTTGTCCTGAACATGTTGCTACTGCCAAGTCCGCAATGATAGTATCAGATGTCTCACCTGAGCGATGAGATACTACACATGTATAACCCGCTTGACCAGCCATTGCCATTGCTTCGAAAGTCTCTGTTAAAGTACCTATTTGATTTAGCTTAATCAAAATTGAGTTAGCGACACCTTGCTCGATACCTTTAGCTAGGATACTTGGGTTAGTAACAAATAAATCATCTCCAACTAACTGTACTTTGTTACCAAGTTTCTCTGTCATTAGTTTCCAACCAGCCCAATCTTCTTCTGCCATACCATCTTCGATAGATACGATAGGATATTTTTCTACCCATTTAGCATAGTATTCAACCATTTCTTCAGAGTTTAGAGACTTCCCTTCAGATGCTAGCTCATATTTACCATCTTTGTAATACTCACTACTTGCTGGATCTAAAGCTATAAATACATGTTTGCTCGGCTCATATCCAGCTTCCTTAACAGCTTTTAAGATCGCTTCGATAGCTGCTTCATTAGATGGCAAATCTGGAGCATAACCACCTTCATCACCAACTCCAGCGACACTGTAACCATCTGCTATTAGCACCTTCTTAAGTGTATGAAAAACCTCTGTACCACATCTTAACGCTTCAGAGAATGTCTCAAAACCAGCAGGAACAATCATAAATTCTTGCATATCAACATTATTATCTGCATGTGACCCGCCATTAATAACATTCATCATCGGAACTGGCATCAAATACTCTTTAACATCCATTAAGTAACGGTAGAAAGGTTTTCTCAACTGAGATGCTGCAGCTCTAGCTGTTGCCAATGAAACACCTAGAATAGCATTAGCTCCAAGATTACCCTTATTCTCTGAACCATCAAGCTCTATCATAGTCTTGTCAATTAATCTTTGATCTAACGCATCCAAACCTTTAACAGCTTGAGCAATTTTTGTATTAACATTCTCAACTGCCTTGTAGACACTTTTACCCAAGAAAAGAGATTTATTACCATCTCTTAATTCCAATGCTTCTCTAATACCTGTAGAAGCTCCTGAAGGAACAGCAGCACGACCAAAAGCACCACTTTCTAAAATCACATCCACCTCAACAGTAGGATTACCACGCGAATCTAATATTTGTCTAGCAAAAACTTGCTTGATTTGTGATGACATAACTATAATCTCCTTTAGATAAATTAAGTCTTATTATGAATTTAAAAAAATCCTATCAATTATAAGCTAGCAATGTATGCTTTGCAATTTAATATACTTAGATTATTTTTCTGAAACTATCTCCTGAGCCTCACTAAAGTTAAGACTCTCTGGCGTAACTATGGTGAATGAAGAAGTATCTACCGCTGACTTTCTTACAAAAATTCTATATATTGAATACACACACAGAATAGCACTAAGTATTGCTGTTATGATAAAAAATCCAAATGGCCCAAATACAGACATAACACTAGATATTATAATAGGACTAGCAACGGATCCTATACCATAAGCAATTGTTAAAACCCCTATTGCTCCTAGCACCTCATTTTCCTCTAAAAAATCACTAGCATGTGATATTGACAATGGATATATCACAAAAGCGCAACCACCAAATACAAATATCACTATTGCAAATATTAAATAAGATGTGTGGAATAGAGCTATAAGTGAAGATGCTATAAATATACCGGCACCTGCTAATAATATTACTTTTCGTCTATCGATAAGATCTGAGATTTTACCCATAGGAACTTGTAGTAACATTCCTCCAAGAATAGTTGTCATCATTAACACGGAAACCATATCATGATCAATATTTACTCTAACCATAAATATTGGTAACAAAGTATAGATAGAACCTAAAAGGGATCCACCTATAACACTGGCAGCCATAGCAAGAGGTACTTTCTTGATAATTTTTATTGGTGAACAAACCTCCTCAGAATGTGGTACCGGAGCGACTGTTTTTGTGAATGCCATCAAAACAATTGCAATACTACAAAGCGACGATATAAAGCAATATGCCAATAGTCCACTGCTAAAATGAACATTTATCATTAACTGTGATAATGCTTGAGTCCCATAATATACAAATAGATATATCGAAAATACTAAACCTCGATTTTTTTTCTCTGCAGATAAAATACACCAACTCTCTATAACGATAAATAATGCTGCAAGAGAATACCCACATACAAATCTAAAAAACACCCAAACAGGTACGCTTTTATTAACACCTACAATCAATGTACTAATTGCCATAAGAGACGCAAATAAAACAAAAGCACGAATATATCCGACTCTAACTATCGTAAATTGAGAGAAATATGATCCTGCTGTCATTCCAAAAAAATAGGCTGCTGATATTATACCTATCATTAAGTTAGAACGACCAAGGCTATTTAGCTCTATTGATGAGTAAGTTGTGAAGAAACCATTGCCAAATGATAGTACACACATTGCGACTATAGGAGTAAGAATAAGAAATAGAGTTTGTCTAACAGTCATTGCTCTACCCTCCGTAAGATATATAATCAATACAGCAGATTATATAGAAATGGACTAAGTAAGTTAAGCTAATTATAGGAAAGTTTTTATAAGAAATTCTATATGTCTTTTTTAAGCTTTAGCCAGTTTATATAGCCATATATTGCATTAAATAGATATATCAACCACATCGCCAAAAATGCGACACCATCCCCTGAACCAGAAAAATACTGTTGCGCCCATATAACTGTTGAGAGAGTATTAATAACTATCCATAATACCCACTGCTCAATATATGCTTTAACCATCAAAATAATTGCTACAACTGATACCACACCAGTTAGAGAGTCAGCAACTAAGCCTATCTGTTGATGAAAGTATCCTTTTAGAATGAAAAAACCATACAAAAATGCAGCTAGCACAATTCCACTAATAAGATAAATCCTATATTTGTTAGATAGCGTTTTTGTGATGATATCACTATTTTCTGTTATATTCTGCGGCTTAGTCCAAGTATATAAACCATAAAATTGCATTGGAAAAAAGAAAAATGCAAAAAGTAAAAACTGTCCATAAATACCCTGAGTATAACAAATGTAAGCATAAGTAAGATTATTTACAAACGCAAAAAAATAATTAAGTATCTTACCTTTAGCAACTAACAATAAATTTAACATACCAGTGACTGTAGCTATAACAGTAAGCACTAAATAATCATCTGTAGTCAAAATACTTATGACAGCTAGAATACTTACAGAAGCCACAAGCCAAGCTATCTCAAAAACATTCCAATCATGAAAAATTTGTGACAGATTAAGACGTCTAAAACCACTAAAATAAATAGATAACTGAGAAAAAAACTCATTAATTATACGAGTCATAATAAATAAACCTAATTAGACTAGTTAGCAACTAACTCCATAGCTCCATAAATTCCAGCTTGGTCACCAAGTTTAGCTAATTTAAATTCACATTCTGCATAAATGTCAGCAAATGAATTTCTCATAGCAGCTCGTTTAATTTGTGGCAAATATTGCTCACCAATAGCTTCCATAACTCCTCCACCTAATACTACCATCGAAGGATTTATCATATTAATAGCACTACCCAAACCAGCACCCAAATATTCCATTGCTTCGCTAAGAATATCATTTGCAATTTCATCATTTGCTTCGATTGCCTTTTTGATATGACTACTCTTAAGCTTTCCACCATTTTCAGTTACTAATTCAATAAGAGTACTTTTGATCTTCTTTTTTGCTAAGTTTTCAATCTTTTTCTCTATACCTACTTTACCAGCATATGCCTCTAAGCAACCTTGAGATCCACATCCTGGACAGTATGCTCCACCTTGTTTTATGATTGTGTGACCTAACTCAGCAGCTAAACCGCTATTACCACCATAGAGTTTACCATTTAGAACTAGTCCACCACCGATACCAGTACCAACAAAAGCCCCAACTATATCATCACAACCAACACCTGCTCCATATTTTGCTTCACCTAAAATACCAACATTAACATCGTTATCTACTTCAGACTTAATCTTGTACCTATCTTCAACAACTTCTTTCAGATTAACACCATTAAGATTTATGTTAACACTTCTACGAACAACAGATGTTCTTTTATCTATAAGCCCTGCTACACCAATACCTATACCATCAAGCTTCTTGTCTGAAGGAATTTCTGCGATTAACTTATCGATAACTTTAAATAATTGACCTATGACAATACTTGTTTCTTCTTTTGCTTTTGATTTAACTTTTGCCGTAGCTACTACTTTTTTACTTTCATCAAACAGTCCAGCAGCCATATTTGAACCGCCAATATCTACACCTATTAACATTACCAATTTCCTTCCAATCTATTAACTGCTATATCCATAGCTCCATAAACACCTGAGTTATCACCCAAAGTTGCGATTTTTAATTCACAAGCATCCAACATTGTCTTAAAAGCATATTTTGAGCATGAGTAATAGATAGCATCTAAATACTCACTCCCAATTGCTTCCATAACGCCACCACCAAACAATACAAGTGATGGATTCAAAAGATTTATATAATTAGCTACTGCAATACCTAAATTCGTCATTGCTAAGTTAACTATGTCTTCTGCTACAGGATCTTTGGCAGCTAATGCTTTTTTTAGGTGAGATCCTTTCAGTTTACCATTATTTTCTAGAACCAAGTCTATAAGCAAGCTTTTAATACCCTTTTTATGTAGGTTTAGAATCCTATTTTCCATACCTACCTTACCTGCATATGTCTCTACGCAACCCTGTGAACCACAACTTTGACAATAAGTGCCTTCAGTATTAATAGTAACATGGCCAACAGCTCCAGCACCGCCGGTAACACCATATAGAAACTGATTATTTATAACTAGGCCACCACCAATCCCTGTGCCTGCAAATATACCAACGATATTTTCATGTCCCTTACCAACTCCATATTTCCACTCGCCGATGACACCTACATTTACATCATTTTCGACGAAAACAGGTACATTATCAAATTTTTGACTAACTCTTTTAGCTATATTTATACCGTTGAGGTTGATATTTGCACTAAAGTTTAAAATACCATTTTTCGAATCAACAAAACCTGCTATACCAATACCTATAGCTTTTATTTTATCTCTTGTTGAATCATCAATTAATTTGTTAATAACTTTAAAAATTTGACCCAAAATCGTATCAGAATCACTTTTGCCTTTTGATTTTACCTTGGCTGTCTTAAGTAGATTTTTATGTTCATCAAAAATTCCTGCAGAAATATTACTACCACCAATATCTAAACCTATGTACATAATTATACCTTCTCAAAAACAGCTATTGACTCAACATGCATAGTATGAGGAAACATATCCATGACTCCGGCACTAACTAGCTTATAGCCTTTGTCATTTACTAAAACTCCAGCATCTCTGGCTAAAGTAGCCGTATCACATGACACATAAACAATACGCTCAACATCAAATTTTTCAATATTGCTACAAACTTCTTGAGCCCCAGCTCTCGGTGGATCTAAAAGCATTTTGTTATATTCAAAATTATTAAACCACTCTTTATCTTCGAAACTTTCAAAAAGATTAGCTGCATAAAATTTAACATTATTAATACTATTACTAATAGCTGTTTCTTTAGCTCTACTAACCATTGTCTGCTCACCTTCTACGCCAATTACTGTTTTTGCATACTGAGAAATTGGCAACGTAAAGTTTCCTAAACCACAAAACAAATCAATAATAGAATCATTTTCTGATATTTCTAAAAGATCAATAGCTCTTTTAATCATCTTTCTATTAATATCATTATTAACTTGAGTAAAATCATTAGGCTCAAAACCGATATTTATCCCTGTAACTGGTTGATAGCTTAACTTCTTGGGCTCAACATCTTCTTGTGGATATAGCCTATAGATAGTATCAGGACCTTTTGATTGCAGATATATCCAGTAGCCATTTTCCAAACCAAAAGCTTTTAGCTTTTCGAGATCTTCATTCACAAATGGTTCAAGGTGGCGCACGATAAGCGCTGGTCTAGCATCATCAATTGCAATCTCTAATTGAGCTATGTGCTGATATATAGAAAGTGTCTCTATGAAAGAGGCAATTTCTGTTAATTTCTCTCCCACAAGAGGATTTAAGACTATACATTTATCTATATCAGCCAAAAATCTGCCATTACGTTCTCTAAAGCCTACTAAAATTTTGCCCTTTTTATTGACATATCTAACACCTAAACGTGCTTTATTACGATACCCTTCGGTTTTAGCTGTACATAATGGTTCTAAAACATTCTGAGGCTCTACACCCTGACCAATATATTTTAGCTGATTTAGCAAAGTTTGCTGCTTGTGCTCAATCTGAGCATCTGTAGACATATGTTGCAAACTACACCCACCGCACATTTCAAAATGTTCACATGGAGGGTTAACTCTATTAGATGATTTTTTAATATACTCAACTACCTTTGCTTCATCGAATTTTGCTTTTGTGAATGTATACTCAAACTTAACTACTTCACCGTGCAGTGTAAATGGAATAAAAGTTGTTTTACCATTAATCTTTGCTATTCCTCTACCATCATGGCTGAGAGCTATAATTTCACCTTCAAAGATACCCTCTTGAGGTTTCTTATATCTTCTAGATCTTCCCATAAAAAATTTTATCAAATGATATTACGACAATTGTATTTAATTAAACTCACAAATACAACTCAAGGAATTACTTCAAATCCATAGCTTTTCCATCATATGCAGCGACATGGCCTGGAGCAAACTTATATACACCTGCTGCCGAGTGAGAGAAAATCATATCAACCTTACCACTATTTGATAATCCAGATATTTTCTGAGGATAAATAGCAAAGTTAACCTTTCCTAATGATGATGATAATAATTTGATCTGGCCGGCCTCTGGTTTTGTATCCAACGGTTTAGTTGGACCATATACTCCACCAATATTTGCATAGACATCATATTTAACACCCTGTTGCAGTTTTTCTGGTACGAATATAAACATATTAGAACCCTTCATGGTCTCTGCACCAAACCCAGCAGCAAACCATCCACTACCGCCTTCTTGCCAGTCACTATTTTTACTCATATCAACACTCAAAACAGCACATATATGATCTTCATATTGTGAATATTCAAAGGTCATGTCTCTCATATTAATAGTTTGATATTTCAAATCAGCTGGGCACACTGTAGTACCCGAATCATCTGCATAAGACAATGAACAAATACTCAAAGATAAAAACAACGAACTCAATAATATTTTTTTCACACTAACTCCTAACTACATTATCTATATAAATTCTAGCACACAAAAACATAATAATCTTAAAGATAATGTATATGAAAAAATATTAGACATAAAAAAAGCGACTAATGTCGCTTTTTGGAATCGTGGTGGGTGCTGAGGGGTTCGAACCCCCGACCCTCGCCTTGTAAGGGCGATGCTCTCCCAGCTGAGCTAAGCACCCGATAACTGAGAATTATACAGCCTTATAAAAACAAGTCAAGCTTTTTATATAGATTTTATTAGCCTTCTATTTCATTTCTTAAGATTTGTTCTGGAGATATTTCAGATTCTGCTATTTCTCTCAATGCTACCACAGTAGCCTTTTCTCTTTTTTCATTATCTACAGACTCTGAATAACCTTTTTTAAGTATATTATTCGCTCTCATCGAAGCTAAAACTACTAAATCAAACCTTGTTTCTACCTTATCTAAGCAATCTTCAACCGTTACTCTAGCCATTTTTTACTCCATTTTTCTTCAATAATTGTTTTACTTTGTTATATATTATATCAATCACAGTTTTATTTTGAGCTCCATCAGGAACTATAATATCAGCTTTTCTCTTTGATGGCTCAATAAATTTTATATGCATAGGTCTAACTGTTTCTAAATACTGACTTATAACACTTTCAACACTTCGGCCTCTTTCATTTTGGTCACGCATAAGCCTTCTAATGAAACACAGATCAGATGGTGTATCCATATATACTTTGAAATCCATCATTTTTAGTAGCTTACGATCATTAAATAACATAATGCCTTCAAGTATAATGACACTTACACCACCAGCGATCTCTTCTGACTTTTCTTTGACTCTTGAGTGAGTTGTATAGTCATAGTAAGGAATATGGATATCTTTACCCTCAACCAAATCAGCTAAATCTTTCCTTAAGAGTTTGTGATCAAAAGCATCTGGATGATCATAATTAATTTTATTAGCTTCTTCAAAGCCAACCATCTCTCCCCAATTTTTATAATATCTGTCTTCAGAAATTACTGCTATTTGGTTTAGATGTTTTGATTTTAATTTTTTTATAATTTCATTTGAAAATAAAGTTTTACCGGAGCCAGATCCACCAACAATACCGATTATAAAAACATCGCCTTTACCAGCCATTATTTTTTACCTTATAATTCTATTTTTGGTTGACTTTTAACTAAATGATCCAGTTCTTTTAATAAGCTTAAAAACTCTTTTATTTTATACATCGGGAATGAATTTGGACCATCACTTAATGCTTCTTCTGGCTTTGGATGAGTCTCCATAAAAAGACCATCAATACCGACTGCCATAGCAGCCTTTGATAGAACAGGTACAAATTCTCGTTGACCACCTGATGAGCTACCTTGTCCACCAGGTAATTGCACTGAATGAGTAGCATCAAACACTACGGGGCAACCTGTATCTTTCATTATCTCAAGAGAGCGCATGTCTGAAACCAAATTATTGTAACCAAAGCTTACACCTCTTTCACAAACCATGATCTGCTCATTACCTGTGGATTTTGCCTTAGTAACAACATGTTGCATGTCCCAAGGAGCTAGAAATTGACCTTTTTTGATATTCACAGGTTTGCCTTGCTTACATACATCTAGTATAAAATTTGTCTGACGACACAAAAAAGCTGGCGTCTGCATCACATCAACAACTTCTGCTACTTCAGCAAAAGGAGTATCTTCGTGGACATCTGTAACAACTGGTACATTATAGGTTTTTTTAACTTTAGATAAAATCTCAAGCCCCTTATCAACACCAAGACCTCTAAAACTGTTAATAGAAGAACGATTCGCCTTATCAAAAGATGACTTATATACAAAATTAATGCCTAAATCATTAGTGATCTCAGCTAGGTACCCAGCTGTATCCATAGCCATTTGCTCTGATTCAATCACACACGGCCCAGACATCAAGAAAAATGGCTTACCATTTCCTACTTCAAAATTAGCAATTTTCATAAAACATTTCTACTTTAAATAAGTTTGATTACGATTAAATATTATACAGAAAAAGATGAACCACAACCACATGTTGTTTTCGCATTTGGATTTCTTATCACAAAATAAGCTCCTTCAACATCATCTTTATAGTCAACATCAGCCCCAACTAAATACTGAAAGCTCATAGAATCAACAAGAAGGCGAACACCATTTTTCGTAACAACCATATCATCTTCTTTTATCTCATTATCAAATGCGAAAGCATATTGAAATCCTGAACATCCACCACCAGTTATATAAACTCTAAGACTAAGAGAGTTATCTCCTTCTTCTTCAATTAGCTCTTTAACCTTTAAAGATGCCGATTCTGTAAAGTTGATTGGATCAACACTTTGAACTACTTCACTCATAAAATTACCTCGCTACAAGAGAAAGTTTAACTCTACCACCTCTGTCTATATTTTGAACCAAGACTTCTAAGCCCTGACCCTCGACTAATGAATTAGTTTTCATACCAGCTTGTTCAATTTCTGAGAATGGTAAATATCCATCTTGACTACCAAGAAGATTAACAAATGCGCCAGAGTCTAAAAGCTTAACAATCTTACCCTTGTAAATTTGTCCTTCTTCAACTTCAGCAACAATTTCTTCAACTATAGATTTAGCCAAATCTAATGATTTTTTATCTTTAGCAAATATTTTAACCTCACCAGAGTCACTAGTATCAATTTGAGCTCCAGTTTTTTCTACGATACCTTTTACAACAGATCCGCCTCGACCAACAACATCTTTTATCTTAGCTGGGTTTATATTCATGACATGAATTTGTGGAGCAACATCAGAAACAGATTCTTTATGCTCTCTTATTACTTCATTCATAATCCCTAAGATATGCAACCTACCTGTTCTAGCTTGCTCAAGTGCTTGCTCAAGAATCTCTCTAGAGATGCCTTTGATTTTGATATCCATCTGAAGTGCTGTAACACCATATCTAGTACCAGCAACTTTGAAATCCATATCTCCCAAATGATCTTCATCACCTAATATGTCTGATAAAACTGCATATTTTGCGCCATCTTTGATAAGACCCATAGCAATACCTGCAACTGGCTCAGCTATTGGCACACCTGCGTCCATCATAGATAAAGATGAGCCACAAACAGTTGCCATGGAACTAGAGCCATTTGACTCCAATATTTCCGATACTATTCTTACGACGTATGGATAAGCAGTTTCATTTGGAAAAACCGCTTGTGTTGCACGTTTAGCTAGATTTGCATGACCAACTTCACGACGCTTCGGAGCCATACCCACCATACCACACTCCCCTACAGAGTATGGAGGAAAGTTATAATGAAGCATGTATCGTGATTTTTCCATACCATCTAAAGATTCTACAAGCTGGGCATCTCTATCGCTACCGAGGGTTGTAACCACTAAAGCCTGTGTTTCACCTCTAGTAAATAGAGCTGAACCATGCACGCCTGGCAATACACCAACTTTAACATTGATAGGTCGTATTGTTTCCGTACATCTTCCATCAATTCTTGGCTTACCATCTAAAATATTTGATCTAACAAGATCCTTTTCAATATCATGGAAAGCTTCTAAAATTTCTTTTTCAGTATATTCATTACCATCAACATCACTCGAGAATATATGCTCTAAAACATTTTTTCTTACTTCATTAAGCTTAATATTTCTCTCTTGCTTAGATGCTATTGTATATGCGTTTTTGATTTCACCAAAGAAATGTGACTTAATCTGAGATTTTAACAACTTATTTATCTCATAAATTGTATATTCTATACGTGGTTTTGAAGCTACTTTAGCAAGTTTATTAATAGAGCTAATAATAGTTCTAAGATGCTTGTGTGCATATAAGATACCACCAAGCATCACAGATTCTGGCAAACTATTAGCTTCTGACTCCACCATTAGTATTGCATCATCAGTACCAGAAACTACTAAATCAAGATCAGACTCTTTTAAATCTGCTTTATTAGGATTAAGAATATACTTACCATTAGTATAACCAACTCTTACACCAGCAATAATATCATCATAAGGCGCTCCTGATATTGCTAAAGAAGCAGATGCTCCTATTAGTGCCAACATATCTGGTGAAAATGTCCCATCATAAGATAAAACTGTAGCTACAATTTGAATCTCATTAAAAAATCCATCAGGAAATGATGGTCTTATAGATCTGTCTATTAATCTAGAAATAAGAATCTGTTCTTCAGAAGGTCTTCCCTCTCTTCTTAAGAAGCCTCCAGGTATCTTACCTGCTGCGTATGTTTTCTCTAAATAGTGTACCGACAATGGAAAGAAATCAGCACCTGCTGATACTGATTTTTTAACTACTGTAGTTACCAATACAACATTATTACCACAACTTACAGTCACAGACCCATCTGCTTGACGAGCCATACCACCTGTTTCTAGAACTATTTCTTTGTTACCTAGTTCAAAGACTTCTCTAAATATTTTCACAGTTTAACCTTATATAATTATTTGATTTAATGACGTAAGAACGATTAGGATGAAATTATTATCTACGTAAGTTTAATTTCTTGATTAGAGCACGGTATCTTTCTACATCTTTACCATGTAAATAGTCTAATAATTTACGACGTTGACTTACTAACCTTAAAAGACCTCTTCTTGAGTGATTATCTTTTTTGTGAGTTGCAAAGTGTCCTTGCAAGTCGTTAATTCTAGCAGTTAAAAGAGCAACTTGCACTTCAGGTGAACCAGTATCGCCTTCAGACTGCTGATTTTCTTTAATAATATTTTGCTTATCTTGAGTTGTTAACATAACATTTCTCCATTTGTTTTCTATTAATTAATGTGTATGACAAACCGCACAAAGGAACAGTTTACCGGTTTAAGATTATATACCATTAAAGCAAAAAAGACAAAAGATTTAGTTACCAATCTTATCAGGCCTAATACCCAATATTTGCAAACTATTAAGTGCTACATCAGCAAAAACTGGAGCAGCTACAGAGCCACCTCCATACTTATCACCTTTAGGATCCTTTATTGTAACAACAATAGCCAACTGTGGATCACTAGCTGGCACGACACCAACGAAACTTGCCAAATATTTCGCACCATACGTCCCTCCTGACAACATCCTAGCCGTACCTGTTTTACCTGCAACATGGTATAAAGGAATTTGCGCTCTTGCTCCTGTCCCACCAACCCCTTCAACAACAGATTGCATCATACTAACCATTTCTTCAGAAACCTTTTTAGATGCTACCGGCCTAGAGTCAATTTCTTCTCCAGCTCTTCTTTTAAGAATTGTTGGCTTAATATACTTACCATCATTGGCAATTGCTGAGACTCCAGCAACTAGCTGAAGATCTGTTGCATTCATACCATACCCAAAAGATAAAGTTGCTAGCTGAAAATCTCCCCACTTATCTTTAGCTGGGACAAATCCATCACGCTCACCAGGTAGTTGTATACCTGTTTTATCACCAAATCCGAAGTTTCTAAGTGATGGCTCAAGTATTGTAGGATCAGTTAGGCTCAATATCATCTTTGATATACCAACGTTACTAGATTTCATAAGAATATATCTTAAATCTTCTTCACCATAATCTCTTTCATCTCTCACAGTATTTTTACCAATACGATAATAGCCTGGGTGCGAATTGATAATAGGTTGCTCTGGTGTCACATTATCACCATAAATCAGCGCAGTAGCCGCTGCAAAGACTTTCATTACCGAACCCAACTCATACACATCCGTAATAGCTCGATTTCTGCGTCTATCAGGATAAGCATCTGCCATACTATTAGGATTATACGAAGGATAATTAGCCATAGCTAATATCTCACCTGTATGAATATTTTCAATAATAACTGAACCTGCTTCAGAATTCGTCTTGATCACGCCTTTTTTCAGATACTTATATGCAATGTACTGTAGTCTAGAGTCAATACTTATTTGAAGATTATGACCATTTTTAGGCATTATAAAGTTATCTTCAACTTTTGCAACACCACCATGTAAATCTTTCTTATACTCGAAATATCCATCTTGTCCTGTCAAAAACTTATTAAATTCTAGCTCTAGACCTTCTTGACCTTTACCATCAACATTAGTAAAACCAACAATATGGGACGCAACCTCAGCCATTGGATAATATCTCTTAAATTCACGTATCACATGAATACCTGTAATATCCAAATCTTTAACTTTTTGTGATAAATATGGCTGAACTTTTCTCTCAATATAGACGAAGCCACTCCTTCCTTCTCTGACTTTAACTTGTCTTTCTATCTTTTCTCTTTTTTCTTTGGATAGTTTTAAAATACTCATAACCTCTTTCAATTCAGAGCTATCTGCACTGACATAGTAAGGGTCAACCCAAATGGTATCAACCGGAGTACTTATAGCCAAAGGATTACCATTTCTATCAAGAATTATGCCTCTATATGATTTTATATCTATACTTCTATCACTACGATTATCACCTTCTTGCTTAAGTTTAGGATACTGAATTGTTTCCATATAAATCAATTTGGCAAATAAGACTATAAAACTTAACAATAGCAATAGAATGACCACTAAGTGTCTTAATTTTGGTCTATAGCTATTCATTTGCAGAGCTCTCCTCTTGATTACTCAATGTACCTATACTCTTTCTAGTTGGTAAAGACATCTTTTCTTTTTCAGCAAATTTTTCTACAGCCGTAGGTGTTGCTAACGAACTGTACTCCAATACAATTTGACTCCACTGCTCATCTAATTGGGTCTGCTCAACAATTAGATCTTTACGCTCATTTAACAGAAGTTTAAACTCAAAACGTGTCACAATTAAAGCAAATGCTGTAAGCAATAACACAAATAAAAGTACAAATGCAATAGCCACCGTTTTCTTAAAAAAACTATTTTTTAACGACTCAAATAATCTTATCCGTATTTGACGGTTTGTTAGCATCATATCTTTTCAACAATCCTTAAAATAGCACTTCTAGAGCGAACATTTTGACTAAGCTCATCTTGATTTGCTTTAGCTTTTTTTGTAATCCATTTCATTTTTACTCCACTAGTATCTTGTGGAAGCAACTTAGAAATCCTATTTAACTCTTGTTTTGGATTAATAAGAGAAGTGAAATTTTGTTTAACTATACGATCTTCTAATGAATGGAAAGAAATAGTAGCAATTCTTCCACCCTTTTTAACAACATCTAGAATATTTCCTAAAAGGAACTCTAAATCCTTAAGCTCATTATTAACATATATACGTAATGCTTGAAAACACCTTGTCGCAGGATTTTTTTTCTCTCTTTTACCAATGGTTGCTCGAATAAGGTCAGCTAACTGATGTGTTCTAGTTATGCTTCCATTCTCAGCTATATAGTCTTTAACTCTTAGAGCAATTTTTTTTGCAAAACGTTCTTCACCATAAACCTTAAAGATGTAAGTTAACTCATCTACTGATAACTCTTCTAAAGCTTGGCTAGCAGTAAGGCCTTTTGATGTGTCCATTCGCATATCTAGTGGACCATCATGCGTAAAGCTAAACCCTCTATTAGCATTATCTAATTGAGGAGAAGAAACTCCTAAATCCATAATGACACCATCAATCTCACCTAGAAGATTATTCTGAGAACAATAATCATAAATACTAGCAAAACTTGCATGAACTATCTGGAAATTTTCAAATTGGAAATTTTCTTTTGCATAATCTATAGCATCCAAATCCTTATCAAAAGCAATAAGCTTTCCAGATGTTAGTCGATCCAATATAGCTTTTGAATGCCCGCCCCTGCCAAATGTTGCATCGATATAAATACCATTTGGCTTTATATCCAAACCATCTACAGATTCTCGAAGTAAAACTGAGAAATGCATCTAACTTATGCCTTAACTAGTTCATTAGTGAGCTTTTTAGCCTTAGAAAAGTCTGTCTTCCCAGAGCCTAATTTAGGTATTGATATAACCTTGAAATAGTTGGTTGGCTTATAAAGATTTTCAATACCAGAGTATCTTACGATTTCTTTCAACTCAGTTGGTTCTAAGTCTTCTAGATTATATAGTAAGTTAATAATCTCGCCTCTTTTAGTATCTGATGTAGCCACAGCTAAAACCTCAAAATCAATTTTATGAGAATCATACCCCTTTTCTCTCAAAGTATCATAGACTTTTTGCTCCAAAAGTCCCAAACTCACCATTTCACCAGCAACTTTTGCAAACCTGGAGTACCTATCAACTACCGTTAAATAACCTTCGCCATCGATCTTACCTTTATCTCCTGTTATGTACCACTTATATCCATATTTCTCGATCATAACCTCATTAGTTTTTTTAGGATCATTAAGATAGTAATCCATTTTATTAACACCGCGGTATATAATCATGCCCTCTACACCAATAGGTAGCTCTTCATGAGACTCAGGATGTATAATTTTGAATTGACCACCGGGAACTGTCAAACCTACAGTACCTATTTTATTTGGCGACTTAGTTGGTCTATTAACAGCAGCTACTGGTGAAAGTTCGGTAGTCCCATATCCTTCATTAATAACCTTATCAAACTTGTCTTCGAACATAGTGCGTACTTCTTTAGAGAGTTTTTCAGCACCTGTAATAATAAGCCTAAGTGTTGCAAGATCTTCTTTTTTGACTGCTTTATTTTTGGTATAAATTCTTAAAAATGTTGGTGTCGCACACAACACTGTAGTTTTATTTTTTTTGATTAAATTAGCAACTCCTTTAGCATCTGTTGGATCTGGATGGCATGCTATATACCCCCCTTGAAACAGAGAAACTAGTGAGATTGTAAGACCAAAAGCATGAAATATAGGCAAAATCCCTGCCACAGAATCATTCTCTTGGCACTCGATAACATTTGTGCTTTGATAAACATTTGCAAGAAGGTTTTTATTCTTGATTGCAATACCTTTAGGCACCCCTTCACTACCACTACTAAATATTATAAAGGCCAAGTCATCTAGCTTAGTTGGCTTAAGGTATTTTTTAACTAACCATGACGCAGGTAGCATTTTGATTTGCAAGAATGTCTTTATTGACTCAGCTTTGGTTATTTTTGCTTTGATATCCTCCAAATATACAATCTTGCACATCGAAAAAATCTCTTCAACAAAGAAACCTTTGTGAGTTAATTTCTCAACAAATGCTCTAGAAGTAATTATTGTTTTAATTCCTGCATTATTAATAGCATGTCTTAATGCTTCCTCTGAAGCTGTATAATTTAGATTAACTATTGCCTTTGCACTCATCATTAATGCTAATATCGCCAAATAACCGCCTGCGCTTGTAGGTAAACAAACACCAACATTATCTTCTTGCTTAGTAATTTCTTGAAGTTTTTTGGACATCAATGCTGCCCCTGTCGCAAACTTGTAACCATCTAAAGTGACACCTGTCGTATCAGTTAATACCAAGTTACTTTTAGCGTTTAACATTTGCCTAAACCAAATCTCAGCAGGAGCCTTCAAAAGAGCTAAATACTCCTCCCAAGCTTTCACAGAAAGATCATCCATCTCCTCATTTAGACTTCTCAAACTTTTAAGTTTAGCAATATCAAAAAATACCTGTCTATCTAAATTTTTACGGTCTGAAAAATATGGCATCTCAGGCCCACATACAAACAACAAGAATCTATTATCATTTTGCTCAACCTGAGAAATAAAACTCTTGTCCACAATAAGTACACCTTGATGATCCCAAAAACTAATATCATCAATATATTTTATTTCAGCATTTGCTATAGCTTTTTCAAAACATCTAACTCTAGTATCAAAGTGGCCCAAAACCGTTATCGTTTTTTCTTTCAGAAAACTCTTTAAAGCTAGTATCGTGATTATTGAAGTATCATTCGCAATAATTATAGAACCATTTATGATTTTGCTAAAGTCTATCTGTTTATTGCAGTCATATATGTAAGATTGATTTAATTTTTTATGTATAGAAGATTTAAGCTGTTTTAGGCGCATTTTTATACCAGTATTAGTTGTAATAATAAGCTCATAGATAACCTATTATGTTATCATATAGTAATCTTAATTTTTATAGTAATATTAAATTTATGCCTGAACTTCCTGAAGTAGAGACTGTCAAAAGAGGTTTAACCAAAAATATTATTAACAAAAAGATTAAAAGCATACAGATAAATACAGATAAGCTTCGCTACCCCATAGATAAAGCTCAACTTCTATCACTAAAAAGTAAAGTAGTGAAAGATGTCCAAAGAAGAGGCAAACACCTAATTATTTTTATGGAAGATAACTTGCAGTTAATTATTCATCTTGGTATGTCAGGTGTTGTCAAAATTATAAATACCTCTGAATATGATAAGATCAAGCATGACCACATTATCTTAGAATTATCTGATAACCTAAGTCTAGTCTACAATGACCCACGTAAATTTGGATACTGGCTAGTCAACACAAACGAAACACCACTACAACATAAAGTTTTAGCAACTCATGGAGTTGAACCTTTAACAGATGATTTCAATGCTGAATATTTGATATCTAAATTAAAGAAAACCTCTAGAAAGATCAAACAAACTATCATGGATAATAGCATAGTTGTTGGTGTAGGAAATATATATGCTAGTGAAGCATTATTTGATAGTAATATTCTACCTACAAGAGCTTCTAACACTATCACAAAAAAAGAGGCTGAAAAGCTTTTAACTTCAATTAAGAAAATACTTGATAAAGCAATTGCAGAAGGTGGTACAACACTCAAGGATTATAAAAATACAGAAGGTAAACCTGGCTACTTCACGCAACAACTCAATGTTTATGGTAGAGCCAATCAAAACTGTCATATCTGTAACACTAAAATTGAAAGTTTAGTGATAGCTCAAAGGAATACATTCTTTTGCAAAAAATGTCAAAAATAAGACTACATATTTAGAAAGTACTTATGCACAGAAGAATCCTCAGTCAACTCAGGATGAAAACTACTCACTAAAATATTATCTTGCCTAACTAATACAGGCGAATCATCAAATTTAGCCAATACCTCAACATTATCACCCACTCTAGTAAATTTTGGTGCTCTAATAAATACGGCTTTGATAGAATTACTCATAAAAGCTAAGTCTGTGACAAAACTATCAACTTGACGTCCATAGCCATTTCTCTCTACCTCCAAATTTATAAGACTTAAATACTCAGAGCCTTTTGATAGAATTATACTACCTGCACAAGTTCCAAAAACTGGTTTTCGTGAGCAAAAATCTTGTAATTCATCAAAAATTTGATGCTTATTCAAAAGATTTAGTAATGCTGTACTTTCTCCTCCGGGAATAATAAGCCTATCAATTTTATCAAAATCATTTGCAAATTTGACTAATTTAACCTCTGCCCCCAAAGATTCAAGCATCTCAGCATGCTTTTGGAACCCACCTTGAATAGCTAGTACGCCCACATTCACAGACATTTTTTACCATCCTCTTTGTGAAAACTTCTCAAAATCACAATTAATACCCGTCATAGGCTCACCAAGATCTTCTGAAACTTCAGCTAATATTTTTGGATCATTAAAATATGTAACAGCACTAACTATAGCCTTAGCTCTCTTTAAAGGATCTGCTGATTTAAATATCCCAGAGCCTACAAATACTGACTCCGCTCCTAATTGCATCATAAGAGCCGCATCAGCTGGAGTTGCCACACCTCCTGCAGAAAAGTTTGGCACTGGTAACTTACCATTTTCATGTACATACTTAACCAAATCATACGGAGCCTGCATGTTTTTTGCTATAGCCATAAGTTCTGATTGATCAGCACCTTTAATGTAACTAATATCTTTATTAACTTGTCTTAACTGCCTAACAGCTTCAACAATATTACCAGTCCCTGCTTCACCTTTTGTTCTAATTAAAGCAGCCCCCTCACCAATCCTTCTTAGAGCTTCACCTAAATTTGTACAGCCACATACAAAAGGAACTTTAAAGCTATCTTTGTCTATATGATTAAGATCATCTGCAGGACTTAAAACCTCACTTTCATCAATAAAATCAACACCCAAAGATTCAAGAATCTGCGCCTCAACAAAATGTCCTATACGAGCTTTTGCCATCACAGGTATAGAAGTTACTGACATAATTTCTTTAATCAACTTTGGATCTGACATTCTAGCGATACCACCATCTTTACGGATATCTGCCGGCACTCTTTCTAAAGCCATTACAGCCACTGCACCTGCCTGTTGAGCTATCTCTGCCTGCTCGGCATTGACAACATCCATGATAACACCGCCTTTTAACATTTCAGCTAAACCAATCTTCAAATTAATATCTGACATTTATAGACTCCATTAAGTTTGTCATTCTTCAAAATTTATGAAAGATTATAATTTTTTAAATTGCTGTAGATAAATTAATTTTTGTTAAGATTTGAAAAAAATAGAGATAAAGAAAAAAATTAGATTAAACATCCAAATTAACAACGTTAAGCGCATTAGACTCAATAAAATTCCTACGAGGTTCAACTTCATCACCCATAAGAGTAGTAAATAAAGCATCTGCCTCAACAGCGTCTTTGATTGATACTTGAAGCAAGACTCTATTATCAGGATCCATAGTTGTCTCCCAAAGCTGGCCCGGGTTCATCTCACCTAGACCTTTGTAACGCTGTACATCATTACCGCGTCTTGCTTCTTTAAGTAACCAGTCAATTGCTGACTCAAAGTCATCAACATATTCTTTTTTAGCACCCCTTTCTACATAAGCACCTTTAAAAGAAATATCTGATAATACATCACCATAAGTAACAAGATCTTCATAATCTTTAGTAGTAAAGAAACTATTTCTAACAATATAATCCGTGTCATAACCATTTATATAGTGATTCACACCGTAAGAGATAGTTTCCTGACCATCTTCATTAACATCTTTAGTTTCTATAAGCTTAAACCTTTCATAAGATAATGCTTTTTGATTACATGCTTCAGCAATAGTCTCCCACCATTTCTTGATATCTGCATTCTCATCTACATACTTAGCGCTATAAGCCATTACTCTGAGCAGTTTTTCAGGATATGTCTTTGCGTACTTTTTAATTACCTTCTCAGATTTTTGATAAAGTTCATAATAGTTATTTAAAATTTGACCAGAAATAGCATTACCATCCTCAAGTAAGATATTAGCCCCTTCAAGACCAATATTACCTAGATATACTGCTAAAGCATCTTCATCTTTCAGGTATGTTTCCTGCTTACCTTTCTTGACCTTATATAAAGGCGGTTGTGCAATATATAAATACCCTCTTTCAACAAGCTCCGGCATTTGTCTATAAAAGAATGTTAAAAGAAGAGTTCTAATGTGAGATCCATCAACATCAGCATCAGTCATCAAAATAATCTTATGATACCTAGTTTTATCAGGATTATAATCTTCTGCGCCTATACCACACCCTAGTGCTTTTATGAGAGTAGCAACTTCTTGAGAGCCAAGCATTTTGTCAAAGCGAGCTTTTTCTACATTCAAAATCTTACCTTTTAGGGGTAGAATCGCTTGCGTTTTACGATCACGAGCCTGTTTAGCTGAACCTCCTGCAGAATCTCCCTCCACAAGGTATATTTCAGATAATGAAGGATCCTTTTCTTGGCAATCTGCAAGCTTACCTGGAAGACCGGCTATATCTAAAGCTCCCTTACGACGAGTCATATCACGAGCTTTACGAGCTGCTTCACGAGCCTTTGCTGAGTCTAGAATTTTTTCACAAACGATTTTAGCCTCTTTAGGGTTTTCTAGTAAGAATTCTTGAAGCTTTTCATTTACTAGTGACTCAACAGCTGATTTAACATCTGATGATACTAATTTATCTTTTGTTTGAGATGAAAATTTCGGATCTGGAACTTTCACAGATAAAACAGCAGCTAAACCTTCTCGAGTATCCTCACCTGTAAGAGTGACTTTAAGCTTTTTATTTAAACCTTCTGACTCAATATATGTATTCATTGTACGAGTAACAGCCGCTTTTAGCCCCGATAAATGAGTACCACCATCGCGTTGAGGAATATTGTTTGTAAAACAAAAAATTGATTCTTTGTAAGAGTCATTCCATTGTAATGCAAGCTCAACCTGAATATCATCTTTGATACCACTTACAGCTATAACATTTTCATGAATAGGCTTTTTACTATTGTTTAAATATTTAACGAATGCTGCGATACCGCCATCATACTTAAATACCTCAGACCTATTATTAATTTTATCGATAAGCTCAATTTTAACACCTGAATTTAAGAAAGATAATTCACGAATTCTTTTCATCAAAATATCATAATCAAAATCAACAAAAGAGAATGTATCTTTACTTGGTTTGAATGTAATTATTGAACCTGATTTATCTGTTGGCTCTAACTGTTTTAGCGGATAATCTGGCACACCATGCGTGTACTCTTGGTAATACCTATAACCATTACGAGATATATCCAAAGTGAGCTTTTCTGACAGTGCGTTTACAACTGACACACCCACACCATGTAGACCGCCAGATACTTTGTATGAATTATCATCAAATTTACCACCAGCATGAAGAACTGTCATAATAACTTCAGCAGCTGAGCGACCTTCTTCCTTATGAATATCTGTAGGTATACCACGCCCGTTATCAGATACAGACACTGAACCATCCTTATTGATGATAACTTTAATATCATCACAATGGCCCGCTAAAGCCTCATCGATAGCATTATCAACAACCTCAAACACCATATGATGCAAGCCACTACCATCATCTGTATCACCGATATACATCCCTGGTCTTTTTCTAACTGCATCTAAACCCTTGAGTACTTTAATACTCGATGAGTCATAAGCTTTATTTTCAGACATTAACAAGCTCCAATATATATTTATATTTAAAATCCACAATCACATCATATTATAACACAAATAAAGATTTATATTAATTTAGATCAGTAACCTTGTAATAATCCTTCAGGGGTTTTCATTTAATATAGAAATGCTAATATAATCTTATACTTTAGATATAAGGCAAGTTTGAAAACCTTGAAAAAGAAAAATTTTTTAGTAGTAATATTGTTAGTTGCTGTAATTGCCTCTAGTTTTCTGATTGGGAAAAAATCAGGTATTAAAAAAGCAGAATCAATACACCAAAGTGAACTTAAAATACTTGAACAGAGTAAGTTATCACAAACACCAGAGAATAGCATAAATTGTCGCCCAAAAGTGAGCTCAAAAAGAAACAACTACGTTATTGGTTATGGAAGCTTGATGAACAAGGATTCTAGACAAATAACTGTTCCTGAAGCGACTTATGCTGCGCCAGTACTGGTTAGTGGCTTTGAAAGACTATGGGCATCAAGAGGAGAAAAATCTCACGCTACATTTTTACTAGCGGTCCCTAACAAAGGCTATGCTATGAATGCAATATACTACAAAGCTAGTGCTTCTGATATTTCTGCGACTGATTTGAGAGAAGCATCATACTGTCGTGTAAAAATACCTCGTAAAGATATAGTACCGCTAGGTGTCAAAAGCTTACCTAAGGGTGATTACTGGATGTACGTGAAGGACTTTAAGGATGCCGACTTCCCAAATAAGAGCTATCCAATTCTACAAACTTATGCTGATGTTTTCATGACAGGGTGTTTACAAACTCAAGCAGAGTTTAATCTAACAGAATTTGGTAAACTCTGTTTCCAGACTACTTACGGATGGGACTTGGCTAACTGGTTATATGATAGATCAAACCCACAGTATAGTAGATACTCAAAAGATACAGTAAAATACCGTACACAAATAGATAGCATCATTCATCGCTTAACTTTTGACGATGATCCATTATAATTATCAGTAATTAATCTTTTGATCAGAATAATAAAAAATGAAAGCTTCCAATAGAAAAATATGTATTGCTCCAATGCTAGATTGGACCGATAAACACTACCGCTACATGATGCGTCTAATAACAAAGCACACTATGCTGTATACAGAGATGATTACCTTGAATGCCATAATACATGGTAATAAAGATTTCTTATTAAAATATAATCCTGAAGAAAACCCTGTTACATTACAGCTTGGAGGGTGTATACCAGAAGACTTCATAACATGTGGTAAACTTGCACAAAATCTTGGCTACAATGAAATAAATATAAATGTAGGCTGTCCTAGTGAAAGAGTGAAAAAAGGTAATTTTGGCTTATCTCTAATGGCAGAACCTGAGCTTGTAGCAGATTGTGTCAAGGCTATGAAAGATAATCTAGATATACCTATCTCTGTAAAATGTCGTATTGGCTACGATCATAATGACAGTTATGAAGAGCTATATAATTTCGTTGATAAACAAGTACAAGCTGGGGCAGATTATCTCTGTATTCATGCTCGCAAAGGATGGCTTAGTGGCTTATCTCCAAAAGAAAATAGAACTATTCCTGAACTAAAATATAGTACTGTTTATAATATCAAAAAAGATTTCCCAAATCTTGAGTTAGGCATCAACGGTGGTATCACAACCATAGAAGATACCCAAGAACACTTAAAACATGTAGATAGCGTAATGATTGGACGCGAAGCCTACCATAACCCAATGTTATTTAAAAATTTTGACAATCTGTTCTACAACCAGCACATTAATGATATTTCCCCACTTGAGGTAGCCTACAAGATGGCTGAGTACATAAAAATCAAGCTAGACAATGATCCTAATATGAAGCTTAATAATATAACAAAGCATACATTAAACTTATTCAATGGTTTACCTAATGCCAAAGTCTTCCGCCGCTATTTAAGTGAAAATGCAACCAAAAAAGATGCCAATGTTGATACTTTCCTGAAAGCTCTAGAAGTATTTGAGTAAACAAATCTAAGAATATGCCCCTATAGCTATATTAACTTGATCAAATGTTGACTCGTCATAATGCCTAGGATCAGGGGCTTGATAATATGGATACATTAAAGGCTCAATAAATTCGACATCCATTTTTAATACTCCACCGATATTAGTATAATATATTGCCGTTGAAAAAATATTTGAATTATACTGCGAGCCCGATATTTTTAAATGGCTTTCAGGTCTTAGATGAAAATCCTTATCTACTAAACTAACAAAATCAGGAACCTCTCCTAATATACTATCAGTGATACCTTCAGATATTTTTGTACCGATTTTAAACCAGTTATTATGACCAATAAATTGTCTATCCGCACTCCATCTTAAATCAGAATTTGTTTGATGTATATCATTATTTAAATCATAAGGATTAAAGTAAAAGACTATGTTTATGCCATTTTTATTATAGACAATATTATTATCAAATTCTAAGCTACCTATACCAAACTTTAGCTGACCCACATAAGAACGACCCGCACCATCTGCTGACGCAGTATTTATAAAAGTATTGTTTACGAAACGATAACGCCCAAAACTTGTACCATTTCTAGTTGGACCACCAGAACCACCATCTCCACCAATAGTCAAAGACTTTACCTTATTCTCATTAACTACAACATTGCCAACAAAATCCGTATCCTCTCGAACATAGTTCTCACCATAAGATTTATCAATCTTTCTTAATTCATCTTGTGTAGTATGGTTATCATCGGTGTAGCCAATAACTTCACCTTTATCATTATAAATAGGGTGTGTGCCAGGTCCCAAGTCTGCTCCAAAAAAGTCTGCTTCTGAACTATAATTATTTTCAAACCAGTTGTAATATACTTCATTTCTTAATGCACGACTCTTTAAGCCAGCTCCTTGATAAGAGTCATGAATGTAATTAAACCTGACTTTTGTAACTGCATCTGGGTGTCTAACTCTGTCAGAAGCAATATAGATATTATGATCTCCTACAAATGCACCGTTGTGATATATATCACAATATTCTATAGTTAAGCTTCCACTGAAAAGATCGCTACCCATAATACCATTTGCAGAATCATGGACGCTACAGTGCCTAATTGTAATACCATCAGCAACCTGATATAAGCCTCTTCTTGTAATAAGTTTAGGATCCGATGCTTCTTGCATATTACCTACTATCTCAAAGTTATCAAAAATATAGTTATCTCCAAAAAATGTAACAACTACATCTTTTGTTTCAGACTTTATAACAGGTTTTTGACCAGCTACTTTTACACCTATTATTCTTATCGGTTTTACTTTAGTTCCATGGTTTTCAAATTTCACACTCCCTGGATATTCGGCATTTCCTTCAACATACACAACATCTCCAGGTTGTAAAAGTTTGGCAACATCTTGTAATATTTTGTATTCTTTTGTTGGACCTACATTATATGTTGCAGCAATTACAGTTGATATACTTAAATAAAAAAAGAAGAAAATTATTACCTTTCTCACCAGTTAAATTAAAATTAATTATAATTAAAGGTATGGTACATTTAATTAAAGCAGATGTAAATATTTGTATTAGTTATTACTAAAGTGCAACTTATAATTAAAAGTTATTCTTTATACATCCTATACTAAACATGATTGTTTTTGCATGTGCATAATAATGTATTTCTATTTTACCAACATAAATCAAATAAATATGAATTTGTCATCATTAAGATAGTTGATATAGACATAAATCTTTTTCAACACCTTCACTCTTATGATCCATATCATCGTATTAATTATTCTAGCTTTTATGATATTATTCAACAAATGTAGAGGTTAACAATCAATAACCATGAATTACATTTTTAAGACTTTATTTATAATCCTAGTATGTTTTTCATCTAGTTACCCAAACCTTAAAACACAAGCCAATAACACTTATAAAGTATACTTTAACTCTCAAAAACAGATAAATCTAAGCAAAAGTAAAATAGAGCTCATCCTAACAAACCCAAATGTAAAAATTAAAGATACCATAAGTAGTACCAATCTACCGTATTTTTGGAATGCTAAAGTCACTCAACGTTACGATAATGTAACAATATCCTTTCCTCGCAGAAGTATTGACAGAGGGTTATCTGTATTAGGTAAGTCATATCAAACATCAAATAAAGATATAATTATCCCACCAGGCAGCTACTCTTTTGATATTAAGTCGGATAGTTACATTAGTGTAAAAACGACGAATAAAGATATATTTGAAATTTCTAATTCTGATAAATTAGCTGATTTTGAGCTATCTTATTATAATGCTCCAAAGGGCTCAACATGTGTTGGCTATCTCAATATAGATGCATATGCTATCGATATGCAAATCAACAATCACCCATCATCAGTCAATATAATATCGAAAAATAGTCACACTCCTCTTATAGAAAAAAACATAAATGTTACTAATTCAAATTCTATAACAAACACTCAAACCATAAAACTGCCTGCAAGTATTGAAGGAACTCCATACACACTTATAAGCTCACACTTTGAGCATGGAAAGTATATCTATTATGCAGATGAGCTAAGAAAGCCTATATATTTAAAATGCAATAAAATCACTAAAGTAAAAATTTTGTACCATAAAGAGAAGCCTAAGAGCAATATTTTAAGTGTCAAAGGTCTTTGATAAAAAATACTACAGCTATAACCAAATAAAAATAGCTTGTCGTCTCACACGATTTATCCAAAAACCTAGCGAACAATTATTTGTAAATTGAACATTTCTTTAAACATATAAACTATACTTAGAGAAATCCTTTGATTTAATTAATTTTGATTCCAAACTGAGAAGCTATATTTTGAACATCTTTTTTATTGATCTTTTTGATGTCATTCGCATTTAAATCTTGGATAGACTTACCATTAATTTTAGTATTATTAATAACTTGTTGTGCTTTCTTATCTAAACCTGCTTGCTTAGCAACTTGGCTAGCAACATTTTTGACTGTATCGACATTCAATAGACTCTTCAAAGAAGATGCATCAACACTAAAGTTGAGTTTATTCAAATCACCAGTGATAACACCGTTTAATGTTAAGCTAGGTATTTTCTGGGTAAACTGGTTAAAGCTAACACTCACAATATCAAATTTTAGCTGCAAAGGAATATTGAACATTATATTTCTTACTCCACTAAACTGCCAAGTTCCCTGACCAGATACTGTTAAGCTATTAGCATCTATATTAACCCCTTGAATATTCAAACCTTTAATTGCATTCCCGGCTACATTTTGCAAATTAAACTTGACAGTATTATCAACATTTAGCTTATTTGAAACAACTACGCTAACATCAACATCACTATTATTTACAGACTTAACATTAATTGCTGTTGGCTGACCTAATAACACAGGGTTTGTTGATATATTAGTTATATTAGCATCGTATGTAGTATCGGCATTTTGATAACCTTTTATATCAATATTTTGAATTACAAAACTAGGATACTTATCACGAAGCATTTCATTTTTTACATTCGCGTAACCATATACTTTAGCTTGTTGCTTCGGTGTAACTGATCCTGCCTGTTTAGCACCAGTTGTATCATCCTCACTACTAGAGCTAAAGTTTGATAAGAACTCTGCTACTTGCTTAATACCATTAGCAACTTCTTTAGCTTGTTTTGTATTGGCTTCTAACTTTTGCAGATCTACTTGTTGTAAGTTTTGACTTGCCTTACCAATACTTTCTATAGCTTTCTTCTTAAACTCTTCTGAATTTATGCTAGCATCATCTTTAGATACTGCTTTAGTATTGATATATAAACTAGCTTTCTTAGCTCTTTGTTTATCTAAAGATACACCAGTAACCAAAACATTTCTTAATGTTAATTGTCTAGTAAGTAAATTTGAAATATTTAGACTTGCACTCACATTTTCAGCATAGAATCTATCCTTATCAAGATTTTTTGGATCTGCCACACCTAAACCTTTAATATCAAGACTTGCATTTGTGAAATCTAAGCTTAAAGATTGATAGTCTACTGTTGCCCCATTTGCTTTAGTCAACTGTTGCTTAATGATATTTGATACCATTGATGTTTCTAAGAGCTTAGGAGAATATATCAAAGCCGCAATAATTAAAGCTACAAGAACAATTCCTGTTAATCTAAATGGCTGTCTAAACTTACGATTTTGCATTTCAACCCAGTCAACTTTTGCAATATTCTTGCCCAAGAAGATCCAGCTAGCTACCTTAACAAAAAAATTCTTAGTGATTTTGTTATATAGTTCTGTACCTGACTGAATAGATGACATTTTTGCAATTATCTTTTTGTATATCTTTGCGATAATAAGACCAAATATAACACCTAAGATTATTGCTAGAACAAACCCTCCTGCGACGAGATAATAATCAAATCCAGCATAAGCTAAGACTGGCGTATTAACCATAGCCTTGAAAATAGGTTGTGTAAAACCATCTAGCAAAAATTGTCCGAATGAGAAGCTAACAATCTCAAGCAAAAATGAAAGTGCTTTTGCAATAATCGCGATAAATACAAACACACCAATATTTATCCTAAGAATTATCACTAATGTTATTACTGCTACAAAGAGTAATGGAGAGTATGAGATTCCCGGAATAAAACCAAACACAAACGCTAATACTGATGTAATTAACAACTGTGCAGGCGTGAGTTTAGAAAAAATAGTCGATTTAATTTTATTAAATATGTAATCAAACATTCCCAATCACCTTATTTTATTTTTAAATTTACCAAATAATATTACTATAATTGCATTTTATTAACGACTTTTTTAGGACTAATCTTTCAGCATTCGAGAGTTTTAGTAAATTATATTTACTCTAGGTAAAATGTAACACCACCATAAACAAAATACTTATAGACAATAAAATCAATGATATTGAGTACTCCATTACATGCTTTAGCTAAAGAGTTTTCATATATCCTATTCTTTAAGTTTAAATTCTGTTTTTTATTAGAAAAAATAGCGTAAATGAGTTATTATTTGAGATGTTATTTAACAAAAATTTTCGTCAAACGATCAAATAAGGAAGAAAATCAATGAACTTACATGAATATCAAGCTAAAGATCTTTTAGAAAGCTATGGTCTAAAAGTTCAAAAAGGTATCGTAGCTCATAACCCAAATGAAGCTGCTCAAGCATTTGACCAACTTGGTGGTAAATTTGCTGTGGTTAAAGCTCAGGTACATGCTGGTGGTCGTGGTAAAGCTGGTGGTGTAAAAGTTGTTAAATCATCTCAAGAAGCTCGTGAAGTAGCAGAGAGCCTAATCGGTACAAATCTTGTTACTTTCCAAACTGATGCTGAAGGTCAGCCAGTTAATTCTGTAGGTGTATTTGAAGATGTATACCCTGTTACTCGTGAGTTATATCTTGGTGCGGTAGTTGATAGATCTAGCCGTAAAGTAACATTCATGGCTTCAACTGAAGGTGGTGTAGATATTGAAGAAGTAGCTCACAACACTCCAGAGAAAATCCTTAAAGTAGAAGTAGATCCATTAGTTGGTCTTCAACCATTCCAAGCTCGTGAAGTAGCTTTTAAACTTGGTCTTGAAGGTAAGCAAATTAATGATTTCGTTAAAACTATGCTAGGTGCTTACAAAGCATTTGTTGAGTGTGATTTTGCATTATTTGAAATCAACCCTCTTGCAGTTAGAGAAAACGGCGAAATCGTTTGTGTTGATGGTAAAATCAACCTTGATTCAAACGCTCTTTACAGACACCCTAAACTATTAGCTCTTAGAGACAAATCTCAAGAAAATGCTAAAGAACTTAAAGCTTCTGAGCATGAGCTAAACTATGTAGCTCTTGAAGGTAACATCGGCTGTATGGTAAACGGTGCTGGTCTAGCAATGGCTACTATGGATATCATCCAATTATACGGTGGTAAGCCTGCTAACTTCCTAGATGTTGGTGGTGGAGCTACTAAAGAAAGAGTAATCGAAGCTTTCAAACTAATCCTAGATGATGAAAATGTAAAAGCTGTTTTAATTAACATCTTCGGTGGTATCGTACGTTGTGATATGATCGCTGAGGCAATTATCGAAGCTGTTAAAGAAGTAAATGTAACTGTACCAGTAGTTGTTCGTCTAGAAGGTAACAATGCAGAAAAAGGTGCTAAGATCCTATCTGATTCAGGTTTAAAACTAATACCTGCTGATGGTTTAGCTGATGCTGCTGATAAAGTTGTAAAATCACTAGGTTAATAAATTAAAACAGTTAAAAGGATATTAAATAATGAGCGTATTAGTTGATAAAAATACAAAAGTTTTAGTACAAGGTTTTACTGGTAAAAACGGTACTTTTCACTCAGAGCAAGCTATTGCTTATGGTACAAACATCGTGGGCGGTGTGACTCCTGGTAAAGGTGGTCAAACTCACCTAGACAGACCAGTTTTCAATACTATGGAAGAAGCTGTAAAAGCTACTGGTGCTGATGCATCTGTAATCTATGTACCAGCTCCATTTGTAAAAGATTCTGCAATCGAAGCTATCGATTCTGGTGTTAAACTAGTTGTAATCATTACAGAAGGTGTACCAACTCTAGATATGCTAGTAGTTAAAGAATATTTAAAAGGTAAAGATGTACAAGTAGTTGGTCCTAACTGTCCTGGTGTTATCACTCCAGGTGAATGTAAAATTGGTATTATGCCTGGTCATATCCACCAACCTGGTAAAGTTGGTATCATTTCTCGTTCTGGTACTCTAACTTATGAAGCAGTTGCTCAAACTACTAAGTTAGGCTTTGGTCAATCTACTTGTATCGGTATAGGTGGAGATCCAATCCCAGGTATGAACCAAATCGAAGCTCTTAAACTTTTAGAGAATGATCCTCAAACTGAAGCTATCATCTTAATCGGTGAAATTGGTGGTACAGCTGAAGAAGAAGCTGCTGAATACATTAAACACAATGTTACTAAGCCAGTTATTGGATATATTGCTGGTGTTACAGCTCCTCCAGGTAAGCGTATGGGTCATGCTGGTGCTATCATCTCTGGTGGTAAAGGTACTGCTGATGAAAAATTCGCTGCGTTTGAAGCTGCTGGTATTGCTTATACTAGATCACCTGCAGAGTTAGGTTCTAAACTTAAAGAAGTTACTGGTTGGTAATTTTTATTTTCTAAATATTTTTCTTTATTTATATTTCAATTTCATAATTTTCAAAAATCTAATTTAAAGTGATAATATAACTTAATATAAGTTATTAACTTACTAATGAAATTATGTTTAAAAAAGTAATCTTATTTTTTAGTCTTACAACATTACTCCTAACTACCAGCATGGGATATTGTTTATCAGAAAATAAAAATATAAATTCTGTAGCACCGGGAACATTAAAAAGCGAAAGTTATAAACAAAACAAAGAATGTGGCACACTATCTACTATCCTTATGACACCTATCTCAGCAATAGGTATAGGAGTAGGAACTATTCTAATGGTACCTGTAGGTTTATTAGGAGGAATGGTTGGCGGAGCCATGATGTCTCCAATGATGTTTGATAGTGGTGGTTTGAGCAAAAACTCATTTATACAACCATTCCAAATAGGTGGGGCTGTTATTTTAGGAGCTATTTTAGGCGCAGGAGTAGGAGCTGTTGAACTACCTAAAAGTACCGCAAAGAGTTTAATTAGTGATGCCAAAACTAATTGTCATATAATATAAAACCAAATATATAAGTACTAAAATAATGCAAAAAAATATTTTAATTACGGGCGCAAATAGAGGAATTGGGCTAGGTTTCGTTGAACACTATTTAACAAAAAACTGTAATGTAATCGCAACTTGCCGTGATCCAGCTAAAGCAAATGACCTAAAAGAACTTTCTAAGAAATATCAAAAACTTATTATAGAAAAACTTGATGTTAGTAGTCCTAGAGACCAAGAGCAATTATTTCAAAAGTATAAAAGTATTGTTATTGATATATTAATAAACAATGCCGGTATTTACCCTGAGAACCATCAAAAATTTAGTATTTCTGAAACTAATCCAAACTGGATAAATAATGCTTTTCAAACGAACTGTTTAGGAGCTTTTTATCTTATTCATAATTTCAAAGAGAATCTGCTAAAATCTGCTAATCCAATAGTTATCAATATGGCTAGTCAAGCTGGCTCTATAGAGCAAACAAAAGCTGGTTTTGGTTATTCATACCGCATATCAAAAGCAGCTCTAAATATGTTAACAAAAACATTTGCTGCTGAGTGCCCAGAGATAATTACCATAAGTCTTCGACCTGGTTGGGTTAAGACTAAGATGGGTGGAGATAATGCTACTGTGGAAATTAGTGATAGCATCCAAGCGATGACTAATCTTATTGAAAATCTCCATCATAAAGATTCTGGAAAATTTTTAGATGCTCAAGGAAATATTGAGCAATGGTAAAACCTCTTGAAATGCTTCTAAACGTTCATAAATCAAGCTTGTTACACTTTAGAATCAACTTAAATAGTTATAAATTTTATGAATTAAGGTTATAGAGCAGTTTATAAAACTTAAACATATTGCTATTCTTTATTCTAATTATTACTACAACTATAAACAAAATGTCACTACAAACTATTAAAAAACTATCTATTATTTGCATTATTGGTGCTTTAGTAATGTGGGTTTTATACCCTTTTGTTTACTCTATTCTTTTTGCAGGACTTTTGGCAATAATACTTGCTCCCCTTCAAGAGTACTTAGAGCAACATATTGGTAAACATAGAAGTAGTTTCCTATTAGTTATGGGAATTCTTCTGTGTGTATTTATTCCTATATTAATTGTTCTGTATTATGCTATCTCAGAGATTGTTTCATACTTACAGCATCCAGAAACACTTTCACAAACTTTTGCTACGCTTGGTGATTCTATAGGCAAAATTCCTTACATAGGAAGTATCCTTCAAGAACATTTTGATAAACTAATAAAAGCCATTAATGATGATAGTGACACCATAATCTCCAATTTAGGTCAAATATTACCTAAAGTTAGATACGTAGGCTCAACATCTATAAGCTTTATAACAGATTTTTTAATTACACTTTTACTGGTATATCAATTCCTAGTTAGTAGCTCTACTTTAGAAAAATTTGCAAAAAAAGTAGTACTTAAGGACTTTGATGATAGCGATAGTTTCATATCTACAGCGATTATTACAACTCGTAGAGTAAGTTTAGCAATTTTTCTAACCGCATCACTTGTTGGTACTGTTATGGCTATAGTATTTTTACTAACAGGCATGCCAACACCAATTTTACTTGCATTTACTGTAGCTATAGCATCTATGATCCCATTTATGGTTGGCATTGTTTATATACTCATCGGAGCTAGTGTATTTGTAGTATATGGTGCTACCAAAGCTATTATCATACTAGTAGTTGGTTTTGCTCTAAATATTTTCACAGACAATATTATGCAACCCAAAATTATCAATAAACAAGTACAACTTAGTTTTGCTGCCTCATTGATAGGTATACTAGGAGGAATCCAAGCTTTTGGTTTTATAGGAATATTTCTTGGACCTGTAATATTTAATGTTACATTCGTTGGTATAGAAAAACTTATGAAAAATAGTAAGTAATATTATTCTTTAAGGCATTGGAAAAGCATCAAAACTATGAGCTGATGCTAAATTTTCATCCCAATTAGCTTTACTAGCCATAAATATATTAGCTGTCGGCTTAATATCCACTTTATCATCTAGACTACCAGCAGGCACTACTACTAAATTAAATTCTGATTGCTCAAAAGGTAATGCTGAACCACATTCACTACAAAAACTTTTTGTATGATGTGATGCAGGTAGTTTATATTTTTTGACTAATTCTTGACCAGATTGCCAATTTAATTTTGCATTTGATGAAAACAAATTAGCTGCATGAGCTGAACCTGTATCTTTACGACAATGCTCACAATGACACAGAAAGAAATTTTCAAAACTACCATCAATTTCAAATTTAACAGAATTACAAAGACATGAACCTTTGAATGACATACTTATTTACCTTGGGTTATTAATTTATATAAGAGCGGAAATTATATTCAATATACATTAGATATCAATAGCTACTAAGACTTTTTAGCTATTAAAAGTACATTTAGCAATAGCTTATTAATGATTTATATTTAGTGTTTAGTTAAAATGAATTTACCCTATATTTTAATAAAATCAAAAATGGAACATCTTAGGCATCCTCAAGGACTCAAATTCTTATTTTTCGCAGAAATGTGGGAACGCTTCAGCTTTTACGGATTATCAGCTATTTTAATTTTATACATGACTCAGCGATTAGATTTCACAGATGCTAATGCTGCTCTAGTTTTTGGTAGTTATGTAACATATCTATATATCACTACTGCTGTTGGTGGGATTTTAGCAGATAGAATTATTGGCTACAGGCGTTGTGTGCTAATTGGTGGTGTCTCAATTATGACTGGTCATATAATTATGGCACTATCTGGATCTAGTGATACTGCATTATTTTTAGGGTTAGGTTGTATTTCTGCCGGTACAGGTTTTTTCAAGTCAAATGTCTCTACAATGGTTGGTAGGCTCTATGATGATAGAGACTCTCTACGGAATAGTGGCTTTGCCTACTTTTACACAGGTATAAACTTTGGTTCTGTATTAGCAACTTTTATAGTTGGTTTTGTTGGTGAAAAAATTGGTTGGCATTATGGTTTTAGTTTAGCCGCTTTTGGAATGGCTCTCGGGTTAATATTTTTTGAATCAGGTAAAAAGCATTTCCCTAAAAGCTGTGATGAGCCAAACTATGAAGTTATGCAAAGAAAACTTTTCTTGGGATTAAATATTTGGCAAGCAATTATATTATTTGTGATTTTTTCAGCATGTATTTTTGCTTATTTAATAGCTCACCCTACTCAATCTATGATAATTATTTCATTATCTGGAATTGTTCTGTTGATTTATCTAATATCTCTTTGGAAATCTCTTGGAAGCAGCCAAAAAACTAATATTGCAATTCTTTTAATATTATCTATTTTTATGCTTTTCTATTGGTCATTGAGTAACCAAACTTCTATTAGTATTCCTATATTTATCAAGCATAATATTGAGCTTAATATCTTAGGTTTTAATATGCCTGTTACTACTGTTATGGCAACACAACTAACTTTATTAGTTATAATCACCCCTTTCTTTGGTGTTTTATGGCAGAAACTAAGTCAACGTAACATAGAACCTTCTGATGAGTTAAAATTTGTATTTAGCTTAGTATTTCTTGCGTTATGTTTCTTATTCTTAAGCATAGCAGGATCAATAGCAGCTCAGTCAGATCATGCTAATGTAATATGGTTATTACTATGCTATCTAATGCTTGTATTTGGTGAGCTGTGCATTTCACCTGTTGGATTAGCCTTAGTCACTCGCCTTGCTCCTGAGCATCTAAAATCAACAATGATGGGTGTGTGGTGGACAATTAGTGCTTATGCAGGATTCTTTGGTGGTGTAATTAGTTCACATATTGCTGTAGATAAAAACACTCCTGCAAATAGTTTTGCATCAGGATATTTTAAACTTTTTATTGCAGCAATTATTATGGCTGTTATATTATTTGCATTAACTCCATTATTAAAAAAACTTACTAAACTTAGGGTATAAAGATGATTCTAATTGCAAATGATGAAGGTCGTGGTGGCGTACCTGAAGCTTTCAAAAGACTTAAAAATAAAGAAAATGGTCTCAGATCTATAATTGAAGGTATTAAACTCGTAGAGAATGATACTACTATCAAAACTGTAGGTAGAGGCTCTTGGCCTGATATTTTGGGCAATGTAACTCTAGATGCTTCTGTAATGGATGGTGATGATCTGCGTACAGGCTCTATCGGTGCTCTAAAAGGTTATGCTAATGCTGTCGAGGTTGCTTATGAAGTTATGCAAAGATTACATCATGAGATATTAGTTGCTGAAGGAGCAAATCGATTTGCTAATGAAATTAATGCGACTAAAATCGATAACCTATTACCAGAAATTAAAAAAGTTTGGTTAAAACATTTAGATAAACACTTAACTGCTGAGCAAAAAGCTAAGTTTCCAAATATTCCACTGATAGAACTAAGTAAATTTGCTGTTGATCCTGAGAAGATATTTGACACTACAGTCTATCTATCAAAAGACTATAATAACACTATCTCATCTGCTACAAGCACTTCTGGCTGGGGCTGGCGTTATCCTGGTAGGTTAGGTGATAGCCCAATTATTGGTGCTGGCTCGTATGCTGACTCTAGATATGGTGCTTGTGCTTGTACACATACTGGTGAGATGGCTATTCGTTGTGGCACAGCTAGGTCTGTAGTTTTATATATGAAAATGGGAATGTCTGTAAAAGATGCTGTGTTAGAAGCTGCTAAAGATTTACGCCATCTTAAAACTGGATATTTAGATGAGCTAACAATTCATGCTATTGATAATCAAGATAATCACTATGTAGCTAGTTTTAAAGGTGGCGAACCAGTTTATTACTGGATTTGGACTGATGGTATGAATGAACCTGTTAAAAAACAGGCTGAGTTGATTTTGTGATTTTTTCATAATCATAAAAGCACATTAGCGGTTAGTAGCTTATAAAATAAATGTCTAGAAAATAAAACTGTTTGAACAAAGTGAGTTTTTTATTTTCCATTTATTTTAAGCTACGATAGCGTAGTGCTAGGCAGTTTTGCATACTTTTTCTGCCATGAAAAAAGTATGTCGCTATAACTTACATAGTAAGTAGCGAAACTATAGCACTCTACCCAATCACCCTATAACCAAACCAATCAGGTTTTAAATCATATTTTTCATCACTTGGAATTAGATGAATATATTTACCATCAATAGAGCTAAGCTCTAAACAATCATCAACTTCCATAAGATTATCTTTATGCTGATGTAATGAGTTTTTTAGTAGGCTTTGCTTTGCTTTTTCTTTTGCCTCTGTCTTATCTGCAGCAACAAATAAAGCAAACTCATGTAGCTCATTTAACTTAGATTCATCATAGCCACCAAGATTGACAAAATATAACTTTTTATTAAAGTTTTGAGGTCTATCTTGGATAGATATTTGATAACCATCTGCACCTTTGAGAGCTTTATAACTATCCAAATGCAATCCTTTGACCGTGCCAAACCAATTTTGTCTAAGTTGCTCATAGGTATCTTCGATAGTATTACCAATTACAAACTGTACATCATGTAACTCGATATTTGCTTTGGGTGCGCTCCCGCCAAGATAAACGATAAATAGTTGACTCATAAAAACTCTATAAAATTAATTTTGTTACAAACAATTATACCAACTCTAAAACAAATTGAAGACTATGAGTTATGATTAATAAAGGGTTACTCATTAGTAGTTAGTAGCGAAACCAACATAAAACTAATGTTATAATATGATAAATCAAAGTTAGATAATCTGCTCATCCATGACAACCCTAGAAATCTGTATAGATAACTATCAATCAATACTCAATGCCCAAAAAGCTGGCGCTGATAGATTAGAACTATGCTCCGCTCTTGGAGTAGAAGGACTTACACCCTCGCCTAGTTTAGTCAAATTTGCCAAAGAGAATTTCATAGGTTCATTACAGGCTATGGTTCGCCATCGTGCTGGTGATTTTTATTACGATAAGATAGACCAGCAAATTATGCTCGATGATCTAAAAACAATGCTTGAACTAAATATAGATGGAATTGTAATTGGTGCTTTAACCAAAGAAAATAAAGTTGATAAAGAATTTCTGAAACCATTTATTGAACTTACAAAAAAAGCTGGCAAAGAACTAACATTTCATAGAGCAATTGATTTAACAACAGATATATACACAGCTACCCAAGAAGTTATTGAACTAGGTTTTGATAGAATTTTAACATCCGGAGCTAAGCCAAATGTAATACAAGGTTTAAAAATCATAAAAACTCTACAAGAAAAGTTTGGCAGCCAAATTCAAATAATGCCTGGTGGTGGAATTAACTCAAATAATTTAAAAGAAATACTCGAAACTACAAAAGTAACAAATATCCACTGCTCTGCTTCTAAAAAAATTTTACGAGATACTAAATGCACTGCTTTTCCATCGTCTGCTTTAGAAATTAAAGTTAGTCAAGTTGATGAGATGAACAAGATAAAATCACAAATTAATAAGTAAGAAAAAACATGATAAAAAATATATTCTTTGACTTAGACGGCACTCTTGTAAATACAGTTGGTGATCTAACAGTTGCAACAAATGCCATGCGTAAACATTTTGGACTTGAGCCGGTATCTGAAGATGTCTTAGCAAATATAATTGGTAAAGGTTACCCTACTACTGTTAGAAAAATTCTAGCATTAGATTTTAATGATAATAATTATATTGAATCTATCGCTGATACAGGTGTTAAAATTGTCAGTCAAACATACAAAACCTTAAATAGTACAAATAGTAGAGCATATCCCAATGTCATTGAAACTTTAGATTTCTTAAAGCAACAAGGTATAAAAATGGCTGTTGTAACAAACAAACATGAAGAAGATGCTATACAGTCTCTAACTCATTTAGGCTTAATTGATTATTTTGAAATTATAGTTGGTGGAGATACTACAACGAGCTACAAACCATACGCTGAACCCTTACTGTTTGCTATGAATAAGCTAAATGCTAAAGCTGAAGAGAGTTTGATGATTGGCGACTCTATGAATGATTATTTATGTGCTAGAGAGGCAAATGTAAAAACTATAATGGTAAGTTACGGTTATCATAATGGTGTAGATCTAGAAGCTCTAGATAGCTTTGCATATATTGATAATTTCGCTGAGATTAAAAACATTGTCAAAGAAATAAATCCACATCAGCAATTAGTATTTTCAAAATAAACCTCTTAAGAAGGTTATTTCAAAATTTCACTTGAACAAGCACTATGCTATAATTTCGCCATAATCGTATTTTGAAGAACTTTTTAAAATGGCAAATCATCATAAATTAATAATCCTAGGATCTGGTCCTGCTGGATATACTGCAGCGATCTATGCGGCTCGTGCAAACTTAAACCCTGTAATAATCACAGGTATGCAACCCGGTGGACAACTTACAACTACTACAGATGTAGATAACTGGCCAGGTGAAGCTGATGGTATCATGGGTCCTGAGCTTATGGAAAAGCTACAGAAACAAGCTGAGAGATTCGATACACAAATCACATATGACACAATTAACTCTGTAGATCTACAAACTAGACCTTTCAAGTTAGTTGGAGAGATTGAAGAATATACTTGTGATGCTCTAATTATAGCTACTGGTGCTACTGCTAGATACTTAGGTTTAGAATCAGAAGAAAAGTTCATGGGCAAAGGCGTATCTGCTTGTGCTACTTGTGATGGCTTCTTTTACAAAAACAAAGATGTCGCAGTAGTCGGTGGAGGTAATACAGCTGTTGAAGAAGCCCTTTTCTTATCAAATATTGCGAAATCTGTAACACTAATTCATCGTAGAGATTCGCTTAGATCTGAGAAAATCCTTATCGATAAACTAATGGAAAAAGCAGAAAATGGTAATGTAAACATTATCTGGGATACTACATTAGAAGAAGTTCTTGGTGATGATATGGGCGTTAATTCTTTACGCCTTAAAAATGTCAAAACTAACGAAGAATCTAAGATTGATGTTATGGGGGTATTTATTGCTATTGGTCATACTCCAAACACAGGTATCTTCAAAGATCAGCTTGAAATGGAAAATGGTTATATCAAGGTAAAATCTGGTCTAGCTGGCGATGCTACGCAAACAAATATCAAAGGCGTGTTTGCTGCTGGTGATGTAGCTGATCATGTTTACAAACAAGCAGTAACTTCTGCAGGTACTGGTTGTATGGCTGCGTTAGATGCTGAGAAGTATTTAGATAATCTAAATCAATAATTTCAACTCATCACTAATTCAATATCTATTACTTAGTTTTGTCTAAAAACTTTAATCCATTAAATATTGGCCATAATGTACATAATGCCAAAGCTGCCAATACATAAAACCATCTATTACTAGGTAATGGTTCTAAATAATTAATCATGAAAAATATTGTATATATAAACATAACCACTAGACCAGATAAACCATAAGCAACACCTTGTATTTTACCCTGTAAAGTTATCGGCGTATTTTTTTGTGCTATAGTAACAATTATCACCCATGATGATATAAATACACCAGCTACTAGATAATACAAAATAGCAAAAGCTATACTTTGGTTTAATCCCAATAACAAATACATCATAGCTGATGCACTCATAGAAAAAGCTAGCGTTAATTTTGGCGACATTTTTTCTATCATATATGGCAGTAAAATATTCCCAATAATAAAACCTACCGAAAATGCCACTTCTATTAGTCCAAATTCCAAAGATGAAGCATGAAGAATATTCTTAGCGTATGGAGATATGAAAATTGGAGCAATCATATATATACAAGTGATGCTAACTTGAGCCAAATAACACCAATATAACGATATATTTTTACTAAGATAATTAATAACTTCCTTCCAATTATCTAAAAAGCCCCCCTTTTGATTTTTTACAATTCTCTTTGGTACAATCATAAAACTACACAAAGTCGCAAAAATACTTCCAGCAAGCATTATTATCATAATCTGATGCATATCGAAATACGCTACTAAGATCCCTCCTAAAGACATTCCAATAACCATACCAAATTCAAATAGTCCATCCATCGTACTATTTGCATATAATAGAACATCATCATTAGGAAACAGCTCTCGCGACATTATCATCATTGCAGGCATAAAAAATGCTAATATGATCCCCCATATACTTGTAAACAAATATACTAGAGTTAAAGAATCTAAATTACCCAAAAATACAAATGCTGAAAGTAATATAACTCTAAAGATATTTACTAGAACTATAATTATTCTTCTAGGTATAAGATCAGCAAAATAACCTGTAATTGGAGATAATATAACTCCAAAGATCCACCAAGTAAGCATAAATAACATTATAACTTCAAGGTTATTCTTTAGAGTTAACAAATGCCAACTTATAGATATATAAGCAATGCCTACCACAGTAGCATTAAATAGAGTCATCACACAAGCATAGCTAAAAGAACTATTACTAAATAGTCTACTTCTAGCTTTAAAATAATTAAGCATACTAGTACCTATCTAAAATAAGATTTTTTAAAAGTCATGAGACTAAATTAATCACTGAAAATGCAGACACAAATAATCTAAGGAGATTCTATATTAAAAATATTTATAAGCAAGATGAAAGTATGGCAATAGTAGAAATAATCTTTAAAAAAAGGAAAACCATTTCTTCTGTATTTTAAATGGTTCCCAATCTGATTTTGGAATATTCTCTTCACTAACAATATTAGGGCTTAACTCTTTTATTGCAATCATATGTTTAGCCTTGTCTGTATATATATGAAATTCTAGTTTAAACCTTTTATTTCTATCTCTTAATTTAAGAAGGTAATAATCATCTATAGGAAATATCAAAAGTTTAATCTCTCCTGGCTTCATAACCATAGGAACATTGTCTATCTTAAGTATAGGAAACATGTCTCCTTCTTCCTCGGGAGAATCAAAAATATTTAATTCCCTAATTATAAACTCCCTATTCCCAGAATTAGAAACTGCTATTTCACATACTTGAGAATCATCATAACTAACAGTCCTAGGATTCCATGAGGCAAGAGCCCCAACAAAAGAAATTCTTTTATAAAATAAGCTAAAATACAAAGATATCAAAGATATAATTAAAGATCCAAATGATATAAATAAAGTAATTAAACTTTCTATTCCAACACTCATAAAGCCACATTTTTTATATTAATAATACAGTATAAAAATACCATATTAGAAAGTATTAATAACGTATCAAATTACACAATAATCAAATATTAGGCAGTTTTGCATACAATTCCCCTCTTGAGAGGGGTGCTATTTTAATGGCGAGGTGTGGCTGCTATGGAAAAAGCATGTCGCTATAACTTACGCAGTAAGTAGCGGAACTATAAACAAATTTTTTATTGCTATTTAATATTCCCAACTCTGATATTCTTTATTTTTTGATTTCATTGTTTCATATAACCAAACCATACGATCTAAATACCAGCTTTTTCCAATATATGCTAATGCTGTACCAAAAATAGCTCCCCAAACAGAGTAATAAATAATAGCCCAAATTGCGAGTATCATTCCAATAGAAGAAATTATATTAAGGATACTATATAAAGGAGTTTTATGAATATCTGGTATCTCGATGCGATCTCTATTTAAATAAACTCTCTCTCCTAATACAGACTTAGAAGCCCAATTTTTTGTTGAACGAGGCTTACTAAAAAATACTGGATTAAAAAACATCCATAATAAAGAAATAACACCTGGGATAACACACCACCAACCTATCCAAGTACGACTCCAAAATGCTAATACAATTAAAGGAAGTACAGAATATCTTGTCCAAACACTCCACGGATTAGCATGCTTCATCCAGTTATCATCCGTTAGATTAAATACTTTTGCTACTTTTCTTTCTAGAGTCATACTAGTATTTAGTTATCAGTATCTTTGATAATTATTCTATCAATTAAAATCGATGAGGCGAAACTTATAATTAGTCATTTTAGTTAAAAGATTAATATTCAGTGGCAAAATTTATTTAATTATCTCCCCCTTAAAAAGAAATTATCTAATTGTGCAAAATTAAGCTTCACCCAAGTTGGTCGGCCATGATTACACTGGCCTGAGTTTTCCACAGTTTCCATTTGTCTTAATAGATGATTCATTTCTGGAATACTTAACTTATCATTTGCTCTAACAGCAGCATGACAAGACACTGTAGCCAATATATGATTTAGATAAAATTCAACACTCTTTGTCTTACCAGAAGATGTAAGCTCTGTAGCTACATTTGATATTAGATTTTGCACATCTTTATCTTTAACATAAATAGGCGTTGATCGTACAAGTATTGCATCATCAGCTACTATAGATATCTCAAAACCTAACTTTTCGAAAGTTTCAATATTTTCATCAATTGTTGCAACAGTCTTACTAGATAACTGGCATGTAAGTGGCATAAGTAGATTCTGTTTAAATTTATCCGTATCTGCATGCCAAGTTTTTTTCATTTCTTCATAAAGTATTCTCTCATGTGCTGCATGCATATCTACAAGTACTACACCATCTTCAACTTGTGAAAGTATATAGATACCATGAATCTGACAAATAGCCTGCCCTAATCCGCTAGACTTAGGTTGTTGGCTAATATGAATTTCATTTTCTTGAGTGTTTTGATTATTTAAATATTTTTCAAGTAAGCTAGTATTTGATTCGGATTCCTCTTGCTCATCTTCCACACTAATATCCAAACTCATATTACCAATATTAAGAGGATTATTAGTACCTTTAGATTCTTGATATGTATTGTTTTCACTTGAGCTAGAAGTTTCAATTTCTATATCTGCACTTGTAGTTATAGCTTTATTAACTGTACCAAAAAGAAAATCATAGATGAATTTCTGATTTCTAAAGCGCACTTCACTTTTAGCTGGGTGAACATTTACATCCACCTCTTTATAATCCATATCAAGATAAAGCAAAAATGCTGGATATCTATTACCATACATTACATCTTTATAAGCATTTTTTATCGCATGAGTAACAACCTTGTCTTTGATGATACGTCCATTTATATAGAAGCTCTGCATATCTGCTCTAGCTCTATTAAATCTAGGACTAGCCACCCATCCCCATAAATGAGCATCTCCAACCTCTTTATCTATATAGATAGCATTCTCAATAAAGTCACGACTATACAAATCTAACACACGATTATATTTAAGTTGCGCATCTTCTGCTGAAAGTAGATCTTTGACCTCTTTACCATTATGAATAAGTCTAAAAGCTATACCAAAATAGCAAAGCATATACTTCTTAAGTAAATCAGAAATATGTAAAAACTCAGTATTGTCTTTCTTTAAAAATTTGCGTCGAGCTGGAGTATTATAAAATAGCTCACTAACCTCAATAGTTGTCCCTGTCACATGTGCAGCTGGTACAACCTCTCTAGTTTGGTTATTGATTTGCCAAGCATCATCTAAATTTTGATGTTTTGAGATAATCTTTAGCTTAGATACAGATGCAATACTCGCTAAAGCCTCACCACGAAAACCCATACTAGCCACAGATTCTAACTCTTCGAGAGTATAGACTTTACTTGTTGCATGAGGTACTAGAGCTAGTCGCAAATCATCACGAGTAATCCCTTTACCATTGTCTCTAATTCTGATTAATGACTTACCTCCCTCTTGAACTTCTATGGTGATAGCAGTTGCTCCAGCATCTATAGAGTTCTCAATAAGTTCTTTGACTACAGACGAGGGTCTTTCTATAACTTCTCCAGCCGCTATTTGATTAGCTAAGCTTTCAGATAAAACCTTTATTTGACGATAATTCTGCTGAAAATGCATAAATAATAACTATTACAAAGGATCTTTTACGAAATCTCTTGTTGAACACTCCTTCCATAGCTTCTGATCAACTATATTTCCAGACTTATCTTGATATGGGTAGATATTTTCTTTGGTCAAACCACATTCCCATTTTATCTTGTTTGCTTGTGACTTAGGTATCCTTTGCCAATACTCATCTTTACCCAAATAGCCCCAAAAAGCTCTAACATATACTTTGTCTCCATCCTCTATGGTTTGAGCTTTGACGTGATAATACTTACCATCATGTGGATTTAGTACCGAACCCTCCGTATAAACTGGTCCTTTACCATGTGGTTTATCAACAGAACCTGATTTTTTAATATCCCATACAAACTCTAGCCCTTGATATGTATCACTCCCACTAGAGTAATCATATTTATGCCCATAAGCATCTCCCTTGCCACAATTTTTACAATAAATCATAGGTGGGTGAACCTTGCCACCATCTACATTTGCTAACGGCACAAACATTCTAGCATTCAAACTACCATGGTCATTAGTATAAGCATGAATCACTCCCACATTTGTGTTAGTTGCTTCATCCTTTTGTAACCAGTAGCCATTTGCATTTGTTTTATCAAATCTAGCATAGCCTGACATAACAATGGAAAGACCAAAAATTAGAAACGTAATTTTTTTAATCATTCTAGAAATTTATTATGACTTTTAAGATAAAGTATAAAGAAAATTTGCAATTATACAAACTAATTAGACAGGACTTTTAACACCAAATTGCTCAACAGGATAGTTAATACAAGTAGCAGTAACTTTCTCATCTTTATTTACATATTGTCCATCAGCGGTTACACCACAATCTGCTTTAACCTTTTCGTAATCAGCTTTTGTGATTCTCTGCCAATGAGCAGCTTTACTACCCAATTCTTTGCCCCAAACAACATAAGCAGCTTTTGCATACATTGTTCTGCCTGCATCTTGAACTTGAACTTCTGAAGCATATACATTTCCATCACTAGGATTTATAACACCCCCTTCTGCTATACATAGAACCTTTAACAGGTAGCTGGCTTGTACTTTTTTGCTCTTTCATATTAGCTGCAAATACAAAACCCTGTAAAGGTGCATTTTGCCCTTTGTAGTGAAAACCATTATAAGAACCATTTGAACAGTTATTACAAGTAGCTTTCGGTTGAGCGGGTTTATCTACAGAGTTAATAGACATTAAAGGAACAACAATCTCTGCTTGTAGAGTTCCTTTTTCACCGTAATCATCATTCTTAGCAAAGTAAGTATGAATAATCCCTTCAGGCATGCCACGACCAGCATCTGGATTTTCATCAAATTGCACCCAGTATCCTTCTGGTGAAAGCTTTTTATTATTAGCATAACAACTTGTGAAAAAAATCACTAAAACTATAAATATAATTTTTCGTAACACTATATATTTAAATTTGAAAAATTATTTTAGAAGAGAGTATAAAGAAAATTTGTAATTATACAAACTAATTAGACAGGACTTTTAACACCAAATTGCTCAACAGGATAGTTAGTACAAGTAGCAGTAACTTTCTCATCTTTATTTACATATTGTCCATCAGCGGTTACACCACAATCTGCTTTAACTTTTTCGTAATCGGCTTTTGTGATTCTCTGCCAATGAGCAGCTTTGCTACCCAATTCTTTGCCCCAGACAACATAAGCAGCTTTTGCATACATTGTTCTACCAGCATCTTGAACTTGTGCTTCAGATGCGTAAACTTTACCATCATTTGGATTTATTACACCACCATCTTTATATACATCACTACTTTGACCAGCAACACCTGTACCCGGTTGTGGCTGCATATTACCTGCGAATACTATTCCTTGTAATGGGGTGTTTTTACCTTTATAGTCAAATCCGTTATATGAACCATTTGAGCAGTTATTACAAGTTGCTCTAGGCTTAGTTGGCTTGCCAGATGAGTCTACATACATTAAAGGTACAACAATCTCCATCTGTAGAGTACCTTTTTTACCATAATCATTATTCTTTGCAAAGTATGTGTGTACTATACCCTGAGGCATACCTCGACCAGCATCTGGATCTTCATCAAATTGTACCCAGTATCCTTCTGGTGATAGATTAACTCCACCTGCATCATCTGCATAAGAAAAACTCGTCGCACCAAATGTTGCCAAAGCCATCAATGTCAAAAATTTAGTTTTCTTCATTACTTCTCCTTTAATTCTTCTTTAAGATTAAATATGAATTTTCTTTCTTAATCTCTCGATACTAGCAAAGATAATATTTTTATTCAAATATATACAAGACATTATTCGCATTTTCATAAATAATGCTTATAATTAACTTTAATAAAAAGATAATTCATAATATATCTTTGCAAGGAAAAATCATAACAAACTTTGGTGGCAATATTTCTGTCAAACTTACAAGTGGCGAGAAAGTTTCGGCACTATTACGAAGCCACTTGAAAGGTGAACTGACTGTAGGGGATAATGTAGAATTAGAATATACAAATTCCACTTATGTAATTACTAAATTATTAGATAGAAAGAATTTAATCGCTCGCCCTAATCAATATCAGCGCAAAAATAAGAATATCGCTGCAAATATTGATAGTGCTGTAATAATTATTGCACACTCTCCGGCACCAGTTGAGCATTATATTGATAGATATCTAGCAGCATTACATAATAGTAATATTGAACCCATAATTGTTATCAATAAAATCGATGATCAAAAAGAGAAAGATAAGAAATATATTCAAGACTTAGCAAATGTTTACCAAGAAATCGGCTATAAAGTATTCTATACCTCTGCACAAAACAATATAGGGATTGACAACTTACTTGAAGAACTTAAAAATAAAACATCTATATTTTTAGGTCAATCAGGTGTAGGCAAGTCTGAAACATTAAATACAATACTAGGTACTAAAATCACTGCAACAACTGCTGTATCGGATTCCACCAAAAAAGGGCGTCATACAACTACATGCTCTACCTTGTACGAGATAGATGATACTACTAGCATAATTGACTCTCCTGGCATTAGAGAATTTGGACTTTGGCATATCACAAAAGAAGAGCTTTTTGATGGTTTCTTAGATTTCAAAAAATATAAAGGGATGTGCCAATTCAGAAATTGCTCACATGAAGAGGGATCTAAAGGTTGTGAAATAGTCGAGCAAGTTAAACAAGGTCATATCAACCCCGTTAGGTTTAAGAATTATCATCGAATATTAGCAGAGATCAAATCATAACTATAATAATCAAGATCTTAAAATATATTTAAAATCATGTATCTACAGGTATTTCAATGAATTCAAAAAAAGGTGACTATAAATATATAATATTTCTAATATTGTCATTATTAATAGGTTTATTGACTAATATTATAAATTTAATTGGTGCTTTAATTCTATTATTATTTTTAGCATTTTCTATAGTTGTGAATAAATATAATCACATTGTATTTAAAATCATATTAGCTTTATTTGCATATCTGTTGATGCTACATATACTTCCAGGATTTAACAATCTGAATTTATATAAAAATATACTAGTCTCGTCCGATGCTATACCATACTCTATGACTTTAAAGTTTGACTCTCTATTTGTAGGATTATCAATAATTACTGTGGCGATACCAACTCTAGTACAAGAGTTAAAATACAAGATTATGAAATCTATATTATTCGGTATTTTTTATGGTTTATTAGCTATTCTTATAATTGGAGGTATAGCATTTAACTTCAATTTTGTTAAATGGGATATTAAATTTAATAATTTGATTATCATATTTATAATTCAAAATTTATTTTTTACTTGTTTTTATGAAGAAGTTTTCTGGCGAGGATTATTACAAAAGAACATATTTAACAATTATTTAAATAAATATTTATCCATACTCATAATAGCTATTTTATTCGCAACAGCACACTTGGTTTTTGCAAACTATAAATTTGCAATTCTTGCTTTTTTTGCAAGTATTATTTATGGATTATCATATAATTCTACAAATAATCTATTAGCAAGTATTACAACTCACTATTTAGTTAATATAACTCAGATAATGCTTGTTACCTACCCTATACTTGCTAGTAGTTTAGCGTAGGTATGTATACACATTAACTATTTTGAGCTGGCTTATAGTACTTTGGTGTAAATTCTATGCCATATTTAACATTCATCCACATTCTGCTGATGAAACTCTGCATTTCTGCATCATGAATATTAAGAACATACATTTTTTTGATCATCTCATCAGTAGGTCTGATATTCCTATCATTAAATATATCATCTAAATATTTTTCATTTTGTGTTACTGCATTAGGCTGATATAAATAATTACTATTTTGAGCTGCTACGTATGGATCTATAATATAGTTCATAAGAGCATAAGCTTTATCAAGATCTTTAGCTCCTTTTGGAATCATTAACATATCAAACCAAATATTAGTACCTTCTTTAGGTATCACATAAGCTAAAGTCACATCAGGGTTAACAGTCTTTGCTCTTTCAACAGATCTAACCACATCGCCAGAGTATCCCATTACTAGACAAAGATTACCAGCCGTGAAATCATTTTGATATTTATTACTATCAAAATACTTAATATATGGACGTACGTTTTTGATAATATCTAGAGCTGCCTTCTCATATTCGGCTTTACTATTAGTATTAGGATCAATACCATGATAAAAAAAGTAATTACCGAATATCTGCTCAGGCTCATCAAGCAATGAGACTCCACATGGCGCTATCTGTTTGAGATACTTTTTATCGAATACATATTTCCAACTATCAGGAACAATACCCTTACCTAATCTTTGTTCTATTTCTTGTTTGTTATAAGCTAACCCAGTAGTACCATAGCTATAAACTACAGCATAATTATTCCCTGGATCATTAATTTGAGAAACCTTATCATAAATTACTTTATTACGATAATCTAAGTTTGGTAATTTTGACTTATCAAGTTTAATAAGTGCTTTAGATGCTATTTCACTATTTAGATATAGAGCGCCTTGCTCAATCAAATCAAAACCTGAAGAGCCTGTCATTATTTTTGCCCTAGTCATATTATCGTCAGATGTATATATGTACTTAACTCTGGTATTAGATAAATCAGAAAAGCAAGGTACTATATCAGGAGATATATAGTCAGCCCAGTTTGTAAAATTCAACTGAGTTCTTGACTCTGTTGATATAATTGGATTTTTAAGAATTTTATTATCACAAACATACGAATTTTCTTCAGAATAAGCCACATTAAATAGGCTAACTAGCAGGCCTAAAACAAAAACTTTTTGTTTCATAAAACTAACACACGCTCTAGTTGTTATAAAATTCCTTTAAGTATATACTAAACCGTGGTATCGGAGAAATAGAAAAATAGAATAATGGAACAAATTGTTAGTAGTAAAAAGTTTGGTCTAATCAGACTAATAATGATAAATATTATTGCTGTTGATAGCTTAAGAAACATATCAATCACCGCTCAAGCTGGCTGGATAGTTATTACTTTTTATATACTAGCAGGTATTTTCTTTTTAGTTCCATGCGCCCTACTTACTGCTGAAATGTCTACAGGATCCTCTCAAGAAACTGGTGGTATTTATATCTGGGTCAAAAAAGCTTTTGGTAAAAGATTGGGCTTCCTAGTGATATGGATACAGTGGGTTTATAACTTAGTTTGGTTTCCATCTATTTGTGGCTTTTTCGCTGGTATTATCGCTTATGTAATAGCTCCAACTATAGGTCAAAATGCCAACGAACTAGTAGCTAACCCTTGGTATATGATCTCTATGAGTTTGGTGATGTTTTGGAGTGCTACAGCTATCAACTTATTTGGTATCAAAACTTCAAGTACAGTTAGTACTCTTGGTGCTATTATAGGTACACTCCTACCTATGTTTATTATTATATTAATAGCTATTATTTGGTCATTTTCTCACAGCTCTGAAATAGTATTACCTAGTGTTACTGATTTTATCCCATCAGGTAATAACATTAGTAGTTGGGCTTTATTTATCACAGTGATGTTTAGTTTATTCGGTCTAGAAATGAGTGCAATCCACGCTGCTAATGTCAAAAATGCCAAAAAGAACTTTCCTAGAGCCCTACTAATTTCAGGTTCTGTAATATTAGGTTCTTTGATTTTGTCAAATATTGCAGTGATTTTAGTTAGTAGTCAGCTACAGATTGGCGATGTTGATATTGTTACAGGATTGATGGTTTCATTTCACTACTTCTTTAACCAAATCAATATGCCTTGGATGACATATATTATTGCTATTACATTAATATTTGGTGCATTTACTACAACCTCAGCTTGGATTATGGGATTATCTAGAGCATTTATGGTTGTCAGTAATGACAATATCCTACCCCAGATGTTTGGTAGAACTAACAAAAATGATGCTCCTGATACTATGCTAATTACTCAAGCACTCATTTTCACAGTATTTTGCTTCTCGTATATATTTATGCCATCAGTAAATGAAGCATATTGGTACCTAAGTGACTTAACTGCTCAGCTAGCTGTTATTGCATATATACTCATGTTTATTACAGCTGTGAAGCTTAAACTCAGCTCTCCTCTTCAAGAAGGTCAGTATGAAATATGTAAAGGCTCTCTAGGTACTATACTAATGGCTCTTTTAGGGTGTATTGGATGTATTGTTGCAATTATAGTTGGATTCATACCTATAGATAGCATGGCAATGTCCGTTTTTAGTTTTGATATGATGCTTATTAGTGGAATTGTAATAACATTAATTATCCCAGCTGTTATAACTATTAAGAAATAATATTTTAAATTCTTTCCATTAATACCTTTATATATTCAATTTTTTTCAAAACTGATACAATATTATCAATTTAATAATAGCTTAATTAACAATGCTCTTACGAACTATAAAAAACTGGTATGGTAACAGATATCAAAACAATGAACCAATAGTGTTTTTTGGTTTAATGTTATTTTTCTATCTAGTTTTAACTTTCTTGGGTGACTATATAGCACCAATATTGGCTGCTCTAGTTATTGCTTACTTACTTGACACTCTTGTAAATATTCTACATAAAATTACAAAAATTAAGAGAATCATTCTAGTATATTTTGTATATGTACTATTCCTAATTTTACTTTTGTCATTGATATTTGTATTGCTACCGATTATCGTTAATCAGTTGATTGACTTTATTAAACAAGCGTCTCACACCCTATCAAGTTTGAAAGAAAGTCTAGAGCAGCTCTCTCTCAAATACCCTACAATTCTTACAGATGAAAGAATTAACTCTATTGTAAGTTGGTTTGACAGCATTGATTGGAAGAAAATCAGCTCCAGTATTGGCTCATTTATATTAGAGAATACAGCTACAACACTACCTGTTATTTTCTCTATATTGATATATCTTTTCTTAGTACCACTTATGGTTTTTTACTTCCTAAAAGACAAAGAAAAAATGATTAACTGGTTCAAATCATTCTTACCGGAGCAAGATGGAGCCCTATATTTTGTATGGAATGATTTAAAACCTAAGCTTGCTGACTATGTTAGGGGCAAAGCTATTGAGCTAATTATTGTTTCGATTGTAACATATATTGGTTTTGCGTATTTTAACTTGAACTATGCATTACTATTAGCAGTAGGTGTTGGCCTATCTGTTATTATTCCATATATTGGAATGATCATTATCACAATCCCTGTTGTTATGGTTGGTATCCTTCAATTTGGACTAAATGGTACATTTGTATCAATGCTGATTGTATTTTTTATTATTCAAGCTTTAGATGGTAATTTACTGGTTCCCCTTCTATTTTCAGAAGTTTTAGATATACATCCAGTTGGAGTTGTATCATCTATTCTTATATTTGGGGGTATTTGGGGTTTATGGGGTATATTCTTTGCAATACCTCTAGGCTTACTATTTATATCAGGTGTAAATATGTGTCGAAACCACCTCAGTGGTAAAAAAAATCTTTCTAATATAAATTTATGCTAATAAAACAAAAACAAATTAACCAAAAAGTTTTAGATACTTTGATATCAAAAGGTTACGATACATTCTTATCAAAAATAATCTCTTCTAGAGTAAATAATTTTGAGAATATTGATCTTATATTGAAAGGATCAATCAAAGATCTATCGTCCCCCTTTCTCTTCAAAGATATCGATAAAGCCGTAGATAGACTTTTTCAAGCAATACAAAATAATGAAATCATTGGATTAGAAACCGACCACGACTGTGATGGGCAAACATCTCATGCAATTTTATATGAAGCACTGACAAAGATATTTAATTACCCTCAAGAAAAGATTCGTTCATATATAGGTCACAGGATGCAGGAAGGATATGGTCTGTCTGAGTCTTTGATGAATAGAATATTAACAGATAGTATTAGACCAAGCCTTGTTATAACAGCTGACAATGGTTCAACAGATGAACCTAGGATTGCAGTTCTTAAACAAAATGGAATAGACACCATTGTAACAGATCACCATGGTATTCCACCAGAAGGCCCTCCGCAAAGTGCTATAGCGATACTTAATCCAACTCAACATGATTGTAACTATCCAGACAAAGCTGTAGCTGGCTGTATGGTTGCTTGGCTTTTTATGGCAGCTCTTCGTAGAAAATATCTGCAAAATGGTAAATCATTATCTAAGTCTTACGGATTAAGTAATTTACTTGACTTTGTTGCAATTGGTACAGTTGCAGACTGTGTTAGCATGGCAAATAGTCACAATAACCGCATTGTTACAAAACTAGGTATAGAGCAACTAAAGAATAACGATCGTCTATGTTGGGACTTCTTAGATAAAGAGAAGCTATCAAGTGAGTATATTAGCTTTAGTATAGCCCCCTTGCTAAATAGTGATGGAAGAGTTTCTGATGCATTAGGATCTGTTAGCTTCTTACTTGAAAATGATGAACGCAAAATTGAAGAAACATACGAAAACCTAACCAAGCAAAATAACCAACGTAAAGAAATTCAAAAAAAGCTTACTCATGAAGCAATAATCAAAGCACATCAACTGAACGACGACAATTTCTCTCTGTGTATATTACTTGATGATGGCCATTCTGGAATTCACGGTATAACCGCAAGTAGAGTCAAAGAAATGTTTGGCAAACCTGTCATTATTTTTTCTGAAACACAAAATGATCCCAACTTAATATCAGGCTCTGCTAGAAGTGTAGATAATATTAATATTAAAACCATCCTTGATACTATAGCACGTAAATCACCTACTTTGATAATAAAGTATGGTGGCCATAAAGGAGCTGCTGGCTTAACAATTAATAAATCTGATTTCGATACTTTTTATAATTTATTTGAAAGTGAAATTATCAATTTCGTTAAAAACAATAATATATCTTTAGAGCCTATTTTAGAGTATGATTTTGAGCTTGACGAAAATGATTTCAGACTACAAACTCTAGAAAAGATAGAATCTCTTGAACCATTTGGTAGAGAATTTGAAAAACCTCTATTTTACAATAGCTTCACTATAGAAAATCTACGTTTAGTTGGTAAAGATAAAAACCATGCTCAACTAGTTTTACGCTATAAAAACATTCCTTCAATCAAAGCAATATGGTTTAATGCTTCAGACAATAAAATAACTAAACATATAGCTATTGGCGATACTATAAGAGCCTGTTATGAGCTCCAAAAAGAAGAGTTTCTCGGACAGACAAACTTATCTCTCAATATTAAACTTATCAAAAAATGAAAAATCATAAATATATTAAAACAACTCTCAGTAAAGCTATTGATGATATATATGTTGAACATTTCACTACAATAGGCTCAACTAATGACTATTTACTAGAAAGAGAGCTATCACATAAGTATCATTTTTGCTATGCAGATCAACAGACTAAAGGACGTGGACGTCGTGGTGATAAATGGATCTCTGATAACAGTGATAATATTTATTCAACATTAGCATTTAGCTGTAACTTTAGCATCGTAAAAGACTCTTTTATAAGTCTTAAAATAGCACTGGGAGTTTTAGAAACTATCAAGAAATATATTCCAGCTGATCAACAAGAAAAGCTAAAAATAAAATTACCAAATGATATATATTTTGAAGATCATAAATTAGCAGGAATACTTATTGAAACTAAAAATATTAAAAAAGATAGTTTTGATATTGTTATTGGTATCGGTATAAATGTAAATATGAAAAATATTAACGAAGATATTGATAGGCAATGGACATCACTGTCTATAATTAATAACCATGAGATAGACTCGTCAAAAATTATAGTTGATTTAGTAAAATATGTTATTAATAATTTTGAGAAATCTTACTTAGATATTCTTGAGACTTTTTCAGAATATGATTACACTCTAAACAAAAAGATTACCTTTAACTATTCAGATAAGAGTCTTCAAGGGACCGCAAAAGGCGTTACTGATAATCTAATGCTAAGAATTTTAGATAAAAATAACAATCTTCATGAATTTGATCTAGCAAATATCAGCAAAATAAGAGTTATACAATGAGCCTAGAGAATATTAAAACACGTGCTATATATTTAGAAAAAATTCGTACTTATTTCAAAAACTTAGAAGTACTCGAAGTGGATACACCCTTAGCATATGAGTTTGGTGTAACAGACCCTTTTATAGATGTTTTTAGTATTGAGACAGTTTCTGGTAAAAGATACCTTCAAAGTTCTCCAGAGTATGCGATGAAAAGACTATTAGCTGCAGGTAGTGGTAGTATATACCAAATTTGTAAAGCATTTCGTGATGAGCCTTGTGGACAACTCCATAAGCATGAATTTACAATGATAGAATGGTATCGAGTAGGTATTGACTATCTACAGCTAATGCAAGAAATGCAAAATTTATTCTTAGAGCTTAAACCAAGTTTAAACTTTATATATTTAAGTTATCATGAAGCATTTGAAAAATATTATAATATTAATCCTCACGATATTTCTCTAGAGCATTTACAAGATATAGTCAGAGATACTGTCGGAGATATCCAAGGACTGACAAATCCAACAATCACAGATTGTTTAGATATACTTTTTAGTTATAAAATTGAAAGAAACCTTAACCAAAAAGATACTATTTATTTTATTTATGATTATACAATTCATCAATCCGCACTAGCTAGAAAAGTATATAATCCAAACAATCAATTAGTAGCTGCTAGGTTTGAAGTATTCAATAATGGTATTGAGCTAGCAAATGGATACTATGAACTTATTGATAAAGATGAACAACTGAAACGATTTAATAATGATTTAAAGATAAGAAAGCAACAAGATAAAGTCACTTTAGATATAGATCACAAACTTCTAAACTGTATAGAAAATATACCAGAATGCTCAGGAGTAGCATTAGGTTTTGATAGACTCATTATGAGTTTAGAAAATATTGATAAGATACAAAATTTGACTATTTTAAACTAAAACAATCGCTAATTAATACTTAAGATTGCTACTGCGACTTATTCAAAGTAATTGGATTAATTGCAAATTCAACATTTAAATTATTCAGCTCTTTTGCAATACTCAAAAATATCTCATCCTGAACTGTTATGAAGTCAACAAAAAATACTTTACTTACCATCGCATAGACCTGCAAATTCACGCCATTAGCTCCAAAACTCCCTTCTAATTTACCAGAGATATTACTTCCACTCGAAGCTAATGATACTGATACTGTTCTATTCTGATCAATATTAGGATGAGATTTAAGCACCGCAAGAATTTTTTCTTTAATAACTGGTATTTTATCGATATACCTATAATCAATAGTTATAAATTGTACTATACGTCTGTGAGTACGACGCGAAGTTGTTGTTATACAAGTATTCAAAAACACTGAATTTGGAATATGCATTGGCGCTGTTTCATAATTATCAACCTGTGTTGTAAGAGTGCCAATTTTTTTAATAGTTCCACTAAACTTTATCGATGAATTAATATCAGATGAAATCACATCCCCCTCAGAATACTTACGATTAAATACAACAAATAAACCACCAAAAAAATTCGTTATCAAAGTACTTTGAGAAAAAGTCAGTCCGGCAAAAGCAACTCCACTAAAGGCTCCCAAAGCTGTTAAAGGAACATTAAATGCTGCTAAAACCAATATAACAGAGATAGCCACTGCTCCTAATTCAAAAGCTTTATATATGGCATTAATATCTCTAAAATCACTATACGCATCTTTATTTTGTGCTTTTTTCTTTTCAATAGCTATACTTTTACTATTATACAAGAATTTGAATAAACTAATAATAATTGCCAAGTAGACGCAAAAATCAAAAATTTTGTCAGAATACAGAATTATAACTTCTTTATAATTTGGCAGATGGACTATTACGGGTAAATCGACACAAGTCTTAATAAAATAAGCCCATATTATTAGATATAAAGTTAATTTAAATGATTTAACAAATGTAAATCTAATTGTATTTTTATACCTAATTACTAAGATACTACCAAGAACTGAAATAATTACACTAAGTACGAAGCATAAAATAAAATCTATGAATAGAATATAAGAAACTGAGTAGTTCTCCACTCTAAGTAATACATTATTTAAAACATTCATTATAAAGAAACTATAGTTGAATATTATTTAGTAGTATCATCAATACCGTCATCAATAACAATATTATTCATATTAGCAGTTGCAGGTGGATGTGCCTTCATAGCTCTTTGATTAATAGTAGCATCAGGAGAATCATTACCAGCCTTTGTTACTTCTGAAGAGCCACTATCCACTCCATTATTACTACTTGAGACATTTTGAGTAGCAGATATATCAGCGACAGGCTTATGCTCTTCGGTCTGCTGTTGTTGATCAGGTTCATTTAAATCATAATTGATTGGTGTATAGATTATAGCTGATTTAGGACTCTCTTCTGATACTGATACATACACATCCTCTTTTAAGTGTTTAATCACTAAAACCATTATTACTACAGCTAGTATAAGAATTGCAAATCTGTTTATATAATCAAACAGTTTTAACTTACCATAACGTGACTTTTTATAGTGCAACACATCTATTTTATTAAGTATCGATACTATCTTCTTTTCAGAAATTTCTAAATATTCACAGTATCTTCTCACTTGATTTTTAAGTACACTACTAGAGTTTTGTAATAATGAATCATTATCAGCTTCTTCGATTATCTCAATTGTTTGTACTGATAAGTTTATAGCATCTGCAACTGTCTCTCTTTGAAGCTCTTTTGCTTCTCTTGTAGACTTTAGAAAAGTTTGAAAACTATGCATAATTTACAAATATGATATTATTTTAAATATTGATAAAAGTATATAAGAAAAAATTTAAAATTTAAATGAAGATATAGGTGAAAGAATAGATTTACTTAGGTTGTTTTTTCTTTTCTAACATTTTTTCCAAGAAATGAATATTAGTTCCACCCTTAATAAATTCCTCATGATTAAGAATTTCTTGATGAAGAGGTATATTAGTTTTGATTCCGTTAATTACCATTTCTTCAAGCGCAGCACGCATTTTTTGTAGTGCAGTCTCTCTATCATGTCCACGAACAATTACTTTTGCAATCATCGAATCATAATTTGGTGGTACTGTATAACCAGAGTATATATGGGAGTCAACACGAACTCTTGGACCAGCAGGAGCATGATACATATCTATAGTACCTGGAGAAGGAATCATTTTCTCAGGATCTTCAGCATTAATTCTACATTCAATAGCATGTCCAACTATAGCAATATCTTCTTGCTTCCAGCTTAAGTTACTTCCACCTGCAACTTTAATTTGCTCTTTGATAAGATCTGTAGAAGTAATTGATTCTGTAACTGGATGCTCCACCTGAATCCTTGTATTCATTTCAATGAAATAGAACTCTCCATTCTCATATAAGAACTCAAAAGTACCGGCTCCACGATATTTAAGTATTTTACAAGCATTAACACATTGTTCACCAATACGCTTTCTTTGCTCATCAGTCAAACCAATTGCAGGAGCTTCTTCTATGACTTTTTGGTGTCTTCTTTGAGTAGAGCAGTCCCTCTCAAATAGATACACTGCTTCTCCTCTACCATCACCAAATACCTGAATTTCAATATGACGAGGGTTTTCTAAGAACTTCTCCATGTATACCATATCATTATTAAAAGCAATTCTAGCCTCACTTTTTGTTAGAGAGATAGAACTAATTAAATCTTCTTTCTTTCTAACAATACTCATACCACGGCCACCGCCGCCGCCAGCTGCTTTGATAATAACTGGATAACCAATTTGCTCAGCAATCTCTAAATTTTTCTTTTCATCACTACCAAGTGGGCCACCAGATCCAGGAACACAAGGAACACCAGCTTTTTTCATCCACTTAATAGCTTCAACTTTGTCACCCATCACTTCGATACTTTCTGCACGTGGCCCTATAAAGATAAAACCACTCTCTTCAACAGCTTTTGCAAACTTTGCATTTTCTGATAAGAAACCATATCCTGGATGAATAGCATCGGCATTAGTTATTTCTGCAGCTGTGATGATTGCTTGAATATTAAGATAGCTAAGGTTAGGTGCAGCTGGACCTATACAAACTGCTTCATCAGCCAACTTAACATGCATCAGATTAGCATCAGCAGTTGAATAAACAGCTACTGTTTTAATCCCCAACTCTCTACATGCTCTTAATATTCTAAGAGCTATCTCACCTCTATTGGCAATTAATACTTTTTTAATCATTTTGTATTACCTTTAAAAGTTTATACTAGATTTATGAAGTCTTTACTTAAATTACTGATTGTTTATTATTCAATAATAAATAAAGGTTGATCGAATTGTACAGGATCACCATCTTTAGCGATAATTTTAACAATTTTACCAGCTTTCTCAGCTTCAATCTTGTTCATAATTTTCATTGCTTCAATTATACAAAGAACATCGCCTTTTTTAACTTCTTGACCTTCTTTAACATAAGGTGCCGCATCAGGAGAAGACGCACTATAAAAAGTACCAACCATTGGAGATTTAACTTCTTCACCGTTAATTTCTTCTGCTTCTACTTGCTTAGGAGCTGAAGTTGCAGTAGTTGGAGCACTAGCTGCTACTGGTGCTGCTGAAGCAACACTACTTACAGCAGGAGCTGATGATACAACCGTAGCAGCAGTATTATTTTTTGTCATAAAGATGCTTGAGCCACCATCTTTAACTCTAATCTCTTTGATATCACTCGAGTTAAGAATCTCTGCTACTCTATCTATCGCTTTTAATAAATCCATGTTTCTACTCTCCTTTCATATTAATATAGTTAATTGCTTCTATTAGCGCTAATGTATATCCGTTTGGCCCAAACCCAAATATGCATCCATGAGCAATATCTGATAGAAGCGACTTAGTCCTAAACTCTTCTCTATTATATATATTCGACAAATGTATTTCAATAAAAGGCTTCTCTATAGCCAAAAAAGCATCGCGTATTGCAATGCTTGTATGAGTATATGCAGCTGGATTTATAATTATTATTTTTGCCTCTGTTTGCTGAATTTCATCAACGATCTCTCCCTCATGATTACTCTGGAAAAAATCAATAGTTACATTATTATTTTGTGCTATTTTAAGTAACTCATTATTAATATCATCAATAGTCTTATTACCATAAATATGAGGTTGTCTCTTACCTAATAGATTAAGGTTTGGACCGTTAATGAGTAAAATATCCATATTAAACATCCTTATAGCTTTTCAAAGCTTTAACACTATAGTGCTTATGCGTTTCTATACAATAACAACTTAGTCGACCACCAAAAACACAACCTGTATCCAAAGCTATAGCACCTTTATCTTTTGTTTCTCCTTTGATAGCTGCCCAATGACCAAAAACTATCTTATAATTATTTTCAAATTTCTTATGTTTGATCTTAAACCATGGTTTAAAACTTTGTGGGATTTGATCAATTGTTGAGCTGAACTTAAGATTTAATCTTCCATTTTTATCTATAGTTCTCATTCTAGTAAAGTAATTAAGTATACACAACCATCTATCTATACCCTCTAACTCTTTATTCCACTTTTCCATTTCATTATTAAACAGATTAGCTAATAAAAGCCTTCTAGTCGTTATGTTTCTTAATACAAACTCTACTTCATTGGCTCTTTTAAGAGCTTTTTTAGGCGACCAAATATGTGGAATTCCCGCATGAACAACAAAAGTATCGTTTACTTTGATTAGAAGGCTTTGATTACATAACCACTCTTGAATTTCTCTTAAATTATTAGCTTTAATAATATCATCGAAAGTATTTTTACTACTTGACGGCAAGTAGTTATAGCTAATAGCCAGAAATAATATCTCATGATTACCTAATACAACTTGCGCTGACTCTCCTAAAGACATTATGAAATCAACTGTCTCAAGAGACTTAGGTCCTTTATTTAAAATATCTCCTGCAAAAATAAGTTTATCTTTATTTTTATTAAACTTTATATCTTGCAACAACAATTGCAACTCATCGTAACAGCCTTGTACGTCACCAATAACATATGTAGCCATTTATCTTACACCTTATTTCAAAAAGTTTGCTAAACTAACAAAATCCTCCACACTTAAATTTTCCGCTCTTAACTTTGTATTTACGGGCAAAGTACTAGGATCTACATTAAGTTCATTTAATATACCTTTAAGATTATTATGCAGAGTTTTTCTGCGTTGCGCAAAGCTTTGTTTAACAATACTTTCAAAAAAGTGATAATCATTAATAATCAGTTTATTAGTTTTTGGTTTAAGACGTAGAATAGCCGAATCAACTTTAGGCTTAGGATAAAACACTTCAGGAGGAATTTTCATTATCATATTGCAATCAAAATGATACTGTAAAACCACTGACAGCCTCCCATAAGACTTGGAATTTGGTTGAGATATAATTCTCTCGACAACTTCTTTCTGAAGCATAAAATGAGCATCGATAATCTTGTCGCTTTGCTCAATCACTTTGAACAATATTGGTGATGAGATATTATAGGGCAAATTACCAAGAAGTTTTATTTTTTGCTGATGTTCGACTCTAAGGGTATCTAAGTTAAATTTCAAAAAGTCTTCATTAAAAATTTTTGGCTCGCCATATTTTTGACAGTTTTGTAACAAAGTATCAATGACACTAGCATCAAACTCAACTACACTTACATGGTTAGAGTATGTGAGTATATAGCGAGTCAATGCTCCTAAACCAGGGCCTATTTCAAGCACCATATCATCTTTTTTAATATTCGCTAATTGAACTATCTTTCTTATTATATTTTCATCTTGCAGAAAATTTTGACCTAATGATTTTTTAGCTTTTGTTTTATATTGCATTTTAATAAAGTTCTGGTGTCTTTAAATCACTTTCTAATATTTCAATATAAGCATCGTCCTTCATAGAAGTTAACCATGTCTTATATACTTCTTGAGCTTTCTCAGAGAATATTGCTTCCAGTGCTTTTTGTTCTTTGAGCTCCTCTGCTGCATCATGTTCTTTTACTTTAGTATATTTGATAATCATCCAAGTCTTAGAATCTGCCTGAAAAGGTTCAGAAACCTCTCCTTTTTTCATTGACTCTAATTTTGAAAATGCTGCTGGTGGTATGACAGGTGGACTATCTAATCTTGAAACCCATCTAAACCTACCATTCGCATGATCATAATCTTGGTTATACTTTAAAGCGACCTTTGTAAAACTTTGACCACTCTCTATAGCAAGCCTAGCTCGATCTAAGGAGCTTTTAGCACCCTCTTCTGTCATGCCTCCATCTAGTTTTATTTCAATAGCATAAACATAATACTTAGTAACTTTTTTACTGAGCATCGGAGCTTTTTCATCAATATTGTCTACATATATCATTTGTAGAGTATGGTTTATTATAAAAGGCTCAGATACTTGATGTTCTTTCAAATCTTTTACATACTCTTTATACATACTAGGTATTGAATCAAATTTTACCTGTTGGCTAACAATACCACCATAAGTAGCATTAGGGGCTTGAGAAAATTGCTTAACAACTTCAGAAAAGTCAATATAGCCTTTATTAACAGCAATTGCTAATTTCTTAAATAAATCTATTTTCTTTTGGCGTGCTTTTTTTGAATCTGGTAGAGCCACAATCAGATTTTTTAAAGTATAAAGCTTAACAGGAGCCATTTCTTTATCGAATTGCTCTTGATGCTTTTTAATATATTTTTGGATTTCCTCCGGAGAAACATATACTTGTTGTGAAATGGCTTGTTGTTGTAATTGGCTCACCATAAGCTGCTCTCTGATTCTTTTCTTATAGCTATCAAAAGACATGCCTGATGCTTCAATATTTAATTTGAGAGAGTCAACAGAAACGCCATTTTTTGCAGCTATATCTTTTATTGCAGAGTCAAGCTGCTGATTAGAAACCACAATATTATTTCGCTCAGCCAATTGTAACAAAACGCTTTGAGCTATTAATTCTTGCAAAGCTTCCCTTCTAATTTGTAATGAATCAGAATTAAAATTTGCATTTGGATTCATAGCTTCGAGCTTTGCTACCTCTCGATCCAGTTCAAAAGAAGTAATAGGCTTACTATTAACTATCGCTACTGTCTTATTAACTAAATGTCTTTTATCTTCAGACATTTCTGGTGAATCTGCTGGTGCACTAATACTAGAATTAAATGAATTTTGAAACAAACTAGACGAAATATCAGACAATCCCACAGAAGTAGTTAATAGCACTATAGTAATTGAAGACAGTAACCTCTTCATTATATACCTTCTCCCCATTCACCAACCTTATAACCGTTTATCTGTTGTAAACGTGAAGATAGATTACTAGTATCCCCAATACCTCCAAGACCTTTTAATTCGAACTCTAACATATATGTACTTGTCAAATCAGCTAACTTTTGTGGATTGTTAGGATCTTCGTTAGTATATGAACTAGCCTGCCACATAGCCCTAATAGCCCAAGATTTAGCATTATATTGAATACCTGCAAATACGTTCGATATTTGCTGCTGTTTAAAGTTGTAGTTCCACAACGCTGTAACACCCCAGTGATCTGTAATATTTAATATTGTAGATAACGTTATTGTCTCCTGAGGCTGTGGAGTCTGTCCATTATTAATTTGCTCTTGTGTAATAGAGTTCCAGTTATCTTCTATACTGTTATAAGAAATATTGAAAATATTTTCATTCTCATCTTTATATGATAGTTGATAGACTTGATAATCAAACTTTGATGTTTGAAGCCTATAGTTAATTTGTGCTGACAAATAAATATTTTTAATTACCTGAAATTCAAAAGATGACATAATCGGAGAAAACATATCATTCGCATACTTATCTTCCATTCCAGGATATGGACATTTTGCATCACCTTGGCACAAGTTAACTTTTCTATCCTCAAAATATGCCATCTGGCCAATTTTAGCAGAAGCTAAAGTACTTCCATCGTCTTGGCTCGTTGTATAAGTCTCTAATGCATAAGTTAACTGATTAGCATTATTGATTCTATCAAACCCAGTAAATCTGTTTACCTGGAACATCTGCATATATTGTTCATTCTGCATGCTTGTATCAAATATTGGAATATCCGTTTGATTCTGATACGGGATATATGTGTAGAATAATCTCGGTTTAATTGTTTGAGTATAAGAGCCACTTTCAGTTGTATAATCCCTGTCAAAATAAGCAGCCGCATCTATATTGAATATAGGTAAAACACTTGTAACTGTACTATTATCAAACTTAATTGTATCAGATGATTTTCTATCAAGCTGGTAATAACGAATAGGTAGTTCTAAGGATGGATTAAAATACCCCCAACCATTATTAAAGTTACCCTTGATCTTTGGTGCTTCATAAGATCTAAAACCACTCACGTTAGTTCCTCTCTCAGGGCCAGCAGCAGGATTTATTTCCCAAGGAGACTTATAAAAGTAAGTATTAAGAGTATTTGCACTAAGAGTTACATAATCAGGAGTATAGCCATCAGAAGTTATATTAAACCTCACTTCTGGTAGTTTAGCATAAGGTATATTTGCTAAGTCAATAGCTGGATTTACAACTCCATAATCTAGGACTGTTATCCCAGAGTCTATATATTCATTACCATAGTTAAGGTCAAATTGTCTAGTTAATAGTGTCTTTGTAACCAAATCAACATTACCTGACGAGAAATCATTATAGTAATTCTCATCACTAACATACTCATATATTAGATTTGTAGATAATGTTCCATCGCCAAGTGCATAACTACCTGTCGTGGTTATATCGAACGCTCCCCTCATTCTTCCTTCTTTGAAGTCCCATGGTACTAACGACCCTTCAAACTGTCCCTCAAAGTATTTGGTCATGTAACGGAATGTACCATTCTCCATAACACCTCTTTCTGACCAAATAACGTTATTAAGTAAGAAATCATAGTTTGGTGCTAAGTTGAAATAATATGGTACTGAAACCCCTATGCCAGAATTACTATTTTGAACAAAACACGGGAATAAGAATCCAGATTTACGTTTATCATTTATCGGGTGTGAGAAATATGGTATGTACATCACTGGCACGTCATCTATTTTGAAAAAGCCATTTTTAACATATGCCATCTCTGTATTAGTATCGATATCGATATCACTACCAGTTATTTTCCAAGCATTATCATATGGTCCACCAGAAGTAATATAACCATCTGAAAGCATTATATTACCATCTTCCTCTTTCTTAAGAGTTTTCGCATAACCGCGCAAATAACCAGTAAAGTTCTCTTTATTATATATTCTAGTATCAGGTGTCTCACGTGCCATTCTAAAGTAAGCTTCGCCAGTACTATAAGTACCATTAGTCATATCAGAATCTAACTCTTTAGTTCTAATAACAATTCCTGTCGATGGTTGCTTGGCAATAACATCACCTGTCATGACCATTGATCTAATTGCACTATTATCACTAGTTAGATTTACTATGGCATTATTCCCATATAATTCTTGATCACACTGAAGAACTTGAACATTACCAGAAGCAATTAATGTACCGTCATTGTCAAATTCTGAATTTTCATAACTAAGGTCGGTCTTCTTTGAAGCACATAGCGCTTGAGTAAACTGAGGGTCATTACTATAATAACCTCCTACAAAAGTTTCTGGTTTCTTAACCCACGCTAAATCATCAGCTAAAGCTTTCTCTTTTTCTGCTGCACTAATTTCTTTATCAAAAACGTTCTTCGGCTTTTCTGCTCTTTTGCAGCTCCATTGACCATCTACAATTTCACACTTCCAATCTTCTTTGATAGGATTTTTACTAATAATTCGCGCAGCATGCGCTTGCACTGTAAATGCTACAGTACCTAAACATACTAGTAAATACCTGTGAATCCCCTTTAGCATATTTGACCTTTAAAAGCCTTAATTTTATTGAGTTTTTAAAAATAACCGTGATATTATATCTACATTTACTTAATTTTTCCATTTTTAATTTTAAAGACGGTAACTTCTAAAACAAAGAACTGGACTATTTCAATGAATATAGAAAACTATTTATCAGACATATTCGCTCAAGCATTTGAAAAGCTAGGGTACTCTCAAACTTTTGCTAAAGTTGTAACATCTACTCGTGAAGGCGTGGGTCACTTTCAATGTAATGGCGCTATGCCACTAGCTAAATTTGCTAAGAAAGCTCCTCTAATAATAGCCCAAGAGATAATAGAGCAAATTGATAGAGAAGATATTTTCTCTAAACTTGAAGTAGCTAAGCCTGGATTTATAAACATATCATTATCAGATAAATTTCTGGCTAGTACAACTGACAAATTTCTCAACTCACCTAAATTTGGCGTACAAACTAATGCCCAATCAAAAAAAGTAGTTTTAGACTTTGGAGGTCCAAACGTAGCCAAGCCAATGCACGTTGGACATATTAGATCAGCACTTTTAGGGGACGCGCTACAAAGAATACACAGATTCTATAATGATAATGTAATATCAGATGTTCACCTTGGTGACTGGGGCACACAAATGGGCATGCTAATAGAAGAAATAAAACTAGAATCCCCAGAGCTTGTATACTTTGATGAGAACTATAGCGGTGAGTATCCAAAAAGCTCTCCTGTAACAGTTCAAGAACTTGCGGAAATATATCCTAGAGCGTCAAGAAGATGCAAATCAGATATAACTGAAATGGATAAAGCAAGACAAGCAACTTTTGAGCTTCAACAAGGCCGTAAAGGCTACGTAGCTCTATGGCAGCATTTCGTGAGAATATCTATAGAAGCTATTAAAAAAGATTTTGATAGTTTAGATGTCCATTTTGACTTATGGCTTGGTGAAAGTGATGCGAACAAGTTCGTAGATGAAATGATTGACTATTTTAAAACGAATAATTTCATATATGAAGATGAAGGCGCATGGGTCATTGACACTAATAAGGAAGGAATTCCTCCTCTTATAGTTATCAAAAAAGATGGTGGTGTGATGTACGGCACAACAGACCTTGCAACACTATGGCAGCGTGCTAAAGATTTAAATCCCGATGAAATAATTTATGTGGTGGATAAAAGACAGTCCCTTCACTTTAAGCAAGTATTTAGTGTGGCTAAGAGAACAAAAGTCGTTAATGAAGAATGTAAACTTAAACACGTTGCATTTGGTACAGTAAATGGTAAGGATGGTCGTCCATTTAAAACACGTGAAGGTGGCGTAATGCACCTTTCAGATCTAATATCTCAAGCAAAAGAGTATGCTCACAAAAGAATGCCTGAGGAGAAGGATGAAAATATTATTAATCAAGTAGCTATGGCAACCATTAAGTTTGGTGATTTGGTTAACAACTACTCTAATGACTATATTTTTGATTTAGAAAAATTCGCCCAATATGAAGGCAAAACAGGTCCATACTTACTATATACAACCGTTAGAGCAAAAGCTATTTTGAGAAAGATCTTCGGCGAGAGCTACAACATTAATACTTTAGCTAAAGAATATAGAATAGCAAAAGCAGCTAATGAACATGAAGAAAAACTGCAACTACAGTTAATACAATTCCCTATTGCAATATCTCGTGCTTATGAAAACTCCCAACCTCATCATATTTGTGAATATGCATATTCTCTAGCCAATATCTTTAATAAGTTTTATGTAAACTGCCCTATAATGAATATTGAAGATGAGCAACTAAAAAAATCAAGAATAGCATTATGTATGGCAACAATAAAAGCCATGACTACAGCAGCAGATTTGTTGGGAATCTCTATTCCTGAAAGAATGTAGAGATAAATATCACTTCATGCTCATTAAACTTAACCTCAATCTCTACTATCAAATTAATTAGAAATAATTGGAAACCAACTTATGTTAAAAATCTTTGAACAGCCTAAGGCTTTTTATACTATCTTTATGTTAGAGATATGGGAGCGATTTGGCTATCAGGCTTTAGTTGCCATCTTAGTTGTTTATTTACAACGTGGTAGCATTCAATTAAGCGAAAGTTCGGCAATTGCGACCTATGCTGCATTTGCAGCACTAGTATATGCTTTTATAGTATTAGGCGGCTATATTGGGGATGCAATTCTCGGGGCAAAAAGAACCATTATTCTGGGGCTTATTGTCTTGTTAAGCGGTTATGTACTTCTAACGATTGGGGATAAGGAGTCAACACTATGGGGGCTTTCTTTTATATGTGTTGGTACAGGTTTATTTAAATCAAATCCTACAAGCCTGCTATCAAAATGTTATGAAAAAAGTGACTCCGGACAAATCAGCAATGCTTTCACTCTTTTTTATATGGCTATAAATTTAGGCTCACTACTTGGTAGCTTAGCAATTCCAACGATTGCAAAACATTACGGTTACTCTGCGAGTTTTGTAGTTATCTCTATAGCTTTAATTTTTGCTATAGCTACTTTTGTAGGCTTTGGTTTCACAATGAAGCATATCTCTACTCACGCAGGTGCCAAAAAGCTTAGATTAAGTTATTTATTCTGGGTAATAATAGGGGTAATTGCTATGATATATATAGTCAAAGCTCTACTTGCGTATCTATTCTTAGCAAAATTAATAGTCATTTTGAGTTTTATTGCTTGTCTACTTATCTATATATATTTAGCATTTTTATACAAGAAAGATGGCTACTTCTACAAGATGATGCTTGCTTTGATACTAATGTGTGAAGCTATAGTATATAAGATATCATACATACAAATGGCATCATCAATAAACCTCTTTACTATCAAAAACACAGATCATTCAATTTTAGGATTTATAATAGCACCGGAGACATTCCAAGCACTTAATCCTTTCTGGATATTTGTTTTAAGTCCAATCTTAGCGATGTACTATGTACACTCTAATAACACGAAGTTTAGCTTAAATGTATATAGCAAATTCTCTACTGGGTTACTTGTAATAGGCCTATCTTTCATACTACTGTATGTTTCTAAATTTACAGCTCATAGTGGTGTAATCTCATCATACTGGCTATTTGGTAGTTATGCACTTCAAGCACTAGGGGAATTGCTAATATCCGCGATTGGGCTATCAATGTTTAGTAGACTTGCTCCAGCTAAAGTTAATGGCTTTATGATTGGAGTGTGGTGGGTATTCTTGGCATTTGCTTCGATTTTGGGTGGATTAGTTGCTCAATTAACTGCGATAAGTAAACAGCAAGTATCTTCAGAAACCCTCACTCTATCTCTAAATACCTATACCAGCCTTTTCTTAATGATTGGAATTGCTATAGTAATTGTTTCATTTATATCTTTTGGTCTTTCACCATTTAAAAAGAAACTTATTAATCAGTAAATTTCACAAACTTTAACCAAATAGCTCAAATAAACACTAATATTTGTCTAATATTATTAGCTATAGAGTTTCACTACAAAAGGCCTAATTTATCGAAGCCTATATTACTCAATGCTCCATACAAAATTACTGCCACAGAATTTGATAAGTTCAAACTACGACTGTTTTCATGCATTGGAATCTTGAGCTGAGTTTGTTCAAGCATTCTTAAAACTTCGGCTGGTAAACCTCTTGTTTCTGGACCAAAAAGTAAAATATCATCACTATCAAAATCTACTTGATGATAGTACTGCTTCGCTTTTGTTGTACACGCCCAAATCTTATTTTCTTTATTTTTCTGATAAAACTCATCAAAATTTTTATAAATCTTAAGATCTGCAAACTCATGATAGTCAAGACCAGCTCTTCTAAGTTGCTTATCTTCTAACTTAAACCCTAATGGCTCAATCAGGTGTAATTTAGCACCTACATTTGCACATAATCTAATTATATTGCCAGTGTTGGGTGGAATCTCAGGTTCATATAATGCAATATTTATCATTTCTATATATCTATATCATTGTTTAAAAAGTTATTGAATTCTTCTTGCTTAGCTTTTTTTGCTGCTTTTTTATTTAAATGATATCTTTCTGCTCGTGCTATAAAATCCTTGTTCATGATTTTTTTCAGATACTCAGGATCAAGCAAGAATGGTTTATTAGGTGTTTTTTGTCTTTTCATAGCTTCTGGAATTCTAACAGAATATAAGACCAAGATGTCATCATCATTTTCTATAACTACTAAATTAGCTTCAAGGTTATACTGTTGATTAACTAAATGATACTCCTTATGGTTATCAATATCTATCTGCTTCACAGGCCTAACTTCATAGTTTATCTTCACAGCTTTTTTAATAGATTTTTTATTTGTTTCCTTCATATACTTTAAAAGCTTTTGCTTATACTTTAAGATCTTATTCTCAGCGGTTATCATCTTAGGTAGCACATTATCAAGGAAGTATTTTGTTTCATCTTCATCTAATGCAAAGCATGTTCCAGACTCTTCAGATTTGTAGAAACAGCCTTTAGTATCAACAAACATATATAAATTTTGAGTTTTATCATAGTATATGTGATATTCACTTAAAGACTTCGGATGACCTAAATAAACGAACTCGTCACTGGACATCGTTGAACACGAGTACAAAGCTAGACCCAGAATTACTATAAAAATCAAACTAATCTTTTTTCATTATCAAATAGATCCAGAAAAGACTTATAAATTAAATTTTATAGAATTTTTTAAAATATTTATAGTACTAAAAATAAGTTATTGAATTAAGTGAAGTCTATTAAAAATAACTACTATTACTTTCTACTCTTATTAGGATTATGTCTATATAACACCAGAATATTCCCTATAATTTGCACAATCTCAGATTTTGTAGCTTTAACAATCTCAGCTGCAATTTCTTGTTTTTCTTCTTTCGGTAGACGTCCTGCCTTTACTTTAATTAACTCATGTGATGCTAGAGCCAAATCTATTTCTAACATTACATTCTCAGTAAGGCCCTTTTCCCCCATTAGGACAACGGGCTTTAATGAGTGTGCTTGAGCTTTTAATTTTTGTTGTTGTTTAACATCCATTTTATTTCACCTATTTTATAATTTCTAATATTAAATTTTCTATAACCAATTCTTTATCAACATTCTTAAAGTTTGCAAAATAACCCTTTGCTTCCAATGATTTATAATAAAGCTTATATATGTAATCATCTGTAAACTTAGCTGAGAGGTATTTTATAACTGCCAATTTATCGTAATTAGCAATACTAGCTTGCTCATCGAGATTATAATTATAAGCATCAATTATTACACTCGTTAACCAATATAAAACATCTCTAAAATGTGGATTAACCTCTTTCAAAAACACATTAAGGTTTGTTTGCTTAACCAAAACCTTCATTAGATTATTTCTAAGAGTCCAAAAATGTTGTTCAAGCTTGATTTTAGCTACAATATTCACATCATCACGAGCCATCAACAATGATTTCTCAACTGCTTCTTGAGACATATCAAATGTATACTTTAAATAGTTATATTTATCTTTTTGGCTAAATTTAATGTCATAAACTAAAGATCTACTTTTAACTGTAGGCAAAATATCAGTATAATTTTTGGTAAACATCAAAAAGAATGTGTCTATTGAAGGCTCTTCTAATGTTTTTAATAAAGCATTAGCTGCAGACTCATTTAAGAAATCAAGTTCTTCAATTATAATTATTTTACATAAATTATTATGCGCAGTTAACTCACAGTTTTTGGTTATCTTTTTTATTTCTGAAACTTTAATTTCATCATTCTCTATAGCAGCTATACTTATATAAGGAGATTCTTTATAGTCTACAACCTTCTGACCCAACAATAGCTGGCACAAGGAACTTATAAAACCATCTAGTAACACAGCATCTTTAACTCTAAAAATAAAAGCATGATGAAGCATTTTCTTAGTTTTTTGTTCAAAAAAACTATCAAGAAGTTGTTGATGAATATCTAAAGATAACACTTTCGCCCTATATTATTTTACGTGCATACAAAAAACTTGTAATAGTTTTTTTAATCATAGCAAGCTTAGATTTTATTAGTCCTTTATCCTTTTTCCTAACATAACTGACTTCATAAACAGAATAATGATTGTTTAATAACTCAATCAAATAGTCATCATAAGTTCTAATCTCATCAACTAGTCCTAAACCTAAAGCATCTTTACCAAACCAATACTCTCCAGTAGCTACTTCGTGTATATTCAAACTCGGACGATATGCCAAGATATGCTTTTTAAATAGTTCGTGAATATTTTCCAAATCTTGTTTAAATTTCTTACGCCCTTCCTCTGTATTTTCACCAACAGTTGTAAGCGTACGTTTGAACTCACCTGACGTGTGCATTTCAACATTGATACCATTTTTCTCAAGTAACTCTCTGACATTAGGAACTGTCCCAACAACACCGATTGAGCCCACTATTGCAAAAGGTGCAGCAATAATCTTATTAGCAACAGCTGACATCATATAGCCACCACTAGCAGCAACTTGATCAATACAAACTGTCAAAGTTATTCCTGCTTGTCTAATACGCTCCAACTGAGCCGCAGCAAAACCATAGCCATTAACAACACCACCGGGGCTGTCAATTCTTACCACAACCTCATCTTCAGGTTTCGCAACTGCTAAAATTGCTGTTACTTCGTTGCGTAAATTTTCAACCTGAGATGCGTGAACATCTCCCTTAAAACTGATAACAAACTTTCTTTGTTCTGGCTTTTCTTGCTTATCAATTTTCTTCTGCTCTTTAACAAACTTTTTATATTCTTTTTTATCAAGAATAGTTCCTAAAATCTGCTCTTTAGTAGATCTATACTCATCGCCTATTTTATTTATCTCAAGCTTGCCTTTAGCTAACTTTGCAACTTCTTGCTTTGCCTTGGCAAGTAAAGAAAAAAAGCTACCTACAACAAAAACAATAGCTATTACAACCAAGATTGTACTCAAAACAAAAAATACAAAATCTATAAAACCTTGATACCACATAATTATTATATCCTATCGATGAGCTCTTAGAGTCTTTAGCAAAGACTCTCCAGCCCCACCTTTTAAATTGGCTTTTTTGACAGAATCTCTTGCAAAAACACGCTTCTTATAATTAAAAATTGACCCATACTCTTCATCAATTACAAAACCTTCTGCTTCTAAACAAATAATTAAAGCAGCTATGTAACAATCAGCAAGTGTAAAACCTGAGGATATGAAATAGTCAGAGTCCGAAAAAGCTTTTTCCATAGCTAATAAACTCTCTTTAAGATCTTTAAAAATTGCTTTCAACTTAGCTTTATTTTCTTTATTTTTTCTAATTTCATCAAGTACTGGATACCACTCATTGTCAATTTTGTCCAATGAAAGGCGTATCTTAATACGATCATTAACAACACTTGGCAGTAAACTTGGAGCCGGAAATCTCTCATCTATGTATATTAATAATGCTTTTCTATTATTTATACTATAGTCTTTCTCCATTAAAACAGGAAAAATACCATTTGGAGAAATTTTTTTCACAACCTTTGGTTCCAAATCTCCTGCCTCAACAATATCCATTGCCATTTTCTTTTCTGATAGAGCTATTCTTGCTCTCAAAGAATATGGACAATATTTAGTAGTATATAATGTAACTTTCATCAAATATGCCTTTTTATGGATTAAAACAATTACTCTTGTTTGCTATAATTGTCAGATAATAAAAACTAGTATGAAATTTTACCATATTTGTGGATAACTACAACATAGACAAGCAAGGCTTTTTATTAGACTTTGACAGTTGGGATGTCAATTTTTGCGCTAAAATGGCTAATGATGAAAACATATCATTAACAGATGAGCATATGCTAGTCATCAACTTCTTACGCGACTTTTATCAACAAAATAAGAAGTCTCCGGCTATAAGAGAACTTGTAAAGGGCCTAAAAGAAAAATATGGAGAAAAAATAGGCAATAGTTTGTACTTACAGATACTATTTCCTGTATCGCCTGCTGTACAAGCTGCAAAACTAGCAGGACTTCCAAAACCTAAAAGATGTATTTAAATATTCAAAGGAGTGAATAATGACAAAAATTTTATGCAAAAAATATAATGAAGAACTAGATGCTATCCCATTTCAACCACTACCTGGTGAACTTGGTAAAAAAATACATGCTGAGATTTCAAATAAAGCATGGCAGGCTTGGTTAGCTCATCAAACAATTTTGATCAACGAATATCGTTTAAACTTAATGGATTCAAAAGCTAAGGAATTTCTCAAAGACGAAATGCAAAAATTCTTATTTGAAAATAAAGAGGATAAACCAGAACAATTTAGCGAAATTTAAAACATTTCTCTTCAAAAGAAAATATTATTAATTGTTATAACTATTTTCTTACTTTCTTATATATATATTTTGGATTGATAGTATCCGCCAAGAGTTTGTTTTCAAAGTCAACCCTTACTAGAATACCAAGTGTAAAGCACATAATAAGTAAACTACTACCGCCGTAGCTTATAAGCGGTAAAGTAAGACCCTTTGTTGGTAACAAGCCGGTATTAACACCAATATTAACAAAAACCTGAAAACCAATCCAAAAACTTATCCCATAAGATAGAAATGCTTGATAATATCTTTTTAGCTCAAAAGCCATTTTTGCAATATTCATAGCCCTAAATACTATAAATAAATATACCATGAGTAAAATCATCAACCCTATAACACCTATCTCTTCAGCTATCACAGATGTTATAAAATCCGTATGTGCTTCAGGTAAGAAAAATTGCTTTTGAACTCCATTACCTAATCCGTCACCAAACCAACCACCTCGACCAAAGCCTATAAGAGCCTGCACAAGCTGATAACCTGAACCATTCGCGTTTTCCCACGGATGAAGAAATCCTGTAATCCTATGCATTCGATATGGCGATACAATCACAAGCATAGTCGCCATGATAAGCATTGCTCCTATAAGTAGACCATACCAACGCACCTTATTACCAGACACAAACAACATTCCCATAACACATATTGAAATAACTACAGTTGATCCAAAATCAGGCTGCATAAGCAACAAAACTGCAATACATCCCAATAATGTAATAGGCGTAAGAATACCTTCTTTAAAATTAGTCATTTTAGGTAAATTTTCAGCTATATACCCAGAGAAAAAAATAATTGCTAAAAGCTTAGCTAACTCAGCAACTTGGATATTGATAATAATAAGAGGTATCCAACGTCTAGCCCCATTTACACTTTTACCTACACCTTGAACCAAAACAGCTACCAATACTATAAGCATTATAAAGAAAAAAGCATTATAGTTTTTCTCATAATTCTTAGTAGGTACCAACAGTGCCAATAAGAAAAGAAATATTGCAATAACTGCAAAAAATCCTTGTCTAATAGAATAAAAATATGGATTATTGTAATCATCTAACGCAACAACCATAGAAGCAGATGTAACCATTACCCAACCAAAAATCAGCAAACCTAACATTACAAAAACTATCGAAATATCTATTTCTAGCTTTGCCCTAACACGCTCTTTTTTTGTATTTTGACCACTTAATAAAAGCTTTAATCTATATAGCACTACATTTTCCCATTTTTTATTTTAGCTTAGCAACTAATCTTTCGAATACATCACCACGCTCCGCATATCCACTAAACTCATCAAAGCTTGCACACGCTGGTGATAGAAGAATAGTATCACCATCCCGGGCTTTTTGATTAGCTGAGTCAAATGCATCTTTCATATCATTACAAATCTGATACTGGCATAGATCTTTGATATAATTCTCTATATATTCCTTGTCTTGACCATATACACAAATGTATTTAACATACTTGTCTAAAGATTTTTTCATTAGATTAAAATCACCACCTTTAGCAACACCGCCTAATAACAATATAATATTCTTCGAATTGGTAATACTATTTAGTGCAGCTATAGTAGCTCCAACATTTGTACCTTTTGAGTCGTTGATATAAGTAACACCGTTTGTTTTTTTGACAACTTCGCAACGATGCTTAAGCCCCTTAAACTTTTTAATTGAATTTACTACCTTAAATGCATCTATACCAAATCTATCAAAAATATTGAGAACAACTATAATATTCTCTAAATTGTGTTCTCCGAAAAGATTTGTCTCATCTATATCTAACAACTTAGTCGCATTTTTATAGATAGAGCCTCTTACTATCTGATATTCACCGGCATACTTAAGACCATTGTTATGCACATCATAAACAAAAAAATCTTTACTAAATTTTGCTAAATTTAGCTTCGACTGTTTATATTCTTCATAGTTATTATATCTATCTAAGTGATCAGGTGATACATTAATCACACACCCTAAATCAAACTCTACACTATTAAACAAATCTATTTGAAAACTCGAAACCTCAACCACACAGTAATCAAATCTCTCACCAATCTTATTGAGGGGTGGCGTACCAATATTACCAACAAGGATACTTTTATAGCCTAAGTCTCTTAAAACAAAATCAAGCATTGTGACGATAGTACTTTTCCCATTCGATCCTGTAACAGCTATCATTTTTGCCTTAGTGTTTCTAATTGATTGATAAAACAGATCAATATCACTAACTATTTTTTGTTTAAATTTAGATAAAACTCTATACGGCGACTTATTAAGTGGAATACCTGGACTTACAGTTATTAAATCATATTGTTCTAAATCACAATTTATAAAATCATTATCGTTCTGTGAGATATCAACTGAAAGATCAATAAAGTTAGCTAAAAAATCGCAAACAGACCTACCTGTAGAGCCATAACCAACCATAAGTAGTTTAGATACTTTTTTATCATCAAAATAGAAATTGAACATTACCTAACCTTAATAGCTATCAAACCGATTAAGAAAAGTATCAAAGAGAATATCCAAAAACGTATTACAACTTTTGTCTCAGGCCAGCCCATTAGTTCAAAATGGTGGTGGATAGGTGCCATTTTAAAAATTCTTTTACCATTTCTAAGCTTATATGATCCTACTTGCAACATCACAGATAATGCTTCTATAACGAATAACAAACCCATAATAAAAAATATCAATTCTTGGCGAATCATCACAGCAATCACTCCCAAAACAGCACCTAACGTCAATGAGCCTACATCACCCATGAAGACCTCTGCTGGGTGCGAATTAAACCATAAAAATGCTAAGCCCGACCCACATAAAGCCGCACAAAAAACTGCCACCTCAACAAGTCCTTTATTGTCGATGTACGGGAAAAGTAAATAGTTAGCTAATATACTATTTGTTTCAATATAAGCATAAATACCTAATCCTGCAGCAACAAGAACTACAGGAACTATCGCTAAACCATCTAATCCATCAGTTAAATTTACAGCATTACTACTTCCATTAATAATGAAAAAGGTCAATACCACAAACAGAAAGATCCCCATAGGAATATATAGATTCTTAGAAAAAGGTATTGAAAGACTCATTTGTCCATTTTTAGACAAAAGATAAAACAAAACTATAGCCAATATAACTGAGAAAACAGATTGTAAAGCAAATTTGTGCTTAGCCCTTAGTCCCTTTGGATGCTTAAGAACTAGTTTTAAGTAGTCATCAAAAAAACCAATAGCTCCAAAGAAGATAACTACTAAAATTAAAATCCATAAATATATGCTAGACAAATTCCCCCAAAGTAAAGCCGATATAATAACAGAAGAAAGAATTAAAACTCCACCCATAGTTGGTGTATTTCTCTTAGAAAAATGACTTTGTGGTCCATCATCTCTTACAACTTGGCCAATTTGCATTTTCTGCAACCATCTAATCATTGGCCTACCGAGAAAAAGCGTTATTAACAATGAAGTTATGGAAATCATTATAATTCTTACAGATACATAACTGCTAAAAACTTCTAGACCTTTATAGTAATGACTTAACCAATTAAAAAGATAAATTAACATATAATAAAAAATTTCAGTGTATTGGCGCTATTATAATCGATATATTATGTTTTTTATAGAGAGAAAATTAGTATCTATATACTTGGTTCAAATTTCTTGTATTTAAGAGCGAAATCATCATCTTCAAACTGCTCATAATTTTTGATAAAACTCTTAATTAGAGATTTATATTGTTTCTTGTATGAAGATTGATCTTCCCATATATTTTTTAAATGCATAACTTCATCATTATCATAAATAGAAGTCAAAGCTTTAAAGTTAAAATACTTTTGTCGTTCAAACTTAAAACTGACATTTTCTGGCTCCGTCAAAAGATAGTTTACAATCATTTTTGTTTCTTCGACAGGCACTCGTCTACCAGTTTTATAATCACCATCAATCCAACCAACATTAATCATATATATTTTGGCATCACTATGCTTCAAACGTTGACGTAGGATATTGGCATAACGAGTTGGCTTAAGTAATAAAAATGGTTGCGCATAACAACAAGAAAATTCTGGCTTAGGTTCAGTAACTCCAGCCTCAATGCCTGTAGAGGTACATGTATAACCTGATAAGAAATAATAAATTGCCTGACCTTTACTTAGTTTAGCTACGCGAGGCAGAACTCCTTTAGCATCTTTTACAAGAAAAATTATTTTACTTGGATCATTTGTATTTACTATATTTTCAAAATTTTCTCTCGGGAAAGTTACGTATGTGTTACTTTGTGACTTTGATTTCTCTCCAAAAATAATATTTTGACTGTCATCAAAATTAGGATTTTCAATTAATAAGTTACCTTGAAGAGCTTTCTTTATACGTCCATCATTTTTCTTAAAACTTGCTGATTTAATAGTTAAGCCAGACTCTAAACTATATATTCCTCGCATTTCAGTCCATGCTATAGCTTCATTAGCTACTAGTTTTTTATTATTATCTAGTGCCAAAGTTGTCTTACCACTCCCTGATAATCCAAAAAACATAGAGCTATTAGCTTCGTCATCAACACCAACTGCACAATAAAAAACACCAATATTATTCAAGGACAAATAATAACTCATAACAGATAACAACACCTTGTTAATCTCTGCCAAATACAACGTCCCAACAAGTATGCTTTCACGTTGTTTCAGATTTGTAGCGATAATTTTAGGTGAGTTTAAACCTATCTCAACATAATCACTAATCTCTGTCTCTGGAGAGTGCATAATTACCCATTGAGGCTCAAACTCATCTAATTGTTGCTGATTAGGAGCTATTGATATTAACTTAAAGAAATATGCTGCAGATGCTTGAGTTGTTATCAAACGAACAGCAATTGTATTTTTTTCATCATGGTTGTAATAACCTTCTACAACAAAAATGTCTTTCGTTGAAACATCCTCGTGAAACTTCTGTTTTATTAACTTCCAACTTTTTCTTTTTAATCTTTTATTATCAGATCCATTCTCGTTCCACCATATATTCTTTTTAGCATACTTGGTCTCAACGATATACTTATCATCAGGAAGTCTGCCCTTAACATCTCCACTGTCAACGACTAGAGTTTTGCCTTCGCAGCCAACAAAACCACTATTCTCTTTGGCATGTTGAGCTAATTCATCTAGTGATAAATTTCTGTGTACTTCCTTGATTGTATATAAGTATTTATTATCGTCTATGGTTGAAGGATCCATAATGAAAGTTCCTATGTTGCGAAGCATTTAGATTTTAACTGCAAATTATATCCAGTATATACTTTTTTTTCACAAAAATATGTTATTGTTTTTGTAATAAAGTAAACTATTACTTAAATTTACTAAGTAAATAATTTCTTTGACAAAATGAATAATGAAACTAAAGCAAATAAAACTAATTTTATCAAAAATATAATCAAAAAAGATATTGGAACAAAGAGAGTCTCTAGTGTTCTAACACGCTTTCCTCCTGAGCCAAATGGTTATCTTCATATTGGACATGCAAAATCTATATGCTTGAACTTCGGTGTAGCTGAGGAGTTTGAAGGTAAATGTAACCTAAGATTTGATGATACTAATCCTGATAAAGAAGATATTGAATATATTAATGCAATAAGAGATGATGTAGAGTGGCTAGGTTTCAAATGGCAAAATGAGCCTCGTTTCGCTTCAGAATACTTCGATAGAATGTATGAATTAGCTGTGCTACTCATAAAAAAAGGTAAAGCATATATCTGCGACCTATCAGCAGAAGAAGTACGTGAATATCGAGGCACACTAAAAGAAGCTGGTAAAAATAGTCCATATAGAGAACGTAGTGTAGATGAGAATCTCAAGCTTTTTGAAGCAATGAAAAATGGTGAATTTGCTGAAGGAAGTAAAACACTGCGTGCTAAGATAGATATGGCTTCTGGTAATATCAATCTTAGAGACCCTGCTCTATATAGAATAAAATTCTCACACCATCCAAAAACTGGAAATAAATGGTGTATATATCCAATGTATGCGTTTGCTCACCCACTGGAAGATGCCATAGAAGGTATTACTCACTCTCTGTGTACTTTAGAGTTTCAAGATCAAAGACCTTTTTATGACTGGGTTATCGAAGAAACTGAATTTCAACAAAGGCCTCAGCAAATAGAATTTTCAAGGCTAAACTTAAACTACACTATAACAAGTAAGAGAAAACTAAAATATCTTGTAGATAGCAATCTTGTCAATGATTGGGATGATCCACGTATGCCAACAATCAAAGGTTTTAGACGCAGAGGTTATACTCCAGAATCTATCCGTAATTTTTGTGACATGATAGGGATATCTAAGCAAGATTCAATAATAGATATATCTGTTTTAGAAGAATCTATTAGAAATGACCTTAACAAAAATGCTCTAAGAAAAAATGCAGTTTTAGATCCTATAAAAGTGAGTATCCAAGACATGCCTCTTCATGAGTTAAATGTACCAAACCATCCACAAGACCCTGAGTTTGGTCGTCGAGATATAACTATATCTTCTGATATTTATATCGAAAGAGAAGACTTTGTCTTTGAACTAGAAAAAGGTATGAAAAAACTTAGCCCAAACGGTAGGGTACGACTTCTAAATGCTTATGTAATTGAATGTAAGGAAGTTGTAACTAATGATGAAGGTAAAGTTACAGAACTGGTATGTTCTTATTTACCCGAAACTTTAGGCGGTAAAAAACCTGATGATGGTGTAAAACCAAATGGTATTGTTCACTGGGTTGATGCAAACAATTGTATTGATGCTGAAGTCAGAGTATATGACAGACTATTTAATCACGAGAACCCTGCAAGCTTCGATAACGTTGAAGATGTACTAAACCCTGATTCTCTAAAGATTATTAAAAATGCTAAAGTAGAAAAATCTCTAGAAAATATAAGACCTGAGCAACACTTTCAATTTAACAGAATTGGCTACTTCATATCTGACTCAAAAGATTGTAGTCATGAAAATTTAGTATTTAACAGAACTGTTACTCTTAGAAATACTTGGGAAACTAAATAAACTTAAACCATTTCTTCTTAAACCATGCTATGTAGCGTTCCTATTAACATATTTCCTAACCAAAACAATAAACAAAGAAGTTAATACAGCAATTACAACAAAAGTATCTAATGCATCTGAAATATTTGCTTTAGCAAGAACTACATTACTCTCTGGAACATAGAAATAGCTAGATAAGAGTCCACCTAACTTACCTCCAATACCTAATGTAATGAGCCATATCCCCATATATAAAGCAACAAAGCCTTTAGGTGCAATTTTAGTCACCAATGATAAACCTATCGCAGAAATACATAACTCAGATATTCCTATGAAAAAATAGCCAATAATAAATGCAAATGGAGATACTTTATCTACTCACGGAGTAGCATAGATAAAAATTTCTATTATAAGAAAACTTAAAATCATTATCACAAATGCCATATTAAACTTATCTATATCATTAGTCATAAGGTTTCTACGACCGAGATATATCCAGAGTTTACCCATAACAACAGCAAATAACAAAATTGTTACCGAAACCACACTTAATATCTGACTGGAATTCAATAAGTATTGTTTAACCGTATACTCAGTAAATAGTAGTAAGCTTATAAACATCTGAAAATATAAAGCCCAGTAAATAATAGACAATCCGAAGAATATCATTGCTACAAAGACCTTGGTAAAACTACTCTTACGAACAGATATAAATAAGATAATTAGAGAAACGAATAAGGACCCTAATACAGAAAAGTTTGCAACTTCAGGAAACTGAAATATAAAAAATAATAAAGTTATATATACAAATAAAATTACAGTAACTTTTAAAATAACTGTCAGATTAATTGTGACATCTAGTAAATGTTTATCTATTATTTTATAGCCTACTGATAATAAAATAAGCATTCCAAAACTTACCACTAAACTACTGTAGAATGCTGCATCATAACCAAAATGATCTTTAAGAGACATCGCTAAGACTAATCCTAAAAAACCACCCAGATTAATCCCCATATAAAATACATTAAAACCAAAATCCCTTCTAGTATGATCGTAAGATGAACGATCATAAAATCTTCCAATAAATGCCGCCATATTAGATTTTATTAAGCCACTACTTATACATACCAAACTTAATCCTAGATATAGTGCAGCCTGACTTACTGTTGATGCTAAAAGAAAGAATCCTACTAACATAAGAAAGGAGCCGAGTAACCCCGACCTATAATACCCCAACAAACTTTCTGCAATATAGCCACCAACAATAGCTGAAATATAAATCATAGCCAATGTTGTTCCTACTAATGAGGCAGAAACCTCTTGAGAGATATTAAATTTTTCAATAAGAAAAAATATTAATAATGATTGAACCACATAATAACCATACCTTTCAGCAAACTCTGCCAAAGCGGTCAATGTTAAAACTTTTTTTTCTTCTGCAGCGTCATGAATATCGCGCTTATAAGTCCTCATGAAGTATTTGTTCTAAAATTAGCTATAATACAATGATAGCATATCAAGTATCATTAAGTTAAAATTAGAAATCAAAATATGAGTAAATTAATACTATAAAAGCTACTCTAGCTCTAAAAGCTCTTCCCATAAAAGATACTTACCTTCAAGATCAGTATTTAAAGTATCAAGTTTTTGCTGAATTTCATTTTGTTGTTCTTGTGACTTTTGATAAAAATCCAACTCTCCCATTTGCTGTTGAATCAAAGTAATATTTGCTTCTAGTTTTTCTATTTGACTTGGTAAATTACGTAGCTGTTTTTTTTGCTCATAAGTTAATTTATTTTTTGACTGTGGAGCTTTGTTTGTCTCTTTGACTGGCTGCACAAGTTGCTTTCGTTGTGCTACCCAACTATCATAGCCACCAATATATTCTTGCAAATTACCATTCTCAAAAACTATAGTACTAGTTGCAACATTATTTATAAACTCTCTATCATGACTGACAATAATTACAGTTCCTTGATAGCTTATAAGCATTTCTTCAAGAATCTCTAAAGTTTCAATATCTAAATCATTGGTTGGCTCATCAAGTATAATAACATTACTAGGCTTTGATAAAATCTTAGCTAACAATAATCTATTTTTTTCGCCGCCTGATAAGTGTGTAATGGGAGAGTGTAATCTCTCTGGAGTAAACAAAAACTTTTGTAAATATGTAATTACGTGAGTTTCCTTACCATCTATATTAATAAAATCAGAACCTTCTTTAACGTTGTCAATTATACTCAAAGACTCATCTAGCTGATCCCTTAACTGATCAAAATATGCAATTTTAATATTATCAGCTAAAGTTACTGTACCTTGCGTAGGTTTATCCAATCCGAGCAGCGAATTTAATAGGGTTGTTTTACCACAACCATTTTGACCAATAATTGCAATCTTATCACCCTTTTGAATTTCAGTGGAGAAATCTTTAAATAAAAAGTCACCTTCATACTCAAAGCCAATATTGTCAGCTTGAATAACCTTTTTGGAAGATTTATTAGCTTGAGCCACTTTGATATCAGCTTTTCCAACATTTTCTCTACGTTGCTGTCTGTCACGACGCATTTGCTCTAGTGCTCTAACACGCCCTTCATTTCTAGTGCGTCTAGCTTTGATACCTTGACGAATCCAAGCTTCTTCTTGAGCTAACTTTTTATCAAACTCACTATTTGCTTTGTCTTGAGCATCTAGGATTTGCTCTTTCTTTTCAAGAAACTTTGTATAGTTACCATCAAATGAATATAAATGTCCCCTATCAAGTTCTATAATACTTTTAGCAACATTGTTTAGAAACTTCCTGTCATGCGTAATAAAAAGTATCGCGCCAGCAAAGCCCGACAAAAATTCTTCAAGCCAACTAATAGAGTCAATATCCAAGTGATTTGTTGGCTCATCTAAAAGAAGTAAGTCTGGTTTTTTTATCAAAGCTCTTGCTAGAATAACTCTTCTTTTCATCCCCCCAGATAGATCTTTAAAAGAGGCTACTGAATCAAGATTAAGTTTAGAAGCCAAAACTTCAACATCATTTAAGTATGACCATCCATGCTTTTCATCAATATAGCTATGTAAATTTTCAACTTTAGTAGATTCAGGATCTAAAACTAAAGTCTGCTGATATGCTATCAAATGCTCACCAAGCTCTCCTAAGCCTTGTAATATAACTTCTGAAACACTTCCTCTGATATCACTAGGAACTTCTTGTATCATACTAGCAACAATAGCATTATTATGAACTATTATCTCACCACCATCTGGAATAACATTACCTTCAATAATTTTAAGTAGTGATGATTTGCCTGTACCATTTCGTCCAATTAAACAGATTCTTTGTCCTTTTGTAACTTCTAAATTAACCTTATCAAGGACTATTTGAGTGCCGAAGTTTAAACTTACATTTTTAAGAGAGATTAGCTGCATTTAAGAAAAATAATCAAATTTAATTAATGCTGATTATTGTACCCTTTCACGCAAGATTTTGATAGAAAAGACAAAGATAATAGCAGCAATAAAATACATAAAGCCAGCAAATGTAATAGGTGAACTTGGCGATATTGAAGATAGGTGTCCCATCATAATATCATTTAAAAACCATGCAAGACCAAAACCTGCACCAGCTGCCCCCATAGCTTTACCTTGCTCTTTATCAGATACTGACCCTGAAATCATTGAGAGAAGAGCTGTATAACATATAAGTTGAGAAGCCGATAAAACTATTGTCAACATCCATTGTGCAATTTCATTAAAGATAATTGATACCAGAATGAATCCGATACCACAAACAACGGCAGCTCTCACAAAAGCTACTTGATTTGATACTTTTGCAAAAATTTTGGGCTGTATCAAAATACTCGCTAACGCTGTAGCTAACCCCATCACTGCATAAAATGCTCCTGTCATAGAAACATTATAACCATATGTTAGGTTTAAGAATAGAGCTACTCCCTGCGCATAAAAACCCCAAGCACACTGAATAAGAAGATATACAACTCCAACTAATCTCACACGTTTATCTGATAGTAGAAAAGATATAGTTTTATAGATCGTACCCAACTGAATAACCAAACCTGGATTTTTTGGTAGATCTCTCTTCATGATAATAACTATAAATGTGATATTTACTAATGCTAAGACAGCAGCAAATACGAATGGTATTGTATGGCTTACTTCCATCACTGATACAAAACTAGTAATTACTGGACCAACAACAAAGCCTAAAGATGCCGCCATAGTTATGTAACCCAGATTTCGTGATCTATCCTCCTCCGTGGATACATCAATAACCGCAGCTTGAGCGATTTCAAAAGCTCCACCAGCTAAGCCACAAACAAATCTACTAGCTACAAATAATAAGTAATCATGTGAATATATCGCATACGCTGATAAAAGATAAGAAACACAAGTTGTTGATAAAGCCACAACTAATATTACCTTACGTCCATATTTATCGGACAACTCACCTATTATTGGGCAACCAATCATCAGTCCCAGTGGCCAACAAGCCAAAGCTATAGAGTAATACCAGTTTTGAAAATTACCACCTGGATCACCAAATGTGACACAAGATTGACCAAAGAATAGCGAAGGCATAATTGGAAAAACAAGTCCTGCTCCCATAATATCTATAATAATTGTCGTGATAAGTATGGGAATTAAAATATTTTTAGAGTGTAAGTTCATAACTTCTATAACCTCGTAACAAGTACAAATAAAAGATTTTTTAATAAGAAAATTTAAGCGTATATACTACCGTAACAAGCTTAGTTTATCAATGTTTAGAGATTTGCAAAATATAGTTATATTCTAAAGAAAGCTTTTTCAACGCATTAAGGAACATCTTTATATAAAATATAAAACTCTCATCCTTATCGTTCAAAACTTTAACATCTTTTAATAAAGGTAAAATATGTCTTTCAAAACGCAATAACTCCTTATAACTTATGCGCTTACGTTTCTTAATATCTTCTGACACATCAGTTAATGATTTCATAATATAACTCTTAAATTCTATAAAAGCTGGCTCCTTATCAAGATCTGCAATGGTTTGAGGATCAAAAGAAAACTCTATGTATTCATACATAACGATCATATATCTGTATAGCCTACGAATATATAAACTCATCTTTTCAAACTCATGCACTTTTTTTGCAGATTTTTCATACTTCAGCTCTTTAATAAGAGTAAGGTGTTTTGCAAATTCATGAAATATACTAACTCTAAGCTTTTTATGAGAATGATTACGCTCAATAAACAGAATATCAAAAAAATCATGGATTTCTGAAATTGTTTTAATATAGCTTTCTTTAAGCCTTGTTTCTGCTCTAATTGGAAATATAAACCTATTTACAAATAATGAGATCGCTATACCCAAAGATATTTCAATAGCTCTATAGATAGCAACTTGAACACCCGGCTGTTTATTTAGAATAATAATTATAAGAGTAATTCCTGCTAATGTACCAGCATAGCTATATTTAGAAGCTCCTGCAAAGTAAACAGCTAAAAATATAAATGGTAGAATTAACACTACTTGTAAAATATGATTTTGGACTGAAGCTATAATAACTAAAGCCACTAAGGCTCCAGCGACTGTCCCCAAAAACCTCATTAGTGCCTTATCTAGAGCTCCTCCTAAGTTAGGCTGAGTAGACATCACAACTACTACTGTAATTGTCATCCATAGATACATTTGCTCTATATTAAAAAAATTTCCTAACAGAAGACCTAGTGTATAAGCAATCGCAACAGCTATTGTAGCTTTAAGAGCGTTTATCGCTGCATACTTATTACTATTTAAAAAAGCAAATTGCATTTAAATACCTTTAGTTTATAAATTAACTACTCAGTACTAGCTCTAAAAGATAACAAATCTACCTGAAATAAATACTCCTTCGTACTGTTATCACAGGCTTCTCTGCCTTACTGCTTCATATAATGCCACACCTGTAGCAACAGAAACATTTAAGCTAGAAACTTCTCCTAACATTGGTAGTTTAGCAAGAAAATCACAACTAGCCTTTGTGCGCTGACGCATACCACTACCTTCTGCACCTGCAACTATTGCTACAGAATCTGCCAAGTTCATTGAATATAAGCTATCATCTGCCTCGCCTGCTAAACCAATAATCCATACTCCTAATTGTTTGAGTTTCTCGATTGCTCTAGCAAGGTTAGTAACAACTACAATCTTTGTATGCTCTGCAGCACCGCAAGCAACTTTTTTGACCGTTGCATTGACTGGTGCGCTATTATCTTTAGGGATAATTATAAAATCAATACCTGCTGAATATGCACTACGTATACACGCACCAAAATTATGAGGATCTTGGACATTATCTAATACTAAAATAAAAGCATTTTTATCCTGAGGAATTAAATTTTCAATATCATTCTCGGAGTATGTTTTAAAATCATTTATCTCTATCGCAAAGATATTTTGATGATTTGCATCTTTTCTGACTCGTCCTCGAAGTTGCTTAAAACTATCAATAAAAGTAACTTTTAATCCTTTTGACTCAGCTTTAGCGATAATACTTTCAATCTTTTGATTAGCATTTGACTTCTTAAATACCAATATTTCTTTTGCTTGATTAGCTTCTACCAAACTATCAACTGCATGAATACCATATATTAAACTACTCATTTAGTCTCCAAAAGCTTGACTAGCTTTTCTCTTAACCCATCAAATGAGCCATTACTCATCATCACAAGCTGGATATTCCTATCTCGGTACTTAGTTAATAACTCATCTACACAATCAACAAAATCATCAACACTAACTATAAAATCAACATTATTACTATTCTTGAGAACTTCTTTAGCATCCCATTTTAGTAAACTATGATTATACAACAACACTCTATCAGCTTCTATAATTGACATCGGCAAATTATCTTTATTATCGCCTTGGCGCATTGTGTTTGAACGTGGATCTATAAGAGCTATTACATAAGCATCTTTAGCTTTATTACGCACAGCTTCTAAAGTTAACTTAATAGAAGTTGGATGATGAGCAAAATCATCATACAAAGTAACATTATCCTGATGAGATAATACTTCCAAACGTCTTTTAACTCCTTTAAAGCTTTCTAAAGCAGCTTTTATCACTTCATCAGATATATTTAGTTGTTTTGCTACCGCATAGGCACTCATTGCATTAAGCGCATTATGCTCACCAATTAAGTCCCAAGATATTTCGACATTACTATCATTGAAATCACATAGTTCAAATCTTGAATAATCTGCTATATGTTTAGCTATTTTGATTCCATTATCAGAATTTACTCTGACTACTTCTGACCAACATCCCATTGATATTATCTTTTGAAGATTCTCATCTTTGTCATTACAAATAATCTTTGCTGTTGATGGCATTTTTCTGAGTAATTGATGGAATTGCCAAAATATTGCATCAATATCTTTAAAAATATCAGCGTGATCAAACTCAATATTATTAATCACAAAAATACTTGGATCATAATGAATCAATTTTGAGCGTTTATCAAAAAAAGCCGTATCATATTCATCAGCCTCGATAACAAAATATTCTGAGTCTGTATAACGCGATGAAACTCCAAAATCACTACTAACCCCTCCAACCAAAAAACTAGGATTTAAGCCAGCTTGCTCTAGTATTTTGATAGTCATTGTTGTAGTTGTAGTTTTGCCATGTGTACCAGCTATTGCAATAACTTTTTTATACTTAAGAATATTCTGATATAGCCATTGTGGCCCTGAAAAATAATTTAGCTTTTCTGCGAGAATTTTTTCTACTATTGGCATACCTCTTTTCATAATATTACCAATAATAATTTCATCAGGATTTGTATCTAGTTGATCACAATCAAATCCTTGTAGTATCTCTATACCTTGAGATTCAAGATAAGTACTCATTGGTGGGTATACATTAAGGTCCGAACCTGTTACTTTATACCCCTTTTGTTTGGCTAATACCGCTAAGGAGCCCATAAAAGTACCGCAGATACCTAAAATATGAATATGTTTTGACATTAATTTTTTTTTTGAAACTAACTAATAAAGTAGTTAAATTATATCAGCTTATTAAGTTTAAATATATTAATAGATCTTTTATCTTAAACTATAATTACTTGGTATTCCCAAAGTTATTATCTATAATTTATAACAAGTTTGAATATGTTAGGACATAATATATGTTTATAGAGTTTGCCCTTAAGAATCAGGTACTTAAATTTGGTGAATTCACCCTTAAATCAGGACGTATTAGCCCATATTTCTTCAATGCTGGATTATTTAACACAGGTGATCAACTTGCCACACTTGCCGATTATTACGCTCAATTGATTATCAAAAGCGATGTGAAGTACGATATCCTTTTTGGTCCAGCATATAAAGGAATCCCTCTAGTTGCAGCTATTTCTACTGTACTAGCGCTGAAATACAACATAGATATGTCTTACGCTTTTGATCGTAAAGAAGCGAAAGATCATGGCGAAGGTGGGGTATTTGTTGGTGCCGATATGACTAATAAAAAAGTATTGCTCATAGATGATGTGATGACTGCAGGTACAGCATTTTATGAATCATACAACAAGCTAAAAACTATTAATGCTGAAATAGCTGGTGTTGTACTGTCTATAGATCGTCAAGAAAAAGCTAAGGATAGCGATATTTCAGCAACTAAGAAAATATCTCAAGATTTCAATATTCCTGTTCTAGCAGTAACTAACTTTGAAAGTATTTTTGAGTATGTCAAAGAAAATCTTGATGAAACAATAATCGAAAAATTTAAACAATACCGTCAAAAATATGGCTCATAACAAAGATATTTATCTAATTTCAGATCTTCATTTAAATGCTAACCATGCTGAGATGGCCGATCTTTTTAAAAGGTTTTTAGATAGTATTACATCTACACAAAACCAGCTTTTTATTCTTGGTGACTTTTTTGATTATTGGATCGGTGATAACCATAGAGATGACTTTTATCATAAAATCACAAATTGGCTAAAAGAAGCTTCAGATCAAGGTTTAGAAATATTTTTCATGTATGGAAATCGTGATTTCTTGATTGGTAGAAAATTTGCTAAACAAAGTGGCGTGACTCTTATTAAAGATCCGTATTATATAGATATATCTAATCAAAAAATACTCTTCTCGCACGGAGATCTATTTTGTACAGATGATAAGAGTTACCAAACTTATAGAAAATGGATTGCATATAATCCTATTCTAAGATTTATTTTTAGAAGATTACCTTTATTCATAAGAGAATATACAGCAAGAAATGTGCGAAAAGCAAGCTATGTAAAAAATCGTAAAAATCCGAATGTTGATGTAACGACCAAAGGTATCGAAAAATATCGTAACAACTGTGATATTATCATTCATGGTCATACGCACAAAATGGCTATACATATAGCGAATAACTATACTAGATATGTACTTGGCGACTGGTTCAAAGATGGTAACTATATAAAAATCTCAAATAATGGTGAAATCATTCAAGTTACTACATTAAATGGATACTAATTTAACCTCAGTGCCGAATTAAAAAAGTTACTTTTATTCAAAAGCTTTTGTGTAAACCTCACAAAGCTCATCCATAGATTTATTTATTACTACTTTATATTGTTCTTTATCTAGTAGCTTCTGTAACGCCGGAGTAGCTGGGACTTGTATGTCTAATACTGGCTCAATTACACTTTCAAACTTAGCAGGGTGAGCTGTTGCTACAATTATATAATCTTTATTTGCATCTAGCTGATTTTTAGCTACAAAGCCTGTTGCAGTATGTGGACAGACTACTTCATTATACTGACGATAAACTTGCTTAATTTCTTCTATGATTTCAAAATCAGAAACACATATAGCTTTAACATTTGCTTTGAAATTCTCATAACCGCCTAACAGATATAAAAGTCTTTCAAAATTACTAGGATTACCAACATCCATTGCATTAGCCAGTGTCTCAACACTTGCTCTTGGGTTAAATTCTCCAGTATTTAAATAATCTATAACTGTATCATTTGCATTTAGACTCATAGATATCTCACCGATTGGGAAGCCCATTTGTTTAGCCCAAAATGCTGCTGTGATATTACCAATATTACCAGATGGAACTATGTAGTTTGCTTTCTCTCCAGTCTGTAAATAATGCTGCCACGATGTGTGAGCATAGTAAGTAGATTGTGGTAATAATCTACCAATATTAATACTATTAGATGTATTTAGTTTTGTTCTTTCTGTCCACCAAGGTGTCTTAAAAGCTTCTTTAACTAAACTTTGACAATCATCAAAAACTCCTTCAACTTCAACAGCTTGGATATTATCGCCCCAGCAAGTTATTTGTTTTTCTTGTCTTTTAGAGATTTTACCCTTAGGGAACATCACTATAACACGAATATTACCCTTACCGTGAAAAGCTGCCGCTACTGCAGAACCTGTATCGCCAGAAGTTGCTACTAAAATTGTAAATGGCTTCTCACTATCGATAGAGCTTAGACAATTTGCTAAAAATCTCGCACCAAAATCCTTAAAAGATAAAGTTGGTCCGTGAAAAAGCTCTAAAACAGATGTCGTTTTATCCAAGCGCTTAACTGGCACATCAAAAGTAAAAGCATTATTACAAATCTTATCTAAAGAAGCTGCAAGCTGATCTCCTTTAAAGAACTCTCTCAAAGTATTTGCAGCAAATTCAGCATAGCTGATATCTTTGGTAAAACTCTGCCAATCAACCTTTGGAAATCTCTCAGGTACAAATAATCCTCCATCTGGAGCTAATCCAGACTGCATTGCCTCACTTAATGAAACTTTGATATTTTTATCTCTTGTACTAATAAAATTCATGTCTTACCTTTATTATTTTTTCTCTAATATATATGCACCTTTGCCACTCATAGCACTTATCCAGCTATCTGACTTAAGGTTAAATTCTTTAAATTTATCCTGCATTGCTTTAGCAACAACATTCGCATCATCTTGTTTCTTTACAAGTGCAAACATTGTTGGTCCTGATCCTGATATACCACAAGCTATCGCGCCTGCATCATAAGCAGCTTTCTGTACATCATAAAATCCTATGATTAATTTAGATCTTCTTGGTTCAATCAATATATCTTTTAGACTTTCACTCAACAATTCAATATCTTGTGTGTATAAAGCACTTATTGTAGCTGCTAAGCATGCACTATGTTCAACTATTGTAGATAAATCATAAGGCTCTTTCAAAAGCTCACGTGCTTTTTTTGTCTCAATTGAAAGATCTGGACAAACTATAACTACATTACAATCAACTATTGGTAAATCTATTTTTTTACATGGTTTTGAACTTTGTAATAGTACCAGTCCACCAAACATACACGGAACTGCATTATCACCATGAAATGATCCTGATATCAAACTCTCACCATAGATAGCATAGTCAATCAAATCATCATAGCTATACGGTGTTTCAAAAAAAGCATTCATCGCGACTAGAGCTGCAACAGAAGAAGCTGCTGAACCACCCATACCAGAGCCTAGTGTTATACCTTTTTGTATATAAACATCAAAACCTATCTTGATATTTTTATCAGCCAAAAACTTTTTGATTACGGCTGTAGCGACATTTTTATCACTGTCAAAAGGTAGTTTATCTGCGCCGGTAGCTCCACTAATTTGTTTGATAACCAACTCGGCATCATCTCTTTTGATAAGTTCTACAGTATCACCTACCCCATCGATAGCAAAACCTAGCAAATCATAACCAACTGCAAAATTTGCACTAGTTGCTGGAGCAAATGCCTTAGCTGATTTAATATTAGCTAATTTCATGACTACTTTTCTCTTATCACAGTTATAACATCAGCATATACACCTGCTGCTGTTACCTCAACACCAGCACCAGCACCTTGGATAACCATAGGTTGAGTATATCTATCTGTATTTATCATCACGATATTATCAGTACCTTTCACATTTGCAAAAGGACTAGATTCATCATAAGCTTGGATACCTACATTTGCAACACCATTAACGATAGATCCAACATAATGTACTCCAGCAAGATCTTTCTTTTTGTCTGCAATTTGTTGCATTATTTGCTCGTTAAATGCTGGAAGTTTAACAAAAAACTCTTCTACACTACATTCACGTAATTCTTCAGGTACTAAATTTTCAATAACCAAGTCATTCAGACCTATATTTAGACCTATTTCTCTAGCTAAGATCACAGTCTTTCTTGCGACATCCATACCTGATAAATCTTGTCTTGGATCTGGCTCTGTATACCCAGCATCATAAGCCATTTTAACTGCATCTGAGAAAATCACACCATTATTTAACTGAGTAAACAAATAACTTAAAGTTCCTGAGAAAATACCATTTATAGATCTAACATGATCACCACTTTGAACCATATTTTGCAATGTAACTATGAGAGGAAGGCCTGCACAAACATTTGTTTCATATAAGAAACTAGTGCCATTCTGATTAGCGACTTTTCTAAGCTCTTGATAGAATTCATAGTTCCCTGAATTTGCATACTTATTAGGAGTAATTACACTGATTCCGTTGTTTAAAAAATTAGCATAACTTTTCGAAACATCTTCACTTGCTGTAGCATCAATCACAATTTTTTTGGTAGCCGAAGCATGAGACATAAATTCAGCCAACTTCTCTAGATTAGCTTGCTCTGTATTCTCATTAAGTAGATTACCTATATTTTCAAATAATAAATTTTCATAAGAGACACGCATTTGCTTTGAGTTAGTAGCTCCTACCAATACTAAGTTAATACCTTTTGAATACCATTTTTCATAAGTTTGTTTAATTTGCTTAATAAAAGCCTTACCAATATTACCAGCACCAATTACAGCAATTGCAATATCATCACTTACAGAATTATAGTGACGATGCATAGCTTGGACACCTCTAGCTTCATCCTCAGCTTTTACTGCAAATGTAACACTTCTCTCTGAGGACCCTTGAGCAATAGCATGTATATTTATATTTGCTAACTTAAGAGAGTTTACCAACTTTGCTAACGATCCAGTCTTAGACTTCATACCTTCACCAACTGCCGTAATCAAAGCATGATGCTTATGAACAGCAATTTCTTCAATAAGATTATTCTTTATCTCATTAGCAAACTCATGTTTTAAAGTTTCGGTTGCCCTATCAGCATTGACACTATCTATAGCAAAACATATAGAATATTCAGAGCTCGCTTGAGATATCATCATTACAGATACACCTGCTTTCTCTAGTGCTCCAAAAACTTTGAACGATATACCAGAAACACCTATCATACCAGCACCTTGCACTCGTACTATCGCCACATCTGAGACACTTGTTAGGCCTTTAATAAGACCTTGGTCTTCATCCTTGTCAGCACTAATCTTAGTACCAACCTCATCTGGGGAATAACTACTTTTTATATAAATAGGTGTTCTCTCTAGAGCCATTGGGGCTATAGTTAAAGGATGTACAACAGATGCACCAAAATAAGCAAGCTCAAGAGCCTCTTTATATGTTAATTGAGTTAGAGGTTTTGCCTCTGGAACTACTTGTGGATTAGCACTGTATACACCAGCCACATCTGTCCAAATATATAGCTTATCAGCTTGTAATAGCTTTGCAAAAATAGCTGCTGAATAGTCACTACAGTTTAAGCCTAATATTGTTCTCTTACCAAGCTTATTTTGAGCAATAAAACCTGTGATAACATATACATCAGCAGGATTTTCAGATTTTATAGCCTCGATTGACTCCGGGCTTTGTTGCCAATTAACTGTAACAGGATAATTACTATCATTGACAATCAAACATTCTGAAGCATCTATAAAATACGCATTCTTATCTCTTGATTGCAAATATAACGTAAGAATTTTAGCTGACCATATTTCCCCAAAGCCCAAAATAAAGAATCTCAAACTATCAGCGCAGAACCCTGTAATTACTATAGTACTGAGAATATGCTTAATATCTCTTAAATCTTTAAGAATCGTTTCTCTTAAAGTATTATCAGCGGGAACTAAATCATGAAGTATAGAACTATGATGCTCAAAAATAAAATTAAGTGTTTCGCTATAATCTTGAGACTCAATTGCTTGATCTATAGCTTTTTGTAAATTACTAGTAGTTTTTGCTGATGCAGAAACTACCACAGCCTCATCGATACAACTAATTATATTCGAAACATTTTTTATCTTCTCTGATGTAGCTAAACTACTGCCTCCAAACTTATGTACTATCATATTCTATACTCTTACTCTTAACAAATATCAAATCGATTACTTTTGTATTATACTTAACCAATAAATTTTATCACTAATAATTATAGGGGTTTTATGCTTAAAGTTGGTTTTATTGGTTGGCGTGGTATGGTTGGCTCAGTTTTGATGTCTCGCATGGTTGAATCGAATGATTTTGATGATATATCACCAACGTTTTTTTCAACATCTCAAGCAGGACAACAGCCTTCAGGTTTTATGGAGAAGTATGGCATACTGCAAGATGCTTACAATATCGAAGAATTAGCTAAAATGGATATACTTCTAAGCTGTCAAGGTGGTGAATATACCAAAGAAATTCACTCTAAGTTAAGAGAATATGGTTGGCAAGGTTTTTGGATAGATGCTGCATCTACACTACGTCTAGAGAATGAAAGTACCCTAGTACTAGATCCGTTAAATCATGGGCAAATAATCAACGCTATTGATAGTGGTAAAAAAGACTTTATTGGTAGTAATTGCACTGTTAGTTTAATGTCTCTAGCAATCGCTGGACTACTCAAGGAAGATCTTGTTGAATGGGTTAACTCTAGTACCTACCAAGCGATATCAGGCTCTGGTGCTGCAGCAATGCAAGAACTTCTCCAACAAGCTGACCTTTTGAGTAAAGCTGATGATATAAATGCAGATATCCTAACAAGAGAAAAAACTCTAAGAGAACTATCTAAAGATTCTTCAAAAATCCCTCAACAAAAAACTGTACAAACTTTGGCTTATAATCTATTGCCTTGGATAGATGTTGGTATGCCAAGTGGACAAACAAAAGAAGAGTACAAAGCAGCCACAGAACTAAACAAAATTTTAGATACTAAAAAAGCAATCCCTGTTGATGGCGTATGTGTTAGAGTTCCTAGCCTAAGATCACACTCTCAAGCTTTGACAATCAAACTTAGACAGAAATTAACAATTGAACAAATTAAGCAGAAAATATCTCAAGGTAATGAGTGGGTTAAAGTTGTAGATAATAACAAAGAAGATACTCTTAAGCATCTAACACCTCAAGCAACTTCAGGAACTCTTGATATCGCTATAGGTCGTATCAAATCGTCTCTATTAGCTGATGATATATTTCATTGCTTCACAGTAGGAGATCAGCTACTATGGGGAGCTGCAGAACCGCTAAGAAGAGTTTTAAATATTATTAAAAATAAAATCTAAGATAAAAAATATTAGAAAGTTTAGAAGATAATTATCAATCCTTTTAGGCTACTCCCAAACATAACCTTTTGGCAAATCACAAGATACACCTTTTTGACTTAGCATCATGGTTTTCATATTTGTAATAGGACAACTACAAGTCGCATATTCTTTTGAACCTTTTTCATATTTGCATGGTTGAGTCATACAACCTGCTACATCAATATTTTGACATTTAACTCCTTCACCTGGTTTTGCGATATCATAGTCCTTATTCATATCAAAACCATAAGTTGAAATTAAATCAGCACCTGGGATAAAAGATACATTATCATCTTGAGTATTTTGATCAGCTATATATTTACATACTGGAGCTTCTACTCCTTTACAATCACCACTACCATCCGGTAGACAAGTAGAAAGGTTTTTACACTTTGAACCATCTTTACCACAAACTGCTACTGTCTCATAATAAACGCCTAAGTTCATAATTCCATCAATATTGACATAATTAGGACCTGTGAAAACTTTACATCTACAATTAGCTGTTTTCCCATCTTCGCTTACTTTACATGGCATAGCTTGATTGTTTGGATTTATACCTGTTGCTTCTGGAGAGCCTGAGTAGTGACAATTTGCATAAGTAGCTTTTGCACAATATAGTTGTTTAGTTGCACTAGTTGCTCCACCACCAGACCAAGCTGAGCCATATTCAGTAGGCTTACATAAGGTCGGATAAAAAGGCATATTACTACAGTTATCGCCACAAAATGGTCTTACAGAATCACAAAGTACATTTGACTCCATTACTGGATACTTTATGATATCTTTACCAAAAGATACGCTTACAAGTAATACAAAAACTAATATGGCAAAAAGTCTTTTCATAATGTCCCTTATAAGTTTTCCTTAACAAATTTGACAACTTCTTCCATCTTAAAGCTTCTAGCTCCTTTAACAGTAAGTTTAGTATTTTGAGATTTATACCCATCAAGTACTTTTAATAGATCATTATTTAACTGTTGTTTATCATCATAATATTTAACATTTGAACCTTTATACTCTTCTAAAGCAAACTTTATTAAATTTTTTTCGCCAAATAAAAATATATTATCCAAGCCAGCCTTATTGAGCCATTGTCCCATTTTACGATGATAATTCTCGCCCTCATCACCTAATTCTCTCATTGAAGTAATTGCTATAACTTTTTTACCATCAAATTCAGCTAAATCTGCTATAGCAGCTTGGACAGCACCAGCACTAGCATTATATGTATCGTCTACAAGAGTTAACTTATCATTTAGTTTTTCGGTTGAGAATCTGCCTTTATAGTTTTTGATATTTTGCGTATTTTGTAAGAAATCATTAGGTTCTAGTCCTGCAGCAACCACACTTGCTATCGCAAGCATACTATTAGACAAATTATGTTTACCTATGTTTGGTAACTGATAGCTATATTCTTTGTCAAAGATTCTAATCCTAACATCGTATAACTCTGGTGTAATCTGATAATCTAAAATGATGATATCTGCACCTTGATTACTCATTGAGCAAGTAATTTTGTTACAGTCTAATTTATCTGCATAAGCTGGTATTCTTTCATCATCAAGATTTACAATACAAAAGCCGTCTTTGGGTAAAGCTTTAAGAAGCTCTCCTTTCTCTATCATTACACCATCTAGTGTTTTAAGATTCTCTAAATGACTAGCGCCAACATTTGTAATCATCGCAACATTAGGCTGGATAATTTCAGCAGCAGCTTTTATCTCACCTGCAACGCTTGTACCAGTTTCAATCACGGCAAAATCAACATCTTGTGGAGTTTCTAAAACTGTCATAGGCACACCAAGATAGTTGTTGAAATTACCTTGTGTAAAATGTACTTTTTTACCACCAAGTAAAGTCACAATCATTTCTTTAACCGTTGTTTTACCACAACTACCTGTTAAGGAGATAATAGGCATTTTCAGAGACTTACGATACTCTTTTGCCAATGCTCGTAATCCCTTAATAGTATTACCACAAACTACTTGTGGAATATTTATATCTTGTTTTTTTGATACTAATAAAGCTTTTGCACCATTACTAATAGCACTTGGAATAAACTCATGCCCATCACGATTAGCTACAATCGCGAGAAATAAAGCATCTTGTTTAATTTCATTAGAGTTAATGCTAACAGTTTGAATTGAGACATCTTTGCCGATGTATTCTAAGCCAGCTTGTGTTGCTAATTGTTTTAATGATTTGATCATTTTCCTTTATAAACCTCTATTAAATTCCTCTTCCGATCACTGAGCGAAGTCGAAGTGTGAAGGGGAAATAGCTTTAAATAAACTATCATAGTGATAGATCATTGATCTGTCACTACAAATATTTGCTTAAACAAGCCACCCTTTCTCTACAGCTAAATCAATCTGTCCTTTTACATATTGCCATAACTCTGGAGCAATGTCTTTTAATCCTATGTTTCTACTGATAACTTTTTCTTTAGGCACTTTGCCATAAGCTACCCAACTACCACCATTATTTTGCATATTCTGCAAAACTGGGACTGCTCGCTCTATAGCTTTTGAGTATTTAGCTTCCGTTGTTTGATTATCTTCAAACTCAAGCCATAAAGCTTTATACTCATTAGCCTCATCTTCTGGTAACAATGAAAATATTTTCTCTAAAGCTTCTAGTTCTTTAGCGTTCTGGTCCTCAAGTACTGCATGATTATCAAAAGCATAAGTATCACCCGCATATATCTCAACAATATCATGGATCAATAGCATCTTAAGCACTTTTAGCATATCAAGCTCTTCACTTGCATATTCTTCTAATATAACGCCCATAAAAGCTACGTGCCAACTATGTTCTGCTGTATTCTCTCTACGATTATTATCACATTTTATCAATGCTCTACGATATACGCCTTTTAGCTTGTCTATCTCTTGGATAAAACTTATTTTCTTTTCTAAATTTGTCATTTTGCTCCACAAATATCATAAATTTCCCTTCAGAATATTGAAGGGGTAGCAACCTTTAGGTTGACGGAGTAGTGCTTTTATACTTAGCAATAACCTCGCGCTCATCAAAATACTCTTTAATACCATTTTTATCAAGATAGCACTCATGTCCTTTGCCGGCTAATAAAATAACATCATTAGCTTTTGAGTTTTCGATAGTATATTTAATAGCTTCTTCTCTACTATCAATAAAAGTATGCTTATCAGGATGACTAAAACCTTTTTTGATATCATCAAAAATACTTTCAATATTTTCAAAACGGTTATTATCTTCTGTAACGACTATTTTATTAGCATATTCCTCTGCTATTTGAGCCATTAGCGGTCTTTTGGTAGTATCTCTATTGCCACCACAGCCAAAGATACACCATAAATTATTTGGATGATAGTTTACTAGAGTTTGTAGAGCTTTTTCTAAAGCATCTGGAGTATGCGCATAATCAATTATGATTTTAGCGTCATTTGCTAGTGCAATTACTTCCATGCGCCCTTTTACAGGTTTTAATTTAGAAATATTTTCTAGAAGTTGTTCTCTAGTAGAGCTATCATCTAATGCCGCTAAGCTCAAACCTAAATTCATTAGATTAAATTCGCCAACTAAAGATGTTTGATAAGTACCCATGTACTTTTGAGAAATATATAAATCAAAGCTTGTTTGCATATTCTCTATACTCTTAGACTCTATATATATATCTGCTTTTTTTGACTTTAGGCTGACTGTTATAATCTCAATACTATACTTTAAGTTAGTATCTATGGATTCCGTGGTCGGAGCCTGACGGAATGACGATTTATTGGTATTTCCCCAAAGTTTCAGACCATATTCATCATCTATATTTATTACCGCTTTTTTAAGGCTTTTAAACTGGAACAATTTTGCTTTAGCCTCAAAATAATTATCCATAGTCTTATGATAATCGAGATGATCATGACTAAGATTACTAAACACTGCAATATCAAAATCTAAACCTTCGGTACGCTTTTGATCCAATGAATGAGAAGATACTTCCATAACAAGATTTTGATAATTCTTATAATATGAAATAGTTTGATATAAAGATAATATATCTAATGTCGTATGGGTACTCTCTTGTAGATCTGGATAAATCCCATTGCCATTTGTACCTAGTAATAATGATTTTTGACCAATTAATTTTTGCAATTGTGCAATATAACTAGAAATCGATGTTTTACCATTTGTGCCCGTTATACCAATTATATTTTGTGGCTTTTTATAATCATAAAACCATTTAACCAAAGCTGATAACTTATCTTTTAAATTTTCAACATAAAAAATATTAGGTAATTCCCCTTCAGCTATTGAAGAGGTGGCAATCGAAGATTGACGGGGTAGTTTATCACTCAAAATAAGTTTTGTACCCTTAGCTAAAACACTATCAATATATTTATTACCATCATTTGATAGACCTTTGAGAGCTATAAATGCTGATTTTGCGTCACATTTACGACTATCTAAAGATAGCGATTCAATTTCAAAATTATTTTGAGATAAGGTTTGAATATCTAGAAATTTTAATATTTGATTTATACTTTTCATTTTAATTTTCACCACATTAAAGCACTTTATGGCAAGCTTATGTCGAAGTCATTGATCCAGTGACTACAACTGTCTGAGCTTGCGAGTTTTGTAGGCACCAATGACTTACATTAAAGCGCAAACATGTGCTAAGCAGTTTTGCATACTTTTTCTGCTATTGCAAAAAGTATGTCGCTAAAACTTACATCGTAAGTTAGCGAAAGCATTTAATCAATTGTCTTTTTTAAAAGCTGGAAAACCTAATTTTTCTCTAGCACTATAATATTCTTTAGCTACTTCTAGAGCTAATTTTCTAACTCTTAGAATATAGCCTTGTCTTTCTGTCACAGATATTGCATGACGCGCATCTAATAAGTTAAAAGTATGCGAAGCTTTCAATACAAACTCATAAGCTGGAATTGGTAAATTTTTTCCTACTAGTCTATAACCTTCTTTCTCTAATAAATCAAACTGTTTGAAAAGCTCTTCAACATTAGCCTCTTCAAAGTTATAAGTCGACATTTCGATTTCATTCTGCATAAATACATCACGATAATATAAAGGACCATTTTGCGTATTAGCCCATAAGATATCATACATGCTATCAACATTTTGAATATACATAGCTAGTCGCTCAAGACCATAAGTAATCTCACCCATTACAGGCTTACACTCCAGTCCACCTACTTGTTGAAAATATGTAAACTGAGTAATCTCCATACCATTTGACCATACTTCCCAACCAAGACCCCAAGCACCTAATGTTGGTGACTCCCAGTTATCTTCAACGAAGCGAATATCATTCTCTAATGGATCTATACCTAGCTCTCTAAGTGAACCAAGATATAATTCTTGAATATCATCAGGCGATGGCTTCATCACAACTTGGTATTGGTAGTAATGTTGCGTACGGTTAGGATTCTCACCATAACGACCATCTGTAGGTCTTCTTGACGGTTGAACATACGCAGCTGTCCATGGCTCTGGACCTATCGCTCTTAGAGTTGTTGCTGGATGGAATGTTCCAGCGCCGACTTCCATATCTAGTGGCTGGATAATCGCACAACCTTTAGATGCCCAGTAATGATGTAGTTTTAAAATAATTTCTTGAAATGTAAGCATACTAATTAAAATTTTTACATAATTATAATTTTGTAAAAGATTTTATCATATTTAGATATCAATAAATATTATATAAAAGTATCAATTTTATATAATTAAGTAACTATCTTAAGTTTTTAATATACAAGTCTAGTTGATTAATCTCTTGCTTGACAGAACCATCTTCCTGATATGTACTCCAAGGATATACAACATTTTTATCAGTTTTCTCAAACTTGTTAACCTGCCAAATATTTGACTTTTTAAAAGATTCTGGTTTTCTTGGATCATTATCTCGATTAACTATCAAAGCACATATCTTTTCATAATTATTTTCTTTTGCATAGCCTATATGTTTCTGATACAGATCAAATGCAATACCTTTTCCCCAATGATCTTTCTTTATCATAATATCAGCAAAATAATACGCCTTGTCCATATTTATATCCATATCAAAAAGTGGTTTTGTTAAACCAAAACTTTTAGATATTGGACATCCTAAAGATGCTCCTAATATTTCTCCATTCTCTTCAACATAAAAAATATCAACATTAGAGCTCATTACTAAATAACTTTCAAAATAATCCTCTTCCTCTTGGATATTATATTTATATAGATAAGGAAAATATTTATATATCCTTCTAAGCTCTTTTATCTGATTAAAATATCTAAAGTCTTTTAAGCCTTTGAAATGTTTAACTTTCATAACTATTTTTCTTATTCAAGTCCTAAACTTCTGTTCTTTAATAAGTCAAAATCAGTCAACTTCCACTGCCAATTTGGTGAACCAACTATCCACGGAGTATTTAGTCGAGCATGACTATCTAACTCTAAAACATCTTGTACTGGCAGGATTACATATTCAGCATCACAATTTAGTAAATACTTAATAATCTTTCTAAAAATATTTCTATCATTAGCTTTAAAATATTTCTTTAACAGCTTTCTTTGATATCTATTTAACTCATCAAAATACCATCCTTTGAGAGTATTATTATCGTGAGTACCTGAGTATGCAATGATATTAGTACCCTCAACAAACTTAGCTGTTTTTAGATCAAAATGAAATGGGAATACTTTCATACCCTTTAAATTATAGTGATCACGCAACTCAAGTACTTCAGGGCGTAAATCACCTAAATCTTCTGCAATAATATTAGCATCTGGAATACGCTTATAGACTGTATCAAAGAAATCATAACCAGGAGCCTCGATCCACTCACCATTTATAGCAGTCTTTTCACCTGCTGGTATCTTCCAATATGTATCAAAAGCTCTAAAATGATCAATCCTAACGATATCAAATAGCTTGAAGTTACCCTTCAGGCGCTCTATCCAAAAATCAAAATTTGTTTCTTTGAGCTTATCCCAATCATATAGAGGATTACCCCATAGCTGGCCAGTTTCTGAGAAAAAGTCAGGTGGAACACCTGCAACAAAACTAGGATTTTGATTCTCGTCTAATAGAAATATATCTTGATGCTCCCAAACATCAGCAGAGTCAAAACCTAAATAAATAGGTAAATCGCCCATAATTTCAATATTATTTTGATTAGCATATTCTCTTAGCTCAAACCACTGCTTATAAAAGATAAACTGCAAAAATATTTGATAATCTATCTCGTTTTGAAATTGATCAAGTTCTATAGCTTTATCTTTGATCCAGTTTTTATATTCTTGCGGCCAAAAATTCCAAGCTTGGTTATTATTAGCCTTTCTAAAAGCTTTAAAAATAGCATAATTTTTAACCCATGAGTTTTGAGCTATAAAATTATTATATTCTTGTTCAAACTTATCTTTTGAACTTTGAAAATTGCTAAATGCTTCTTCGAGATACTTATCTTTGAAATTACGAACAAGTTCATATTCAACTTTATCAGAGTTTACATTCAAACTTTTAAGAGATGATTCTTCAAGCAAACCATAATCTGCTAGTTTTTCTAAGCTAATATAGATTTCATCACCTGCAAAAGAAGAGCTTGACTGATATGGAGAGTTGCCAAAACCTAGTGGTGTAAGTGGCAACACCTGCCAAATTTTAGTATTTGCTTGTTTTAAAATATCAACAAATTCATAAGCACTTTTACCCAAATCACCAATACCAAACTGACTTGGTAAACTTGAGATAGCTAATAATAATCCAGATTTTTTCATATACTCTCTCTACATCATAAAAAAATGCACATTGCTGTAACCAAATAGTACTAAAATATTCTAAGAGTGACAAACTCAACTGCAGTCATCCTATGGCTTGACCATAGGATCCATTGGCTATAAGCTAAGTTAGTTATTGGATTCTACGATCAAGTCGTAGAATGACATATTATTCATAACACTAATCATCCTTATATCACAAGTGCAATACAAGTCTAAATCTTCCAGATATCTCTGTTATAGTCAGCAATAGTTCTATCTGAACTGAAGAACCCAGCTTTTGCAATATTTACTAAAGCCATAGACATCCACTCTTTACGGTTCTCATAATCTTTGATCATTTGATCCTTAACTTGTGCATACTCTACAAGATCTATCAAAGTCATAAACCAGTCTTTATTAAGTAGCTCGTTATACAACTCTTTTAAGTTAGATTTCTTACCAAGCTTAACAAGTTTTTTAGAAACTATAAAATCTACGATCGGCTTAATCGCAGGCTGCTTGTAATAATCTTTGGAAATATAACCACTAGTCTTGTATAGATCTATGATAGTGTCACTATCCTTACCAAAAGTATAGATATTATCCTGTCCAACTAGCTCAGCAATCTCAACGTTAGCACCATCCATAGTTCCTAATGTGATAGCACCATTTAGCATAAACTTCATGTTACCTGTACCACTAGCTTCTTTTGATGCTAGAGATATTTGCTCAGAGATATCAGCAGCTGGGATTAACTTCTCAGCAACACTTACATTATAGTTCTCAACAAACAATACTCTCATGTACTTATTCACATCAGAATCATTATTGATAAGCTCTTGTAAGCATAATATTAGATGAATAATATCCTTAGCTATTATATAAGCTGGAGCTGCCTTACCGCCAAATATAAAGTTAACAGCTCTTGCAGGCTTAAGCTTACCTGACTTAATCTGTAAATATCTATGGATTATATACAAAGCATTCATTTGTTGACGCTTATATTCATGGATACGCTTGATTTGTACGTCAAATATTCCATCTTTGATAAGCTCCACACCATAATGCTCTTTTGCAAATTTAATAAATTGTGCTTTTTTAACCTTTTTGATGTCTTCAAGAGCTTTTAAAGTATCATCATTATCAAATTTTAGAAGTTTTTCTAAATCAGTAGCTTTAGTTTTAAAACTATCACCGATAACACTTTCTAAGTACTTTGTTAACTCAGGGTTAGATTGTAATAACCATCTTCTGAATGTTATACCATTAGTTTTATTATTAAATTTCTTCGGATAAATATCGTTAAAGTGCTTCAATTCATCATTTTTAAGAATCTCTGTATGAAGAGCTGCCACACCATTCACACTAAAGCTATAATGAATACTCATATGAGCCATATGTACAATACTTTGATCATCTATGATAGATAATTTCTCATCGATATGCTCTAGCTTAACTTTAGCATCTAAATATCTAATAATATCGATTAATTCTTGAGTTAGTACTTTTTTAAGATATCTTAGAGGCCATTTTTCTAGCGCTTCAGCCAAGATAGTATGATTAGTATACGCTACTGTTTTCTTAACTATTTCGATAGCTGCATCTATAGATAGTCCTCTAGTCATAAGCTGACGTACAAGCTCAGGAATCACTAAAGTTGGATGTGTATCATTAATTTGGATAGTTGCATGTTCATGAAGCTTGTCAATTGAGTAGCCTTTGTCATCCATATCAGCAAATACAAGATGCACAGCATTACTTACCATGAAATACTGTTGGAAAATTCTTAATAAATGTCCTGCTTCATCGCTATCATCTGGATATAAGAAAAGCGTAACGTTCTTTTCGATAGCTGTTTTATCAAAAGATATACCTTTTTTAACGATACTAGAGTCAACGCTCTCAGCATCAAATAAGCATAATTTATTAACAAAATTATTTTGATAACCAACCATCTCAATATCATACATCTGAGATTGTATACTAAAACCATTGAAATCAATCTTATAAGCAGCCTTTCTCTTATTAAGCCAGCCTTTATCCTCTATCCATGGATTAGGTGTTTCTTTTTGTAGATTCTTTTTGAATTTTTGCTTAAACAAACCATAATGATAGTTCAAACTAACACCTGTTGCAGGAATAGCTAGCGATGCTATTGAATCTAAAAAGCACGCTGCTAATCTACCTAAACCACCATTACCTAGAGATGGTTCTGGCTCGCACTCTTCGATCAAAGCTATATCTTTACCATTAGCCTCAAATAGCTCTTTAACATCATTATAAATTCCAAAATTTATAAGATTATTTGCTAGCATTCTACCGATCAAAAATTCACTAGATATATAATATATTTTCTTTTTAAAATCAGGCGTTGGTAGTTTTTCTGTTTGCTCTTTAACATAAGATAATAGTGCATAATATAGATCTTGATCACTTGCTTTAGCTATATCACATCCTAAAGCATCTTGTAAAAAAAGCTTGATTTGATTTTTGTTGTCCATTTTTTTTAGAAACCTTTGATAATAATTTATTGATAAAAAGTAATTACATTAAAAATCATAATACCATTTAAGTATTTTTTTTGGTAAAAAAAATATTGATTTTTTGAACTTTTTTGAAAGTCTATTAAACTAATTGAGAATAAATTTGATGTATTTTATCAGCAGCTGCATTCCAATCTACTTTTTGTTGCATTGCAGTTTTTCTTACCTTCTTCCAGTCTGCTTTACGATTATATAATGCGAATGCTCGGCGAATTGCTAAAGTGAGCGACTCCACACTGAACTCATCAAAAACAAACCCTGTAGCCATACCATCTGCCAAATTTTCCAATGAAGAATCTGTAACAGTATCTGCTAGACCACCAACTTTGTGTACTAGAGGCAAAGTTCCATAAGTCAGACCATATAGTTGTGTCAATCCACAAGGCTCAAAACGTGATGGTACCATTATCACATCAGAACCAGCAATTATACGATGCGCTTGGTTTTCATCATAACCAATTTGTACAGCTATTGATTTAGGAGATTTCTTAGCCGCAGCTAAAAATGCTTCTTCTAAAGCTTTATCACCACTTCCCAATAAAACAACTTGACCACCTCTACTAGTGATTTCACCTATTGCTTCAATTAAAAGGTTTAGGCCTTTTTGCTCAGTTAAGCGTGTTACAATTCCAAAAACTACTGCATCCTCTTTTTTCGCAAGTCCAGTCATTTTTTGTAGAGCTGCCTTACATTTTGCTTTACCAACATTAGCTGTAGTAATCGAGTAGTTAGCCTCTATAAGAGTATCTTTTTTAGGATTCCATACTTGAGGATCCACACCATTAAGTACTCCATATAGATCATTATGACGATCTGCGAGTAGCCCTTCTAATCCACATCCCTGCTCATAAGACTGAATCTCTTTAGCATATGTAGGACTTACTGTGGTGATCTTATCAGCAAAATACAAACCTGCTTTCATGAAAGATACTTGACCATAGAACTCTAAACCATTCATACTCAAGAATATACCTGGTAAATCTAACTCCGCAAAAACACTCATTGGGAAAAGACCTTGATAAGCAAGGTTATGCACAGTGAACACTGTTTTTACAGCTTTTTTGCCAGATGCTAGTTCACTTGCTTTGATATAAGCAGGTACTAATCCAGCATGCCAATCATGACTATGAACAACTTCTGGCTTCCACTTAGCATCCAAGCCTTCAGAAATTCTTGCCGCTACCCAACCCAATAAAGCAAATCTGAGATAATTATCTGCATAAGCTTGATTACTACTATCTGCGTATGGATTACCCGGACGAGCAAATAAACTAGGAGCATCTATTACATATATGTCGATTTTAGTGTTAGGAATCTTAGCTAAAAATATGTTTATCTCTTCTGCACCAAAACGAGAAGGGATATTCATCCAAAGCTGTTTATCCTTAATAGCATTCATAAATGCCGGAAACCCCGGAACCAAAACCCTACTATCAACCCCAAAACTAGCTAATGCAGGAGGCAAAGCAGCTGTAACATCTGCAAGACCCCCTGTTTTTAGAATTGGATATAATTCACTACATACATGTAAAACGCGCATAAACTTCTCTTATTTTTCTTTTAGTTCATCTATCATCTTTTTAGTTACTAGTACCACACCCTTGTCGGTTCTAAAAAAGTTTTTAGCATCCTCTTTAGGATTTTCTCCAATCACCATACCAGCTGGGATATCACAACCTTTATCAATCACAACTTTTTTCAGACGGCAATTTTCACCTACTACTACCTCAGGCATTATCACGCACTGATCAATCTCACAACCTGCTGAGACTCTAACTTTCGAGAACATCAATGATTTAGAGATTTGCGAACCAAGCACTATACAACCACCTGAAGCAAGAGTATTTGTAATCACACCATGATTACCCTTTCTATCTGGCACAAACTTAGCCGGAGGAAGCTGCTCTTGAGCTGTCCACACAGGCCAGTCTTTATCGTAGATATTCAACTCAGGCATATTAGCTGCTAAATCAAGGTTAGCTTCCCAGAATGCATCTATAGTACCAACATCTCTCCAATATGGTTCAACACCCTCTCCTCTAGGAACACATGACATACTAAATGGGTGTGCTAAAGCTTGTTTTTCACTAACAACTCTTGGAATTATATCTTTACCAAAGTCATGGCTTGATTCTTTATTTGCAATATCTTCCTCAAGTAAATCATACAAATAATCAGAATTGAATATATATATACCCATACTTGCATAACATCTGTCAGTTGTGCCAGGAATTGTTGGTGCATTATCTTTAGGCTTTTCGACGAAGCTTGTAATTTTACGATCTTCATCAATACCCATAATACCAAATGCAAATGCTTCTTCTTCAGCAATTTCAACACACCCTACAGTACACTTATAACCGCTTTGGGCATGATCTCTTAGCATTACTGAGTAATCCATCTTATATATATGATCGCCAGCTAGAACTATGACATACTCAGGTCCATAAGAACGTAAAATATCAATATTTTGGTACACAGCATCAGCAGTACCACGATACCAACTCTCTTCATCAACCCTTTGCTGTGCTGGTAGCAAATCTATAAACTCATTTAGCTCACCACGTAAGAATCCCCAACCACGCTGAATATGACGAAGTAAAGAGTGTGACTTATATTGTGTAACTACACCTATTCTTCTGATACCAGAATTTAAGCAGTTTGATAAGGCAAAATCTACAATTCTAAACTTACCACCAAAATAAACAGCCGGCTTCGCTCTAGTGTCTGTTAGATTATATAAACGAGAACCACGCCCGCCTGCTAGCACTAATGCCATAGCCTTTTTATACAACTGATGCGATGAATTAGGATTATTCATAATAATTAACTCCTTGTGTTTATAATAGCAATTAAATCAAGTAACTACTGTTGGCTTAACCATGCCTGTTAAAGATTTAATATTGGTTAAATCTCCAGCAATATTTATCAAAGTAGCCAAAGCCTGTTGTGTTGGTGTATCAAATTTTGAAGAGTTAGATTCATACTTTTCTAAATATACACGTAAAGTAGCCCCCTGTGTTCCTGTACCTGATAACCTAAACACAATTCGAGAACCATCTTCAAAAATAATTCTTATTCCCTGATGGTTAGAAACTGAACCATCTATAGGATCCGTATAACTAAAATCATCTGCTTTAGCCACTTTCTCACCATTTAATTGAGTCCCTGTAAGACTAGATAATTTACCTCTTAAAGAACTCATGATAGAGTTAGCAATCACAGTATCTATAGCTTCATAATCATGTCTTGAATAGAAGTTACGACCAAATTTTTGCCAATGTTCCTCAACCAACTGATCAACATGTTTGCCTGTTGCAGCAACTAAATTCAACCAGAACAATACTGCCCAAACTCCATCTTTCTCACGAATGTGATCTGAACCTGTTCCATAACTCTCTTCACCACATAGTGTGATTTTCTGAGCATCTAATAAATTCCCAAAGAATTTCCATCCTGTTGGAGTCTCAAAACAAGGTAGACCTAATGACTCTGCCACCCTGTCAACTGCAGTTGATGTAGGCATTGATCTAGCAACACCTTTAATTCCTTTTGAATACGCTGGTATAAGATGCGCATTTGCAGCCATAATTGCTAGACTATCTGAAGGTGATACATCTATTTGCTTGCCTACAATCATATTTCTATCAGCATCACCATCTGAAGCTGCACCGAAATCATACTTACCACTACGCATATGCTTGACCAAGTCTTCAGCATTTACAGGATTTGGATCCGGATGAAAACCTCCAAAATCCTCAAGTGGTTCAGCATTGACAACTGTACCAGCTGGAGCTTGCAAAAGAGTCTCAAAAATATACTTTGCATAAGGACCAGATACTGCACTCATAGAGTCAAAACGCACCTTAAAACCATTTGCAAATAGTTCACGAATTTTATCGAAATCAAATATTTGTTGCATTAATTCAGCATAATCAGTTACTGAGTTAATAACCTCGACGGTTGTATTTTCAATTTTGTATATGCCTATCTTGTTTAAATTAACACTATCTTTAGGTGCATCACTTATTAAGTATTGGTTAATCTTTTTAGTTTCTGAAAAAATTCTATCTGTAATTTTCTCAGGTGCTGGACCACCGTTAGAAACATTATATTTGATACCAAAGTCTCCTTTTGGACCACCCGGGTTATGACTAGCCGATAACACAATACCACCAAAAGCTTGATACTTTCTAATAACACAACTAACAGCCGGAGTAGAAAAGATACCATTTTGTCCAACTATAATTTTACTAAAACCATTAGCTGCAGCCATTCTAACAATAATTTGTACAGCCACATCATTATAGTACCTACCATCACCACCAACAACTAGAGTCTTACCTCCTATATCATCCAAAGAATTAAATATAGATTGTACAAAATTTTCTAAATATCCTGCTTGCTGAAAAGCAGTGACTTTGTTACGCAGACCTGATGTTCCTGGTTTTTGATTTTCAAAAGGTTTGGTTAATACTCTTTGAATTGCCATTTTTCTACCCTAGTATTATGTTAACAGAATAAACACACTAATTTGGCGAACTACCTAGTCACCTTAATAGAGCATAGGTGAAAGCCCATACATTTCATCTTATCACTATCTCTATGAATTTAAAATAACCAATATCTGTATTGCTGGTAAAATTATTTTTTAAATTAATTATTCAGTTTACTAAGCTTATATAAACGATTAAGATTGTAATTATAGAGATTTTTAGTACTTATTAGCGTCTACGCTGAAAAACACACTGATTCTATACTTTTGACTAGGAGCTTTTATGAAAAACGTAAATTCAAAACAAAATAAACATTGCACCATTGGCGAGCAAGATATACATTACTTCCATGAAGGCAAGCACATATATGCTTATGAATTCATGGGTGGCCATGCAGCCTGTGAAGATGGTATTGATGGTATTAGATTTACAACCTGGGCCCCAAATGCAAAAAGTATTTGTGTCATAGGTGACTTTAGTCACTGGGAGATTCAAAGCAAAAATCAAATGAAACCCATTAGTAATTCAGGATTATGGAGTGTATTCATAGCTGGTGTCAAAAATGGACAAAAATATAAACTTGTTGTAACAAATAAAGATACTAATCATTACGTTTATAAAAGTGACCCTTATGCTTTTTTCTCAGAATTAAGACCGAATACAGCATCCATAATAAATACTCAAATGGAATATAAATGGCATGATGACAAATGGCTAAAAAAACGTGCTACTGCTGACTATTACAATAGTCCAATGAACATATATGAACTACATCTTGCTTCTTGGAAAACCAAAGATGGCGAATTTATGAGTTATGAAGAGATAGCCCAGATACTGCCTGAGTATATCAAAGATATGGGATACACACATGTAGAGTTTATGCCATTACATGAACACCCACTAGATGCTTCGTGGGGTTATCAACCAACAGGTTTTTACTCAGTGAATAGTCGTCATGGCGATTTAGTCGGTTTGAAGCACCTAGTTGATAAACTTCATACACATGATATAGGTGTAATTTTAGATTGGGTACCAGGACACTTCTGCAAAGATCAACATGGATTAATCAACTTTGATGGTAGTGCATGTTACGAATATCAAGAACCTACCAAAGCTGTTAACGAGGGTTGGGGAACACATAATTTTGATCTAGGTAGAAATGAAGTAAAATGTTTCTTGATTTCAAATGCAATGTATTGGATCAATGAGTTTCATATCGATGGACTTCGTGTAGATGCAGTATCGAATATCTTATACCTAAACTATGATAGAGAAGATGGTCAGTGGGTACCTAACATTCATGGTGGACATGAAAATTTGGAAGGTATTGCTTTCTTAAGAGAACTCAATGGTGTCCTAAAGCATACCTGCAAAGGAGTGATCACAATTGCTGAAGAATCATCATCTTGGCCAAATATCTCCACACCTGTTGAGCAAGGTGGTTTAGGGTTCGACTTCAAATGGAATATGGGTTGGATGAACGATACATTACGCTATATCTCTTTAGATCCAGTTTATCGTAAGTATCATCACAACTTAATCACTTTCTCTATGGTATACCACTATTCAGAGAAATTTATCTTATCTATTTCACATGACGAGGTAGTTCACGGCAAAAAATCTCTCATAAACAAAATGTGGGGAGACTTATGGAATAAATATGCTGGCCTACGACTATATATGTCATATATGATTGGTCACCCCGGTAAGAAACTTATTTTTATGGGAAGTGAATTTGGACAGTTTGTTGAATGGCGAGAATATGAGCAATTACAGTGGCAGGTTGTTGATGAATATCACACACATAAAGAAACACTACATTTCTTCAAAAAGTTAAATGACTTCTATAAAGCTGAGACTGCATTGTGGGAGTGTGATTACGATCACCAAGGCTTCCAATGGATTGATGCCAACAACTCTGAACAGAGTATCTTATCTTTTGTCCGAGCTAGTAAAGATAACCAAGAAAAGCTAATATTTGTTTGTAACTTTACTCCTGTAACTTATTACGACTACAACATAGGTGTTCCTGATGCAGGATCATATATTGAGGCTTTTAATTCTGACAGCCTTGAGTTTGGTGGTTCAGGCCAAGTTATTTCAGATGAAATACTATCAGTTCCAGAAGCACAGCATGGCTTTGACCAAAAGATTGCCATAAAAATCCCGCCTATGGCCACCCTTGTTCTCAAACTCAAAAAATAAGGCTATAATAGCTTAACTAAATTTTTTAAAAAATATATAAATTATTAAGCAAAAGTTGTAAATATGCAGTCATTAAATAATATATGGATAGAAAAAGACAGCATCTTCGAAAAGTTCGATGCTGAATACTCTCTAGACCAAGACCCAGATACAAACAGTATTAGATTTAGAATAAATGCGCATGGCTTCTCATACGGTTATGTTACAGGACAATTTAATCAATGGAAAAAAGAAGATAGATATAGGCTAATATGGGAAGCTGACCCTGATGATGGTAGCTTATGGCTGACAAAAAATATTCTTAAGATCTCTGGGCTTATCAATGGCTCAAATCAATATACTTTTATTTTGATAGATCTAGAGGGCAATGAAAGAAGACTTTCTGCAAGCAATAGAGTTTTTGAACCACTGACTTTCAACTGGCTTGTAAATCCTCAGATACTTTCAATAAAAGCATCAGAAGATTACATAGTTCCCGGATACAAAGTTGACCTGATAGCGATAACAGAGTCTTTAACAAAAAAAAGAAGTATTGTTGATGTTACATGGCGAGTAGAGCCAAAATCAAAGCTTATTGAAGTCAAAGATAATAAATTAAGTGTTGACCCTTCTGTAACAGATATAAGTGAAGTCAAAGTATATTGTAGTAGCAAAAACAACCCTAACCATAAAGCAGAAAGAATTTTTAGAGTAGCTAGGGAACCTCGTAAAGGTCAACTTATTCACTTTATAAAAAAAGATGAACAATATCTAGGGCAGGACTTTAGCTGGGATTTATGGACGTATGATGAAAAAGGAAAAACACGCCCAAAATCACTGTCTAAAAAGAGCGACTTTGGACTATATGCTGATTGTGTAAATAAAAACATAATAGCACGCAAAAGAACATGGAGCACGTACTGGCAGAACGATTGGGCTGAACAAACAAGCTCATTCAAAATAGATGAAGATCATGATAACTATTATATAGTTTATGGAGATCATGATATTTATACTTCTCTAAGTGATGTTGTCAACAGAACTAATGCCAGAATAAATTATGCTGTACTTGATGAGCCAAATAAAATAGAGGCTTATTTATCAGATACTCCTCTGATAGGTACTATATTTGAACTATGGATAAATTCGAAAAAAGTTACAAACGCTGTAAATATCGTTAAGTATAAGTCTAAAAAAGTTATATTTACCAATTTGCCTTCTGAGCTTAAGCCAAGCGATTTAATAGAAATTCGTGCAAATAATACCTTTATGCCAACGAAAGTATTATTCGGTAACTTTTTGGATAAATACTACTATCCAAATGATGATATGGGTGTTGTCTTCTCTAATGACACAGTATCATTTAGGATATGGGCTCCGACAGCAAAACACGTTGAGCTTTTGATATATCATGAAGATGATAATGACAAACACGAGATGCCTGATGATGCATTTAATTTAATTCCAGAATTAGAATATGGTACACATAGTGCCTGTATACCTAGAGACCTCTGTGAAAATAAATTCTATATATATCGACTTTATTTTGATGATATAGACTATCGTGGTAATAAGTATACAAAAATAACTTATGCTATAGATCCTTATGCAGTTGGACTTGGTGCCAATGGTAGAAAAGGATTCATACTAGACCTTAACTCAGATGAGCTATCTCCTGAAAGCTGGAAAAACAGCTACTTCCATACACCTCAAAACCCTCAGGATGCTGTTATCTATGAATTACATGTTAGAGATTTCTCTATCGGCTCCGATAGTGGAATACCAGAAAACATCAAAGGCAAGTTTTTAGGTACAGTATATGAAGGATCTGAAATAACTACTCCAAATGATGAACTATCTGTTTCAACGGGTATAGATAGTCTTCATGAACTTGGTGTCACTCATGTACATCTATTACCAATATTTGATTTTTCATCAGTTGATGAGTCAAATGCCAATATCAAAGATAATAGAAACTGGGGATATGATCCACAAAACTACAATGCACCAGATGGAAGCTACTCTATTAATCCTTTTGATCCAACTCAAAGAATCAAAGGTGCTAGAGAAATGATTGCCGGATTCCATAACAAAGGTATTGGTGTCGTTATGGATATGGTATATAACCATATGACTGATACATCGAACTTTGACAGTATTGTGCCAAAATATTATTTCAGGACTGATAGCCAAGGCCATTTTACCAATGGTTCTGGGTGTGGTAATGAACTTGATACCGAAAAACCAATGGTGCGCAAGTTTATCAAAGACTCCGTTCTGCACTGGGTCAAAAACTATAAAGTCAATGGTCTAAGATTTGACTTAATGGAACTAATCGATTTGGATACTATCAAAGAAATTACTGAAGAAGTAAAACAAATAGATCCAGGTATTATAGTCTATGGAGAACCATGGAAAGCTGGTGACTCACCTCTAAGAAATGGTACATATAGGGGCACTCAGAGAAACCAAGACTTCTGTGTATTTAATGATACATTTAGGGATGCGATTAGAGGCAATAATAGTCCAGGTAATGGTTACATCAATGGAGATGCTCATAATCCAGCCAATATCGGCAAGGTTATGGAAGGTCTTAGAGGCTCTATACATGATCTAACTGCTAACCCTAAAGAGACTATCAACTATGTAGATGCTCACGATAACTATACACTTTGGGATCAAATTGAAAAAAGCCTGCAAAGGAACATTCAAGCTGGAGATTATCGAAAAAATATTCCCGAAAATATCTTTGAAAGTCGTAGAGTTCGCCAAAACGGTTTAGCCCTTGGTATTTTATTAACATCTCAAGGGGTGCCATTCTTGCATGGTGGTTGTGAGTTTTTGAGAACAAAGCAAGGTGATCATAACAGTTATAAGAGTGGTGATGATATTAATGCTTTTCACTGGCAAGATAAATTACAATACAAGCCTTTTTTTGATTATGTAAAAGGACTTATAAAGATAAGAAAAGAACACCCTGCTTTTAGAATGACTAGCCCTGAGGATATCAGTAAACACCTAATTGTTTCAGCAGCATACCATGATCTTCATTCTGGAGTTATCGTATCTCATCTCAAGGATAATGCCAATGGAGATATGTGGAAAAATATTGTTATAGTTTATAATGCAACAGCAATTGATAACTATGACATCAACGATATTGTTCCAACTACCGAGACTAATGTGTGGCATGTGATTGCAAATCATGAAAGAGCTGGTACGGAGACTATAGAAAAAACAACTAAAGGCAAGCTCCCTCCTCTTAGAGCATATTCAATGTTAATTATTCATAGCTAAGGAGATAAGATGTCGGATAATTTTAAAGCTCCTCTTAATACTGAGACTAAGTTTTTATTTTCTACTTCTGGTAGTAACTCATCTATATCAAGACATAATACTGCTATACAGAAGCTAGGCTTAAATCTTTGTTATTTTACATTTTCTGGTGATATAACTGCCAAGACTTATACTGATGCTATTAGAGCACCCTTTGTCAATGGTGGTACAGTAACGGCTCACAATGGCCTAAAATCAAAAGTAATACCATTTTTAGATTACATAGAACCAATAGCTAAAGAGACTTTAGCAGTTAATACAATTATCAATAAAGATGGCAAACTTTATGGTTACAATACAGACTGTCATGGCTTACAAACAGCTCTTAAAAAAGGTATAAAGGCATCAAACAAAACTATAAAAACCGCAGTAATATACGGTAATGGTGGCGTATCTGGTGTGGCTTTTAAGGTACTACAAGATTTAGGAATAAAAGTAACTATCGTCGGTAGAAATGCTGAGAAAGTAGCTCAAAAAAGAAAAGAACTAGGTATAGAAAACATCCCTCATTTTGAAGGTCCGTATGATCTAGTAGTAGATGCTACACCAATATCATCATCACTAGAGCTAGAGCAAAATACCCAATTTATAGACTTAGTTAAAGATGCAAAAATTGTATTTTGTCACGCCATGCCTGAAAAAGATAATAAAAAAAATTATCTACTCGAGTATTGTAACAAAAATGATATTTTCTATATATCCGGTGAAGATATGTATATTAATCAGCTCATTAAACAATATATGATCTACTTTGAAAATCTCAATCAAAAGAAAATCACTGAGGAGGATATAATAAAAGCTTGGAATTTATAATTCTGCTATTTAATATCTTTAATAATATCCAACCAATTAGAATAAAAAGTCTTTCTATCATTTTGCCATGAATAATCAATATTATTTTGGCTGTCATAGTAGTTATATGGCTTAGCTATATTATCGATAGTTGCTTTATCCCTTAAATACTCTGCTTCTAGAGTATCTTGGGTATACTCAAGATGATTAAACATGTAGGTAATATCATACTTTTTATCAGCTAAACAATCTAAGCCATCTATTACAGATGCTAGGATAACATCTGTATGCTCCAATACTTTCTGATCTGTAATTTTTGTTTGTCGAGATATACAAGCTTTAAGCTCACCATCTATACCTTTTAATAGTGGATGATCATGTTTAATAGGTTTATGTTCATATACACCAAATAACTTATTTTCTAGACATTGTTTATTTATATCATATAAATAATTTAGACCAGCCTGAGCAGCCCAGCAAACTAACATCACAGATAATTCATACTCAAGACTTTTTGAAATTATCTCACAAACTTCTGGATAGAAATCAACACTCTCAAACTCTAATAACTCAACTGGAGCCCCTGTGATAATAATCCCATCTAAATCAGCAAAATCATAATCCTGCCAATTAGCATAATTTTCTTGTAAGTAACTCTCGCTAACTCTTGTACTAGGACGTACTAATGAATGAAAAAACACTAACTCAACAATTGTAGAATTATTATGAGAAAGTACATCTGCCCAGTGCTTTTCAGTTTCTTTGACAGTTGGCATTAAGTTTACAATAGCAACTTTTAATCTTTTGATACTAGAGCTATTTTTGATACTAATTTCAGTTTGATAATTAAGCTGTAAGTCTGTAAAAAACTCAAATGGCTTTTTTGCATTGATCGTCATACTGCACCTCCGAATAATCCAAAGCCTGCTTTAAGTCCTCTATTAGATCATTAGCATCTTCTAATCCTATTGATAATCTTACCAAACCATCAGATACTCCTGATTGTATGCGCTCTTGTTCTGTTAACTGCGAATGTGTGGTTGATGCTGGATGTATAATCAAGCTTCTAGCATCACCAATATTAGCACAGTGTGTGAATAGCTTTGTTTGCTCGACCAAATTCTTACCAGCCTCAAATCCTTCATTTAACTCTATGGTTAGTAATCCCGCGACACCTTTTAGAAAATATTTATTAGCCAAAAGATTATATGGAGAATTAACAAGACCAGCATAATTAACTTTTTTAATCTTTGGATGAGCATTTAAAAATTTTGCTACTTTTTCAGCATTTTTGATATGCTTGTCCAATCTTGCTCCTAATGTTTCTAGACCTTGTATAGCCAAAAAAGCAGTATGTGGACTAAGAGTAGCACCTATATCTCGCAAACCAACTGCAAGCCCCCTAACGGTAAAAGCCAACTTGCCAAAAGTTTCATGAAATGAAATATTATTATAGGATCTATCAGGTTTTGCTAATAAAGGGAATTTATCATTCGCTGACCAATCAAAAGTTCCTCCATCGACAACTGCACCACCTACTATAGAACCATTACCACTTAAATATTTTGTCAAAGAATAAGAGACAATATCTGCGCCATGTTCTAATGGATTTAATAAATAAGGTGTTGCAACAGTATTATCAACTATCAATGGAATACCAGCTTCATGAGCAATTTTTGCAAGTGCTTTGATATCGGCAATAACTCCGGAAGGATTAGATTGAGACTCTATAAATAGTGCTTTGGTGTTCTCTTGGATAGCATTTTTGACCTCATCTAATTTATTTATATCAACTAGAGTTGACTGCCACCCAAACTGCCTTGGAAATGTATGTGTCAATTGTGTTACTGAACCACCATACAAATATTTAGAAGCAACTATATGATCTCCACTTTGAAGTAGATTTAAGAAAATCAAAAGTTGTGCTGCATGTCCTGATGAGCAGGCAAATCCTCCAGCAGCTCCATGAAGATTAGCTAACCTAGAAGCATACTCATCTACTGTTGGGTTAGTTAATCGTGAATATATACTACCGAACTCTTTTAATGCAAAAAGATTTGCAGCATGCTCTGTACTTTCAAATACAAAACTAGAAGTTTGATGTATAGGTGTTTGTACCGACCCGCTCTTTTCTGGTATAGAGCGATGTACAGCTAATGTTTCTAAAGAATATTTACTCATAGTTTTCTCCTACTTATAAAACTCTTTAGCTTGGGAGAAATCTGAGAGGGAAAGATGGAATAATCCAAAACACCTTTTAGCAGATTATTTTTCGTGTCCGCAAGCTGAGTTATCAAATCAACACGTTTATAAGACTATGCTTATAATTCATATGGAACAAAATCCATACCTTTCAGCATATTACTTAGAATTATCTTTGTCAAATGATTATTTAACAAAATCTTGAAAAATCACTATCACTTATCTCTTGTGACAGGCCTAACTCCTAATTCTGACAATATATAGTTATATAATGCCCTATGCACTTGATAGGTTGGATGAACATGATCCCAAAACGCATAATCTTGGGGATTATCACACATACTACCAGCATATCCTGCATCTATAACACTTTGCATTGATGGCTGATCTAATAGATCATTCATTTTGACTTTAGAGTCTGTTTTGGTGTTAGCCTCTAGGCTATTATATGCACTATCAATACTAGACTTCTCAGATAAAAAATACCCTCCCAACCAACAAGAATCTTTAATATGATCCAAGCTTATAGTTGCATTATATTTTTTATTAAAGCTCTTAGTATTATTTACCATTTCATCAAATACTGTAGCAATATCTATAAACTTCATTTTATGCTTATCTGCATATTCTCTTAAAATTTTATTATGCTGTTTGTATATTTTTTTGAGAATTTTTTCATTGCTAAGTGATTTAGATTCTCCTGTGATACTTAGATCAGGTAGTCCAACAATAACTGTCTGTTTTGCTGATACTTTTTCAATAGCATTGATAATACCATCGGTCACTTGTTTGACTGCTCCATCAATATCAGTCATCTCTGGATTAGTAGTTAGGTAGTCATTACCTCCGACAAAGAATATTGCTAAATTGTCTTTTATATCATCATTAGCTTCTAAGTCTAGGTACAAGTTGACCTGATTATCTAAAACGTATGGGGTACTATTCTCAGCCCATTCAGGAAACACTATAACCGAACTACCGCCTACCGCATAATTACTCACAGGGATATTATTTAAATAAAGCCTATTTGCAAACTGTTCTGACCATACCTCTCCATTAGAAAACATTCCTCTATAGTATGGTGTTGATTTTGGTAAGAGCTGTAATGAATATTTATACAAATTACCCTTATCACTTAAGCTATCACCAAATATCATTATTCTTTTGACACCAAATAATAAACTATCAAATATATCTAGCTCTTGATGACATGCAGAAACTGTAAAAGTTGGTGTTATTAAACTACCGTTTATTAATGTTTTAAGATTCACTGAATAATTAGTCCAATAATACTCATAACCATCATTGCGAAATTGATGATTTATTTCTATATTACCTTTTGAATCTTTAAATAAAGCTCTATTTGCACCCTTTTTACCAAAATAAAAAAAGCCATTTGATAACTCGTATTCTACAGAACCTGACGAATCTTTAGACTTAAAGCCAATATCATAATATGAAGTTGTTGAATCCATAAAATTATCATTTGATAACTCTTTAGTCATATAGTACTGATGTGGTTTTAGTGTCTTTGTAAAAGTTGATTTGTTATTTTTATCTTTGATAGTAAATACAACATCTGTACTACAGTTATTCTCAAGCATTAGTTTAGTATGAGCATATCCAAAAGAATAATTTATAGATAAAGAGGCCAATAAAAGGATACTAGATATTTTTAAGAAAATGTTACGCATCTAATAATTAATATGGATTAGAATATAACAAAAATTATACACTAGTGAACATAAAAACTTTAGCTCTAAAAATACACCCACAAAAATATTAAAATTGTCATATCTGCAAGTGAATGAGTAATGATAGGAGCAAATAATCCTTTGACTTTGTATCTCATCAAACCCAAAGCACAAGCATAGACAAAAGTCATCGCAAAACCTATTAACCCATTAGGGAACCCTCCCGCGTAATGAAATCCGGCAAATAAAAATGCTTGTAAGAATATTACTACTAAAATATTAAAAACTTTACTCAATTCAGTTTGGATAATTCCTCTAAAAACAACCTCTTCAACAATTGCATTTAACAGTGCTCCAATAGGTATTAGTATTAGAATCACAATAGTATTAAGCTTCGCAAGCTCTTGAGAGGTTGCTTCTCCAACTCCAGTTAATTCATTAGTTGATACTCCCCAAACTATCAAACTTATTGAGGCTACTAGTGATACAAGTGCTACTGCTAACCAGATTTTAATATCTTTTATTTCCCCAAAATTAAATAGCTCAAAAACTTGCTTTTTGTATACTAATACAGATATTAATAGTGTGATTAATAATGTTGCAAGCATTGGATTTTGATAAAGAGGTATTATCAAATAAATTGGTAAGGTTGATAAAAATAAAAATAGATTTGAATTGAAAATCCTCTTATCAAAAATCATACTTACTATAAGCGATAAAGCTGCACATAGTACTGCAAGATTACTAGATAACTCACTCTGAAAATAAAAAGATAAAGTTATAAAAATTATATTTATTACAAATATAATTTTGACTAGATTAAGATTTGTAGACATGTTTATATTTTTTTGATAAATCTAGAAGAGATTATAAAGAAGAATTACTTAGGCTGCCAAACGATATCTAGCTCTTTAGCTGCTTTGACATCATCAAGACGACGCGCTGGTAAATTATAAGGAGCGCCTTTTAGATACTGAGGATCTTTCTTAGCAATATCTCTGATTTCTACCATTGCTTGGATAAACTGCTCCATACTATCAACATTTTCAGTTTCAGTAGGCTCTATTAATAGACACTCTGGTACTAATAGCGGAAAGTACATAGTAGGAGCATGCACCCCTCTATCTATCAAGCACTTAGCAAAATCAGTAGCTGTCACACCATAATTTTGGAACTCAGGCTTCAAAGTTACGATGAACTCATGAGAAGCTCTTCTCTCAGGATATGCTATCGTGAAGCCTTCTTCTTTTAAGCGAGCCATCATATAGTTAGCATTTAGAGTAGCTATTTCAGAGGCCTCTGTTAGACCATTGCCACCAAGCATTGCTCCATAGATATATGCTCTAATTAACACACCAATATTACCATTAAATGCTGATAATCTACCGATAGTATTTGGTACATCTTTTTCTTCTAGCCATACAAATTCATCATCTTTTTTACCAACCATTGGTACAGGTAAAAACTCTTTCAGCTTATCATTAACAGCTACAGGACCAGCACCTTGACCACCACCACCATGAGGAGTAGCAAAAGTCTTATGAAGATTCATGTGTAAAACATCAAATCCCATATCACCAGGACGAGCTTTACCCATGATTGCGTTTAAGTTCGCACCATCATAGTACAGTAAGCCACCAGCTTCATGAACTTTCTTGGCGATCACAGCAATACTTCTCTCAAACACACCAACTGTAGATGGATTAGTCAACATAATACCAGCTGTCTTAGGCCCAAGTACTTTATCAAGGGCTTCAATATCAATATCGCCACATTTTTTAGTTGGAATCTCGATAACCTTCAGACCACAAACTTTTGCAGTAGCTGGATTAGTACCATGAGCAGCATCAGGTACAATAATCTCATTACGCTCAAAATCCCCACGCTTGTGATGATATGCTTTAATCATAGAAACACCAGCAAACTCGCCTTGTGCACCAGCCATAGGAGCTAATGATACACCTGTCATACCAGTTAGCTCTTTGATTAGGTCTTGTAAATCATACAAGCACTCAAGAGTCCCTTGAACACTCTGGACACTTGCATAAGGATGCCTTTCTAAAAATCCTGCTAATGAAGCATACTTATGCGCCGCTCGCGGGTTGTATTTCATAGTACAAGAACCTAACGGATAGAAGTTCGTATCTATACAAAAGTTCTTGCGTGATAGTTGTGTATAGTGCCTGACAACATCAAGCTCAGCTTGTTCTGGTAAAATTGGTTTTTTAGAACGAAGCATATTTGCAGGGATATTTGAAACATCTCCTTTTTTGCTAGGCATTACAGATGGCGAGTTTTTACCTCTAGTTTTTTCAAAAATAACCATTTAAATTAACCTCCTATCCTAGCTAAAACTTTTTTGGTAGCTTCTATGTACTCTTTGATATCTTCAGATGTATGAATCTCTGTAGCACAAACCATAATAGAGTTAGCTAAATCAGTATGATACTCACCTAAGAAATAACCAGCATCTATACCTTCTTTTTCCATCTCTGTTACAAAATCTTGCGCATTTACAGGTAAATCGATCACTGCTTCATTAAAGAATAAATCATTAAACCTAGCATTTACTCCATCTAGTTTAGATAATTCATTTGCTAGCTTAGTAGTATTTTCATGAGATACACTTGCTACTCTTTCTAAACCTTCTGCACCTAATAAGCTCATATAAATAGTTGCAGCTGTTACCATTAAGCCCTGATTAGTACAAATATTTGAAGTAGCTTTAGCACGACGTATATGTTGCTCTCTAGCTTGTAGCGTCAAACAAAAACCTTCGTTACCATCTAAATCTACTGTTCTACCTACAATACGACCAGGCATTTGGCGAATATGAGGCATCTTACAAGTCATAAAACCAAAGTATGGACCGCCAGAAGCTAGTGGTACACCCATAGGTTGACCCTCACCACATACTATATCAGCACCATTGTCACCCCATTCCGCAGGTGATTTTAATAGCGCAAGTGACATAGGATTAGTCACGGCAATTGCCAAAGCACCGTGCTTATGTGCCCAGTTAGTCAAAGCATCAACATCTGCAAGCTGCCCTAAGAAGTTAGGACTCTGGATAACTACAGCAGCATATTGAGTATCGGCAAAACTATCTAATCTAGCAACATCAGTCTTACCATTTTTAGAATCCAAATTTACAACATCAACTTCGATACCTTGATGCTTTGTAATAGTTTCAAGTACATTTAAATAAGTTGGATGTAGAGCTTCTGCTATTAAGACTTTTTGTGACTTGGCTTTTTTATTTGAACGAATCGCCATTAGTACTGACTCTGCCAAAGCAGTTGCCCCATCATACATCGAAGCATTTGAAGCATCCATACCTGTCAGCTCTGCCATCATAGTTTGGAACTCGTATATAACTTGTAAGCCACCTTGAGACGCCTCTGCTTGATATGGAGTATATGCTGTATAGAACTCTCCTCGAGCTACTATATCCCATATAGCAGCCGGTATATGATGACTATAAGCACCAGCACCTATAAAATTTGTATTATGATGATTCTTATTTGCTCTTTTTCTAGCTACCCTAGCTAGCTCCATCTCATTGATTCCATCAGGAATTTGTAGAGTATCGGCTCTTAACTGAGCTGGAATTTCATCAAAGAGTTGATCTACGGAGTTAGCTCCAATAGTATCAAGCATTTTTTTGATTTGTTCTGGTTTATGTGGAATAAAAGACATATTTCCTCCATGTCTTTGTATATAGAATTTTATAAAGACTAAATAGAAATTCTAAAGGTTTATACTAATTAGTCTTCTAAAGTTTTTGCATAAGCATCAGCAGACAATAGATTTGCCAGTTGAGATTCATCAGAAATTCTGAGTTTAAATAACCATCCATCTCTATATGGTGCATGGTTTACTTGAGAAGGATCGTCACTTAATGATTCATTCACATCAATAACCTCGCCATCAAGAGGAGCATACACATCAGAAGCTGCTTTCACAGATTCAACAACACAAGTATCATCTCCAGCTGAGAATTCTTCTCCAACCTCTGGTAGCTCAACATATACTAAATCACCTAATAAAGATTGAGCATGTTCGGTAACACCTACTGTAACTTCCTCACCATCTACTTTAACCCACTCATGAGATTTTGTGTATTTTAATTCATTAGGAATATTCGACATTTTATACCTCCGTATTGACTACGATTAATTATTGTTGTGAAAATATTTATTGTTTTAAATCAAAGATTGTCCATTTTTGACAAACTTTGCCTTAACTAATTCTACTTCTAATTGTTTACCACGTATATTTACGACTGGATTAGCGCCCTCTTTAGGTACATAAGCTAATGCTACTGCAACTTTAAGAGTAGGTGAAAAGCTACCACTTGTTATATAACCTTTCTCACCATTATCAAAATCAATCTCCTGACCTGCTCTAAGCACGCCTTTCGACTTCAAAACAACCCCTGTCCATTTGGTAGCTATACCCTGTGATTTTTTCGCAAGATATGCTTTTTTACCAATGAAATCTCTACTCTCATCAGAGAGATCAACACTCCAACCAAGCCCTCTCTCTAAAGGAGTTGTGGTTGTATTCATATCTGACCCATATAAGTGCATCCCTGCCTCTAAGCGTAAAGTATCTCGAGCACCTAAACCTACTGGTTCGGCACCATTTTCTAATAAATTATCCCAAAAATCTGCTACTTGATCTGCTGGCAGCATTATTTCAAAACCATCTTCACCAGTATAACCAGTTCGAGCGAACATCCAGTTACTAAAAAACTTAAATGTAAAAGGCTTCAATTTAGCTATTTCTTCTGCAATCTCAGTAGTCACAGTATGCTTGACAACCTCTACTGCTTTTGGACCTTGTACAGCAACGATAGCTAAACTTTGTTGTGGAGTTATAGCAACATCTAAGTCCTGAGAGTTTTCTTTAAACCATGCTACATCCGACTCTCTATTACCAGCATTGACAACAATTCTGAAATTTTCAGAATCAATTTTATAAGTAATAAGATCGTCAACAATACCTGCATCATGATTTAACATACAGCCATACTGCGCTTTACCCGCTTCTAGTTTAGCAACATCATTAGCTAAGATATGACGTAAAAACTTTTCAGCATCTTTACCTTGGATATCAACTGCTAGCATATGTGATACATCAAATACACCACAGTTTTCTCTAACATTATTGTGCTCTTGAATTTGTGAACCATAATTAATTGGCATTGACCATCCAGAGAAGTCTACCATTTTAGCATTTGCTGCTATGTGCGATTCATAAAGAGGAGTTTTAAGCATTTTTCCACCTAAAATTAGACTCGATAAGCAACACTATACATTTTTTTTTAGCTGAATATAAGCGTTTTATTTCAAAAAAATCTAATATTATTCTTCAATCACTTTGATATATAATTTACCATCTTTTGCTCTCTCTGGACCATGTATATCTGTATCGAATCCTGGCAGCATTGATCCTATCTTTTCTAGCATCAATAAGAAGTCTAATATTACCTTAGAATCTTCTGTTACTTTTTCTCCGGGGAATATCACTGGTATACCTGGTGGATATGGTAATATCATCACAGCTGAAGTCTGTCGATATAGCTCTGCTAGAGGAACTTTTTTGACCCTACCTTTTAGCAACTTCTGAAATGCCCTATGAGGATTAAGTCGCTGCTCTGGTAGCACATTAAAAGCATGATACATAAGATTAGGAAGGTTAGCCTCTTTCATATACTGATGCAACCTTTCACTAACTTCTTGAACTCTCATATCTTCATAGAATTTAGGGTCTTCAGCATATAATGTTGGTAGCATTTTCTCAACTAATGTATTTTCATCATACATTTGTTTGAATTTATTAAGTACCGATATTAGCCTTACTGATTTTGCCTTTGTAGTACCTAAACTAAAGATAAATAACAATGAATAAGGTCCAGATTTCTCAACTACAATATCATGCTCGTCTAAAAACTTAGCTACTATATCTGCTGGCACGCCCCAGTCCTCAACATTGTTATCTTTTATTCCTGGGGTTAAGATTGTTATCTTAATAGGATCTAGTGATAAAAAATCACCATCTATATTTTTAAATCCATGCCATTTATCAGCATTTCTTAGTAGCCAAGCCTCTTTATTAGCAATATTATCAGGTTGCCAAACATCAAAGAACCAATCACCAGCTTCTGATCTAAGCTTAACTAGCTCTCGTCTAAAATCTATCGCTAGATTGATAGTTTTGTCAATAAGATTATAGCCCTGCTCGCCCTCCATCATTGCTGCTGCTGTCTCAACACTAGCAACTATTGGATAAAAAGGAGATGTTGAAGTATGCATCATATATGCTTCATTCAAAACTTCATCGTTATAATCACCTTTTATGTGCAACATTGATGATTGGCTGAAAGCTGCTAGAAGTTTGTGAGTAGATTGTGTCTCAAAAATTATATGCTCTGGCTTTGGTTCAATCTGCATTGCAGACTTATGTTTATAGATTGGATGAAATATCGCATAAGGTATCCAAGCACTATCAAAATGTAATTTTTTAACATCTAGTTCATAATGAATAGTATCTGTATTATAGAGAATACCATCATAAGTTGAATTTGTGACAACAGCATATTCAGGCCATTTATCTGCAATGCTACTATTATCAATTTTTTCTTGGATAGTTTGGCGCTGAAATTCTTTTTTAGGTATACCTCCAATTATGCCATAAGCATTTCTTGTTGGTTTTAGATATATTGGATTAACATCTACCATCATCATTAGGTGTGTAACTGATTTATGGCAATTTCTATCTACAAGAATTGTATCGCCATCAGCAACACTATACATACCAACTATCTTATTAGCTGTTGATGTCCCATTGGTAACAATCAACGATCTATCAGCTTGGAAAACTTTTGCAATATACTCTTCTGCATCTTTGTGAGCTTCCGAATGATCTAATAAACTTCCTAGCTCTTTCATTGAAATAGATAAGTCAGTCTTAAAAATATTCTCGCCATAAAAGTCATAGAATAAAGCGCCCACTGCCGAACGCTGAAAGCCATAACCTCCTTGATGTCCTGGTGTACAGAAAGATGAGTTAAAAGATTTGGAATATTTAAACAGCTCATAAGTTAAAGGTGGCAAAATATCATTGAAGTAGTTTGTGATAGTTCTATGGATAAAATCAGAATCCTCACCAGCTAAAGCATCATACTGTAAGAAGTTAATATTTAAGTTAAAATCACGCAGATTGAGTTTGATACTTTGGCTATAATCAGAAACGACAAATACTGGTAATTTAGTGTTAAGATGCGCAATATTGTGAAATGCTTCAATACTAAAACTAGTTCTATCAAGGACTATACAACATATTCTTGAATTATCTTCGAGAATCTCTACAACCTCAGATAAATCATCTACTGTTAAAGTATGATATTCATAACTTTGTAGATCTTTTTCAATCTTTAGTAAAAATTTTTCTTTATAGGATTTTAAAGAGTCTTTATATACAAATACAATTGTCTTCATTAGCTTTACCACTTATAGACTATATACTTATGCAGTATACTAAAAGTGAGTCAGATAAAAATATTTTTTGCTAATGAAAATCAGTAAATAATAAATTAGTTAGTATGTTCAACTAATTCTAATTCACCATCTACTAATCTATAAATTTTATTCATACGACTAGCTAGTCTCTCATCATGCGTAACAATTACAAAACTAGTTCCAAAATCATCACTAAGCTGCTGCATCAAAGCAAATATACTCTCAGATCTTTGGCTATCTAAGTTTCCTGTAGGCTCATCTGCTAAGATACAGTTAGGATTGGTAACTAAAGCTCTCGCAATAGCAACTCTTTGGCGCTCACCACCAGAAAGCTCGGCAGGTTTGTGATGTGCCCTATGCTCTAAACCAACTTTTGTTAGAATTTCATTAGCAAGCTTTATTGACTCTTTTTTTGTATATTTTTTGGTAATAGCTAATGGAATCATTACATTCTCAATAGCTGTAAACTCTGGCAATAAATGATGTAACTGATAGATAAAGCCTAAATGCTTATTTCGCATCTTTGCACGCTTATTAACAGACTGATTATCAAATCTCTCGCCCATAAGCATTACTTCACCTGAGCTACATTTATCTAGTCCACCCAAAACATTTAGCAATGTTGTCTTACCTGATCCTGATAGACCCAATATAGCGACCTTTTCTCCTTTATTAATTTCAAGGTTTACATTTTTTAGTATAGCTATATCTGTCTTAAATTCTGTGTAGCTTTTTGAGACATTCTTACAACTTAAAACTACATTACTCATATCTAAGCGCCTCCACTGGTTGAACCTTAGAAGCACTCCAAGCAGGATAAAGTGTCGCTAAGAAACTTAAAAACATAGAAACTAAAGTAACCTTAAATACATCTGACCACATAAGTTCCGATGGGATATAATTAATCAGATATACGCTAGCACTCAAGAATTGTTTCCCTGTAACATGCTGGATGAAATTAACAATCTCTGTAGCATAAGTCGACAGTAAAATCCCCAATAGAACTCCTATAACTGTACCAATTAAACCAATTATAAATCCTTGGTAGATAAACACAGTTATAATTTGTCTTGATGACATACCCATTGTTCTAAGAATAGCTATATCACTTCGCTTATCAGTCACAACCATCACTAAAGATGATAATAAATTAAATACAGCAACTGTAATTATTAGCAACAGGATAAAGAACATCATTGTCTTTTCCATTTTTAAAGCATCAAAGAAAGATTTGTTTTCATCAGTCCAATCACGAGTGAAATAATACGGAGGTATAGCGCCATCATTAAGTTTATTTTTCACGAGAGGTGCATCGTAGATATTTTTTAGGCCTAATTGAAGAGATGATACTGAATTACCAGTCTCAAATACTTTTTGAGCATTTTTGATATTAATCATCGCATAATAAGCATCGTATTGATAGCTTACTGAGAATATACCAGATACTTTAAATTGCTTGATTCTAGGAATCATCCCAGCAGGTGTTAAGCTTACTTTAGGGACTATTAAAGTAACTTTATCTCCTACGGTAACACCTAAGCTATTTGCTAAAGCACTACCTAAAACGATATTATACCCCTCATTATCATCTAGTGATGATAACTTACCTTCTATGATATGATCACCAATTGGTAACACCTTAGTTTGATATTTTGGTTCTATACCTTGTATCTGTACAAAAGCAGTTGTACTACCACCATTATTTGCACTTAACAATCCTTGAGACTCCACGATAGGAGCTGCTGCTGTAACACTTGGCGCACTTTTCTCAACATCTTTTGCTAATTTTGGCCAATCAGTAACTTGCCCACCCATCTGATATACTTTCAAAGGTGGTACCATCATCAAAATTCTATTTTTGATTTGTTGATCGAAACCATTCATCACAGACATTACTGTAATTAATACAGCAACTCCCAAAGATATACCCAAAAAAGATATAGCAGAAATAATAGATATAAACCGATTACGCTTCTTAGCACGGATATATCTTAACCCTATAAAAAGAGGAAGACTTCTAAACATTTAAGCTTTGTTTTGCAAATAAAATTACCATGTATAATAACATATTAAGGGACTAAAAACATTTCAAATAACCATAGCCAAATTTATCAAAAAAATATCTAATTATCAAAATTTGATTAGCCTTGTTAATTTTTACTAATTGTTGAAATATTTATATTGCTATATTATATGCCTCATTGACAAAAAGACATGTAAGTGAATAGATATGAGAAAAAATTTGAAATCTCAGTTTTGTGCTTTACCAATATATTTAGGTGGACTAACTATAGCTTACATAGTAACAGCATCAATAATATCTAATTTGTTGTTCTAAATATGGCTGGCTTAGTTAGGTTTTGATTTAGAAGGTTTATGTTGATCCGCCCCCCACACAACTGGACACATAAAGCTATATAACGAGTCTATACATAACTAACTTGAAAACTAACTTCGGTCAGCTATATTTAAACTTCCTTCGGAAAAAAACTTAAAATATTTTGAAAAAAAGATAAAAAGTTGAAAAAGATTTGACGATTACCTACTTTCACCTGGGCATTGCCAGACTATCATTGGCGTAAGACCGTTTCACTTCTGAGTTCGGAATGGGATCAGGTGGTTCCAGACTGCTATTATCGTCAATGCGTGATATAATACTCTCATTAATTATTATGTCAACTCTATATTTAAGAGTTTTGTCAAAAAACAGGCACTTCCTAAATATCGTTACCGATAACATAATCATCTATGATCAATGGTATTTCATCACCACAGTCTTCATAAGCGTTGATTTCTCCGCTAGCAAGTCTTGATTGAAGCTCTTCGTTATCCATATATTCAGTATCAAAATCAACATACACAGAACCAAGCAGATGATTGAACTCATGTTGAAATATTACCGCAGCTATGGAATCTAACTTACCCGTAATTTTCTTACCATGCTGGTTATATGCTTCATACTCAATCTCTTTATATGTTGCTAGCTTACCTCTTTTTTCTCCTAAGGCACTTAAACAGCCATGCCAAAAACTAACTCGTTTCTCAGACACTTTTGTAATTTTAGGATTTATAAAAACTTGAAAAGGAACACTATCAAAACTTAATGGATATCTTGCATTAGAACTATCAAACTCTATCATAAATATTTGATAAGGATAGCCAATTTGATTAGCCGCAAGTCCTATACCATTGCCTTGCATTTTTTCATACATTTCAGCTATGATATTTTGTATTTCAGAACTTTGAATATCATTTATAGGTTTGCACCTTTGATATAGCACCTCATTATTTGAGTCATTGTATTGTATAAATTGTGATTTCATACTAAAAACTACATTTCCTAACTTTACTTAATTATAGGCGCTAAAGGATTACCATACTTTTTAAGATACTCTTTAGCTATCTCTTGAGAACCTAAGTAATTTAGGTGGTGACCATCTAAATATACAGGTATACCATTTAGAGAGGTCTTACAATAACTATCATTACATAAGACCTTTTTAGGATTTATCAACACCATTTCAGGATACTTGGCTTTAAGCTTATAAATCAGTTTAATAAACTTTTCTTGTTGTTTTTGCACATACTCCAAAGGTAATTCACAATGATGAGGATCAAACAATAAAATAAACTTAGCTGTTGAAACAATACAATAGTTATTAAAACCTTTTGGTAATTTTGGTGTATCCAGTATTACTACTGGAACGGCATGATTTTTTATTATCAATTTTATAGATTCTTCAATGCCTGAGATGTAAGGTTGATTACTTTTCTCAGACCAATCACCACCCAAAACAACATATTTAAAAGACTGCTTTCTTATTAAGTCTTTCAACGCATTGTTTCTATCAATCATTGATACTCCTAATTCTGTATTAGGAAGATTTTCTATAAAAGGAGTACTTCTTTGAGATACTAAATAAGCACTTTTATGAATATTTGATAACCATACCCCCAACATTGGAAACTCTGCACGAGCATGAGAATCACCAATAAATAGTATATTTGTATCTTTATCTTGTGAAGCATCACCTATTAAACATTTACTTTCCGGAGGCAGCATTTTTGATGTAAACTCTGGAGATGAGTTTTGTAAAAAACATTTATTCTCATCAACTCTCTCAAAACCATAAATACCATTTAATTTACGAAGATCTACAATCGGCGGTGGAATATTAACAGCAAAGTTTTTGATATATTTAGTACATAAGGCAAATGAAGATGCTAGTAATACTGGGATTATCCATAATACAATTAATGTTTTAGAAAATGGCATCTTAAACTTATATCTAAAAGGTTTCTCTACTAAGAAATAAGTCAGTGTAGCTAAGCAAAAACTAACGATAAGAATAATAGCCTTAATAAGGTAAGTACTATCAATACTCAGATAATTAACATAAGCAATTATCGGCCAATGCCATAAATATAATGAGTACGATATTAAACCAATCGCAATCAATGGTTTAAGTGAGAAAACTCTGTGTATGAAAGAGACATTATTATTTAAGCCCACATATATAAATAAAGCAGCACCAAGACAAGCCTCTATCATACCCAAACCTGGATAAAATACTTTTACAAAGAGTATAGGTACTAGCATCAATACAACAGATATTAATCCTAAGATATTTGCGGTCAACTTACTTAGAGTAATTTCTTTATTAACTGAATATATCGCCAAAAAACAGCCAAACAATAACTCAAATGCTCTTGTAACTGGAAAGTAGTAATACTCTGAGCCATTTAAAAATATCAAAGAAACCAATGATAAAATGGTCAAAATTATACAACCATACAATAGTTTATGATGTATAGACATCTCAACTCGGTTTTTTAGCTTAACAGGAATACTAAAAGCGGCTATCAAAAATAATGGCCAAAAAATATAAAACTGCTCTTCGATCCCTAGAGACCAAGTATGCAATAGAGGTATCAATTCTGAGTCGGTACTAAAGTAGCCAAAACTTAGTGAATGAAAGAAATATAAATTTGAAAATGATCCTAAAGCACTAACTAACGACTTAGAATAATCTCTTAAATCTTGAGGTAATAAAATTAACCATGCAAAAATTGTCGAAAATATAAGCACCACAATTAATGCAGGCAAAATACGCCTCATTCTTCTTAGATAAAAGTTCTTGATAGAAAAAGTCTTATTTTCTAAATCACGAATAATAATACTAGTTATTAGAAACCCTGAAATAACAAAAAATATGTCAACTCCAAGAAAGCCTGACTTAATCCAACTAATATTTAAATGGAATAACACTACAGCTAACACTGCTAGTGCTCTAAGACCATCTATATGCTTATAATACTTCATTATAAAAATCTACTTTTAATCTTGCTAATAAGTATAGTACAAAAATCCAATCAAAGTAATAACTTTGAACCAACCCATTTGGAGAGTATTTTGCATTTTAGGACAAATTTACAATAGTCTATAAGACTAAATTATCACGGTAGGTAGCATCTAATAAACTTAACTGATTTGTGAATTTTTATTCAAAAAAATAATAAAAATCTCACTTCCATGATAAAAAATGTTTCAAAATAGATGTTTTTAAACTATCATATATGAATAATTATTCAAAATAATGAAATATGAAGCAGTTTATAGGTGTATTTTTGATTATTGGTTCGACTATAGGTGGTGGCATCATAGGTTTACCTATAGCTGCTGTTAACTTAGGATTTGTGGGAAGCTTATTGGCAATATGTTTAGTATGGTTAATAATGACATTTACAGGATTATGTATATTAAAGATATCTTATAACCTCCCAGTTAAGCACAATACATATTTCTCGCTATCTACCAAATTCTTAAACTTTAAAGGAGCTAAGGTTACTGTTTTTGGAGGTTATCTATTAATATTATATTTAACACTGACAACTTACATATCTGGCATTAGTTCATCCGTAAGCTTATACTTTGCACAAAACAGTAATTTAAGTTACTTATTATCTGGTGTAATTCTAGTATTTATACTAGGTGGAATTACAACTTATAACTCTAGAATTATAATCAAGAGTAATGTTATATTTGTCGTAGCTAAACTCTCTCTTATCATCATAGCTATATTTCTAATTTTTTATTCTACAAGCAAAATTACTCTTAGCATTGATAACTATCCTATTCAATCAATAGGAGCATTTTCATTCTTATTTGTATTATTTAATGCTTTTGGTTATCACTTTATTATCCCAAGTTTAGTAAAGTTTTATGATAATCGTATTTCTTTTAAATCTTTTGTTTTCTTGCTTATCTTTAGTACGACAGTCATAGCACTGATTTATATAGCATGGATTTTGGCAATATTCTTTACAATACCAGCAGAAGGTAGTCACGGAATGATGAGTATTTATAATAGTAAAAATCAGCTTATAGCTTTTAATAATAGTATTAGCTTTTTTACTCAGTCATACACTATTAGTAATATGTTAAGCGCTTTTCAATTAATATCTATGATAGGCTCTTTCTGTTGTATCTCAATAGGTGTAATCGATGCGCTAAAAGATGCTTTTGGACAAAATGCTTACATTAAGGTCTTAATATGCACTTATTTGCCACCACTAGTTTTAATGAGTCTTTCTCAAAATATGTTTTTAATTGCAATGTCATTAGCTGGAATATTAACATTCTATATTGAGGTTTTTGTGCCGATTTTAGGTGTTAGAAATTATTATAAAACTTCTAGCAAGGTAAAAGATAAATCTTTATTTAGTCATCAATATTCAAAGCTCTTGGTCTGATCTTGAGACAAACTTGGAACAAAGGAAAGTGTCTATTTATTATTTTATTTAAGTACTTATTTTAAGATGAGCCCTTTTTTATATCTTGGTATAGTAGCATAGCTGCTGACGTAACAGATATTAATGATTTCTCTTCTTGATTGGTCGATTCACTAATCCAAACATTACCACTATTTATAACTTCTACTGCTCCAATAGGATTCTCGTTTAATGAGAATACATAACCCATTGCCTGCCCCATTGACAAAGAGCTTGTAGAGAATTTATCTACACCTGAGATATCAATATTTGTTTTACCATCTGTTACATCTCCTTGTAACGTAATAGAATCATAAGATTGTGACATAATAATTGCTGCCACTTCAGTATTATTGTTCCCTATTACCTTACAAACTAATTGCGGATCATAAGACGACTCTAGACTTATTTTACCTCCAAAAAACTCACCCAGTGTCGCATGATTCCAGCTTGCATCAGATACACACTCTACTATCCATAGATTATCGCCAGACTCATCAATTGAAAATTGATATTTTTGCTCTACTTTAGATGAGCCATAACCTAATATAGTTACATCACTACGCTTAGTCCATCCTCTATGAATGTTAGTAACATGATATTTACCAAAATTAAACTCACCACTAAAGTTAGAAAAAGCTCGTCCTTCTACAGATATTTTAGTTGAGTCATTTTCTAGCTCTATTGGCATAGCCATATGCGCAGCACAACTACCTAATGTTATAGTCAAAAAAATACTACAAATTGGTATAGAATAATTATGTTTTGTAAGTAACTTATACAACTGAAACCTCAAAAATTAAACTAAAAATCTAATTATATATAAAAACTAAATACACAGAAGTAATTTGAATATTTAATTTTCACAAACCAAATTAATTTTGAGTAAGCTAAAAATTTTTAGTTCGACCTTTAGACAGGTTTAATACAGACACTATTCTTTAAGGATTTTTATCTTCTAGAATGTTTTGAAATTTTTCTTTCAAAGACTAATAGAATCTTTATAGCTAGCATCATTACTTTTTAAATGTAAATCTATTGTTGATATTTTTAGCTTAAAACTAGGGAATTCTGCCTTAAGAGTTTCAAAATTACCCCACCCAATCCACTACTACTTTCCATCCTAGTGGTTGATACTGTTTATTCATCAAACTAACAAACTTATTTTTCGCCTCTTCAATATGCTCTTTTGATGAAGCTTCATTATCTGTAAGTTTTTGAACTTCTTTATATGCGATATTTGCCAGATGATTATCAGGATCAGTATTTATAACGCCTAATCTAGGCAATACCTTAAATGTATATGCTTGCCTACTTAATTGCTTAGTTTTATCAAAATCTATTGTAACGGATGTTACTTTGGGTGGTTTAACTCTTAGTGTTATAGTTTTATCTTTAGCATCAATTTTGATATCAGATTCATCAATATTCGTTGATAAAGTAGCAGATGCTTTGTAGCTATATTTAGCAGTATTTTCTACTAATGTACCATTATCAGAGACATATAAAGAATTACCACTGACTGTGACTTTTAATGTAGATAATTCACCGACTTTTTGAACGCTAACAACTGTCGGAACTATCTCATTATCTTTCTTACTTATAACAAATGACACTGTAATTATCAGTATTGCAATAATGAGGATATACTTTAAAAATTTAGACATCTATCTACTCCTCTACAAAAAAAGTAAAGCTAGAATAATCAATATTATCAGTATCACTACATATCGCATTTTTTACCTCTGTAATTTTTCATATTATTTGGCCAAGTGTTACGCGCCGATGTAGCGTTCCATTACATTTACTCGCTAGAATATACACAAATGCCATTGCTAAACCTTTCTTTAGATTCTACAATCAAGTCGTAGAATGACAACTTTTTCACTAAGTCTTAATATATATCCACTAGTCGTCATACTACGGCTCCGACCGTAGTATCCAAAAACCAAAATGTGAAATTAAATCCACTATGCTAAAATACTAGCATACAAATCTGACCACCTAGGATTAAACTTATTTATTAAGTCTAGTTTCCATTTTCTTTGCCAAGTTTTTAATCTTTTCTCACGATAAATAGCGTCTGTTATATTGTTAAACTGCTCATAATATACTAGCTTTTTGACATCATATTTTTTCGTAAAACCATCAGAATAACCCTGCTTATGCTCGTAAACTCTTTTGATTAAACTTGATGTTACACCTATATAAAGTGTTCCATTACATTTACTCTCTAGAATATACACAAATGCCATTATCAAGCTCTTCTTTAGATTCTATGGTCAGGCCATAGAATGACTTTTATGTTTTAAACCCCACCCAAACTAACAGTAGTACCCTCAGCTATTAACCTACTAATATCATTAACAAACTCATACACCGAGAATGGCTTTCGAAAATATTCAAACTTAGCGTCAACATCATCTAGAGATACTTTTATCTCTAAGACATTTTCTCTTTGAATATCAGTAGTAGCTATATTTTTCTTGAGGTTATCTAATACTTTTTTTAGGTTTGTAGGGTTTACATTTTGACTTCTAAGATTCAGCTCAACTTTACTAAAATTCTCATCAATATATTGTGATATCGGTTGTACCTTATCAACACTTAGTTTATTGCACTCTCGTTGTTTATCATAGCTAACTTTACCCTCTACTACAACCACATCATCAACTTGGATATTATCCTTAACTGCAGCAAACACATCTTCACCAACTAGACAATCTGCTCTATCAAATTCATCATCAATATTAATAATATACAGAACTCTACCAGTCTTAGTTTTTCGTCTAGCTGGAGGTGTTATCATACTTGCGATTATTCTGACTGAATTACCATCCATATTTGGTTTTTGGATTTTCTCAAGATCACTAAAGCTAACATGATTACGCCAATGACTTTCACCATCAATAATATGCCCTGAGAAATACATTCCTAATGCTTTTTTCTCATTAATCAAAAGCTCTCTAAGATTCCACTCCTCTACAATACATTCTCTTTCAAGCTCTGTATCAGTATCACTCTCTTGTTCTGTGAAACCGAATAAATCATTTTGCCCAGCAGCAGCCATTTCATTCACATAACCAGCGTTTTTGATAGCTTTTTCGATAGAGTTAAAAGCTGTTGCTCTATTTTTAGAGATATCCTTAATAGCTCCTGCAAAGCAAAGCGCTTCTAGTGCTTTTTTATTAACCTTACGCAAGTCTACTCTACGAGTTAAGTCAAAAATAGAACTAAATTCACCACCGGTTTCACGCTCATTGAGTATACTCTTGATAGCTTCACCACCAAGACCTTTGATAGCTCCTAGGCCCAATAAGATTGTTCCTTTTGAAGCTGCAATACAATCATAGACACTCTTATTTACATTTGGAGCTAAAACTGTGATACCCATATTCTTAGCATCTAAAATAAATTTAACCAACTGATCTGTATTACCCATATCCCCTGACATCAGAGCAGCCATATATTCATCTGGATAATGTGCTTTTAACCAAGCAGTTTGATAAGCAATCAACGCGTAAGCCGCGGCATGAGATTTGTTGAAACCATAACCAGCAAAAGCTTCCATTTGGTCAAATATCTCATCAGCAAGTCCAGCTTCGATATTATGATATTTAGCGGCACCCTCTTTGAAGATTTTACGCTGTTGCTCCATCTCTTCTGGCTTTTTCTTACCCATTGCACGACGCAACAAATCTGCTCCGCCTAAAGTATAACCAGCTAGCTTCTGCGCCATTTGCATTACCTGCTCTTGATAAACTGGTATACCATAAGTCTCTCTAAGCACTTCTTCTAATAATGGATGTAAGTAAGTAGTTTGCTTTCTGCCATGTTTGCGATCTACGAATGTTGGGATATTCTCCATCGGACCAGGACGATATAGGGCTACTAAGGCGATAATCTCCTCAAAGCTTGATGTGCCAAGATCTTTGACAATCTGTTGCATCCCTTGTGACTCTAGCTGAAATATACCGATAGTTTTACCAGCTTGAAGCAGTTTAAATGTTTTCTCATCATCAAGAGGAATATCAGAAATATCTAGAGGCGTTTCATTAGCTGATCTCTTAGCATTGATGCTTGCAATAGCATTTTTGATAATTGTTAAGTTCTTTAGCCCCAAGAAATCAAATTTAACAAGACCAACATCTTCAACATCGCCCTTATCAAATTGGGTAACTATATCTCCACCTTTATCTTCACAATATACAGGAGCAAAATCTGATATCACCGTTGGCGATATCACAATACCTGCGGCATGTTTGCCCAGGCTTCGTGGTAGACCTTCTAATTTTTGGGCTTTTTCAACAATCTCAGCAACTTCTTCATCTGCCTGCATTTCATCATATAGAGGTTCACCTTCATGCAAGATTTTTTTAAATGTAGTACCCGGTGTTTCTGGTATTAGCTTAGCAATCCTATCTCCAAAACCAAAACTCTGCCCCATCACACGCACTACATCTCGCACCACACCTTTAGCAGCCATAGTGCCATAGGTGATAATTTGCCCAACACTTTGCTTACCATATTTTTGCTCTACATATTTGATAACTCTATCTCTACCTTGGATACAGAAATCAATATCAAAATCAGGCATAGATACCCTTTCAGGATTTAGAAATCTCTCAAAAAGTAAACCATACGGTAAAGGATCAATATCGGTAATAAGCAATGAATAAGCTACTAATGAGCCAGCACCAGAACCACGCCCTGGACCTACTGGTATATCATTCTCTTTTGACCATCTAATAAAATCCTCAACTATCAAGAAATAGCCAGGAAAGCCCATATCGCAGATAATATCGATCTCGCGTTGTAGTCTATCTTTGTAAACTTTTATAATATGCTCATGCTTATCAGCTGGTCTATTTTCTAAAATTTTTGCTAAACGTTTATCTAAACCTTGATAGCATAGCTTTGAAAAGTACTCTCTTTCTGTCAAACCATCTGGAATATCTACCGTTGGCAAACATGGTTTACCTAAATCAAATGTTACATTACATCTTTTTGCGATTGCTAAAGTATTCTCTAACAATACTGGTAGCTCTGAAAAAATTTGATATATCTCATCAGCTGACTTTAGATACTGTTCTCTTGTAAATTTAGATTTACGCGACTCATCAAGAATTGTTGTTTTTTCATTGATACAAGCTCTAATTTCATGGATATCATAATCATCTGATTCCATAAAAACAGTTAAATTTGTAGCTACAGCTATAAGATTATGCTTACTTGCAAGTTCAAGTGCTTTCTCGTTATACAAGCCCTCATTTTCATATCCAAGCTTATGAATCTCTACGATATAGTTATCAACACCAAATATTGCGATATTTTCAGCTATTACTTGCTCTGCTTTTTCAATATCTTTAGTCAATACAGCTTGTCCAAATTCGCCATATTGACCACCATTTAAACAAATAACATTATCTAATTTAGTATCTTTCAACCAACTTTTGGGAATTAGTGGAATTGAGCCAAACCTCTCAGCTTCTTGATATGCTTTTGAAACTAAATCAACAATATTTTGATAGCCTTGATTATTCTCTGCCAATAAAACCAGATCACAAACACCAAACTCAGTATCAATCTTTAGCTCTACACCAAAGATAGGCTTAATCCCATTTGACAAAGCTTGCTTATAAAACTTAACTGCAGCAAATAAATTACATACGTCCGTCAGTGCTACTGCAGGGATATTCTTATCTTTTGCTCTGGCAAAGAGATCACCCAAACGAACAGTACTATCAACAACAGAAAATCCAGTATGGATACGAAGGTGAGAAAACATCTTAGTTACTTATCATTTATAAACTTAGCTACAAATATTACTATAAATAATATTTAAAATCATATCTCTTTACGTATGATAACTTAGTTAATATCTTCTACCCTTATCAACACACAAGGCTAAAAATAAATTGCATAGCTTTTTTCATTAATCTAAAATCACTTAGTTACTTATCTTAAAGTTTATAAAATATGAATAAAAATAAGAATTTATCTAAAGCACTATTAATTTTTAAAATAGTTTTTCTAGTATTGTTCATAGTATCTGCATACCTCTATATTAAACCAATGGTTAATGCCACATATTTATCAGAGACTCAATATGAAGCTCTGGAAGATGGTTCATTCGGGTTCTTGAGTAAGAGTGAAATGGATAAATTCAATAATAAAACACCTCAAAATTTATTTACTAATTTTACATACAAAGCTTTAAGTCTATGGATGGGATACCATAATTACTATTATGATGTGATAAACACTATCTCTCCTGAACCTGTCAAAGTTAATGATTATACTAGCAGTGAAAAAGATATAGATATTGATACCATGCTAGTAGCCATACTAAAAACCGATTTTAAAATAAGTGATGTGCCTATTAATACCACAGGAAATAAACTAGATTTAACGCTAGGTAAAGGTAATGACAAACAAACATTTTATTTAGCAAAAAATAGTCATGGAAATTGGTATTTTACAAAAGAAAATTTCACAGACACTAATACACTCAAGAAATTTGCCGACTTCAAAAAAGAAAAGAGCCTAGGCGAAGATAATATAAGAAATATATCAATGCCAGTATTATCATACATGCAGTTCATATTTGGAGCTAATGATGCATATAAGTTCAAAATGGCAGATGCTTTAAACATAATGGATACCAGCTGGATTAAGGAGAATATTAGAAAAGATTTTGCTTCATTTATAGCTTTCAGTATGGATAGAGTCTTCAAAACTGCTAAAATCACTATACGAAATATACCTGGAGAAGTTCTTCCAGGTAGTAATTTAGTAATGGTCTACACCTCACCTATTTCAGGCAAAAGTATATATTTAGAAAATATTACAAATAAGGATAGCAAGACTAAAAACTGGATTTTCCCTAAAAATGCTCAGATAGATGGGGTAAGTATATTTTTAGATGATTTAGATAGCAATATAAGAGCTCCTTTTGGATCTAATCTACGTAACTCTATCTGGGAAAATATTCCTAGCCTTCTAAAAGAGTATGGACCAAATCTGTATATTAGTATTATATCAATAATCTCACTAATGATATTTTATGTAATTTATAAAATATTATTTATAGTTTTAAGGCCTATATTTAGAATCACACGTAGTCTTTTTGAAAATAAAGATTATAAAACAATGAGGAAATTAAATATTGCGACATCACTAATAGTATCAATGTATGCTGCATATTTTTTCTTTTTTAACTCATTAATCATATTCACAAATGCTTCCAACTATTTCGATATAATTTTTAAAATTGTATATGGAATTGTAATAATGTTCTTATGTACAGAGATTATGAATGTACTATGCTCATTCATAATCTCTTCTTACAAAAAAGTTAAGGATCAAAATAGATCTGCAAGATTTGCGTTTGCTATAGTAATAGCTAATAAAGTAATTAATCTTATTATTATATTAATAATTGCCGGAATCATAATCGAAGAGCTAGGGATTGATATGATTCACTTCTTAACAGCTCTTGGCATAGGTGGTCTTGCTATTGCATTAGCTGGTAAAGATACAATTGAAAATCTCTTTGGCTCAATAATCCTAGCTATGGAAAGACCTATAAAAATTGGGGACTGGGTAATCATAAAAGACAAAGAAGGAATAGTTGAAAAAATAGGACTAAGAAGTACAACTATTAGAACTTTCGAGGACTCTGCTCTTATTATACCGAACTATGCTTTTGTAACTTCACAAATTAATAATATGGGTGAGAGAATATATAGAAGATATATGACTACTCTTGAAATTGACGAATCAACACCTACCTCTAAACTTAGATCTTATGTTGATGGTATTAATGAACTAGTATTAAATACCCCTCATATGAGAAAAGAGGGATACTATATACGTGTAAATGATTTAAAACCAGCATCTATCAAAATATTAGTCTATGTTTTCTTTATATCTACAGATTGGGGAGAAGAGCTAGAACAGAGGGAACAATTTATTATGAGCGTGCTAGATTTAGCTGAAGAAATCGGTATCAAGTTGGCACCATCACAAAAAATTCAGTTTGATGCTAATTATTCAGAGTAACTCATACCCTACAAACTTTATTGATAAGTATGAAAACAAAAAGCCTCTTATTTAGTATAATTCTTTTTTTGATAGCAAACCAAGCGTTAGCAAATACTGAACTTGATACTAATATTAAATCAGACTCCAGTAAGCTTGAAAAAGATACTAGAGGCCTTTATCAACTACCTCCGAACTACTATAACATTAATGATCTTGACGATATAACTAAGAAAACATTTAAACCATCAATATATGTAGCAATTAATGGTGGTTGGGGACAACAAACTAACATGTCTAAAGGTGGTGGAACTGTAGTTGCTAACTTAGGATATAGATTTAGCGAATCTTATGCTGTAGAGTTTGTTTACCAAAACTTTCTTGTTAGCCAATATAATACAACCCAAGTGAATAACTACTTTGCTGGGGCTGCAAAATACTATTATAAAATAAATAACTATATAACCGCCTATGCTGCCGCTGGACTTGGAATAGGACATACTAATATTAATGGTATAGCCAACCAGCGTAACGCCCCTAGTAGCTATTTAGATACAAATAATACATGGGGAGGATTTGCAGTCTTCCCAGTAGGTGTAATGTTCCCTATCAAGTATATCGACAACCTTAGTCTAAAAGTAACATATACATATACCATTTCATTCTCTGGAGACTCTCAGAATTTTGTAACATCAGGCTTACAATATTCTTTCTAAAAAAGAATACCTAGCTAAATAAATTGCCTATGAGATACTGTCAATTTGGAATCACCGGAAGAACACCTTTTATTGAGTACATAAGTATGTCAAAAAACTTAAAATACTCATTATTTCATGGGTTCTTGAAAATTGCTTTTATTTTGTTGTTCCTAATCTCAGAAGTTTTGAAAATTGGAAAAGATATGGGAATCAAATTTGTTTCCACAAAAGAAATTCAGCTTGAATCTAGTAATAATCAGGGCCAGAAATAAAATTTATGATTTTATTTTTGATTTCTATCCAAGACGAAAACTATAATAATCTTAAGCAATAGTGCTAAACTAAAACTAATCCACAAAGCCAATAGTATAAAATGATAATTTGACATATTAAAGTGTGCTTTTAGAAATCCCCATATTGACATACACAACGCCACTGAGAATGTTATCATCGCGGCCGCTGTACCATGCCCTTTAGTAATATTACTCATAGCTGCACCTGTAGCCATTGGTATAAAAAAGCCTAAAAAATAACATATTAAATGCAAGGTTGTCACAGTACTATATGATGATATTTCTAAAAAACTATATAGAGCTATAAAGATAAATATAATAGCCAAAATACCTAGATTATAGCGTTTCTTATGACTACTATCTGCCTTAATGCGATAACTAAATATCCCAAGAATATATAGTAAAGATGTTACCAAAAATACCATAGTAAAGACATCCATCGACATATTTAATTCATCAACTAACAAACCTTTAAATGAGCTCATCAAGACACCTAAATAAAAAGAAAAGAGTATCGCTACAATCATTACATTTAACAAATATCTAGGCTGAGATAGTGCATGAGCAAAGCCAGAGAATATTTTAGATGCTGGAATTACGATTTGTCTTTGAGCATCGGCAGTTAATATCTTTATTGAAAAAATAAATAATACCATTTCAATTGTTGCCATACAAAAATAAGCTGCTCGCCAAGAAATCGGAATCAATAATAAAGCTAAATATGTACTAACTATCGGTGCAACTATTATCATTACTGATAAAACCGAATATGCTTTTTTCATTTGGCTATTATTGTCAGCATTACGTGATATCAATGCTCTAGCGATAGACGAGTAACATCCTGTACCAAGCCCCAAACTCACAAAACCAATATATACAGTATAGATACTATCTGATAGTCCGATGCAAACTAAACCAAATATAGACAAGCTCTGTGAAAAAAATAGTACTCTCTTTGCTGTAAAAACATCTGATAAAGTCGCAAATAAAATCGCAGAAACACTAAACATAAAAAATGATAGACTCATAGCTATCTGAGTTACATAATTAGATAAATTCAAATTAGATGCTAACGATGGTGTTAAGGTCATTGAGATTGTTAGAGTCATATACCCAACGTATGTCAGAAAGTATGCTAATAAATTCTCTCTTTTAACACCACTTATTACACGCATTAGCTTTATACTGTAACGAAATAATTACCATTGATTATAATATACTATTTAGATTTTTAAGAGTTTATTTTCTAAAACTCTGCTTGTCAGATATCTTATAATCTAAGAAGTTACTAATATGATTCTTTTTGTCTTTAAATACAAAATTATTATATACAATCATATACATTAGAACCTTTCTAACATAATGACGAGTTTCACCAAATGGAATATTCTCTATCCAAATGGTTGCTGGAACCTCTTTACTGTTTAGCCATTTAGCAACATTTCCTGGACCAGCATTATAAGCAGCTATTCCCAATACAGGATTTTTATCAAAGAGCTTTTCCAAGAAATATAAATTAGCTGTACCAAGCTTAATATTATTCTCCGGTATAAATATCTGGCTAGCCATGCCTTCGGATTTATTACCAACAAGAGGTAATTTATATTTCTTTGCAATAAATTTGGCTGTAGGCTCTGTTACTTGCATTAGCCCCTTTGCTCCTGCCCATGATCCGGCTTCAACATCAAATAATGACTCTTTACGCATTATTGATAATACAAGATCTTGGTCTATGCCAAATTTTTTAGCATTCTTCTCAACTGTAGCCAAAAATGCTTTTGGGAACAACATATCAATATTATTGTATTTACCAATTACAGCCATATTAAATATTGCAGCATAGTACATTTTATTATCTTCTGCTAATCTAGCTAACTCTTTGATCTGTGTAATATCTTTATTCTTAAGTTTATTACGTATTGTCCATTTCCAAAGGCTTGTAGAATCCTTAAATTGCTCAATCTGATATAAATCTATCGCTTGTTGAATAGCTTCTTCTGATTCAAGCTTCTTGGTTTCACGACTATCTAATTTATCAGCATTATCATTACCAAAGTTATATGGCTTATCAAGCTTGTCAGATGCTAGGAATGAATAGTAATCCAGAGGAGTCTTAGTTAAATTTTCAAACACTTCATTAGCTTTTGCTTTTTGTCCTGTTTGTTCGTAACTATATGCTAACCAATATTTCCATGCTTCATCCTGTTGAGACTTTTTAGGTAACTGATTATATGTTTTTATATAATCTTTGAAATTTTGATTATATAAATCAACTCTCAATAACCATTCCCATGCAGTGGTATCAAGATATTTTTTATCAACCCTTGCTAGCCAATGTTTAGCTTGAGGTGATTGTGACCTAGCAAAACTAACTGCTATAGCTGAAATACACTGCTGCTTGGTCTGATTACTAAGATATCTTTTATTTCTTAAACTATCCCATATTCTTGCATATTTCTCAGGATTTTTTCTAACCAAATCTTTCGATATATCAACGAATATTTTGTCAAAATTTCTATAATTGTGAAATTTACTTATAAAATCGTCTAGATTATTAGGATTTTTTATCGCATTTCGCCATGCTGATATATAGTTCACATAATCTTTATTGTCTTTAACATAAGTGTTTAGTAACCATAAACTATCATCAAACTTATTAGCAAAAGCTAGAGTATATGCCTTTGTAGTTAAATAGTCTCTTGATTTATCTTCAGAATTATCCCAATACTTTTGCATATCATTACACGCTGATGGCATATAGACACGATTTTGCCAAAGCTGTCCGTACTCATCTATAGCTTTAGACTTATTGCCTAACTCATATTCAGCCTGCATTGACCAACACTTCCCTGATATCCCTAAACCACCGGCGTAATACTTTTTAAAGTCTTGCCAATCTTTTTTATTAGCATAATAACTAGCAAGATCTTCTTTGATTTGATTATTCCAATAGCTATCTTGATGTGTTCTTAAATAATCATCAATTGTCGCCGGCTCAAAAATAGCTGGATCTGCGATTATTTCTTTGTATTGAAGGTATGGATATATACTTGTTTCTTTCAGTTTTGATTTTAAGTAATAATAAGATTTATAATCTTTTTTATCTAAGGCTTTAATTGCTTGCTGAGAATATCTTTCTTGTTGGCTTGTGAGAGTATAGCCAGCACTGATAGACAAAAGTGCTAAACTACCTATAATAACTTTTTTCATTGAAATTTAATAATATAAGGAATCATTTTGATAGAAATACTAACATTATTAATGATAAAAGCCCAACACTACTATACGAAATCAGTTTTTAAAATTATATTTATTAGATACTTCTGTATTTAGTAGATTGCTCAACTTTATCTTTTTACTATCCTTCAAAATAACATTATTATAAACAACCATATTAACTAATACTTTTCTCACATAGTGGCGAGTTTCTCCAAATGGTATATTCTCAATCCATTGTTTTACAGGCACTTGTTTATTTGTGAGCCACTTATTCACATTACCGGGTCCAGCATTATAAGCAGCAATAGCTAGAACTAAATTGTTCTTAAATAAACTATCTAAAAAATCTAAATTCGCTGAGCCAATTTTAATATTTATATAAGGATCAAATACTTCATCAGATGAGTTACTGATGTTATATCCTAATTTATACTTATTAGATATAAAATTAACTGTAGGTATCGTGACTTGCATCAAACCTTTTGCACCAATATATGACTTTGCTTCAATTTCAAATAATGACTCCTTTCTCATTATTGAATAAATTAACGATTGAGTTAAATCATATTTAGTTGATTGCTCTTGTACAATATCATCAAATGCATCTGGATATAATAAGTGTACATGACTATCAATACCCATCATATGCATACTAAATATTGCTTGATAGTACATTTCATAAAGCCAAGCTAGTTGTGCCAAAAGAGGAATTTCATCTCTATGTCCACTCGAGAACTTGTTCCGAATCACCCACTTCCAAAGTTTTACGGAGTCTTTAAACTGGCCTAGTTTGTGAAGTTCAATAGCATGTTTAACATCTGGATCTAATTCAAGTTTCTGGATTTCAGAATAGGATATACCATTATAGGTATTATCACCGTAGTTATAACCTAATCCCATAGCATCAGCTGATAGGTATGCATAGTAGTTATAAGGAGCCTTAGCTAATTCAGTATATATTGGTCTAGCTTTTTTGAGCATACCAAGTTTTTGATAACTATAAGCTAACCAATACTTCCATATTACTCCTTGTTGCACTTGTTTCGAACTACCAAGATAATCTTCAACATAACCACTGTAGTTAGAATTATACAAGTCAATTCTTAAGATCCAGTGCTCTGCAATTTTAGAGATATGCTTTTTATCAATTTTTAATAGCCATTGCTTCGCATTACTATCATGCTTTTGTGCAAGAGCAATTGCTATTTTCTCATCTATTTGTTGTTGTATTTTATAGCTCAGAAACTTTCTATACTTTAACTTTTGCCAAACCTTAGCATATTTCAAAGCATCAGTTTTTACATTATCACTAGCAATATCTAAAATCACTTCTGTAAACTTTGGATACTTATGATATTTTCTTATGAATTTATCTAACGTACTAACACTAAGATTATAGTTAACATATTTCCATTGATTTATATACTCAGCATACTCTTGATCTTGTTTTACATACTTTGATAAAAGTTTAGAAGAATCGCCAAAATCATTACTCAACGCGAGGTTATATGCTTTATCTAATATACATTGCTTTTCTTTTTTAGTGTATTTTTTTACATCTTTATCTAGTCCAACACACTCAGGAGCATTAAACTTATTTTTTTGCCAATATTTTGCAAACTGCTTTATTGCTTTCTTTTTATTTATTTTATTCTGATTATCTGCAACCCAACACTGTCCTACGGTTTGCAAATCGCCATCATAGTATTTCTCAAACATCTTCCAATTTTTAGTTTTAGCATAGTATATTGCTAAATCATCACATAACTCAGATGCCCAATACTCATCTTTATGGGTTTTAAAAAAATCTTGGATTTGCTGTTGAGAGAATTTATCAGGATGTAGAGATATCTCTTTGTACTTTAAGTAAGTTTTTATTTTTTTATCAGAGATTTTACTTTCACTTTTAGCTATCAAATAATCTTGATAGTTTCTTTGCTGTAGCTGATCTATAGCCTGTTGAACATTTTTAATTTGCTTATCTGTCAAGCTATAACTATAGGTCGATACTAATACTAGCAACAATATTAAAAGTTTTTCCCCTAACTTAAAAACCATATTACTATCTTATTTTATCAACCAATTTCATTACAAACTCTGCTGATCGGTTTGCTGCCATTTTTGCAAACTCATCAAAATTATCAGGAGCATCGCCATCAGCCGTATCTGATATACTTCTTAATATAAGACTAGGAACATTCATCTCATTACAAATAAGGTTAACACTAGCTCCTTCCATCTCTATAGCTTTCGCATCAAACTCTTTTACTACAAACACTTTTCTTTCAGCTGAATGAACAAACTGATCCCCAGTAGCAATCACACCTGTATGTAGATTCAGATCAAGCTCTTTTGCAGTAATTTTAGCTTGCTCTAATAGTTCTACTGATGTTTCAATCTCAACTTCAGAAATAGGAATCTTGCCATAAGGGTAACCAAAAGCTGTAATATCAACATCATGTTGAACTGTAGCAGTTGCAGCAATCATATCACCCACTTGTAAATCTTGAAGCCCTCCAGCGACACCTGTGAATAAAACTGCTTCAGCGCCAAAATGTTCTATCATTATTGTTGCAGTTAAACTAGAGAAAACTTTACCAATCTTGCTATAAGCTACAACAAGCTCTATACCATTATGGTTAGCAACATAATATTTATTATTTGCATATTCTACAGTTTCGTATTTTTCTAACTTTTGTAATATCGGCTGGATTTCTATCTCCATAGCCCCTAATATTGCTATTTTTTTCATTCTACACTCTCTATATCTATTTTTGTTATCTTTCTAAATCCTTGAGGTAATAATACACCTCCACCTGATGGCTTATCTGTATAGTATGTTTCAAAGTTTTTATTATCAATACGAATAAACCTCTTACCCGCACTAAGAGTAAGCTCTTGCCCCGGTTTGAATAATTCTATAAATTTAAGTTTATCTTTTTTATCTAGTTTAATTATAGCTTTACCTTTACCTTTTTTAAGCACTGCAAAACTTTCAAAATCACGAATAATAGTTCTGCCTTGTGAGCTAACTGCAAGCATTTTCAAACCTTTATCATACGGTATAAACTTAAAGACATCATCAGCATCAAATATATTCTTACCTGTAATTTTATTTGCTATCAGATCTTCAGCTGGTATCACGAAGCCTTTTCCGCTAGTACTAACAATTAAGAAATGCGTAGAAGCATTAACAAACTCCATACTGATAATTTCATCTTCTCTATCTAAAGGAATATATGTGGTTATATGCTCACCATACCCTCTAGCTGATGGAAATTTATCAACATACATCGAATATGCTTTGCCAAGTTTAGTAAAGAAAATTAGCCTAATATTACTGTTACCTGAAGTAGATAGGTATGGCTTATCTTCAGGCTTATAGCTTAGACCTTTAGGATCAACATTATCACCTTTAGCACATCTTACCCAGCCAGCTTTTGATAAGATAACCGTTACTCTCTCACTAGGCATAAGATCTTTCTCTTCTAGAGCTTGTGCTTTATCAGCTTGAACTATTTTAGAGCGTCTACTATCACCAAAGTCAGCAAGAATTTGTTTTAGTTCTTTTTTCATTAGGTTTCTAAACTTAACTTCACTGTTTAGATACCCTTCAAGTAACTCTTTCTCTTTTTGTAACTCTTTTTGCTCTTTTTTAATTTCAATTTCTTCAATTTTCGCTAATTTACGTAGTCTAATATTCAAAATTGCTTCAGCCTGAATTTCAGAAAGTGCAAATCTACTCTGGAGTTCTAAACTTGGATCATCATAATTTCTGATAATATCAATAACTTCATCAATATTTAAAAAAGCTATTAACAAACTTTCTAAGATATGTAGCCTATCTAAAACCTTATCCAAACTAGTTTGTAATCTTCTGCGTAATGTACGCTTACGATATTCTAACCATTCATTAAGTATATCTAAGAGATTTTTAACCTGAGGTCTATTATCCGTGCCAATCATATTCATATTTACACGGAAACTTTTTTCAAGATCAGTAGTCGCTAATAGATGCCCCATTATTTTTTGGATATTCTTCTTTGTCGACGCTGAATATAGAACTATTTTGACAGGCTCTTTATCATCTGATTCATCTTGGATATTTTTAATCCATGTGATCTTTTGTTGCTTAAGCTGATTAGCAATTTGCTCCATTACCGAAGCACTTGAAACTTGATGAGGTAATCGAGTAATTATCACATTACCATGATTATCATACTCATATACAGCTTGCTGACGTATAGAGCCATTACCAGACTTGTATACTTCAGCGATCTCTTCTTTACTACTGATTATATTAGCTCCACCTGGATAATCAGGAGCCTCAATTATTTCTAATACTTCTTCAATACTAGCTTTAGGATTAGACAATAAATGTAAGCAAGCATTAATCACTTCTGTAATATTATGAGGAGGTATATATGTTGACATCCCCACCGCAATTCCCATTGCTCCATTTAGGAGGATATTTGGTACTTGTGCTGGTAAAAGTTTTGGTTCATCCATTGTACCATCAAAGTTTTTGACCCAATCAACAGTACCTTTTTTCAACTCATCTAACAATAATACTGCATACTTAGATAAACGCGACTCAGTATACCTCATTGCAGCAAATGATTTTGGATCATCAATTGAGCCCCAGTTACCTTGCCCATCAATAAATGGATAGCGATATGAGAAATTCTGCGCCATCAACACCATTGCTTCATAACAAGCACTATCTCCATGTGGATGATACTTACCTAGTACATCACCAACAGTACGAGCAGATTTCTTATATTTAGATAAATGACTTAGTCCAATTTCACTCATCGCGTAAATAATACGTCTTTGTACAGGCTTAAGCCCATCAGAAATATGTGGTAGTGCTCGATCTAATATTACATACATCGAATAATTTAAATATGCTTGTTCAGAAAACTCTCCTACAGACTGAGTACTTTCTAAGCTTGAGAATAAATCCATTTTTTATAGAAAAATATAAATATTTATCGATAAATTATATATCAACCAAATTAGCGATGCTAGCGTGATAACAAATAGAATTAGTATCAAATCCTAAAGAATAAAACAATTTACATTAAATAGAAAAGTATTACTTACTCTATTTTCAAGCTTTCTGGCCATATAATATAATCTCCATATCGCCCTTTCTTAGCCTCACCACCAACTAAAGTACCCTTTTCAGTAAGTTGGTATTCGTTATTCTTATCTTTTATTAAAAATTCAAGAAGGACTAATTTTTCCATTAAGTCTGATGTTTTGATTTTATATTTACTAGCAAGCTTTGATGAGGTAAGTTTAACAATGTCACTTTCAATTTGATTAGTATCTTTATCGAGTACACTATCATGCTTTGATTTATCTATTTTTTGTAAAGATATTCTAACTTCTTCGCTGATTCTAATTATCCTTTGAGCTTCGTCATAAGTTTCTCGGTACATTTCTGAATCATCATCACGAGAAATATATACACCCATTTCATTATTATTAACCTGACTAAATTCATATAAATTCAAACTTGTTATAATACATGATGTTTCATTCATATAGCATTTAGCATGTAAATTTTTACAGAAGCTCGTTCTAACAAAAGTAAGCTCATTCAACCAACTTATTTCTGCTGGCTGCAACTCACTTTTGCCATAAACAATTCGCACATCTATTTTTAATCTATTTTTATCCTCTAATAACTCTTTGATACGATCATTTAATTTTAGATACGGGCTAATTAATATAAGACGATCGGATGCGCTTTTTATTAGCTCTTCTAAGTAATAATTCGTAGCACTAGTGTTCAAGAACTTAGCCATAAATTTAACTCCTTGTAGTAAATGCAAGATTCTAATTAACTCTTCTGTCTTCTCAGATAAGCTATTGTTTCTAGCTCTTTTGAGAACACGAACTTATTTCTTTGTAAAAAATCCAATGTTTTAAGTATATCTTTAAATCCAGAAAGAACCCAAGCCTGAATACTATAGTCAAAGACAGTTTTTGCTTTTAAATATCTACTAACACCAGCTCGACACTCTTGCGTAAGAAAATCTGTAGCGGGGAATTTAATGACAACGACACCCCGCTTATCATATACAGCTACTTTTGCATATCCACCAAGACTTGATAGCTGCTCCTTAACTCCTTTAAAGTCTTCCCAAGCCAGCATCATCTTCTCACTAGCTTCTTTCTCCATATATTTTATAGACTTAGAGTTATAACTCTGTTTCAAACTATATGACTCTTCTTTTAATTCATTGTATTTCTCTAGTAACTCTTTATAGCGCCTATCTAAAGTAAGATTTGCTATTTCTAAGCTATCGTTTTTATTTGAGATCTCGACTTGTTTTTGCTTTATTTTATTTATGCTTTTAGATATTTCTTTATCAATATACTGCTTTATATTGCTACGCAAAGCATAAGCGAGCTTATCTTCTTTAATATCTGACTCTTTGAGTGTGGATTTAATAGCTTCTAGTAACTCATCTTTAGCAACTGTATTTATTGTTAGTTCCTGCTCACAATCTCCAGTTGCAATAGCTTGTTTTCTATTGTCTTTGTATAAAGTAACCTTCTCAACTAAATCAATAATAGAAACACCCTCTCCAATAAGTTTTCTAACTTTATTGACTGTGATTTCTTCATTCTGCGAACGTAAAAGTTCACATTTCTGATTTACGAGCTTTTGAGTTACTTGTTTTGTCATTTTAGCTTCTTTCTTCTTCTCTTAATGTTAAGACCTCACAACCGTCTTTCGTAACTAAGATTGTATGCTCCCACTGAGCTGAAAGAGATCTATCTTTTGTTACAGCTGTCCAACCATCTTTTAAAACAGATACAGCTCTTTTACCAACATTTATCATCGGTTCAATTGTGAAAATCATACCCTCTTCAAACTTAGCACCTGTTCCAGCTTTACCATGATGCATAACATGTGGTGGCTCATGAAAGTTTGCGCCTATTCCATGACCGCAAAAAGCATCAACTATAGAGTATCCAAATTTCTTAGCATGTTTTTCTATTACTGCACCTATATCACCAAAATGATTACCCGGTTTTACTACTTCTATACCTTTCCAAAGACATTCATGAGTAACCTCAACTAATTTTTTAGCCATAACTGATGGTTCACCAATCATGAACATTTTACTAGTATCACCATGATAGCCACCCTTTTTTACAGTAACATCTATATTTAAGATATCGCCTTTCTTAAGTTTTTTATCAGCAGGTATTCCATGACAAACTACGTGATTTATAGATGTACAAATAGATTTTGGAAAACCATGATAATTCAATGGTGCTGGATAAGCATCTTGCTCCGTAACTATATAATCATGACACCTTTGATCTAGCTCTGCTGTTGTCACACCTTCTTTTACATAAGGAGTTATCATTTCTAAAACTTCTGCTGCTAATTTACCAGCTACTTTCATTTTCTCTATTTCTTCTGGAGTTTTTATTATTATTTCACTCATGTAATACAACTACTTTTATCAAAAAATTTAGATATACATTATAAACTATCAACAAGTGAATATATAGATACAGCAAAAGGATGTTAAAAAATTGTTTAACGCATAAGAAATTTAAATTTCAATGACACCCAAACTTTCAACAAGCTCCCAAAACATCTTCTTAACAGGCGAAGATAAAGCTTCTTTTCTCATTACCACTCCAACAGATATACTTGGTAAACCTTGAGTTTTTATTATATTTACAGATTTAGATAGATGACTGTGTCTTAATATCAACTCTGGCACAATAGAAGTTCCAATACCTGATGATACCAGTGACAAGATAGCCTCATTACCATCCACATCACCATATATTTCAGGTTTTAAATTTTGCTTTTTAAACCACTCATCTAAATTACTACCACCAATATAGTGGGCTGGCTTTATAAAAGGTATATTTTCAATTGCTTGCTTTAAATTATTAACTTTCTTTACAGCAGGAGCGATCATTACCATTTTTGTAGTCAACACTTCTTTAACACAAAGATTACTAGGAATATCTTTTGACAAAATAGCTATAATTACATCTGTTGCATCCTCTTCAAGCTGGCTAGTACAATTTTTTATTGAACCTGTAGTTAGCTGTATTTTTATGCCTGGATAATTGATATGTAACTTTTTAATGATATTTGGTAAAACCACATATGATGCCGTTACGGTACAAGATAGCCTAATATCGCCTACTACTTGGCCTTTTTTAGGGTGTAATATACAGTTTAGATCTTCATATTTTTGTAGCATATCTTTAGCAAATTGATAATAAATCTTACCAGCATCTGTTAGTCTGATATTTCTATTATCTCTCTCAAAAAGTACCACTTCCATTTCTTGTTCAATACGTTGGATAAGGCGGGTTAATGCTGACGGTGTTAAGAAACACTTATCACTTGCCTTACCAAAATGTAGAGTTTCAGCCAAAATTTTAAAGGCTTTTAATTCTTTTTTGTCAATCATATTTGTATTTTATTGCACTATCTGCAATAAATAGTTGCAAATTTTTCACTTTATTTCAAGCAAGTCTTTGTATAACTTTATAGTTAGACTAATAATAAAAAAGCTTAATACTGGAGAATAAAATGAAGATTCAAAGCAATATTTTTGAAGTTAAAGAATATAACTTAGGTGGACAAAATGAGACTATCGTTGCTGGTGGTCGTCACCTATTTGAAAAACTTCCTCAAGCATTTGAGGGAATTAAGCAGATTGGTGTAATCGGTTGGGGATCTCAAGGTCCAGCTCAAGCTCAGAATTTACGTGATTCTTTAGAGGGAACAGACATCAAGGTTAAGATTGGCTTACGTGCTGGTTCAAGCTCAGAAAAACAAGCTGAAGCTGTAGGTTTCACTAAAGGAAATGGTACTTTAGGTGAAATGTTTGATGTTATTAAAGAGTCAGATATGGCTATTATCCTAATCTCTGATGCCGCTCAAGCTAAACTTTACGATAAGATTTTTGCAGCTGTTAAACCCGGAGCAACTCTAGGTTTCTCTCATGGTTTCTTAATTGGCTTTATTGAGAGCATTAACTACAAGGTTAGAGATGATATAAATATCGTTGCAATGTGTCCAAAGGGTATGGGGCCTTCCGTTCGCCGCCTATACGAGCAAGGTAAGACAGTAAATGGTGCCGGTATCAATAGCAGTATTGGTGTATATCAAGATGTTAACGGTAGAGCAACTGAACAGGCTCTAGCTTGGGCTATAGCTTGTGGTGCACCATTTGTATTCCCAACAACTATGGAAATGGAATATCGTTCTGATATCTTTGGTGAAAGAGGTGTTTTACTTGGTGGTGTACATGGCATCATCGAAGTGCTTTATCGCTACTTCACTGATAATGGTATGGACAAAGAAGAAGCTTTCAGACGTACTGCTGAAGCAATCACTGGACCTATTTCTAAGATTATCTCTACGCAAGGAATGAAAAAAGTGTACGAAAGCTTAGAATCTGTCGAAGACAAGCAAAAGTTTGAAAATGCTTACAATGCTGCTTACACTCCTCTATTTGATATCTTAATTGAATGTTATGAAGATGTTGAAAGCGGTAATGAAATTCGCTCAGTTGTAATGGCTGGTGCTCGTCATGATCGTCTACCAATGGGCAAAATTGACAAAACTGAACTATGGAAAGTTGGTGAAAAGGTAAGAGCTGAACGTGACCAGCACACAACTCCTATTGATCCAATTACAGCAGGGGTATATATAGCTTGTATAATGGCTCAATCTGATGTTTTAGCTCAAAAAGGTCATGCATACTCTGAGATTGTCAATGAGTCTATCATTGAAGCTGTAGATTCACTAAATCCATATATGCACTTCAAAGGTGTTGCTCATATGGTTGATAACTGTTCAACTACAGCTAGACTTGGATCTCGTAAATGGGCGCCTAGATTTGACTACAACTTGATGCAACAGACTATCCCATGCATCAACACTAAGGCAGGCGCAAATGCTCCTTTTGAAAAGTTCGCTGATCATCCAGTACACGAAGCTTTAGCTGTTTGCTCAACTTTACGTCCTTCTGTAGATATAAGTGTTGTAGAATAAATAACAACAGAAATTAATTCTTAAAAAATCTCATGCAAATCAAAGAAGCTCAACAAATTATAGATAGGCTTTTTAAAGATATTTCTCACCCAAGATTAGCTAGTTTTATTGCTCTTACAGAAGAAGTTGGAGAACTAGCTAATGAAATAATGCAGAAAGAAATCTATGAAGAAACTTTAGATAATGAAAAAATCAAATCAGAATTAACTGATGTTTTGGTATGTGTTCTTGAAATTGCTAATCTATACGATATAAATCTTGAGGCAGAATTTGATAAAAAAATCAAAAATCTAGAACCTCGAGTACAGCAATGGTCAAGTGCAAAAGATCTTCTGCAAGCTAAAAGGTCTAAGCTAGACTAAATACTACTTCAGATATACTTAGTGAGTTTTAAATATTTTATTCTAAATTGTATCTTTTGGCACTATTTTATAATACAATCTATACAGTAAGGAACCAGGGAATCTTTATGAGTAAGTTTCTCTGAGTATTTAATTTCAGTTTTTGCTTAATCTCTTAAATTGTCATTTCATAAATCCATACAATAATTAGCAGTAATGTGCTAGAACTAACTAAACAAATAACTAAAGAGAATAAAAATGGATAATAAATCACAAGGTACAGTAAAGTTTTTCAACGATCAAAAAGGATTTGGCTTCATCACTCCTGAGAATGGTGGTAAAGATGTATTTGTACATATTTCAAAACTTAATGGTGAAACACTTGCTGAAGGTCAACAAGTTACTTTTGAAACTCAAGAAGGTAGAAAAGGTCCTGAAGCTATAAATATTGAGGTACTATAATGCCAAGTATTAGAGTAGACGAGCGCAAACCATTTGACATAAGCCTAAGAAACTTCAAACGTGCTTGCGAAAAAGCTGGTATCAAGCAAGAGCTTAGAGATAGACAGCACTACGTAAAGCCAACTGAAAAAAGAAAGATAGCAAAACGTCAAGCTATCAAAAGAGCTAGAATAGCTCAAAGAAGAGCTTACATCTAATTACTTCTTAAATTTTCCCAATCTTTTTTATTTAATATAAAAACTAGTCTTTCACGAGAAGTATCATTCTCACAAAGTTTAGCTCCTAATTTGGACACAGCTTTTTGCGAACGAATGTTTTTATACCAAACATCAAAAAGTACATTTTCGACTGATTCAAAGGCATAATCTAGCATTAGTTTTTTAACCTTTTTATTAAGCTCTGTACCCCAATATTCTTTAGCATAGAATGTATAACCTATTTTTATTGATTTTTTAATACAGTCATACTCATAGTATCTAGTAGAACCAACAAGTTCTTTATTATGAAAAATCAGATAACAATTTTGAGGATTTTTTAAACCATCATCAAAATACTTTTTAAACCCATCTACTTGACTACGTGATTTATCATTATGCTGAGCCCATATTTCAGGATCTTTAGCTATATTGTATAACCTATCAAAATCTCCTCTAGTCATTATTTCAAGTCTAATATTTTCAGATGACAAAGATTTATTAAAATCCATAATGAATACCTTTTATATAAAATAATTTAGGGAATGCTATCAGAATTTACAGCATCACTATTCTACAGTAACAGACTTAGCTAGGTTTCGAGGTTGATCGACATCTGTCCCTTTGATAATAGCTACATGATACGATAAAAGCTGGAGTGGTATTGTAAATACTATTGGCGCACTAAAATCATGTCCACCATCTAATTCCAAGACAATACTATTATCAAAGCTAACTTTATCTTTTATTGCCTTATCTACAAAAAGAATTAGCTTTCCTCCTCTAGCGTGAACTTCTTGAAGATTAGAAAGAGTTTTGTCCAATAAATCATCATTAGCTACCATAGCAACTATTGGCATGTGTTTATCTACTAATGCTAGTGGTCCATGTTTTAACTCACCTGAAGGATAAGCTTCAGCATGAATATAAGATATTTCTTTGAGTTTTAAAGCGCCCTCTACTGCTATTGGGTAATACAATCCTCTTCCTAAAAATATTGTATGCTCTTTATCAGAGAAGTATTCACTTATCTCGTCTATTTCAGGGTCTAATTTCAATGCACCCATAACTAATGCGCGGATATTATTAAGTTCTTTAGTATATTTTACAATCTCACCATTTGATAAACTTTCCTTCAATCTAGACATTACAAGTGTAAATATTGCTAATGCTACTAACTGTGTTGTAAACGCCTTTGTTGATGCAACACCAATCTCAACACCTGCTTTTGTCATAAAAGCAATATCAGACTCTCGTACTAAAGAGCTATTTGGTACATTACAAATACACATACTACCAATATAGTTCTGCTTTTTACTTTTTCTTAGAGATTCTAAAGTATCCGCAGTTTCTCCAGATTGTGAGATACTAACAAATAATGAACCATCGACGACAATATTATCTCTGTATCTAATCTCACTAGCTATCTCAACACTACATGGAATTTTTGCATACTTTTCTATCCAGTATTTAGCAGTCATACCAGCATTATAACTAGTACCACATGCAACTATACTTATATGTTTAGTTTTCTCAAATAGCTCTTGAGCTTTTCTATCAAAATTATCTAAACTAATTTCACCATCATTTAATGATGCCATAATAGTATTTGATATAGCTTCTGGTTGCTCATATATCTCTTTAAGCATATAGTGCTTATAACCATCTTTAGTAGCACTTGAAGATGAGTAGTTATATTCTTCAACTTCTAAATTTTTAGGTATTCCTTTACTATCAAAGACTTCAACATCCTGTTGAGATATAATAGCTATATCGCCCTCATCAAGATAAGAGAATCTATTAGTAACTGGCAATAACGATAATGTATCAGATGAAATAAAATTCTCATCAATACCCACTCCTATAACTAGAGGAGAGCCTGAGCGAACGGCAACGATCTTATCAGAAAACTTCTGTGAAATTATTGCTAGGGCATATGCTCCTTTTAAAAGCTTGGTTATAATCTTGATATTCTCAATAATAGATTTAGAATCATCCCATTCTCTATCTAATAGATGAGCCACAACTTCAGTATCAGTATCTGATTTAAAATGATAGCCCTCTTTAATTAATGATCTTTTTAATTCAGCAAAATTCTCAATTACACCATTATGTACTATGCAAAATTTCTCCGAAGCATGCGGATGAGAATTTTCTTTTGAAGGTTTACCATGAGTTGCCCACCTAGTATGGGCAATACCTATATTACCTTTGAAATCTGATAAGTCATTAACAGCATTTTCTAACTCAACAACCTTACCCACTTCTTTACACATATCTATTTGATTATAATCATTAACTACTGCTAAACCAGCAGAATCATAACCACGATATTCAAGTTTTTTCAGCCCCTCAATCAAAATATTTGTAACATTTCTTGTAGAATTGGCACCTACTATCCCACACATAACATTATATACCTTAGTTTTTACTTATCGTCTTTTTTGACAGGTCTCTGCCAAGTATCAATATGACGCTGTCTTGCTCTTGAGATAGCAAGATTATCAGCTGGAACATCTTTTGCAATAGTTGATCCAGCACCAATAGTTGCACCAGGACCAATATTAACTGGAGCAATTAACTGTGAATCAGATCCGATAAACGCATAATCTCCTACTGTTGTTTTATGCTTATTAACTCCATCATAATTACAAGTTATTACACCTGCTCCAATATTACAATTAGCTCCGATTTCACTATCACCTAAATATGTCAAATGTGATGCTTTTGATCCCTTTCCTAAAATAGTTTTTTTTGTTTCAACAAAGTTTCCAATAACAGCACCTTCCTTGACATCACATTCCGGTCTAACTCTAGCGAAAGGTCCAACAATAGCTCCATCACGAATAATGGATCCATCAACCATACTATTAGCCTTTATTTTGACATTATTCTCTATAGTACAGTTTTTTAGAATACAGTTCGCTCCAACTACTACATTATTGCCAAGCTTCACTTGCCCTTTAATGATTACATTAACATCTAACCAACAATCTTTGCCAACCTCAAGTTTACCGCGCACATCTATTCTATTAGGATCCGCAACACTAACACCTTTTGACATAATTACTTCAGCAATATGCTTCTGCCACTGTCTTTCAAGTTGCGCGAGTTGAACTCTATCATTAACACCTTGTATTTCAAATTCTTCAACAGGGTGAGTTACCGTTATAGAGATGTTATCCTCTCTTGCCATTGCTACTATATCTGTAAGATAATACTCACCTTGTGCATTAGTATTACCTAGATTAGGCAGCCATTTTTCCAAGTGATCTCTAGATACACAATATATACCTGTATTTATCTCTTTGATCTGGCGCTGTCCATCTGTAGCATCCTTCTCTTCGACTATATGGCTTACTGCACCAAACTTGTCTCTTACAATACGTCCAAGACCTGTTGGATTGTTTACAACAGCGGTAAGAACAGCTAGATCATTACTTGCTGATTTAATCAAATTAGCCAAGACTTCTGTAGATATTAAAGGCACATCACCATATAGAATTAAGACTTTATCCTCTTTGATCTGAGGTAAGGCCTGTAGTACTGCATGCCCTGTCCCTAACTGTTCTTTTTGCTCTACAAAGGTAACACCTTTATCTGTAAGTTCTTCTTCAACCATCTCTTTTAGATGACCTGTAACAACAATTATATTATTGGGTTTTAAAGGTTCAACTCTATTTATCACATGCCTAATTAAGGTTTCTCCTGCTAAGGTTTGTAAAACTTTTGGCTTATTAGAGTTCATTCTTGAACCCTTTCCTGCGGCTAAAATAACAACTGATAAACTCATAACAAAAAACTCCTTATATCCCTATACACCACACTCTTCTAGCAGAACTGTGATAATTTGATAATGATCTTCTAGCATTCTATCATACATACTATTTATAATTGAATCTATAGAAACCCACTGAACTTTATTAGCATCGTCTGCGGCATTTATTATTGGTAAACTCGGCCATTCTTCCAATATAAAAACACCAACATGACTAATAGTTCGACCTCTAACAGAACGATCAGGATAGTCAAAAACTTTTTCAAATCTTTTTGCTAAAGATAATTGCTCAATACTTAAATCTATATTTGTTTCTTCAAACAACTCTCTTACTATCGCTTGAGATATAGTCTCTTCACACTCCAAGAATCCACCTGGTAACGCCCACAACCCCTTACCAGGAAAACCTTTCCTTTGGACTAGAAGAATATGATTATTTACTATAACTAGAGCATCTACAGTAACTAGATTTGGTTTATAAGGCGCATTTCTCCATGAATACTTATAGTCGACAACATAATTATTTTCAGCAACCAGATCTTGATATGTTACGCTTTGCATAAAAGCATTTAATAGCTTAAATGTTCCCTGATTTAGTGTTCGACTACACATATACTCATCAAGGATTTCGCCTTTATAAAAATATTTTCTAAACTCTGTGGCATTATAATTTTTATAATTATCTACTGGTATATATCCCCACTCTGGAAAACTCTTAATATAATAGCTAGAGTCATCCTTAATATGTCCAACAATAGCTATAGTTTCACCTAGCCTAGCGTACTTATAGACATTTTGACGTAAAGACTCTTCCCATTTTTGCTCTTGATAGAAATAATCTGCTAGTGGCTCAATTTCAACTAAACTTAAATCAACGCCCGCTACCTTTAAGTCCTCAATAATCATCTGCCTTCTAAATTCAAATGAAAATGGATTTTTTATATTTGGAGCATTAAATGAACTTCCTACGTTTATAATAATTTTCTTACTATTTTCCAAAGCTACTAATATGTTATGCAGATGCCCCCTATGAAAAGGCTGAAATCTTCCGATAAAAACTGAAATATCATACATATTCTATCACCTATGTATTTAACTCTTGTGCTTGTGCTTGACTATCGTAGACACTATTGTCGGATGGCGCAGTAATTTTAGTATAATCTTTCATCTGATTTTGAATCTGGTCTGTCTCATCTTGCTGTATAGATTTATCAATAGTTCTATCATATGAACCAAAACCGAACTTGCTCTTCTTAGCAGAACCTAACAATCCTCCTAAACTTGACTGCCCTTTACTCGCATTAGCTTCAGAAGCCGCCATATCCAACTCCGCTTTTTTAGCAATTTCTAGATTATTATCGCTTTTTAATTCGGTATTATTTAATTCTTTACGAATATCACTTAGTAATCTAACACCTTCTGAAATATGATCAGGTGCTTGAGACTGACCATCTCCAGTAAAGACAGCATTTATCTTAACCAAACTAGAGAGCTCATCAATTTTACGTGCCTTAATAACAAATATTCTATCTTTTTGAGCATCTTTAACTGTAATCAAATGTCCCGATAACACCTCATCTTTCTCAGATGTTACGGTATAACTACTAGGATGATCTTTGAAATAGTCATCTAGTAAATTTATGGTTATAGATAACGGCTCTCTAAATACAAGTTTCAAAGATCCAGAATCATCATAAACAACACTTATGGAAACTTTTGATATTTGATCACTTATTATTTTAGCCATATCGAACTTGACTGTATAATTTGGAGGTAACATCTGCTGATATGCTTTAGGAACTTGTGACCTAGCGTACTTATCATCACCATCAGGAAGCTTTAAAGCTGGTTTGATTTTTTCACCATTTAAACCTGTAGGAATTATCAAAGAAGGCTCTTCTTTAACCTGAACTTTAGCATACTCATACTTCCTATTTCTAAATATATCCCAGCTAAAGCTCTCATTAGAAAGACTTTCAGCAGTGAAATCATTATCTACATCATTAGTTGCACAGTTTTGTAACAACAAACCAAGACTCACTAAAATGAAAATTTGGAAACTTTTTTTCATCTACAAATATATAGTAACTAGCTAATTAAATTAACTAAACATTATAACACAGTGCTATACTAATAATAATAAAAGCTTCAAGAGTAAAAGATCAATGAAAGATAAACTTTTTATATTTCTACAATATATAATCCCTCATTCTTTAACATCGAGACTAGTTAGTAAACTAGCAGAATCAAAAAATAGACATCTAAAAAATTATCTAATAAATTTAGCCATAAAAAAATTTAAAATCAATATAGATGAGGCTAAAGAAATTGATATAAACAAATATTCTTCTTTTAACAACTTCTTCATAAGAGAATTAAAAGATGGATTAAGACCTATATCTTCAGATAAAAAAGTTATCTCCTCTCCTGCAGATGGCGTTCTAAGTGAGTTTGGAAATATTACTAATGGCAGTTTAATTCAAGCTAAGGGAAAAACTTTTACACTAAAGGCACTAATAGCTGATAGTTCAACAACCAATTTCACAAAATTTGCAACTATATACCTATCTCCCAAAGATTATCATAGAGTCCATATGCCTATCGATGGCAAGCTCACAAAAATGGTTTATATACCTGGTAAGCTTTTTTCTGTAAACCAAACCACTGCAAAAAATGTTGATAATTTATTTGCAAAAAATGAGAGATTAGTTTGTTACTTCAATACAGAAATTGGTGAAGTTGCAGTGATTTTTGTAGGTGCTTTACTTGTTGCCGGTATCGAAACAGTTTGGCACGGCAAAGTAGCCCCAAGCTACTATAGAGATGTACAAACTTGGGATTACAACAGTGACAACTTTAATATAGAATTCAAAAAAGGAGATACACTTGGCTGGTTTAACTTTGGCTCAACAGTTATCATCTTAACTCCTAATGACAATATAACATTTTGCCAAAGCGAAAATAATACAGAAATTTCAGTTAATCAGGATTTAGCTTTGATTGCCGAATAGAGATTCATATTTATCCAACAACGACTAAAGATATTAGCCTTATTAATGTTATTTGACTTACACTCATTCACATAAGCAATCTCTTTGCTTTGACCAAAACGATCTTCATCAAATCTAAACCTAGCTGGCAACTTAATATCAAATCTCTTCGCCCACTTTCTAATAGTTACGTGCTTAAATCCCAGAACCTTTTCAGCTTCCTGATAACTTAAACCTTCTCTTTGACATTTTAACAAAACTTCTTTTGCTGAACAGTTGAATCTATTTTTTACAATTTGTTCAAAATTTCCCGAATATTGATTTGCCATATAACGAGTCTCCTATAAATAAAATGAAACACAAATCGACCCCCACAGATAGGATATTACCTACTTTATTATCTGCAACAAGCCTTTTATACAGCAAATTTAGAAGTTTAATTTTATTGATAAAATCTTATAATTTATAGGACACACCTTTTTAAAGAAATCTTAAGAAAATACTGCCAAAAAATATTTAAGTATTAGCATTTTATGCCACCAAGAATCTAACCTAACGGAATAAATCCTAGTAAATATGTATTTTGTGCACAGGCATTTCTGTCCATATACTTATTGCCATTTGCATCTAATTTAGTTGGACACTCATGCTTGACAACACAAGACATCAAAATCATTGAAAGTATTGTCATAACTGTTACTCTAAGAATATTTTTTCTCATAATAGTCTCCTCATTTTATTGTTGAGATTGTTTATCTGCTGGTACAGGCTCATATGTAGAGACACATGAAGCTAGTACACAAGATACCAAAATTACAGTTATTATTTTTTTCATAGAAACACTCCTTACAAATTTAATAAAATCTAATTAAACTCAATATTAATTAGGCTACACTTAAATTTATACCACACTAAATATTAAATATTAAGTATTTATATGCACCATTCTAGATTTTTTTATTAATTTAATTATTTAGCTTTATATTTATACGTCTAGTAACTATAATTGCAAAATTAAAATTTCTAAAACATGTCGTATGGATCTTAACCATATTTTAATAACATCTCTAATGGCTATAATCCCATTAGTATTTGCAATAACAATACATGAAGCTGCGCATGGTTATATTGCAAAATATAGAGGTGATAATACTGCATATAAATTGGGAAGAGTTAGTTTAAACCCAGTCTCTCATATAGATTTAATTGGAACTATCATAGTACCGGGGTTAATGCTGATAGGATCTTTAGCTTCCGGATTTCCTTTTATTTTTGGGTGGGCTAAACCAGTCCCAATAAATTATAGCAACTTAAAAAATCCTAGACTTGATATTGCTCTTGTAGCCATTGCTGGCCCTCTAGCGAATTTTTTAATGGCAATAATATGGGCAATAATAGCAAAATATATAACTTCATATCCCTATATACAAGGAATGGCTTTTTACGGCGTAATGATTAATATTGTGCTTATGATCCTAAATCTTCTACCAATCCCTCCTCTTGATGGTAGTAAAATAGTAGCTTCTTTTTTACCTAAAGCCATAGCATATAAGTATAGTGATTTACAAAAATATGGCTTTTATATTTTATTTGCTTTAGTTTTAATCCCATTTAACGGATCTAATTTATTGTTTATTATCATGAAACCTTTTATCAATATAATAATCAACATTATTCAATTAATCATATTCTAATTAAATACAAAAATATATTTAGTAATTAATATTGATCAAAATTTGGTTTAAATATACTAGTTTAGTAAAATATCTATCTATAAAGAATAAAAACTAGTTAGTAATCATGCTTAACAATAATCTTTTAAATTTATTTTTTTTACTACTTATATCTTTAGCTTATTATAAAAATATGTTCGGATATGGCAGTATTCCTCCACAAGAACCAACAATTGTAAAGACTTCTGCATTCATTACTGATATACAAAGCTTAGATGAAGTTAATGAGCAATTACAAATTGATGTTATTTTCAAATTCAGATGGAATGATCCAAGATTAAAGTTTAATGCAAATGAAGAAAAAACTCCTTACATTTTATATCAAGGAGACTTTCAATATGATGAAATTTTTGAAGGGTGGAAACCTCAAATATCGATAATAAATGAAGTTGGATCTCCTCAAATAAAAGCAAGACAAATAAAAATTTATCCTGATGGAAATGTTGTATATACAGAACAACGAACACTACATCTTGAAACACCTATGCAACTTGAGAAATTCCCATTTGATAAGCAGACCTTAAAAGCATACATAATTCCATTTGGATACGACTCCAACGAAGTAAAATTAGTAGTAGAACCAAATCATAGAATTACTGTTAAAGATTACGTTAAAGATCACCCAAATGTAAATATAGCAGAATGGCACCTTACTAACTTTAATTTAGTAAATACAAATCCTACAAAATACTATTATGGAAAATCAGAGAAAGTATCAATGCTAGAGTTTAGTATTTCATTGGAAAGAAAGCCTACTAACATTCTCTTAAAAGTATTAATCCCATTGACACTATTAGTATTAGCAATGTGGGCAGTATTCTGGATGGACACTAAAGCATTATCAGACAGGTTAAATATAGCGTTTATAGGGATTTTATCCGTTATCGCATACCAGTTTTTGATTGAGGGGGAAATGCCAGATATTGACTATCTAACCTTCACAGACGGCTTCTTATTACTATCCTTTACTATTCTATTTTCAACAGTCCTAGAGAGTCTAATTGTATACTGGCTGATAAAACTAGATAAACAAAGCTTTGCTAAGAGGCTAGATATATTCTCCAGATTTGCATTTCCAATTACTTACATTCTATTTATATTTTCATTATACTTAATATATCTTCACTAATACTAACTTTTTTGGCAAGCAAAGAATAAAATCACACGTAGCCGAAGCTATTAATGTACATATTATTGATATCATATTCTGCCTACCTATGTGCATCTCCTACTATTATTAATAAAGAAACATCCAACAACCAGATACTACAATCAATATCTAAAGAATTAACTAATGCTGAAATAGAAACACAATCTTTAATCAATAAACAACAACAAACTAAGGCTGATGATGATTCTTTTGAAATGTATAGTAATAAGGTAGTTAATCATAATTATTAGTTAATATCATTTTGTATATAAACTAATTGATAAGGATAATTTAAATTTAGTAAGTATAAAAACACAAAGCCCCATATTTCTATGAGGCTTTTTGTATTGCTTATCACGATAAGTCTTTGATATTTGAATAAGATGGCGATTACCTACTTTCACCTGGCCGGAGCCAAACTATCATCGGCGTTTTGTAGTTTCACTTCTGAGTTCGGAATGGGATCAGGTGGTTCCTACAAGCTATTATCGCCAAAACTGTGTTTTGGATAATATATCTTATAAAGATATTTAACAATTCAGCATAGAAATAGACTTAAGTCTCTCGGATCATTAGTACTGGTAAGCTTCATACATTGCTGTACTTCCACACCCAGCCTATCAACGTCGTAGTCTCCAACGTTCCTTACTGATTTACATCAGAGAGATCTAATCTTGAAGGAGGCTTCCCGCTTAGATGCTTTCAGCGGTTATCCCTTCCGAACGTAGCTACCCGGCAATGCTTCTGGCGAAACAACCGGAACACCAGTGGTTCGTTCACTCCGGTCCTCTCGTACTAGGAGCAACTCTTCTCAAATCTCTAACGCCCACGGCAGATAGGGACCGAACTGTCTCACGACGTTCTGAACCCAGCTCGCGTACCACTTTAAATGGCGAACAGCCATACCCTTGGGACCTGCTTCAGCCCCAGGATGTGATGAGCCGACATCGAGGTGCCAAACTCCTCCGTCGATATGAACTCTTGGGAGGAATCAGCCTGTTATCCCCGGAGTACCTTTTATCCGTTGAGCGATGGCCTTTCCATACAGGACCACCGGATCACTAAGACCTACTTTCGTACCTGCTCGAGCCGTCACTCTCGCAGTCAAGCGCACTTTTGCCTTTATACTCTTGGCACGATTTCCGACCGTACCGAGTGCACCTTCGTACTCCTCCGTTACTCTTTAGGAGGAGACCGCCCCAGTCAAACTACCCACCATACACTGTCCTCGAATTTCTCCTGAGTTAGAACTTCAAATATTCAAGGGTGGTATTTCAAGGACGACTCCACAATCACTAGCGTGACTGCTTCAAAGTCTCCCACCTATCCTACACATAAATATTCAAAGTCCAGTGCAAAGCTGTAGTAAAGGTTCACGGGGTCTTTCCGTCTAACCGCGGGTACACTGCATCTTCACAGCGATTTCAATTTCACTGAGTCTCTGGTGGAGACAGTGTGGCCGTCGTTACGCCATTCGTGCAGGTCGGAACTTACCCGACAAGGAATTTCGCTACCTTAGGACCGTTATAGTTACGGCCGCCGTTTACTGGGGCTTCGATCCAGAGCTTCGCTTGCGCTAACCCCTTCAATTAACCTTCCAGCACCGGGCAGGCGTCACACCCTATACTTCATCTTACGATTTAGCAGAGTGCTGTGTTTTTGATAAACAGTCGCAGCCACCTGGTATCTGCAACCCCCAACAGCTCAGAGAGCAAGTCTCATCACCATCAAGGGCACACCTTCTTCCAAAGTTACGGTGTCATTTTGCCTAGTTCCTTCACCAGAGTTATCTCATAGCCTTAGTATTCTCTACCTACCCACCAGTGTCGGTTTACAGTACGGTCACTTATACAATATACTTAGAAGCTTTTCCTGGAAGCATGGTATCAATAGCTTTGTCAAACAAGTTTGACTTCGTCTCGTATCTCAGATCAACAAGATGCCGGATTTGCCTAGCACCTCTACCTACATACTTTCACCTGGACAACCATCCGCCAGGCCTACCTAACCTTCTCCGTCCCTCCTTCGTTTATATAAGCGGCACAGGAATATTAACCTGTTTCCCATCGACTTCACTCTTCAGCTACGCCTTAGGGGCCGGCTTACCCTACGTTGATTAACATTGCGTAGGAAACCTTGGGTTTTCGGCCAATAAGAATCTCACTTATTTTACGTTACTCATGTCAGCATTCGCACTTCTGATACCTCCAGCAAACTTCTCAATTCACCTTCATCGGCTTACAGAACGCTCCCCTACCAATATACTAAATATATTCCGCAACTTCGGTGCATAGCTTAGCCCCGTTAAATCTTACGTGCAGGCCGACTCGACCAGTGAGCTATTACGCTTTCTTTAAAGGGTGGCTGCTTCTAAGCCAACCTCCTGGCTGTCTGGGCCTTCCCACTTCGTTTCCCACTTAGCTATGACTTGGGGACCTTAGTTGGCGGTCTGGGCTGTTTCCCTTTCCACTACGGACCTTAGCACCCGCAGTGTGTCTCCCGTGATTGAACTTCATCGTATTCTGAGTTTGCATCGAGTCAGTAAGGTCGTAAAACCCCCATCGTCGAAACAGTGCTTTACCCCAATGAGTTATACACGAGGCACTACCTAAATAGTTTTCGGGGAGAACCAGCTATCTCCGTGCTTGATTAGCCTTTCACTCCGATCCACAGCTCATCCCATACTTTTGCAACAGTATTGGGTTCGGTCCTCCAGTTGGTATTACCCAACCTTCAACCTGGCCATGGATAGATCGCGCCGGTTTCGGGTCTACTCCTAGCAACTATTCGCCCTATTAAGACTCGCTTTCGCTACGGATCCCTTATTCAGTTATCCTCGCTACTAAAAGTAACTCGCTGACCCATTATACAAAAGGTACGCAGTCACATGACTAAATCATGCTCCTACTGCTTGTATGCAAGCGGTTTCAGATTCTATTTCACTCCCTTTATAAGGGTTCTTTTCACCTTTCCCTCACGGTACTAGTTCACTATCGGTCATTCAGGAGTATTTAGCCTTGGAGGATGGTCCCCCCATATTCAGACAAGGTTCCACGTGCCCCGTCCTACTTGTTCATATGCTTAGTTCCACTGTGATTATTTCGTATACGGGACTATCACCCTCTATCGTCAAGCTTCCCAACTTGTTCTACTATAATTACAGCTAAATCATACCAGGCTCTTCCCACTTCGCTCGCCGCTACTATGGGAATCTCAATTGATTTCTTTTCCTAAGGGTACTTAGATGTTTCAGTTCCCCTCGTTCGCTCTACACTCTATGTCGAGTGAGTACCTAACTTGTGTTAGGTGGGTTCCCCCATTCGGAAATCTCCGGATCAAAGTTTATTTACCAACTAACCGAAGCTTATCGCAGATTATCACGTCCTTCATCGCCTCTGAATGCCAAGGCATCCACCGCTTGCACTTATTTTCTTAAGTCTATTTCTATACTAAATTGTTAAATATCTCTATCTTCATGTAAATAAATATGGTGGAGCCAAGCGGGATCGAACCGCTGACCCCCTGCGTGCAAAGCAGGTGCTCTCCCAGCTGAGCTATGGCCCCAAAAACTGGTGGGTCTGAGTAGACTCGAACTACCGACCTCACCCTTATCAGGGGTGCGCTCTAACCAACTGAGCTACAGACCCGTATTTTACTTACACTAAAATATATTATCTACAAACACTATGCTAAATCACTTGAATATGTAATTAGAGCTTATTTCTATTTTTTCGTATTTCCGTTAAGGAGGTGATCCAGCCGCAGGTTCCCCTACGGCTACCTTGTTACGACTTCACCCCAGTCATGAATCACTCCGTGGTAAACGCCCATTCGTTAAGCTATCTACTTCTGGAGCAACCCACTCCCATGGTGTGACGGGCGGTGTGTACAAGACCCGGGAACGTATTCACCGCAGTATTCTGACCTGCGATTACTAGCGATTCCGACTTCATGCAGTCGAGTTGCAGACTGCAATCCGGACTAAGAGTACCTTTCTGAGTTTCGCTCCAGCTCGCACCTTCGCAGCCCTCTGTAATACCCATTGTAGCACGTGTGTAGCCCTGGTCGTAAGGGCCATGATGACTTGACGTCGTCCCCACCTTCCTCCGCCTTGTCAGCGGCAGTCTCAATAGAGTACCCAACTTAATGATGGTAACTATCAATAGGGGTTGCGCTCGTTGCGGGACTTAACCCAACATTTCACAACACGAGCTGACGACAGCCGTGCAGCACCTGTCACTGCGTTCCCGAAGGCACCAATCTATCTCTAGAAAGTTCGCAGGATGTCAAGACCAGGTAAGGTTCTTCGCGTTGCATCGAATTAAACCACATGCTCCACCGCTTGTGCGGGTCCCCGTCAATTCCTTTGAGTTTTAGCCTTGCGGCCGTAGTCCCCAGGCGGAGTACTTAACGCGTTAGCTGCGCCACTAGATCCTTTACACCGAATCCAACAGCTAGTACTCATCGTTTACAGCGTGGACTACCAGGGTATCTAATCCTGTTTGATCCCCACGCTTTCGTCCCTCAGTGTCAGTATTGGTCCAGAATGTTGCCTTCGCCATTGGTGTTCCTTCTGATCTCTACGCATTTCACCGCTACACCAGAAATTCCCCATTCCTCTACCATACTCTAGTTTGCCAGTATCAAATGCAGTTCCAAGGTTGAGCCCTGGGCTTTCACATCTGACTTAACAAACCACCTACAGACCCTTTACGCCCAGTAATTCCGATTAACGCTCGGACCCCCCGTATTACCGCGGCTGCTGGCACGGAGTTAGCCGGTCCTTATTCTTTGGGTAACGTCCTTCTTATGAGCTATTAACTCATAAGCTTTCCTCCCCAACTAAAGTGCTTTACAACCCTAGAGCCTTCTTCACACACATGGCATTGCTGGATCAGGCTTTCGCCCATTGTCCAATATTCCCCACTGCTGCCTCCCGTAGGAGTTTGGGCCGTGTCTCAGTCCCAATGTGGCTGATCATCCTCTCAAATCAGCTATGGATCGTAGCCTTGGTAGGCCTTTACCCCACCAACAAGCTAATCCAACGCAGGCTCATCCATCTGCGGCAGCACAAAGGCCACCTTTAATCCGCAGATATTATGCGGTATTAACAGTCGTTTCCAACTGGTATCCCCCACAGATGGGCAGATTCCTACGCGTTACTCACCCGTCCGCCACTCGTCAGCAAGAAGCAAGCTTCTCCTGTTACCGTTCGACTTGCATGTGTTAAGCATGCCACCAGCGTTCAATCTGAGCCAGGATCAAACTCTTCAGTTTAATTCTCAAATTCTGACTCTAACTACTGATACTCAAATTCTTTAACAAAGTGTTTGTATATAATATATCTCTTAAATATCTTAGAAGCCTTAGCTCCCAACCGTTAACATCACTCGTCAGCCGGTGAAGACATATAATACGCATCACTCTCACAAAATGCAACTACTTTCTTCAAAAAAATTAAAGTTTTTACAACTTTTTTATTTCAATAGCTATTCCAACCCCAAAAACTACCATCTACATAGCCTTTTAAACCATCTTAAAGCTTATCCACTATGCTTTAGAACAAAAAAATCGCCTCTTCTTTTAAACTTTATTTAATCATTTCTTTTTCAATAAATATACCAAGACCTACTATCCCAACTAACTTGATTACTTTTATATTGATTACACGTATCATTAATTTCAATACTTAATACCTCAGTTCTAGCGGCAACTATATTTAAAAGTTGTTAATATTTTTTGAAATAGATTTATTAACAAGTTTATTTTTCAATATACGGTAATAAATATTAATGTGCTCCTACTAATGTTTATGATATTGAAATGAATCTAATCTACTGTTAAGACACCGCGCCATACTAAATAAAAAAACAGTACTTTGTTTAACTTCATAATACTCAAGTCTATAAAACTGCACACAAAACAACAATAAACTCACATAAGTCCAGATATAGCACTTACACCTTTGATAAATATAACTCTAACAAATCACATGATATTAAAAAACTTGCAGACATAGTTTTGAATCTGAAAATCAATAAGATTGAATTTCAATTAAACTCACATACAAATATACCCCGAACTATTCCTACTTAGATTATTAGCAAATTTAAAAGACTTTTATCCTCATAACTAAACTAAAAAAATCATTTATTAATAAACAGATCTCAGAAACTCACCTTAGAAGCATCCAATATGGTCGATAAAACATAAATTACAAGACATTCTCTATGCACCGGGCACATAAGAAAAAGTAAAATCCAATAAAAGTGATATACAAAAATTTAAGACATAAAAAAAGCGACCTAAGTCGCTTTTTATTTAGTGGTGGGTGCTGAGGGGTTCGAACCCCCGACCCTCGCCTTGTAAGGGCGATGCTCTCCCAGCTGAGCTAAGCACCCGATTTTGAAAAGATCGAAAACTTTTTTGATGGCGGAGAGGAAGAGATTCGAACTCTCGATAGGGTTTAACGCCTATACTCCCTTAGCAGGGGAGCGCCTTCAGCCACTCGGCCACCTCTCCTAAACCATGTGAAAGGATATTATATATACATATAACAATGTGTCAAGAGTACTCCTATCTTTTTTTACATTAACTATTATTTTTACTAATATATTACTAAACAAAATTTTGAAAAAACTTTATAATACAACCATTACTTTAAACATACATAAATTATATAAGTATTTTTATTATGAGAAAAATTCTAGTTACTAATGCACTGCCATATGCAAATGGCGATCTTCATTTAGGCCATATGCTTGGGTATATACAGTCAGACATTTGGGTTAGATTTCAAAAACTACAAGGTAATGAATGTATATTTGTCTGTGGCAGCGATACACACGGCACTCCAATAATGCTTAAAGCTAAAAGCTTAGGTATCACACCAGAAGAACTTGTTGAAAAATACTCAAACAATCACCAAAAAGATTTTTTAAGCTTCGAAATTGAGTTTGATAATTATCATTCAACTCATAGTCAAATAAACAAAGAAATTGTTGAAGATATCTACGGTAAGCTGAATGCTCAAAAACTCATATCAAAAAAAGAAATAGCTCAAGCGTATGATCCTGAAGCAAAGATGTTTTTACCAGACAGATTTGTAAAAGGTACTTGTCCAAAATGTAAGGCTGAAGATCAATACGGGGATAGTTGCGAGGTTTGCGGTGCAACTTATGATCCAACAGAACTAATAAACCCAAAATCAGTAGTATCAGGAAAAGCACCAATACAAAAAAATTCTGAACACTTCTTTTTTGACCTGCCCGCATTAGAAAAAGATATTAAAAATTGGATTGAGTCTAATAAAAGCCTACAACCAGAAGTAGCTAATAAATTAGCAGAATGGTTTGAACAAGGATTACAAAGCTGGGATATATCTCGTGATGCGCCATATTTTGGCTATCCAATCCCTGGCACAAATGAACAGAAGTTCTTCTATGTTTGGTTAGATGCTCCGATGGGCTACATTGCAAGCTTCAAAGATTATTGCAACAAAAGTAATGTTGATTTCAATGAATTTTGGGGAGATAACTCTTGTGAAAGCGAGCTTTATCACTTTATTGGTAAAGATATTATTTATTTCCATGCATTGTTTTGGCCAGCAATACTGTCATCTACAGGCTACAAAACTCCTACAAGTGTCTTCGCAAACGGATTCTTAACCGTAAATGGCAAAAAAATGTCAAAATCTCGCGGCACATTTATCCAAGCCAGAACATATCTTGACAATCTAGAGCCTAGTTACTTAAGGTACTACTTTGCCTCTAGACTAACATCTCGTATAGATGATATAGATTTAAACCTTGAAGAATTTGTCACCAAATCAAATTCAGATATAGTTGGTAAAGTAGTAAACATAGCAAGTCGTTGTGCTGGCTTTATATACAAAAAATTTGATGCAACCTTAGCTAATGAAGTCTTTGATAAAGAGTTGGAAGAAGAGTTTGCTAAAAATCATCACGCAATTACAGATGCTTTTGAGAAAAGAGAATTTGCGCATGCTGTAAGACTAATAATGGCCTTGGCAGATAAAGCAAATCAATTCATAGATCATCATAAGCCATGGCAACTAGCTAAAGAAGAAGATCAAGAGCAAAAAGTCCATCAAGTATGCTCACAAGGAATAAATATGTTCAAAGTTTTAGTCTCATATCTAAAACCTATAATTCCTAGCATTGTTGCAAAAGCAGAAGCTTTTTTAAATATAGAAATTGCAAACTGGAATGATACTCCAACATTCTTAAAGAATCATAAAATCAACAAATTCAAACCACTTGCTAGACGTATAGAAAAAGAAAAAGTAGACAAGATTTTAGAGGATACTAAAAAAATGCTAGAAAAAGAGCAATCACAAAAACAGACAGAGCCTAAAAAAGAAGGGTCTAAACTTGATATAGCTGAAGAATGTACTTTTGATGACTTCATGAAAGTAGACCTTCGTGTAGCTAGAATTGCTGAAGCATCACATGTTGAAGGTGCAGACAAACTACTTAGGCTAATATTAGATCTAGGCGGAGTTACAAAACAAGTATTTGCAGGCATAAAATCAGCCTATAAGCCAGAAGATTTGGTAGGCAAACATACTGTAATGGTAGCAAACTTAGCTCCCAGAAAAATGAAATTTGGAATGTCAGAAGGTATGGTTTTAGCAGCTGGTGATGGCAAAGGAATATACATACTAGAACCGCATGAAGGTGCTCAGCCTGGTATGCGTGTTAAATAAGCTAAGTATTTAGTAATGAAAAAATCCTACTATAATATTTTAATAATTTTTCTATTATTCTTTTTAGCATTATTAAATTATATTGACAGATCTACTCTAAGTATTGCAAATACAGAAATTGCTAATGCTTTTAATATAACACCAACAGAAATGGGAATATTGTTATCAGCATTTATGTGGCCGTATGCTATCGCTAGTCTACCGGCGGGATACATGGTTGATCGTCTTGGTGTAAATAAAGTAATGCTAATAAGTATGGTTGCATGGTCTGTAGCTTGTGTATTAGGAGGCTTAGTAATAGGATTTTATTCAATATTACTAACACGGATATTACTCGGTCTCGCTGAAGCTCCCTTTTTCATAGTCGCTACTAGAATAATACAACACCGTTTTCCAAGTTCTCAAAGGGGACTAATGTCATCAATAGTAGCTCTAGGTCCTAGATTAGCTAACATCCTAGCACCATTAATCCTAGTTGGTTTAATGCTACTGATAGATTGGCGCGGTATGTTTATTTTGTTAGGTATTATCGGATTGCTAGCTGCATTAGGTTGGAAACTTCTACATACAGAAGAAACTATTGAATGTAGACCAACTTACAAAAAGACTCAAAAGGTTTCTATCTCTTATGCACTAAAGAATAAGAATGTAGTTTTTTTATGTATAGGAAATCTATGTTCATCTTACGCTTACTGGTTATTTCTAACATGGTTACCTTTTTATTTTATTAAAGTAAAACACCTAAGCCTTTCTCAAATGAGTATAGCAACATCTATATCTTTTATTTCAGGAATCGCTTCTGTAATGTTAGGTGGTATAGTATCTGACCTTATGATAAAAAAAGGATTTACAGCAGTATTTTCACGATTAACACCTATAATCATCGGATGTCTAGTTGCATCTATAGCAATCTTAGCGCTACCATTTATAGACAACATCTTTATTATTGTCTGTGTTATTAGTGTTACCATTTTCTGTCTTGGTCTAAGAATATCTCCAACATGGGCATTAGTTGCTGATATCTCTCCATATAGTTTAGTAGGAACAATTGGTGGATTACAGAATTTTGCTAATTTTGTTGGTGCTGGACTTGCCCCACTTATTACTGGAATAATACTACAATCAACAAATGATAATTTTATGTTTGTATTTATATTTAGTGGGGTTATTTGTTTATTTGGCTCATTTATATATATGCTTATTCGTAATAGTAGAGTTGAAACCAAACTAATTTAGTACTCTAACGTTTTCACTCTACCTTTGGTTATATTTGTTATTTCTTCTAAGAAGATAGATTTTTCGGATGTACATATCTTGATAACTTTGGATATCAAATTAGAATAGTTCTCCCTTATAATTTGAATATTATAACGATTTAGTAGATTATCAACACTTGCTGTTTCTGAATAGTCATATTCTATTAAAATTTCACTCTGAGGCTCTACATCGATAATTTTAGCTAAAGCCAACCCTTCTTTAGCTGCCTGCCCATACGCTCTAACAAGTCCACCAACACCAAGCTTCGTCCCCCCGAAATATCTTACGACCACAACCAAAACATTTGATATACCAAGACCTTGAATATGTGAGAGTATCGGCTTACCCGCCGAACCATTTGGCTCACCATCATCACTAAATCTAAGCTGATTATTATCTACCAAAGAATATGCCCAGCAATAATGATTAGCTCCGGGATAAATAATCTTTACATTATCTATTGCCTCTAGCACTTCTTCGTGACTAGCTACCTTGTAGACAAAAGATATAAAGCGAGATTTTTTTATTGGTGAAATTTCAAACTCTAAATTTTCAAATATAGTTTTGTAAGAGTTCATATCTAACTATCTTATTAATGTTCAATATCTATGACATTTAAGATTAGAGATCTATTTCTCCGGCACCTTGTCTTAAAATCTGATATGGTAATTCAAGCATTTCCACAACAGTAGTTGACTCATAACCACAATAATCCGACTCTATAACCACATCTATATAATTCATAACTTCATCATCAATAACTGAGCAATCGGTAACAACATGATCTTGCCCAGGTAAAATAAAGCTCCCAATCACTAATGGCTCACCAATTTCTGCTGATATAGCCTGAAGAGCATAATGCTCACTTACCCTTATACCAACTGTATTTTTAGATTTAGTAACCAATAATGATGATACCTTTTTTGTTGCATTTAAAATAAAAGTAAAAGGCCCCGGTGTATATCTTTTTAGAATTCGATAAGCGCTATTATCAACTTTTGCATATTCAGATATTTCTGATAAATCTTTACAAGATAAAGTAAAATTATGTTTTCCGTCTAATTCACGTATTTTGATGATCTTATCTATAGCCTTTTTTGATTTCATCCTACAAGCTAAAGCATATCCTGAATCAGTTGGTACAGCAAGAACACCATCACTATCCAAAATATCAGCTATCTCTTTTAATTCAGTTACATTATTACCATAACTATATAGTTCAATTAATTTCTTCATTATCTTAGCAACAAGAGTTATACTTTTATGACATTATACAACACTTAACAATAATACAAATGAATAAAATGATTAATGATTTGCTGCCAGCAATCGTATTTTTTACAGTTTATAAGGTCTATGATATTTTTTATGCTACTGCTGCATTGATTATAGTTACAGTTGCTCAAGTAATTTGGGAGTATATTGCTCATAGAAAAATTGCTAAAGCACAAATTCTAATAGCTGTACTTGTTGTGGTATTTGGCGGAGCCACTTTATACTTCCATAATGAAGAGTTTATCAAATGGAAAGTTAGCATAATCAACTGGTTAATAGGAATTGGTTTGATAATATCAACATACACAATGAAAGAAACACCAATGCAAAAAATTCTCAAAGAAGCCGTTGAGTTAAAAAGACATAAGTGGAGAGAAATCAACAATATGTGGGGTGCTTACTTTACAGTGCTAGGAACTCTTAACTTATTTGTTGCTTACTTTTTTTCAACGAATATATGGATGAACTTTAAACTTTTTGGCCTTCTTGGCATAACTTTTATTTTCTTAATAATTCAATCTATTTATCTATCAAAACATATAAAAAGATAATCTTAATATTTCATTTGCAATGCAATAATTACCAACTGTATAATTAACCTATTATAACGATATATAAATAACATGAATCAAGAAAGCTTAAACCAAGAACCAAATTCAGCAAATAAAATCTGTACATACAGGAATGTTTTCAGCTGTATTTGCCTGATTGCTATATTAGCTATATTTTTTATTACTGAATTAGCTATATTAGTTGGGATCTTTTTCGTATTTGCTACTTTTTATGTAGCAATAGCAGGATGTGTAGTAGCTTATCTAATATGGTTGGGAGCATTGAGACTTTCAAAATATCTCAAAGAAAAAAAATAATTTTACTCTACTTTGACTAAGCCGGCTGCATAAGTACGCGCACCAATTAAACCAACATCTGTATTCATAATTATATGAACTGGAAAATCTTTCATCATACTAGACATCCTGCCCTTATCTCTAAACTTCTCTAAAAACTTACTTTCTTTGATTTGTTTGATAAGTCTAGGTGCAATACCTCCAGCAATGTACAACCCTCTAAAAGGTAAACTTGATAATGCTAAATTACCTGCCACTGACCCATATATACTTAAAAATATATCTATAGTTCTTAACGCAGAGGGTTCCCTATGATCTATGGCATACTTAACAATAACTGCTGCTTTATCAGAATCTGACACACTAAATAACTCTCTTCTTAGCGATTGGCACTCTGGCTGATCATATAAAGGATTACGTACAACATACTTATATATATTGAAAATACCATAGCCACTGCAAAATCTCTCTGGTGATATACGATGAAAAGTTCTACGCATAAATCTAAAGAGTTGAATTTGCTCATCATCAACTGGTGAAAAGTCAACATGCCCACCTTCAGTTTTGTACACTCTAGGATTATGGTCTTTATCATAACTAACTAGACACATACCTAGACCTGTACCAGCACCGACTACAGCACACAATGTTTCATCATCTTTTTTACCTTCTTGGAGAGTAATAAGATCTTTTTCTCTATCCAAAGACTCTATTCCATAACCTATGGCTTCAAAGTCATTTATAACTTTAACTTTACTTTTATCTATCCCAAGGCCTTCTGAGATATACTGCTCTGAGACTAACCATGGTAAATTTGTTACTTGAACTTCTCCATTTGCGACAAATCCAGCAACAGCAAGACACACAGAATCAATCTGCCCCACCAAATCAACTTCTAGCAAAAACTTATCAACAATATCAGACAAACAATTAAAGTTTGCTCCTTTATACTTCCTGATGGCAATGCTCTGTGTTAAACCATCTTCTAGAAGAGAAACCTCTAACCTAGTATTAGTTCCACCGATATCTCCAGATAATATATACATTATTACACTCCCTATTTAATGGTATCTTGCCAATACAAATACTTGATATTCTGCTATAATGAAATTATATCTTAATATTATAATTTTTAGTTTAAATGTCTAAAGAAAATAAAACAACAGATTTCGGTTTTACAGAAGTACCTTGGGAAGAAAAACAAAAAAAAGTTGCCGGAGTTTTCCACTCAGTAGCGGCTAAGTATGACTTAATGAATGATTTAATGTCTTTTGGTATCCATCGCATCTGGAAAAAACAAACTATTGCAAAGACTGGCATACGCAAAGGAGACAGAGTTCTTGACTTAGCTGGAGGAACTGGTGATTTAGCATATAAATTCTGTCAAATGGTAGGCTCACAAGGTAAAGTGGTTTTGAGTGACATCAACTCATCAATGTTAGAAGTTGGTAAAGAGAAGCTTACCAATAAAGGGTGTGTAGGTAATATTGAATATGTTCAAGCTAATGCTGAATCTCTACCATTTCCTGATAATTATTTTGACTGTATAACAATATCTTTTGGCTTAAGAAATGTCACTGACAAAGCTAAAGCTCTAGCATCAATGTGTAGAGTGTTAAAACCAGGTGGAAGATTACTAGTACTAGAATTCTCAAAACCCATAGTACCTATGCTGTCTAAGGTTTATGATGAGTATTCTTTCAAAGCCTTACCTTTTTTAGGCAAAATCATCACTCAAGATGCTGAAAGTTATAAATATCTCGCTGAATCAATCCGCAAACATCCAGATCAAGAAACACTAAAGCAAATGATGTATGATGCTGGTTTTGATAATGTGGAATATCAGAACATGACTGGTGGAATCGTAGCTTTACATATCGGATATAAGTACTAAGATGATTCAAATAATAGATAGAGCCCTAATATTATTATCTAAACTTGACCCACAAATGAGTAGTTTGCTGCTACCTCTTAATAAAAAAACATTAAGGGTAGAGATTACTGATATTGATTTTTCGGTTACATTAAAAGTCGAAAAATCAAAAATCCATGCTACTGATGAGCATTCTAAAAATGTGCTAAAAGGTAAACTGGCTTATATACTTGAACTGATATTTAACAAAAATCTTCAAGAACTTATAATTGCCAATAAACTTGATTACCAAGGTAGCCTTAAAGACCTAAATGAGTTCAATAAGTTCATAAGTGCTATTGATATTGATTTAGTATATAAGATATCTGAAGTTACTAGCCCGGAATTTGCAGCGATAATAGCGAAACCATTCACTAAAGCGAAACAATATCTTAGAACATCACGCCAAGAAACTATAGTTGATATTAAAGATTTTTTAACTGAAGAAAAAAGAACATTAATATCACAAAATGAGATAAATATTTTTTATCGTCAAGTTCAAGAGCTAAAACAGGCTACTGATAGAATAGAAGCCAAACTAAACTTATTACAGAGCTTATACAATGATTAGAAAATTTCTAAGACTTATATATATTTTTTATATTATAAATAGGTATTGCCTTCTCAATGAACCAATTAGAGCAACTAAAATAAGAAGTCTTAAGCTTATACTTTTAGTAAACCCTTTTTATTACTCTCCAAGAATACGCAAACTAGAGCACGGTGTCAGAATTAGAGAAGCACTAGAGAGACTTGGACCTATATTTATTAAGTTTGGACAAGCGTTATCTGTCCGTGCTGACCTGCTTCCTCCTGAAGTTATAAAAGAGGTATCTAAGCTCCAAGATAACGTGCCTCCTTTTGATAACGATATTGCTGCTCAACAAATTGAAAATGCTGCAAAAAAACCAATAATTAAGATATTCAAAAGTTTTGAAAGCACCCCGCTAGCCTCTGCTTCAGTTGCTCAAGTTCATGGTGCAGTACTTCAAAATGATGAAAAAGTTGTAATTAAAGTATTGCGACCAGGTATAGAGAAAATCCTAAAACTTGATACTTCTTTGATGCTTTTCTTTGCAACACTACTTAGCAAACTAAAAGAAATTAAGCGTTTCAAGCCTGTTGAAATTGTCAAAGAAATTAATCAAAGCTTCTTTGATGAACTTGATCTAGTACGCGAAGCATCTAATGCATCTCAAATACGCAGAAACTTCGAAGGCTCAACCATACATTATGTACCTAAGATATATTGGGAATATACTAGCTCTACAGTAATGGTTATGGAGCGTGTCAGTGGTGTCAGAGTATCTGATATCGAAACTCTCGATGCGCTAGGAGTAGATCGCCGTTTATTAGCACAGCGAGGTGTGGAGATATTCTACTCTCAAGTGTTTGATGACTGCTTCTTCCATGCAGATATGCACCACGGTAACATGTTTATCGATGTCACAAATCCAGCAGATCCAAAATACATATCTATCGACTTTGGTATTGTTGGTACACTTAATCGTGATGACCAGCGTTATCTAGCAGGTAATTTTTTGGCATTTTTTAAACGTGACTATCGCAAAGTGGCTGAACTACACATAGAGTCAGGCTGGGTTCCTAGTGATACGCGTGAAGATGTATTGGAGTCTGCTATCAGAACAGTTTGTGAGCCAATTTTTGAAAAACCTATGAAAGAAATTTCACTAGGCTATACTTTGATGCAGCTATTTGCTGTTGCTCGTCGTTTCAACATGAATATACAACCTCAACTTACATTGTTGCAGAAAACTCTATTTCATGTTGAAGGTCTTGGACAAAAACTATGTCCAGAACTTAATATATGGGAAACATCTCGTCCAATATTAGAGAAATGGATGAAAGAACAAATGGGATTAAGAGGTTTTTATCATCGTTCGCTAGAGAATATGCCTAGAGTTAGTGATAGACTACCAGAACTGCCACGTATGGTATTTGATATATTACAACATACGCAGATGAATTTAAAAACCACGCCATCACACCAAGTTAGTAAAGCTAAAGAACCTAAGAAAAAGCATCGATTTGCATTGGGTGCAAGTGTTTTATTAATATCTACAGGCGCTATAGCAAATATAACTAAAGATACTAGCTCTCTGACTAAATTGCAGGATTTAATCACTACTCATAGTACAACCATATTGATAGCAGGTGTTGTTTGCTTGGCTTATTATATTTTCAAAAAGGAGAAATAAATGTCTGATTGTATTTTTTGTAAGATTATCACAGGCGAGATTCCATCAAAGAAAGTTTATGAAGATCAAAATGTTTTTGCTTTTCATGATATCAATCCAGCTGCTGATACTCATGTTTTAGTTATTCCAAAGAAACATATAGCTAGCCTGAATAAGCTAACTGAAGAAGATGAAGAGCTTATGGGTAAATTTATGTTAAGTATACCAAAGGTTGCTAAACTACTTGGCTTAAAAGGTTTTAAAACTGTTTTTAATACTGGTAAAGAAGGTGGACAGATGGTTTTTCATATTCATGCTCATATACTAGGTGGTAGAATTAAACTAAAACTTCCTGAGTAAGCCTTACTCGGCTAATATCATCACTGGTGGTGGGAATGAGCTACTTGAGAAACTATTTAGCTCATGTAAACCACTAGCAAAGCTCACATTTATTAAACCCATAACTGAAACCACTAATAATACTAATTTTTTCATTTTGATACCTTTTCATATAATCTTTTAATTTGTTGATAGTATTATTACAAAATTATATACGATTGTTAAATATATTGATTTTATCATATTCATAACATTTTCTTATAGCAAATAATTCATCAGAAAGAAAAATGTCATTCTACGACTTGATCGTAGAATCCAAGTTTAAAACCCATAATAAGTGGATCCTAGGTCAAGCCATAGGATAACAAAACGGCTTCAAAAGTTATTCGGATTAGCTACATTGCAGACTTCTTATTCTGGACGCACGAGAGTAACTATAGATATTTTATCAATTTGGCTACCTTCTGATATAGTTCCTATAAATTCTCTAATCGTTGCCCCTGTTGTCAAAACATCATCAAATATCAATAAATGCTTAGCTACAATAGGTTGATTAAGCTGGAATACTCCCTTTATCTGTGAAGCTCTTTTTTGCTTGGATGATTTAGCTTGTGACTTTGTATATTTCGTACGTGAGCAATTTGAAAACACTGTTCTAATATCAGCATATTCTGCTAATTCACTAGCAAGTAGCTCAGACTGATTAAATCCTCTATAGACATATCTAAGTCTATGTATGGGCACTGTAGCAATGGCATCAACATCAGCGAAGTATTTATCGCCCATCTTATCCCACCATTTCTGCATAAGCTTACTGAACACCCGCATTACTAACAAATCTTTTTGAAACTTAAGCTTTTGTAATAAATATCTAACTTCTGTTGTGTAACTAAGTAGGTGATAATAATCATACTCAATATCAAAATCTAACTTGTACTGCTGTGTATTCAAGTCTTCTTCTAGATTATGTAAACAGTAATTACAAACTATATCTTCTGCTGACTGTCTACATAATAAACAATTCTGAATAGAGAGTATTTGCAGTATTTTTGTTATAATCTTCATACAAATATGTTATTGCGATCACTTATGTTTAATTATAATCTCTTCTTAAATAGAATATCCAACAGAAAGTTATATCGACAATCTTTTATTAAAAATGAGATAGCTCATAGGCTACTCAAAAGACTTGACTTCATAAAGCTTAATCCATCAGATATCTTGGTAACTGGGTATTGTGATGATGATTATTTAAACAGTTTACAAAGTCGCTTTCCTAATACAAGAATACATAAAAACCAAGATCAAATCCAATCTTTCGATATAATTATATCAAATAGTATTATCCATCTAACCGATAATTTAGCTCAAGAATTAGATGACTACTATGAGCTACTAAATGATGATGGTATCCTTTTATTTTCGACCTTTGGCGATAAATCTTTTGCTACCATGAAAAAAGCTTTTGCAACTATTAGTAAGTCAAAGCATACAAATGATATGATAGATCTTCTAACATGGGGCAATACCCTACAAACTAGTAGATACAAAACTCCTGCTATCGAATCAGATCTTATTACATTTACTTATGAGAACACTAATACTGTCTTTGAAGATATTAGACATCTCAATGAGCCTCTAGCAGATACAAATATGCATACTTGTTTGACTGGTAAAAATATGTGGAATACTTTTATTAAAAAATTTAAGCAAAATCTACAATTAGAAATAGAAGCTCTATACGGTTATGCGGTTCGCAAGAATGAAGATAATAATATAACCCCACGCGCAAATCCTAATAGAATAAGCCTAGACGAGCTTAAAAAACAAATAATGGAGTTTAAAAAGAATTAATAGTTTTTTATTTTAGCAGTACATGATAGACATAGATGATAGCTGTTGCCAATCATAATCAGGACATTTAGTAGGCTTTTTAAGTGGCTGACAATATGTTCTCCATGTACCACCACCATAAGTCTTCATTATCAAACATTTCTTATAGCGCTTCTGTTCACCACTTAATAAACCAACTGTTGTTATTTGCTCAATAGGATAACCATCTTTTAGTTTATATTTAAAATCATCATTTTCATCTTTATCTATATCATTGAAAGATTCTTCAATATCCTTAGGAGTACTAATACTTTCAAGAAGTCCATCATAGTTTTTTGGCTTATAATCCTCATCATAGTTTTTAACATTTTCATTTATATAATCACCTGATGATTTTTCTGAATATGTATTATAGGACTCATCAAATTTCTGATCTACTTTCTGTGTTTGGTTACTATTGACTATATCACTCGCTTTACTCAAAGTATTACCTGCTGTACTCTTAATAAAATTGTCTTTTTCTTTTTTAGACCTTTCTTCTAATTCTTTATTGAAAGCATCAATCTTTTTTTTGGTTTCAGATGGTGTGCTATCTGCTAAAATAGCATTTGCTTCTGCAATCAGCTTATCATAATCATCATCACTTGTATCAACCAAACTACTCAATGCATCTCCATAATCATTTGCCTTAGGAACATTATCATCACTCTGATTTGTATCGAGAATCTGAGTGTTATTAGATGATGTGGGCGCCGTATTAATTGCTGAATCTGTATTTATAGATGTTTTTTGAGCATAATCTCGTAACGGATTATCACTCGTGTCTACATTAACTGCTTGATTAGCTTTAGCTGTAATAGTATCAGCAAAAGAACTGCTAAAAAATAAAGATACCATAATGAAAGAAGATAAAATCTTTATTTTCATAATTTATTAAAAATATTTTTCCTAAACAAAGTATATTCGATATTAAACATATAAAAAAGAGCTTTTAACTAAAGATATTAAATAACAATCTGTTCTTCATGTAGTTCAATACTATAATGTTCTAAAACCTCTCGTTTTATGAGCTCTATAAGTCGCAGTATATCCTCACCCGTAGCATGACCATTATTAACTATAATACCTCCATGTTTAGGGGATATCTGAGCACCTCCAACTTGCTTACCTTTAAGTCCCAGCTCTTCAACCATAACTCCTACAGGCATATTTGCTTGAGGTCTCTTAAAAACACTTCCCGCTGTAGGTTTTTGAGGCAAATTCAATAACCTTCTCGAATAGATATCATCAAGTTTCATTTTAATCTCTTGCTTAGATTTTGACTCAAACTCAAACTCCGCTGATAATATACAAATATCATTAAGATATTTAAACATAGAGTATCTATAACCATACTCAATTTCATCTTTGAGATATTTCTTTATTTTTTTTGTTTTGAGATCCAGAATCGTAACACTTTTTACATATGTATATATTTCATCTCCATAAGCACCGGCATTCATAATCAATGCACCACCTACACTAGCTGGAACATCATAAAAAGTCTCTATGCCACTTAAACCAGCCTCATAGGTCGCAAGTGCAAGATCTTGCAATAAGACTCCTGCTTGAACTTTTACACATTTATCATCAATATTAAAGGAATTAAAATTTTCACAAAATACCACAAACGCAACATCATCATAATATTCTTTTGAAAAAATAACATTACTACCGTTACCAAGAAAAAATACCTGATTATGCCTATTCACAATTTCTAATAACTCTTTTTCATTATTTGGAAAATAAACATGCTTAGCATAAGATTTTATGCGATATGTATTATACTGTTCTAAAGATATATATTTTGACATCTGCTACCTAAACATTACCATCTAAAATCTCAATCTGCATAAAATGAGACATATTTTCTATAAGATTATTATACCCTCTAAAAATTTGATGAGCATTATTAATAGTCGAAAACTCATCCAACAATGATCCAGCCATTAAACATGCCATGCCTGCTCGCAAATCTTTTACACTCATTACAGCAGGACGTATATTTTTCAAATCTCTAACAGGGCTTATTTTTATTAAATTATTATCTATTGAAATATTGAAACCCATCTTACGGATCTGGTACACATAATTGATGCGTTCAGGATATACGGTATCTTGAATAGTACTTGAACTATTTGCCATAAATAACATAACTGCAAATATAGGCTGCAAATCTGTAGGAAAATGTGGAAAAGGTGCTGCTATTATATCATCACCTTTTATAATGCTATCTTTACCGAAGAATTTAATACTATTACCAGCTTGATCATACTCCCATCTAGCACCTATATTTGTAAGCTTCTCAAGAGGCTTTTCAATGTTATAAGTATCATTAGTATTAATATTCGTAATTGTAACATTTGTTTTATATAAATAAGCCATAGCAGCATAGGTCATAGCTTGAATCCGATCAAAAATTATCTCAAACTCACATCCTGACAACCTAGAAACACCAATTACCCTGATCTTCCTACTATCAGTATCAAAATAAATATTTGCACCACATTGATTTAGATAGTCAATTAAAGTAACGACCTCCGGCTCTAAGGCAACATTTTCAAGAACTACCTCAGAACTACCTATGACAGCATACATGACCAAATTCATAGTAGCACCAACAGAAGGAAAAAGCATTTTAAACTCAGCGTCTTTTTCTTCCTTATAGATAACATCTATATAATCATCCGCCAACTTCACTTCTGCACCAAGAGCTTCCAACCCATTAAGATGAATATCAAAAGGTCTTTTTTCACTAAAGCTACAACCTCCAGGAAAGCCAATTCTTACACGACCCTTCTTCTTCAACATAGAGCCTAGTAGCATCAGTGAGCATCTAGTTTTAGATGTCATCTCACCGCATAACTCAAGAGGTTCATTCGAGATAGAACTGGTATCAATAGTTACACACTCTCCCTTCTCTACGACTCTAGCACCAACATTTTTTAAAATTTCCTTAGCCCCTTTATAGTCTAAAAGAGTTGTAGGTACATTACAAAACTTGGTCTTAGTATCTGGAATCAATCCTGCAAAAATTAAATGTAGCAGAGCATTTTTTGCACCACTAATACTAATCGTTACTTCTTCAGCAATTTTATTTAGCTTTTTTACTCTTACTGCCTTCATCTTTTGTTCTCTTATTTTTTCTATCTGCAAAAGGATTGTCTGACTGTTTAAATTCAAATACTATAGGAGTACCACGAAAATCTAAAGCTTCTCTAAAGAAATTTTCTAAATATCTTTTATATGAGTTAGGTAATCTATTAACTTGGTTACCATGTATAACGATGACAGGAGGATTATGCCCACCAACATGAGCATACTTAAGCTTAATTCTAAATTTACCAACCATCGGGGGTGAGTGAGCCTCAACAGCAAGTTGCATCAGACGAGTTGCATCTGCTGTAGTTATTTTTTTATTCGCACAATTATATGCAGTATCTATAGACTCAAACACATGCCCCACATTTGTACCATGCAATGCTGAAATAAAGTGCATATCGACATAATCTTCTAAGAAGAATAATTTTCGCTTCAAATCTTGTTTAACTTGATTGCGATCTTCTTCAGTCATACCATCCCACTTATTTATAGCCAACACAAGTGCTCTACCATTCTTGATAGCAAAATGTATCAAACTTAAATCTTGATCTGAAATTCCTTGTCTTGCATCAACCACAGCAACCACAACATTTGAATCTTGTATTGCTTGTAGAGTCTTAATAACAGAAAACTTTTCTAATGTCTGTTTTACCTTACCTCTTTTACGCACACCTGCTGTATCAACAATAGTGTATTTATGCCCATGGCGCTCAAACGGAATACTAACACTATCGATAGTAGTACCGTGCATATCAAAAACCACTACTCTGTCTTCTCCAAGCATTCTATTTGTGAGTGTTGATTTGCCTACATTAGGACGCCCAATAAGCGAGAAGTGTATACCATGGCGCAGTTGCTCCTTATGCTCTTGTGTCTGAGTGTAGTCCTGATAGTATTCATTCAGAGGTTTTTTAAGAAATTTATCAATAAGCTTTTGGGTGTTTCTACGATGTGCTGCTGATACTGAAAATACTTTTTCAAAGCCAAATTTATAAAAATCCGCCATTGCAGACTCTTCTTCAACACCATCTACTTTATTCACGACAACTACTACTTTCTTATCTTTCTGACGCAAAAGATCGGCAACATACTCATCTCCAGCTGTTAAACCTGATCTACCATCAACCACAAAGAAAACTAAATTCGCTTCATCTATTGCCATCTGAGACTGTTTTGCCATAAACTCATCAAAACCTGCATCTTGATCTGATATACCTCCAGTATCGACAACAAGATAATCTAAGCCATCGTATTTAGCCTGACCATATTGACGATCACGAGTTACTCCCTCAAAATCAAAAACCAATGCATCACGAGAGTTTGTTAAAACATTAAAAAGAGTAGATTTACCAACATTGGCTCTACCAACTATTGCAACCAAGAAAGACATATATGTCCTATAAATTTATTATATATACTAATTACTAATCTTACTCTATTTATCGATTTTTATAAAGCTAAAGCTCATATTAAACATACACAGATAAATCTATAGTGAACGTATTCATTTTCTGACCATTATACAAGCTTTGCCAAGAGTACTCTGGGCCAACCAGTACATTATCATCAAATAAAGACCTTTGGGTAGATATCAAAATCTGATCTTTAATCCCTGAAGCTGTTTTGAAAGTCCCAACCCCTGCAGATAGTGGCATAGGAATATTATCAGCATTATAAGAGTGTCCATAACTGGCGTTAATGTTTTGCCCCTTACCAAACAATGTTAATGTATACGCAGCCTGCACTGTAAAAGCTCCTGCATAAGCATTACCATAACCGTTAAACTGTGTACTTTGCGTAGTAGTCGTTGCCCAACCTGCCCCAAGATTTAGATTACCAGGTAAAAAAGGTATACTCTGGATACTAATTGCTGTATCGACATTAAACTCACCAACACGATTATTTATAAAACTAAATCTACTATTAGCTCCTCTAATATCATGCATATACCCTAGGTTAAAACCAATTTGTCCTAGATTATCAATTTTTACAGCATCGAAGTATGCTAATGAAAAAGTTGCATGATTCTCCGCATCAAAAAGTGTAAAGTTGGCATTTGAGGTGTCACCTCTATAGTTTATAGCTGCATTGGTAATTCTATTTGGTCTAAACATGTTTGCGGTAATACTATTTGTCCATGGACCACCACCGCCATAAGATCCAACAGAAGGTCTATACTTACCAACAGATACAAATACTGGTGTTGTGTCAAGATTACCAAAAATAACAAAACCATCCTGAAGATCATAGTTATTATTTTGATCAGCGACAAAATCCATATTAGCAGTTACATAATGCCCAAGATTTGCCAAAAAATATAGTGTTGCACTTGTTAGGTATATATTTTCGCCATTACCCTCAAAAGTTCCACCTGACCTTGTTGTAATATTGCTACCATTCCATGTCTGAGCATCTGCCTGAATAAATCCACCAAAAAAGATTGCATAATCATCAAAGAATGCTCTCTGTCTAAGAATACTTGATGCAAAAAGGTTACTTGGTAACTGACCAATCGGTACGGTGTTATTACTTGAGAATGAGCCCACATAAGTAACTTCACCCTGCGTAGTAATCTTAACTTGATCACCAACATCGACCTGGTCGCTATCGCTATTAGCAGGGGCACCTATAACCATTTGCTCTTGCAAATACTGCTCTCTAACTCTTACATTTTTATCAAAATCACTAAATTCAATATTAGCTTTTTGTTGCGAGCCTAAGCCAACCTTGACTTCTGTATTTTCTTGCTGATCTAAATTATTAATCTCTGCTTGTAGCAATTTAATTTGACTTGCTAATTGAGCAACTTCCTGTTGACTCAACTGTTGCTGATCATCTGCATAAGAGATGTCAAAAATTGAAAAAATTAATGCTGAAGCATATATCTTTTTTTTAAGCATTCATAATATATTTCTATACGTATACTGACATATCGAGAGTAATTGTATTCATATGTTCACCACTATATAGTCTTTGATATGCATACTCTGGACCAAATAGAACGTTATCATCAAAGTATGCTCTCTGAGCAGAGAAAATAAGCTGCTCTTTAATACCTGTTGCAGTATTACCAAAGTTTGGTGATGCATTTGCTGTACCCATTGGTATTGCTTGAGAATTGTATGATTGACCATAAGTAACGTTAAAGTTAGTATTTCTACCTCCTAGCATAGCTGCGTAGTTGAGTGCTCCGTACCATGCACCTGCTAACACATTACCATTACCAACACCGTTAAACTCTTCGGCATTTGTGGTACTTGCCCATCCGGCACCTATCTGGAATATTCCTCCCCACATACTATAAGCCAAGTTTCCATCAACGTTAATAGCACCAACTGTATCTCCTTTTCTATTCAAATTATCCAGAGCTAATGGAATAGAGCTATTTCCAGCACCTGCAATATTATATACATAACCAACGTTAAAACCTGCACCTAGATTAGGAGTCCAACTATCTGCATAGAATAGACCTGTAGAGAAGTTTGCATGCTTGTCATCTGAACCAAATACAGCCACAGATGCGTTCCATACCGCGTCTTTATAGTTTAATGAAACGTTAGTGACATTATCAGGAGCTAAGAAACCGGTAATACCACCTGTCCATGAACCACCACCACCATAAGATCCAACAGTTGGTTTGTTTCTACCTGCTGTTACAAAGAATGGCGATGTATCAAGGTTACCAAATATAACAAAAGCGTTACCTAAACCAAAGCTTCCTGACTCATCTGTATCAAAGTCAAACTGCGCTGTTACATAATGCCCTAGATTTGATAGGAAATACAGTTTTGCATTCGTTAGATATATGTTTTGTCCATTAGCAGATAATCTTTGATTGTTAGGATTATTCTTAGTAATTCCACTACCCCACCATGCTTGTGCATCTGCCTCGATAAAGCCACCAAAGAATACCGAATAATCATCAAATTTCTCTCTTTGACCTAATAGTGTAGATGCAAAAAGGTTTGAAGAAATCTGTCCAATAGGAATACTGTTGTTACCAGAGTATGAACCTAAGTAAGTTACCTGACCTTGTGTAGTAATTGCTGGAGCCCCACCTACGTCAATACCACCATTTGAGCTGAAAATACCTCCAGCTGGCTGATCTCCTAAACTTACAATTGAGTCGCTAGCACTAACATTTTGCATAATATCAGAAGGATCACTATCTGACACTAGAGCTCGACTTAAATCTCTACCTTCACCATTACCACCAAGAGATCCGTGGTTTTTATTGCCATCTACTTTTGAACTATATGTAGTAAACGATGAGCTACCATTAGATGTATTTTTTAAACCACCATTACCATTTTGTGATTTTAACTGCTGTAACTGACCTTGAAGCTGCTGAACCTGCTTCTGTAAACTAAGCAATAACTCTCTCTCATTCACGCTACCACTTGACTGCTGAGAAGCATTTGCTGAAGTCGAAGCTGAGCTTGTACTATTTTGTGATGATTGACCAAGACTCTGATCTCCAATACTTGTAGCTCCCAGAGGCCCTCCCTGAGAAACCACTTGTGGGGAGTCTTCTGAATAAGCATAACCATAGCAAGCTAGTAAGCTGCCAACCAACATACAAGTTCTTTTCAATCTACCTACCACAACTCTTCCTCAAAAAATATTTAACTAGTGACATAGAAAAATCTTTTTGAGTCTAGCATAATTTTATGGTTGGTTTCAACAAATTTTATGCATCAATATAAGATAAGATTTATTAATTTTAGATAGGCATATAAGGGGCGTAAGTTGGTGTCCAAGACGATAAATTAATTAATCTTTCTACCTCACTATCAAACTCTTCCTCTGTAAGATCTTCCAAATCAACGTCTACACCATGAACATTTTCCAAAATAGCTTGCTTAGCTACTGCTTTAGTTATCTCTTTCGTTACTTCAACTAAGTCAGATATTTTAGCAAGCAATGGTTGTGTTATATCTTCATTGATTACCATTGGAGATAATTCACTCAACCTGTAACAAGCAGCTCGAATCATACCTTTTGTAAGAATTTTTGCATGCACTGCAACTGAACCGAGGCCCAAACCAGGAAATATAAAGGCATTATTACCTTGAGAAATTCTATATTTACACCCATTATATGTTACATCTGGGAATGGACTACCTGCGGCTATCAGTGCCCTACCTTCTGTCCACTTAATAATATCTTCAGGTAATGCTTCACATAGCGAAGTTGGATTAGATAAAGGCATAATGATAGGATAATTATTATTTTTAGCCATTGTTTTAATGATTTCCTCATTAAATGATCCTGGCTGACCTGAGGTTCCAATTAAAATATCACATTTTGTATTTTTGACAGCTTCTTCTAATGTTATATAACTTGGATCTTCGACTTTCCAGGTATCAATCTCATCACTAAATTTAACAAAAGGCTTCTGTTCAGGTGTAATTCTTTTCGCTCTTAACTTATCGCATACCAAACCATACCTATCAACTAAATAGATACTCTTCATAGCTTCTTCGATAGATACACCCGCTCTATCTGATATTACATCTGCAAGCTGTCTTGCAATACCACATCCTGCGCTTCCAGCACCATAGATAACTATTCTAATATCACATATACCACTTATAGCTTCTTCGGGAGTCAACTCTCCCACCTCTATCCTTTTTGCACTAGCAGTCTTGACAGCGGCTATACAGTTAGCTGCTGCCACAATACCGGTACCTTCTATGTCATCATTAAATGTACATAGCTTATCCTTATATTTCTCAAGGATACGTGTAGCATTATCACGACCCAGATCTTCCCAGTGCAAAAACACATTAGGAAACCTTGTCTTAACCTGACTCACAAATTCTTCAATAAATTCATCATAAGTCTCACCTGAAACCCTTGGCAGGCGTATACCAAGATAGCCAGGTGCACTTAGCAACTGATCGTTATTAGTACCCATATCCAACTGAACTGGTAAAACTCTCGCTGGATCTATACCGCTAGCGGCAACATAAACCATGATCTTACCGATACTAATATTCATACCACCAATACCTTGATCGCCAATACCAAGAACAGCTTCACCATCTGTTACAAGAACTAAGTCAATACTGTTATACTCGTATCTTTCTAAGATCTTAGCAATATGTTTTTTGTGGCTTATAGATAAGAAAAGTCCGCTCTGTTTTCTAAATGAGCTACTATACTTTTGTACTGCTTCACCAACTGTAGGTGTATATATAACTGGCATTATATCTTCAATATTTTCGCGGACAAAATGATAAAAAAGAGTTGTATTTAAATCATGCAACCTATTCAAAAATACATATTTCTCAAGAGCATTTGGCTTTTGATCAAGCTGCCTTTTAACTCTAGCAGCTTGCTCGTCCAAACTTTCAACTTTCTCAGGAAGATAACCGATTAAATCAAATGCAATTCTTTCCTCTTGGCTAAAAGCAACATCTTTATTTAAAACACGATTATTTAATAATTGCCTACCAGTAAGATTTGTCTCAATCGCAAAAACCTTACCAATCTTATTCCTTAATTTTCTAATTCTTTTCTCACGTGCCATGATTTAAACCACTCAATAATAATTTGTGTTATACGATAACCTAAACATCTAACAGATAAGTATCTATCAGTAGTTGCTTTTTTTCAACAAAAAATGAATACTATAGGCTATTATACTCCTAAATAAAATAGCTTTAAACCTTCTTTTTTATAATGAAAATTATTACAAACTTAACCAAAACTAATAATTCTTCAGCCAAAGCTGTAGCTATAGGCTCATTTGACGGTGTTCATCTAGGACACCAAGCAATCATAAAAAAGCTTATCAATATAGCTAAGGAGAACAATCTAGTACCTTGTATTATGTTTTTTGAACCTTTACCTAAAGAGTTCTTTCTCAAAGAAATTGCGCCTTCGAGAATATATGACTTTAGAAATAAGATTATCAATCTCAGTAAGTTAGGAGTTGAATATATAATCTGTCAAAAATTCAATGAAAAATTTGCAAATATAGAAGCAAGAGAATTTATTGAGGAATTTCTTGTTAAAAAGCTAAATACAAAACATATAATAGTTGGCGATGATTTCAAATTTGGCAAAAACCGAACTGGCAACTATGAACTATTAAAACAATACTCCCTGACTCACAAATTTACAGTTGATAGAATTTCTACACTTAATCTTGATAATCACCGTATAAGCAGTAGCCAAATTCGACAGTCTATTGCCGAGCACAATATCAAACAAGCAAACAAACTACTTGGAAACTCACTAAAGATTAATTCGAGAGTTTTACATGGACAAAAAAACGGTAGAAAAATCGGGTTTCACACTGTAAATCAGAAGCTACTCAAGAATTCAGCCTTAAAAGGAGTATATTTATCAAAGGTTCATATTGGTAACGAAATATTCTATGGAGTTACAAATGCTGGCACTCGACCTACTATTGATGGTAAAAACAATCTTCTAGAAACACACATATTCAACTTTAATGAATATATTTACGGCAAACACATAACTACTGAAATTATTGACTTTATTAGACCAGAAAAAAAATTTAACTCGTTTGATGAACTTAAAGCTCAGATTTCTAAAGATACAGAAACTGCAAAAAAATTAATAACTACATTATAAAGAGTATTAACATAATAACCTTTGTACTTTATAATCTCAGCTTAAGTAATTTTAATTTCAGAATATAAACTATTTATAAATATCTAAGGAACCCTCATGAGTGACTACAAAGACACCTTAAACCTTCCAAAAACCTCTTTCTCAATGAAAGGCAACCCGGCAAATAAAGAGCCTATGATTCTTAACAAGTGGGAAAAACAAGGTATTTACAGAAAAATCAGAGAACATTTTGCTGGTCGAGATAAGTTTGTATTACATGATGGTCCTCCATACGCTAATGGAAGTATACACGTTGGACATGCTGTTAATAAGATTCTGAAAGATATAATTGTCAAATCAAAAACACTAAGTGGGTATGATGCCCCTTATATCCCAACATGGGATTGTCACGGCCTGCCTATAGAGCTACAAGTAGAGAAAAAGCACGGTAAAGCTGGACAAAAAATATCTGAAAATGCATTTAGAAAAGAATGTCGTAAATATGCAAAAAAACAAGTAGAAATACAAAAGAAAGATTTCAAGAGATTAGGTGTATTAGGTGAGTGGGATAACCCCTACCTGACTATGGACTTTAATTATGAAGCTAACATGATTAGAACATTAGCAAAGATTATTGAAAATGGTCATTTAAGTAAAGGTTTTAAGCCTGTACATTGGTGCACTGACTGTGGATCAGCACTTGCAGAGGCCGAAGTAGAATACATGGACAAAGTTTCTCCAGCCATTGATGTAAAGTTCAAAATTAAAGACAAAGCGAAGCTTGCTAAAGCCTTTGGTCTTGAGTCACTGAATCATGATGCTTTTGCAGTTATTTGGACAACTACTCCATGGACGTTACCAGCGAACCAGGCCATAGCTGTTCACAACGAACTTAACTATAGTCTAATCAAAGTTGAAGACTCATACATCATACTAGCTGAGAACCTTGTTGAGCAGACTATCAAGAGATATGCAATCGAAAATGCTCAGATTATAGCTAATACAAGCGGCAACAAGCTAACAGGAATCATAGCAGAACATCCTTTCTATAGTCGTCATGTACCAATTTTACACGGAGACCATGTAACAGATGATTCTGGTACGGGTATGGTTCACACAGCTCCAACTCACGGTGTCGAGGATTTTGCATTAGGCGTACAACATGGTTTATCTATGGAAATTTTTGTAAAAGGCAACGGTTGTTATAGTGAGAATACTAAGCTCTTTGCCGGAGAGTTTGTCTTTAAGGCCAACGACAGAATCATTGAACTCTTAGGTGAAAAGAAGCGCTTAATGAATTTTGACAAAATTAAACATAGCTATCCTCATTGCTGGCGTCATAAGACTCCTTTGATATTTAGAGCCACACCTCAATGGTTCGTTAGTATGGAAAAAGAAGGTTTGCGTGAAAAGGCTATTGAGGCAATCAAAGAAACTAGTTGGGCTCCTAGCTGGGGACAAGCCCGTATAGAGGGTATGATTAAAGATAGACCAGATTGGTGTATATCTCGTCAAAGAACTTGGGGGGTACCATTGCCTCTATTTATTCACAAAGATACTGAAGAATTACACCCTAACACTATCGAAATACTTGACAAAGTAGCTCAAAAGATAGAAGCAGGTGGTATTGAAGCTTGGTTTAATGCAGACGATAGTGAATTCATATCTGAAACAGATACATACAAACGCGTAAAAGATACTTTGGATGTATGGTTTGACTCTGGCTCATCAAGTATGTGCATTTTAGATATAGACAAAAGTTTAAGCTACCCGGCCGATTTATATTTAGAAGGTTCTGATCAACATCGTGGCTGGTTCCAAACATCTCTATTAGTTGCTATGTCTGCTAAAGGTAGCCAACCATATAAAGAAGTTTTCACTCATGGTTTTGTAGTTGATGAACATGGACGCAAAATGTCCAAGTCTCTAGGCAATGTAACTTCACCTCAAGATATTTACAACACTCTAGGTGCAGATATACTTCGTCTATGGACAGCATCTACTGATTACAAGAGCGAAATGGCTGTTTCCGATCAGATTCTAAAAAGAACTGCTGACACTTATCGTAGATTACGCAATACTGCTAGATTCTTATTATCAAACTTAGAAGGCTTTAATCCAGAAACAGATATTATTGAGTTTGACAAACTAGTCAAGTTAGATCAATGGGCAATAGCCAAAACAAAAGAATTCCAGGACAAAATAATTGAAGCTTATGATAAATATCAAACTCATACTGTAGCCCAGTTGATTCATCACTTCTGCTCTATTGAAATGGGTAGCTTCTATCTAGATATCATCAAAGATAGACAATACACTGCAAAAGCAGATGGCCATCCACGTAAATCAGCTCAAACTGCCATATATCATATAGTACATGCTCTAGTAAGATGGATGTCTCCTATACTTTCATATACAGCTGATGAAATTTGGGAGGCTACACCAAAGACTACTGACCTACCTATTCAACTTTGTGAGTGGTATACTGATCTAAAATCATTTAATGATCAAGATGAATTAAATCTAGAATTCTGGGCAAAAATTCAAGAAATACGCTCAGAAGTCAATAGAATACTTGAGATTAAAAGAAATGAAGATGTAATTAAAGCATCATTAGAAGCAGAAATTATCATCTATGCAGATAATGATAATTATAAACTTTTAGAGAAGCTTGGTAATGAGCTTAGATTTTTACTGATATCATCAAAAGCGAGTCTGAGAGCTATTGAGGAAAGAACAAATAACTCTATTGAATCAAATATCACAGGCCTAAATGTTGAAGTTAATAAAATCGAAGAACCGAAGTGTGAAAGATGTTGGCACCGTAGTGCCACTGTAGGTCAAAATCAAGAATATCAAGATATCTGTAGTCGCTGTATTGAAAATATTACTACCGAAGACGGAGAATCACGTGAGTTCGCTTAAATATAAGCTTAAATATTTTATAATAGCAATTGCTATTATAATTGCTGATTTATACACAAAATATTTGGCTAATACACAATTAGAATTTGCACAACCTGTAAAAGTGACTAGCTTCTTTAATTTTACTTTATTATACAACCATGGAGCTGCATTCAGTTTACTAAGCAATGATCAAACATCATGGCAAATGATTATGTTTGCCACTATTTCATTAATCGCTGCAATTGTGCTTATATATTTGATAATCAAACAACCAACTAGTGCAAGACTTAACCTAATCTCATTCTCACTTATATTAGGAGGAGCTCTAGGTAACTTCTATGATAGGGCTTTTCAAGGTTATGTCATCGACTTCTTAGATTTTCATATTGGTAATTATCACTGGCCATCTTTTAATATAGCTGATTCAGCAATAACCTGTGGCGTAATACTTCTGATACTTGCTTCGTTATTTACCAAAAAATCATAGTGTTTTCTTATAGTCAGTATAGAACTGCCTAGCTTTAAACTCATTCCCTCCGTAAGAAATACTATATACAGTTTGGCCCATTTTTGAATCCTGTTCCATAATAACTCCCATATACTTCATATCAGGAAGAGGCTTATTAAGTTCCGCGATAATAGTAGCCGTTTGAGGTAACTTCTCATTAATCATGATTGTATAACCGTTATCTTTAAGATACTCAATCAACTTCTTATACCTATCATTAAAATCCTTTCCATCCAGACGAATAACTTGATCTGGATAGTTCGCCACTAAAAATCTAGCTCCATCGATATCATTTGTATGCTTACTATAACTAACTTCTCTAGCTTTACTATACCTTGTTAACTTATCATAGTGATCAATATTGTCCTGAATATCTTCTTTTATAGTACAAGAAGCCATAGACAAACCCACTAAACTCAGCACAAATATTCTTTTATACATTTCAAACTCAAAATACGAGAATCCCAATAGATTAATTATAACTCTAAAACACCTATTTTATAAGCTTTTGATATACACAAAAACAATATCATCAGCATGCTTTATTTATGTACAAAATATCCATACAATATAAAGAAAAAATTCTAAGATAACCATGTCTAAAGGTTCTACTACTAAAAAATGGATTCAAGAGCATACTTCTGACTACTATGTAGCTCAAGCTAATAAACTTGGCTATCGTAGTCGAGCAAGTTTTAAAATCCTTGAAATACAAGATAAATACAATTTATTTAAACAGAATATGTTTATAGTTGATCTTGGAGCTGCTCCAGGAGGCTGGTCAGAGCAAGTAATAAAATTCATAGGGAATAAAGGTAAACTTATTGCTTTAGATTTGCTTGATATGACTCCAATTGCTGGAGTAGAATTTATTCAAGGTGATTTTTCAAGTGATGAAACTTACGATAAACTAATTCAACTCATCAATAATAGAAAAATTGACTGTGTAATATCTGATATGTCTCCTAATCTTAGTGGTAACAAAACTTCTGATCAAGCTAGATCTATCCACCTCCTTGAGCTGGCCTTAGACTTTGCCAATACTAATCTCAACAAAAACGGCTCATTTGTTGCAAAAGTATTTCAAGGTCAAGGTAGTGATGAGTATATTAAACTAGTGAGAGAATCTTTTAACAAAGTTGTACAGTTCAAACCTAAATCATCAAGACCCAAATCTAGAGAATTCTATATAGTGGCTGACGGATTTAAAGGGTAGATATTTTATTAAGATGGTTCTTCACAGCTGAAATGTCCTCTAAACCAAATAAATAGTCCCTCCTAAAAAAATAAATATCATAAGATATAAGTACCAAAACATATCAATATAATTAAATGAAAAATACTAAACAGTTATTTATTTGCTTTATTGGAATTGTTCTAATAGCCTCTATTTTAAGAGCCCCTATTACATCAGTATCACCACTACTTACAAATATTGTAAATACAATTAATATTTCTCCAGTAACCGCCGGACTATTAGTTAGCCTACCATTACTAATTTTTGCAACATTATCTGTATTTATTTTTTTTTTTACAAAAAAACTCTCGCTGGAAACAAGTTTAATAGTATCTATAACATTCATAACTCTTGGTATATTAATACGCTCTCATATTAATATATATTCAATATTTTTAGGTACCATCATTATCGGTATTGGTATCACCATATCTAATGTTCTTATCCCAGCTTTTATAAAGAAAAAATTTCCAAACAATATACCCATTATGATATCCGTGTATGGATTAATGATGGGTCTAGGATCTTGGCTAACTATTAGTTTAATGATACCGATCATGCATCTAGCACAAAGACTCTCTTACTCAAGCAACTCTAGCTTAACACTAGCACTATCAAGTGTTGCTATACTTGGTATAATAACTTTAATTATATGGCTACCTCAGCTTAAGAATAAAACCCTATTACCAAAAAATAATAACTCCACAAATCTCCATAGCCACATCTGGAAATCTAAGATCGCATGGCAAATAAGTATATTCCTATCATGTAGTGGTATACTTATGTACACTCTTTCCACATGGATTCCTTCCATTCTAGAAAGCAAAGGATACTCTATTCAGAATGCTGGTTATTTAGCAGGGTTATTTCAAATATCATCAAGCCTTCCTGTATTGATGATAACTCCTCTTATGAGAATATTAAAAAACAAAAATATTCTTACATTAGTATTTGCATTATGTAATTTTTTAGGAACTTTATTGCTTTTACTTAATGTATTTACTTTTATTGCAATTATAATGCTAGGAGTAGGAATTGGTGGTGCATTTATGGTCAGCTTAATATTGATAGGCATCAGAACTAGTAATACACAACTAGCTGCTGTCCTTTCTGGTAAATCTCAATCAATAGCCTATATATTAGCCGCTTTAGGTCCTATTATAACTGGGACATTCCATCAAATAACTTCTAGCTGGAAGTTACCTCTTATTATTTGTCTTTGTGTAACGGTTATTATGGTTATTTTTTCACTTTTTGTTGCAAATCCTGAAAAAATAAGCGTTGATGATATTTAAAAATTACTCTGACAATAGTCTTTAACATACTTTTTAGGAGAACATTTAAAAATCCTCTTAAAGAAAGTAACAAAAGTACTCGTCGATTCATACCCTAAGTACTCAGAAACCCAATTTACTGAATAACCTTCATATAATTTTTGTAGCGCTACAACAATATGCAATTGTTTTTTCCAATCACTAAAATTCATCCCTATATTTTTTTTGATTTTCCTTGCCAAAGTCTTACTACTAACAGAACATTCATAAGCCATATCAGATATATATTTATATTTTGTTGGTTTACTGAGCCATTGAAGAGCTACTTCTTGTAAAATCTTTTCTGAAGGTAAAGAAAAATTATAAAATGTTGGTAACATTTTTGATAATTGGTCAACTAAAACACTAGCTATTTTTTGATTTTCATAATTCAATTGGTCTAAAACTCTTTGTTGTGATAAGTATAGAATCAACTCTTTTATTAGAGGAGATATGTATAGCACACAAGCTTTCTTCGGCATATTAGCAAACATTGACTTATCTACGAAAGCCATACACACTTCACCACCTTTTGTGATTAAATTACTATGATAAACATAACTAGGAATCCATAATGCACTGCCTAAAGGTACTGCCCAAATATTAGCCTCGACATTTGACTGAATAAGCCCCTTAGTTGGCAATATTAATTGAGCTTTAGAATGACTATGATATTCAGACTCCTCATCACAGTCTTTAACTTGAGATTTTCCTACAATTAAAGCATTTGGATAGTTTTCCGGATCAAAATCAGTAGTTAAAGTATCTTGCATAAGCATTTAACTGAATTCACAAAAGGGTTTAAGAGATTCTATTATTAAATCTAAATATCATGCTTCCATAACTCTAGCATCCTATTAGCAACAACCTTATTAGCTTTTGCTGTTGGATGACAATAATCCCAACACAAGTATTTTTCAGGATCACCAAGTATATCTATATCATACTGGATATTACCTAAAGAATCTGCACCGCCATAGCTATCAATACATGCATCAGTAACATTCTCAAACCCATATTTTCTTGGAGAATCAATACAATCGTTTAATAAGGTAAAGAAATCAAAAAGCTTAAGATTAACATTGGGAAAAAGCATCTGTAACTCTGCAACACGATTTCTTAATAGTCCATTTTGCAAATTCACATTAGTCTTCAAATATGATTTAAAGAACTTACCAACCCAGTTAGAAAGATACTCTTTGTACCCCGGAGCTCTAGTCACATCAGGAATATTCCACAAGATTATATTTTTAGCTCCCATTTTTATAACTTTACGGACGATTTTACTCAAATCTCTTGCCACTCTGAACTTCGGCATCAAATTTATATATGGTATTTCATTGTATACCATGAACATGAAGTTATTTGCTCCACCATTCACAATAACCAAATCATCATTAGCAAAACGACCTTCTTCATTCTCAAATCTAGCAACCTGATCAGATACTGAAAAAGAATGAAATTTTAATAGCGAAGAAGGATTGGCTCCATGAGTTAGAGCACCTCCAATAGCATAATTTTTATGCTTAATTTCCTGCGTTTTTTGGTCTTTAGCCAATATTTCGGCCAGTACCTCAGTCGAAACAAGACCATTTGAAAATCTTCCATTATGATATGGTTTACCCGGTATATCTAGTGTCTTCATAATATTACCATTATCTAAAAGGCTGTCCCCGAAGACTACAATTCTACCTATTTGTTGCATATCTAATCCTTATACTCAAAAAAATTAGCCATCCAATGGGCTATTATCAAACTATTATCCCTAATCCTCAAACTTTCTAAAGCATGATGAAACTCATTTTTTATATCATCTTGATATTCTTTTATAAGAGCATGATTATGCACTTTTAGCATCTCAGGGTGTGCTTGTATCCCCAAAACATGATTATTAATACAAAACATCTGTACCTTGCAGTAGTCACTTGTGCTTATTAGCTCTGCATCCTCAGGCAACTCGACTATCATATCCTGATGATAAAACAATAGACTCAAATAATTATGAAATGGACTCATCCACGGTTTTTTTGTAAGAACTTCAACATTACGTACCCCTACAGCAAACCCCATAGGCCCTCTCTCGACTCTACCGCCTAAGGCTTGAGCCAAAATTTGATGTCCAAAACATATACCTATAATTTTTTTGTTTTGCTGATAGAGATTCTTTATCTCTGTTTTTAGCTTAACTATCCATGAAAGATTATCAAAAGCTGTAGCTTTACTGCCTGTAATAATAAAGCCATCATATTCATCATAATTATCGGGATATTCTTGGATAGTCACATCATAAATATCAAAATCAACAACTACTGATAACTTAAAAAAAAGATTGGCAAACATATCAGGATAATTACCACCTGCAACTCCACGTCGATGCTCAGGAATGTGATCTGTTTGTAATATTGCTATTTTCATCTTATATTTACATTAGTTTATTAGTGCATCAAATAGTATTTTTTTAAACTCTTCTGTCATTTCAAAAGTATAGCTATGATTCTTAGAACCACCACGAGCACCTTTTATAGTTAAAAGATTACCATCCTTCGAAATGTTTTTGATATTTATCACATCAATTTTTTCACTATCTAGGACCTCAGCTTTACGCTTCCAGTTATCTCTATATCTAGTAATAGCACTACGATACGAGCCTGATATTTTATTTTCTAAAGCTTTCTTTACAAACTCTTCAGCCCCTTGAGGTATTTCTTCCGCGAACTTTTTAAGCTCATATAGAGTCCTTACATCCTCAATAATACCTTTATTTGATAATTCACGGATATTATCTTCTGCATCAGCTATTTTTAGACGCATCGATATCCAACTATTATCTCGACCTAAAACCTTAGCTATATCAGATTTTTTGACATTCTTATTTTCGATCAGATCTCTTAATGCATCTGCTTCTTCAAATGGTGATACATTCTCTCTTTGATCATTTTCTAAAAGCTGTAATAAGATAATACTTGCATCAGACTCTTCTTGTCTTACTATACACGGTATAGTTGTCAATCCTGCTTTTTGACTTGCTAAATATCTTCTCTCTCCAGCAATGATATGATGTGCTCCATCATTTTTTTTAGCAGTAACAATAATTGGCTGAATAACACCATTTTCTCGGATACTTTCCGCAAGAGAATCAATATTTTTAAATGTCTTTCTTGGCTGATTAGCATCAGGTTTAACAAGATTCAAAGGTAATTCAAAAAGCTGGCCCACTTTACTTGCTTGATCACTAAGCTCTTGTAGTTGCATAGCTCTGAGAATATCTTTTTTTTCTTGAGCTACTGCATCATGAACTTTAGAATTAGTTTTACGATTCATTAAAGAAACTTTCTTGGCCATTATTTTTCTTCCCCAAAAAACTCAACTATTTCTCTAGCTAATTTTTTAACTTGAATATGTACTTTACTTTGCTTTGCATACTCACCCACATATACACCCTCAGCTTCAGCTTCTATAAACTTAACACTTTGAGATACATAAGCTTCAAAATAATTTCCATCCTCTTCAAAAAACTCTAGTAAACTCTTTGCCATATTCGATTGCATCTGCACTCTATTTGCAAAAAACTTGTATGGCTTTTCAGCTGTTAAAGCCAAATCCTTAGCCTCTATCAGACCTGATAAGTCCATTCCACTTGGTGAACATGGTATAACCACCAAGTCAGAGAGCAAAGCTGACTTTAGGGCTGCAGTTTGGAAATTAGGTGGAGTATCAATAACAACAAAGTCTAAGTTTTGTTTTAATTCTATAACCTTTTCTCTTACATTCTTCTCGTCAAGGTTATAAACAAAATCACCAGCATCATTGTTTTTTGTCATCCACATGTATGCATCAGGTTTATCTTTATCCATGTCAACTATAGCAACTTTATAGCCTTGCTCTTTTAGGCCACACGCAATATTAATTGCCGTTGTTGTTTTTCCCGAGCCACCTTTTTGTTGCAACAAAGACACAACTTTTGCACATTTTTGATTCATTTTAAAAAAACCTTAAAATATATAAATTAACTTATTATATAGAGTACTTAGGAAATTATAGTCTATATTTGCCTGCTATAAAACCAACTTTTATACATTAGCTATTGATAAGCTGAGTGTTTTCTTATATTTTATTAATTCATTCGCGAGTATTCGCAAAAATACTCTTTTTATACAAAATTATTTCAAAGGTTTAAAATGGCAAAAAATTTAGTAATTGTTGAGTCTCCTGCCAAAACGAAGACTATAAAAAAATATCTTGGCAACGATTTTGATATCTTGGCTTCATTTGGTCATGTTCGAGAAATACCCTCTAAAGATACGTCAATTGATGTAAACGATAATTTTAAAATCAAATTTACAACAAGTGAAAAGAGCAAGAAACATTTAGATGCAATAAAAAAATCTGCAAAAAATGCAGAAAATATATATCTTGCTACCGATCCAGATAGAGAAGGAGAGGCCATATCTTGGCACGTACAAGAAGTACTTAAAAATGCACGTTTACTGAAGGATAAAAATGTTTATCGTGTTACATTTAATGAGATCACAAAATCAGCTGTAACGAATGCTATAGAAAATCCAAAAGAACTATCTATGGACTTAGTTAATGCTCAAAAAGCTCGTCAGGCATTAGACTTTCTTGTAGGATTTAACCTTTCACCTCTACTATGGCGTAAAATAACTAGTGGTTTATCTGCTGGAAGAGTTCAAAGCCCTGCTCTTAGAATGATAGTTGAACGTGAAATTGAGCGTGAGAATTTCGTCAAAAAAGATTACTGGAGCTTGACTGCTGATATATTCAAGCAAAAACAAATTTTTGCAAATCTGACTGAGTTTGACGGCACTAAAGTTGAACAGTTCACTTTCACAGCAGAAAAAGATGCTGAAAATGCAAAAGCAACCATCACAAAAGATGCTAATGGTTTTTTGATAGTAGAAGGTATTACTGAGAAAAAAACTAGAAGAAACCCATACCCTCCATTTATAACATCAACATTGCAACAGGAAGCATCAAAAAAGCTAGGCTTCACTGCCAAGAGAACAATGTCTACGGCTCAAAAGCTTTATGAAGGTATGGACTTAGGCAATGGCGAATCTGTTGGTCTTATCTCATACATGAGAACAGACTCAACCAACTTATCTAATGACGCTCTTAATGATATCAGAAGTTTCATTGAATCTAAGTTTGATAAGGATATGCTGCCATCTAAACCAAGAGTGTTTGGTAAAAAATCACAAAACGCTCAAGAGGCTCACGAAGCAATTCGTGTAACTTCTGCTAGTAGAACTCCTGAGTCTATGAAACCTTATTTAACTACTGATGAATTTAAGTTATATAGCCTAATATATAACAGAACAATTGCTTGTCAGATGAAGCACGCAACATTGAATAGCACATCTGTTGATTTAATCACAGAAAATGAAAAACACAAGTTTAGAGTAACTGGTACCGTAATTGTCGATGCAGGATTCTTAAAAATCTACAATGTCGAAAAAGATGAAGATGAAAAAGAGTCTAATGATGAACAAACTTTACCAAAATTTGAAAAAGGTGAAAAAGTTCCTCTTAAAGATATTATAACAAAAGCTCATTCAACTGAACCTCCACCTCGATACACTGAAGCATCTCTAGTCAAAGCCCTAGAGAAGTATGGGATTGGTAGACCTTCGACTTATGCGACTATAATCTCAACACTCCAACAAAGAGACTATGTTGAAGTTGAAAAACGTCGTTTCATACCTACCGATAAAGGTCGTGTCGTAAATAAGTTTTTGACAGAATATTTCAAAAAATATGTTGAATATTCTTATACTGCTGGCTTAGAAAAAGAATTAGATGAAATTGCGCATCATAAAAATGATTACCTTACCGTATTAAACAGCTTCTGGAAGCCTTTCATTGAGAGAATTAACAAAATTGCTGAAGATGTATCTCGTAAAGATGTAGTCCAAGAAGAGCTCGATGAAGACTGTCCTGAATGTGGTAGCAAACTATCATCTCGCTTAGGCAAAAATGGTAGATTTATAGGCTGTACAAACTACCCAACCTGTAAATATACTCGTCGTGTCGACAGTGACGGCAAAGAAATAGAAAAAGAAGAACCTACTGTTGTCGAAGATAGAAAGTGCCCAGAGTGCGGATCAGATTTACATATCAAGCAAGGACGTTATGGTAAATTTATTGGTTGCTCAAACTATCCAACTTGTAAGCACATGGAGCCACTTGAGAAGCCCAAAGATACAGGCGTAGTGTGTCCAAAATGCAATAAAAATAATATTGTTGAGAAAAAATCTCGTAAAGGCAAAGTCTTTTATGCTTGTTCTGGTTTCCCTAAATGTAAAAATGCTTACTGGTATCCTCCAATAAAAGAAGAATGTCCAAAATGTAAATCACCAATACTTCTACATAAAACAACTAAAAAAGACGGTGAACAAAAAGCATGTCCTAATCCAGAATGTGATTATGCTGTACCGTGGGAAGAAAACAAATAATAACATTTTGCTATCTAAAAAATTTCTATTTAAATATTAGTAACCAACACATCCTACATACTAAGCTTCTCTAGTATCTTTAAAGTTTATAAGCTAAAAGTTAAAATTTGCATCTGCAATTTTAGAATGACTAGCTCATATCCACATAGGAGGGAAAATAAGAGGTAATACTGTTATACAAAATATACTAGCAACAACAGGTAAACCAACCAACAAATAATACCTATATGAAAGCATACCATCTACTTTTTGAACCTGCTTACTAAATATTGATAAGCAAAAGCCAAATACAAACACACAACCAAAGAGCCCCAATGATGTCTTAAACATAGCATTCAACATACCATCTATCATTCCAGCTGTTAACATCATCACAAACATACAGTGATAAGGATTGATACAAATATCTATACGTTTTTTAAGTAAATTCTTAACCGCTGTAATAATAACTATAATCGCAGCAATAAAGGCTGGGATCCCCCACTGTGACCATATTTCTAATAGTAAATTATGCGGATATCCATCAGGTCTTTCTGTAATTGCTAAATAATTCCATTGCCCAACTCCAGTAAAAGGATGCTCAACCCCAACCCAAAAAGCTTCATTCCAAAGAGGGATCCTGCCACTAAACCCACCTCGAATAAGATCAGCAGAAGATTTAATATTAGTGTTATCAACAGCTGATATAAAATGAGTATAAAATAACTCTAGCAATCCACTACAAAATAAAGTTAAACAGAATACTATAACTGTAATTTTGAAATACTTACGAGCAAAGATAAAAAGCAAAGGCATTATAACCAAGTACTCTGCAAATATAGTCCTAAATGCATGGTTAATCAGTACAAACCATGCAATTGTTAAAGCTATAAACGACCCTACCTTATAAATAGCTCTTAGGTTAATAAACCATGGTAAAAGCAATAAAGGAATAAACCAGCTAAAGTAATTATCTAAGAACCTTGGATTTAGACAGTTATATATAAATAATAAAACTTTTTGTATATTACCAGCAGCTACTGATCCATATATTGAATAATTAGCTAACGATAACTGTAGAAATAATGCTCCTCCAAAGAATATCAATGAAAGTAAAATAATTACATAAAAATACTGTACACTCTTTAAGTTATCTTTAATGTAACTAGCTATAAATAATATACAAATAAATTGCAGAAATGTTACGCTAACACCTTTGAATGCAATCGATGGAGAAATTGCAAAAGCTGAGGATATAACACCAAGTACAAAAAACATACAAATCGCATATCTTACTATACTACTAAAGCTCATAAATGTTTGTATAAGCTTATAGAAGGTCTGCTTATTTAGCAAAATAGCTATACTAGCTGTACAAAGTGTATAGAAAAAAATATAGTATCTATTAAAAAACAAATGAAGATTAGCTGTAAAAGTATCATTAAAATAGCCGGTAATCTTACCTCCAGATGATACGGGCACTAAATTCAAAGGTATATATTTCATAAATGGCATTAAAAACACACAAAATATTGAAATAGTAAGAAAAGAAAATATACAATCATCAAAGTTTATTTTTCTTATAAAGTTTTTCACAGTTACTTCTCGAGTTAGAAATTTGAGTTAATTAAAATATAATAATTTAGATTTTTTTTAGAAATATTATTTAATTTCAAGTGAAGACTTAGCTAATTCTGAGTTATCTGATTTATTGACAATAGTTGCAGTCCAAACTCCATCACAAACTTTATCATCACTAAGAACACTCTGATTATCAACAGTATAGTCTTGAGCATCTTTAAATTTAGTAATAGGGAAAGAAGTGCTATAACAGTTTGTATCTTTAGGAGCTCTCCATGTCAAGTAGATAGTACCCTGAGGAGCACCATTCCAATTAGTTATAATCTTAGCTTCTATTTCATGAGATTCAGGCTTATAACTCATATTTAGAGAAGCTGTTGGTTTATCTTCGGAGCTATCTTGACGATCTTCTTGATCAGGATTATCAAGATTATCATCCGGATTAACTTGTATTGAATCATCTGAGCTATATAGCTTATCAATAAAGTTATTATATGTACTACAACTTGCTAATCCCGTAGCTATTAATATTAATAGTAAAAATTTTTTCATTATATTGTTACCTATCACTTTTAGTTTGCTTTGTTCTCAACCACTGATTGACCTTTAAGTTGCTCTATCTCTTGAGTTGTTTTTTCAAGATTATCTTGCGTCTGCTTTGCTTGCTCTTCAAGCTTCAAAGACTTTTCTTTATATACACTCGCTTTTTTAGTATATCGTTTAAATCTCTTCTTAAGAACCGTCGAATCTTGTGCAGATTTTAAGAGCTTGTCTTTTATCTCTTGTTTTTTAGCTGCTACTTGTTCATTGTGTTCTTCACTAAGTTTAGAGTATTCAGTTTGAAGCTGATCAAGCTCCTGTACCTTTTGGTCTAATAAGCCTTTATATTTTTGTGATAATTTTTCATATTTTTCAGCTCTTTGCTCAGCTTCCTGAGCTTCTTTTTGAAGCACTTGCGTTTGTTGCTCTAGCTGTTGCTGATTATCTTGTAAATTTGCCATCTTTTCACTATCAGCAGCACAACTTGTTAACATTAAAGCTGATACAGAAATCACACATATCAGCAGAACAGATATAATTTTCTTCATAAGTTAAATCTATCTCTACAGTATTCATAAGCATATATTTTATCAGCTAGAAGCTTTAAGTAAAGAAGATTAACAACTCAAGATAATAAAATACTTCATTATTTTGAATGAGATTTAAGTTCCGCTATTTGTTGAGATATTTTAGATGCTTGATTAGCCTGAGTTTGTGAAGTAGCTTTTAGATTATTTATCTGAGATTGATACCCATTTGCAAGAGTTCGATACTCATTTATTTTTTCATCAATTTTAGCTTTTTGAAGAGTCTTTTGAACCAGCTCTTTGTTAACTGCTATTGCACTATCATTATTTGGATCACTAAAGTTACTATACGCTTTCTTCAGATCATCAATATCACTACCTAACTTATCTGATTTTTTTTGCATATCATCAGCTTGCAATCTATATTTAGCTATTTTAGTCTGTAGACTATCAATATTAGCAAGATTCTGAGATGCTTGTTCACTTAATTGTTTTTGAGTTTGCTGAAGTTGCTGAATTTGCTCTGCAGTACTAGATCCACAAGAACTAAGACTTAATATAGCCAACAGCGCTACTGATACTATTAAAATCTTTTTCATAAAACTACTACCTTAATTATTTATAAATAATTAGTATAGCAAAAACTGCTATTTAATAATAATCTGATTTTATAATTTAAAGAATAGGCTTTCTAGAAAAGAGTATAGTGTGTTTTTTTACAATGACTATACAGTGATTGAATCAGTAGCAATTACTTGCTTATCAAACAGAACATTTGCTGTCCATTTACCGCTACAATATTTATTACCCTGTTTAATTTCTACAGTTGCCCATGTTTTATCATTTTTCTCAGCATACTTAGTGATAGGGAAACTAGTATCATAACACTTAGATCCCTCAGGAGCTTGCCATTGCAATCTTACACTTCCTTGAGGATTGTTATTGTAAGTAGTGTAGATAGTAGCTTTGATATCATCCTGGTTAGTTTTCTTTAACTTTATCTTAGCTGTAGGCGCTGTACTAGTAGCAGAATCTTGAACAGCTGTAGCATCTGAAGCTTGTGGTGCTTGATCCTGAGCAGCAGAATTTTCACCTGCAACAGTCGAACAACTAGCAAGACCGGCGATTGATAAAGACAATAGACTAAGTTTAATTATTTTTTTCATACAAATTACTCCTTTTACAAGTTATACACTCAAAATCGATTATAACATTAATTTGCACCAAATAAACAGCTGTTTATCAAATGATTATACAGCTAACACTACGATTCTCATTAACAAGCAAATTGTATGTTTTACAAGCAGTATCACTCGCCATAAAATCAACACTTCTACCCGCTTTTGCTAACTCATTAATTATTTCTATTGGAGGCAATAACTGTTTTTTGCCTGTTCCAATAATGATAATTTCTGGGCCAGTTGATAGCACAAGATCAAGATGACTCTTGTTAATACTATTTATATCACTAATTTCACCTTGATATTCTAGTATCTCTGTAGAGGATAAAATCAAAGGATGATCATATTCACCAATATTAAGAATAATTCGCCCATTTATATATTCTTTAAAAAAAACTGGAGCTTGAATTTTTTCTTCTTGTAAAGTCATCATAGCAAAAAAACCTTGATTATAATAATATAGCTAACATATATAAATTATAACTTATCAATATTATATCTAAACATTATTTTGAGGCTACCATGAATTCAATACTAGAAGAATCTAATTTACCGAAACTTGCTGAATTTAAAACTGATGAAGTCAAGCCAGCAATAGACTATCTTTTTGAACATGCTGAAACCAATCTACAAAAGGCACTGCAAGAACAAAATCCTAGCTGGCAAACTCTCCTACAACTAGAAGTAGATGATGAGAAAATAAGCCAAGCATTTTCTACAATTGCTCACATGAATGCTGTTTGTAATTCTAAAGAGTTACGCGAGAGCTACGAATACGCTGTAACAAAACTTACAGATTACTATACCAAGCTTGGACAAAATAAAGATTTATACAATTTATATAAACAAATTCAAAATCACGAGCTTAATGCTGAACAAGCACAAGCTATAAAAAAAGCCATTGTCGGATTTGAGCAATCAGGCGTAAATCTTGACGAATCAAAAAGAAAAAGATTGCAAGAGATCTCGCAAGAGTTAGCTCAACTAACTACAAAATTTGAGAATAATGTATTAGATGCTACTATGGACTGGCTCTACACCACAAATGATGAGAAAGAGCTAAAAGGGCTATCCCAAAATACTATTGAATCAGCAATAAATAAAGCAAAACAAAAAAATATTTCTGAAAAATATGCATTAGGAATAGATATCCCAACATACCTAGCAGTGTTGCAACAAGCTGATAATCGCAAATTACGTGAGAAACTCTATAAAGCATACTGTACTAGAGCATCAAAAGAGGCAGATAACAAAAACTTCAATAATGATGACAATATTGAAAAAATCCTAAAGCTACGTGCTGAAAAATCGCAAATATTGGGTTTTGATAATTATGCAGAGAATTCTCTATTTACCAAAATGGCAGAAACACCAACCCAAGTACTTGAACTACTTAATAGCCTTCTTGAAAAATCATTGCCTCAAGCAAAAAAAGAAATTAATGAATTGCGCAGATTTGCTGAAGATGCTGGGCTTGTAGATGGCCTTCAACCATGGGATACAGCATATTATTCTGAAAAACTCAAAAAAGCTAAATTTGACTTTACAGAAGAAGAACTTAGAGAATATTTCCCATTAGAGAGAGTTTTAGAAGGACTATTCAAGATACTTAATAAAATCTATAACTTAGAAATAAAAGAAAATTCAAGCTATACAAAATATATAGATGAACAACAGACTTTTGATTTTTTCAAGGATGGAGAATATATTGGCAGTATAATTTGTGATTTTTTTGCTCGTGATAATAAACGTGGTGGCGCATGGATGGATGGCTCACGCACAGCGTTTATCCAGCCGAATGGCTTAGCTCAAAAACCTGTAGCTTATGTTAATTGCAACTTCTTACCTCCATCAAAAGATGGTGCAAACCTAACGCATAATGATGTTGTAACATTATTTCACGAGTTTGGTCATGCTCTTCATCATATCTTATCACGTGTAACTGTTGCTTCAATTTCTGGAACCAATGGAGTTGAATGGGACGCTGTGGAATTACCTAGCCAATTCATGGAGAATTTCTGCTGGTGCGAAGAAGGACTAGCACTTATATCTGGATCACGCGATGATAAAGCTCTCAGTGACAAACAAATTGATAAACTTGTAGGCACGAGACATTTTCAGTCTGCATTAATGATGGTTAGACAGCTTGAGTTTGCTATATTTGATATGAATATCCACTACAAAAAATTAATTACGGTAGCTAAAGTTCAAGATGAATTAGATAGCATTAGAGAAAAAGTCAGCTTACTTAAAACTCCTAGCTACAATAGATTCCAAAATGGATTTTCGCATATTTTTGCTGGAGGCTATGCTGCTGGATACTATAGCTACAAATGGGCTGAAATACTTTCTTCAGATGTGTTTTCACGTTTTGAAAATGAAGGAATCCTTAGTAATGAAGTTGGTAATGACTTGTTAGAAAACATAATTTCAAAGGGCTCTTCACGTGATGCTATGGATAACTTTGTAGCATTTATGGGGCGTAAACCAAATGAAGAAGCCTTGCTTCGACATAGTGGAATTAATTAAAGTAACAAAGCTAAATGTGGCTATAGATCTTTAATCTACCAGCAACATTTATTCCTACAATATATACCACAGTTATAAAACATGAAAGCAATTGAAATAGGTAATAAAGCTGAAGAACAAGCCTCTAAATTCTTGCAAGCTAAAAATCTAGAAATTCTAGCTCAAAATTTTAAAGCCTTGCCTTATGGTGAAATTGATATTATTGCTTTAGACCAAAACACTCTTGTATTTATCGAAGTAAAATATCGTAGCAAAACAAAATTTGCTAAAGCAGAAGAAATGCTAACTTACAGTAAACAGCAAAAAATTATTAATTCAGCAAATATTTTCTTACAAGAGAATCCTAAGTTTGAAAACTACGAATGTAGATTCGATTTAATAGCAATTAACAAAGAAAATATTAACTGGATAAAAAATGCTTTTATCTTAAATTAAAGCTCTTGAGAAAGTTCTATAAGCTTTTTAGCTTGTAGTAGCTGATAAGCATCGGTTTCATCATTTAAATTAAGATTTAGATGCCCTACTTTTCTGCCCTTACGCGGCTCCTTGTTATAGCTATGAATTTTAACTCTATCAAGTGCTGCTAAATCTTTTGTAGCTGGCATACCACCAATACAGTTCAACATCACAGTTTTACGACTTGTTGTATCTCCCAAGATCAAACCTGCGATAGCTCTAACATGATTTTCAAATTGTGAAGTAATTGAGCCATCAATACTCCAGTGTCCACTATTATGCACTCTAGGAGCTATCTCATTGACTATTAACTCATCACCTTTGACAAAGAATTCTATAGCTAAAGTACCAACATAGGCAAACTCTTTGACTAAGGTTTTAGCTATCTGTTGTGCTTTTTCAGCTAAAACCTGATTTTCAAAAGGCGCTTCTGACTCAACTATAATACCTTGTCTATGAGTATTTTTAGCCAATGGATAAAAAGCTATATTGCCTTTAATATCAGCGGTACAAATTTGTGAGACTTCATAATCAAAATCAACAAAAGCCTCATAAATAAGACCATCTGGAGCATCTTTAAGAGCATCCCAAGCTTTTGATACATCTTCTTGAGATTTTAGCATAAATTGACCTTTACCATCATAGCCAAATCTACGTGTTTTGACTATAGCCGGTAGCCCATAATCTAGTACAGCTTTTTCAAGCTTATCTAGACTATCAATATTTACAAATTTAGCAGTAGCTATACCATGATCTTGCATAAAAGATTTCTCAAGTAATCTATCTTGAGAGATAGCAATAGCTTTCGCAGATGGATATACATTCACCTCATGGTTAATTGCTTTAATAAGCTCGTGAGATATATTTTCATTCTCAAAAGTTATCACATCAAACTGTTTTGCCCATACAACAACATCATTAACTTGTTCTAAATCAATATCTGTTACACTTTTTACAACCTCTTCGGCGCAATCATCTGTTTTACCAAGACAGTGAAACTCTAGACCTAAAGGCGTACCAGCTATACTTAGCATCCTTGCAAGTTGACCTGCTCCAATAATACCTATTTTCATATTACTGTTCCCTCGGATTAGGATTATCTAGTACTGATTGAGTTTGATCTGCTCTAAACTTAGCAAGAGCTTGACCTACTTTAGAATCTACAAGTTGCAAAATACTTGCAGCAAAAAGAGCGGCATTTTTAGCCCCTGCCACACCAATTGCAAAAGTAGCAACCGGAATACCCGCTGGCATTTGTACAATAGATAATAAACTATCTTTGCCACTTAATGTGCTAGACTTCACAGGTACACCTAAGACTGGCAGGTCTGTTTTTGCAGCAACCATACCAGGTAGATGGGCTGCACCGCCAGCACCTGCAATTATGACTTTTAGGCCTCTAGACTTGGCTGTCTCAGCATAATCGAACATTTTGTCAGGAGTTCTATGGGCTGAAACAACCTCACATTCATAGCTAATGCCTAGATTCTCTAAAATATCACAACACTCTTTCATTGTGCTCCAATCAGATTTAGAGCCCATGATTACACCAACATCTATACTCATCTCTTTTTCTCCCTTATATGTCATCTTATGGCTTGACCATAGGATCCATTTATAATGATGCTCAACACCTTACTTAGATTCTACGATCAAGTCGTAGAATGACACTACCGAATTATTTGCTTCCAATTTTTAATAACTTCTACCCAAGCTTTACTCTCGAGAGCTTGTACTTTTTCTTTTAAGCTTTCAGCAATATCATCTTTTGCTACATCACATTTCAACTGCAAAACCATATCACCACCATCAACCTCTTCACTTACTTGATGGATAGTACATCCAGATACACTATCTCCAGCGTCAATAACTGACTGATGCACTGCCAAATCCATTAATCCTGCATGCTTTGGTAATAGTGATGGATGAATATTTAGAATTTTACCCTCAAAAGCCTTTATAAAGACTGGACTTAAAATACGCATAAAACCAATTAGTAAAATCAAATCTGGATTATATTTCTGGATTTCTTCGACAAGAAGCTTATCATAAGCCTCTCTTGATAGACCTTTTGAAGCTATGAATTTATTAGCTATATTTCGATCTTTTGCTCTTTGTAAAATATAAGAATCTTGCTTATTAGAAATGACCAAACTTATATCAGCATCTATTTGCCTATCAGCTATAGCATCTATTATAGCCTGCATATTAGTCCCACGCGTAGAACCCAATACAACAAGTTTTAGCCTAGACACTTCTATAGCTCCTGATACTTATTACCACGCAATAAATTCATATGCTTAATACGCTTATTAATAAGCTCTTTGGTACCTATATCAGGACGGTGAAATAGCTTACCATAAATGTTTTTGACTGCGTTTTCAGCTTTTTGCTCAGCTTCAGCTATTGTATCACCTAGACCTAATACTGCAATTGCTCTAGAACCTGTACCAATTAACTTGCCATCTCTAAAATCTACAGCTCCTAAGAATATTTCGACATCATCAGGACATTTTGAAATATCTATTTCAAAATTCTTGACTGACTGATTTGGATATCCTAATGGTACTAGATATTTACATACACTAGCTTGATTTTTAAATTCAGCTCTTACCTTATCAAGAGTACCGTTAGTTATTGCTTGCACTATCTCAACAAAATCTGTTTCAAGTAAAGTTAGCAAATTCATAGCCTCTGGATCGCCAAATCTAGCATTATACTCAATAACTTTTGTGTCATCTTTGGTAGCCATAAAACCACCATACAGAATACCCTGATAAGGTTCGCCGAACTTGTCACTCAAGGCTTTTGCAACTTTCTCATTTATCTCTTTTGCTCTAGCTATATCAGAGTCTGATAAAAATGGTAAGCTATGATTAGCATCTGAATAAGTACCCATACCACCAGTATTTGGGCCTTTATCGTCTTCATGTGCACGTTTGTGATCTTGTACAGCTGGCATATGAATAAAATGCTCTCCATCAGTGAAAGATATCAAAGAGAATTCTTGACCAACGATCTTCTCTTCAATCACAAATTCCTTACCTGCGTCTATCAATGACTGACAATGCTTGAGAGCATCACTCATTGTATGTAAATGATCCCCCCATACAAGAACTCCTTTACCACCCATTAGACCATCTGCTTTTATGACAAACTGATTTCTATATTTCTTGAGGGTTTCTTCTACACCATCCATAGTTGAGAACTTCCTAAAGAAAGGATTTGCTCCTATATCATAGTCACGGATTAGATCTCTTGTGAAACCTTTTGATGTTTCAAGTTGAGCAAGCTTCTTAGTTGGACCAACCACACCTATACCATTTGCTTTAAGAGTATCAGCAAGACCAACCTCAAGCGGCGCCTCTGGACCAATAATAGCTATATCAACATTCTCTACCTTAGCGTATTCAAGAACTTCGTCACAGTTACAAATATCACCAACCTTATATCCCTGAGCTATTCTATCAATACCGGGATTTACCGCTGTGCTTATGCAAAAAAGGTTATTCTTAATAGCACTTCTTTTAACCGCTTCAGCTATTGCATGTTCCCTACTTCCTGAACCTACCAAAAGAATATTCACTTGACTCTCCGTATTTAAATAATTTGCAACATTTTTTGCAATTCTTTGACTGATATTTTTGATATCCACAGGTACTTCAAACTTTTGACCAGTTATCATCTCAAAAAGTGTTATGTATTTTTGTGATAGCTCTACAACCAACTCTTGCGGCGCTTGAGGCAAGACATCATCATTATATGGATCGCAGTTTTTTGCAAACCATAATCTAAAAAATTCTTTATCAATATTTTCTGGCTCTTCACCATTTTCAAATCTCTCGGCATAGTTATCTTTTAGCCAAAATCTTGAGCTATCAGGAGTATGAATCTCATCTATCAGAATAATTTCACCAGTCTTTTCATCAACTCCAAACTCATACTTTGTATCAGCTAATATCAAACCATGTTCTAGGGCTTTCTGCTGACCAAACTCAAATAACTCTAATGCTTTTTGTGAGACGTAATCCCATTGATCTTGAGTTAACCAACCCTCTTTGACGATATCTTCGGCTGAAATTGGTCTATCATGGTCTTGTTCTTTTGTTGTAGGTGTTAAAATGTTTTGTGGTAGCTTTTGATTCTTTTTCAAACCCTCTGGGAGAATATTACCACAATAGTCACGACTACCATTTTTGTAATGAGTCCACAATGATGTCGAAGTTGAGCCAGTTATATAGCCTCTAACTACGAACTCAATTGGCAACACCTTTGCCTTTCTTGCTATTACGACATTTGCATCTGGAGAAGCTATAAAATGATTTTTGACAATATGAGCAGTTTCTTTGAACCACCAAACTGATGATTGAGCAAGAATCTGACCCTTAAATGGAATAAACCCTAACGACCTATCAAAAGCTGACTGTCTATCAGTTGATATCAAAATACTTTTATCATCAGTAAAGTACATATCTCTAACTTTACCAGTGTATTTATCTTTGATATTAAGATCAGTTGATTTTAAAACATTTTGTATATTATTGATGATGATTTGCTTATCAATCATTAGATAATTTCCACCTTGCCTGTATTTGTAATCTTACCTATTTGATATAGTTTGGTATTTGTATGCTTTCTGGCTAACTCTTTCATCTTATCAAATTGATCTTGGCTAGCTACTATAGTCATACCTATACCCATATTAAATGAGCGATACATCTCAAACTCACTAATATCGCCAATTCTTTGCATAACTCTAAAGATTGCAGGAGTTTCAAAGCTATCTTTAGAGATATCTGCACCTAATCCTTGTGGTAGCACTCTTGGAATATTCTCTATAAAACCACCACCTGTAATATGTGCAATACCTTTGATATCAACACCATTATCTAAGAAGTCATGGATAATATTGGTATAGTTAATATGTGGCTCTAGCAATACATCACCAATAGTTTTGCCATCTAGCTCTGGATATGTATCAGTATGTTTGTTACCAGCGACATCAAAGAATAATTTACGCGCGAATGAATATCCGTTCGTATGCAGACCTGATGAACTAAGACCAAATACCACATCGCCTTCTTTGATATTCTCGCCATTGATGACTTTATTCTTATCAACGATACCTGTGACGACACCTACCATGTCAATCTCACCCGATTGATACACCCCTGGCATCTCAGCAGTTTCACCACCTACCAGAGATACTCCACATTCAGCACATGCTTTTGACATACCTTTGACAAGCTCTTCCATAATAACAGGATCAAGCTTATCGTGAGCAACATAATCTAAAAAAGTGATTGGTTTAGCGCCCATTACAACAATATCATTTGTCGCTGCTGAGAAAAGATCATAACCAAGATTCTCAAACTTGCCACACATAACAGCAACTTTTGTTTTTGTACCAACCCCATCAATTGATTGGACTAGCACTGGATCATCATAGTTATTTATGACACTCTTTAGTGAGTAAAGTGATCCAAAACTTCCTAAACCAGTTAAGACATCTTTTGTGAATGTTTTTTTCACATGATTTTTCATTCTATCTACAGCCTGATTTCCAGCTTCGATATTTACACCAGCATCTTCATATTTTAAGCCTGCCATTTTTCTTCCTTTTTTAATCAACTGGTTATACTAAGTTTTACTATAAAAATCTCTTAACAATCTCAAATCCTTGCTAGATACTACCTGTTTAATTCCTGAGCACATTGAAAAGTGTTATAAAGAAGCTCTGTAATAGTCATAGGACCAACACCACCTGGTACTGGAGTGATTGCCGCAACTTTATCTTTCACTGCTTTAAAATCAACATCACCAACTATTTTACCATCAACGTGGTTAATACCAACATCTATGACCACAGCACCATCTTTGACCATATCTGCTGTGATAAAGTTTGGTTTACCTACAGCTACTACTAGTATATCAGCTTTAGTAGTATGAGATTTAAGATCTTGAGTAAATCTATGACATGTTGTAACTGTTGCCTTAGCATTTAATAATAATTGAGAAACAGGTTTACCAACAATATTACTAGCTCCTACAACAACAGCATGAGCTCCCTCTGTCTGTATGCCATATTCTTTGAGCATAGTTAAAATTCCCTTGGGTGTACAAGATTCTAGACACTTCTTATCTCTAAGTTGCAACCTACCAACATTTGTAGGATGAAAACCATCAACATCTTTTTCTGGTTTGATTGCATAAATAACTTTTTGCTTATTAATGTGGGTTGGTAGCGGAAGCTGTACCAAAATTGCATGCACGCTAGAGTCATTGTTGAGCTTGTCTATAAGCTCAAGCAACTCTTGTTCAGTTGTCGCATCAGGAAGTGTTATAACTTCTGAATTTATCCCAACTTTTTTACAAGCCTTTTCTTTTGAGCCCACATAAGTCTTACTTGCAGGATCATCACCTACTATTATTGCGACTAATTTGGGAACTATACCTGTTTGATCTTTATACTCTTGAAGTTGCTCTGCTAATCTCTCTTTTAGATCTATAGAAAGCTTTTTGCCATCGATTAAAGTCATTTTTTGATTACTTAGCTTAATGAATAAAAATGATATGCAATATGATACCAAATTTATCAGAATCTTTGGAGCTTTTTTAGAAATCTTTTTATAAACTTAAATTAACATATAGTTAACCAAAATCAACTATCACAATTTGTTGGGAAATAGATCTCTATTTAACATCCAGTAGTATATATACGTCGTGCAGTAACAGCCTAAAGCCACTCCAAAAATCACATCACTTGGGTAATGAGAGCCAACTATAATTCTACTACCTGCAAACACAATTATAAGCACGTACCATAAATATCTAAATTTTGGAAAAATATAAAAAAACGCTATAAACATAGCTCCAACAGTGATTGAATGCCCCGAAGGCATACTCGCAAAATCATAACCTGGTGCATGAAAGTGCTGGAAATAGTGTGACCCGTACTCCAAGAAAAATTTTGGTCTAGCTCTACCAATTATAACTTTAAGCACTTGCCCCACAATACCGCTAATCGCTACAGTTGCTAAAATAAACCCTGAATATATACAAATCTTATTAAAAGCAATTTTAGTACTCTCAGAAAGCTTATCAATATTGGTAAATAGTCTTACTAAAACTATCAGTCCACATATTATCAAGATATATTCAGCCTTACCTACATCAGTAATATGCCTAAAAGCGGTGTCAATAGCCTTTGGCATAGAATGCTTAATATAATTTTCAACAGGAGTATCCAAATTGTAGAATGCAAAGACCACTAAGATTAATATAGGTACAAACAAGTATCTGAGCTGCAAATACTTGGGTAGATGATAGTTATGTTGTTTCGGTCTTTTGAAAGTTTCTTTTAAGCTTTGGAAATTAGTTTTTAGTACATCTTTAAGCATAAGCGCTCAATAATCAATATTCATCAGAACTTCTAATTATAGCAGAATATCATATCGCTAACATATTTTGTTAGGTTATAAATAAATCGTATATTGCTGTATAAAACCTAGACTATCAAGTTAAATATTACGACAATTGCTGTTAAGTGATAATGAAAATCATTAGTTTAGTTAAAATTAAATTTTGGAATATTAAATTAATGCAATAATAATGAAAATACTTGCATAATGTAATCTAGAGAATATAATGTAGCTTACAGTTAATTAGGTTTAATTTGCTGGATTGTTAAAATTTAAACAAAAACTAAAAGGAAAACAAATTATGAAAAAGAATATCCAAAAAGGTTTCTCACTTGTTGAGTTAATGGTTGTGATCGCAATTATCGCGATTTTAGCAGCAGTTGCTATCCCTATGTACTCTAACTACACTACTCGTGCTAAGATTGGTACTGCATTAGCTTCAGTTGGTGGTCTTAAAGCTCAAGTAGCTGAGAACTTAGCAAACAGTGTTAATGGGGACTCAAACGTTACTTATGTTGGAGAACAGAAGACTGGTATGGCTTATGGTACTGGCGTTAACACTGCAGGTGATATTACGCTTACATTCACAAGTCCAGTATCTGGTAGTGTTATACTTTCTCCAAACAATAACGGTGGTTCTGTAACTTGGAACTGTATCTCAACAACTGCTGCAATATCTGCAAGTGGTTCTGCGGTTAACGCAAGTTCTCCTGCTCTAGGTGGTACAACTGCACAAGCTGAGATTGCGCAGGCTTTACTACCAAGTCCTTGTACTGGTGCATAATTTTTCTCTTATATTCTTCTTTATTCTTTTACTTTATCCAATTAATTTATTTGGTTTATCTCTACAAAGAAAAATATTTAGTTTATACTTGATGTAATGACTAACTTTTTTTGTACAATATGCTTAAATTTCAAAAAGGATTTTCTTTGGTTGAGCTGATGGTTGTGATTGCAATTATTGCAATATTGGCTGCAGTAGCTTTTCCAATATATTCAAACTATGTAATTCGTTCAAAAGTTGGATCTGCTGTAACAGCCATAGGCTCAACCAAAATGGATATAGCTGAAATAGTAATGCATTCTGGAGATATGACTAACATCAACTCTACCGGTAGCGGTGCTAATGCTAGTTTTAATAGCAAAAGACTTCCATCAGAATCGACATCTTCTCTAAGCTACACGACCTCTGTTTCAAGTAGCTCTATAATCATTGACTTCACAGCCCCTGTCAGCGGTAGCATTACCCTTACACCATATTACAACACTGCTGCCCAGTCTATGACTTGGGAATGTACTAGCTTAGGCTTCCAAGCTAACCAGCTACCAACACCATTATGCCCACAATAAAACTAAGTAAAACTTTTTAATTTATTTTATTAGCCAAAAGCTCTCTAGCATGTGATAGAGTATTTTCTGAGATATCTACTCCCCCTACTATCTTAGCTATTTCTTCAATACGCTGTTACTGATTTAGTTCGATAATTTTTGATTCTGTATTATTTCAAAATATCTCTCAGGTACAATTTGATACCAAACGATCTCATAATTTCAAATTTGACATATTGATATAAATTATGCAATTGAATTTATACTTTTATAATATATAATTAAATTAATTTTTTATTAATCTAATCACCGTGATAAACCATAATATTAAAAAAGGATTCTCATTGGTTGAGTTGATGGTTGTGATCGCAATTATCGCAATCTTAGCAGCTGTAGCAATACCAGCATATTCAATTTATGTAACTAGAGCTAAGCTTACAGAAGCTCTTGCTAATTTAGATAATTATAAAAAAGATGTTCAAGATTTTTTTATCAGCCATGGCGTATCAACTGAACAGCAGTTACAAAGTTTTGATGTCACAGATTACACTGACATTGGCAATGAAAATGCCAATGTCATGAGTGATATAGTTGGACATAATGGTAGAATCGTAGGTGTAAGCAATATCAATGGAAAAACCTATCAGATAGCTCTTTCACCAAGTATTGAAAACAATACTTTTAAATGGACTTGTTCAGTATCTATAGTTGAAGAAGAGTCTAGTATTAATGATGGCTATTTTGGGCTTAATTTTGAATTTTATAACAATAGTGGTTCCTATGTGGCTCCTAGCAGTAGTATCTTACCAAGCGGTTGCAATGCATCTAGTGAAAATCAAGATAGTGATTATGAAGCATATAAATCGCAAAGAGCAAATTTTGATAGTGCCTTAATGAATGGTCATAGCAACGCTGTCACAGCATGGCAAAATAGAACAACAGAAGCCTTAGTACAAGATAGTCAATACAATGACCTTATAAGTGCTATGACCTCAGCTGAAAGCAATGCAGATACTGCTTTCAGTGATTACCAAAAATATCAAAACATACAAAGTAATCAGTCTAATTTAGACTACTATCAAGGACTAATTGATAATGCAGCAGATGGTGTTGATACAACATCTTGGCAAAATAGTGTCGACTACTACCAAGGTAGAATTGATAGTACACAAGCGACTATGTCTAGCCAAGCAGGTAGCAACTATAACAATGCTACAGAAGCTGCTGAATACTTCAACCAACAAAGAGACATATATGACACAAATAGGCAAGATGCAAATGCAAGATCTTTAGAGCTTCAAAATGAACAAAGAAACGTATCTAGTTCAATTAATGGCATTGAAAGTCAAGGGTTCGATAGTGACTATAATGGCTCTTATGAGCAATATAATAGTGCCATGGATTCACTACAATCTAGTGTTAATAGTTCAGTAAATGTTGAAAGATTAGATACTAATCAAGCTGAAGATATATCTCCAAGTGCTTTTACTCAAACTTCTGATAAATATAGCTCTTGGCAGTATAATCAGATTAGAAGTTAAAATTTTAATACTACTAACCCTAATTATACTGCACTTTGTATCTATGTTCTCATAACTCAAATATAACATTGCTACAAATCATGTATATATCTATTTATATAAATCTAAAAAAGGTGGTGTGGTGCAAACATCAATAAAAAATGGGGTAAATAAAACCAAAAGATTCCGACCTGAGTGGGAATGTCTGCTTGTTTTGTAAAGATAATCCAAAAGATCAAAATAAGACCGGTGGCAATCATAAACCCAAAAGCTCTCTAGCATGTGATAGAGTATTTTCTGAAATATCTACTCCCCCTACTATTTTAGCTATTTCTTCAATACGCTGTTGCTGACTTAGTTCGATAATTTTTGATTCTGTAGTATCTTTGAGATACTTCTTAGTAACATGCAAATGTGTATGACCTTGAGCTGCCACCTGTGGCTGATGTGTTATACACAACACCTGTAGTCTCTCTGAGAGCTTCTTTAGTAACTTACCAACAATCTCTGCCGTAGCTCCTGATATACCGACATCAACCTCATCAAATACTAAAGTTGGATAAGATCTCTTAGCAGCCGATACTGCTTGTATTGATAACCCTATTCTACTTAGCTCCCCACCCGAAGCAACTTTTCTAACTGGTGCAAGCTGTTCACCTAGATTAAAGTTAATCATAAATTGACACTCATCTATACCTTTAGATGTCTTATTCTGAGATGATAGAATCTGCGCAACAAAGCTACCTTTCGGTATATTTAGGGAGCGAATATTTTTCTCAACTTGTTTAGAAAATTCTTTTGCTGTGGCTTGGCGTGCTTGGCTTAGCTCTTGTGCATAGCTATCATATTCTTGCTCAAGCTTTTGCTTTTGTTCATTTAGTTGAGCCAACCTTTCACCGTCTTGACTAAAACTCTCTAGCTCACCATGAAGCTCTTGGATATACTGATACATATAGTTTGGCTCAACTTTATGTTTACGTGCAAAATCATATATCTCACCCATTCTCTGCTCGACTCTTGATAGTGCTTCTGGATCTTGCTCCAAGGATTCTAGTCTATTTTGTGCTTCATCATAACTTTCTTGAGCATACACCTTAGTTTGAGAAATCAGCTCCTGAAGACTTTTGAAAGATGTTTCATCTAACTTTAACACTTCTTTCTCAAGTTCTGTTAGCATTGCTATAATATTAGTATCTGAATCATACATCAAATTAGAGATATGATTAAGACTATAGCCAATATCATCAACACTCGAGAGATTCTTTTGATGCTTAGATAACTCTTCGAACTCATTTTCTTCAAGCTCTAGAGCTACAAGCTCATCAAGCTTATACTCCAATAACTCTCTTTGGCTATTTTGCCCATCAACATACTCCTGAAGTTCTGATATCTCAGAATTTACTTTTTGCAGTTGATAAAACACCGTTGAAACTTTTCTCAATATATCATCATTATTTGCGAAACTATCTAGTAAACTTAGTTGTGACTTGGGATCAAGCAAATCCTGATGAGAGTTTTGACTATAAATGTTTATAAGCTTATCTGAGATTTTTTTGACATCAGTAGATTTGGCAACACTACCATTTATAAATAAGCGACTTTGTTTAGATTTATTAACTACTCGCCGAAATGTACACTCATCATTTTCATAATCAATAAAAAGCTCATCTAAAAGTTTTTTTGCCTTTTTATTATCTTTGATACAGAATGTTGCCGAAACTTCGGTTACATTACCATCTTGTAAAAAAGGTTTTTCTAACCTTGCACCAAGCACAAAGCTCAAAGCATCAAGCAAAATCGACTTACCAGCTCCTGTTTCTCCAGTCAGGACAGTCATACCTTCTCTAAAGTCAATTTCTGTAGATTTTATGATCGCAAAATTTTTAATAGCCAGATGTTGTAGCATACTAATATCACTCGAAATATTGTAACTTAACTATTATATATGCTTTTGTAAGAATTCTAAATCGATTAATATCAAACCACTTGCAAGACTGTATTTAAACATTTAGTATCGAAGTAGTATTAGATTATTTTGGTAAAGGTATGAAAACAAAAATAACTATTTACTGTCTAGCAATCCTTACTAGCATATCTATATCTTATGCAGGTCTCATCAATGTAATAGAAGATATAGATGATGTACATGACTTTCATGAAATAGTTAAGGGTAGTTCATCTGAGAAAAATTCAGATTCTTTGTCAAGCAATGATATTAACACCTTGATAAGTATACTCAAAAGATTAGAAAGTGAAGGATATCATGGAATATCAAAAATAGAGTATGATGACGGCGCTTATGAAATCAAAGCAACAAATAGTTCCGGTAAACAAGTTAAACTTGATGTAAAATCAACAATAAGTGAAAAGGTTGAATAATTAGCTTATTTTTACTAGTTTATAATTTTTTAAGCTTTGAAAATATATTATAATCAACTTGTATATCTTAAACCAATATCAAACAAAAAGGATTTACTAAATGCAATTATCAAGAAGAGTTAAGGCTATGCAAGCCTCTCCTGTACGTAAGTTGGTGCCATATTCCATAGCCGCTCAAAAACAAGGCAAAAAGGTTTATCACCTAAATATAGGCCAACCTGATATCAAAACTCCTAGTGAGTTTATGGATGCTATCAGAGCTTTTGATGAAGAGACTATCGCATACTCAGTAGCTAATGGCGAGCCTAGCTTAATCAAGGCTATATCAAAATACTACAAAAGATTTGACATGGACTTCACTGAAGATGAAATCCTTATCACAAACGGTGGTTCAGAGGCTCTGATATTTGCTGCTATTGCAATTTGTAACGCTGGTGATGAAATACTTGTACCAGAACCTTTTTATACAAACTATAACGGTTTTACAACTGCTGTTGACGTAGCAATTAAGCCAATCACAACAAAAGCTGAGGAAGGCTTTCATTTACCTTCAAAAGAAGAAATACTTGCATGTGTAACTGACAAAACTCGTGCTATTATGATCTCTAACCCCGGCAACCCTACTGGTGTTGTATACTCTAAAGAAGAGTTAGAAACACTAGCAGAAGTAGCTAAAGAAAAAGACTTATTTATAATAAGTGACGAAGTTTATAGAGAGTTCACTTATGATGGTCTTACTTGCACATCTTTTGGCAATATCAAAGGTGTTGAAGATCGCGTAATCATCGTTGACTCTGTATCTAAGAGATATAGCGCCTGTGGTGCTAGAATCGGCTCTCTTTGTACAAAAAACAAAGACTTCATCAAAGAAGTTACAAAGCTATGCCAAACTAGACTATGCGTACCAACTCTTGAACAAATAGGTTCAGCCGCTCTTTATGAAGTATCAGAAGATTACTTAAAAGAAGTAAACACAGAATACCAAAAAAGAAGAGACATCACTTTTGAAGCTCTTTCAAAAATGGATAATGTAGTTTGTGAAAAGCCTACAGGTGCTTTTTATGTAATTGCAAAACTACCTATTGATGACGCCGAGAAGTTTGCATTATGGTTATTAACAGACTTTGATGATAATAAAGAGACTGTTATGGTCTCTCCTGCTGCAGATTTCTATGCGACTAAAGGTCTTGGTAAAGACGAAATAAGAATTGCATACATCTTAGAAGAAAAGGCTCTTAAAAGAGCTCTAGAACTTCTAGACAAGGCTATTAAAGTTTATAACAATAAATAATTTATTCTCTAAATTCTTCTTATCCTATAATTCCTTACTTAATAAATTCATTATCAATATTGATAATGAATTAACCTAAATATTTCTCTAACTTACAAATATAACCTACTATACCTAAAGTAGTACCTGAGCAATTAACTTACTGATAAGCCAAGAAATTCTAGCATTTGCGAGGTTGACCAAAGCAACTAAATATATAAATAATCTAAAAAGTAACTACTGTTCTTATATTATTATGCATTTCTTCAAAACCTTTATTAATATCTTCTATTTTAATATTTGAAGTAATAAGGTTGTCAATATCAATACGACCATCCATATACCAGTCAACAATCATTGGTACATCTGTTCTACCACGCATACCACCAAAAGCTGAGCCTTTCCAAGTACGGCCTGTCACAAGCTGGAATGGTCGAGTAGAAATCTCTTGTCCAGATCCAGCAACACCTATAATTATACTTTCACCCCAGCCTTTGTGAGCACATTCAAGAGCTTGGCGCATTACTTCAGTGTTACCAATACACTCAAAACTATAATCAGCACCACCACCAGTCAATCTAATAAGGTGTTGCACCAAATCTTCATCAATCTCATTTGGATTAACAAAGTCTGTCATACCATATTTTTCAGCCAATTCTTTTTTATCATTATTAATATCTACACCAACAATTTGCCCTGCTCCAACCAGTTTGGCTCCTTGAATCACATTCAATCCAATCCCGCCTAGACCAAATACAACAACGCTTGCACCAGCTTCAACATTAGCCGTCTTAACAACTGCACCGACTCCAGTTGTCACACCACAACCAATATAACAAACCTTATCCAATGGTGCATCCTTACGAATTTTAGCAACCGCTATCTCAGGTAAGACAGTATAGTTTGAAAAAGTTGAGCAACCCATATAATGGAAAATCTCTCTACCGTCTTGTGTTGTAAATCGAGAGCTACCGTCGGGCATTAGACCCTTACCTTGAGTTTCTCTTATTGATTGACACAAGTTGGTTTTTGGATTTAGACAAAAATCACATTCCCTGCACTCTGGCGTATAAAGTGCAATGACATGGTCGCCGGGTTTAACAGAGGTTACATTTTTACCAACTGCTACAACCTCACCAGCACCTTCATGTCCTAATATAGCAGGAAAAACCCCTTCTGGATCTGCTCCAGATAATGTAAAAGCATCAGTATGGCAAATTCCAGTAGCTTTTATTTCTACTAAAACTTCATCATCTTTTGGTAACGCAACATTTACTATTTCAACTGAGAGAGGTGCTCCAGCTTTATATGCAACGGCTGCTTTTGATTTTATAGACATTATTTCTCCAACTATTCAAAAATCTTTATAAGAGTATTTTAGATGATAGGGAGATGATAGGTAAACTTTTTAGAACAATTTTTAAGAATTAATCACGTTTATAGATATCTTCTAAACGAACAATATCATCTTCACCAAGGTAGTCACCCACTTGTACCTCGATTATTTGAATATCACTATCTGTGAAATTTTCTAACCTATGAACTGCTTCTTTAGGAATAAAAACATGTTCTCCAACACCATACTCTCTTACGCTTTTATCGACTGTTATAGTAGGCTTACCTGTCACAACGACCCAATGCTCCGCTCTTTTAAAGTGCTTTTGTAGTGAAAGCTGTCCTTTTGGCTTTACAGTGATTATTTTAGTTTGACTTTTATCTGTAAAATTTATTGTTTGATAAGTGCCCCAAGGACGCTCATAAATCTTACCAACTTCATTTATATTAGACATTTCAACCCCTATATTTATGGTATTCATTAGCTAACTAACATTATCAAATAAAAGTAGTATTAATTCAAGTTCTCACATGGTGTAAATTTTAATTGACAAAACAAAAAACAGGTCTATAATTCGCTCACCTCATACATGAAGTACGTGAGAATACAGAAACCATATCTAAGTATTTTTGTATGAGCTTATTGCTTTGATTTACGATAGCAACTAACTATCCACCAAAATTCAAAGCACTAAAAAACCAATAAACTAAAAAAATAAAAATCTGTATTTTCAGGTACTTTGTGTAACTTTTTTGGAGGTGGTGTTATGGCATTAGCTAAAACTCTAAAACCTCGCCACATTGAGCTAATAGCTCTTGGCGGCATCATAGGTTCGTGTTTCTTTTTAGGTACAGGATATGTCCTATCAGAAGTTGGTCCAGCAGCTATCATTGCTTATATATTAGCAGGTATCATAGTGTACTGTGTTACCCTATGCTTAGCTGAGTTAACGGCAAACTCACCAAATTCCGGATCGTTTATCCACTATACAGCAAAATATATCTCTCCTTCGATAGCGTGTGGTATGGGCTGGTCATACTGGCTTAATTGGATAATTTATATTCCTTCGGAATGTATAGCTGGTGGAATAATCATGCATACATTTTTGCCTTCTGTACCAACTTATCTGTGGGCAACTCTGTTTGGGCTATTTATAACAATCATAAACCTTACAAAAGTTAAGCTTTTTGGTGAGATTGAGTTCTGGTTAGCTCTTATAAAAATCATTGCTCTTGGTTTGTTTAGTGTAGTGGCTATACTTATATTTTTTAATATTATCAATAATAATACTGGTGGTGTACTAGGTAGCACTTATATCGTTGGTGAAGAGGGTTTTTTTCCTAAAGGAAAATTAATCCTAATCACAACAATGGTCATATTACTAGTAAATTTCCAAGGCTCAGAAATCATTGGATTAGCTACAAGTGAATCTAATGATGCAGGAAAGCAAATGCCTAAAATTGCTAAACATGTAGCAGTAAGAATTGTAGGATTATATGTAATCCCAGTATTCCTGTTAGCAACAATTTTTCCTTGGCAACAAATGAATTTAAGCGACTCTGTATTTGCTACAGCACTACAACACTATCACCTTGATAAATTTGCTGGAGCATTTGCATTTGTAGTACTTGTAGCTGCATTTTCATGTGCAAATAGTGGCTTCTATGCAGCTGTTCGTTCTCTATATGGATTATCTAGAATGAGAATGGCTCCTAGTATTTTTAGAAAATTAAATAGCTCTTCAATACCACATTATGCCGCTTATGTCAGTATAGCTGGAGTATGGATATTTTTGATACTTTCATTTAAGTTAACTGCTTCGGCTGCGTTTACAAACCTACTTGCTATGTCAGGCTTCACAGCTACAATCTGCTGGATCTGTATATGTTGGTCACAATATAACTTTAGAAAGCAAATGGTACAAAAAAATGCTGTTGAAAAAATGGCATTCAAAACGCCATTATTCCCATACATACCTCTTTTTGGAATTTGGATACAAGTGTTATGTTTAGCACTAACATTATTTAACGAAGATATAAGAGGAGCTTTTTATTTTGGTGCTCCAGTGATGATTATCCCTTGTTGTGTGTACTTTTTTATCTCAAAAAGAAAGAGTACAAAGATAATTAAAGAACCTATTTTTTTGAAAAAGGTATTTTAAGCATACTTAAAAGAGGTTGAGTAACTTTAGAATCTCTATAATTACTTAACCCTATATCCATTTGAATATGCCCTTTCTTAGGTTGAGCGATATAAGTTCCCATAATCTTATCCCACCAAATTAGATTAAATCCGAAGTTAGAGTTTGTTTCAGATGGTATTGTAGAGTGATGTACCCTATGGGTGTCTGGTGTTACCATAAACAATCTCAACAATTTATCAAACGATTTTGGTAAGCGAATATTGCCATGATTAAACAACGAAGTACCATTTAGAACAATTTCAAAAATGATAACTGCTAACACAGGTGCTCCTATAAGAAGTATCGCCATAAATTTTATTAACATTGACAAAACTATCTCAACAGGATGAAAACGTAGCCCTGTAGTGACATCATAATCTAAATCAATATGATGAACTTTATGAAATCTCCACAACAATGGTAAATAGTGAAATAGAACATGTTGAAGATATATCGTAAAATCTAGAGCTAAAAAAGCTATTACAATCTTAAACCAAACAGGCATATCAAAAAGATTCAATAACCCTAAATTATATTGCTGACAAAATATAGCTACTCCAACAGCAGCTGTAGGAAATAAGATTCTTAATATTAAAGTATCCAAAAATACTAGCAGTAGATTATTATACCAACGAGAGGCTTTAGAAATCTTTAGCTTGCGCATGGGAGCGACAATCTCCCAAATAGAAATCCCAAAAAGAATCAACAGAAAAAAGCTTAATCTAGCTATAACCTCATAACTCATAGCCTAATCCGTAATAACTCCGCACCACATCCTAGCACCTCCGCCACCTAGAGGTTTTGGAGTATCTGAATAATTATCTCCACCTTCATGAATCATCAAGCTATGACCCTCTAGTTCTTCTAAAGAATCTAGTCTTGGCGCTACCACAGGCTCAGTCGCTGTACCATCTGCATTTACAACTAATTCTGGTAAATCCCCTTTATGTCCATTGTCATTATAAGGACCAAGATGTTTACCAGTATTATCAGGATCCCAATGCCCTCCTGCAGCCATACCACCATTATCACAACTAGGATTAATATGGATATGCATCCCGTGTACACTTGATGCTGGCAGATTATATAAATAAGGGGTAATCAGCATACCCTCTTGCTTACCATCATGAATGTAAGGAGATATTGTAACCGTGCCCACTTCTTTTTGAGTTTTAACATCTTTCATATGCACAATCAACTCAAAATCATGGCCACGATCATAAGGCTTCTTCCCGTGCAGAAGTGAACAATCCGCTAACAAAAACGTAAACACACTGACACCTAATAATTTATAAAAATTATACATTTTATATACCTCTAAAAATTGTAGTTCATACACAAATAATCATACAAATATTTATTTTTTTAATCTAGAGTTTAAATTGCAATTAATGTTATCAACTATAAAAATATATATAATCTAAAGTATATAGCTAAGAGGAGAACTTTTATGAACAGAATACTATCAATCATTTTCATGATTATTCCATTAGTTAGCTTTGCAGATACACCTAGTTGGCAAAATTTTGATAAACAAAAAGCCTTAGCCAATCTAAATAAGCAACAATACTATGTAACTCAACAAGGTGGTACTGAAAGAGCTTTTAATAACGAATATTGGAATAACCATAAACAAGGTATTTATGTTGATGTGGTATCTGGTGAACCTTTGTTTAGCTCTACAGATAAATATGATTCTGGAACTGGGTGGCCAAGCTTCACAAAACCTATAGATAATTCATTTATCAAAACCAGAAATGATAATAACTGGTTTATGAGTAGAACGGAGGTTCTGTCTAAATATGCAAACTCTCATCTAGGTCATGTCTTTGATGATGGTCCGCAACCTACTGGTAAAAGATATTGTATGAATTCTGCAGCCTTAAGATTTATCCCTAAAGATGAGATGAAGAGTGAGGGTTATGGTAAGTATTTATATCTGTTTAAATAAGTATCTCAATATAAGCATAGTTATTTATTAAAAAATAAATAAGTGCTACTATAAAATTATGTAGTATTCAAACTGGAGTAGGGATAATGAACAATCCATTTTTTGGAGAACTTATTTTCAATATTTCCATTTTGCTTTATTGCATCCAGTTCATACCCCAAATCATTCACAATGTAAGAAACAAAAACTCTTTATCTAACATTAGCATGTTGACACAACTTGGAATATTTATCACTGTACTATGTGATATTATCCAAACTATTAGCTTTGGATATGAGTGGCAATATGCTAGTGTTGCTATAATCTACCTTATAGGAGTGTCTATACAACAATTACAAATATCCATTTTTTGCAAAAAATTGCCAGAGATAATTAACTTTAGCTTTATCATTCTATTTGCAATTGCACTACTTGCTATGGGATCGGATAATGACAGTATCTATAATTTAATAGAATATGTTGGATTTACTGTAAATACACTTTATTGGCTACCGCAAATTTATAAGAATTATAAACAAAAAAGAGCAGATGGTTTTTGCTTAAGCTTTGTCTTAATAGCACTGATTGGGACCAGTCTTTATATTGCTAGTAGCTTTATGCTTTTATCAGAACCTACATTTACACCAAATGCACTAATCATTTTGCCTGCAATAACTATTCTTTTAATACAAAAATTCTATTATAAAAAACTATCTTCACAATAAACATAGTACTTATCTAAACAGGTGGATTTTAATCAATTACAAACATATAATTAAATAGAATATTATTAACTTTAGAATTTGATTATTTATTACTTTTATATGGAACTATCAACCAACACTCAAGAGCTTAGCGAATTAATCTTAAACATATCGCTTATAATATACTTAATACAGTTTGTTCCTCAAATCATTTACAATGCAAAAAATAAGAAATCTCTAGATAATATAAGTATGCTTACTCAGTTTAGCATGCTCATATTCACTCTTTGCTGCATTGTACAAATAGTAGACTTAAATCTCGATTGGAGGCTACTTGTTATCTCTATAGGCTATCTAATTGGAATCACAGTACAACAATTACAGATATCTTTTAACAATAAAAGAATGCCCGAAGTAATTAATTTAATTTTTGTTATGCTTATTACAATTGCAATATTAGCAATTCGATATAAGCCTAATGCTATATATATGATTACAAATATCATCTCAGTCTCAATATGCTTTGTATATTGGTTACCTCAGACATACAAAAACTACAAGCAAAAACATTTTACAGGGTACTGCTTGTTATTTATTGTGCTGGCATGGCTAGGATCTTTATGTCACTTAATAAACAGTTTCTTACTCTCATCCCCTTTGATCATAAAACTCGGATTAATTGCAATATCTGTAACAATACCTTTATTAGCTTTTCAGAAATTACTATACAGAAACTCTTCGAAGCTAGTTTAAAAAAAATAATTCAATCGAGTTTAATACTACATCTTAATAGCCAAAAAAGTTTTTATCTAAAATCAAGATTAGATTAGCTAAATTTACTCATCATTTATGCTATCATAAAAAAATACATCATATATTATTATTAAGTATGTCAGGAAATACTTTCGGTAAAATTTTTACAGTAACGACATGTGGCGAGAGCCATGGTGATTCACTTGCAGCAATTATCGATGGTTGCCCAAGTAATATCCCTCTCTGTGAGGCAGATATACAATTTGAGCTAGATAGGCGTAAGCCAGGTCAATCAAAATTCACAACTCAACGTAAAGAGCCTGATGAGGTTAAAATCATCTCAGGTGTTTTTGAAGGCAAAACAACTGGAACACCGATAGGTCTAATAATAAAGAATCAAGATCAAAAATCAAAAGATTATGGTGAAATAAAAGATAAATTTCGCCCAGGCCATGCCGATTATACATATTTCAAAAAGTATGGGATTCGTGACTATCGTGGTGGAGGAAGGTCTTCTGCTAGAGAGACAGCAATGCGTGTTGCAGCTGGTGCAATAGCAAAAAAAATATTAAAACATAATGGTATTGAGGTTTTTGGTTTCTGCTCCCAAATTGGTGATCTTAAGATCAACTTTATAGAAAAAAACTTTATTAATGAAAATCCATTTTTCATAGCAAATAGAGATGCTATTACAAATTGTGAAAGCTTAATTCACAGTATTCGTAAGCAAGGAGACTCGATTGGTGCAGAGGTTACAGTCATCGCTACTGGCTTAGAAGCAGGACTTGGCAGACCAGTTTTTGATAGGCTTGACGCTACTATTGCTTACGCTATGATGAGTATAAATGCTGTAAAAGCTGTAAGTATCGGTGATGGCTTTGACTGTGTTGCTCAAAAAGGTAGTGAACATCGCGATGAAATAACTCAACACCAAGGTTTCTTAACAAACCATGCCGGTGGAATCTTAGGTGGAATTTCCACAGGTCAAGACATAATTACTAAGCTTGCATTCAAACCAACATCAAGCATTTTACAACCTGGTAAAAGTATAGATGTAAATGGTAATGATACGACAGTTATCACAAAAGGTAGACATGACCCTTGTGTCGGCATTAGAGGTGTTCCTATAGCTGAAGCTATGCTTGCACTAGTTTTGGTTGATGAATTACTAATCACTAACTCTTACGGGAAATAACCATGACACAGGCTGAATTTTGGAATCTCCTAATGGAATGGGGATATTTGGCGGTAATATTGGCAGTCTTTATTGAAGGAGAGATATTTCTTATTATGGTTGGCATCGCCACAGCTGCTGCAATGTTTAGTTATCCCCTAGTTATATTAGCTGCTACAATTGGTGCTATACTTCATGACAATACTATTTTTACAGTTTCTAAGCTTATGGGCGAAAGAATCTTAACAAAAAAAGCTTCATGGCATTACAAAGCCCAAAAAGCTTTAGCAATCTTAGACAAGCATGAAACATTAGCAATTCTAAGCATAAGGTTTTTATATGGTTTAAGAACAGTTACTATTTTGATTGTAGGTATTAGCAAAGTAAAAAGATTTAAATTTATGACTTTAGATGCTATCAGTAGCTTTATTTGGTCAACTATATATATCTCTTTAGGATATATTTTTGGCAACGCTTTATTACAGCTAGTAGATAAAGCTGATATCAAAAACTGGATATATGAACACAAATTTCTATCTATACTTATCCTTATTCTTATTTCTAGCATTTCATATTTCATTTATAGAAAAATTCGCTTAAAGGCTAGGAGGCATATAAAATGAGTAGATTAGACCTTCTAAAGAAAGGCTCTTCGAGTAGTCAAAAAAAAGCTAATACTAAAAGCAATCCTCGTGGTGGAATGTTAGGTCAAAAACCACAAAAGTCTCAACAAAGCTTAGATGAACTATCTGATGATATTTTACAAGAAGATGATTTTGAAAATGATTTGGCTGATAATACTACTGATGAATATGAAGTAGATGATGATATTGATGATAATATTGATGATGAAAATGTAAATATTATTGAAATTGATCTTGGAGATAATAAAGGACTTGACATAGATCCTGAACTTATTGATGAAGATGATGAAAGTAGCGAAGTCCTAGATGAAAATAATATAGACAATGATCAAATCGAAATAAAAGATGAAGATGAATCTAGTGAAATTGTAGAAGGACACGCAGGTGTTGACTATAGTGAAGATGATATTAAGTTTGAGAAAGAATATATGTTTGATCAACGTGAACAGCTATATAACCACTTCGTAAAACTTATTAAAAATGGTGGAATAGAAATTAGTAGCTCTAAACTATTATATTTACATGATATAGTAAGAGTGTCTGTAACCTTATCTGAACTAAAGGAACAAGTAGGTTGTGAGGCTCAAGTTATTTCCGTATTCCCACCAAGTATTACAGTTAATGATAAGAATCCAGAAAAATATCGCTATATTGTACAATTCATTGGTCCTAATGCCTCTGAAACAGAAAGAGTACTATCTAAGTACTTATTAGGTTATAAGGCAAAGTAAATTAAGCTATGGCTAAGCAAAAAACTATATTTATTTGTCAAGAGTGTGGAGCTACTTCTCCTAGATGGCAAGGACAGTGTCACAGCTGTAATCAATGGAACACTTTTGTTGAAGAAATCAAACCTGATTCAAAAAAAACACCCATAGCTAGATCTGGTTTTGCTGGCAGCATTTCAAAAGCCACAGCACTAGCTGATATCAAAGGTAAAGAGTACTCTAGAATGTCTACGCATATATCCGAATTTGATAGAGTCCTAGGTGGAGGAATTGTTAAGGGGTCTGTAACACTGGTTGGAGGGGAGCCAGGTATAGGCAAATCTTCGATACTTCTACAAATCATGTCTTTTTTATCTTTACAAAAGAAAGTTTTATATGTCAGTGGTGAAGAGTCTCTAGAACAGATAGCGCTACGAGCAGAAAGGTTAAATCTCCCAAAAGATAATCTACTAGTAATGTGTGAGACAAACATAGAGCAAATCGCTAGCTATATGATAGAACATAAACCAGAAGTGGTTGTAGTAGACTCAATCCAAACCATGTATAACCCTGATATATCATCTATGGTTGGTGGTGTATCACAAGTAAGAGAATCGGCAGCGTATATTACTCAAATTGCAAAACAATATCAAATTTCTGTTTTTTTGGTAGGACATGTCACTAAATCTGGAGAAGTTGCAGGGCCAAGGGTATTAGAGCACATAGTTGATGCTGTAATATTTATAGAGTCCCAAGACAACGGCAGATACCGTATGATGCGTGCCTTAAAAAACAGGTTTGGTGCCGTAAATGAAATCGGTGTCTTTGCAATGACTGATAAAGGAATGAAAGAAGTTAAGAATCCCTCGGCAATATTTCTAAATAATGGTCGTTCAAACTTAATCGGTAGTGTTATAGTTTCAGTTTGGGAAGGTACACGTCCTCTACTTGTTGAGCTACAATCATTAGTTGTCGACAAAAATATCAATCAGCCTCCTCGAAGATTATGTGTAGGTATTGATAGTAACCGTCTAGCAATGATACTAGCAGTTATTCAACGCTATATGCATATTGATTTATATGATAAGGATGTATTTTTAAATGTTGTCGGCGGTATAAAGATTAATGAAACAAGCATTGATTTGGCGCTAATACTGATTATATATTCTAGTATCAAAGAAATTGAGGTTCCTGATGATATGCTTATAATGGGTGAAGTTGGCTTATCAGGCGAAATTAGACCGATTCCGTATGGTGTAGAACGAATAAATGAGGCAAAAAAACATGGGTTTAAAAAAATCATCATACCTCAATCCAATTTTTCAAAATCTCTAAAAACAGAAGGCGTTGAGGTCATCGGCATAACAAAACTGAATCAAATTAAAGACATAATAACAGGATAGAAAATGGAATTTTTAGCAAGTATTAATTTTTTAGATATTTTGTTGGTAATCGTAATTTTAATATTAAGTCTATTTGCAGCTGTCAAAGGACTTTTTAAAAACATAGTACTATTAATACTAATGGTATTTGCCGTAATAATGTCAGGTATCTTAGCTCAAAAGGTACAACTTGCGTACATCAATTCATTAATAGAAGATCCTCCAACAGCCTATGTTGTATCATTCATATTAGTTCTAGTCTGTGCATATCTCATAATCTTTGGTGTAATGAAAGTATTTATGCGCAATAACAAAGAAAAGGAAAGCTTATCAAATACACTTTTAGCATTTTTTATAGCTTTAGTGCGTTTTGGCTTTATATTTGCAATTGCCTGCTCAACACTTAATTCTTTCGACTCTGTAAAAGATAATTCACTATGGGAAAATTCTATACTTGTCAAACCATTCGTTAAAGTAGGAGATTATGCATTTAATACAAAAGTAAAAATGCAACAGACAAATCTAAAAGACTATGTACCTAAGCAAGCAGCTGGAGGAGATTAATTTTCATTTTTCAACTGTCTAGTCATAAGTTGTCTGACCATATCTTTGGGATCTACATTCTCATATAAGACTCTATACGTAGCAAATACCAAAGGCATATCGACTCCATGCTTTTGAGCAAGCTTATACACTGCTATAGCAGTAGAATATCCTTCAACAACGTTATTTACTTTATGTAAAGACTCCTCTATAGTCATACCTTGACCTAGGTAGTATCCAAATCTACGGTTACGCGATTGATTGTCTGAACAAGTGAGCAACAAATCACCAAGACAGCTCAAGCCCATAAATGTTTCAACATCAGCTCCGAGTTTAAGTCCTAATTTTTTAATTTCAGCTAGACCTCTTGTAATTAGTGCTGCATGAGCATTAACACCAAAATCCATACCAGCAGCAGTACCTGCGGCAATAGCTAAAACATTCTTAACAGCACCACCAACTTGAGCACCTATAATATCAGTAGTTGTATAACACCTAAAATTCTCATTACTGAAAAGTTCTTGGGTATATTTAGCATATTCAATATCTTTAGATGCTACTACAACAGCAGTTGGGAGCTTATTAGCTACCTCTTTGGCAAAGCTTGGACCAGTTAATAAAGCGAATTTTGTATTTGGAATAATATCTTCTGCTATTTCACTCAATAGAGCATAAGTATCATGACAAAATCCTTTCGTAGCACTAATAATATTTTGGTGAGGTAATATACAGTCTCTTAGCTCTAAAATAATCTTTTTAAAGCCTGAGCTTGGAGTAGCAACTAATATGTCATCGAAATCATCAATACTAGCCTTCCAGTCTTGTATAGCTGTTAAAGTATCTGGGAATTTTTCTATACTTGGTAAATATTTTTGGTTATTACCTTCTGTAAGCATCTGATCATTATGCTCTTTTTTCCAAGAATTGATTCTTACTTCGTGGCCTTTATAAGCTAACTGTAATGCCAGTGCAGTACCCCAAGCACCAGCCCCTAATACAAGTATATTTTTTTTCATATTAGCCTCTATCAATTATATTTCACTTTCTACTGAATATATTGTAACATTTGCGTCTAATAAAAAAGTATAGTTCGTGGCCAAATATTTAATGAGACGACTACTAGCAGATCTTAAAGAAGTTATTATTCAAAATAATCTAGTAATAAAAATTACCCTTCTTTGCTCAATTACTGCATACGCATACTTTATAGCATCTTGGACAATATCTATTGATACTGAGCTTGCAACATACGGTTTAGGTAATAGTAAGTATCTATACCCATTAGATGTACAATTTTTAAGGCTTGGAAGACCTATACTTAGTTTAATAGTTTCGATAATTGGAACAGTACCAATTCCTTACTTTAATTCCATATTGGCTTTAGGTTTTATCTTCTGCTCTTATATAGTCTGGATAGCAATACTCAATAACATTAGCAACAATAAACTATCAACAATCATCTTCGGATTGTTTTACCTTATATCTCCGGTATATATTTTTCAACTGAATTTCGTTAACCAAAGTATAGAAATAGGACTAGGTTTTTTATTAAGCTCGCTATCAGTATATTTTTTAGCACAACTTTTCCAAAAAGAAAATTGGCTTACTAACATACTACTTAGTAGTCTTATGATATATTTTGCTCTGGGTATATATCAATCTTTTATAGTTTACTATATAGAAGGTATGATAACTGTGTTGATATTAAACTCCATCAAAAAAAATCTGACTCCTAAAGAGGTAGCTAGCTTTTTTTATTATTCCATTTTCGTGGCTATAATTGCCTTAGTGCTATATTTTATTACAACGCATATATCTTACTTTTTTGTTGGTAAGTCAAATTATCTTACTAATTTTTACGATGGTTGGCATACTACTAACTTAGCAAATCAATTAAGTCTATTATTTAGATATATACTAAACACACTAGATTCAAGCCTTACAATTAGTTACGGCTTATGCTATATCATACTATTAGCATTGATGTTCAAACTTAAAAAACTTGATAGTTTTATAGTTTTAATTGGTATTATTACACCCCTATTACTCCCAATAATCCTTATATCGCCATTGCCATTAAGAATTTTATTTACTATACCACTTAGTATAGCGATGCTAGCGAGTGTTTGTTTTGAAGTATTTAGAAGAAAAAAACTTATATTAATAGTAGCCATAATAATAGCTTTAATAAACTTCAAACAAATATGCCTCTTGACTTACAGTAAAAATATGACACAAGCATATAACCAAAGAACTCTAAATTCTTTATACCAAAACATCTATGATAAAATAGGCACAAAAATATATAATACGGCAATCATTTTCATCGCCTCAAAGCATATTGACAATAGTTACTTTATAAAAACAACTATAAACCAACCCTTTTACTTAAATAGCAATCTTGATTTATTTAGCAGTATATTCCCTGATAGCTCATGGCAAGAAAGTAATCTAAACCATAGAGTTTATTACTTTCTCCACTGGCTGAATGACTACTACAAAATGCCTACAGAGAAGCAAATTGATATAGCTAAAAAAATATCAACAAACTTACCAGTATACCCTCAACAAGGCTCTATTATTAAAAATAATAATAGTATTATTATTAAACTCAGCGATTAAAAACAATACTTTCTTGTATATAGATTATGACTAATTTCTCTTTTGTACTCTATAGTTTTTAAACTATAAACACCTATATGTTATAAGTTTTTGTTATCAAACTTATACATTTAATATATTTAACTTTATAAGAATATACTGGGATAATACACACATCAAATATTAGAAAGTATTTTAGGTAATAAAAATGAAAAAATTTATGTTTGCGGCAGTATCAATGTTTAGTATTATTTCGGTTTCTAATGCTAGTAACTTACATCAAATAAATAGTTTTTCATCTAAATCATTTCCAGCACCTGTAATAATATTGGCGGAATAAAAGCTATTATTTAGGTTGTGCTATAACATAGATTCCTTTTATACCTTTTGAATCTTGCCACATATATTGAAATCTATCTGGATTAATAACACTCAATCCATAAACTGTTTTCACATTATTAAAATGTGCTGCTGGATCAATCATAAATAATGTATCTTTATCATCATCAATTGTTTTTCCCAACTTCTGATATCCCGATACCAATGTCCAGTGCCCTCCCCAATCAATCCAATCTACAAGTACAGGTACACCTTTGTCTATACTCTCATAAATCAATTTGATATCACCATCAGTAGCATATTTCACCTCAAAACCATGCTTTTCTAACCAGTTAGCTATCTGTTGTGCTGTAGTACCATAATCATCATTTGTACCCATCTCTTTAGCTATTTGTAACTCCATTTGATGATTCATTTGAGAATCCTTAAGAACTCCATAATAATTAAGCAAGCTCATAACAGCAGATGGTCCGCAAGTATAATCGGTAGTTTGTTGATGATCTTTTATGTCTAGTATTTTTATATTCTTATCTGTTGATAAATCAAATGTCTTGACAACATTTTCTATATAAGTTTTATTAGCATATTCTCCCGAACTATAACTTAAACTCATAGTAAAAATTAAAGTTAATAAAATAAAAATTACTCTTTTAGACATATCATTTAGCCCACTAATTTAGAAATTTGAGAGATTTTAGCATTAACTTTGAAAAAAGAAATTAAAATCTGCTAGATCACTTGAATATAATAAACTTTATTGATAACATTTCGTTAATTCGCGAAACATAGGTTTATGAAAATGAAATTAGCAAACATTGTAGATTTTCAAAAAGCATTAGGTGATGAAACTAGGATTAGAATTCTAATGGTTATATATCAGCATGAACTATGCCTTTGTCATCTAGCTCATATTTTCAAACTTGCAAACTCAACACTATCTAAACATTTAGATATACTTAGACGTAATGGTTTTATACATAAGCGTAAACAAGGCAGATTCCACTACTTTTATTTTAATCCTGCATTTAAAGAGCAGTTAAACTGGCTACTAGACACTCTTAATGATGACGAAATTATTCAAGCCGATCAAAAACTAGTCAAGAACTTAATACAAGAAAATCTAGAGCATTTACCAGAGATACATGCAAAGGAGAGTATTGTATGAGTAAACAATATCAAAGCTTTAAAGTATATGGATTAGACTGTATTGAAGAGATCAATATTATCAAAAAAACATTAAGTAAAAAAATCGCCGCAGATAGTATGCAATTTGACCTACTCAATGGTAAATTATCTATTGATAATCAAAATGTTTCTGAAAAAGAAATTATAACTCTAATAAAAAAAGTAGGGTTAAAAGCAATTACTTGGGATGAGCATATTACAGAAAGTCAAAACATCAGTTTTTTAACTAAATACTCTCGACTAATTACAACTCTACTTAGTGGAGTATTCATCATTTTTGCATACTTGTATCATAGTATAAATCATGGCTTTGTACATGCATTTATAGGTAATGAAAGCTTCTCTCAAACAGTTCCTCTTATATCTCAAGCCTCTTACTTAATAGCTATTTTATTAGGCAGTCGGTTTGTTTTACCCAAAGCAATCTCTGCTATTAAAAGGCTTGATGCTGATATGAACCTCTTAATGTTAATTGCGATAACTGGCGCAATTATTATTGGTCAATTATTTGAAGCAGCCATAGTAAGCTTTTTGTTTGCTTTTTCACTTTTGCTTGAATCATGGAGTGTCGCAAATGCTCGATCAGCGATAACAAAGCTTATGAAACTAACTCCAGATACAGCTCTAGTTTATTGTTGTCATGATAAACAATTTGAAGAAAAGCCTCTAGCAGAAATAAATACAGGCAAAACTCTTCTAATAAAACCAGGACAAAGAATTGCTCTAGATGGAATTATACTTAAAGGTAATAGCTATATAAATCAAGCACCTATAACAGGTGAATCTATTCCTGTGGAAAAAACCATTGGTGATCAAGTTTTTGCAGGAAGTATAAATGGAAACTCCGCGATTGAGATAAAAACGACAAGTACAGCTGAAAACTCATCGATTGCAAAAATAATCCAAGCTATTGAACATGCTCAATCAAAACGCTCAAAAGCAGAGAAATGGGTTGATAAGTTTGCTAAGATTTACACCCCTACAATGATATTTTTAGCCATTATAATAGCTACTATCCCTCCACTCTTACTAAATGAGTCTTGGCTTAAATGGGGCTATGAAGCTTTAGTAATACTAGTTATCGCTTGCCCTTGTGCATTAGTGATATCTACACCAATTTCAATAGTTTCAAGTTTGGCAAAAGCTGCTAGAAATGGGATCTTGATCAAAGGTGGTGAATTCATAGAAATACCAGCCAAGTTAAAAGCTATTGCCTTTGATAAGACTGGTACATTAACACAAGGCAATCCTTCTATTACAGAAATAATCATCACACAAAACTATTCACAACAACAATTAATTACCATAGCTGCAAGTCTTGAGAGTTCTGTTGATCACCCAATCGCTAAGGCTATTTTAGACTATGCCAAAAATAACAATATAACGTTTACACAGGCGACAAATACTGAGGTTTTAGGTGGTAAAGGAGTAATAGGAAAAGTTAATGAAAGTAGCTTTTGGCTTGGAAACCATGCTTTTGCTCATGAGAAACAACTATGTAATAATGAAGATCTGCATGCACAAGCGATAAAACTTGCAAATAATGGTCAAACATTGATTTTCATTGGTAGTGATGAAAATATTATTGGTATTATTGCTATACAAGATATAATAAAAAATAATGTCAACAATGCTCTCAAACAACTAAAAAAACTTGGGATTAATCAAACCATCATGCTTACAGGTGATAATACTGCAACAGCTCAGTCCATAGCTACACAAGCTGGAATTGATAAATTCTATGCAGAGCTACTACCTCAAGATAAGGTTGCTAAAGTTGAGGAACTAGCTAATGACTATGAGAATATTGCTATGGTTGGAGATGGTATAAATGATGCTCCTGCGCTAGCAAGATCTAATTTAGGAATTGCCATGGGTACTATAGGTAATGATATCGCAATAGAAACTGCAGATATTGCGCTTATGTCTGATGATATTGCAAAGCTACCTTGGCTTATCAAGCATTCAAAGAAAACATTAAAAATAATAAAACAGAATATAACTTTTGCTATTGCTATAAAAGCGATTTTTATATCTCTTGCAATAACTGATTTAGCTACTTTATGGATGGCAATAGCTGCTGATATGGGAGCTACTCTGATTGTAATTATAAATTCACTCAGATTACTAAAATAAGCTAAATATCATATCTCATCCACAGTGGTAGAAAGCGCTTAATATCATTCATAAACTTAAATAAACCAACATTTAGCTCAACATTACCATTAGGATCTGTTACTTTACGTGGGAATGCTATACCCGCACCAAAAAGCCCTGGTGCTATAATTCCCGTTGTAGGATCATAAACTCTAGCATCGATACTCTCTACACAAGGTATTCTTTGATCAAAACCTACTGCATAAATAACTTTATTATATTCATGTAAATGTTTATTTATCTCTTCACTAGTTGATAAATATCTTTTGACTCGACTATCTAAATTTTGGGAGATATTTTTTCTAACCCATTTAGCTGTCTCACCTTTTAAACCTGAGTTATCGTATAGAATCCAGTCTCCCATATTGATAGCATACTTCAACGGTTGACGATAGAAGTTAGCAACATCTTCAACACCGAGCTCAATTAAATTTCTAATAATTATCATTGCTGAATGAGATGATCCAAATACAGCCACCCTATCACCTTCAATAAGCTCTTTTTTTAACTTAGATGGCGATAATGCTGTAGCAAGATCAATTTCTTTTGTAGTTTCAGGATTATGAATATTCAAAGTTTTAGGTATAGAGCCTGTAGCTAAAACAACTTTCTCAGCCATATAGTTTTCTCTTGCACCATAGAGATTCCATACACCCTGGGCTACTTTCATTTCTGCAATAGTATCTATACTGTAATCAACTTTTTGAAGTAGATTGTCTGTGATATATTGCAAAGGTTCTGCAACATCTTTTAACTGTGAGAATCCTTGTTTATCGTAATTTTCTAGAGCAAATTTTTGTAACTTTTTTTCAAACTCAAAAGATTTTATATCATTAAGAAATCTCAAAAATAACTCTACCGTTGTATTACTGCTAACTTCTCCCCATTTTTTACCGAAATCACCAACACCAAAATTCGGATCAATCCAAAGTATATTTTTTGCATTTATACCATTATCCAACAACTGCCCAATAGTTGCCATACCAGCAGGACCTGCACCAACCACTGCCCACTTATATTTTATAAAGCTTTCCATAACTAACCTAATTTATTTACCTAAAACATATTATACTCAATCATCAATATACTATCTTAATAAATCTTATCTATATTGAATATCAGAAAATCTTATAATAAAATCATATAATATAAGCATTACTAAAATATAAATATGCGAATCACATTAAAACAACTACAAGTTTTTGTCAATACTGCAAAATCTGAATCCATTAGTGCTGGTGCTGAAAAATGTTTCATCTCACAAGCTGCTGCAAGTATGTCACTATCTCAACTTGAAAACATGCTTGATACGACATTATTTGATCGTGTTGGCAAAAGAATGAAACTAAATGATAATGGTAAAAACCTACTAGCAAAGGCTATCAAAATTTTAGATGAAATTGAAGAGTTTGAATCGTTTAGCTTAAATAGCACTCAATTATCTGGGAAAATAGTTATTGGTGCCAGTACCACAATAGCTAACTATGTATTACCAAAGTATGTAGCAATGTTTAGAAAGTTACATCCAGATACAGATTTTGAAATTATTTCAGGCAATACAAAAGAAATTATAAGTAGTGTTGAGTCACTAAACTGTGATGTAGGCTTTGTCGAAGGCGAATGTAATAGTAAAACATTAGAGACTCACCTTTGGGCAAAAGATAGTCTAAAAGTAATTTGTCGTATTGACCACCCATTAACTAAGAAAAAAAATATCAAGATAAAAGATCTTTTAGATTATGAGTGGGCAATGAGAGAGCAAGGCTCTGGAACATTTGAAATATTTTTCAATGCTCTTGAAGATAAAGTATCAAGCATAAAAAAAGCTATAACTCTACGCAGCTCAGAAGCAATAAAGCAGTATATTGCATATAGCGACTGCTTAGCTTGTATATCTGAAGTAATTACAACTCAAGCTTTAGACACTGCTAAATATTGCATACTTGAAACTAAAGAGCTCGATTTATCTAGAAACTTCTACAAACTACTTCACGAGAAAAAATACCACACCGCATTAACACAAGCTTTTTGTAAATTTGTAGAAGATGATATCAAATAGCTAAGATAAAACTTGAAAATCTTAGACTTTGGAGTCATCTTTACATAAGTAACACAAATTCAAATAAACGGAGATAATAAAATGTCTATAGGAATAATTCTACTGATAATTATAGCTATAGCTGCTGTATATATAGTTATGACTTACAACAAACTAATAGCAGAGATCGAAACTGTCAAAAATTCTGAAAAACAAATCGATGTACAACTTGATCGCAGAGCCAAAGTATTTGACTCATTAGTAAATGTTGTTAAAAAATATATGGACTACGAACAAACAACACTAAAGCAAGTTGTAGCACTAAGAAACCAAGCTAATTTAGCTAAAGCAAATGGCGATATTCAAGAAAGAATAAATGCTGAAAATCAGATCTCTGATCTAGCAAAAGGTATAAATGTTCAATTTGAGAACTATCCAGAATTAAAAGCTAATCAAAACGTAATTCAGTTACAAGAGGAAATTACATCTACTGAAAATAAATTAGCTTTTGCTAAACAAGCTCTTAATGACTCAATAGAAAAATACAATGCTCATAAAAAATCCTTCTTTGCTGGGATGGTAGTTAATATCTTCAAGAAGCTAAATGAAGAATTTGTATACTGGAATATCTCAGAAGAGAAAAAACAACAACTAGAAGACTCTAGAGTGGAACTATAAGATGTCAAATACTGATAATCTACAATATGGATCTGTTAACTGGCGTGAAGTTGTTCGTAAAAATACTTATCGCACATATTTTGTCATAGCAACATTCCTAATTGTTTTTTTTCTGCTAGGAATTTTTGTTGATACCTTTTGGCGATATGGTGAGTTTGCGAATGCTTACTATAGTAAATATGGTATTGAGCTACCTATATCGAAAGTATTTTATGCATTAGCAACATTTCAAATACCTCCTTACGCTACTATGATCATATCTGCTATAGCAGTAATTTGGATATTCATCACTTTTAGTATGTATGACAAAATTATGCTATCTGGCACTGAATATCATGAGGTTTCAGCAGATAACCAAGATCCTTTAGCTCGTCGTGTATATAATGTTGTTGAAGAAATGAAAGTAGCTGCGGGTATGCGATATATGCCAAAGGTTTTTTTAATTGACGCCAATTATATGAATGCTTTTGCATCAGGTTACTCTGAAAAATCCGCAATGGTTGCTATCACAACAAAACTTGCAAACGCTCTTAACCGTGATGAGCTACAAGCTGTTATGGCGCATGAGTTAACTCATATTAGAAATCAAGATATTAAGCTCAACTTATTCACTATGGTTTTATCCAATATGATGCTTATTATTATGGATTTCTTATTTTACTCAGCTCTTTTCTCAGGAAACAATAATAATGGCAACAGCAATAATCGTAACAATAATGCTGCCGTATTTTTTATCATTATTATGATTTTAAGATATGTGTTACAAATTTTTACAATATTTATGATGCTATTCTTGAGTCGTACAAGAGAGTATATGGCAGATGCTGGAGCAGTTGAGCTAATGCGTACAAATGTACCAATGGCAAATGCTCTACTAAAGATTGCTGGCGATAGTAAAACAGCAGAAGCTCAATATAGCTATAAGCATAATAAAAATGAAAATCTCCGTCGTGCGTCATATATCTTTGATCCACTAAGTGCTGGTATAGGCAGTGGAGATATGTCTGATATGTTCTCTACTCATCCATCTATCGAAAAAAGACTTGCTTCGATTGGAGTCAAATCCAAGTAAAACAAAAACTATCCTTTAATATTTTTTTAATCTATTTTCACCTAAAAATAAGATATAATAATAAGACATACAAACAAACTACTCCTCTATATGAATATAAAAACTCAACATAATGGTTTTACTATAGTTGAGTTAATTATAACTATAGCAATAATTACTATCTTAGCAACTCTTGGTTATGCAACATACTCTGATTACATAATTAAGACAAAAATAGCTACTGAAGTGTCTGTATTAACAGCACGCGCAAAAGAAATATGGGACTTTAAAAAAGATAATAAAAACTTTTACCTTGAAGGTGATTACTCTGAAGTTAATGAGTATGCAGCTCTTACGAAAAATATCGGTACAGCTGGGGGAAGTGGCATAGTAAATGGATATGCTGAGATTATGGTACGCCCAGAAAGTGTACCAACAGATATGGTAAGATGGAGGTGTGTAGTTGCAGGCAATACTCTAAATGAATCTAACATACCAGAGCATTGTATACTTGGTGATGCTACTTTCTTTAGGATACTTAAAGAAAATAATATGATTTTTAGTGAAGATAGCTTCCAATACGATGAAACAACAGTAGATGATGATGACTGGGGTAAGGTTGATACAGGCAGTGACTTCCTTGGAAAATGGTATATAACTGGTGGTGATGAGCAAATAGAAATTTGGAATAATTTTGATAATATTGATGATATCCGACCAAATGTTGCTGAGCTTGACGGCGATAGGAATGAGATTGTTGACTTTTCTCATGATTTAGCATCAAAAGGTTTTGATAGTATGCAAATGTCATTTGATTTTTACTCTAGAACTGGTGATGACTCAAGTAACTTTGAAGTTTATTTAGGTGATGAGCTTGTCTATACACATAATAGCTTCTCTAAAGGTTGGCAAAAAATTGACATAGATTTACAAAATACTAGTGCTTCAGGTAAGACCTTAACACTAAGAGAGTCCGGAAAAGATGATAGTTACGGTGCACTAATAGATTTAGAATCAATTAGAGTGACTCCTAACAAAATCGCCTAAAGTTCTAAAGCTTGGAGCTATAAATTTAGTAAAAAATATATTATAATCCCTATTTATATTGTTATTCTTATACAATTCAAACATTAAATCTAAAATTTAATAACTAAGAGAAATAAATGTCAGAACAAGAACCACGTAAAAAACTTTCTTTAGGTAGTAGAAAAAAGCTATCAGTAAACAGAACTTCTAGTCTAAGCACAAACCTCAAAACTAGACTACAAGCCAAAAAAGAAGATAATATTCAAAACTTTTTTAATAACGCTGATAAAGAGCTTCGTGAATTGTATCAACAAAGACAGACATTAGAAGACCAAATTAAACAAATTGAGCAAAGACTTCTTTTTGCAAAAAGTGAACCATTACAAGAGTTTCTATTTGAATTGAAAACAAAAGATTTTGCATTACTAGCAAAGATAAATTCTCATATAAATACTCTTTAAGATTTTATTTTATAAGAATTATACTTATTAAGAACTAGAATATACTTTCAAATATTTCTTTAATACCTTTTTTAGCAAGACCTAGCATTTTAGCAAATTCTTCTTCTGAGAAGTCTTTGCCTTCTGCTGTACCTTGAATCTCAATCATACCACCATTTGAATTCATAACTACATTCATATCTGTTTCAGCATTAGAGTCTTCATCATAATCTAAATCAAGTACAGGCTCATTATTGTAAATACCTACAGATATTGCAGCAACCTGAGACATTAATGGATTAGTTTGTTCATCAAGCATACCATTTTGCTTCATATAATCTATAGCATCCCTGATAGCTAATGATGCTCCAGTAATAGACGCTGTACGTGTGCCACCATCTGCTTGGATTACATCACAGTCGACTTTGATAGTATTTTCACCTATTTTCTTTAAATCAACACTTGCACGTAATGCTCTACCAATTAGTCTTTGAATTTCTTGTGTTCTACCAGATTGCTTACCTCTAGCAGCTTCTCTATCCATACGAGTATGAGTTGAACGCGGTAACATACCATATTCAGCAGTTAACCACCCCTCACCAGAATCTTTTTTGAATCTTGGTACACCAGCAACTACAGAAGCTGTACATAAAACTTTAGTATCACCAAATTCTATTAAAACTGAACCTTCAGCATGTTTTGTAAAATTATGTGTAACTTTTAAAGTACGTAATTGATCGTTATTTCTTCCACTTGGACGCATTTTGGAACCCTTTTAATTAAATTCATAAGTATTAAGTGTATAATTATACAAATCGATATTAAAATAAGAAACCTTAAGTTTAAGGTATTTCTGATATATGAATATTATTAACAAACAAAATTTATCAAAAGTAGAAAGATACTGGCTTAATGATGCAAAAAACTTAGTTACAAGCCTATCAAAAAGCTATGGTGAAATTATATTAGATAAGATCTCTCAGTGTTTTACAAATGTTAATCAGTTAGAAGCATCACTATTAGATATTAAGTCTGCATTAGTACGACAAATAACTCTTTCAAGCATCAATGAAACATTAATTTTTGCTAGGACAATTATTCCCTGTGATACTTATGATTTTTTTTCACAAGAAGTTGATAGCCTTGGCACAAAACCAATTGGTGATAATCTACTTTTTGAAAAATCTAAATTTACTCGTGATGAATTCATAATCCGTAAATTATCTAGTGATGCTTTTTATCAAGAAACAAGTAGACATATTCAGCAAGAGATCTTTTCTCGTAGTTCGATATTTACATATAAAAATAATCAAGAGCTTAAATTTTTAATTACAGAATATTTTCTAGTTTTACCGGAGTTATGTAATGCAGAGTAATACAAAATTCAAAGCATATATTATGCTAATGAGATTGCATCGCCCTATTCCAATACTGCTAATTCTTTGGCCAACTCTTACCGCACTAGTTTTGGCAAGTCATGGTATTCCAGATATTAAATATTTGATTATCTTCACTATTGGTGTGGTTGTAATGCGTACAGTAGGTTGTATTGTTAATGATATTGCAGACATAGATTTCGACAAACATGTAGAGCGTACCAATACTCGACCTTTAACCAGTGGTAAACTTAATGTCAAGAATGCATTATACTTGTGTCTAGCTCTTACGATAGTTGCTTTTATCTGTGTATTGTTTTTAAACTTATACACAATTTTATTATCATTTGTCGCCTTATTTTTAGCCGTACTTTATCCATTTTGTAAAAGATTTTTTGCAATTCCTCAATTAGTGCTTGGCTTGGCTTTTAATTTTGGTATCTTTATGGCCTTCTCAGCTACACAAAACAAAATACCTTTAGAAGCTTGGATATTTTATTTATCTACTATTTGCTGGACTATAGCTTATGATACTATTTATGCATTAGCTGATCGAGATTTTGATTTAGAAATTGGTATAAAGTCATCAGCTGTTTTATTTGGAGATAAAGTATTTAAATACATCTTTTTATTCAATTTCATATCATTAGTACTTCTGATAGCTCTAGGTATATATCTAAGCTTTAATATTATTTTTTATATAGGTGTTGTTATTAGTGCTTTTTTATTTATCAGAAATTATTTCTTATACAAAAAACTAGGTATAGCTAACTGTATAAAGGCTTTTTCTGATAATCACTGGATTGGCTTGATAATATTTATCGTAGTGGTTATACAATATCTTTAGTAAAGGATTTTTTTGTGATTAAAGTTTTCTATGATGGTAAATGCGGATTATGCTCAAAAGAGATAAATCACTATAAAAATATAGCACCAGAAAATATTTTTGAATGGATTGATATTACCGAAATATCTGAAGAAAGTCTTAACAAAGAAAATTTAGATACTCTATCTTGTCTGAAGCTATTTCATGTCAAAGATAACGAAGGTAAATTTCATACTGGAGTTGATGCCTTTATCATAACATGGAGCCAATTAAACAAATGGAGAAAGTTAGCAACTATTATTAAACTACCACTAATATATAGTTTTGCTAAAATTATATATAGTCTGTTTGCGAAATGGCGTTTTAATCGTTTAACCCATTGTAAAATAAGGTAACCTAAACTGGAGAGTAGATGAACTTAATAATTGGTGCGATCTTAGGTTTTATATCAGTAGCTTTTGGTGCTTACGCAGAACATGGTTTAAAATCACAAATCTCAGCTGAACATTTTGAATTTATAATGACAGCTATACGTTATAATCAAACCTATGCTATCGTAATTAGCGGTATTGGAATAGCTCTTTTAAGTAGTAAGAGCTTATCACGATGTTTAACTCTTAAACTAAGCAACTTATTTTTTATAGTTGGCACAATATTATTTAGTTTCAGCATTTATATTTCTGTGGTTTATAATATACCTATTATTTTGAAGCTAGCACCATTAGGTGGTACCACACTGATGATAGGCTGGCTAATGCTAATTTTAGCTGCTGTTTTTTTGAAGAAGAACCTAAAGAGAAGCTTATGAAGAGATATACAATTACACTAGCATTATGTATATTTATCTTATCGGATACTGGCTTTGCAGATACCAAAGATAATCAAGGATATATAGTCAAACTTTACTTTGGCAGAACTATGAAAGATGATAAAGATAATATCTCTTACGTTTCAGATAAGATGTTCAAAAATTTTGAGAACAAATACATAACACCCGCTTTCCCTGATGGTTATACTGAAAATGATGCTAGAGGATATTGGCGTAGCCCAACAGGAACCACATATAGTGAAAAAACAAAAGTTGTCACAATACTTGCAGATGATAAATCAAAACAACTTGAACAAAAAGTAAACAATCTAGTCAATGTCTACGAGAAAACATATCATCAAGAAAGTGTCTTAGTAACGTACACAAAGACAGATTATTCTTTTATTTAAAACTGGCGGAGAGGAAGAGATTCGAACTCTCGATAGTCGTTAAACTATACACGCTTTCCGTGCGTGCTCCTTCAACCACTCGGACACCTCTCCAAAGAGATATTAAGTATACAGCAAAAGCTTATATTTTCAACTTTTAGATAATCATTACACCACCAGAAACAAACATCAAAACTATGAATAAATTCTTTAGGAGCTTTGGAGAAATTATCCCTAAATAATTAACTGCCAAAAGACTACCTGCCAATGCAAATATACCCGATGATACTAACAATGGAATATTTAGATAACCAAGTGTTGATGGTACATTAATACTAATTCCATAAGTAAGCACAAGTGCTGCAATTGATGAATTTATAAGCACACAGACACTAGTTATAGCTATAGCTTTTTTGATATCAGTACCAATCTTTATAAAAAACATTGTTGCAAAGGTTGTTGAGCTTGCCAAAACACTCAAAATACCACAAAATCCAAAAATACTATATCTAGCGCTTCTAGGTAATTTAACAACCTTATTATCATTGTGCAATATCATCCAGATACCACTCCCAAATAACAATATTGCAAAGACTATTTTCAAAAGATCTGTATTTATATGTTTTGCAACTATTGAGCCTACTAGCGCCCCTATAGATAAATATACTAAATAATACTTTAACTCTCCCAAGTGTATATTACCTTTACGATAGTGTTTGTATGTTGCTATAGAACTTAAAAATATAGACATCCCACAACAAGTTGCTATAGCTATTTGCATAGCAAAGTCCGCTCCATAAGTATGTACAATTATAAAATAAAAAGCTGGAACAGCTATCAAACCTGCTCCTCCACCAAGTAGCGTAGAAATAAAACTAGCTACAAAACCAACAATTGCTCCTAATATGATTAACATTATTTTTTTCCTATGATTATTTAAGATAGTTATAGACAGTAGCTCGACTAATATTTAGTGCGTTTGCAATGTATTTACTTGCATTCTTACCATCTAGTGCGCCTTGTTGTTTAAGTTCTAAAATCAAGTTTTTCTTTTGATCCCTTGTTAAATTATCAATTGATAAATTATTATCTATACAATATCTCTGCACAAAATTGTTAATTTTTTCATAAAGAGTATCTCTGAAAAGGCTCTGTTGTTGCTGCGACATTTGCATATTGTTATTATTTAGAAATACGTTTATTAAATTTTGATATCTATCAAACACAGAAATATCTAAATTTATGCATAATGTCCCTATAACATCATTTGTTGAGCTTTTAATTACAGTGATAATGCATTTCATTTTCCGCCCGTCATAATTTATTTTATCGTACGGCCCTATTACAAAATCATCGTAAGCATCTAAATCTATATGATCTAAATATGATATATCTCCAACTTCTCTTTTAGAGATAGGATTAAAAATCGCAACTATCTTGTTCTTAGATAAATCATGAATTACAACTTCTGCAAAAGGATGCAAAAGCCTACTTATAGCTTCCGCGACATTTATAAATTTTTCTAACTCAGGATTCATTTTGATATCTAAAACCATTTTTTAGATATATTAGTCTATTTTAGACTTTTTTGTCAACAAAATATTTTAAGAAGATTTAAACTTAGTACTGCGACATATATTTATAAAGTTAACAATTATAGGTCCAATAATATTCTGCCAAATTGCATAAAAAGTTGCAGCAATAGCTGCTTGATTACCAAAGAAGGTCAAAGCTATCACAATCCCTAAGCCAACATCTAATATACTAAACTCAAATAGCAAAGCTAATCTACTATCAAAATCTAGGCCCAAAACTTTACCTATTAAATATCCAAAAACATTAGCAAATATACTAAGGACTATAACGCTTAAAATAATATCTAAAGGTACAAGTATAATAGCGTCTTTATTTAAAGCTGTTACAACCATTACTATTAGCATAATCAAGAGTATTGGAATACTAGAGATTTTCTTTAAAGTTGAATCATTTAGTTTAGTAAATTTACTAATTAAAATTCCTAAAACTATCGGTAAGATAACTATTATTGCCATTGTTTCAAACATACCAAACCAGTCTAACTCAATACTCTTCGCAAAGAAAAAATAGATGATTAGTGGCATAACTATTGGTGCTAACAATGTTGTTAAGAAAGTTAAACTAACAGTAAGTGAAATATTTGCTCTAGCCAATAAAGCCATAACTCCTGAAGCCGTGCCTCCCGGACAAGCGCCAACAATAACTAGACCTATCAATGCGGTTAAACTCAACCCAAAAATCTTACCAATTATAAAAGCAGCTATTGATGTAACAGTTAATTTCAAAAACAATATAACTAGTAACTTTCCCTTGAGGTTAGCGACTTTTACAAAATCTTTTGGTTGTAGATGAAGTCCAATTACCAACATAATAGTAGCTAACAAATAAGTAATATATGGCTTTAATGGTATAAATATGTAAGGTACTGATATAGCTAAAAGAACTCCTAGTATCACTATAATTGCAAAATATTTCTGGATAAAATTCATTTTCATGGTTATTAACTATATTATTTAAAATTATTTTACATACTAAATTAAATATAAGAATAGGTTGTTATCTTTTATAGCAATTAAAATAAGAAATATGCTTGGAGAACATTAATTGAATATTTTTAGATAAGATTTATTTTTTATTTTTTGCTCTCCGACATCTTTCAGAGCAGTATTTTACTTCATCCCATACTTTTGCCCATTTCTTACGCCAAGTAAATGGTAAACCACATACTACACAAACCTTCGTAGGTAAATGCTGTTTTTTCATATACCTAACTCCTCAAGAAACTTTTTACTATCTTGTCTAATTAGTTCTTTCTTCTCATTAGTCATCTTTTCATAAGATTTATAAATCATTGCCAAGCGTGGGTTATTAGCGAGCTTTGATTTATTTCTAGCTAAGAAATCCCAATATAAGTAATTAAATGGACAAGCACCACCTCCATTTTTCTCACTGACTTTATAACTACAATTATCACAATAGTTTGACATTTTTTTGATATAGCTCCCACTAGCAGCATAGGGTTTACTTGCCAAATACCCATCATCTGCAAAAAGTACCATTCCTGATACATTTGGTAACTCAACCCACTCATAAGCATCTGCATATACTAACAAATACCACTCATTGACATACTTAGGATCAATCCCAGCTAATAATGCAAAATTTCCCAAAACCATTAGTCTTTGAATATGATGGGCATAGGCATTTTGTTTAGTTTCTTTGACACACTGATGAAGACAATTCATCTTAGTCTCAGTGTCCCAATAGAAGCTTGGTAATTTACGCGTTGCTTCTAGATAATTCATATCGCGATAGTCTGGCATTTTTAACCAATAAACACCACGTACGAACTCTCGCCAACCAAGAATTTGACGGATAAAACCCTCAACAGCATTTAAAGGAGCATTGTCATTATAATATGCTTTTTCAGCAGCCTTTATACACTCCATAGGTAATAGCATGCCACTATTAATATACATAGAAATATGTGAATGATACATCCATGCCTGCCCCTCAAGCATTGCATCTTGATAATCTCCAAAATCACTAAGTCTTTCTTTAACAAATAAATCTAGTGCTTCGAGCGCCTGCTCTCTAGTAACAGCATAATTAAATGGCTCAATATCTCCAAAATTATCAGCAAATGTTCTCTCGACTAACTTGATTACTCGCTTAGTTATATCATCTGCTGTACTTTTATATGGTTTTGGGATTTGCATATCAGAAGTTGGTGTTTTACGGTTTTGACTATCATAATTCCACTGTCCACCTTCTGGCTTGCCATCATTATCAAGCAAAATATTATGCTTAGTACGCATATAACGATAGAAATATTCCATGCGTATTTGCTTATAGTTTTTTGACCACTTTGCAAACTCATCAATTGGCGCTAAGAATCTATCATCTGTAAGTATTTCAACATCTATAGAGAAATCTTTCTGCCAACTTTGAATATCTTTTAATACACGATATTCACCTGGCTCAGTTACAATAAGCTTTTGTATACCAAGCTTTTTAATAACCTTCTCAACTTCACTATAAAATGAACCAGTATTCTTTGGATCATCTAATTTTGTATAGCAAACCTTATAACCTAATTTATGCAACTGCAGTGCAAAATGACGCATCGCTGAGAAAATATATACAAGCTTCTTTTTATGATGTTTAACATAACTAGCCTCTTGCATAACTTCACACATCATCACAACATCATTTGTCTTATCACAATCTTTCAAGCTAGAAATACTCTGCGAAAGTTGATCTCCTAGAATCAATCGTAAAGTCCTCATCAAAATAACTCCCCTTGAATATTCTCTACCTTTTGTTGTTTAGATTTTATTTTTTTAGTCCTTTTCCTACTAGCATGTTTTTTGACAATATTTTTAGTTTCTTGACTATTCTTTGAGTCTTTTCTAATTTTATAAATATTATCTGCGGCAAATTTCCGCGCTTGCTTTTCATCAACAATAGGATTTGGATAATCTACAGAATTATGCTTTTCTAGCCATGGTGTATGGATATTCTCATCACTTACATTTTCTAGCTCAGGTATCCATCTTTTGATAAATTCGCCATTAGGATCTTGGTCAATGCTTTGCTTAATAGGGTTATAAATACGGATACTATTTATACCTGTAGTTCCCGATTGCATTTGCACTTGTGAATAATGAATACCTGGTTCATAATCAGTAAATAATTTTGCTAAATATAGCGATGTAACACGCCAATCTAACCACAAATGATAGCTTGCAAAACTCATAAGCATTGCACGCATACGAAAGTTTAACCACCCTGTTGCAATCAATGCTCGCATACATGCATCTATCATCGGGAAACCAGTATTACCAGTTTTCCATGCCTCAAAATATTGCTGATTTAGCGGCTCTTTGCGTAGTTGATCATAGGCTGAATGCAAATTCTCATATTCAATATTTGATTGATCCTCTAACTTCTGCATAAAATGACAATGCCAGCGTAGACGCGATAAAAATGAACGCATTGCGCTTAACCATTTTGTTTTATTTTTTATACTACTAACTTTGATTTCTTTTTTACGCTGATTAGCTAACTGATATAGCTCTTTTATCGAGATAGCTCCAAAAGCTATATATGGCGACAATCTCGAACAACTTTTAAAGGCAGTAACTGGTGAAGACATCTCTTTAGTATAACCACAACCTCTTTGATACAAGAAACTATCAAGGATTCTAAGTGCGCGAACTCGACCACCTTTTTGCCGTTTATAGCAATTATCATACTCTAAACCAAGACTTTCAGCAGTAGGTATTTTAGTTTGATTTTCACAAATAAATTTAAGTTTTGTAGGTGCTTTCACAAGATTTTCACTCATGCGTTTGTGCCATAGCAAAGCCCAATTATCTCTATCAGCTAAACAACGAACTACACCATTTTGATATGGTTGATGCCATGTAATATCATTCTGTTTAAAAAACTTCTCAAGCTTAATATCACGCTGATATGTCCAATTATTCCAAGTTTCTTGATGCGACCAAACACTCTTGATAGGATGTTTTTGTATTAGTTGCTCAAAAACCTCTGCAGCATCACCAATCATTAAGATTAAAGGTTGTCCTAATCTCGTAAGCTCAGTATTTAACTCTTCTAAACATTCTGATAGAAACAAATATTGCCTATGACTCATATCAGGCTGTTGCCAAAGCTCAGGCTCAATTATATATATTGGTAAAACATCTCCTTTTGTAGCTGCCTGTGTTAAGGCTAAATTATCATCTATGCGTAAATCACGCTTAAACCAGACTACTTGCATTTGTATGATTTAGCTTTTTTTGATGTTTTGCAGCTCGGCCTGTTACTCTTTTACGCCAAAGTTTAAAGCTACTCGACTTAAGATTATTACGCATAATCTTTATAACTTGTGGCTCTGATAATCCGGTTATATTTTTGATTGCATCAAATGATGTTTTGTCACACCACGCCATTTCTATAATTTCACTGCTTGTTGTACTCTTATCACTCATAAATACCTCTCAAGATGTTAACTATGGAATAATCTCTTTACCGTCCCATGCGTAACATTTACCACTATCATCGGCTTTTAAGCCATCTAATACTTCAACTAACTTACTAGCTGAATACTCAGATGTGAAAAGCTTACCTTCAGCTACTCTAGCTTGGAAAGGCTTAGAAAGATGACTATCCACAGTCCCCGGATGCAACCCAACTATTATAGCACTTGGATTTACACGCTTAGTTTCGATACTTGCTGTTTTGATAAACATATTTAAAGCAGCCTTTGAGGCTCTATAAGCATACCAACCTCCAAGTTGATTATCCGAGATACTCCCAACTCTTGCAGAAATAGCTGCAAATATAGATTTAGTATCTTTAGCTAACTTGGGTATAAAATGCTTTGCTACTAAAGCTGGGAAAATTGTATTTGCCTTAAAAAGTTCAATAAATTTATCAGCTGATAGCTCTCTTAAAGCTTTCTCTGGCTTTATCTCGGAAGTGTGTAGTATACCAGTAGCTACAAAAATCAGATTTATAGCTCCTGATTTTTCATAAACATCTTTTGCAGCTTTCTCGATTATTGCTTCATCCGAGTAATCAATATGTTCATAAACTACACCTTCTACACAATCAATTACTTTAGAGTGTGAAAAAGCATATATATTAGCATTAGGGTATAACTGTTTTAATCTTTTTATGACTGCACTGCCTATAGAACCTGAAGCTCCGATAACTACTAGATTACTACTCATAATACTTTCCCCAACAATGGTTTAGTATTTTAAGTATACAAATAAGATTATGGATTTTTTATATGGATAGATAAATATTAAGAAAGTTTAATATACAGAAACTAATCAGCTATCAGATCATACTCAGTAGATTCTGTAATCTCGACAGTTGCAAACTCACCAACTTTTAGACCTCTCTCCGCTGCATCACCAACGATAACTTGTCCATCAACTTCTGGTGCATCATACTTAGTACGCCCAATTGCATAGTTTTCATCAAGGTTTATTGAATCGATTATAATTTTTTGCTCTGTACCAACAAAGTTTTCTAACTTATTAGCACTTATTTGAGCTTGCAGACTCATAAATTCATCTAAACGCTGTTGTTTAACCTCTTCCGAAATTAAATTATCAAGTTGATTTGCCCTTGCACCCTCTACCTCTGAGTATTTAAAACAACCAACTCTATCAAGCTGTGCCTTATCGATGAAGTCTAGTAAATGCTCAAAATCTGCTTCGGTCTCACCTGGGAAACCTACAATGAACGTACTTCGAATAGCTATATCTGGACAAATATCACGCCATTTATTAATTCTATCAAGTGTCTTTTGAGTATGAGCAGGTCGTTTCATCCTTTTGAGAACATCTGGTGATGAATGCTGTAACGGCACATCAAGATACGGATTTATTTTACCCTGAGCCATCAATGGTACGATCTTATCAACATGAGGGTATGGATACACATAATGCAACCTTGTCCACATATCTAACTCACCAAGAGCTGTTGAAAGATCCAAAATATTACTTTGATATTCTTTATCATTCCAAACTCCTGATTTATATTTGATATCAACACCATAAGCAGAAGTATCCTGTGATATTACAAGTAACTCTTTAACACCAGCATTTTTAAGCTTCTCCGCTTCACGCATGATATTATCAATCGAGCGACTTTTTAACTTACCACGAATGTCTGGAATAATGCAAAATGTACAAGTATTATTACACCCCTCTGATATTTTTAAGTACGAATAATGTCTTGGAGTAAGCTTAATACCTTGTGGCGGTACTAGTGAGACAAAATCATTAGCAAATATAGGTGCATGAGTATGTACAGCTTCTATTAAGTTCTCATAATCTTGAGGTCCAGTGATACTTAGAACTTCTGGATGTTTTTCTTTGATAAGATCTGCCTTATTTCCAAGACATCCTGTTACAAGAACTTTGCCGTTTTCTGCAATTGCTTCACCAATGACCTCCAAAGACTCATCTATAGCAGAATTTAAAAATCCACAAGTATTAACGATAACCATATCAGCATTATCATAACTATCTACCAAGTCATAACCTTCGGCTTTTAGCTTAGTTATGATACGCTCAGAATCAACAAGGTTTTTTGGACAGCCAAGACTCACAAAACCAATTTTAGGAATTTTAATCATAATATTTAATTTCAAACAAAAATTATGCGAATATTGTAGAACAATTTAATATAAAAAAATAGTTAAAGATAGAATTACAAACTTAGATATGAAAATTACTAATTAATTTGATGAATTATCTTCATCACATTTAACACCAAAATCAATTTCTGTTCTTCTATCTAGATAGTAAGCTTTCTCAGATGCTTTGTACATACATGCATCATTAACACCGTCTGTACAGAATTCATCATAGAACTGAGTTGGCTCTGCAGCTGGTTTTAATTTACCATAGCTAACAACACAAATTTGGTCTTTATTTACATTTTTACCTAGTAAATAGTTGTATACAGATTCAGCACGCTTTTGACCTAGATTAAAGTTATATTTTTCACTACCTCTAGGGTCAGTATTACCTGATAACTTAATAGGCTGATCTGGATGAGCAATCAAATAGTCAGCAGTTTTATCCAAACACTCTTTAGCATCATCAGTAATATTATAACTATCAAAACCAAAATATACTGATCTACAGTTGATATCCATAAGTTCTTTTTTCATTTGTTCTACTTGATCTGAACTCATATTATCAGAACCATATATTTGCGAAGACATCTCTAATGCCTGAGAACTATCAACACCAGAGTACTTATCTTTAATCAAATCACTATTGTCTGGTCTAGTACTAGAACAACTTGCTAACATAAGTATAGAACTTACAACAGCTACACTCATAATACTTTTTTTCATCATATTTAACTCCTGTTTTTAGCTATTTTCAAAACCTGAAACTTCATAATTACCGCCATTATCTGCATAACCTGAATAACTTGATCCATAATTCTCACCACTCTTAAGCGTACTGATAAAACCTGGACCACTAGTCTCATTTAAAGATGATCCATCTAAACTACCATTTGCATTAGCTTGCAGTGGAGGTCCCTTATACCACGCACAACCTGTAATTAACAAAGCTAAAGCTAAAACAACATAATTTTTAACTAAAACCTTCATACAAGCTCCCTAAAAGTTTTTTGGCGACCAACTAGGTGACTGAATTAAAATGTTACCATTGTTAGCTGAATCAACATTAAATTTATTATCTCCATCTAATGATACCATATCTAATGAACTATAACCTCTAGAGTTTGTCGATATGTACGCAATCATATTACCAAATGGTGAAACTGTAGGTGAACTATCTGATTTACCATTTGTGATATTTGTTACAGTCCCATTAGCTAAATTGAAATCAGCAATTTGAGTACCCTTTGACCTTAATTGATTCATAAAAATAATGTCTTTACCATCTGGAGTATAATTTGGCTCATAACCCTGATAGATCCTACTGCTCAATTTAGATGATTGAGGATATCTTGAGTTTACGGGTGCAACATAAATATTTGGACGCCCGCCTCTATCAGATGTGAACACTATACTTTGACCATTTGGAGAGAATTTCGGAGCTGTATTTATCCCATTTATTGTTATTCTCTTTAGTGCTTTAGTAGCTAGGTTTAATATATAAATGTTTGTCTGATCAGAATATCCCTTAGATAAAGCCAAGGCAATTTCTTTGCCATTTGGAGAAAATGATGGAGAACTATTGATACCTTTAAAGTTAGTTATCCTCCTAACCTTTCCTGTAGCTATCTCTAAAGTATATACACCCATGCTACCACCACTATAACTTGAGTAGACTATATACCTACCATCATTTGACCATGATGGCGTAGCTATCGGATTATCACTTTGTCTAAGAACAGTATGTTTATTATATCCATCATAATCAGATATTATTAGCTCATAAACTCTACCATACCTAGCATAAGGATTGCTTACTTGTACATATGCTAATTTAGTTAAGAAAAAGCCTTGCTCACCAGTAAGTTTCTGGTATACATAATTAGCGATCTTATGAGCTAAAGGTCTCACTAAAGATACACTTATATTTTTGTATGTTATTGATCTGATATAGCTTGTATCATTTCTCTTATATATTTGCACTTCAACAGTGTAACTATTATTTGAATTTTTTGTATATTTTGTTAAAACAACATAATCAGACTTCAAACTCTTCCAAGGTATATTCTGACTTTGATTAATTTCATACTTAATAGAGTCATCACCTTGTAGCTTACCATTATGATTAAGATCTGAAAGTATTATAGAATTTACTTGTTGAGGAAATTGATCTACAACATTATTACTAATTACCGTTACTAGCGGCTTTTGAATAACTCCAGTCGTCACCTCAGCAACTAAATCTGCATATAGACTAGAAATTAAAAAAACAAATATCGAAAAGCCTGTAATGATTTTTCTCATATTATTCCTCATTAACTTTGTTTAAATATAAAACTTATATTCTCTGTTTGTATAGTTCTTCTTGCCACAGGATTTGAGATATCTGGCGGTGTAGTATTTTTAATAGCATCTATCAATGACTGGTCACAACCATAATCACCTGACGTTCCTGTAAGTCTTATGAACTTTCCATTCCTAATAATTGCTCTTGGTAAATCGTATATACCTCTACAATCATCTTTAATCCAATTTGAGCCTACCCTATCCGTATATTCGGTGACATATTTACTCACTGCTAAATCAGCCTGATTCTTAGCTGCTTCACGCTTAGCTGATGCGATAGCCTCAGCTCTTGCCTTTGCCAATCTTTCTTGACGAGCTTTTTCTTCTGCTTCTTGTTTTGCTTTTAGTTCTTGTTCTTTTTTACGTTTTGCTTCCTCTTGAGCCTTCTTTTTCTCTTCTAGCTCTTTCTTACGCTCAGCCTCTTCTTGAGCTTGTCTCTTTTGCTCTGCTTGACGTTTTGCTTCAGCTTGTGCTTTTTTCTTTGCTTCTAGAATAGCTTTTCTTTTTGCTTCTAATTTAGCCCTTTTCTCAGCTTCAGCTTGTGCTTTTAATTTTTGCTGATGTTTTATGAGAGCTTGTCGTTTAGCTTGCTTAATATCTTCTCTAGCTTGCTTTAATTCTTGCTGATGATTTTCATAAGCAGAAAGCTGCTTATTTAATTCACTACTACTTATCGATGTTGCTTGAATAATTTGAAGCTTTTTGGGAGCTTTTTCAACCTGAGCACTCAAAGCTGCCCGGCTTGTTTCAAACTTTAAATCACTAATAAATGCCAGTGTGTATAGCAAAATCACTATGCCAACATGTACAAGTATTGCCTTTACTAGAAATGGGTTTTCATCGACTGTTTTTTTACAGAAAGTAATAACTTTTTGATAATTAAGATTTGCCATCTTCAGTGACTAACCCCACTTTATCTACACCAGCTCTTTGTATAAGAGCCATAGCTTTTACTACCTCACCATAGTTTGCACTACTATCACCACGCACGTATACAGGCTTACCCGGAGATTGCTGTGACAGACTAACAACTGCATTCGTAAGATCTCTAGCACTTAATGATGCTTTTGGATCACTAACTCCCTGATTAACAAAATACTCACCTTCTCTGTTTACTGTAACCACAATTGGCTTACTATCATTAGAGGGTATTTTTTCTGATTGCGCTTTAGGCAAATCGACCTTTACACCCTGAGTTAGTATAGGTGTTGTAATCATAAAAATAACCAAAAGCACTAACATTACATCAATATAAGGTACTACATTGATTTGCACCATTGGTCTCTTTTTTCTGAAGAATCTCTTATTTCTCTTTTTCATACTAAAAGCCTTTATCTAAAAGCTTTCTTGATGTTGCTGTTGCACTTCATCTCTATGAGCTTCTTTTAACAATAGGATACACAAATCATCCTGAAATGATTCATAACCAGACAAAACATCATCAACCTGATTAGACAACCTACTATGGCCAATAACTGCCGGAATTGCTACGAAAAGACCTAATGCTGTAGCAATCAGTGCTTCTGCAATATGAGGAGCAACTACAGAAATAGTAGCTTGCTCTACACCGCCTAAAGTATTAAATGACGACATAATACCCCAAACCGTGCCTACTAAACCAATATATGGAGATACTGCTCCTATAGTAGCTAAAGCAGGGAGTTTTCTATCCAGCTCTTTTGCTTCTTGAGCTATAGCTATACCTACTGTCCTTTCCATACCTTCTAGAATAGTATCGCCCTTTAATACTCCAGTATCCTTTAAGTTATTAAACTCTCTTAAGCCTGAGCAAAATATTATTGACTTACCAAAGATGTTTTCTTTATGTTGGAGATAATAATCATATAATTTCTGTATATGATGTCCTGCCCAAAACAACTTATCAAATTGAACTTGCTCATTACGATATTTTTTGACACGATTGTTGACTTCAAACATAATAGCCCATGAGTAAACAGACATACCAACTAGACCTAACATAATAAGCTGAACTATAAAGTTAGCATGTAAAATTAATTGAACTAAAGAAATAGAATTATCCATAAATATTCCTGACAGATTTATATTTTCATATATTTTCGCGCGTGTTGTCGCTAATTATACGTAAACTAATATAAATTATAAACCATTTAATGCATCTAAATTAAATATAAATCTGTTATTATTTATAAATAATAAAATTTCAGATTGATATGTAATGAAAAAAACGACTTTACTTATACTAGCTTTTGTTGCTACAGCTTTAATCTCATGTACAAATTCAACCGGAGACTCTTTTGGCTATGTAGCTCCACCACCAACTGAACAAAACTTAGACTCTAATGAGCCAGGATATATGCAACAACCGGGTGGCGTTTCTGCAGGTATTATAGGCGAACAAGGCCATGCTAGCCATGATGCTTTTGTCACAATTAAAGAATAATTTTTTTACTTATCTGCGTCTATTATTTTTTTACCATCGACAACTGAATCTTCATTTAGATCGCTATTTTTAATTTTTTGCTTATACCTATAATGAGATATTGGACCAGACAATGCATATCCAATCATTATTAAATATAATAATCTCTCAGGCATAGTAAATAACATCAAAATTATCAATATAAAACATATTATGTAAAGTTTACTTATATTGCCCTTACCATCACTATCTTTAAAACTTCTAAATTTAATATCACTAACCATCATAAAAGCAAGATATAAAGCTGTAAATATAGTAACACACACTAGTAAAAATATAATAAAGTCATGACCTGTGTCTCCAGCTCTACCAATCAGCCACTGGCCAGACCAGATTAAACCACATATTGTAACAGCACCTGCTGGACATGGCATACCATAGAAATATAATCTTCTCTCAAGTTTTTGTTCCTCTGAGTCCGCTGGAACTTCAATCATAGTATCAAACTTTGCTAGTCTTAGGGCTACTGCTAATAAATATAAAAATGAAATAGCAGCTCCTATAGGTCCAAGATGATGCAACATCCAAAAATACATTACCAATGCAGGAGTAGCCCCAAATGAAACAACATCTGCGAGACTATCTAAAGCAGCACCAAACTCGGTTTGAGTATGAGTGTATCTTGCTACTCTACCATCAAATGCATCAGCAAACCCTGACAATAACATATATACCGCTGATGAAATAAAATTACCTTGAAAAGCGGCAATAATAGCCAAAAAAGCAAATAATAAACTAGCACTCGTAAATAGGCTAGGAAGTATATACTTCGACCTCTTCATATCAATATTTTCTAATAACCACATAACTTTAACCCTACTATTTTCTTAACAAATCTGGTCTTAATATTTTAGCCCCACGTAGATATACATGATTTATATCAACTTGCGACTTAGTTGTATTATATGTCAACATAATCCGAATACAAAATTCTAATGCTCCCTCACGCGTCATTTGTTGACAGTCAATCAAAGGCACATCCACCAAGCCAATATCACGAGCTGCAACGGCAGGAAACTCTGATTTAATATCCTGGGTTGCTGTAAATATGATGTTAACGATATCTTCAGACTCAATATCATTATGATTTATCATCTCCTGCAAAAGTTCTCTAGTCATACTTATTACATTTTCTTTAGTATCACTATCTATTGTTGTTGCACCCCTGACTGATCTCTGCATAAGGTCTTCCTCAATTAGTACCAATAATTTTTTGTTTAAGAAGTCTCGGAAGAGGGAAGTAAACCTCTTCTTTGATACCATCAAACTCCTCCACATCAACACCACCTTTACAGACATTAGATATTTCAGAGATTATCTGTTGAACAAGATATTCAGGCGCAGAGGCTCCAGCACTGACTCCACAAACTTTCTTATTATCAAACCATGCACTTTTGATATCCGCAGGATTATCTACCAAATAAGCATCAATCCCTTCTAGTGTCGCTAACTCTTTCAATCTATTAGAGTTAGAGCTATTTTGTGAGCCAACAACAACTAAAACATCTATTTCTTTAAGCATTGATTTTATTGCTGTTTGACGATTCTGTGTTGCATAACAAATATCTTCTTTTTTTGGTCCTTTGATATTTGGGAACCTATTTTTTAAGGACTCTATAATTCCTTGAGTTTCATCCACAGATAAAGTAGTTTGTGTCGCGTAATACAAATTATCAGGATCTTTTATATCTAGCTTAGCAACATCCTGTTCACTTTCGACCAAATATATAGCTCCTTTTTCACTACGATACTGACCCATAGTACCCTGAACCTCAGGATGTCCCTTATGCCCAATCAAAACACACTCAGCATCATTATTACTTGCTAAGCGAACACCTCTATGGACTTTAGTAACCAATGGACATGTTGCATCATATAACACAAGGTTTTTTTTAGCTGCAGCTTCTTCAACTCGAAGCGAAACACCATGAGCACTAAATATACACACAGCATCATTAGGAACTTCATCGACCTCTTTAACAAAAACCACGCCCTTTTTCTTTAAAGAATCAACAACAACCTTATTGTGGACAACTTCATGGCGCACATAAATAGGAGACCTTTCAACCTCTAGAACTTTCTCTACAGTCTCCACAGCTCTACTGACTCCTGCACAGAAACCTCTAGGATTAGCTAATAATATCTTCACCTAAATCCTCCTCTTTTTCAGCTATATCTAAAATCTTAGCTTCGAATACAATTATCTGACCAGATAAAGGGTGATTAAAGTCAACTGTAACATCATTTTCATTAATTTCAGTAATCAAACCTGGTAACTTAGAGCCATCTTTTTGGCTAAATGATACAATCAGACCTTCTTCTAACTCCATATCCTTCGGAAACCTATATTTAGGCACAGAATAAATGCTCGCAGGATGCTTTTCGCCAAAAGCCTCTTCTGGCATCAGAACAACTCTTTTACTATCTCCAACAGATGCTCCCTCTAGCTCACCTTCAACTTTATCAGTAAAGCATCCTTGACCCATTTGAAATATGAAAGGTCTATTATAGTTTTCTGTATCTTCAGCGATAGAACCATCTTTCAACCTAAATTTAAAGTGCATTTTCACAAAGCTGTCTGAAGTTATTTTCATATAAATTCTAATTGTATTTTTTGAACTTCAAGATACCATATTTAGAGATTTTATTCATCTTTTGTTTATATAACAAATTGATTTTATCAATATAAATCAATAACCTAAGCTACAAATACTATTCTCATCAAAAACTTTATAGTAGAATCCTATTAATAAGTCCATAAGTTTTATTACCACCTATGAAAAAACTACTAAGCATTACTTCAATAATACTGTCAACGTTAATTATAACAGGTTGTGAAACATTTACAGGAAGTGAAAATCCTAGTGATGAAAACCTTTCTTTTCCTACATTAGGACCTTGTACAGAAAAATTAATAGAGTCCAACCAATCTTTTATATGTTTAAAAGAACAAAAAGGTCCAGACTTAATTCAAACAAATATTAAGTTCGATGCAGATAGTTACAATCTTAATGACCAAGCCAAGCAAGTTCTCAACAAACTCTATGCTTACCTAAAGCTTACAGACACTACAACATTCACAATAAGGGGATATGCTGGAAAAGTAGAATCAAAACTACTAACCGATAAACACATATTGACTGAGTATAATATTAGACTATCCAAAAATCGTGCAGAAAGTGTTGAAGAGTATCTTGTTAGAAGAGGGTTAGATAAGGACAATGGAATTATAATTAAAGCCCTAGGATACCAAGACCCTATTGCACCAAATGATACAAGTTCAAATAGAGCAATAAACCAAAGAGCCGAGATTACTCTAAAAAGTAGACTCGTTGAACAAATAGATAACATAGAACAAAACCTAAAACATGTAAAACCTGCAGACTACACCAAATTCTTCTCAAATGTTTACCTATTAAATGGTAACGAAGTCGATGATGTATCAAGAATATACGACTCTAGAGAAAAAAGACCGGTACTAAGTACTAACTACAAGATATTCGCAGATAAAGAATACCCTCAGAATGTTGATAATAAAAACTTTATAATCATATCAGAGCCTAAACCAATAGCATCTTTTAACGACGATACCAAATACTACAGATTAGGAACAGCAAAATATGATCATACTTACAAAGGTATAACAGCTCTTACAATCACTAATCTAACCAGGGAGGCTAGTGTTGGTGATTACGTAATACCTGATGCTATTGCAGATCAAAAGCTTCCAAGTGAAACTTTTAAAATGAAAAGCAAAGTAACTGCAAATGTACTTGAAGATGTTATGAATACGAATACATTCTCCTCATCTTATAATAGTATCCTACTTAACAAGGGTGCTACTGATGGACTAAAACTAGGAGCTGAAGTAATATTATACGAACCTGAGAGTAGGACTGATGGCTTCCCTATTCCTCCGAAATATATAGGTTATGGCTTTGTATATAGGGAATCAAATAACTATTCTATAGCAATAATAGTTAACTCACTGCAGGAAATAACTAGCAGCTCAATGGCAACAACTCGACTGTAATGAATAATACTACCAAATCTATAATAATTCTTTCATGCACACCATATTTTGGCAATAGTCGCCTACTAAAAGCGTTAGTAGAAACTGGTGTTACTTTTAGTGAGATTATCGATAATCCAAGCAAATATACCAAAAACTTATTATTGCGTCACGAGAGTATAGAATATCTCAACAATAGAAAGTACCAAAGCTATCTAGACAAACTGTATAGCTGGCTAGAAAATAGTCATAATAAATTGATAACATACTCAGATCAAGCTTATCCAGAAAGTCTCAAACATATTAACAATCCTCCTTTTGTATTATATTGTACTGGTAATACAAAGCTTTTAGAGACTGCTCAATTAGCAATTGTTGGTGCAAGAAAAAACTCTACTTATGGAAAGAACGCCACCTACAAACTTTGCAAAGAACTTAAAGACTCAAATATCACAATAACGAGTGGACTAGCATATGGAATAGATACTCTAGCTCATAAATATGCTCTTGAAAACAGTTTAAGTACTATTGCGGTAGTAGGTACTGGAGTCGATATTATATACCCAAGTTCAAATAGAGAACTATATAGCAATATTATTTCCAATAATGGACTAATAATATCTGAATTACCTTTAGGAACAACGGCTTCGCGTTACACCTTCCCTCAGAGAAATCGTATAATTAGTGGACTATCTAAAGGAGTAGTTGTAATTGAAGCAGCTAGCAAAAGTGGCTCACTGATAACTGCTCAACATGCTCTTGAACAAAACAAAGAAGTATTTGCAGTACCGGGAAGTATTTTTAGCACATCTAGTCAAGGTTGCAATGAGTTAATCAAACAAGGAGCGAAACTTGTTTGTGATATCAATGATATTTTAGAAGAAATAAATATTGACCCAAACAACTCTTTACAAGAAACTTCTACAAAAATAGCTGACGATAATATAAACCTAAGCAACTCCGAAAAAGTGATTCTAGACATTATAGGTCAGGGGCTCACAACAATTGACAAAATAGTTGCTGAGTCAAAACTTCCTTATATGGAAATAACTCCAATCCTATTTGAACTCGAACTCAAATCGCTGATCGAATCAGTACCAGGTGGATATATAAATACGCAATAAATCGCAACTCAGTAATTACTATAGCCACAGGGGTCTGCTATACTCTATCTATGTGGTCATACTGGTGTTCAAGATGATTCTAGAGTCAATACTCAACATACTCAAAAATCCCTTCATAGCACTATTTTTAACAGTGAGTATTGGTTATCTACTCGGAAAGATAAAATATAAGACTTTTGTATTAGGTGGTATTTCAGGATCTCTGATAATTGGAGTGATCATAGGACAACTTAATATTATGATTCCACCAGAGATAGGCTCTTTGTTTTTTGCTTTATTTATATATGCCGTTGGCTATCAAGGAGGAGCACAATTTTTTAGATCATTAAATAAAAGTACTCTTTTATTGTTAGCTTCTTCGACTATAACATGTCTCTTAGGGTTAATATGTGTATTAGCTTTTGCTTGGATATTCCAATTAGATAAAGGGACTGCAGCTGGATTAGGTGCTGGAGGATTAACTCAATCAGCCATGATAGGTTCAGCAAATAATGCAATAGCTGCCATAAGCTCACTGCCAGAGTCGATTATTCATACAATGCAAGCTAACGTCGCCGTTGGATATGCAGTATGTTATATCTTTGGATCTTTTGGGCCAATTATCCTATTAGCTACAATCTTCCCCCTTATAATGAAATGGGATATCAGAAAAGAAGCTATTAAGCTAGCGACTGAACAATCAGATGGTAGCTTGGATTTAGAAGCTGGTCAATTCTCTGCTTTTAGCGAATACACTACTCGAGCATATAGAGTTAATCACAACTCAGAACTACTAAACAGATCAGTTGTAGAAATATATAAAGCATATGAGTATAAAGTAGTAATAGAAAATATCATTCGTAATGATAAGCTACTAACCATAACTCCTGAAATCACCATAAATACTAATGATATAGTAGCCATAACATTCTACGAAGATTTAGACATACAATCTATCATTTCAAATGATGATGAAGTTACCAAACCTCGGCAATTCAACTTCATTGAAGAAAAAAGATCTTTGATATTAACAAACAAAAACCTTTTCAACAAAACTATCCAAGAAATCAAAACCATAATTCAAGACAAAAACTACTATGGAGTATTTTTACAAAAAATTATTCGCTCTGGTCAAAAGCTTCCTATTTCTGACGAGCTAAAGCTAAGAAGAGGTGATGAAATTGTATTAGTAGGCAAACCAGAAGATCTTGATAAAATTAGCAACAAGATAGGGACTTATATTTCTGAAGCTCCGATCACTGATTTCATCTTCTTTGGTTTAGGAATGGTTTTAGGCTATATTTTGGGCCTAATAAGTTTCAATATCTTTGGTATTTCAATAACTTTAGGCGCTGGCGTTGGTTGCTTGCTATCAGGCTTGATTTTTGGTTGGATCAGATCAGTGAAACCTCAATTTAGCAATCTACCATTAGGGGCTTCTAATTTTATCAGAGACTTCGGTTTAGCAATATTTGTAGCTAGTGTTGGAATTACTGCTGGACCTCAAGCCATAATCGCCATCAAAGAGCACGGACTTACACTATTTTTCTTGGGTATTGGTGTAACTATCATACCTCAAGTAATTTCTTTTTACATATCGTACTATTTACTTAAAATCAAAAACCCTATTGTATTATTAGCAACTATTGCTGGTGGTAGAAGCGCAAATCCCGGTTTTGCAGCTCTATTAGAACGAGCTAGCAACGCTACCCCTATAATTCCATTCACATCATCTTATGCTTTAGCAAATATATGGCTAACACTATGGGGCCCTATTATAGTTGCATTAGTCACAATCATACCCAAATAAAAGGATATTTTTATGAGTCAACAAGATTTAAGTCCATTTGAATTTAAAGATGAATTAATAAAATTAGCAACAAGTAAAGCCGATAGATTAATGTTGAATGCTGGTCGTGGCAATCCTAATTTTTTGGCAACAGTTCCAAGACATGCTTTCTTACGTCTTGGAGACTTTGCACTTAAAGAATCTGAAAGATCTTACTCCTATCTTGATAACATCTTTGGTGGCTTACCTGAGAAAAAAGGCATATTAGAAAGATTTGATTTCTACTGCATGGCTAATGATAAGCTAGATGGAATTAGTTTTCTTAAAGCTGCAATCTCTTTCGTTGATGATCATTTAGGCATCAATAAAGAAGACTTTTTATATGAAATGACTAATGCATATCTTGGATGCAACTACCCTTCGCCACCAAGGATGCTTTCTATCACAGAGAAAATAGTAATGTACTATCTGCGTGAAGAACTCTATAAGAATACGGATATCCCACTAGAATTTGATATTTTTGCGACAGAAGGTGGTACTGCTGCTATGACATATATTTTCCAATCTGCGAAAATAAATGGTCTGCTTAATGCCAATGATAAAATAGCGATGATTAGCCCTATTTTTTCACCATATCTAGAAATTCCAGAACTTCCAGCATATAACAATACTATAGTTCACATCTATGCTGATGAACAAGCAGATTGGCAAGTTACTGACAAAGAACTTGAAAAGCTACTTGATCCTACTATCAAGATTCTCTGCTTAGTAAATCCAAGTAATCCACCATCTGTCAAAATTAGTGACTCTGTTCTAGACAAAATAGCGAATATCATCGGAGATCATCGATCTGATTTAATGATTATTACCGATGATGTTTATGCAACTTTTTCAGATGACTTTGAATCATTATTCTCAAAATGTGCCTACAACACCCTTTGCGTTTACTCATTCTCCAAATACTTTGGAGCAACTGGCTGGCGTATCGGTACGATTGCCCTACACAAAGACAATATTTTTGATAAACTAATTAGCGAACTTGATGATAGAAAGCTGCGTGAGCTTGATAAGCATTACAGCTCTCTTACAACAAATTCAAGAACATTAAAGTTTATTGATAGATTAGTAGCTGATAGTCGCTCTGTTGCACTAAATCATACTGCTGGTATCTCACTACCTCAACAATTACAAATGAGCCTTTTTGCGCTTTCTAGCTTATTAGATAGTCAAGATATTTATCGTAAAGAAGCAAAAAAGCTTATCAGAAGGCGCTACAATATCTTATTTAATTCCATATCACCTAAGATACCGCACCATTATAGTTCAGATAATGTTGGATATTATACACTTCTAGATTTAGAACATCTCTCAACTGTAATTTATGATAAGTTTTTTTCTAAATGGTTAATACAAAATCATAGTGTTAATGATATGCTAAAAACTTTAGCATCTGAAACAGGAGTAGTTCTTCTACCTGGTAATGGCTTTGATGATTCACACCCTTCCGCTAGAGTCTCTCTAGCAAACTTACGTGAATGTGACTATAGGAATATAGGAATCAATATTAGACAACAATTAGACAGCTTATATTCTGAATATAAAAAATCTTGCTAAAAATCAAAACCAAATAGACTTTTATCATACTAATTACTACAATATAGCTTTTAGTGATTTAGCTGTAAAATATGTTGAAAACAATAGAATCATTCTTTGATCTAAAAGCAAATAACACCTCAATAAAAAAAGAATTCCTAGCAGCATTAGCTTCCTTTCTAGCGATTTCTTATATCATCGTAGTAAATCCAAAAATACTAGCTGCTGCTGGTATGCCTAGCAATGCTTTGGTAACAAGCACAATCTTAATATCTGCTTTTGGTAGCATAATTATGGGATTATTTACACGCAATCCTTTTGTAGTAGCTCCCGGTATGGGAATGAATATTTTCTTCTCATATACTGCTGTATCAGTGTATCACCTACCATGGCAAACCGTATTAGGCGCAACATTTTGGTCAGGAATAATATTTAGCTTATTAGTAATTTTAAATATTCGTACAAAAATCATGCTAAGCCTCCCTAAGTCAATCAAGCAATCCCTAGGAGCTGGCATTGGACTCTTTATTGCATATATCGGCTTTATAAATAGTGGCTTTATTACTTCTAACGAAGGCCTATTAACTTTAAATAGCATCAATCCACATACCATATTATTTATGGCCTGTTTAATATTATTAGTAATACTTTTCATAAAAAAAATTCCTGCCCCAATTATCATAGTAATCATAATAGGCTATATATTCTCTATACCTTTAGAGCATTTTTCTCATGAAAAAATAATAGCTCTACCAACCACTATGGTAAGTGCTCCTGATTTCTCTTTGATAGGTCAAATAGATTTCACAAGTGGCTTAAAATTTGCTATTTTGCCAACAATATTCACGTTTTGCTTCTTAAGTCTTTTTGATGGTACTGGAACCATATCAAGCTTATATGGAAGTATGCAAAAAGAGCACAATCATAGAGATAAAGAACTAAAGAAAACCTTCCTTGCTGATGCTACAAGCGCTACAGTATCTGGCATACTAGGCTCTAGTCCATCTACAGTAGTTGTAGAATCCGGTGTAGGTATTGCTCAAGGAGCTCGCTCTGGCCTTACAGCTATATTTGCGGGTTTAATGTTTTTACCATTTTTATTCTTATCACCATTAATTAGCTCTATCCCAATAGAAGTCATTTCTCCAGCATTAATACTAATAGGTATAATGATGATGCAACAAGTAGCAAATGTTAATTGGAGCGACTTTGTTCAAGCAACACCGGCATTTTTCACCATAATAATGATGACCCTTGCATCATCGATATCAACAGGTATTGCTACGGGTATTCTAGTCTGGTTCTTAATATCTGTTTTTTGCAATAGAAAAGAGCTAAATATTACTGCCGGGATTATTACAATTTTCTGTGCAATCATGTTTCTTCATGCCGTTAATTTATTCTAAATGCACATCTACTTAAAGAACTAAAGCATCGCCATTTTTTTAATAAAAAATTAACTGTTTAGTATTTACTAATAATTATTCATTTAGCATAATTAAAATGATAGCAATTAATTTATATCAATTTAATTTTAATAACTGTTAGGAGAATATAACCAATGACTATAAAAAAATTATCAGGAATATTATTTACTTCTGTTGTATGCGTAAGTTTACTTGCTTCATGCGGTCCAAATAAAAAAGAGCGCGCGTTAGAAGATCTTGAGCAACAACAAAGCCAATTAAACGAACAGGCTAAACAAGATCAACTACAAGCTAATACACTAACAACTGATGCTGGAAATCTTGATAAAGAGGCTAAGGCTGATACTTCTAAGTCTCAGTATGACAAAGATCAGGCAAATGTTCTAGATGCTGAAGCTCAACAAAATCTCTCAAAAGCAGCTAGCCTAGATGCACAAATTGAAAAAGCAAAATCTGACGCAACAGAATAAAACATCTCAAATTTTAAATTATTCTAACCCCACTTTTCTTCGTATTCTTTTTTATTCCAGCCAGTTCTAGCATAGCTGCCATCTACAACTAGAGGTCTTTTAAATAATAAGGCATCGGTAACTAAAAGCTCAAATGCTTCTTGCTCCGACAAACTACCAAATTTTTCTTTAAGGCCCATTTCCGTAAAAAGCTTACCCTTAGAGTTGAATAGGTCTATTACCTGAAAATTACCAATTTGTTTTATCTCTTTCATTTCTTGCCAAGTAGGTTTTTTTTGTCTGAGATTTATATATTCAACCTTCTTACCCTTTTCTTCAAAAAACTTGAGGGCATTTCTAACACTTGTACAATTATTTATCCCAAATACCTTTATCATATTATTCTCCTTCTTAAACTAATAAAAGAAACCTTTGATTCCATCAAAAATCATTTCTACCGAAATAGCTACTAGCATCAAACCCATAACCTTTGAAATAACATCTATAGCATGCTCTCCTAAAAATGCAGATATCTTAGGAAGATACCTAAAAAACAACCATAATATAATTGCTACAAATACTAAGCATATATTACCGATAATTTTTGCTTGAAGTGTAATAAAGTACTTATGAGACTCTGTAATTACCGTTGCTATTGTCCCAGGTCCTGCCAATAAAGGTATAGCCAAAGGCACAACTGCCAAATCTCTAGCAGAAACAGCTTTTACATTAGCATTTGACCCGGACTGTGTTAATACTCCCAAAATTCTCAAGCCAAAAAACAAGACAATTACTCCACCACCAGCACGAAAAGCATCTTGATTAATACCAAAAACTGACAATATATCATCACCGAACCACACCATCATACTAAGTATCGCCAAAAATGCTAATATCATCATAGAGACAATTGCATTTTTTTCTTTTCGATCTGATTGTTTTACAGTATCAAGATATATTCCAGCTAATGAAAATGGATTAATTATCGCAAATAAGCTAATAATAAACTTTAAAATAATCGCTATTTTGACTCCTAAAATCACAATATAAAAATTCAATTTATAAAACGTTACACAAATACTATTTACCTAGAAACTAAATGTAAACCCACAATCAAAAATTTTACTCAAAATAGACCGAGTCTTCATTATATACTTTTAGAATAATATCCAGCTCTTCTTTTGTAAGCTTATGAGATAATTTTGGCAACTCATTAATATCAAAAAAATCTACCTTATTAACCTCAAAATTTGGGCTATTCTCGCCACCTACAATCTCTGCTACAAATACCAAACTGTAAACATTATAAATTTCACTTTGAGTATAATTATTTCTATCCATGAGCGCTAAAAATTTAGTCACTTTAATATCATAGCCCGTTTCTTCTTTAACCTCTTTGATACATGTTTCAACTGGCGAAAGATCAATATCACACCAACCACCTGGAATAGTCCATTCACTTGGAGTATCAGCATCTTCAGCCATTAGAAGTTTATTATTTTGAAAAATAACCACTCGCACACCTGGCTGTGGTGTTGGATAATACATATCCCTGTATATATCATAAGGTTGTACATCAGATTTGATATACTCGTGTAACATTTTTGAACTTAACTCTAATAGTTCATGGTAATTATCCAAAGCATATGGACATTTAGAGTAAACAACACCTGTATGTGATATTGCTTGGACTTTCTTTATAAACTCAAATATTTTATCTTTATGCATCAATTTATTTTTTCAAAGCAAATAAAGTAAAATATATCACATATACAACTTAAGATTAATGGTTAAACTTAGCTACAATGCTATTTACAATATAATAAAGGAATCACAATATATGAGAATAGAACATATTGCAATTTGGGTGAAAGATATTGAACTAATGAAAGATTTTTATTGTAAATACTTTAATGCAAAACCAAATGATAAATATATAAATCCCATAAAAGGCTTTTCTTCTTATTTCTTATCTTTTGAATCTGGAGCAAGATTAGAAATTATGCACTCAAAAAATATGAACAATTTAAATCTCGATAATACAGAAAGATTTGGTTTAATTCATCTTGCCATATCAGTAGGATCTAAAGAAAAAGTAGATCAACTAACAGAACAACTAAGAAATGATGGTTTTAAAATTACAGGTAAACCTAGAATCACAGGCGATGGATATTATGAAAGCTGTGTACTTGACCCAGAACAAAATTTAATAGAAGTCACAATCTAACAAAAAATCGTTATACCAAAAATCAAAACCTACTATAAATTAATCTTTTTTGTTTTTATGTTTTTTACCACCATGGACTTTACACTTCTTTAGATCATCTTTTGAATTAGCTTTTTCTACACAGGCTTGTTTTTCTTGCAACATTTTAAGAATTCGTTGCTTTTTAGCCTCAAATTTTTGTTGCTTTGCTTGTTGATTATCTACATTTGCATTCGAATTTGCTGCACTATCTGCAGCAAAAACAAGTACTGGAGAAACCAATAGTAATATTAATAACCTTTTTTTCATATCTTGCTCCCTAAACTATCAAAAATGAAAAGAATTATAGATTGAATATAGCACACATAAACATCAAAATTAATAATTAAACTATTTAAAGAACCTAAATAGCAAACCTTTGGATAGTTACATAGCCCCACTCAGAATCATACTCGAAAGATTCGATAAAATCCGAGCAGACCAACTCTTTCACAACCCTACGCCAAAATCTAGTCGCATAGTCTGCTCCTTGAATCTGTCTAATCTGCCAATTGCCTTTATTCCTTAAAAAAATGTCTTTAGCAAAATCAATTCCAATTCTATTACGTCTATAGCTTGGTAAAATAAAAAACTCCGCAACATCAAGACATTCTTCGAGCTCCTTGATTACCATAAAACCCACTGGCAAGTTATCTATATATACAAGATAACCTATCACACCACCTTTAATAGGCGTTTGGATAACATATAAACCATTAGAATCTGGTTTTTCACCTGTTAAAGGAGCAAACTCACACTCGTAGAGTTGAACTAGATTTTCGTATATGTGATTATTTTGAGAGGTTATTTTTATGATTTTCATAACAACTATCAATATTCAAAAGATATAAATTCATATTATCAAATTGTCGTAATATACACTAGTAACGAGGAAAACTATCCTTTTTTGATTTCAGCAATCTTAGCTTTCCACAGCTTAGGACCTTGCTGATGCGCTGAAACACCAAAAGAGTCTACAGCAACAGTTACAGGCATATCTTCAACTTCAAACTCATAAATAGCTTCCATACCAAGATCTTCAAAAGCAACAACTTCAGCTTTCTTGATTGATTTGGAGATTAGATAAGCAGCGCCACCAACTCCCATAAAATAAACAGCCTTGTTTTTCGCAATAGAGTCAATAGTAGCCTGACCTCTTTCTGATTTACCAATCATACCAGCTATACCGGCTTTCTCTAGCATAAATGGTGTAAACTTATCCATACGCGTGGCTGTAGTAGGACCAGCAGGACCAACCACTTCATCACCAACTGGATCAACAGGACCTACATAATAGATAAATCTACCTTTAAGATCTACAGGGAACTCTTCGCCAGCATTATACATATCCTGTAAACGCTTATGCGCCGCATCACGACCAGTCAAGATCTTACCTGTCAATAAAACATTATCACCAGATCTAAGAGCTTCGATTTCTTCTTTAGTAACTGTATCAAGATTGATTTTCTTAACATCATCATTTTGTGCTTGCTCGATTACTGGCCAATCTTCGATCTTAGGTGCTGGCAAATCAACAGCTCCAGAACCATCTAATGTGAAATGCACATGACGAGTAGCCGCACAGTTAGGAATAAGAGCTACAGGCTTACATGCAGCATGAGTTGGGTATTCATTAACCTTAACATCAAGCACAGTTGTCAAACCACCAAGACCTTGAGCACCTATACCAAGAGCATTGACACGATTATAAATATCTAATCTTAGTTGCTCAGTCTCATTTTGAGGACCATTTTTGATGATATCTTGCATATTAATCTCTTCACCTAGAGATTCTTTTGCAAGAAGCATAGCTTTCTCAGCTGTACCACCAATTCCGATACCAATAATTCCTGGTGGGCACCAACCCGCTCCCATCTGTGGAAGCATCTCTTCTACCCAGTCGATAATGCTATCACTAGGATTTAAAACTTTAAATTTTGACTTAAACTCAGATCCACCACCTTTTGCAGCGATATCAATCTCAATCTTATCACCATGAACCAAATCAATATGTACAATTGCTGGCGTATTATCTTTTGTGTTTTTTCTAGCTCCATGAGGTGGGAAAACCATAGATGCTCTCAAAGGGTTATGTGGATCATTATAGCCACGACGCACTCCCTCATTAACAAGCTCTGTAATTGTTCTATCAGTTTTATCAAGCTTAGCATCCATACCAACTTTTACAAACGCACACACCATACCTGTATCTTGACAGATTGGACGCTTACCCATAGCAGACATTCTTGAATTGATAAGAATCTGTGCCATCGCGTCTTTTGCTGGCTTTGATTCCTCACGTTGGTACGCTTCATACATTGCATCAATAAAATCTTTCGGATGATAATATGAAATATACTGCAATGCTTCTGCAACACTATTTATTAGATCTTCTGTCTTGATAACAGCCATTAGCTAATCCTCTTGTTTTTAAATACAATATTCACCTTTATTATACCAATATTAGCGAATGTTTTTTAAGTTTATAATCTTATTATATCCATTTGCTATAGTTCTTAAAGCAATCAAGTAAGCCTCAAATATTTATGATTAGCACATATGAGAAACTACTTACACAAAAAAACACCAAGCCAACGATAACTCCATTAATAACTTTATCTTTCTTAGATTTAAGTATTCCTTTTCTAACACTATGATTATACAAAGTCCTAACAACTACCACCGTAGCTATCAAACCAATTAAAATTGCAACAACACTAGCCAATAACATAATAATCACACATCCACGTAATTTACTCTTTGCTTAAACCACTTATCCACCAATTTCTTTTTTAGATGTGGATATTCACATTCTACTATAGCTGTAGCACCAGATATTTTATCATAATTATCATAATACTCATTTATATCAAAAGTCTTAAATGTTGAAACTCCTGACTGCTCTTTACCTAAGATATCTCCCGCTCCGCGTATCTCGAGATCTTTCTCAGCCAAATAAAAACCATCTTGCGACTCTCTTACAAGCGATAGTCTTTTCTTGCCAACTTCACTTATCCTATCACTATAAAGCAGTATACAATAACTCTCCTTTGCTCCTCTACCAACTCTTCCTCTTAGCTGATGAAGCTGAGATATACCTAATCTTTCGGCATTATCGATAATCATAATACTCGCATTTGGCACATCTACCCCAACCTCAATCACTGTAGTGGCAACCAATACCTTGTACTTTTTGGCTTTAAAATCACTCATCTCTTGTATTTTATCTTTTGATTTCATGCTGCCGTATACAAGACCTACATTTTCCTGTCCTAAAGCTTCTGCTAGTTCTTTATGTAAAGTTTTGACATCCTGTAAAAAGTCCATATTTTCAGACTCTTCAACCAAAGGACAAACCCAATATACTTGTTCGCCACGAGATACTGCTTCTTTAACTTTAGCTATCAAACTTTGTTTTTTAGCTCTGTTTAAGACTGTCGTTACTATAGGTTTACGATTAGGCGGTAACTCATCAAGTATTGATAATTGCAAATTTCCATACAGAGTCATTGCTAGAGTCCTAGGAATAGGTGTAGCTGAAATTATGAGCTGATGAGGCGTCAAATGCTTATCATTTAGAGATGATTTATTAATCAAAGCTAAACGCTGCTCAACACCAAACCTATGTTGCTCATCAACAACTACCAGACCCAAATTACAATACTCAACACGCTCTTGAAACACAGCATGAGTTCCGACAATAACACAATCTTTTTTAGACTTAATAACTTCTAAACTTTCTCTAGTTTGCTTTGCAGTTAATTTACCTAATAGTGGCACAACATCAATATCCAAATCTGCCATATATGATGCAAAAAAACTATAATGTTGCTCAGCCAAAATCTCTGTAGGCGCCATCACAACAGCTTGATATCCAGATTTAACCGCGGTATAGACAGCCATAGCTGCCACAATTGTTTTACCAGCACCAACATCACCTTGCAGAAGCCTTATCATTGCACTTGATTGACGTATATCCTCTAAAATCTCTGTGATTGTACGTTGCTGAGCTTGGGTTAATTGATAAGGTAACTTTTTATAAAATTCATTTTGCTGAGACTCTTCTAAAGACAATCTTGGAGCACTACTATTTATTATGCTTTTACGAATACTCTCCTCAGCAAGTTTGTAGGCAAGCATTTCTTCAAACTTTATAGAAGATCTAGCAATATTTATAAATTTGTCATCTATAGAATCTGTAAGAGCATGGACATAATACAAGGCATCACTAAAACTCATCAAACCAAATCCACGCAATAGCTGTCTTGGTAAAATATCTGCAACACTTTTACTTTTAAGGCAAGATAAAATTATTCTAGACACCACTTTATCAGAGACCTTTTTTAACCGATAAACTGGTGAAAACTCTTTTTTGATAGCACACACACCATCTTTTATAACTGCCCATTCTGGATGAACCATTTGTGGACTCAAAGATAAATCGACTTTACCATAGCAACGCACATATTCAGCATTTTCAAGTGCAACTATTTGATTAGGGTAAAATTTAAACATTACAATAGTACAAATTCCAGTCTCATCATTTACTACAAAGCGTAAGAATTTCTTACCAAACTTCTTGTATGTTAAATTGGTTATTCTACCCTCAATGAGATACTTCTTATCTGCCACCAAAGAACTTATGGAGCTAACAAAACGAGTATCTTTGTACTCTTTAGGGAAGATTGTCAAAAGGTCATCCGGATTATACAGATTATATTTAGCTAGCGCTTTAATAGTTGCCTCACCAACACCTTTGACTTCATTAAATTGCATAAACTTTTAAACTAGAAAGTCGACTAAACTGAATTTTAACATCTCAAAAGTTAAATTAACAATTCAATTGCTAATAGTACCATTTATTGTTAAATTTGAATAAGCAATTTATAACTAAAAAATATAAACATCATGAAGAGAAAATTATTAATTACTATTTCAATCGCATCAATTTTAGGATTAACTGCTTGTGGTCAAACTGGAGCCTTATACTTACCAGATGAAAAGAATGCAAACTCAGGTTCTACAATTGCCACTTCAGGCTCTAGCATGATGAACAAATCAAAACAACAAATTTCTTCATCAAGTAACAGCAATGACAAGATAGATAATGACCCAAGCGCTCCATCAAAATATATTAATCCAACTCCAGCTGAGGGATATGAAGGAGAAAATAACTTCACTTATAACAATAACATTCAAGACTCTGCTCAAGCAGGAGGAACCCCCCTTGTATAAACACCAAAATTTAGAGCCCTAAGCAAAACAGTAAAACTTATTTATATTACTAGTTTACTTTTTGGACAAAAAATAATAAAATCATCGAGATATTGTATAAAAATAATAAATAAATTTGCCCGGGGAGGGTTTCTAGATGTCTAAAGTTTGTATAGTTACAGGTAAAAGACCTGCTACTGGTAATAATGTTTCTCACGCACAAAACAAAACAAGAAGAAGATTTTTACCTAATCTTCACACTCATAGATTTTGGGTTGAGAGTGAAAATAAGTATATCAAGCTAAAGGTTAGCTCAAAAGGTATGAGAATTATTGATAAAAAAGGTATTGATGCCGTTCTTGCTGACCTAAGAGCTCAAGGTCACAAAATTTAATTAAGCTTTGTATAAAGAGGAATAAGAAAAATGAGAGAAAAGATTAGATTAGTATCTTCTGCTAAGACTGGACACTTCTACACTACTACTAAAAATAAAAGAGAAATGCCAAACAAAATGGAAATTAAAAAGTTTGATCCTGTAGTTCGCAAACATGTAATGTATAAAGAAGCTAAAATCAAATAGAAATAATATATTCTTAAACTTTTAAGGCCTTACACATGAAGCAAGCTTTTCATTTTAAAGGTGGTAACTATACTATCAGTGCCATTAATATTAATGTAACTGAAATTACACAGATTGAGAGTTTACTCAACTCAAAACTCTCGCAATCACCATCTTTTTTCCAAAACACTCCTTTTGCGATTGATATTCGCGATATAGATAAAAGTGAAAAGTGTTCTCTCAATTTTTTAGAGAAAGTTATAGAATCATTCAAAAACAATGGTATGGTTCCAATAGGCTTTGTAGTTGATAACAAAGAGATAAAAACCCAGCTAGCCAAGTCTGGACACAATATTCTTAAAAGTGGTAAAGCCAAAGAAGCAGCTATTGATGAGGCTAAACAATCCTATTCAACAAAAATAATTACCTCTCCTGTGCGTACTGGTCAGTCTATTAATGCCCGAGATGCAGATGTGATTGTCACGGCAAATGTTAATAATGGTGCTGAGATTATAGCCGATGGTAGTATTATTGTATATGGCAGGGTTGGCGGTAGAGTAATTGCTGGCAGCTCAGGAAACAAAGATGCTAAAATAGTATGTAAAGACCTTAAAGCAGAATTAGTCTCTATCGCAGGAAAATATGTTACACTCAACAATGAAAGCATACCTGTTGATAGTTCCAAAACTGATGGGTATATAGTATATCTACAAGATGATAAAATCCATATAGAAGGTTTTTAAAATAATTAAAAATAAGAGGCTTAAACTAAAATGAGTGAAAAAAAACAAGGTAAGGTTTTCGTAGTTACTTCAGGTAAAGGCGGCGTTGGTAAAACAACTTCTAGTGCAGCTATTGCATACGCTTTCGCAAGAAGAAACCTTAAAACAGTTGTTATTGATTTCGATGTTGGTTTAAGAAACCTCGATCTTATTATGGGTTGTGAAAGAAGAGTTGTTTATGACTTGATAAATGTTGTAAGAGAAGAAGCTACTATAAACCAAGCTATTATCAAAGATAAGAGAATTGATAACTTATATCTTATACCTGCTTCACAAACTAGAGATAAAGATGCTCTTACTGAGGAAGGTGTAGATAGAGTAGTCGAAGAATTAAAACAGTCTTTCGATATAATTATTTGTGACTCGCCAGCAGGTATTGAAAAAGGTTCTTTAATGGCTATGAGATGTGCAGATGCTGCAATTATAGTAACTAACCCTGAGGTTTCATCAGTAAGAGACTCTGATAGAATATTAGGAATGCTATCCAGCAAAACTCTAAAGGCACAAAAAGAAGGTGAGTTTAAAGAAATTCATCTACTTCTGAATAGATATGATTCAGCTAGAGCAAAAGCTGGAGCAATGCTAAAGGCTGAGGATGTTAGTGAGATACTGTATACTCCTATCGTAGGAATAATTCCAGAATCTAAAGATATTCTAGAAGCTTCAAATAGCGGCCATCCCGTAACTCATCTTGATGATACTATAGCTGCCAAAGCATTCTTTGATGCAGTAGATAGAATTCTTGGTAAAGATATACCAATGAGATACACAGAGCAAAAAACTGGTTTCTTTAAAAAATTAATAGGTAAATCGTAACTATGTTAGCTAAACTTTTTGGATTAGGCAAAAAACAACAGAGCGCCTCTTTAGCAAAAGAAAGACTTCAAATCATTGTTGCACATCAAAGAAATGAGTTGCATCCAAGATCTTCAAAAATCAGTAGTCATTTACTCGCTGAACTTAAAGATGAAATCATTGAAGTTGTTAAAAAATATGTCGCTTTATCCGAAGATAATATTCGTGACATTGATATAAAAGTTGAAGATAGTAGCAAGAATTCAACAATAGAAGTTAATATTCCTTTTAATTAGTCTATTATTTTATAATGAGTAATATTGAGTTTAGGAATGTTTCCTTTTATAGAGATGAGCGCTGTATTTATGATGATATTTCATTCTTAATACCATCTAACAAAATAACTACAATCTTAGGGCCATCCGGAGCTGGGAAAACAACTATCTTACAACTCATTGCAGGGCTAATAAAACCTGATTCAGGTGATATATATATTGATAATTCTATTATCAGCAAAAGCACACGAGAGAAACAATTAGCCAAACTACGCAAGAAAATGGGGTTCCTCTTTCAATCAGGGGCTCTTTTTACACATCTAAGTGTCTATGATAATATCGCTTTCCCGCTACGAAAAAATACAAACCTTAGTGAAGAATTAATTCATAATATTGTTTTATTAAAACTTCAAGCTGTTAGGCTAGCACACACAATTGATATGATGCCAAGTGAACTATCTGGAGGAATGGCTCGTAGAGTCGCGCTTGCAAGATCAATAGCTATGGATCCTGACATCATGATGTATGATGAGCCATTCACAGGTCAGGATCCAGCCTCTTTTAACAAATTATTAGAACTTATTTCTACACTAAATGAATCATTAGGAATGACTTCTTTAATCGTCTCTCATGATATACAAGAGTCATTAAGTATCTCTGATCATATTATTATAGTAGGTAACAAAAAAGTCATAGCTAGCGATACGCCTGAAAATATAAGAAATAGTAAAGATAAGCAAATACAAGACTTCCTGGCTGGTAGACCTCTAGAAAATAGAGATAAAAAATCAGTAGATAAAAACTTCTTTTACAATGAGATTTTAAGGTGAACCATGTTAGCGTTTAGTAATATATATAAACTTACAATCTCTCTATCGTATAACTTGTTAAGATCTGTTGATCTTATATTAAGAATAATTTTCAGTAAACTAAACATAAGAGATTGCATAACACAGATAAAAGCTGTTGGTGTAAACTCTATTATTATTATAGTTACATCTGGAATTTTTATAGGACTAGTATTAAGTCTACAAGGCTATTATACACTATCAAAATTTGGAGCTCACTCACTACTAGGTGTAATGGTTGCTTTAAGTGTTCTAAGAGAACTTGGTCCTGTAGTTACTGCTATGCTTTTTGCTGGACGAGCTTGTAGCTCGATCACATCTGAAATTGGATTAATGAAAGCAACAGATCAAATCAATAGCTTAAAAGTTATGAATGTTAATCCTATTAGTTTTATACTATCCACAAGATTCTGGGCATGTGTAATTAGCGGACCAATCTTAGCACTTATCTTTGCAACTGTTGCAATACTTGCTGGGTTCGTACTTGCAGAGGCTGGATTAGGAATCAGTTATGGGGAATTCTGGAGCAATATCCAATCATCTGTCACAATTTCAGATATTACAAACGGTATTATTAAGAGCCTTGTTTTTGCATTTATAACTGCATGGATAGCGCTATACCAAGGCTACTACTGTATCGCTGACTCAAATGGTATTGCTAAAGCTACTACAAAAACTGTTGTATACTGCTGTATGAGTGTCTTAGGTGCAGATCTAATTTTAACATCGATTATGTTTGGAGGAATTTAATGAGGAACAAACATTTTGAAACCTCTGTAGGAATTTTTATTATCATAGGTGTTTTATGCCTTGTATTTTTAACATTTAAGGTAAGTGGAACATCTTTTAAATCATTTGGATCAAACGAATACTCAATTGAAGCAGATTTCAAAAATGTAGGATCCCTACGCACAAATGCCTCTGTAAAAATTGCTGGTGTAGAAGTAGGTAGAGTTACAAAAATTTCATTAGAAAAAACTTATAACGGCTTTATGGCTGCAGTCACTATCACAATAAATAGCGATAAGAAAATTCCTGCCAACTACTCTGCTGCAGTAGCAATGTCAGGCATTTTAGGAGATAACTATGTTGCACTAACTCCACCTAGTGAAGATATAATGTCTATAGCAGGTATTGGTGATACTGAAAGTAACTCTGAGCAAGATAAGTACTTACATCAAGGCAGTGTAATAGAGCTTGAAAACACGCAATCTGCTTTAGATCTAGGATCATTAATAAACACCTTTGTAGCAGGAAAGGATGACGATAAAGGCAAGTGATAAGATTTGCTACTTTAAAATATATTATTTTTGTATTAAAATCTATGCTGGTAAATTAAATCTAGGAAAACTGACTATGCTACGTAAAATTTCAATTTTATTTATGATTATGGTGTTAACTATATCAAGTGCTTGGGCTATAGAGAACCCAGTTGATATGCTCAACAGAACTATAGTAAAAACTCAAGATAAGCTAATCAAGAATGCAGAAGAGTACAAGCAAGACCCTTATAAATTGTTACGTCTTGTCGATGTAGAAATTATTCCAATAGTTGCACCCAAAGTAATTGCTCAGCTTGTAGTTGGCACACCAAAATGGAAACAAGCAACTCCAGAGGAACAAAAACAATTTATACGTTCAGCAACTGAGATGTTAGCGTTTATGTATGCTAAAAATGTTGCCTACGCTGGAAAATATAGATTGACGCTATTCCCATTCAACAAGGATGACAATAGCTGGGAGAAAAAGCCTATAGTTGTAGTAAATGGTAAAATTACTAACATTGATAACAATCAAAGCTCTGACTTTGCAGTGAAGATGTTCCAAAAAGATAATCAATGGCATATATATGACTTTGATGTTGCAGGTGTAAGTATTCTAAGAACATACCAACAACAATTTGCAGCCTATAAAACTGTTCCAGAAATGACAGAAGCTGCTCAAAAAGTCACTCAAAAAATCAAAGAAAAAACATATCCAAAACTTTTGGACAAGAACTATAATCTTCAAAGTATAGAATGATAACAATAAATAATAATAAATGGATTATAGAATCAGAATTGACTCTAAAAACAGTTTCACAACTCTATAAGACATACAAAAAGGATCTAACTAAGCTAGACATTATATGGATTATCGATTTTTCACCATGTACAAAAATTGATAGTTCCGGTTTATCACTCATAATTGAATATATAAAATATGCCAAAAGAAATAGTATACAACTAAAGCTAGAAAACATTGATCAGAAAACATTTTCTCTAGCTAAAGTTCACGGCGCAGATACTATACTAGAAGAGTACTTAATTTAGTAATATTGGGAGAAAATATGACAAAAGAACAACTTAAAGACATTTTAGAAAACTCACTAACAAACTGTAACGCTGACATTCAGAGCGATGACAATGTACATTTCTCAGCGACTATAATTGCTGATGATTTTAACGATATGAAAAGTAAAGTTAAAAGACAGCAGTTAGTTTATTCTAAAATAAATGAATATATTCTTTCTGGCGAGCTTCATGCCATTGCAATGAAAACTATTGCTACAGATGAAGCTAAGTAATATTTATTACACCCGCTCTTAAAAACTTAAGTCAAAGCCAATATTCCTCTATACTTAAATCCTAATAATCTTACTATACTAAAAGGTTAATGACAGACCATTATAAAGAGAGCAATGAACTTATCGTTTTAGCAGCACCAATTTCAAATTATTATAAAAAATTTAAAAAACAAATAATTAGCTTTCAGATAGAATATGCCAAGAAGATTTTAGCTAGTAAAGATGATGTTATCATACTTACTAATAAGTCTAATATGTCTACATATAGCGAGTCATTAGGTAAAAATCGAGTATTAGATTTCCCAATGCATGATATATGGATGCGAGACTTTACGATAACAAACCCTCATAAACCTATCATGTTTAGATACACTGCTGCTGGACAAGGAGTATCGAAAAATGCACAAAAGCTTGCTGACAATACTCAATATCAATTTCTTAAATTAGCAAACAAATCTAAACTTTCCTTTATCAAAACCGATCTACTAAATGATGGCGGAAATCTAGTTGATAACTATTATGGTGATGCCATTCTTAGTAAGAAATTTCTTGTTGATAATAAATTAAATATTTCACAAGCAACGAAGAAACTCTTAGCTCTTGGTTTTGATAGAGTCGCATTTATAGAGCCTGATGAGCCATATGGCTTACAACATTCTGATGGAATAGTAAGTTTTATCAATAAAGATAACGTTATAATTAATACTTATCAAGATAGGAGATACACAACCAAACTAAAATCTGATATATCTAATGCTTTACCTAATGTTAATATCTCAGAGATAGTTACTTCACATTGTGAATCTACTACTTACGACAAAAATTTTGGATCAGCGTTTGGGCTATATGTAAATATGCTAGTCACTAATAATAACATATATCTTCCACAGTATGATATAGACACCGACATGGTAGCTATAAGCCAGATGGAGAAGATTACTACAAAAAATATAATCCCTATTAACTGCACTGAAATTTCTAAGCTTGGAGGATCAGTTAGATGTATGTCTCTGCAGTTAAAAGGCGAGAATAGAGATAAACTTATGACATTAGCAGAAAAATCTCTATGACTGTAAAGAATTAACCTTGCTCTGCAAGAGTTTGTATAGTCGAAGCTGGTGAATCTGCATCGCCTGGCAGATCTGCCTTAGCATCATTAATTTTAGTTTGAAGCTTTTCAGACTCTGTTTCGATAGTGTCATCTTTATCAACATTAGCCAAATCAAGAGCACTACTATCAGTTGAGTAACTTTGATCGAAGGCCTCTTGAACTTGAGTAGCTTTATTAACCGTACCAATATTACTTTTGAATATAACTGGCGGCTCTGAAGACTTAGTCGCAGCAGACCCTGTGCTAGCAATCTTACCTTCTACATTCTCACTATCCATTCCTAGTACACCTAATACAGCCATATCTGTCTGAAGTGCCGCATCGTCTTTACGTAAATCTTGCTTAAGAACCTTAGCTATGCCATAGTCATAACTTTGTAAATAAGCATTCCTCATTGCTATATATGGATCTACAGATACTTCTTTCAAATTCGAATAAGAAGGTAAGTATGATACACCTTGGTTTACATAATATGTACCAGTCGTACCAACACTTACACCCCAAGAAATAGCTGGTGCAACAGGGGCAAAGAAGAATATATATGTTAATGGGTTAAATAGTGCATCAACACCTGTTGTAACATCCTCTAATGTACCTGGACCAATCAAAGGCCACACTACATAAGGAGATGCTTCATTATCATCATACACACCCCATTTATGTAAAGTAACAGCGAAGCTTTGATGATATCTCATTGGCTTATCAAACCAGCTATCAGCAACATCAAAATAACCAGCTAAACCTAAAGTAGTATTTGTCAAAAATCTCACACTATCATCACCTGCATAATCTATTTCACCTTGGAATAAATCATTCACGATTCTTGCTGGCTCTGCTAAGTTTTGGAATATATTGAATATACCACTCTTAAATGAATCTGGAACAACAGTATCATACGCATTTGCTGCTGGAGTCAAAGTATCGTAAGCTTTGTCATTAAAAGCATACATAGATCTGTTATAGCTCTCAAAAGGATCTCTATTATCTTTAGTTGCTTTCATACTAGAACAACTACCTAAAGTTACTCCAATAACAGATAGCATTAAAATATTTTTAACATTAAATTTCATTAAAATTAGTCTCTTATTTCAGGTTGGCAAAAATATACAGAGCCTATTATAGTAAATTAACACCAAAAACTCTAATAAAAATTTTCTTAGATATTATATCTTTGGTATTATTTAAAAAATATATACATAATAAAAGAATATTAACTATGAGTAATATTGATAGTAATGAAGTTGATAAATTTTCTCGTTTAGCTAGTGATTGGTGGAATCCAAAAGGTGAACTAAAAACTCTACACCAGGTGAATCCCCTAAGATTAGAGTTTATAAAAAAATTTACTAATCTGAGTAATGAAAAAATAATTGATGTTGGTTGTGGCGGAGGAATTCTAACAGAATCTTTGAAGAATCAGACAAATAATGTTTGTGGATTAGATGCTTCCTCACAAGCTATTAATGTGGCTAAAGAGCATGCAAAACTAAATAATCTTGAAATAGAATATATAAATTCCACTATTGAAGATTTTATTACCAATAATGATACTCAATTTGATGTTATAACTTGTATGGAAATGTTAGAACATGTCCCAGATCCTGAAAGCATTATTGCCTCTATTTCAAAGCTTATCAAAAAAGATGGTCTATTTTTTGCATCAACACTAAATAGAAATATTAAGTCTTATCTATTATCTATAGTTGCTGCTGAACACATCTTAAAAATGGTACCTCAGGGAACACACCAATACGCTAAATTTATTAAACCTTATGAGCTTATAAAAACAGCTGAAAAATATGGTTTTAGTGCTCTGGAAATAATCGGCGTACACTACAATCCTATAACTGACAGTTTTAAACTTGGTAAAGGTAGTGATGTTAATTATATTGTCGCATTCAAAAAGGTATAAATATGCAGTATAACTATTTTAATTATCCTAATGAGAAACTGCCTCCATATGGGTCTGTGATGTACTTTGCATATCGTAAATTGGATACTGATAAACAACAAATACTTTATTTACTAGATCAGATAAAGTCTCAAATTATTTCATGCACAGAGCTATATAATAATTTAGAGATTGCCAATGAAAAAATGAATTGGTGGCTAAAAGAGGTAAATAACTTAAATAATGATAAAAATATTTCGTCTCCTCAACTAAAAAGATTAGCTGACGTTTTTGATGCTAAAATTTTATACAAACATTTAGCAGATGATATAGGTACATCTATAGATAGTAGTAGCGCTACAGAGAGAGATTTTAATCAGCACATATCTAATAATTTTTTGGGTATAGAAACTTTGAAAGCTACATATCTAAATGATTTTGCAGCAATTGATGAATCTTTGATTAGACAAGTTAATATTAATAATGAAATAATAAGACATATTTTCTGTATGCCTAAACATTTTTATAATCAAATTTCTTTTGATAATAAGATTGCACCAACTATGACTAAAGATGATTTTAGAAATATAGCTAATCAATGGTTGCAACACTACAAAAAGATAAGCTTGAGCAAAAAGCTTAAGCCATTAGAGAAAGTCAATAATATTCACTATAGAATGATAAAAAAATATATTAAGAAAGTTGATAATCCCTTTAGAGAGACATTACACTTTTCCCCATTAAATTTACTATTTTACTCAACTTAAAGATAGTGCTAGATGACACCCAAATATAAACTACTCTTACTCTTTTCATACTTACTTAGCATAAATCTAGCAACTGCAATCCCATCAACCTACCCTTATACAGGGTCTACAGAACAACCAGACTTCAAGTATGATAAAAATCTAAGCCCCTATGTTAGTAACTATGGTCCACTCTATAATCAACAATATCAACCTATTAAAACAAACTCTTCTCCTTATCAAGTCAACCTTCAAGGTCAAAATAGTCCAGCAGGATTTTATACTGGTATTAGCAAAAACTTTACCTTCTAATTTTTCAGTTTACCAAATAACTCTATTGCTAAATAGCTCAATTAAAGTGTATATTCTAAATTACCTGTGTATTTTTTAAAAATAGGAAAACTTATAATGGGGACGATTAATTCGAAGAAAATGTCACTAATGAGTGCGGTACTTATAGGTGTGACATCAATGGTTGGCTCTGGATGGTTATTTAGTGCCCAACTTACAGCAAAAGCAGCAGGAAACTGGGCTTTCTTAGCTTGGGTACTAGCATCAATTATGATTATGATGGTTGGTCTATGTCTAGCTAAAGTTGTTTCTGTATTTCCAGTAAGGGGTGCTACTACAAGATCAAGCGCCCTCTCTCATAATAGCCTTTTTGCTATGCCTTTTTCATTTGCTAACTGGTTTGGTGTTGTAGTTATGATTTCTACAGAGGCTCAAGCAACTACCCAATATTTGGCCGGGCTAAAAAGTTTTAGCTGGTTGATGGACGGCGGAGTAATCTCTACTTATGGAATGATATTATCATTATTTATTCTTTTTCTTTATCTGATTATCAACTTCTACGGTGTAAAACTATTATCAAGTGTTAACAATGGTATAACCATATTTAAGATGACAGTACCTGCAATTATAGTTTTTATATTTATCATCTACGCATTTACACATAGTGGCGAACATCATAGCTTACTATCCCCAGAAATACCTAATAATAATTTCACAGCCTACAATGCTCTTACTGCAATTGTCGCTGGTGGACTTGTATATACATTTAATGGCTTCCAAATAGTTGTTGCCTACAGTAGTGAAATCAAAAATCCTTCTAGAAATGTTCCTATTGCAATAATATTATCACTAACAGTAGTTTTAATACTCTATATTGCTTTACAATATGCCTTTATGGAGGCTGTACCTCATAGCTACCTTATAGAAAAAGGTGGTTGGGCAGGACTAGATTTTGAGTCTCCTTTACTACAGGTTGCGACAATGATAGGACTAGGATATATTGCAGTACTACTAATCATTGATAGTATTGTTAGCCCTTCTGCAACTGGCTATAGTTATCTTGGTGCTTCTTCTAGAATGTTATATGCAATGTCTGCTGAAGGTCAAATGCCAAGATTTTTTGCGAAAATAAATCAAAAAGTTAATATTTCGAGAAGATCACTGATTGCTAACTTTATTTTATGTGCAGTATTCTTAATGTTTGCTGATAACTGGGCTGCTTTGATGCTATTTGTCACGGGTTTCAATATTATAGGTTATATGGCGGCTCCTGTTAGTATGGGCGCTATTGCTCCTAAACTAAGAATATTCGGTCTAGTTGTATTTGTACTTTTAACTCTTCTATTAAATACAGTTGATATCCTGTCAAATATTTATCTTGGTGTAATTCTCGCTGTACTGGTTATTATATTCTGCTTTTTTGAATATAAACGTGTCGGTATCAAAACTCTAATGATACTAGTACTTCCTTTTATAATATTTATATGTGCCACAGCTCCTATTGAGAACTATATAGTTAATGCTATTGTGGGGGCTATATTCTATATTATAGTTACTGATAAGCGTTATGTTGCATATTGTAAAGAAACAGCTAATAAAGATAATATTGTTGAAGATTAAAATATCTCAATTATCTAACTAAAATCCTCATCTTACCTAGCTTGTTATAAGCGAACATTTTAGCTAAACTCTAGGTCAAATTAATATTTTGAATAGCTAAAAAATGTTAGTAGATAAGCTAATTAGTCTTAAAACAGCTATAGATGTAGTTAATGATAATAAAAACAGCTCTTTTGGTTACGCTATAAAGAATGCTAAAGGACAAGTAATAACTTGTAATCGCATGTTCTTAGAGTGCACAGGAGTGGCTAGTTTGAAAGAGCTACAGGGTCTATCAGATCAAGATATAGACCTGTGGAAAGATGATGTCTATGACTATGCTATAGGAGAGAAGATATCGATTGATTCAAAATCATATTATCTTTCGACTGAATCTCTAGCAAATCAAACAAGTATTGAACCAATAACAATTCTAACAGAGAAGATTCCATTTTATGATGAAGATGGTAAAAACTATATTTTGGTCAGAATTAAGATTCTAGAAAATAATGATTTAACCAAATGTAGAATTTACACGCTCAATGATGCTCCAATAATTGAGTTTAAATATTATTTTGAAACATTGAAATTCACATCTAAAGAATACCGTATTCTTAAATATCTAATTGAACACAACCTAGAATATAGCCAAATAGCAAAACTGATGAATTATACTCCTAGTTCGATAAAAGCTTGTATTTCAAAGATGTATGACAATCTTAATATATATTCTAAAGACTATAGAAAACTAAACTTTTTACGCTCATTATTAAAATATATGTTCCTACCAGAGCTAAATAAGGAAATTTCAAAAATTATAAGATTTTAATTTTAAACAAAAAAACTAGGAGATAAAAATGAATCAATCTACGCAGTCAAATAATAACCCTGTTACTAATTTTCTAAAAAAATTTATAAGCTTTGAGAATTTTATTACACCAACGATTATCGTTTTTATTTTTTGGCTTAGTATTATTGGAGTGTGTTTAAGCGGTTTAGCAGCTATATTTTCGGGTTATATTTTATCCGGTATTCTAGAGATTATTTTTGGTTCAATTTTCGCTAAAATTTTTTGTGAAATACTTATGGTACTTTTTAAGATTAACGATAGTCTCAAAGAAATTGCAAAAAACACTCGTAAATAATCTATAACGGATCTCTCAAATGCTTGTTACGCCAATAAACAAAAAGCATAAATAATGAGCAAACGAATAAAAATCCGCATAAATATAATCCTGCATAAGTTAATGAATCTATACTTACCAAATTTTTCGGCATAACAAATCCTGCTATCATGGCAACTAAGATACCTAAAATACCCATAATACATAAACTATAAAAAACTAGCTCATTGTGTATGATAGTCTTTTTTGATGTTCTTCTAAGTCGTAAAGCTGCTAAAAACATCAAAATATACATAGTCAAATATACTTCTGTATTAAGTGATATTAGCACCCAATAAAAAGAGTTCATATTATCCACCATAGTTATCGTCAATGATAATCCAATAACAATTAACCCTTGTATGTACAAAATATTACTAGGAACACCATAATTATTATTTGTAGAAAATCTCTTTGGTAAGTAGCCCCTTTCAGCAGCTTGGCGCAAACTCACAGCGGGACTTAAAGCCCAACTGATAGCCGAGCCAAATGCTCCTAAAACCAAACCAATACTAATCAAAGGCATTGCTGCTGGTAAGCCTAGCCTTTCAAAACCAATCTTAAAAGTCTCAAAAAGACCATTATATAAACTTATAAAACCAGCTGGAATTAGAAAAGCTATAGTCAAAGCTCCCAAAAACATCATTAATACAATAAATATTACAGCTAAGAAAATTGCTCTCGCAAATGTCTTCTGAGGGTCTTTTAGCATCGGAACATATACCGAACATAACTCTATCCCCAAAAAAGAAATAATAACTACCGTTAATGCAGATATGTCTTTCAGTGCTGATAGGTTAAATGATATCTGTGATACTTTAAGCTCCAGAGGATACCCTTTTACCAACCAAAAACCAAGAAATATAAAAAGTACTAAAACAGGAATTACTACTCCAAGAATCATACATATAAACGATACTATGGCAGATTCTTTGACACCAAAATGATTAATAGCCATTATTAACAAATACAAAGTTACCATAATACTAGCGATAGCTGGAGGACTCACGAAACCAAACACAGAACATATAGTGGATGACATAAATAGCAAACTAGCAGGAAACCAGATTACATTACTACTCCACTGTGCCCAAATTGCAAACATACCGGCATTTTCACTAAGACCTTTAGAACACCATTGGAAGATTCCATTTTGATGCTGATCGGCAAAATTTGCACTAAGTTCAGCCGAAATAAATGCTACAGGTATAAGAAAAAACACAACACCAATTATAAAAAATAATGGTAAATACTCGCCAAATACAGCTAAAGAAGGCAAATTTCTCACAGAATCTACTGATATAATTATCAAACCTGTTAACATTAATAGAGATAGACTATTTTTCATCAACATTGATCTTTTATGAATTTAAGTCCTATAGTAGAAATAAATAGCAAATTAGTAAAGTCAAATATTGAGTATCTACGTAATAAAAATCCTCACTCAAAAATAATGTTTATCGTCAAAGCTAATGCCTATGGCATAGGTATAGAAAACATCTATAAGGTAACCAATAATCTAGTTGATGCTTACGGTATAGCTCGCATAGAAGAGTACTATGTTTTAAAGAGTTTAGACTGTACAAAAGATATAATTTTCCTAAGTGGTATATATGCAGAATGCTTTGACTTTAAAATACCTAAAAATGTTATTCCTATACTTAGTAATGAATTACTAATCAAAGACTATATAAAGTATGAAGATGATAAGTCAAAACAAGTTATGCTTGATTTTGATTGTGGTATGGGAAGGTTTGGTTTTTATAGAGATGACTTTATAAAACATCTTGATATGCTAAAATTTTCCGGATTTTCAAACATAATATTATTCTCACATATTCCAACAGGCTATAATGGCTATGATAGATCTAAAAAATATATTGATAAAATTCTTTCGTTAGCTGAAGAAACCAAACTTAAATATACTTTTTCTAACTCACCAGTTTCTCTTTTTGATACCGATTTTCAACAAGAGTATATTCGTTCTAGCTCGGCAGTATTAGGCTATGACCAAGAACCTAAAGAAATCAAATTTAGCTTATCTCTTAAAGCTTGTATTATCTCTATCAGAGATATCCCCAAAGGAGAATATATAAGCTATGGTAATGAATATTTCTGTAATAAAGATACTACTGTAGCTATTTTAAATATTGGCTATGCCGATGGTTTAGGTTGTGAAATTCATCATGACTCATATCTACTTATTAATGCTACTAAGTGCCCTATCCTATCAATAAATATGGATTATTTATACGTAGATATATCAGCAATTAAACATCAACTAAAAATGCTTGATATGATTGAACTATTTGGACCTAATAGCTTGAGCTTAAAACAACATGCCAATATGTACAATATAACTAAAGATGAAGCACTCACTAAGCTTAACGCTCTGAGAGTAAGAAAAATAGTACAATAAGAAAATATAAAGTCAAAGCTTTATATATTTAAGAAACATCAAATAATAAGCTTAATATTTCGCGCAATATAGATAATTCACACCAGAAAACAGCAGTAGATTTTTGATTTGAATCATTAAATTATTAGAATTCATTTATCAATTTTTAACAAGCCTTATCAAATTCTAATATACCCGCACACACGATGCTTAATATATAATTAATCACAACTCAAATAAAAAATATTTGAGCTAAATAAGTAATAACAATTACTTAATAATTATTAAATAATCTTAAAAATTATAAGGAAACTAAAAATGAATAATAAGATAAAAATCTTATCAGCATTTACCTTAACTTTAATGGGATCTTTAGCTTTTGCTAATTGCAAACTAGAAGATGTACAAAAAGGTTGGACAGGTAAAATAACTTTTAGCTGCGATAAAAATACGAATCTAGAGGAAAATCCTATCTCATTTAAATTGAGCAATGGTGTAGAAGTTGGTAGTATTTGGGGTATCGGCAATGCTAGTATGACTCAGTCAAATGGAGGAGTTATATCGATTACTTCTAAGCAATGGAGTGGTCAGCCAACTATTGTTACAGCGGGTAGTACTGCAAGCTTCAGTTTCTCTCCAAGCGCTCCTGTATTTAATGTTGAAAGCTTTTCAGTTGGTAATGGTGGTAGTGACGACCCTGTTGATCCTACAGATCCAGAGGATCCAGTCGACCCTATTGACCCAGTAGATCCGATTGATCCTCCAAGTGGAGATTATCAGAACTATGTTGCTGGTACAAAATATGAAAGTGGTACTATAGTCTCTGCTGATGGTAAATTATACAAATGTAAAGCTAGTGTCGCTGCTTGGTGTTCGAGCGCTGCTGGGTGGGCTTATGCTCCAGGCTCTGGTACTGCTTGGGAGACTGCTTGGGATTTATACGATCCTAGCAATCCTGATGAGCCGGTTGATCCTACAGATCCTGATGAGCCAACTTCTGATGAATATGTTACGACTCAAGCTAAACTTGATGCAAAAGAAGCTGAATTAACAAGTGGAACAGTTTTAAGCCAAGTGAAAGAGTCTATTAAGACAAGAGATAACAGTGTGGTTGAAGCTGTAACTGCAGGTAACCCAAATAATCCTGATAATGTTAAAAGAGTTGAAAAAATATTCACAGAAGTAGCTATAAAAGATAATGCCATTGAAACAAAATCTGCTGAAGGTGTATGGAATTATATGTTCCCAGAACGTTCGCCAGAATATACATATGAAAACTTCCTAAAGGCAGTGGCTAAATTCCCAGCATTCTGTGGTACTTACATAGATGGTAGAGATTCAGATGCTATTTGTCGCAAGTCTCTAGCTACTATGTTTGCTCACTTTACTCAAGAAACAGGCGGACATACTAGTTGGTGGGATGTACCAGAATGGCGTCAAGGCTTAGTCCATGTACGTGAAATGGGATGGGATGAAAATATGCGTGGTGGTTATAATGGTGAGTGTAATCCAGATGTATGGCAAGGTCAAACTTGGCCATGTGGCAAGTTTGAAAATGGTGATTTCAAATCTTACTTCGGACGTGGTGCAAAACAGCTAAGTTATAATTATAACTATGGGCCATTCTCACAAGCTATGTTTGGTGATGTAAGAGTGTTACTGGATAATCCTGGTATGGTTGCTGATACATGGTTAAATTTGGCATCTGCAGTATTCTTTTTTGTATACCCACAGCCACCAAAGCCATCTATGCTTCATGTTATCGATGGTACTTGGCAACCAAATGCTGCTGATAAAGCAAATAACCTAACACCGGGGTTTGGTGTAACTACGCAAATCATTAATGGTGGTGTAGAGTGTGGTGGTAGTGTAGAAGTTGCTCAATCTATGAATCGTATAGACTATTATGGTAACTTTATGAAATATCTTGGCTTGAATATTCCAAGCACTGAAGTTCTGGGTTGTAAAGGTATGAAGCAATTTGATGCTAATGGTGCCGGTGCTACTGAGATTTACTGGGAGCAAAACTTTGATCATTATGCTGATAACCCAGGTGGTAAATCGTTTGCCTGTAAATTAGTTGGCTATCAAACACCATACTCAGCATTTACGGAGGGTGACTATACTAAATGTGTTAAAGCTCACTTCCCAAATATTGTTATAGAAGGATAATCTTTTCTTAAATCTCAATCTCCATTGAGATTATCTTCCATTTTTCTTTTAAACTAGGAATATCAATATATTCTTCTATAGTTTTCTCAAATCCTATAGCTTCATAACATTTAATTGCTGAGCTATTAAAATCAAAAACTCTCAAGCTTATGCTTTGTAAACCAATAGATTTAGCAAATTCTAAAAGCTTTTTGATCATTAACTTGCCAAAGCCTTTTGCTCTATATTGCTCATATATTAGTAACCTACCTATAGAAGCTTTTTTGTTAGCCTGATCTAATCTAATTATTTGACAATGTCCAATTGATTTACTCTCATCATTTATAACATTAAAGAGTAAGTTTAATTTATTATCCATAGTTTGTTTTATCTGAAGGTAATCAAGAGGAAATTGATAATTAATACCACCAAACTGATATAAAAAACGAATGTCATACTCCTTCAATTCAGACAAAAGATCAGGTATATTGTTTTCTGTAAATTTTTCTAATTTAATCATATACGCCTGATTTACAAAAGTTTTTTAAGATCAATTATTTTTAAAATCACTATCAATAAGGGTGGTACCATCATTAATAATCCAAATAAAAATTGATTATTAAGGCTAATACTAGAAACAAGCGATGATGAGATAGTTGTAACAGCTATCTGTATAAATCCAAATATTGCCGATGCTACGCCAATCTCTGTGTGTATATCCTTATAAGCACAAATGTAAGTAGCTGTATACTGAAAGACATTCCCACAAAAGGCTAAAGCACATAATACAACAATTACCTTAGCATCTAATCCAAAAATAAAATATGATAAAGCCAGTAATATACCACTTAATGCAGAAAAAAATCCACAATAAAGTATTACCTTATCCATATCTAGTTTACTAATCTTATTTTTAAAGATTATTAAAAATATTGCTGAGGGTATAATTACTGCTGCTGATAAAAATGAAAACTCAACAGCAGAAAATCCTAATTTTACTTGGAAGAAAAATGGTGAAAGTGTTGCAAACACAAAAACAAGCGATAACGCCAAACCACTACATATTGCGTTAAGGACAAAAACTTTATGAGATAATATTTTCTTATATGACTCTAGAAGCTTGTAATTGCTTTTTGGAATAGCTTCTAGATGTAAATACTTAACAATCAAAACTGTAATCGCAAGTGCCATTATTGAATGTAAAGCAAAATTACCACGCCATCCAATAGTCTCTTGGATAATTCCTCCAGTAATCGGGGCTAGAGGTGGCGTTAATGAAACTATACTAGTGATTACAAGACTAGCTTTCGCAAGTGATTGACTATCACTGAAAACATCTTTCATAATTGCACGAAAAGATACAAAAGAACTACCCATTCCGACCCCTTGCAAAAAGCGAAAAAATAGCAACTGAGATTCACTCTGAGCTAACATACAAAGTATACTTGCAATACAAAATACAAAATAACCTGCTAGCAATGTCGGTTTGCGTCCATATTTGTCTGATAAATAACCAAACCCAAGCATAGAGCACGTCATACCAAAGAAATATATCCCGACAGTTAACTTGATATCTTTTGCAGCAGCATGAAAATAGTCAGCAATATGAGGTAATGACGGTGTAAAACTATCAGTAGCAAATTGTGACATCAAACCAAAAAGACAAATTATGAGAATAACTGTTTTATCAGATGATATTTTTTTAAAAGGATCATTAGGCATTCACTAATCCTAAATTTTAAAAAGATTGAATTCTGAGGAGATTATAGACTAAATATTAGCTTTGGAAATATTTTTTAAATGAATCTTTATATTTAACTAGTTCATCATAAGTAAGTAAAAACACACCATCACCACCATCAGCAAAGCTTAACCACGTAAAAGGAATATCAGGACACATCTCCATAAGAGCATACTGACTATTGCCTACCTCAACGATCAACACTCCCTTTTCTGTCATATACTGATCAGCTTCAAGAATTATTCTTTTAGCTAAGTCTAACCCATCATCTCCAGCCTCTAGAGCAAGTTTAGGTTCATAATGATACTCTTGTGGCATACTATTTAAATCTTCTCTATCAACATAAGGAGGATTTGAGACAATCAAATCAAACTTTTGGTCCTGAAGACTACCAAATAAATCAGACTTAACAGCTTTGACCCTATCACCTAACTGGTGCTTTTTGATATTATGATTTGCTACAGCTAAGGCATCATCAGATATATCAACCAAAGTTATATTTGCATCTTCAAAAACATTACTACAAGCGATGCCTATACAGCCACTACCCGTACATAAGTCCAATACATTATTAACATCATCAATATCATTAATCCATGGTGAAAACTCATTACGTATAAGCTCAGCTATTGGTGAACGAGGAATAATAACTCTCTCATCAATATCAAACTCCATACCTGCAAACCAAGCTTTTTTTAGAATATATGGTAAAGGTCTGCGCTGACAAGCTCTTTGATAAACATAATTAATAATTATTTTTTTCTCTTCTTTGAGCAATCTTGAGCCTACCATATTGCTATCAATATCATGAGATACATTTATTGCACTAAGTACAAGGTGTACAGCCTCATCCCAAATAGATTCAGAACCATGACCAAAATAAACATTATTTGCTGTCATCTCTGAGATTGTCCAACGGATATAGTCTCTAATTGTATGTAGATTATCTATAATATCTTGTTGTTTTTCACTTGAATACATCTATTAACCTTTCTTCCATGTAGTACCAGTTGCACTATCTTCTAATATTATTCCCTGATTCTGAAGCTCATTTCTAATCTCATCAGCTCTAGCATAATTTTTATCTTTTTTAGCTTGAGCACGCTCTGCTATAAGCTTCTCAATTTCGCTAGCATCTACATCATCACCCTGCTTGAAGTAATCTTCTGTATCAGTAAATAAAATACCCAATACATCACAAAGCTTGCGTAGTAAAAATGCATAACCACTAGCTTTATATTTATTTATTGTTTTTAATGTATTTATCTCTTTAGCCAAGCTAAATAGAACTGCTAAAGCTTCCGGAGTATTAAAGTCATTGTCCATAGCTTTGATAAACTTCTCTTCATACTCGTTAGCATCATCAGGCAAATTTATCTCAACTGGCTCTATATCTCGAAGAGCATTAAACAGCCTTTCGACAGACGCTTTGGCATTATCAAGATTCTCTTTCGAATAGTTGATTTCACTTCTGTATACAGTAGAAGCCAAGAAATATCTTATAACTTCAGGATGATATTCTTGTAATACCTCTTTAATAGTAAAAAAATTATTCAAAGACTTTGACATCTTCTCTGCATTAACTTTTACCATACCAGAATGTAGCCAATAATTTACATATTTACAATCATTACAAGCTTCTGATTGAGCTACTTCATTTTCATGATGTGGAAATCTAAGGTCTGAGCCACCAGCATGAATATCAAAAGTATCACCCAAAATCTTCTTTGACATTGCTGAACACTCTATATGCCAACCCGGACGACCAGCACCCCAAGGCGACTCCCAAGCAGGCTCACCCTCTTTTGCTTTTTTCCAAAGTACAAAATCCATTGGGTTTTCTTTTTCTTCAACAACGTCTACTCTTGATCCTTGCTCAAGAGCTTCGAGATTTTGCTTACTCAATTTACCATAATCAGCAAACTCAGCTACTCTATAAAACACATCTCCATTTGCACCTTGATAAGCAAAGCCTTTCTCAACGAGAGTTTCAATCATAGCTATCATTTCTGGGATGGTTTCTGTTGCTTTAGGTTCAAAAGATGGCTTAAGAATATTAAGTTTATCAAACACTTCATGCATTGCTTTAATATTTCTATCAACTAGCTCAGTAGTAGATTCACTATTTTCTTTAGCTCTTTTGATAATTTTGTCATCTATATCTGTAATATTACGCACGAATGTAACATCAAAGCCACGATACTTGAAATATCTATTAATAACATCAAAAGCTATGTATGTTCTAGCGTGACCGATATGACAATCATCATACACTGTAACCCCGCATGCATACATCTTAATTTTATTAGGCTCAATTGGCTTAAATTCTTCTTTTTTACCAGATAATGAGTTATAAAAAATCATATAGTAATTATCCATATCATAAGTCTTATATCATAAGCTATCAGTATAACTAAATTTTAGTATTTTTGGAAAAAATCTTAACTGTCCAAGCTCTTATGGACTATATTTAGATATGGATCAACATTAGTCAACTCAGCAAGAGCCTCACAACCACCGCTACTAGCACAACCATCTTCAAAATAAACTCTACTACCACAGCTAGAGCTTACTGTACAGTTTAAGCCATCATCTAACGCATATATCCTACCATCACTAGCTCTATGTATTTGATAATTTGATCCAGTAGCTACCAATCTACCAATAGTCGAATCATCTGTAGGATTCATGAGATAAATATAACTATCCGTAATGACAAAAATCACTCCATACTTAGCTATTATCTTTTGTATTTCTTCTCCCGGAAATGGTTTAGGAGGTAATTTTGTCAGAGATGATCCTAGACTATATAGATATTTATAATAACTATCTCCATTGAAAACTATAATATACATCTGTGTAGTATTCTTCTTAATCATGATTGGCTTCTGGCTTGGCTCTGCTGATAACGTATCTTTTGTTGTTGATGAGCCACCTCCTGTACCTAATAAGTAAGTACCTAGTCTATTAAAATCAAAGATATTAACTCCTTGGAATATCAGAGGAACTCCAGCATCTAACATAAACATAGTATCAGGAATCACAACATGAACATGTGACTCATCAAAATCTGTAGATCCAGTTGTAAAAGTATCTGATAAAATTGCTGTAAAAATCCTAGTAATACTATCATAAGTAGATCGATATACATCTAAGTCATAATTACCGTCACGAGGCATTTTTCTTAATACTAGTGGCTTAGGAACCTGATTATTAAAGTCATGATACCAAGTAACTAATATAATATTACCTTCAGGATCACTCCCAGCGCCACCATCATCGCCACCATCTTCATCTCCTGAATCAACAGGTCCTACTAGATCCCATGCAGATGACCACGCACTTCCTGTACCTGGTGCATAGTACGATGCAGCCGTACTAGAGCACCATCCCCATTCTTTACAACTATATAAATTCTCTCCAGATATTACAATATCTCCGTTTTGATACGATGTCCCTGCTGAGTATGTTGGATAACTATCCGAACCTCCTCCCTCACTAGGAGCACCACCAGACTCAACAAGATCCCATGCTAATGACCATGCACTTCCTGTACCCGGAGCATAGGCGTCAATATTAGCTTGAGCATCACTAGAACACCACGAGACAACTTTACAACTATATAAATCACCACCTGAATTAACTACATCACCAACTTCATAATCTGTACCTGGCGAATACGTAGGAAAGTTTGAAGCATACCCTCCTGGTAAATCAGCGATAGCTTGCCAGTTAGATAAATCTTGTTGTGCTTGTGCCTGTCCTGCCACAAGGTTTCGTAGAGTTGTAGAAGAGGTGTATACTTTATTGCCATCATATATAGCTAAAAATATACTCCAACGACCATCTTGTAGATCCCAACCAATAGCCAAAGTATAGCTGAGAAGTGATAAGTCATTTGGTACAGTAACATTAAAACTACCACCAGCGTTACTTATAGTTAAAATACTGCTGTTTTTATGGATATAGCCTATATAACCTCTTTCTAAATCTTGTAATCTACCCTCTTGATCTAACTTATAGCTTGCTAGAGTTCCGCTCATACCAGCTACATTGACAAATGGTACATTTACTGGAAAATAATCCTCGTCATAGCGATTCATCAAAGTGCCCGGCAATGTGTTATAAACTAAACTCCTAACATACCTTGAAACATCTCCTTCAAAGAATTCATGCGAAATATCATAACTTATCACATAAGGGATTCCATAATAAAGTTCGGAATTAGTATTATGATGATCAAATCTAGATGTAACAGAATTCGATGTTGTTAAAAACCTAAAATTATCTACTGTTTCATCATGATTCTCAGTAAGATCAAGTGCAGCAGGTATACTATTAAAATAGCCCTCATCAACATGCAAACTTTGTTTTTCATTAACGATAGTTTCTATTGCCAAAGAATCCATTCTAAAATTATATGCAAGTGCTGATATTACTACCAATATAACAAAGGCAAATATTAAAGATGCTAATAATGCTGAACCTTTGATATTCTGATACATAGCTAACCCTTATAAATTAATTATTCTGCTAAATGTCTGCTCACCAATACTAAATGATATTCTTAATGCTGGCGAATTAGAGCCACTTAAATCTAGTTCTGAAGGAATGCTATTCCACGTCAAAGTACTATTAGCAACTGTCGCCGTTTCAATTTGTAAATTTTGCACACCTCTAACTAACTCATAAGATATTCCATTAGAGTCACTATCCTTGATATATACGTATAAAGAGAAAATGGCTTGCCCAGATTCATCTACAGCACCACTATCTCGTATGTATAACACTTCTAAAGAATATCTTCCAACATAGTCACCTGGATAATAATCACTTCCTTGAGGAGACTCTGATAAGTTAACAACACTACTACCACTACTTATGCTAGCAACTTTTAACAAATTAATATCATTTTTATTACATAGGAGCAAGTAATCTCCCGCTGAAATATCCTCCACCGAGTCTAAGGATAAGTTTGAGCTAAGAGAGTTTACATCAGTAAGAAAAGTCCGAGACTCTTCTCTTTTTATCATGATATAATCTGTACCAGGCTGAAAACACTCACCTGAACAACCAGTCTCAAGAGCTTCAGAGATATGATCAGACGTTGCCAAAGGTAACTGGCCAACTCGAATCATTGAAGAGTCATGAAAAAAATCATCTAAAGAATCTGATGTTCTATCATGATACGTTTGATTCTGACTACCAAACTGACATGCAAATCCTGTTCTTTTAATAAAATTATAAAAAATACTCTTAACCTGTAGTTCTTTAGCGTCAGCTGTAGTTTTATCTTTATACTCCTGATAAGAATTTTTAACTCCTATATAAGTACTAATTAAAGCAGTTAGTACCACTATAGCTATCACAGTAGCTACCAGAAGCTCCGGTAATGAAGTCCCAATTATTTTACGCCTATTAAACTTCAAATTCATATATTACCTAGCTATAAAACACACCATGAAGGTAGTAAATCACCATCAAACCCACCAACTGCTACACAATGCCAAGTTAATCCTTCTGAGGTAACATCAGCATCTGTTCTAAGCTCTATCCTAAGAGCGACATTTGCTTGATCAATAGGAGGATTATCCATTGGTACAGTACTAGATACCGCGGTAGTTCCAACATTTAACAACACATTTGTTATATGTCCTGAAGAAATCATTGTACTACCCCCATCATCTAAATAATCTCTTCTAGCCTGTTCAACGGCTGCTCTGAGTTCAGGGCTCTCATCAAGGCGAGTCGCTCCAGCACTACGATATATCTCCCATACGGCAGCCATATAAGGACCGAGAACCTGAGTTATCGCATCATTTGCTGGTGTAACTGCTGAATATGTTCGTTTAACCGCCTGTAGCGAATAATCTGGATTAGTAGCAACAAACTCACGTATTGCACTACTTCCATCATCAACTCTTGAGAAAGTAATATTACCCTGCGCACTATCATCAAAATTTCCTGTTAACATATAGTTGTCAACTCTAGCCTCTAACTCATCTACAAGCTCAACTTTTTTTTCGGATAAAACAGCATTCGAGAGTATATTGCCAATCGCATAGAAAGCCGCAATAAGAACAAATACACCTAGTAATGAAGCAATTAGAACTTCAAGAAAGGTAAATCCTTTATATTTTTTAGTATTTAAGTTCTTTTTGTACTTTCTCAAGATATAAATCACATCAGCATTTCTATATAGATAACTAATATAATATCATAAAAATACTTATCTATCCTTTACTAAATTTAATATTAATCTAATTTTTGGTAAATAATGCCAAAATTTAGATAACCCAAAACTTTTTGTAATGATTTATGATTTTCTAAATTATTTTGATTTAGAAGCTTTATCCTGCCATCACAATCATCATCTAATGTACATTTGAAGCCATCTTTAATTGCAAAGATATCTTTTGATGTAGTTCTATAAAACTGAAGATTATTACCACTACTTTTTTGAATTTTGTATGAGTTTTTTACAATCCCACCCCAAAGAACCTCATAATTCAAGTTACTATTCTTTTTCACAGTTATTTTTAGTTTTACTGGTTTATCTTTATATGCAAAATAATCAAAGTCGATAAACAAAGTTTTTTTTGAGATATTTAAACTAACTCTTTTAACATTTTCAGCAATATCATCAACAGAGTATTTAACATCTGCATTTGCAAGATCTATTGAATCAACATCAACACCTTTTCCAATTAGATAAAAAACAATTTTATTATCATCAAGCGATATTTCCGCATCACAACTAAACTCTAAAAATCCCTTATAGCCACTCTGATTATCAATAAGCTGACAACTACTAGCATATACCAAATTAGAGACCAGAAAAAAAATAGATACTAATACAACATATTTTAGCTTTATCAAGTTATTCACCTATATCTCAACTGTCTCAATACGCTCATTATTAAAGTCCTCTATATAAACTTTCATCCTAGTAACTATAAACTTTAGACTGTATTTAACTATTATATTTTGGATTTTTTCTTTAGGATATCTTATTACTTTTACAACTCTAATGAGCCTAGTATTATTAGTATATAAATACTGATAATAGTGATCCCCATTATAAGTCAAAATATAACTACTATATTGATTTTTCCTAACAATTATAGGAGGGTTCTCAACAACTTTACCTAAATCAACCTCTTTTTTACTAGCCTTGAAAGAGTTATCCAAACCATAAACTATTAATTTATTTCCAATGAATAGATACAGTAAGCTTTTTGAAAGAGTTCTACTTGGGTCTAATGCCTGTACATAAATATTACTATTATTAGTTTCCTCATTCGCATTTATTATATCTTTTATCAAAACTGTATATCTACTATTAGACTCGTCATATTCAACATCTTGAACAATAATACTCATACTACCTGAACTATCTCTACGTGTAGATAAAACTACCAAACTAGGTTGCGACTCATCTAATTGATAGTACCAACTTAATGCTGCTATATCCTTAGGTGTATTAATTATTTTACATGGTGTTGACAAATCTAAAACTGCCTTAGAAAAATTATTTGTCAGATAGCTTAGCCTAGTTTTGAATATATACAAATGCTGCCTATCGTATATGGCTAATAATACGTGCCAATTACCTTTACGAAGCTGCCAACCAACTTTAATATTATAATTTTCAGACAAATCTAAATTTTTCAGATTTATAATTTGGATATTATTATTAATCGATAGCAACAGCCAATCATACTCTTTTTTGATGTATCCTATATAGCCTCGCTCTGAGTCACTAATCTCCTGATTTGTATTAAGTCTATAAAATTTCTGTGAACTACTCATTCTTGCAACATCAACATACGGAACATTAATTGGTATCAAAGATGAGTGATAGTCAGTCATCGAATGTTTTGGTAACTCTTTATAGATTATTTTCTTAGTTAACATTAGCTTATTTTTATAAAAAAGCTTATGCTGCATATCCATACTTATTGCCGTCGGCTCCGAATCATATAGATTTACCATAGTATTACTATTAGAGAAAATAGCTTGTCTATTACGCTGTAACGCATTTTCTATGAGATAATCGCCGAATTCAGAACTTCCTGTAGCTATAGCTCCTTTGCGAGATACTTCTTGAATATATTGCTGCTCCACCGTTGATATTATTTCTTGTGACTGGAGACTTTTTATGCTCAATAAATTGTACCTAACAATATATGCAAGGCTTGATACTGTAACTAACACCACAAAGGCGAATATCATTGCAGATAATAATGAAGATCCTGATTCCCTTATCAAACTCACTAAACGAAAATATTTCATAACAAAACTACTTTATCATAATACTGATTATCCAATTTAAATGATATTTTTAGTGCTTTAGCTCCTATTTCATTCAAGCTTGTATCTTGATATATTTCTTTCCAAGAAAGATTCTTGTTATCTGAAACAACATAAGTTAACTTAAGATCAGAAACCCCTTCCACGATGGGATATACTGTTGCATGAGCTTGACCATTTTTAACTAACATATACAAAGAATACTTATATTCACTTGGTTTCTTAGGATCGACTGTAGCAGCTGTAAAAAAAATTTGAATATTTATCTTACCTATATAATCACCCTTGTTAAATTCAGTAGCTGGCGCTGAGGCAAGTCTTATTTGTTTTGTTTCATTATTAGTGCTAGATATTTTAACAATATCTATATAGTCATTATTACAAAGTGCTAGATAATCACCATTCTGCCATTGCTGAGTTTTGTCTAAATACAAACTTAAATTTAATGGTTTTTGCGTAAGTTCTGCAGATGAGTTTTCTGTTTTAACCATCAAGTAGTCTGTACCAGAATGGAACAAAAATTTTTGCTTAGAAGAGTTTTTCAATAAATTTTCTATGGTCGATAACTTTCCTAATCTAACTGAGTAATTATCGTAAAAAAACTTAAATTTACGAGGGTCTTCTCCAGTTCTATTGACATAAAGTTGATGATCTGATCCATATTTACATGATAAACCTGCATTTACAATAGCATCAGAAAGCACTTTCTGCGCTGAAATAACTTTTATATTTTGCTCAATATTAAGCTTTGCTTTTTGATAACTCCTTTTTGTAGACACATATATATTGACTGCCATCGTAATCACTATAATAGAAATAGTGATACCAACCATGAGCTCAACTAGCGTAAAGCCTGAAATCAGCCGATTCCTATGAATTTGACACATATTTCATAACTTCCTTAGAAACACAAATATCAAAATTCTTATTTTTAGCGATAAATTTGATCATTTTAGGATTACTAACTCTTTTCTGAAAAAAATAATCACTACTAACTGCTTTAGTATTAAATTTACCAGTTAAAACATAAATAGCTATTTTTTTATCTAACTCCTGTATTAGTTGTGTTTTCTTTTCTGCTATTACTGAAGTGGTTATCGAGGAATTTATTATCAAAAATGATGATGATAAAACAAACAAAATCAACCCTGATGAGATTATACTCTCAACCAAAGATACTCCTTTTTGTTTGTTAGTTTTATAGAACCTAAAGTTAACCATTTAATCATTTTTTCTTAATAAAATTTCTGCCATATACTAACACAGCTATTTTTTTAAGTCACTTTTTCATGCTTTGAATTTTAGGCATCCTACTTAAGCTCTAGAATAACCTCTTCTAGAGAATTACCCTCAAACCTATACGGTCTAATATAAAAACTCTCCTGCTCCCATACATCATCTATTGTTGGCTGATGCCCAAATAAAGCAATTAGCAAATCAATAACAGTATCTACTGGATATTCAGAAAGATCAACATCTGCTAATTTTTCTATTGCGTACACAGGTGCCTGAGCCTTTATCAAGAATTTGTTATTCGCTAATGTTACCCATGGCTCTTTAACAAGATGGAATTCATCAGAGATTCTACCAATCATTATTGTTAATAAGTTATCTAACGTAATAAACCCTATAGGTTTATTTTTTTTATAGACTAATGCAAAGTGAGGCTTACCTTGCTGGAATTTTCGCAAAACATCAATTAATTGATCATGATGAGACACTTTTAATATCGGCCTTAAACTCTCTTGCCGTAAATCATTATCTAATGCACACAGAATATCCTTTGTATGAATTACCCCAATAATATTACCTTTATCTCCTTGATAAACAGGATATCTCGTATAAAGATTGTCTTTGACCACTTCGAGCTTTTGTCTAACTGATGAATCATAATCAATAACTACCATCTCTTCTATAGGCCTCATAGCATCGATTGCCTGTAGATGCGAAAACTCAACCATTCTTAATAAAATATCTCTATGCTCTTCTGTGAGAGGTTTTTTTAGGTGGCTACTTTTTAAAATAATTTTGACCTCATCTGTAGTATACCCATACTCAGCCTCTGCCACAGTGTCTAAATTAAATAACTTCAAAAGCTTGTTTGCTGTAATATTTAATATCCAAATAAATGGAAACATTAACCAATAAAAAACATATAGAGGTATACAAGTAAGCAAGGATAGCCTTTCAGTTTGCCTGATAGCCATTGACTTAGGCATAAGCTCGCCGATCACTATATGCAGAAATGATATAATTGCAAACCCAATTGCAAAAGCAATAATTCTTGAAAGATTCCCTGTAACTCCAAAAAATACAAAAACTGGCTCTAATAGTTCAGAAAAGGCAGGTTCTCCAACCCATCCCAAACCTAATGAAGCTAGTGTTATACCAAATTGACAAGCAGAAAGATAGATATCTATATTGCTATGAACCTTGTAAAGTATTCTACCCTGTAATCCATTTCTCTTACTTAAAACCTCAACTTGCGAACTTCTTATCTTAACTAATGAAAATTCAGCTATAACAAAAAAAGCATTAAGAAGGACAAAACCAAAGGCCACAATCAAAAAAATAAGATTATCATACTCCATCATCAATATTACTCTAGTATTTCGCCCTACCTAATACTAACACACACAGTATAGTATTTAAAAAAAGCAATATACTTGGCAACATGCATAACAAGTATAGATAAAAATCTACTTGGCTATAAAGCCTAGAAATAGAATATATTGCTATTGAAAGACCTAAAATAGAAAAGCTTAATTTACCAAAATTATCATAGATAACCTGAGTCCAGCCTTCAACCTTATCAAAAACCTTACTTGTTGGTTTCCAGCCTTGGGGTTTATTCAAATAGTAGTTAATCTCAGCTTTTATACCACACCAAAATACAAATGATGATAACATAAACATCGCTATATAAATCTGAGAAATTTTACTTATAAAATTACCTTTAATATTTCCATATAAATAATACCATACACTCAATATAACTAATGGGATAAGGGTAACATTTACTATTGATACAAAAGCTACATTACTTCTTGGAAAAAGCACTAATAATAATGCAAATATTGGAAAACCTGAAGCTACAACCTTAAAAAGTAAATACAACATATCAAGCTTAACTCTAAAATTCAGATTTGAGGAGCTTATTATCTTTGACATATACTTATGCATAACTTGCATACCACCAAAAGACCACCTTAACCACATTTTCTCGAATTCTTTGAGAGATGTAGGAACCCACTCACCTGTTTTAAGAAATATCGGCTTACTATTGAACCCTGCTTCATAACATCTAAATCCAGCAGCAATATCTTCTGTTACCATCACTTGAGATCTATAGTACTCTTCCCATTTAGATGTCGCTTGTAAGGCTTGCTTACTCCAAATACCATTATGCCCTTGATAGTTACAATATCCATATTTACCTACGAACTCGTTAAAATAGCGAATTGTATTTTGGAAGATACTGGCCACTTTTGTAACTAAATTAGTGCTATAGTTAGTACTTTCTATCAAAAAGCTAACAAAACCAAGCTTAGCGTCTTTTTTGAACTCTGGTAACCCGACTTTTAATGTACTTTTAGGTAACGTTGAGTCAGCATCTAAAAATAAAACATAGTCATAGCAAATATGCTCCATGGCAATATCAAGATTGCGTGGCTTAAATCCCTCTGTGCCTTTTCTATGGATAAATTTACAGCTAACGTCACCTTTCATATTATGTTTACTAACATAGTCTTGCCATTTTAAGAAGTCTGGATGATCTAAGTCACTGTTATCAACAATTATTATCTCAAATTTATCAGCAGGATAATCAAGCTGATACGCCGAATCAAAAGTTAACTTACAAACTTCAAAAGGTTCATTACGAGTAGTTATAACTACGGAGCATCCTAACTCTTGCTCAATTCCCTCATAACTCGTACTTCTACCAAAAAGACTATCAATAAAGCAATGGATACTCAAAATAATTCTATACCCAAGTAAAAAAAAGGTAGGCAATAAAATACACAATATCAAGATGGATATGAAAGGATGAGAACCATAATCAACATTCAATATAGCTTTTGTCACAAATGTAACAAAAACAAAGCTCAAGCATACGTATACTATAGTTACAAAATTCAACCTGCGAGATTTAGATGTTACAAAAAGATAAATAACAAAACAACACAATAGTGACAACAAAGCTATACTTGCGAGATCTTCACCAGCTTGAGAAAGACCATAAAAAACTAGCAAGGCTGTTATAGATGATAACAGTTTTTTCATAAAAAATTATAGAATTCAAATGATGAGAATTTTACTTGAAAAAAGTAACTCTCACAATAAGTAATTATAATGATTGTTTATATTTTTGATATTCTAACTGCACAGATTCTTCAGGCTTAGATGTTAGTAAGCTAACCAATACTATACATATACTACTTAAAGTAAATCCCGGAACCATAGCATAAACTTTAAACCATCCTCCTAAATCACTAAACAATGGCCAAATCAAAACAGTCAGTGATCCTACTAGAACCCCTGCAATGGCGCCTTTTTTATTCATCCTAGACCAAAATAGTGAAAAAATCACCACAGAACCAAATGAGCTACCAAGTCCAGCCCATGCATAACCTACTAACTTTAAAATACTTGTCTCTGGATTATACGATAGTATAATCGCAAAAATTGTCACCAATAACACTACCAAGCGGCTAATATTAAGAAGTTCTTTATGGGAAGCATTCTTCCTAAGAAACTTGGCATACACATCAACAGAGAAAGCACTTGATAATGATAACAATTGCGCTGATGACGTACTCATCACCGCTGATAAAACTGCAGCAAGCAAGATTCCTTCCACCCAAGGGTTAAAAAATACTGCCGACAGTTTTAAGAATACAGATTCCGGATTAGTCAAGCCATCACTATAATAGGCAGCTCCAAGAATACCTACACAAGCTGCTCCTATCAATGCTAAAATCATCCATATCATACAAATCCACATTGCTTGTGAAGTCTTATTTGGATCTTTTATTGCCATAAAACGCACAATTATATGTGGCTGACCAAAATATCCCAATCCCCACGCAAGTAATGATACTATAGTAATCAAAGGCACTCCTGAAGTAACATCATAAAAACCCTGAATTTTTATATTTGATAAATTATCTATAATATCCACACTACCTAAATTGAAATAGACTACAGCTGGCACAACCAATAATGCCAGAAGCATTAAAGTTCCTTGGAAAAAATCAATCCAAGATATAGCTAAAAAACCACCAACACATGTATAAATAAATATAATTGTAGCCGTTAGTAGCAAAGCTTCATGATAAGAAATACCAAACATTGAGCTAAACAAAATACCACCTGATACAAATCCAGCGCCTGTGTATATTGTAAAAAAGATAACTACTACTATGGCTGTTAACGATCTTATTACTCCTTTATTATCATGAAACCTATTTTCAAAATATGCAGGAATTGTTATCGAATCTTTGGCAATTTCTGTGTAAATACGCAATCTCCTAGCTATAACTCCCCAGTTAACGAAGGCTCCTAATGTTAAACCTAATGGCAACCATATCTGGTTAAACCCTGAAGCCATGAATGCTCCCGGCAAAGCTAATAACAACCAAGATCCCATATCAGATGCGCCAGCACCTAACGCTGCTATTGGAGCACTCAAAGACCGACCGCCCAACATATAATCCGAAACTTTTTTTGTTTGAAAATATGAATATATTCCTATACTAAATATAATTAGAATATATATTATGAATGTAACCCAGAGTATACTATTTTGACTCATTATCTAGTGACTATTTAAAAAATACATCCTATAAACTTAACATTTTCAAAAGTCATTTTAAAGTTTACTATACAAGCTTAACAATATAGAAATTTATATATTGGATAAATATAAAATAGAATAATGGGAGTTTGAAGTAAGTTTAAGACATAAACTTCTCGACACCATCCTTAAAATCAAAGCTATGCTCTGCTGTGATATGTCTTACAGTCTTAGTTGTTGAACGCATAACCACACTATGAGTAACAGCATAAGATCCTCTACGAGTACTATTAACTCTCTTCACACCTCGAAGCATATTACCATCTGTAACACCTGTAGCAGCAAAAACTATATCTCCTGATGCTAAATCATCAATATCGTACTTTTTATCAAGATCTGTAACGCCTAACCTATGCGCTCTCTGAACTTCTTCATCACTATGAAATTCAAGCCTAGCTTGCATTTGACCACCAAGACATTTAAGAGCTGCAGCTGAAAGAACTCCTTCAGGAGCTCCACCAGTACCAATAAATACATCAATACCTGATCCTTCCGTAGCTGTAGAAATAACTCCTGATACATCACCATCATCAATAAGCACAACTCTAGCACCACACTCACGTGCTTCTTTGATAATATGTTCATGACGAGGCCTATCCATAGTACAAACAACTAGCGCAGACATATGCACACCCTTAAACTCAGCAACCCTTCTTAGGTTCTCAGTAACTGAGTCATCCAAATCTACTATACCTTTAGGTGCATCAATACCACCAACAGCAATTTTTTGCATGTATACATCAGGAGCATTTAAAAAACCTCCTTTATCTGCTACAGCTAAAACTGTAAGCGCATTTGGGCCACCTTTAGATGTTATAGTTGTACCTTCTAGTGGATCTAAAGCTATATCAACCTCACAGCCACCTGCTCCAACCTTCTCTCCAATATATAGCATAGGAGCTTCGTCTAATTCACCTTCTCCAATAACAACAGTTCCATCAATAGCTACTTCATTTAATGCCTTTCTCATCGCATCAACAGCTGCTTGGTCTGCAGCAATTTTATCGCCTCTACCCATCTGACTCCATGATGCTAAAGCTGCTAGCTCAGTGACTCTTACTGCTTCTAGTGCTACATTTCTATTCATTTGCTTTGGTCCTTTTTTGTTTTATAGTTCATCTACGGTTGGTATTAAAAATTTTTCTACCTCATCTTTCAACTGTATAAGCTTACCATGAAAAAAATGTCCAACCTCATTCATTTTAACTAATGTTAAATCTGATTTAACTGTTTTAAGAGTAAAATCAAACACAGAATTAGGATTTACGGTATCATCATCTATTCCCTGTACAACAAGCCAAGGAATGTTATTAGGCTCACCAAACTTAGTCAAATCAAACCTGTCAACAGCTGGCGCTATGGTTACTAGACCCACAACATTATCAAGTTTATTCAAACCCATATAAGCTATAGCTCCACCAAATGAAAAACCGCACAATATGATTTTTTTGAAAGAAGTATTTTCCTTAATCCATTTACAGACAGAAAGAAGATCTTCCAGTTCACCAACCCCCTCTCCATACTCTCCTTGACTATCTCCAACACCTCTATAATTAAATCTATATGACTCAATATTTAATGTCTTCATAGCTCTAGAAAGAGTTGTCACAACCTTATTGTGCATACTGCCTTGATATAGCGGATGAGGGTGACATATAACTGCGACAATTTCTTGATTAGCACCTTTGACTTTATCATAGACTGCTTCAATCCGGCCAGTCCTGCCTTGAATAAAAAAAGTGTTCATAATGCTACAACTACGACTCCCTTGAAAGATCACAATCCTCAAGTTTTATTAGTTTTGTTTTTTTGATTATTTTATATGCAAAATATAGTATCACAAATGCAAAGAAACCTACATAAGTTGATAGAAACTCAATTATAACACTAGACCAACTTCTACCCTCCATAGTCAGCATAGTTGCTCCTTGACCAACTATTACGATAGAAACCAAAATTAATGCAATAATCGGAGCCCAAGGGAAGAACTTCGCAACAAATGGTAAATCATTCAAGCTCTTACCTTGTTTAATATATGCTCTTCTAAAGCGATAGTGGCTCAAGGCAATTGTGAACCAAGCTATAAAACCAGCTAAGCTTGATACATTAACTAACCATGTAAATATTTTCCCACTTCCGACAAATGATACAAAAAAGAACGAACTACCAATTAAAGCTGTAATTAAAAGAGCAATTATTGGCGTGCCTTTTGAATTAGTAGTTGCAAAAAACTGAGGGGCTTGCTTAATCTTACCCAAATGCCATAAGACCCTAGTCGCACTATACATACTAGCATTACATGCTGATATTATCGCAGTAAGAATAATCACATTCATAATAGTAGCTGCTGAGCTTAAGCCAACGCTCTCAAAAACCATTGTAAATGGACTAACCGAGACATCATCTCCAGCACTAGACTGTATCAAAGAAGGATTATTATATGGAATCAAGAAACTAATTATCACTACTGCTAATATATAAAATATAAACAAACGCCAAAAAGTTTGTTTAATAGCTTTAGGAATAGACGTATCAGGATCTTTAGCTTCACCAGCTGTCACACCTATAAGTTCACTCCCTTGAAATGAAAATCCGGCAATCATAAATACAGAGATAAATCCCCACCAGCCATTATGAAATGGTGCATCGCCTATACGCCAATTTTCAAAACCTACACTGCCATGATTTCCAACCATACCAAGAATCGATAAGAAACCAACTATAATAAATATAATAACTGTTGAAACTTTGATAAATGATAACCAATACTCAACCTCACCGTACACTTTCACTGAGAATATATTCAAAGCGAATACGAGCACAAAGAAAAATGCACTCCATAATAATATAGAGCTTCCTCGAAACCAGTACTGCATAATTATCGCAGCTGCAATTACTTCAGTTGCCACGGTTATCGCCCAATTAAACCAATAACTCCAACCTGTACTGAAACCCAAAGCAGGATCAACATAGCGAGTTGCATACTCACAAAATGTTCCACTAACAGGACTATGAGCTGCCATCTCACCAAGACTAGCCATTAAAAAATATACCATTATTGCAATTATGACATACGCTAAAACAGTACCTCCAGGCCCTGCATCGGCTATGGCCCCACCAAGTGCTACAAATAAACCTGTCCCTATACAGCCGCCCAAGGCTATCATTGACATATGACGAGTATGTAATCCACGTTTAAGCTTTTGTGACATCTATTATTTTTCTCTCCCATAGGCAATATTAAAAAATCAAAGAGGCAAATTAATAAGCTACTCTTTACAATTAGGTCGGTATCTAGGAAATTTAAGATTTTTTTAGAGCGATTAAATAGTTAGAAAGTTAGAGATAAAACAATGCTTCTCTATATATTCCAAACCTCTGCCATAAAAATAAAACCTAAATCCATAATACTGCTCCAACCAATATCTTCAATCTTCAATTATGTATGTTTATAACCTATAAATCAACGTTATTTTTCCGGTACATAATTGCATAAACAACCCATGTACATATATAAACGAATACTCCACAGAACACCACATCACTAAAGAAATGGCCTCCTTGTGCTATTCTCATCAACCCTAGACCACCTCCGGCTAATATTGCAGCAGTAAATACTATGGCTTTTTTTCTACGTGTAGCAACCAGTGGCATAAATGCAAATATCCAAAAGCCCATTGAAGCATCACCACACACAAAAGAGCAATTCTTATCACACTGTGATGATATCACAAACGGAGGTTGAAAGACCTTATCACCACTGAATTCCTGAACCATAACTGGTCTAGGTCTACCCCAGTGATCCTTGAATACATAATTGACAACCAAACCTGGTCCAATCCATAAGCAGACAGCCACAAATAATATAGCCTTTCTAGCTTTAATCTTAAACTTATCTATGAAAAGTGACCCCAACAAAAATAAAATAACGACTATAGAAAAAAATATTGGAAAAAATCTCGCAAACCAGTGAAGAAAACCCAAAAAACCATCATAACCACCCGTAAATTGGTGCATAGATGAATCATAAAAATAGCCTGCTATTTGTATGTCAAGATGTGGAAATATTAAAAAAAATACCCACGCAAAAAAGCAAACTATAAAACCCAATACGATATGAAATCTAGCCAAATCTTGTCCCTTTAATACTTATGCTTGATAAATTAGTAGTATAGTCTAACATTTTTAGAGTTTTTTTTGTTAGAATTATGAATTGGTTTTTATCATTAATTTTTAAACATTTTACAAAATCATGGCTGACAACAATATAAACAAAACAAATCATGCGGTAGGTAGGCTTAAGATAACTCTCATAGTTATATTAACCGCGATAATAGTATATCTATTCATAGCACTATTTAGCTTTAATATAAATGATCCAGGCTGGAGCAGTATTTCTTCTGAAACTACAATCAAGAACTATGCAGGTCCTGTCGGAGCTTACATATCTAGTTTTATACTCGCAATTTTTGGAATTATTGGCTTCATTCTGCCTTTTCTGCTTATCGATTTTGTTAGGATTCTTCTGCTAAAAAGAAAACAAGAAAGCCTCAGCTACTTGATGTTCACGATCAAAACAGTTGGAATCATTACCTTTATACTCTCTTGTTGTGGGTTATCTGAACTTTATCTTAATTTTTTTAACTACTGGGTGCCTCAGCGTTCAGGAGGAATCTTAGGATATGAAACAGCAAAATTTGTTATAAAATATTTAGGTTCCGTAGGTGGAACATTTACATTACTAATATCACTATTTGTTGGTTTAATACTATATTCAGGCACAACATGGATTTATATTGTCAAAAATATAGCTATGTTTTTGGGCAGAATCCTGAGTTACTTATCAAAAGCTAAACCTAAAGATGATAAAGATATACCTGACATAAATGATTTCGATGCATTCGAAGGAAAAACAAACTCAACAAAAAACCTTGAAAAAAATAATTCAAATGAATTATCCGTTGACATACAAAAGGATAATTCTCCAAAAAAGAATGATACTTTCCGTGAAGTTCTAGAAAACACAGATATTGATAACGAACTTTCATTCAAAGATCCTAAAAAAGATTTGAATAAAACAGCTTCAATAAAACAAGAACCTATCTTGGACCTTGATATCGATTTTGATGACGTCAAAGCTGAGGAGTCTTCCCCCTCAAATAGAATGACTAAAGAAGATCTAAGAGAAATTACACGCACTCAAACTGTTACTAAGCCTCTAAAAAAGTCTAGTTTACCATCACTGGATCTACTTACAGAACCCGAGCCAAAGCAGACTGTTATTTCACAGACACAACTTAATGAAACATCATCTTTACTAGAGCAAACATTAAATGACTTTAACATAAATGCTAAGGTAGTCGCCGCTTATCCCGGTCCTGTAATTACCAGATACGAGATAGATTTAGCAAGAGGTACAAAAGTTAGCAAACTTACCAATATTGCTCAAGACTTAGCTAGAGCCTTATCAACCACAGCTGTTAGAGTTGTAGAGGTTATACCAGGTAAGCCTTATGTAGGTTTAGAATTACCAAATCCAACTAGACAGATGGTACGCATCAAGGAAGTACTTGCCTCACCTGAATTCATGAAGTCAAAAGCCCCTACCTTAATGGGAATAGGTGTCGATATATCCGGTAAGCCAACTTTTGCTGAACTTGCTAAAATGCCTCATTTACTAGTAGCTGGTACAACAGGATCTGGTAAATCTGTTGGTGTTAATGCGATGATTCTCAGTATGCTATACAAATGTAGCCCTGATGAGCTTAAATTTATTATGATTGATCCTAAGATGCTTGAGCTTTCTATCTATGATGGCATACCTCACCTACTAACACCAGTTGTTACAGATATGACAGAAGCTGCTAACTCTTTGCGTTGGTGTGTTAAAGAGATGGAGCGTCGCTATGCGCTAATGTCTGCTGCTGGAGTTAGAAATATCGCATTACTTAATGATAAAATTGAGCAGGCAGAAAAAGCTGGCAGACCTCTCAAAGATACAATGTTCATCAAAATGAATCCAGAAAGAGCTCACGAGGCTCCAACTCTTACAAAAATGCCATACATTGTAGTTGTTGCAGATGAATTTGCCGATATGATTATGGTTGTCGGTAAGAAAGTTGAGGAGCTAATTGCAAGACTCGCACAGAAAGCTCGTGCTGCAGGTATCCATATCATTTTAGCAACTCAAAGACCTTCTGTTGATGTTGTAACAGGATTAATCAAAGCAAACATTCCAACAAGGATGTCATTCCAAGTATCTTCAAGGATTGACTCTAGAACAATCCTTGACCAGCAAGGTGCTGAGCAACTTCTTGGACAAGGTGATATGCTCTATTTAAAGCCCGGCTTTGGAGCCCCTATGCGTATTCATGGTGCCTTTGTTGATGATAATGAAGTACATAGAGTAGTAGAATCATGGAAGGAGTATGGTGAGCCTGACTATGTCCAAGATATTTTAGAAGCCTCTGAGGATGCTGATAATGGTAGTGGTGGCTCTAGCAATGGTAGCGGAGACAGCGAAGATCCACTATATAATGAGGCTGTAGAAATTGTTATCAAAACACAAAAAGCTTCTATATCGGCTGTCCAACGTAAATTAAAGATAGGTTATAACCGTTCTGCAAGGCTGATGGAAGAAATGGAAGAAAACGGTATTGTTTCAGAAATGAATCAAAATGGTATGCGCGAAGTTCTAATTAAAAGAGACTCTTAAATGAAAAAAATAGCTTTACTCCTAACTCTTATATTTGGCATCAACTATAGTTTTGCTAATGCTAGTGATGATCTTATAAACAAAATCAAAAACATTCACTCAATGACTGCAAGCTTTGATCAAAAACTCATTAATGGTGGAAGAGCTAGCGATAATATTAGCTCAAAAGGCTATATGAGTTTAAAAAAGCCTAAGTTCTTCAGGTGGATAACTACTTCTCCTAATAATCAAGAAATCATCTCAAATGGATCAAAGCTTTGGATATATGATGGCGACTTAGAACAGGTTATCATAAAGAAAGTATCTAATAATATAGCTCAATTCCCTTATCTTATTTTGCTTTCTAAAAACACCGACAATATAAATAAACTATTTACTGTTAAAGAGCTCGACAAGAACACATACCTACTAAAACCCAAGAATGATCAAATGGTTGATAGTATACAAATTAAATTCTCTAATAATGAAAATCTTGAATACCTAGCTATATCCACTTCTTTAAATCAATTTACCAAAATCTCTTTCTCAGATGTGAAAACCGATATTGACATAGATAATACTAAATTTAACTTCGACATCCCTAAAGATACTGATGTAATTGATGAAACTAAAGATTGATAGTTTTATTTTATATACTTCTTAAAAATCACTCTAAAGAAAAAATAGTAGTAAACAGCTAGCAACACCGGCAATGAAGTAATCCATACAAAAGATACTACCTGAGTCAAACTATGCACTCTTATAACATCTAAAATTTTAAAAAATATTGTTGAATTTTGCACTCTAGCAAACACATAACTATAAATTGCAACACTAATAAAAAAAGTTATAACAAAAACAATCAGCAGCAATATTTTTATAAAAAAACTTTTATTTAACATTATTTCATATCCTACTTTTAGTTAACCAACAGTCTTACAAGCGACACTTTTAAAACCATAAAAATCAGCATAAGCTTGATTATTATAAAGATCTTTATTAGGTGTAATATCATCAATAAAAACAGTTGGTGATATATAATCAACTATACACGGTAATGTTGGATCAGTAACTCCCGAATGTTGATATTGTTCTACTAAAACATCACGCTTTTGCTCGAAGTTATAAAAAAACAAGCTCATACTAAATATTAAATATAATTGTGCTACCAACAACAACACAAATATCGGACTTAGCTTTTTGAGAGCTACATATAGTTTAATAACAAATAAACTACTATGACTATAAATTTGCATATAAGCAGCCATAAAAAATATCGCATAATAAATAAGTAATACTCTTTGATTTAGATCGTATGACTTTGCCACTGGCACTAATACAAACAGTGATAATACAAGTGCTGCAGAATATACAACTATTGATAGTTTTTTGAAATTTTTATTAGTGAAAGCTAATATTAAAAAGATCACAATCATAATCAACAGTATAAGCGTATACTGTGGCGTAAATATTAGCTCACTTATCAAGCGAGTAACATTTTGCAATAGTGATGACTGAACTCCTGATGATAAATGATCTAACCTTGCATAGTTTCCGTGTGCTGTTATTAATACAATCCCTCCGACTCCACACGCCACAAAAAAAGCAACAAGCGTATCGTTTATAACTTTCTTTGTTAGCACTCTTTCAAAAAAGTATGCTAGACAAAGTAAAATACTGACACATACAAATATCTCATTATATAAACCAATAATCGAGCCAATAAATAAGCCAAGCATCATACTATTTTTATTTTTGACTATAGAGAAATAGTATAAAACAGTAAGTAATGTTAATCCCCAAAAGTACTGAATAGCTCCTGTTTTCCATAGGATATTTGCCATAAACCCTGTTTGATAAAAGACAAAAACAAAGAAAAAACTATATATAGCAAAATCTTTAGATAATATTCTACCTCGATCATAAGTGACTATTTTGAAGGTCAGCAACATGAATATATAAAATGCTATCGAATTAACCACATTGACTATAAATAGTGACAAAGTTATATATGTTTTACTCATCAGGAAGTAGATTAAAGCCTGAGCAGAAACTCTGCCTGTCCAAGTAAAATAATCAGCCTGAATAGAGTGAACCATAATTATTAAACCCTTTGCCAGGGTATCCGTATTAGCTCTACCAAAATCATCTGCTCTCATTGGTTGCAGATAATTTAGAAGCAAAAAAAATGCAACTATAAAAACCGATATAGTAGCGATAATAAAATAATTCTTTTTCATAACTTACTAATAATCAAAAAAGGTACACAAATGTACCATAAGTGTATTATATTTGGGATACTAATAAAAGCTGATTGTAAAAGTAGAATTAACTAAGAATATATTAAGTTGCTTTTATAAAAGAACTAACCATCAAGAAAATCTGTCTTAGGCTTAGCTTCTCTTTTGTAGATATTTCTGTGCTTTAATATTTCTTTTTTTTGTGATTCCGACTTCTGTGGGTTAGCTTTATCGAATTCCTGTAAAAACTGGTCTATTTCACTCACATAGGCTCTATCTTTTTTGTTATCGAACAAGTGAGCCAAACGCAATATAAGCTTCATCATACTACGACTTCTCCTAAAATACTAAATATAAATTATCTTGTAGCTTGTGTATAATTATACTAAACTAAACATCAAAGTCATATACAAAACATTAAGCTTTTAAGTATTAGCAAATTATGTTGAGTCAAAAACCAAAGATAATTGGTATATTCTTAATGTTTTTAAGCATCACTATGCTTAGTCCATTATTAGTTGACTACATATATGCCGAAAAAAATGCCTATCCTTATATTTTAAGCTTTGCTGTGACCTTTTCATGTGGCTTCTTTTTATGGTTTATCTCCAGGAACACCCAAAAAAAACTTTCGAATAGAGATGGGTTTTTGATAGTAACTTTAGTTTGGATGTTTGTGACTGTATTTGGTGCTATTCCTTATATGTCATTTCCGGGCTTAAACCTCTCATTCACTGATGCTGTATTTGAATCAGTCTCTGGCTTTACAACCACTGGTGGTACGGTAATTGAAGGACTAGACAAACTACCACACAGTATACTATTTTATCGTCAACAAACTGAATTTTTTGGCGGTATGGGGATTATCGTTTTGTCAGTTGCCATCTTACCACTTTTAGGTGTAGGTGGCATGCAGCTATATAAAGCTGAAATATCAGGACAATGGAAAGATGACAAAATCGCTCCAAAAATTTCAAGTACTGCCAAAGCTCTATGGCTAGTATATCTATTGCTAACATTCCTATGCTTTATTTCTTATTTATTAGTTGGCGTAGATCCCTTTAATGCTATATGCTACACATTCTCAACTGTATCTACAGGAGGATTTGCTCCATCTGACTCAAGTATGGCTGATAAGCCTTTTGGAATGATTCTAGTTTGTGGAATCTTTCTTTTCTTGGGAGCTACTAGTTTCAAAGCTCACTATATAGCTTTATCGAAATTCAAAATAAGTCACTATTTCAAAAATGTTGAATTTAAAGCATATTTTTATTTTATATTTTTTGCGTCTTTTATAGTATGTATAACAATGATTGCTCACACTGATGACTTGTCTAATGTTTTTAGCATAGTCACAAATAGTATTTTTCAAGTGATATCAATATCCTCTAGTGCTGGTTTTGTTTCTGATACAAACTACTACTTATGGCCTAGCTTCTTACCAATAATGCTAATGTTTATTGGAATAATTGGTGGTTGTGGTGGCTCAACCGCCGGTGGCTTGAAGATGATTCGTGCAATTCTTTTTAAGGAAAAAGCTATCCTAGAAGCTAAAAGAGTAATTCACCCTCAAGGAGTATTTACTGTTAAGCTTGGTGACATCCATATCTCTGAGCAAGCTCTAAATAGAGTATCAGGATTTATTTCCGTCTATATTATAATCTTTGCTGGTGGCTGGTTAGCTTTATTAGGTTGCGGTCTAGACGTCACTACAGCATTCTCCACTATCGCAACTACGCTATCAAATGTCGGTCCAGGTTTAGGAGAAATAGGCTCTAATTTCAAGAACCTTCCCAAAGAGGCTCTATGGATATGTGATTTTGCAATGATTGCAGGACGTCTTGAGATATTTACTATTTTAGTATTATTCATGCCAGATTTTTGGAGAAAGTAGAGCTAGAGCCCTCCAGAAGCAACCAAATAAGACAGATTCCCTATTTTGTCATATTCAACATTATTAGCATAGACAACAATCTTATAATCAATATTAGAATCTTCACCCTTACATTCAAGCTTCAGTAACTCATTACTACCTGACAAGTATGATTCAAAAGAACTTGTTTTGCTAATCTCTTCTTTTTTGCCATCTTTATTCATAGTATAAATAAACTTACAGCCATAATTATCGCCAATATATACGTTAACCAAAAACTGAGTAGGCTTTTTGTCAAGAATATTGTAAATACCTCTAGGTGTATTTTCGAACTTAAAGCCGTATATATTATAAGCCATCTGTTTTTTCTTTGAATAACCATGCTTTATAACAGGAAGCGGTTGACCTTGATAGCCATCATCAGTTGCACAACTGGTTAGTAGCACAAAAAATACCGATAAAACCGAAACTATTAAAAAATTTTTAGAGAAAATTTTATTTATTTTTGAATTCACAACATAATATAAATTAGTAATTCATACGTAAAAGAATAAACTTAAAAGACAAAAGAGGCAATAATTTACGGTGATTTAAAATGATTTAAGAATTTACTCTTCTGTATCTACTTTTTCTTCTTGCTGCTGCTTTTTGTATTCGTAATAATCTTTCATAGTCAAACCTTTTGCTCTAAACTCAGCTTTCTCAGCAATCTCATCAAGACGTTTTTTAGAGTACTCAACATGCTCAGGAGCATAATCCTCAACCGGTTGACCTTGTAGATTAAATCTCTGTTTAAGCTCAAAAACAGCTCTATGATAGCGTGTATCACCAACATATCGGCGCAATACATTTCTAAGAACCATTTTATCTACAGGAGCGAAATGCTCATTTTGATAAATTATTTCAATTTCTTCGCTTATACCAATTTTTAGTGGCTTTTTATTGATCGGATCAAAACATTTTGGAAAACGATGACATAGCCACTTAAATAGCTTAGCTTCTTCTTTTTGTCTTTCTTTTTCAACATCAACAGTAACTACAATTTCTTGAGCATCTTCTAATTGAGGATTCTGTAGCTCATTTACTGTCTTGTTGTTTATCCTATGACCATATTGTGGAATACGTATAAAAGAGGTATCTCTATCTTCTACTTTCTTAGCAGGAGTTTTAGGAGTATTTTTACTCTTAGAGATATTCTTATCTCTAGCTTGCTTCATTCTAGAAGTCTTCTCTTCTATCTTAGATGACCCACCCAACAATGATTGTAACAATGAAAAATCGTTTAATTTGTTTCTACCTTCAGACATTTCTTATTTTATTAATAGTTATATAGGGTAAACCCTGTGTATACTTGGTTTATATCGTACTACAAAACTAATATATTTAGCAAGTAATAAAACATCAGTAATATTTTTTTTAACATCGATATGAATTAATATTGACAATTTAACTAAATTACATATAATATCAATCATCTTTTGTGGCTATGTAGCTCAGTTGGTTAGAGCACAGCATTCATAATGCTGGGGTCGGTGGTTCAAGTCCACTCATAGCTACCACAAGTTTTTCTCTTTATTTTCAATACTTTCAGAACACCAACAAACCACATAAGCAAAACCTCGAAAAATCTTCTAGGTAACAAATAGGTAACAATTTGTTTATTTTTTTCATACAAGTAAGTTTTTAAAATTTCTGAAACGCTAGTTGATTTAGATAGCCCTGAGGCTATATAAATCTTTTACAATAGCGTTTCTAAGTATTAATCATGCGAAGCATTACGCATTGCCCGCCGTCGGCCTGATAAGGTTGACCAACGGGTTTTACCAGTGAAACGGGAGGGACTTAGACTAGCAAACTTGTTACTGTGCCCTTAGCTTGCGACAGGGTGCTTTGCTCGGCTTTAGTCCATCGTGTGAAACTCGTTGGTCAAGCGTAGCGCAGACGGTGGGCTGAGCACTCCCCAAATTCTTGGGGAAGCGGCGAAGAGTTAATCAAATATCGGCTCTGTCTAACGCCCTGCTTACAGCTAAGGGTGGACGATATTGAGAAACTCTAGCCTATGGGGTTTATTTGGTAGCTTGATAAATCTACTTGATTATTTACTTACTTTAGCAAAAGTAATAAATAAGCTTAAAACTCAATCAAAAATATTATTTTTGTCGTGATGTTTTAGTTCAGATTTTGAGAGCTATCTAAAAGAAATAAAATATACCAGCTTGCTTTAACACCCTGCTATTTTAGCTAGGGGTGGATGGTATAACAATTCTTACATAAAAAATAAAAAATTATTTTTTTGTATAAAAAGTAGGCTCTATATATCTAGCTTGACCTATTATTTGCTTAGCTTTTTTACTATCTTTATTTTGTAGTCTATGAATTTTTTCATGAGTTCTATTTCTGACTAAAAGTCTAGTATTTTTTACAATTACTCCCGTAATATTACCTATCTTTGAGTATTTCGTTTTACTACTCTTAACTTTATACCCATTCCTATGAAGTATTTTACTTACCTCTTTTATTATTTCTTTAGCATCAAAATTTTGTGAACTAGAAAAAGATAGATCATCAACATATAAAGTAAAAGTTATATTCCTTTCTTTTGAATATTTATAGATTTCATCAAACATTTTTTTATTACAGTAAAATGACAATATCTGGCTAACACAACTACCTTGGACTAAATGTCGTCCATTAGTCAATAATAAAGCCAACATATTAGCGACATCTGGACTACATTTTAAATATTCATAAAAAAATAGAAAAACTTTGTCTTTACCAGTACTCGGATAAAAATCCTTTATATCCATTTTCAAGAAATACTGTGAAAGTTGATGTTGTTTTGCATTAGTTACATAAGATCTACCTTTAACACCAGAATGGAGATATTCTGATATATCATCAATTCTTGTTAATAACTGAAAAATTCTTGTATGTATCTTTTTATTTAGCCCAACTGGTGGCTCAAAAGATCTAACCTTGTTAGCAACAGGCTTTTCAAAATTTCTATATCTTTTAGGATTAGCTAAACATTTTTTTATATTATTGATATCAGTATAAAGCAAAGTAGCAAGCTTCTTTTTTGAATTTAGTTTATATAATGGAGACTGATTTTTTGCGTAAACTAAATTTTTCATCTTTTTTTTAATGAGAACTGCTTGGTGTATTAATACTACCACTAATAGCTATATTTAAAGAAACTTTAACTTCCTCAAACGTAATATTATTAGCAAGACTAGAAAAACCTATTACAGCCAAAACTATAACAACTATTTTACTAGACCAAGCATCTGATGATATATTTTTTTTCTTTTGCTTTCGCATGTTAGTCTCCTTTAGGTTTGAAGAAGAGCGGAATTGCTCTTCTTTTCTCTCGCCTCTAAAGGTGCGTTATATCATCAGTAAATCTCACTTAAATGGCGTAATTTCTCTCGATTACGCCCTCTATGCCTACATAGATAACAACATATATTTTCATACATATATAATCCACTGTCGTTGACATAGATGTCAGACTTTATAAAAAAGTCCACATAATACTTATAAAGTATTATATTTATTTGCGAGGATACGCATTACTAACGAGATAAATTATATCACAAAAAATTTTTGTGTGAAAACTAGGAAAACAGACCCTACCCCTCACCATGCTCAAAAGCCTCTTTTAAAACTGTTTTCATAAGCATATCAACATTTCCTTTTGAGCTCTTGATTTGCTCTTCTAACTGATCACAAATAGCAAACAGCTTTTCAATAATAGATACTATTTCTTTTTGTTCTTCAAATGTTGGTAAAGCAATGATTATACCTCCAATAATATCCGTATTTAAATTAGGTTGACCTTGTCCTCTTGATGCTTCTTTTAAAAACCACTGTGTTTTAGACTTCAACATATAGTAAAAATAAGGTTTATGCAATTCTTCATTCATATAAATAAATGCCGCAATACCGTCATTAAAAGCTGTAGAAAATGATGATATTTTTGGTATTCCAAGCGTTGCTCCACTATTAGTTAGTAATAATGTTTCATCCTTAATATATCTTGTTTTATGTAATCCAGCTTTTTTAATAGAATAAGTGTATTTTTGAACATACATACAATCATCATTTGTTAAATCTGCTACTTTTAAAAATGGTATATCTCCATTATAAAACTTTGGGTCTCCAGCAGGTCTTGGTGAACCACCCCGAACTGCATTTGTTATAGATCCCAACCTACACCATTCCCAACTTTCTGGAATCTCAAAAGGCTTTTCATCATCTGCAATTGGTGGTAATGATTTTTGTTTTTTGATTTTTTTATCTTTTATTAGTTTCTCTTTTTCTGCTTTTATCTTCTCCAGTAGGATGGATGCTGGTTCTATATCTGAATTTTGCTCTCGCCATTTAGAAGTTAGCTTACCCTCAATAGCTTCTTGTAAAATTGTTTGTTTTAATTGTTTCAATAGATTTTGTTGATGTCTAACATCATAATCAAGTTCTGCAATATCATTTTCAATTTTTTCAAAGTTAGAAACTATCTCATTTTGAGTAACAATATCTGGCAAGCTTATTTCTAACGGTAAAATATGCTTTGGTTTGATTTCAGTTTTTATTCCACCTTTAACTTGTTCATTAAGTAATCTTATAAACTCTGGGCTCTTAAGAAATCTTTTAAAATATTCCAAATTAATTTTTGTCTTATCAAAAGTATATGATGAATAATGAATTGTTGCGACAACATCTTCTTCACCCATATATATCCCCATAGCACCTTTTGCTACATTTATTCCTGATATTACTAGATCACCTCTTTTAACTAAAATCAAATTAGTTCTTGACGGCTTTACCCCTATATGAAAGTTGCCTTTAAAGTCAATTTTCTCTATTCTTGACAAACCCTCTACTTCTTTAGCATTTGGTTTATATTTTCCTTCTCTTTCATATAAGAAATTACCAATCTTTACTTTCTGCCAAGTACTCACATTTTCACCTTCAGTCAAACAACAGTCAAACAAACTTATTAGTCTAGGATCCTTATTTCATAAGGGTTTAGTTTGTTTCAACTATTTTATAAATCCTTTTTAGTCAAACAACAGTCAAACAAATTATATTTGTTATACTTATTTAGCCCATATTGGTATATATGATCTTGCTCTAGTTCCAACACTTTCATCATATATAGCTATTTTGTTAGCTTCTAAAGTATCTTTGATAATTCTTGAAACCATCGCCGCATTTCCTGCATCTATGCCAAACCTTTCTCTTAATGAAGTATTTGTCATATAATCATGCTGAACATATCTCAAACTAGCATGCAAATAACAAGCTCGAATCCTATCAGCTTTATCCATATCTTTTAGCTCTTTATGACCAAATAATATAGCTACTGTATAATCTCCATTAATTTTAAATATCGGTGCAGGCAATTGATATTTTTCTGTTTGAGCTACTATCTTATCAACTCCACTACCTCTTTCTTCACATACACCTATTCTTCTCATAAATGATGCTAATGCCTCATTTCTTGATCTAGGTGGTGAATCCAAAAATCTCTCAGTATCAATAAGCGGCGTACCTGGACTTGTCACCTCAAAGCGATTAGCAAATATTTCTATCATTACAGAGTTTCCCGTTGCAAAAAAATCTTGATGAATAATAGCATTTGCGACTATCTCTCTTATAGATAGTTCTGGATACATTGTCTTACTCTCACGAAAAGCTTGATTAATGATCTCACTTGATGGAAGTATATTGTTGATATATTCAATAAGCCCTTCAAAGCCTACTGCATAGCCCTTATTACCTACTAACTCTTTTTTTGTCTCAAATTTTGTATTATCTGTATATTGAATAACTCTAATAGCTTTTCTCTTGAGATTTTGAAATTTAGAAAGATCTTTTGCAAAAAGGATTGCTCCTAAGTTTGTAATAGCATACTTTGCATTATCTTGCTTTGTAACCATTTCATCTGCTATTAGAGCCTCGATAATAGAATTCCTATTTTCTGGTAGTGGTAACCCTAAAAGCTCAAAATACTTGGTATATTCTAAATAATCTAATACTTGTGATGAATCTAAATCATTTACAGCAATTTGTCTCTCAAATGGCTCTCTATCAAAAACTCGCCAAAGCTCTCTTTCTTTCTCTGGTAAGTCTTTTAAATTTTTTTTATATGAACTAAACCTAATATACTCAACGCCTTTAAAGCTAACAGGATGCTTATAAGCCGATGCTATTTCTAGCAAAACTACTTTTTTACTATCAATTTCAACACTGTAAAATTTAAACTCTATCTTAGGATTAAGAAGTCTTAAAAGCCAGTTTTCTAAATATTCATTATTGTATTTTTCATTTGCAGGATCAAATTCTGTTCCTAATATCTTTTGTGTTTTATCATCAATCCCCCAAACCATATAGCCACTGGTTTTACCATTTAATGCTGATGAATTTGATAACGCACTAATGTATTCACCAATTTGTTGCGGGGCTTTATTATTATGCTTAAACTCTACCCACTCTGTTTCGTTTGGTAGTTTAACTAACTCATTAACAAGTGATTTTATATAGTCTTCATTTCTATTTATCATAACAACTCACTTTTAAGCTTAGCTAATAGCTCATCACTTTTGGCAAAAGATTTATGAAGCATATCTAACAACTCTGTTGATGTATAAATGTGCTCTTCTTCTTGCTTATGTGGATTTTTAATATCAAGATTATAGCCATTATTTTTGATTGTCTCGATATTAACTTTCCATGCCTGTTCAGACTCTTGTCTATTATTCCACCATGCTTTTAATGGCTCAAATTCTTCTATCTTTATTGGCTTAGTTTTACTATAAGCTTTTTGTCCTTCTGGAAGTTTATGCTCATAGTACCATATCTCTTTTGTCGGAGTTCCTTTAGTAAAGAAAAGTAAATTAGTAGCAACACTTGCATAAGGTTGAAAAACTGAGTTTGGAAGTCTAACTATAGTATGCAAATTACAATCATCAAGAAGTTTTTGTCTAATCCTCTGCTTAACTCCATCACCCGTTAAACTACCATCTGGCAATACAATTCCAGCTCTACCACCATCTTTAAGATATTGAATCATTAGAATCAAAAATAAATCAGCACTTTCTTTTGTTCTATAGTTTGCTGGAAAATTAGTCTCCATCCCATCAGAAACAGAACCACCAAATGGAGGGTTTGCTAATATACAGTCGACTCTATCTTTTTGCTTAATAGAGCTTAGCTCTTTTGATAAGGCATCATCATAAAAGATTTCTGGAACCTCTATATCATGAAGAATTAAATTTGTTAGTGCCAACATGTGTGGCAATGGTTTTAACTCAACACCTCTAATTGTCTTCTGTAGAGTTGCTCTATCATCGATACTTTTGACATCTTTTTTTCTAATATGCTCGATAGCATTAACTAAAAAGCCACCAGTACCACAAGCAGGATCAAAAACAGTCTCACCTAGCTCTGGATTAACCATTTCTGTTACAAATTGAGTAACAGCTCTAGGTGTATAAAACTCTCCACTATTACCTGCACTTTGTAGTTCTTTTAAAATACTCTCGTAAATATCGCCAAATATATGTTTATCATGGCTATTATTAAAATCGATTTCATTAAGCTTATTAATAACCTGTCTGATAATAACTCCAGACTTCATATAGTTGTTATTTCCCTCAAAAACTTCTTTTATCAATAGTGCGCGCCTATTACTACCACTAATCGACAAATTTTTTAGAGTTGGAAAAAGCTTATTATCGACAAAATCTAAAAGCTGATCGCCTGTAATACCCTCATCATCATTAGCCCAGTTTCTCCATTGTAAATCTGCTAGGATAGGTGATACATAATCATCTTCTATCAATTCCATTTCGATATCTTTATCATCAATAATTTTGAGAAAAATCATCCAGCCTAACTGCTCAATCCTTTGAGCATCACCATTTAAGCCCCTATCATTTCTCATTATATTTTGTATAGACTTTATTATTCCGCCAATATTAGACATTATTTTTCCTTTAAATAAATTTATGCTCTAGCACTATATAAGTGATTTTCAATATCTCTAACCACATGTAAATATTCTTGTTTGCCACCAAATAAACCAACTATTTCAATAGCTGAGCCAAACTCTCTAAAATCTGGTAATTGTAACACTTTAATGCTCTCAATATTTTCAATGCCTTCATTTGCATACTTATCTAGCAAAGTATTTATTACTTCTTGAGCTTTCTCACTGTATTTATCAAAGTAGCCTGATTTTCTCACATTCTCAGCTCTTTCTTTTCTAGTTAGCGGTGGTTGATCAAATGCACAGTGACAAATCATATCAAACAAGTCCATTTCTTTTGAAACATCATTAATCAAGCTTTCAACCAGAATACCTTTATCTTCAAGCTCTTCAATCAGAATTTGTTTTCTTTCAACACTATTCCATTTATTTAAAAAATCATCTAAAGAAGAGAATTCTTCATTAATTTTTTTCTTAGTGTAGTCTTTTAAACTTCCAGTAATTAACTTGCCTTGATCATCCAAATACTGTAATCGCTCATTCAAGATAGATACATCAACATCATTTACAAAGATTTTTTCTCGTGGAGATAATTCATCTTCAACTATAGCTATATCTGGAGCTTGTTTTATTTCATCATCAAAAGTGACTTCTTCACCATCTTCATTTACTGGATTTCCATCATTTAGCTCTTCTTCAGTAGGTAACTCAAATTCATCTTCTTCATGGACATCTTTGACTTTAACAGGATCGCCGTCAAATTTCGGATCTGAGAATAAATCTGTTACATTTCTAAAATCCATAATTGTAAAGAAGGTTTTACCATACTCTTCGTTGATTCTAGTTCCTCGCCCTATAATTTGCTTAAACTCTGTCATAGATTTAATTTCACTATCTAAAACAATTAGTTTGCAAGTTTGAGCATCTACACCTGTTGTCATTAGCTTTGAAGTAGTTGCTATAACTGGGTATCTTTCTTCTGGATTAATGAAGTTATCAAGCTCTCTTTTACCCTCATCATTATCACCTGTTATTTGCATAACATATTTAGAATTTTGAACCATCAAATCAGAGTTCTCTTGAGCTAATAGGTTTCTCATTGCTTGAGCGTGCTCTATATCTGTACAAAAAACTATTGTTTTAGCAAATCTATCATGTTTTTTTAGATATTCTGAGATTTTTTTAGCAACAAGAATTCTACGCTCATCAACAACAATATTTTTATCAAAATCAGTTCTGTTATAGATTCTATCTTCAATAGGGTTACCATTTTTATCAAGCTTACCCAAAGGAGGTCTCCAGCCTTCTAAATCAATATTTAAACTAATTTTTAGAACTTTATAAGGCGCTAAAAAACCATCTTCAATACCTTGCTTTAGAGAGTATGTATATACAGGCTCACCAAAGTAATCAATATTTGAAACATCCTTTGTTTCTTTAGGTGTCGCAGTTAGTCCCACATGCGTAGCATTAGAGAAATAATCTAATATTTCTCTCCATGCACTAGTTTCTGAAGCACTTCCTCTATGAGCCTCATCAATAACAATTAAATCAAAGAAATCTCTACTAAATTCACGATAAGCGTCTTTATCCTCATCGTAGTTAGTTAGCCCTTGATAAAGGGCTAAATATATCTCATAGGACTTATCAATTTGCTTTTTCTTAATTACAGTCATCTTATCTTTAAAATGCCTGAAATCGCCTCTCTTTGTTTGATCTATAAGAGCATTTCTATCAGCTAAAAATAAAATTCGCTTCTTAGCTCCACTCTTCCATAAACGATGAATGATTTGAAATGCTGTGTAAGTCTTACCTGTACCTGTAGCCATCACAAGCAACACTCTATTTTGACTTTTTGCAATAGCCTCAACAGTCCTATTAATCGCTATTTGCTGATAATATCTAGGTGATCTACCTGAGCCATCTATAAAATAATTTTCTGAAATTATTTGTTCTTGCTCTGGAGTTATATTTTTATACTTCTTGTATCTTTCCCAAAGCTCATCTGGTGAAGGAAAATTATCTATAGAAATTTCTCTTTCTAGAGTTCCTTGCGACTGTGTCTTATCATGTTCATAGAACCCTTTACCATTAGTACTATATACAAATGGAATATCTAAAATCTCCGCATACTCAATCCCTTGCTGTATACCTTCTGATACTGATAGAGTGTCTTTTTTAGCTTCAATTATGGCTATTGGAATATTTGGCTTATAGTAAAGTATATAGTCCGCTCTTTTTACCTTGCCTCTCTTGGTTTTGTCTCCTTTTACATAGATTTTACCATCAGTAAAAGAAACTTCTTCTCGAACTTGAGATTGAATATCCCAGCCAGCTTTTTTGATAGCAGGTGTTATGTATTTTGTGCATACATCTCTTTCAGATAAATTTTTTAGTGCCATTCTAAGAAAAAATACATAATTATTAGATTTATTATATAGAAGATGAAATGCTAAAAAAATAACTAGATGAATATTGCTACTTGATTATCAACTTCAAAAGTTGTGATATCACCTGATAGCTCAATATCACGAGCTAGAGATTCAAAGTCGATATAGTATCTTAGATATTCTGGAACTGATGAAATATCTGTAGTTTCTTCTGCATAGTCTTCAACTGAGTCATATAAGCCTATGAAACGATCATTTATCATTTCGATAGCTTCATCAATATTGTTTGTATATTTATAAGTTTCTATAAAAAGCTCACCATGTTCTACAATGTTTTGAGCTACTTGGGAAATAGTCTCTAAGCTTTCATACTCTGACAAACCTAGATTATCAAAATCTTCATAATCATGTATTGCCCATTCTTCAGCATCTGGCATAGGTGAACCTGCTAAAATCTCTTGAATTTCTTCTTCTAAAGCAGAAACATCTTGGTTTGCGTCAATCCATTTACCATATAAGATACCATTGTTATAGCTTGCTAAACATGCGATATAAATTTGAGGCTCGTAGTTTGTTGTCATTTTTTGCTCCTTTTGCTTTCACTGTTACAACAACTTGAAGGACAGCCAATTACAAAATATAGAAAATCATGGTGGAACTCACAGGCAAAACCTTGATTTTATATGGTATTGGCAAACTGGTTTGGTGTATTACAGTGACAAAAGGTATTAGTCAAAAATACAAACGAAGAGCTTATTTTAGTCATCGCATTAGCTAAAGATATGCAATGATTATCTAGGTATTTATAGATTGGCAAAGTTAGATGTTTTTAAAAGTTAGAAACATTAGTTTTAGTAGCTGCTATGCTTTAATGAAACATACTAAGTTTATATTTTGATTGATAACAGGCTATTTGCTACTCTAGGAAACCCTGCAAAAGGAGTTACTAAAAGTAGAGTTTCAACTATCATATCTTTAGAAGCACCAAGATTAATAGCCGCTTCTAAATGTGATTGTACCTGTGCTTGGCAATCACCTATTGCACAGCATACAGCAATTGTAATTAATTCTTTTGTTAACATAGACATTTCTGTATCTCTAGCAAAAATACTTTCAAATGCAAAATCAAAAGTTAACTTTGAAAAATCTGGAGCAATTTTAGATAATGCTTTAATTAACTCTTCTCCCGCATGTTTACCATGTAACTGATTAAACAGCTCTTTACCATCTTTACTAAAATCATTGTTATCTATTAAGTGCCCAAAGCCTTTTGATGATTTAGTAGGTATAAAATCCTTAATATCAAAATCACCTATTTCATTTATATAGAATGGATCATTTTCGACGTAATCCTTTGCTGACTTAAGATCCATTACTGAAATAATGAATCCTCCCTCTCTATTATTATACGGACCTGACGCTAGAATTACTTCCTTTTCATAAAACCTAGCTAAGTAATCAATATGGGATTGTCTATATTGATCTACGATATCTAAACCTTTTTTATATTTAATTTCTATTAGTACCACTTTAATATTCCTTATTTTGATAAATTGAAACTTCATGGAAATATTACAATGATTCTTATATCATATTAATAACTAATAAATGAAAACACTGATATCAAAATGGGATCAAATGAAAATAGAAATCCTTCACTATCAAATATTTGATAAACTTTCTAACACTTTAAATTTTCGTCTTACTGCAAAAGAATTAAACTTATCAATTTCTATAGTTTCAAAGAAAATAAAAGAATTAGAAACATACTATAATTCTAAATTTTTTTATAGAACTACAAGATCTGTAATATTAACTGAAACAGGTAAGAATATATTACCTCGAATTAAAGAGCTTATGGCTATTGAAGAACAGATAAAGCTTGATCTAAACAACAATTATCAATTTGTTGGCAACTTAAAGATAGGAGTGCCCTTTTCATACTTTGAATTTATCTTAAATAAAGTAAACTCATATATATCAAGCAATAATAATGTTTATATAGACTGGAGAGTTGGAAACTATCTGAATAGCCTTTATGAAGATAACTTTGATGCTATAGTTTTTTGTGGATCACTTCCTAGTGGTGATTTTTATGCAAAAAAAATAGGAGAATGGAAAAAAGTTGTATGTGCATCACCTAATTTCATGAAAGATTATGGGGTACCAAAAAAACCTGAAGAGTTAGAAAAATATGCTTGTTTAGATCACTCTGCAAATTTTAAATCTACTTGGTATCTGGATAAAGAATATAATATAGATTTAAAGCAAAAATGTTCTTTTTCAAGCTTACTTGCCAAAATGGCTATAAATTCTTTAGGAATCGTATATCTCCCATCATTTACAGTTGAGGACTATATCAAACAAGGCTTATTAGTAGAGATTTTAGAAGAATATACCATTGAAAAATTTGATATATATTTAATATCAAAAAATCCTTTTTCAGAAAATAAGAAAGTTCAAGAAATATTAAATATGATTATATGATATAAACTCAAACCATCTCCAAAGATCATCAGCTAGGTTAAACTGTCTTTTTTGCCCATTAGTTGAAATAGTAACTGATCTTATAGATTTCATAGCTTTCTCAATCATTTGAGCCTTAGCTTGATCTGGCATTACATACCTAACCTTTGTTATCTGATTAGCTTTTATCATTTTTAAATATTGCACTATTATCTGCTGATAGCGATATTTACTTTTTATAGTTCTCTCAGCTTCTATAGCTATCTTTTGATTATCTTGCGTAATGATAATTGCATCAGGTCTTTTAACATTCTTACCACCAAACCATTCATCAGTTAACCATCTACCACTAATATATTTGTGGTTTTGTCTAATTGCTTGTAAATGTATCTGCTGACATAGAAACTTATGTAATAGTTGACTATGTTTAAGTTTACTTATCTCAAAACCTCTTCTATCAAGATGATTAGTTTCAGCCATACCTTGTGAAGTAATACCAACTATCTTATAGGTTTTATTTGGTTCTTCTACACTTGGTAAATTTATCTCTCTAGCAAAACCTAGTTTTTCTAGTCTTTTGATAAATCCACCAATACCTTGAGATGAACTAATTCCAGTGACTTCTTTCAATATTTGTCTATTGGTATACACTTCATCAGCTAAGAAATTTAAAGCAAACTCAATTCTTTTATTACCTTGCTCTATAAGATCTTTTCTACCTCTAGTCTCAATCATAAAGCCTCCATGATGTTTTTATTATCATCTTTTGGATTTATATCAGACTGATAGGACGTTGCCTGTATAAGAGTGGGGTATTCAGTGTCACTTGGATATTTAAGTATATCTGTTTGTACTAGCTTAGCCTCCCCTTGTCCAATAAAGATACCTACTTTAGCAGGTAAGTTTTCAAGAAGTGTTGAGCTAAATACATTTGTCTTTTGTGATGTTTGAATAGTTTCTGCTATTTGATCTAACTCTTTTAAGGCTTCATTTCTTTTTATATGCTGTCTCTCAACTTTGATGATTTTTTCACCAGTCATTTTGCTAGCTTTAGCTGATATTTCTTCATGTGGCTGTTGATAGATAAGCTTTAATGAGTTTATCTTTACAGCTGTCATAACTGATTTACCATTTACATCAGAATCTATACCTTCTAGACTTTCAAATGAAGTCATATTCATGAGCATAGTACAGCCTTTCTTTCTTATCTGCTCTATAGCTGACTTAACAGACTTATTTACAAACTCTGCAAATTCATCTACAAACAAAAAGACATGTTTAGATCTATTTGGATCTCTATTTTTAATTATTTGTAGAATCCTTATAAAGAAAGCTTTACATAAATATGTTATTTCATCATCTGCTGACATCTCTGGACATGATATATAAATAACATCTCCATCCTCGATAGCATCAGCTATTGATAGACTTTCTTGAACTTTAAACATTTCAATATTTGCAAAATTAAGAAACTCTTTTACAAATTGCGGTAAATTACCATTATCATCTTTTAAAGCTTCTTCGCCATACTTATCAAATACTTTTTTATGCAAATCATACATACAACTAACACCACCTAGCTCTTTCTCATAGTAGTTTTGTCTAGCATCCCTAGAGAATTGAGCATAATAGTTACCATCTGTATCTTTGATTTTTAAAGATGGAAACAATAAATTAGTTAGCTCTTTAAACTCATAGGGACTACAGTTTTGTAATAAGTCAATTTGCGGTCTGTTATAGTCCTTAAAGTTGATCCAGTGGAATCTTTTGCCCATCCTTTCAGCGTTATGCTTTAGATTTTTCATAACATGCTCATCATTATTAGGATCAAAAGCTATAACTGGATAACCTTTATTAATCATTTGCACTAAAAACGATTGTGAAAAGACGCCTTTACCAGAACCACTTGAGCCAACTATAGCAAAATGTGGTAATTCTCTATTAATGATTTTTCTATCATTGATATAAATAGGTTTAGCTTTATTATCTATATCTCTTGCTATAAAAGTATGATGATTTTGAAAATACTTACTTGGGTCAAAGTTTTTAAGATTACCAAGCTTGTATTTTAATTCATCAAGCTCATCTTTAGAACTAGTTAACCCTTCACTTCTTTTATTGCTAGAAGCTATGTTAGAAATATAATCACTAAATACTGGCTCTATTTTTCTAGGGTATACAGTTTTAGATAAGACTATATGAACTATTGCAACTATAGCTAGTGTCATATAGAAGTATACTAAGTTAGCCCAAATATAATCTTCTAATAAAGAGTATGCTTTTATGTATGGATATTGATTTGTTAAAGTAGCAACTCTATCAAATATATTTCCGTAGAAATCCATGAAATTCATAACTTTAGATACATAGACTGCTATTACCCAACCAACTCCTATTAAAAAGCATGCTAAAACAAAAATAAATAATGCTTTGATGCTTAATCTTAAAGCTTGAACTCCAAAGGTTTGTTGCTGAGACTTGAGCATTGTATAGCCAATGTAATATGCCACGCTCATAAATGGAAAAAATATCACTGCTCGCCAAAGCCAGCCATAGTTAGAATAAAATCCAAAACCTCCTGATATTCTCTCCAAAATTGCAAATAGCCCTTGTAAATTTGGGCTTCTTGCCGAAATTAAAATTACTATAGCTGAAATCACTGGTAATAAAATCAGCATGAATGGTAGTAGTTGTATATTGATACTATTTTTGTTTGTATATGTTTTTTGATTTTTCATAACTATTATATATTCCTAAAATTAATTATTTACCTAAACGGTCTTTAAATTCCAATACATCTCTAACAGTTGCCATACGAGTAGAATTAATTGATACATTTTTTAGTTCTCCTAGTTCAAATAACCTATCTACTGATTTATTAGTCTTATAATTCAAAACTAAGGCAATTTGTTTTGGAGTTATTGGTAAATCAAGTATTGTATTAACTCTCATATCATAACTTTTCAACTTAGTGCTATATTCATCTACAATCGGTTGAATAATTTCAACAACTTGCTGACTCAGTAATTTTTCTAAGCTCATAGCCTAACTCCTTGCAACTTCTGAAGAACTCCAAAAAAATAGTTCTGATTAGTTGTTTTTATTGATTTTTTTGCAATAGCACTTTCTGTATGAATACATGCATCATACACAACATTTAAATTATCCTTATTTGTCTCAAGTACATTTTTTGCCAATTTATTTGATAACCCTAAATGCTGAAGATAATTCACCAAATATTGAGAGTCTAAGCCTTCAATAACCTCTATGTTTGTATGTTCTTTATTACTTTCTTTATTAGTATTGTTTATATGTTTATTATTAATAGCTGTTGGTTTTCCACATGTGGGTTTTATCATTTTGGATTTTTCCATATGTGGATTTTCAAGTTTTGGCTCATAATTTATAAAATACTCTCCTGTACCATCGCTATATTTTTTATAAACTACCCAACCAAGTTTTTTTAACTCAGCTAAAGCATTACGGATTGATGTTTCACCATCTTTAATTTGTCTCGACATTGAAAAAATTGTAAAGTTCCAATCATCTGGCTTAGATACCATATGCAGATATAATCCTTTGGCTTTCAATGATGTATTTAAATCATCAATTAAAATATTAGGAACTTGTGTAAAAGGAACCTTTCCTTTTTTTAATATATTTTTCCTCATCTTTATAAACCTATAGTTTTCTACATAACGCAATACTATAATAAAAGTTTTCTTTAATCAACAACTTTTAGTTTATTTTTTAGAGATTTTACAGAATTATAGTTTACTTGATTATATACTTATACTTTTATATACTCTGAAATGCAACTAGGAGTTTATTATATGATTACAATGAATGATGTAAAGAACGAGCTAGCTAGAGCTGGTATTACGCAAAAAGAGTTCTCAGAAATGTTAGGAGTTAGCCTTACAGCTATACAGAAATGGTTCAATGGCACATCACACCCAACCATGAAAAGATACACTCAAATACTTGAGGTTCTTGGTCTTGATGATAATAATAAAATAAACAATCAAACAGCTCACAAAGGAATTATTAATAATAATGTTGGCGGATCAAATAATTCTTTTGGAAATACTATATCTGGCGGAAATAATGCATTTGGAAATAACTCAAATGTAAATATTAATGAAAGCCCAATAGCAAAAAGCAATGCTGCTTTTTTAACTATACCTGTTATTAAAAGAGATGATGTTATTACTCTTAATGATGCTCGTGAAATTGATACAATTTCATTAAAAGCTCCAAATAGTATAAAAGATAAGTGTTTTGCATTTAAATATAATGGTACAGATATGAGGCGAGATAGTAACTCATTACTGCCTGAAGACTATGCAAAATACTCGATAGAAGATAACTCTTTAATAGTTTTTGATAGCTCAGATAACGCTCTAGATAATCTTAACAATGGAGATCTCGTGGTTTCTATTGCTGACAATAAAGTAAATGTTAGAATTCTATATAACAATGGTTATGAAACAACCTTAATGCCATTAAACTCTATAGCTCAAGTAAAAGATACAAATCAAGAGCTTAATAAAAATAGAATTGTAGGCAAGGTATTTTTGATTAGAAAAGATAGATGGTTAACTACATTAATATAAAAATAAAATGTTTCTGCTAAGAGCATTACCATGTTGAAAAAAATGCATAATCGTATTACTTTATAAATATACACAATTGAAGAATAAAAACTCTTGTCAAATCATTTAACTGTAAATTCTCAACGCTCTGATACTATCAACAATAATGCTGAAGTAATAAACATAGATAAGCAATACAACATATCAGACTTACCGAAAGAAATAGTCGAATTAATTGAGCTAGAAAAGTTAACTCTAAAGGAAGACCTTGACTACCCTACCTTCAAAGCTCTTTGCCAGTATTCATACTTAAAAGTTAAAGAATATAACTACAACAAAAAAGAACTTGCTAACAATGATTTTAAATTCAAAGAGATTAGATTTCATAATGGTGAAATAGCCATAGGTTTAGACAAATTTATTATTTCTTGGAGCTTTCTACCGTATTTAAAATATATATCAAACATATCTACTCCCTGTGTTATCAGCGGTAAAATTCAATCCATATATAAGTGCAATGACGGGTATATTTTAAAAAAACAGTTTGATGAGAAAAGCAATCACTCTTTTAAAAATCTATATATTAAGCTGAGAAACATAGAATCTATAAGCGGTAAAATAGTTCATTGCTACGGAGTCGCTGGCAAAGTTGATGATGAAACATTAGTCTTTTATCCATACAATAGCTATGTTGTAACTGAGCCGTGCAACAATAATTCTAAACCAGATTTGAAAATTACAGGTCTTAATATTGATAACCAATTAGATATTTTCTTAGACAGAAATATTCCAATAGCTTTAACACAAGAACAAGAAGACAAGAAAAAAACACCCTTAAAACCTTTGGATCACCTAAAGGCTTTCTGGAAATCATTGTTTTAACAGTCTCAATACCTTTATAACAGATCTACAGCCGACTTCTTAACATCTGGCGATAAGTGAGCATATATTTGAGTAGTTTTAACATCCGCATGTCCTGCAAGCTGAGCTACCGTATATATTGGCACTCCCTTCATAACAAGCATTGAACAGAAATTATGCCGAAGGTCATGAAATCTGAAATTTTCAATACTAGCCTCAGCTATAAAGCGTGTCCATGATTTTTTTATATTATCTAAAGCAGCTCCAGTAACTGGTGATTTAAATACAAGCTCACTTTTACCAGTTGTTTTAAATTGTGATAACATTTCTTTTACTTCTGAATGAATTGGTATAGCCCTCGACTTTCCACTTTTAGTATTTTTAGAGTCTAATATTATCTGATTAGTTGTATAATCAATATCAGACCATCTTAAACTAAAAATTTCTCCCCGCCTCATACCAGTATAATATCCAATAGTCACTATACCCTTTAGCAATATATTTCTTTGCTTGCTAAGAGTATCTAAAAATCTTTGAGTTTCTTGCTTATCTAAGTATCTTATTTTAGATGAAGATACTGACTTTAGCTTCAATTTGCTAAGGCTATTACTATCCATATAACCAAACTCATAAGCTTTACTAATAGCTCCTTTTAAACAAGCCATAATTCTATTAACACGACTATCAGATATGCCTGCCTCTTTTTGATACTTATAAAGAATGCCACTAACTAGGCTTGGTGTTATGTCTTTCAATCTTGTATCATGTATTGACTGTAACTGCTTAGTTAAAATATCATTATTTGTCTTGTAGGATTTTCTATTATCTTTATACCAGTCAAGATAAAAATTATCTAAGTACTCTTTAAAAGATATATCCTTGTTTTTTTGAGATTCATCTGCCTGAATATCAACCCCTTGAGAAATTAACCCATTTAATCGCTGTGATTCTAACTTTGCCTGAGTTAATGTCAATGAATTATAGTTTGCTATTGTATAGCGCTTTTGTACTTTATTTTTATTTCTATAATTTAACCTCCATGTTTTACCTCCAGAAGGTGTAACTCTTAAAACTAATCCTTTATACTCAGGGTCAGTATAATCGACTATATTATTTGATGGCTTAATCTTATTAAGTTCACTTTTAGTAAATTTTATATTTGGCACTTAGCTAATCATAGGTAACAAACTGGGTAACACAAATTATAAATAATTACAGTTCTAAAATATATAAAACTTTTCAAAAACCTTTATATTGCAACACTTATGATTAAAAGATAGGTATTAGATATACAAATATAAGTACATTTTATAGCATTCATAATGCTGGGGTCGGTGGTTCAAGTCCACTCATAGCTACCACTTATTTTCCCCAACAAAATATTTTCAGATTATAAAGTTAATATCTACTTCTTGTTTATATTTTTTGATTTCAATATGTGACTTAGAAAAGCTAAGATAGACATACAGAATATAGTTATTACAAGAACAAAAGTATTAATACCAAATAATTTACCAATAAATGAAGCACATAGACCTGAAAAACCAATCTGAGCAAAACCAACTAGTCCAGAGGCTACTCCTGATTTATCTTTAAATATATTTATTGCAGAAGCTATCCCCAACGGTAAGACTATGCCGTTTGATATTGAAACAATGGACATTGGTATTATTATTTCAAAAGCATAATTCATACTCGACAAAAAATAAAAAGCTGTAAACAATACTCCACCAATTAAGAAAGATAGCAACCCAATATAAAATACTTTTTCACTCCCCCAAATATTTATTACTTTCTTACTAAAAAAATTTCCTAAATAAATCATTATCGCAAGAGGTATATAAAAGTATCCAACAGTATATTGTGAATAACCCATTTGATTAAACAAAAAAGTCGACTGGGATAAATATGTAAACCATGCACCATATACTAAACATACAGGAATAAGATAACTCAAAAAAGCATAGTTTGATATCAGTAAAGGATAATCATGAAAAATATATATTATCTTCTTTTGCTCTCTATTATGATTCGTTTCTTTCAAGAATAGAAAACTTATAATGAATAATACTATGCCATATATTGCGACAAACTCAAAAGTTGCTTGCCACCCTAGAAAACTAGAAATATATCCACCAATTAATGGGGCTATTGCAGGTGAGATTGCAACTATTGGATAAATTATATTATATATTTTTGTTGCCTCACTGAGATTAAATTGGTCACTAATAGTTGCCCTTCCAACAACCAAACCTGCAGAAGCTCCTATCGCTTGAACAAATCTACATATTATCAGCACATGTACAGAAGAAGATAAACCACAGCAAATAGAAGCAATCGTATATATACCAAAACCTATTAATAAAGTCTTACGGCGTCCATAAATATCAGATAAAAAACCTATAAATATCTGAGATATAGCAAGTCCAAATAAGTAAACTCCCAATGTTAACTGTAATGACGAACTAGTTGTTGATAAAGCTTTTGATAAACTAGGCATCGCTGGCACATATATATCGGAAGCTAATAATCCCATGCTACTCATCATAGCCAAGATGACCATATACCTAAAAAAGTATTTTTTGTCTTTTATATACATTTTTTTTAAAATACTCCTAACTTATTTAACCCAAATCTATCGCAAGTAAGCTATTTGCAACTCTAGGAAATCCTGCAAATGGAGATACTAATAGTAAAGTTTCAACTATCATATCTTTAGAAGCACCAAGATTAATAGCAGCTTCTAGATGCGACTGCACTTGTGCTTGGCAGTCACCTATTGCACAACATACAGCAATTGTAATTAATTCTTTTGTCAGCATAGACATCTCAGTATCTCTAGCAAAAATACTTTCAAATGCAAAATCAAAAGTTAACTTTGAGAAATCTGGGGCTATTTTCGATAAAGCTTTAATCAACTGTTCTCCAGCATGTTTACCATGTAACTGATTAAATAATTCTCTACCATCTTTACTAAAGTTTTCACCATTAATTAAATTCCTAAAACCTAGTGATGATTTAGTAGGTATAAAATCCTTAATATCAAAATCACCTATGTCATTTAGATAAAAAGGATCATTTCTAACATATTCTTTTGCTGACTCAAGATCCATTACTGAAATGATGAACCCTCCGGAGCGGTTATTATAAGGGCCTGATGCCAAAATTAACCCATCATCATAAAACTTTGAAAGATAATCCATGTGTGACTGTCTATATTTATCCACAATATCTAAACTTTTCTTATATTCAACATTTATCAATATCATCTTTTATCCTAATTACTCATGTTTCAAATTAACATAGAAATATTACAATGATTCTTATATGATATTAATAATCAAAATATAGAAACACTGATATCAAAAAAGAATCAATGAAAATAGAAATTTTACACTATAAAATTTTTGATAAACTCGCTCACACCCTGAATTTCAGACAAGCCGCAAAAGAATTAAACCTATCGATATCAGTAGTATCTAAAAAAATTAAAGAACTAGAAACATATTACAACTCCACTCTCTTTTACAGAAATACAAGATCAGTTTTTTTAACCGAAACAGGTATCAATATATTACCAAGAATCAAAGAGCTTATACTTATTGAAGATCAAATCAAAACAGATCTTAACACTAATTACCAATTTATAGGAAATTTAAAAATAGGCATTCCTTTTTCATTTTTTGAATCAATTCTTGATAAAGTAAAGCTTTATACAACAAATAATGAAAGTGTTTTTGTTGAGTGGAAAATTGGAAACTACTTAAATAGATTATACGATGAAAATTTTGATGCTATTATTTTCTGTGGAACTCTACCAGATGGTGACTTCTATGCAAAGAAAATAGGAGAATGGAAAAAAGTTGTATGCGCTTCACCCGATTTCCTCAAAAGTTATGGGACACCAAACAGTCCAAAAGACCTAGTAAATTACCAATGCTTAGACCACTATCAAAACTTCAAATCTACTTGGGGAATATCTGGTAAAGAATATAGCATAAATTTAAAACAAAAATGCTCTTTCTCTAGACTATTAACCAGTATGGCAATTAACTCACTAGGAATAGTTTATCTCCCATCATTTACTGTAGATGATGCAATACAAAAAGGAGAGCTTGTAGAAATTTTTGAAAAATATACCTCTCAGAGATTTGACATTTTCTTAGTGTCTAAAAAGCCTTTTTCAGAAAGTAGAAAAACTCAGGAAATTTTAAACATGCTTTTATGAGTATCTTTTTCCTATATAAAGCCTATATTCCTAAACCATCTAAAAAAGTAGCTATATCGTAAACAGTATTTTGCTCACTAATCTCATTTGAATGAAGTGATATTCTAAAGTATTTGAGCACTCCGGCAATGGGTGCCCCACCAACAGGTCTGCCTGATGGTGTTTGATTATAAAATACAAAATCAACTCTTTTAGGGTTAAATGTTTCGATATTTTCCAAAACATATTCAAAACCAGACCTTGGTAAAAACACTCTCTTAGTGTTCAAAATGTAATACCAGCTATTATTAAAATATGAATATTTTCCTTCTGTATAATCTTTTGGAGGGGTATAAAAACTATCCAATCCCAAAAAGTTGGGATTTTCTATAAATTCTGACTTATATAGGGCATGTAAGGCCGTATTAACACAATCATAAGATATTCCACCAGTATCTCCAGAGGTGCGCATATATTCTAAATCTCTACCTATTACCTCAGCCATTTTTTTAATTTTATCCTTATCTACACCATATACCAAAAGAGTATACGTAGGTCTATAGTTCTGCTGACCTTGTGATAAATGTCCAAAATAATCTTCATAAGAAACCTTTGCTGGCATCATTAGTTTCTTATTCTTAGTAGTATAAAAATTATAAAAGCTAAAATTCTCGAGCTGTCCATGTTTAACAGTTGCTTCACCTAAAACAAAATGTCCTCCAACTGTAACTAGATCATCGCCTTGACGACCCGACAAAGAAATAATCAAAACATGATCACCATTTTTAACTTTTGCATCATCAAATAAAGTAGCCTTAAATGGCTCTAGATTTTTACTAAGAGCATCTTCCATTAAAGTATCTGTCACAAACTCTACATAATCCTCTTCGATAAGTTTTTTATAGTTACTATCTAAAGGGAAGAGGTTATTTATACTCTCAAAAACATTACTAATCACAATCGCTGATATGTAAAGGACCCCATGATCAAATTCAGCTATAACATTAACTTTCTTATTAAGATAGTAGTCTATGGATTTTTGATCAAAATGATTACCCCTAAAATCAACTGCTTCTATAAATTTAACAGGAATATCTTGATCATCAACCTTCAAATATAGGTCACGATTTTGTCTAACCAAAACACCTGTTAGTCGCTCGCTCCCACTAATAGCAGTCGGGACATCATTAATATACAAAGTATTATCATTAATTTGGTTTTGACTATCTATGAATACCAACGTATCAAGATAAGCCATACTTTTTGATTCACTCAAAATACTTGAACTACCTAGTACACTATACTCTCTATCTTTTGTTACAAGCTTCAGATTATCATTCTGTAAACTTAGTTTACCTATAAGTGCCCATGAATAATTTGATTCCATAAGTAATAAGAAACAAATAAATAATCTACATAAAATTCTTTTCATGTTATTTCTAAACCTAAAAATCATAAATATAAATAAGGGATTTAACTACCTAAAAAGGTAGTGCTATCATAGCACAATTTCTCAAGAAATATAGTTACAAAAAGTTTAGATATCTTTAACAGCAGATAACGCACTTATCATTTCTGATGTTAAATTATTGAAGCCTTTTGGAGAGTTTGGAGTAAAGATTACATTTGATTTACCTGATTTTGTCATATTTTCTAATGTATCTAAATATTGATACATCATTACTAAAGATGAAATATATTCAGAAGAAATATTTCCGCCAGTTCCCTCTTTGACATCTTCTATCGATACACGCAAACCTCTTGCTATTGCTTTACGCTGCTCTGCTATACCTTCACCAAGTAGCTTCATTGACTCTTTTTGCCCCTCTGCTTCTTTGATTTTGATAAGCTTCTCTGCTTCTGCTTTTGCTTTTGTAGCCTCAAGCTGTCTTTGCGCAGCATTAATCTCGTTCATCGAACGCTTAACATTTTCCTCAGGATTAATATCAACAACTAATGACTTAATTATCGTATATCCATAAGTACTCATTTCTTCTGATAACTCTTTTTTAATATCTAGTGCTATTGCATCTTTATTTTCAAAAGACTCATCCAAACTCATACGCGGTAGTGATGATCTAATCACATCAAAAACATACGACTCCATTTGCGCTCTGGCATTTGTTAGCTTATAAAAAGCATCCACAGCCTTCGACTCTTCAACTAGAAACTGTACAGAAACTTTCATGTGTACAAATACATTATCTCTTGTTTTGGTCTCTGCAACTATATCAAGCTGTTGTACTCTCAAACTGACTCTACCAGCTATTCTTTCAATAAAAGGTATTCTAAAATTAAGTCCAGCACGCTGGATTCTAACAAACTTACCAAATCTCTCTATTACATTTACTGACTGAGTCTCAACTATACTTATTGAGAAAGCCAATAAGAATATAGAAACTATTACCAAAAATATCAAAAAAAACATAACATCTCCTCTTATACCTTATGTAAACTATGACTGTGGAAAATCTACTATTATAGTATAGTTATCTTTACCATCTTTTTGCCAAACAAGTAAATCATGCCCTGAAGCAACTTTGCCATCAGAACTTGTCCAAATAAACTTTAATATGACTAGCTGATTATTTTCATCAAGGCTTCTACAATACTCATAGTTAAGTTTTAACTTACCCATATCTCTTTTACCAGTTTTATTTACAGCAAATCCATCAACGTAATGCTTTAACACAGCATCTTTACTTGTATAAGGTTTACCTCCGCTCATATACATAAAATCATCATCATAGAATGATACAACTTTATCAAGGTCAGCCGCATCCCGGGCTTGCTCCATTTGCCTAGCTTTAGCTCTTATTGAATCAAAGCTTTTATCACTACAATCCGTAGCAGTTGCACTCAAAGCAATCAACATTGTAGATATCATTATCAATATTTTCTTCATATATACTCCTAGTCTAAAAGTGATAATACTGTCACATCTTTTATTAAAATCTTAGGGTGTTCCTCAAACGGTCGAAAACACTCAAAATGTAATACAATTTTATGAGGCACTTTTCTAAATTTCTTAGTAAGTTTAAGTTTAAAATTATCCATACCGCCCCATTTTGATTTTTCAACATTAACACTCTCATGGGTATAGCCACTATCATCTATATAATCATAATCTGGTGGAATAAGAAACCATCTATATCCATCTATCGAATCTACAGGTAGCTCAACATTAAAAGTATAGTGCCTACTATCTAGAATGATTGGTTTTGTATATATCTTTTCTATATCTGCTTGAGTCATTTCTGCCAATCCTAAGCAAGGAAGAAGCAACAAAAACACTAGTATCTTATACATTTTCTAAGTTTAAGCTTACTACCTATATAAAATTATTATATACACAAAAGCACTCTAAATGCATAAATTTGTTCTAATGTATTTTACTAATTATCTAACAATATGATTTGATAGATATCTATATTTCTAGGTATTTTGAGTATATAATTATTGCTGTTATAAATACACATGACAATTTTTAATAAAATGGCTTTGGAAAAATTTGAACTTGAACTAGTTTCATTTAAAGATATTACAGACAATGTTAGACATTTCGTATTCAAAAGAACTGATGGTAAACCTCTTAACTTTATCGCTGGGCAATTTATTACATTCCTATTAACAGATCAGGAAGGTAACCTAAAACGCAGAAGCTACAGCTTAGGCTCACTACCTTCTGATAATATGCTTCTAGAAATAGGTATCACTTATGTAAAAGGCGGTGTAGCAACTGATACTTTCTTTAATATGAAAATTGGTGATACTGCTCCTGCTATGGGACCAGCGGGTAGACTTGTTCTAAAAGAAGAAGAAATTAATAAATTAGTTCTGGTTGGTACTGGTACTGGTATTGTACCATACAAAGCAATGTTCCCAGAGCTGTTAGAAAGGGCTGACAACACTGAAATACATATACTACTAGGAGTCCAATATCGCAAGGATGCTCTTTATCAAGATGATTTTATAGAGTTTGCAAAAAAGCATGATAACATTCACTTTAAGTTATGCCTCAGTAGAGAAACTCAAGATCTTAAAAATTATGAGATCTCTGGATATGTTCAAAATCAATTTGAAAGTATAGGGCTAAACCCTGAGACTGATATTGTTTACGTTTGTGGCAACCCCAATATGATTGATCAATCATATGAGATGCTTACAAATGCAGGTTTTGGACCTAAGAGTGTACGTAGAGAGAAGTATATTTCTTCGAATTAAGCTTGATACTGTGGATATTTTAAGCTACAATCTCTGAGCTATTCTAATAAGGGATATGGTGCTTAGATGAGATAGTCTAAGTGGCGATGTCAGATTATAAATATAAGGAAACTATAAAAATGAGACAAGAAATTCATCCTAAATATACTGAAGTAAAAGTAACTTGTAGTTGTGGAAATACTTTTGTTACTAAATCAACTTCTGGTAAAGATGCTATGAACATCGATATCTGTTCACAATGTCATCCGTTCTACACTGGTAAGCAAAGAATTGTTGATACAGCTGGACGTGTTGATAAGTTCAAGAAGAGATTCGGTGGTATCAAGAAAGTATAGTTTTTTACTTCACTTGTACCATAATAAAAAACCAGCCTTGAGCTGGTTTTTTTTATGCCTATCAATTTATACAGAAATAACAAATTAAAACAAAGTTTAACAACACCCTTTTGAAGATTCGTAATACCTATTAATATATTCGTCTAGAGATATGCTATCATTTGCAACCAACTCTTTTTCTGCAACTTCAGACTGAGAAACTTGACTTTGTAGTTCAGACTCAACATCTGCTGATAGCGCATAGCCTCTGAACTCTTCAGATGCTTTTTGAGATACCTTTAATGCAAAATTTTTATATCCTTGCTCCTCTGCAATCTTAACTATTTTAGAAGATGGTGTTTTATTAATATCCAAAATCTTTTGCTTTTCTAGATATACTACTTCAAGATACTCAGATGACATCTTTTCTGCCGTTGCTTCAATCTTATCAAACAACTCTAATGCATAATCCTTTAATAAGACTTCTCTAGCATCACCTAGTTTTTTTAGCTTAAGCTGTGGATTACGACCCTGTATTGCCACAGCAGTCAAATTTTGCTTAGCCTGCTTGATTTGTTCTTTACTATATCTTACTGCGCCTTCCTCCAAACAAGTCATCAACATTGCTTCAACGAAAAGAGCTGTATTTTTACTTATTCCAACTGGAGTAAACGGGTCAACATCAAGAACTCTAACCTCAATATACTCTACACCTCGGTTATATAATGCACATGCAGGTCTTTCACACCTTTTAGCTATCTGCTTAGGTCTAATCGCACTGTAGTACTCATTTTCTATCTGTAAAATACTCTCGTTTAGTTGCACTCTTTGACCTTCAGCATCATATAAACCCAAATTTCTATAATCATCAAAAATATCATCAGTCGCATGTATCAAATCTTTAACATAAGATTTAACGTTATTATATGATATAGCCAGATCCTTTTGTGCTGGACTCGTATAACCAAGATCACTCATTCTCAAGCTTGTAGCATATTTGCCAACAAAAAACTCATCATCTAAATCTGACAAGTAGTTAGGCTTATTTTTAACAGAAGTCTTAGCACATATTGGACTAGCTCCAAATAGATATGGTAATAACCACATAAATTCAAAATATTTATTAAGAACATCAAAATAAACATCAGAAACTGAACTTTGCTTATCACTAGCGATATTTTCTATCAGCTTTCTATCAAAAGAGAAATTATAGTGTATGCCTGAGATTATTTGCATAATCTTACCATATCGAACAGACAATCCCTTGCGATAAACTCTCTTCATCTGTCCAGAGTTCGAACTACCAAAATCAGCCTCTTCTATTTCACTTTCATCAGCTGAAAGAGGCATACTAGTATTAAGTATAATCTCATTATCTGCCATATTCGCTAATGTGAAAGCTGAAAGGTCATATAGCTCACAAAAAGTACTTTCTATACTCTCATGAGGTCTAGTAATCAACTCAAGAAGATTCTCCGAAAAATCAACAGTTATACTACTATTAGTTAGTTTATGCCCAAGAGCATACGGGTGGCACGAATCAGCAAGCACTCCACTACAAGTGATTCTCAAAGTTTCTCTTTCTATTCCCCTAAGATTATTTATTTTTTTGAAATCGTACATTTTTATCCTAAATAAATTTGTCCTGATAGCTTGATAAAACTATTACTGTTTCAAATCTTTCAAAGATCTAAAACCTCCCAGTACTATCATAACTACAGAATAAGCAATTATACCACTAGACACTATTAGAGCTATACTTTTGAGTCTATCAAACATTGATAAAGTAATCCAATAACTATCACTTAGATTAAATGATTTTAATACTAAAACCATACATATACTAGCAATTGTTATCCTAAAAATTGTCATCAAATCTAAATAACTATCAACAAATAATCTAATATTAAAATCACAAAGCACACACATCTGAATAACCAAATTGATTAATGCGACAGAAGAACTTACCAACGCTAAATACAAAAATGCATGATCATCTTTTGCAAACAAATTCACAACTAGCATATCAGCGACTATCGTAATTATTAGACACATTAGACTAATATAAAAAACTATTGAGGTTTTATTCTGTATGTAAAGCGCTGAAACAACTACTCTGACGATTACAAAACAAAACAATGATACTAAATAACCAAGCAAAGCCAGATAAGTAAAATCGACATCCTGCAAATTAAACTTACCATAGAAAAATAGTGAAATAACGATAGGCTTAGCCAATATAAATAGACCTATAACGGCAGGAATTGTTATTATTAAAGTAAACCTCATAATAAAGCTTAATGTCTGGAAAAATTTCTGCTGGTTTCTTTTATAGTTAATCAGGTACGGAATCATAACCGTTGCTATAGCTGTCCCAAAAACCCCATATAAAAATTGATTAACTCTATCTGCATAATATAGCCACGCCAAGCTTCCAGATAGCAAAAAAGATGCAAAAAATGTTTCTATCAATCCATTTATTTGTAATATTGCTGTTCCGAAAAATGCTGAAGGAAGTTTTTTTAAGAATGTTCTTGACCTGGGATCTTTAACCAAAAACACATCTTTATTAAGCTTAACCTTACCCATTAATCTTTTAAGACTATATCCTCCAATGATAACTTGGATAATCCCTGCTAAGAGAACCGCATAAGCAACACTAAAGATAGGAACATCAAACATTGATGAGATAATTATACCCACTATCATTAAAATATTTAGTACAATTGGTAAGATTGACGATATTAGATATTTACTATAACTATTTAAGATAGCCGATATCACTCCCATAACCCCATTGAATAACAAGTATGGGATCATGATCACAAACATGCTTTTGACTAAACTCAAAACACTTCTATCATCAACCAGGCCATATGCATATATTTCCACCCAAACATTACTAAAGACTATTGCTACAATAGTCAAAACCAATAACAATAAAGCTATGAAATAAAGTACAGTTATAATAAACTTTCTGTTTCTATCATTGGTATTACCATTTAAATATGGATTAATTATTTGTGTCAAAACACCAGATGACGTAACCTTACGCATGAATTCAGGAAACCTAAAAGCTACCAAAAACGCTTGTAAAGCTGATCCACTACCAAAAAAACTAGCTAATAATAAGTCTCTAACAAAACCTAATAATTTCGATAAAAATAAGAATACAGATACAATTAAGCTATTTGAGAAGAACTTTTTCATTTTCTCAAGTCACAGAGATACTCATTAAGATTAATTTGACTCTACTTGTGTTTTTTCACTAACTTGCTGCTGAACCTCAGAAGATTCTTGCTTTTGCCCTTCTTGTTTAGACTGAACATTTGGATTCCAATATACCTCTAAACTCTCCTGCTCTTTGACAGCTAATTCTTTCTCTTCTGCTGTAAGCTTTATTTTAGCTAGCTCCTGTTCGGCTTTCTTTAATCCACTCTTATCAGAAAGATTTGGCATACAGTACTGATTGAACTGACGCCAAAAACCTAGTAGTGGATTATTATATAACTGAATAGCCTCTGATAGATATGCATACTTAGCAACTTTATTGTCAGTCAACGACGCCATAATAGCAAATGCTGGTGCATATGGCTGTGTTATAGCTTCACGTGCATACTTATACGCTCGTTGCTTATCACCTTTAGCGATAAGTGCCTCTGCCATCCCAGCATGTTTAAACGCATGCTTACCTTGAGTAATATTTTTATACTCTGCATAATAAGCCTCTGCTAGGCCAACCTCTATTTCGGATGAATGATCTAAATTATATGCCTTCTGATACCACTTAATAGCATAGTTAGGGTTTTTAGGTAATCCACCAGTTCCATTTAAATAAGCATCTGCAATAAAAGCTCTACCCAAAGACATACAGTATGGATACTCTTGGATAAATTTTTGCTGATTGTTAATTAAATAAGCTCCTCTAGCTTCTAAACTACCATTAGCTATAGCAAGCTTATACCACTTATAAGCCTTAGCAACATTCATACCTGGTACTTTATCATTTCTTACATATAAGTTTCCTAGCTGATTTTGTGCAATATCATAGCCCAAATTCGCAGCCTTGGTTATATATTCAATCCCTTTAGGTTGATCAACCTCAATACCATCTGCTCCAAAGAAATATAACTCACCAATCAAATATACCAAATATGAATAAGACCTAATTCCTTCAGGATCAGTTGGGGCACCATTTTTCTCATAGAAATCAGCAGCCCAAAGAGCATAATCTAAAGCATTTTTATCACTCATATCAAGTTGAACATTTGCTTCTGCCAAAAGCCCTGTAGCTCTAGCATCAGTTTTAAGATATGGCTTACATGATTCTAAGACTCTTTCATACTCTTGATCGACACCATCTTTATAACACTCTTTTAAAGTTGCGTATGATGAACCAAAGAACATAACTGATAAAAAGGTGATTATAAACCTAACTTTCATCCTTCTCTCCCACAGACAAATAATATAAATACAAAATATTTTTAACAGTATAATATACTTTCATACCATATTTATAGAGATTTTTAACAAAAATCTATTTGCCTGCCATTAGGTAAATATTTTATATATATATCAGTACTGTTTTTTGGCAAGAACCCTTTACCTTTTTCTGGCCACTCAACAAAACAGATTGAATCATTATTAAAATAGTCTCTAACACCTATCCATTCAAGCTCTTCAGGGTCTGCTAATCTATACAAGTCAAAATGATAAATATTAAAATTATCAAACTCATAACTTTCAACCAAGGTATAAGTTGGACTTTTAACATTGCCTTTATAACCCAAAGACTTAAGCACCCCTTTCACAAAAGTAGTTTTGCCAGCACCCAAGTCCCCATGTAAATATATAATCTGACCTGCTTGAAGTTTTTTAGCATACTCTTGAGCAAACTCAAACATCTGCTTTTCACTTTTCACTATTATGCTTTTCATACTGCTTTATAAACTCTCCAGCTAATACAAATGATCCAAAAACAACTGTTACCGTATCTTTTTTTGACAAATATATACTACCTAGGTCTGTGTTAAAATCAACTCGCACAATTTTTTGTGATTCAAACTCTTGCTTTATTTTGTCTAAATCAGCCGCTCGACCATCTAAATATTTAAGATCCACAATATCCCATTTATATATACGGTCTCTTGCTATATTTAGTATCTCATGTAGATCCTTACTTGCTAAAATCCCAAATACCGCCTCATACCTGACATTATTATTGCCAAATTTTGCATCTAAAAGCTCAAACAGGTGCCTCACAGAAGCTGGATTATGTGCAACATCAACAACAACATAACTATTATTGAAACTATTATTTTTTAATATTGAAAATCTTGCCTTAGCTCTTATCTCTTCTAAATTTGGAATATAAGATATCAACAACTTATTAAAAAGATAATTAGCTATACTTACGGCAATATTATAACTATGTATAAAGCACTCACTAGAACTATATTCATGATTTTCTTCATAAATTATTGCACCACAAGCTTCTGCATATTTATAAACACTATCAGGCATTTTTGTTCCTAAGAACAAAGGTACTCCTGCCCTAGCTATACCGGCCTTTTCATGTCCAATTTCATCTAACGTATCACCAAGAACTTCACAGTGATCAAAATCAATATTAGTAATAGCTGTAATGTCAGCATCTATTATATTTGCTGCATCTAAACGACCACCTATACCGACTTCTAAAATCAGATAATCAATAGTAACCTTCTGAGAATACATACAAGCACACAAAAAAGCTATTTGATAATAAGATAGTTGATATTCAGGAGTTATCTCATCTAATCTTTCTAATAGCTCTAATAAAACATTATCTGGAATCGATTGCTTATTCAAAGATATTCTTTCATTAAATTTAAAGACATGCGGAGATGTATGACTTAACACCTGCTTGTTATTCGACACCAATAGCTCTTCTAACATAGCTACTGTAGTACCTTTACCATTTGTCCCCGCAATTGTTATTACTTTAAACTTTTTGGTAAAGTTAAATCTATCAAGAATAAGTAACAGATCTAAAAGATCACAGTTACGAGCATCTGGCTTAGCCATTATTTTAGCTATTTTGACTTCAATGCTCATTTTTAATTTAGGACTATACTTGCTGTTCAGATTTATATTCTAGAGATTGAGAATGATTAATTTTAGTCAAGTTAGGCATAAGCTTATCTATTAACTTTGCAACTTCTTCTCTTAAGTTTCTACGATCAACGATCATATCTACCATGCCTTTCTCTACCAAAAACTCACTTCTTTGGAATCCTTCAGGTAATTTTTCTCTTACTGTCTGTTCAATCACTCTAGGTCCAGCAAAACCTATCAGAGCTTTTGGTTCAGCAAGATGTACATCACCAAGCATAGCTAAAGACGCAGATACACCACCTGTAGTAGGATCTGTCAATACAACTAAATACGGTAGCTTAGCTTCTGCCAATTTTTGTAAAGCAGCACTTGTCTTTGCCATCTGCATTAATGAAAATAGAGATTCTTGCATTCTAGCTCCACCACTTGCTGTGAAGCATACAAAAGGAACTTTTTTCTCGATAGCAAGCTTAACACCTCTAGTAAATTTTTCACCTACAACAGAACCCATAGAACCACCTAAGAACATAAAGTTAAATGCTGCAGCAACTACTGGGAATCCTTTTACAGTTCCTTCCATCACTACCAATGCATCTTGTTCTTCAGTTTTTTTCTGTGCTTGAGAAAGTCTATCTTTATAAGACTTAGTATCTTTGAACTTAAGCATATCCACAGGAGATATATTAGCAAAATGCTCTTTTGTACTCTCTCTATCGAAGAATAAGTTTAGTCTGTGTCTAGCAGATATTCTGTAATGATAATTACAGTTTGGACACACTGACTTATTATTATGTAACTCTTCAGAGTACAACGTTACTCCACAGCTTGGACACTGACTCCAAACTCCTGTAGGCATATCTTTTTTCTGTGCTTCTAAACCAAGACTTCTACCAATTACTCTAGTTAACCAACTCATTATCAATCTCCTCCTAGGTATTATTCGATATAGACCGGCTTAGCCAACAATCTCTATATCACTAAAGAAATACTTAATTTCTTGTGCTGCTGTTTCTGGAGCATCTGAACCGTGCACAGCATTAGCATCAATGCTATCAGCAAAATCAGCTCTAATTGTTCCAGCTTCTGCTTCTTTAGGGTTTGTAGCACCCATTAACTCACGATTCTTAGCTATCGCATTTTCACCTTCTAATACCTGTATCATCACAGGACCTGAAATCATAAACTCCACAAGAGCGCTAAAAAACGGTCTGTCTTTATGCACTGCATAGAAGCCTTCGGCCTCTGTTTTTGACAAATGTTTCATTTTAGCTGCAACAACTTTCAAACCAGACTTCTCAAAACGTCTGTAAATTTCTCCGATTATATTCTTTTCTACAGCATCAGGTTTAATAATAGATAAAGTTCTTTGATTACTCATTTAATTAATTCTCCAATTCTTAGTTAATTCAGATTATATCACTTTTATTGACAAAATTTCAAAACTAGGGATTATTTATTAGATTTTTCGATAGCTGCTTGAATGTATGATTCAAATAATTTATGCCCATATCTAGGAGTAGATGTAAATTCTGGATGAGCTTGGCAAGCTATAAACCATTTGTGTTCAGAAATTTCTATTAGCTCCATTAACTTATCATCTTCAGATCTTCCTGAGAAAATCAGACCCGCACTTTCTAAACGATCAACATAATTATTATTTACTTCATATCTATGACGGTGTCTTTCAATTACCTCATCTGCCTGATAAATTTCTCTAGCACGGGAACCTGCTTTTAACACACATTTATACCCACCTAGACGCATTGTACCACCTAGATCCGACTCATGAGTTCTTTGGTGTATAGTACCATCCTCTGCTTGCCACTCTGTTATTAAACCTATAACTGGATTAGAGGTTGATGGATCTAATTCACTTGAATGTGCATCTTGTATACCCAATACATTTCTAGCATACTCCACAACTGCTAACTGCATCCCCAAACAAATACCCAAAAAAGGAATTTGATTTTCTCGAGCATACCTAATAGAGACTATTTTACCCTCAACACCTCTGCTACCGAAGCCACCAGGTACTAAAATAGCATCAGCATCGTTAAAGAATGACTCTACATTAGTATCATTAACCTCTTCAGAGTCAACAAATTTTATTTTCACTTTAACACCTCTTTTATAACCTGCATTATAAAGGGCTTCGTTAAGAGACTTATATGCTTCTGTAAGAGATACATACTTACCTACCATTGCGACAGTTACTTCACCTTTGACGTTTCTAATGGTACTTACAACATTTTGCCACTCAGATAGATCTGCTTCTTTTGTGTTAAGGTTTAATAGTTCAACCAACTTAGCATCAAAACCTTGATGATTATACTTAAGTGGCACTTCATAAATAGTATCAACATCTTCAGCTGTGAATATACAATCTTGATCAACATTCGTGAAAAGAGCAATTTTACGCTTCTCACTTTCATCAAACTTTTTCTCACAGCGACAAACTAACATATCAGCCTGAATTCCAATCCCTCGTAATTCTTTAACTGAATGCTGCGTTGGCTTTGTCTTCAACTCTCCAGCTACTTTTATATATGGGAGCAGAGTCAGATGTACAAATAATGTCCTATTTCTACCAAGCTCAATTCTTAGCTGTCGTATTGCTTCTAAAAATGGCTGAGACTCTATATCACCTACAGTTCCACCAATTTCAACAATTGCCACATCAACATCCTCAGCAATCCCTTCACATACTCGTCTTTTTATTTCATCTGTGATGTGAGGTATTACTTGTATAGTAGCACCGAGATAGTCGCCCTTACGCTCCCTTCTTAAAACACTTTGGTAAACCTTACCAGTTGTAAAGTTGCTTGCTTGAGTCATTTTATTACGAATAAAACGCTCATAGTGACCCAAGTCAAGATCAGTCTCTGCCCCATCTTCAGTTACAAAAACTTCACCATGCTGTAATGGGCTCATTGTCCCTGGATCAACATTTATATATGGGTCGAGCTTCATCATAGTTACATTTAAACCACGACTTTCTAAAAGAGTAGCTAAAGAAGCTGCCGTTACACCTTTACCCAACGACGATACAACGCCACCTGTTACAAAAATAATTTTAGTATTTGGATTCATTTGAACACATGAAAATATAAAAAATCATGGAACATAATAATAACATTTTTAAGGGCATGTTGCTATTTGAAAATATGACAATCTTCGTTAATTTTTGTATCCTTTTTTTATCAAATGCTGATAATCTAAATAAATACTCATAATAAAATTATTCCATAGATGAGAAGTCAAAAAAAAATACAAATGCCTGATACTTTAGTTATACTATTCTGTATCGCAATCCTCGTAGCTATCACAAGCTATTTCATACCAGTTGGTAAATTTGATGTAAAAAAAATCCAATACTCTTCAGATGGCCAAACATATTCTAGAAATGTATTAGTTGCTGATAGCTTTCAATATAAGTTAGATTCTCAAGGAAATCCAGAAACATCCCCTGTCAAAGTCTTTGCAGCCGAAAATAATCAAAATCGAGGTTTTACTAATTTTATATACAATGGTATAACCTCAGGATCAAAAGATGGTGGCGCTGTTGCAATTATAGCTTTCTTATTAATTATAGGAGGCTCTTTCGGAGTTCTTCTTAAAACAAAAGTTATTGACCAATCAATTCTTAGAGTAGTAAATAAATTCCAAAATAACAAAATCATCCTACTGCCTGTTTTATGTTTTATTTTTTCTTTAGGCGGCGCTGTATTTGGTATGGGAGAGGAAACGATTCCTTTTATAATGTTGCTTGTGCCAATTTTTGTACTTATTGGGTTTGACGCTCTGACTTGCACTGTGGTTATCTACTTAGCGACTCAAATAGGGTTTGCAACTTCTTGGATGAATCCTTTCTCAGTTAGTATTGCTCAAGGAATTGCAGAAATTCCAATATTATCAGGCAGCCTTTTTAGAATTATTATGTGGTTTGTATTTACTCTATCTATAAGTATTTTTGCAATCATCTATGCACTAAAAATACAAAAGAAACCTCAATCCTCACCTATGTATATTTATGATAATTTCTATAGAAACTCTGATGAACATAGCTTAGAACAAACACAAAAAATGTGTATCTATTCATGGTTAATACTCTTGAGTTTAATCGCTACGATAATATGGCTAGTGTATGGCGTAGTAGAACTAGGCTATTATATCCCCGAAATTGCGACACTTTTTACAATACTAGGACTATTAACTGGGCTGTTTGCTATAGTTGGTAAAGTAAATGGTATGAACTTAAGCATTGTTATTGATGCTTTCAAAAATGGTGCCAAAGATCTTTTACCTGTTTGTTTAATCATTGGTTTTGCTTATGGTCTGATATATCTTATGGGAGGCTCTAACCCCCAAGATTACACTATGCTAAACACCATATTACACTATGCTTCAGAAGCTATATCAGGTACCAATGAATATGTATCTGCTATAGGGATGTTTTTCTTCCAGTCTATATTTAACTTCTTTGTTACATCTGGCTCAGGCCAAGCAGCTCTTACCATGCCAATTATGTCGCCATTAGCAGACCTAACGGGCCTAAGTAGGCAAATTGCTGTCTTAGCATTCCAACTTGGTGATGGCTGGACACATTGCTTAATGCCTACATCAGCTACACTTATGGCTGTACTTGGTGTTGCAAGAATACCTTATGGGTTATGGCTAAAATTCATCTTTAAATTCTATCTATATCTAATGACTTTAAGCTCTATTATGATAATTATAGCTGTGTACATAGGATATAAATAAAATCTCAACCATGTAAATATTTATTCACATTATACGCAATAAAATCCTTGATATTGAATATTAATTTGATAATATGAATAAATATTCAAATAAACAACTGGTAGTAAAAATGTCAATCTCATATCAAAAAGTCGCAAGTCATGAAGCAAAAAAAGGTGATTTCAAACGTTGTCTTCTACTATACTCAGGTGGGCTTGATACATCAGTTATGCTCAAGTGGATTCAAGAAGAATATGATGTTGAAGTTGTTGCCTTAACTATAGATATTGGTCAAGTTGCTGATAATCTAGAACAAATAAAACAAAAAGCTATCAGCCTAGGTGCGATAGATGCTGTGGTATATGATGCCAAAAATCGTTTTGCAGATGAGGTTATAAGCAAAGCTATTAAAGCAAATGCTGATTATCAAGGTGGCTATGCTCTTTCAACTCCTCTTGGCAGAGTTATTATTTCAGAGATAGCTGTTGAAGTAGCTAAGAAATATGATTGCCAAGTGGTTGCCCATGGCTGTACGGGCAAAGGCAATGATCAAGTTCGTTTTGAAAGCTATCTAACAACATTAGATGATAATATAAAAACAATCGCCCCTGTTAGAGAATGGGGAATGGGTAGAGAACAAGAATTAGAATATGCTGAAAAACATGGTATTCCAGTTAAGCAACAAAAAGATAAACCTTACTCTTATGATGAAAATATGTGGGGTAATACCGCAGAAGGTGGTGAAATAGAGCACTCTAACCTTATAGCTCCTAAAGAAGCCATCTTACAATGGTGTAAGACTCCAGAAAATGCCCTTGATAAACCACAAAATATTACCCTAGAGTTTGTCGAAGGTATACCAACCAAGCTAGATGGAAAAGCTATGCCTTTATCAGAGCTAATAATGCAATCTAATAAAATAGGTGGCGAACATGGTGTTGGGGTATTTAACCTTATTGAAGATAGATTGATTGGTCTAAAAGTTAGAGGTATTTATGAAAACCCAGGTGCTAGCATTATAATAGCTGCTCACAAAAAGCTTGAGCAACTTGTTTCTACCCGTCAGGAAAATGAGCTAAAAACATTTATGGACAACAAATGGGCTTACCTTGCTTATGCTGCTGAATGGTATAACCCTGTTATGAATAATATTCTTGCATTTATCGAAGAGCAAAATAAAAAAGTAACAGGAAAAGTGACTGTATCTTTATATAAAGGTAATATAGAAGTAGTAGCAGTCGAATCACCATTTTCTATGCTAAAACCTGAGTTAGCAACTTTTGAAGCTGGTGGCGATTTATTTAATCATAATGCTTCTGCTGGATTTATAGAACTTCATAGCTTAGCTCAACGTACAGCATATTCAATAATGAAAAATAAGAAATAATATTATGAGCAAAAAACTTTGGCAAACAGAAACAGATAAGCTCTTACCTATAGTTGAAAAATATACTGTAGGTCAGGACTATATACTTGATCAGAAACTATTAAAATACGATCTACAAGCTAGTTTAGCTCATGCAAAAATGCTTTATAAGATGAAAGTCATTACTAAAGATGAACTTAATCTTCTCAAAAAAGGATTACAAGAAATACAAGAGCTCCTATCTAACAATGAATTTAGAATAACTCAAGATCAAGAAGATGGTCATACTGCAATTGAACAGTATTTATGTACGCACTATGGTGAAGTTGGCAAAAAGATACACACAGGTAGAAGTAGAAATGATCAGTCATTAGTGATGCTACGTCTTTTCATGATAGATAAGATTCAATTCTTAGAAAAAACTATTCAAGAGAATATCTACACTCTTCGCTCTAAAGCTAGTAAATTCAAAAACATACCCATGCCTGGCTATACGCACATGCAAAAAGCAATGCCAACTACGGTTGCAACTTGGTTGGGTTCTTTTGCTGATGCGCTAGCAGACACTCTGTTATTAATATCAGCTACTAGCAAAGTTATTAACCAAAACCCCCTAGGATCAGCATCAGGATTTGGTATCAGCAACTTCAAACATGATAAAGAATATACCACCGAACTACTTAGTTTTAATAGAACACAAGACAACCCTATTTATTGTGCATTCTCTAGAGGATATTTTGAGAAGCTAATTCTTCAAACACTATCAAATCCTATGAGTATCTACTCAAGATTTGCTAATGATATGATGTTATTTACAATGGCAGAATTTGATTACTTTAGTCTAAGCAACTCATATACGACAGGGTCATCAATTATGCCTCAAAAACGTAATTATGATTTATTTGAAATTATGAGAGGCAATGCAAAACTGTATCAAGGTTACCTCCAACAAATCACTTCTATAATTGATAGTGTCCCTAGTGGTTATAATCGTGACTACCAACTAACAAAACTACCATTCTTTGAAGCTATAACTCTAATCGAAGATACCGCTTTATTATTTAACTCAACAATCAAGGATTTGAATGTTCATATAGATAAACTAGAGCAAGCAATGACCCCTGACTTGTATGCTACCGAAGAAGTATATAAATTAGTAGAACAAGGTCTATCTTTCCGTGATGCTTATGTAGCTATCAAACTTAAACTAAATAAATAATTCTAGTATTTTTGCAAAAAATAGATATATTCTTCTGAAAAGCTTATAATTTCGATATCTCAATATCGTTAAAATAACGAAAGCTGAAGTTAGTTTATTTAAGGAAAATTTATGGATAAATCTGATATTTATAACGATCTAAGACAGCTCATTCTTAGCAAAGAATTTTCTTCTCAGAACGATATCTGTGATACTTTGGAGCGCCTAGGCTATAGTGCTAGCCAGTCAAAAGTTAATAGAATGCTCAAAAAAATCGGTGCCGTTAAAGTCAAAAATGAAAAAAGTACTCTAGTATATAAAATACCTAATGAGCCAGCTCCTCCGATAATGACTGATAATATTTCATCATTAGTTATCAAGATTGATGCAAATGAAGCTATTGTTATAATCGATACTGCACCAGGTGCTGCACAATTAGTAGCAAGAACTTTAGACTATAATAAAAATAGCTTTGAAATAATTGGTATAGTAGCCGGTGATGACACAATTTTTGTTGCTCCATCATCAATCAAAAATATTAAAAAATTAAAAACGAACATAGAAAACTTTTTATTTTCAAAGATTTAGATTTTTTATTATACTCACAGCTTCTAAAATAGTTTCTTCGCCTATAGTCAATGGTGGTAGAAGTCGAATAGTATTATTTCTAGTTTTTACAGCAAGTATTCCTAGATTTAAAAGTTCTTGATAAAAACTCTCAAAATATTGCGGATATATTTGCAAAGCAATAAATAAGCCTTTTGCTCTTATTTCTTGGATATATTTAGAATTTATTTTTTTTAACTGATCTACAAATAAGCTTCCTAAAGCTTCAGCTCTCTCAGCTAAAGATTCTTCATCCAAAATACTAAGAGCCTTATACGCTATAGCAGAAGCCAATGGATTTCCTCCAAAAGTACTACCATGATCACCGTGGTGTAACACTTCCATAAGATCTTCTTTGCCTAGAAACAGTGAAATAGGTAATACTCCTCCTCCCAAAGATTTCCCCAATGTCATCCCATCAGGATCTAAACCATAATGCTCTTTAGCAAAATTTTTGCCAGTACGTCCCATACCTGTTTGTATCTCATCTAGAATAAACAGCACATTATTCTTTTTGCAAATTTCTTGGCACTTATACAAATACTCCTCATCTGGAATAATCACTCCACCCTCACCTTGGATAGGCTCAATAATTATTGCTGCTGTATTTTTTGTAATAGCTTTTTCAAGAGCATCTAAGTCATTATAAGGTATTGAGATAAAACCTTGAGGCATAGGGCCAAACTTATCTTTATACGCATGATTCGATGATGTGCCTATTGCCGTTATTGTTCTACCATGAAAGCTATTATTGAAAGTTATTATTTCTACCAAACCATCTGGAATCTGCTTTTTTACATATCCCCACTTTCTTGCTACTTTTATTGCAGTCTCTATAGCTTCAGCACCACTATTCATAACTATAGCCTTATCCATATTTGTTAGCTCACAAGCTTTCTTTAATAAATTTGCCAAAGGCTCATTGTGAAAAAGTCTTGGCACAACTGAAATTTTATTTGCTTGTTTGAATAATTCTTCAATAATCTTTGGATTATTATGGCCAAAATTTACTGATGAAATTCCTGTTGCCATATCGATATATTTTTTACCCAAACCATCATATACATAAGCATTTTCCCCTTTGACTATATTTATAGGCATGGCTGCTACTATATTTGCACCATACTGCTTTGTAATATCAACAACTGTTTCCATAACTTTCTCTCTCACAACAAATGAATAAATAAACACAAATTAATCCTTATTGTAAATTTTTATTCTTTTTTGGTAAATAATTATTCACAGCAAGTTTTTAAAATGTTACAGTGTTCATCAAGTATTATGAGTTGTGAGCAAATAATGATTTCGAAAATATGCATAGCTGGAATAAATGGTTACACAGGCCAGCTTCTTAAAGAATTAATAAGTAAACACCTCCATTTTAAATTAGTTGGGAGCTTAGGAATATCTAAGCAAGAAAATAAAGAATACACATATTCTTTGGATGAATTAAGTGCTGAAAACTTCGACGTGGATTTTTTATTATTAGCTACACCAGCAGAGATTTCTATAGAGATACTACAAAAGCTCTATGAGAAGAATATAAAAACAAAGGTCTTAGATTTAAGTGGCGCTTTTAGACTAGATAAAGATTTATTAGCATCTTGGTATAGATTATCTCACTCTATTGAAGGCATAGAACAAGGTGCCAAATATGGACTTTCTCCATATGTTAAATTTACTCAGCAAGATACCATAATAGCGAACCCCGGATGCTATGCCACATGCGCATTATTATCACTACTCCCCCTACTAAAGCATAATCTAATAAAATCCAACAATATAATTATAGATGCCAAATCAGGAGTCTCTGGAGCAGGGAAAAAACCAAGACAAGATCTAATGTTCTCAGAGATGCTTAACAACTTTTTTCCATATAAGATTGGTAAACATCAACATATTCCTGAGATTCTAAAAGCTTTAGCAGAGTTTGATATTAAAGAAGATGAGCTTTATTTCAACACAAGTATGTTACCGATTCATTCTGGAATTGCGATGACAATTTATGCTGATTTAAATTTAGAAACTACAACTTCAGAAGAGAATATTAGAGGTTTAGTTAGCGATGCTTATAACAAAGAATATGCTGACTATCCTTTATTTAAATTCATTGATATAGCAGCAGAGACAGATAGTACAGAAGTATCATCATTTCTGTCAATTAAAAGCATAGTTGGCACACCCCGCACTCATTTAGGATTTTCGATTAAAAATAATAAAATCATAATTTTTTCTTTTATCGATAACTTACTAAAAGGCGCTGTTACTCAAGCGATTGAGAATTTAAACAGCTATTACGGGCTTCCTATAACCACAGGATTATAAAAAAGGAGATAGACATGGAGAGCTTATTTAGAACAAAATTACCAAAAGGATTTTTAGCAGGTGGTGTAAACTGTGGTGTTAGGCTCTATCGTCCAGATCTAGGAGTTATAATTTCAGAAGAAAACTGTAAAGCTGTAGGAGTTTTTACAAAAAATAAATACAAAGCTGCACCGATTAAATATTGTATGAATTTGTTACCAGCAGGTAATATCAAAGCGATCATAACAAATAGTGGTCAAGCTAATGCTGCAACAGGAGAAATAGGCGATAAACACAACCAGCAGGTAGTTGATAGTTTAGCGACAGAATTAAACTGTTCATCTGAGCAAGTTTTGATTGCCTCCACTGGTGTTATTGGTCAGCAAATGGCTACTGATAAAATAACATCTGCTATACCAAAACTAGTAAATAGCGTATCTAATATTGCTGATAAATTTGCAATCTCAATACTAACAACAGACCTACTACCTAAATCTGTCTATAAGAAAATACAGCTATCCACAGGGGAAATCACTATTACTGGAATTTGCAAAGGTTCTGGAATGATAAACCCGAATATGGCAACAATGCTTGGATATTTTCTAACAGATGCTGATATAGATATTCGTTTAGCTCAAGAAATCCTTAGAGAGTCAAGTGATAACAGTTTCAATATGATCTCAGTAGATGGTGATATGTCTACAAATGATTGTGTATTTATGCTGGCAAATGGCGCAAGTGGTATAAAAGTTTCATCTGATGAAGATATAAAGATATTCAAAGAATCATTACATGAAATAGCTGTGATTTTAGCTAAAAGCATAGCTCGTGATGGCGAAGGAGCAACCAAGCTTATCGAAGCAAAAGTTACTGGTCTAAATGATATAGGCCTTTCCAAAGAATTAGCAAAGAAGATAATCTCTAGCTCTTTAGTCAAAACAGCAATATATGGGGAATCTCCAAATTGGGGAAGAGTTTTAGCAAAAATTGGCGAAGTTGATATAGATGAGCAAACTCTAGAAAGTTGTCAGATATTTATGCAAGGACAGAAGATCTTCACAAACGGTCTACCTGTTTTAGATGATTTAACAAATCTTAAAAATGCCATGAAAGAAGATACTGTAACTATTGATGTCACATTTTCTCAAGGAAACCAACAAGCAATAGCATGGGGCTGTGACCTAACTCAGCAATATGTAAATATAAATGCGGATTATTTATCATGAAAGAATTAGCAAGTAAAAGAATCTTAATAAAACTAGGTGGCTCAGTACTTGAAGATGAAAAAGTGATGAAAAACCTATGTATTGATATAAAAAACCTAAAAGAAGCTGGGGCAGAAATAATCATTGTCCACGGTGGTGGTAAATTTATAACCAAGTGTCTAGAAAAGCACAATGTTCAAACAAAATTTCTAGATGGTTTAAGAGTTACTCCAAAAGAACATATGGAGATAATTCAAATGGCTCTATACAGAGTTAACAAAAAGCTCTCGCAAATGTTTAGTAGTATTAATTTAGATGGTATTAGCATATCTGGTGAGGATAGTAACTTAGTTACTTGTAGCCTAATCGATAAAGATAAATATGGTTATGTTGGTTTAGTCAAAGATGTTGATCCTACAGTTATTCTAAAATCTCTACCTCAAGGGCTAATACCTATAGTTGCAACGATTTGTCTTACCGATAAATTTGAGTCAGTAAATGTCAATGCAGATAATGTTGCATCAGAGCTAGCTATTATTTGTGATGTCGATGAGCTTATCTATATTACTGATCAAAATGGTGTACTTGATAATAATGGTAATTTAATCAAAAGCCTTTCAGTAAAAGATATTTCAAAACTTATTGAAAATAAAACAGCTGTTGGTGGAATGAGTATCAAGCTTGACTCAATAAAAAACTTTTTAAATTGCTCAAAAAAAACCATTAGCATACTAAATGGTAATCAAGAAAAAATTTTAACAAAAAAAATATTATTTAATGCAGAAGAACTAGGAACAACTTGTGTATTTGGAGGAGGAATATGAAAAACTTATCTTTTAATCATCTACTTTCTGGGGCAGAAATAACAACTAAGGATTTTGAAAATATAATGCAAATAGCCCAGGATATGAAAACTAACCCTCAAAAATATAACCATGCCTTAAAAGATAAGATTATTGCGCTGATTTTTGATAAACCATCTCTTAGAACTCGTTTTAGTTTTTCTGCTGCTATTATCGAAATGGGTGGTAATCTAATCGAGAGCGTCTCTGCCTCTAGAAAAAATGAACAACCCAAAGATTTTATTAGAGTGATACAAAACTATTGTTCTGCTGTTGTGATTAGAACTTTCGCAGATAGCGATGTTGAGGAAATGGTTTCTTACTCTAAAGTTCCAATTATAAATGCTTTGACAGATTTATATCATCCTTGTCAAACATTAGCAGACTTACTAACATTAAAAGAAGTTTTTGGTAGTTTAGACTCACTAAAAATAGCTTATATAGGTGATTCTAACAATATTTTATACAGTTTGTTATTATTAGCTAATACTATCGGCTTGGAAGTACATTACGCTTGTCCAGAAGGTCATAAACCAAATCAAAAGATTTTAGATCAACTTCAAGATCTAAGTATTGTTAAAGGTTTTGATGACCCTAAAGAAGCTGTCAGAGGATGTGACGCTGTATATACTGATGTCTGGTGTAGCATGGGTTTTGAGCCAACAGCAGAAGATTCTTTCGCAGGATTCCAGGTAAATAAAGAACTAATGTCATATGCAAATGATAATGCTATCTTTATGCACTGTATGCCTATGGAAAGAGGCAAAGAAGTTAGCGAAGATCTCCCGGATGACAAATGTTCGGTTATTTTCCAACAAAGTTTAAATAGAAAATTTGTGCAAAAAGCTCTTTTATACATTTTGATGGGAGATTTAAAAACAAATTAAAAAATATATTTCTAGATAAGATGATTAAGAAAAAAGAATAGAATAAAAAGAAAAACTATTTGATATATTTGTTCACAAGCTTAACAAAGGCCATTGGATCTTCTATCTTAGCACCTTCAACAAACATTGCCTGAAGAAGTAAAAGCTCTGATAAGTCTCCAAATACTTCAGTATCAGCTTCATCTTTTAATTTTTGTACTAAATTATGTTCTGCATTAAGCTCAAGAATAGGCTTCATACCCATACCATGCATAAATCCTTGACCAGCTTCTTCCATCATCTTCTGCATGTGTAGACTCATACCATAGTCATTTACAACCACACAGCTTGGAGAATCTGTCAAACGCTTAGACAAGCGTACATCTTCAACTTTATCTTTTAGAACTTCTTTAATTTCTTTTAAAACTTTCTCAAAGTCTTTCGCTTCTTTCTCGAATTTTTCTTTATTCTCTGGAGTCTCAAATTTATCAAGATCGATATCACCCTTGATAATAGACTTCATATGCTTACCATCAAACTCAGTCAAAGTAGACATCATCCATTCATCGATTCTATCTGTCATCAAGATAACTTCGATACCTTTCTTCTTGAATGCTTCAAGTTGTGGGTTATTTGCAGCAGCCTTATAACTATCAGATGTAATATAGTAGATAGTATCTTGACCATCTTTCATACGTGAGATGTAGTCAGCTAAAGAAACTGTTTGCTTGGCATCACCACTTTCTGTAGTTGCGAATCTCATTAAACCAGCAATTTTCTCTTTATTTGAATGATCATCAGAAACACCTTCTTTAAGCACTTGACCAAAGTTATCCCAGAATTTTTGATATTTCTCAGCATCTTTATTTGCAAGCTTTTTAAGCTCTCCTAATATCTTAGATGCAGTCGCTTTTCTGATTTTATCAATAACCTTGTTATGCTGTAAAATCTCACGCGATACATTAAGTGGTAAATCAGCAGAGTCAATAACACCTTTAACAAATCTTAAATATGGAGGTAATAGTTCTTTATTCTCCATAATAAATACTCTACGCACATATAAAGATAAACCATAATCTTTATCTCTATTCCAAAAATCAAAAGGCTTATTCTCTGGAATATATAGCAAGCTGTTGTACTCAAGATTACCCTCTACTTTATTATGAGACCACATCAAAGCATTAGCAAAATCATGAGATATATACTTATAAAACTCTTGGTACTCTTCGTCACTTATTTCATCTTTTGATCTTAACCAAATAGCTTTAGTATTGTTTACAGTCTCATACTCATCTTTGATTGTTTGCTCACCCTTATCATTAGTTTCAACTTTTTTCATTTGAATCGGTGTATTAATACAATCAGAATATTTATTAACTAAACCTTTTAGTAAGTGATACTCGAGCAGATCTAATTGATCTTCTTTAATATGAAGAGTTATTTCTGTACCACGCTTGTCTTTAGTTATAGTCTCGACTGTAAAGCCATTTTTTGCATCAGAAATCCATTTAGTTGCCTGAGCTTTATCTTGACCTGCTTTTCTTGTTCTAACTGTAACCTTATCAGCAACGATAAATGAAGAGTAGAAACCAACACCAAACTGACCAATTAACTCATTATCTTTACTCTTGTCGCCAGTTAAGCTTTCTAAGAATTTTTTAGTTCCAGACTTTGCAATTGTACCAAGATTTTCAATAACCTCTTCTTCAGTCATACCAATACCATTATCACTAACAGTAATTGTTTTTGCATCTTTATCAAAATCAATTCTAATAGCATAATCAGTATCATCCTCATTCAAAGCTGCATTAGAGATACTTTCATATCTTAGCTTCTCGATAGCATCAGAACTATTAGATACAAGCTCTCTTAAGAATATCTCACGGTTTGAATATAGTGAATGGATCACAAGATGAAGTAATTTATCAACTTCTGTTTCAAATGTATATTTTTTCTCTGACATTTATATAACCCTCTTTTGTTATACTTTTTTCAAATAACTTAATCACAAGTATCTATATGAGAGTCATTGCTATTTTTTCAAGATTTTTTAGTATATAAAAAATGTCTTTTTAGATAATTATCCTGCTTTTTGTTTATTTTTGGCAGCCAGCTCTCTTTCTTGGCGGATTTCGTCAATAAAAGCACCTCCAATCAAACCACTTGGAATAGCAAAAACACCAATTCCCAGCATAGAAACTATAGCTGCTATTAATCTACCCAAGAGTGTAATTGGATACATATCTCCATAACCTACCGTTGTTAGAGTAATAACACCCCACCACAAAGTATTAGATATAGATGAAAAAACCTGAGGTTGGGCTTCATGCTCAGCATAAAACATCAAGATACAAGATATTATCAATATCACAAAAATTAAGCAGTATGATACTAACAGTTCGAGATAGATTTTTTTAAATACATTAATCAATCTATTCATTATCGCTGTATTTTGGAAAATTTTGAATACTCTTAGTAACCTCAATGCTATTAATTCATGAGAATTAATACCAAACAATGATAATATTAATGGTAAAAATATCGCTATAAAATCAATAACATTATAAAAACCAAAAACAAAAACAAACTTTCTCCGTGCTAAAAAAAATCTGATAATGTATTCTATAGAAAAAATAGCTGAAAAAGCTATATTTATATAATTCAAATAATTAATATCGCCATAATCGATCTGAGCAATTAAAGTAAATGAATTTATAATAACAAGAAGGACTATTATACTCTGATAAATTTTTTGTAGCATATAATAAGATAATATTTTTCAAAACTCTATTATTAAGAGTTTAGCAAAATTTATAAGAGTAAGTTAAATTTAAAATAGATATATTTGTTTGAGATAAATATAGAATATAGAAAAAAGATTATTATTCTTCGTCAGCAGCTTCTTCTACCTGAGGTCTATCAACCAATTCGATGAAAGCCATAGGAGCTTTATCACCAAATCTATAACCACACTTAAGAATTCTAGTATAACCACCAGCTCTTTCTGCGTAACGAGCACCAAACTCTTCAAAAAGCTTAGTAACAGCAGCTTTATTTCTTAAGAAATCAAAAGCTTGTCTTCTAAGAGCAACAGATTGTGCTTTAAACTCATTAGAGTTAACATCTAATTCATTTCTTAGCTTATGTTCTCTTTTAGCTAAAGTAACTAAAGGCTCAACTATAGTTCTTAACTCTTTTGCTTTAGGTAAAGTAGTTTTAATAAGCTCATGATTAATCAAAGATGCTGACATATTCTTAAACATAGCTTTTCTATGACTACTAGTTCTTCCGAACTTACTTCCTTTTTTACGATGTCTCATAGTAATTACTCCTTTATAGTTAATATTATATGATTACTATATATTTATTTTCCTTCAACTAGTTCTCTAAAGTTATCAATTTGAACACCTAAAGATAAACTATTGTCTATTAATATTTGCTTGATCTCATTTAGAGATTTTTTACCTAAATTAGGTATCTTCATAAGCTGCGACTCTGAATATTGTACTAAGTCACCTAAATACTTAATATTCTCTGCTCTTAAGCAGTTAGATGATCTAACGGTTAACTCTAGGTCATCAATTGGTTTAAGTAATATAGGATCAATATTAGAATCTAATAGTGCATCTCCAGTCTTACCATTACTTGGTACTCTAAGAGATACAAATACAGATATTTGTTCACAGAAATACTCTAGTGCTTTTGTAACAGCAGCTAGTGGTTCAATAGTACCATTTGTTTTCACAAACACTTCTAATGTCTCACTATTTCCATTATCAAAAATTTCAAAAGCAACTCTTTTTATAGGATTGAAATCCGCATCAACAGCGATGTCTCCAACATTTTCTAGCTCAGTTGGTAGTGCCGAAAGAATTCCGACATTTCTACCCACACTAACAGTAGCTGTCAGACTAAACTCTCTTTCGTTAGTTAGAGTAGCAATAGGCTGATCTTTGTTGATAATTTCTATGCCTTGAGTTGTTTTAAAATCTCCTGCAGTTACAACACCAGATTTAGTTACTGATAGTTCTAATTCTACTTTTGCTACACTTTTATCAAGCTTTATTGCAACTTTTTTTAGATTAGAAACAATCTCAACAACATCTTCTTTAACATCTTCTAAAGTCGAATATTCATGTAACACACCATCTATATTGACTTTGATAATAGAAGCACCTGATAATGAAGATAACAAAAATCTTCTAATAGAGTTACCAAGGATATGAGCCATACCTTTTTCTACAGGAGAAACTTGAATTTTATATCCAAAAGCCCCTAACTCTTCTTTAAGCTGTATATTAGGTACAAATTCCTGATTTGAATTATTATTACTCACTAAAAAAATCTCCTTGAAATAAGGCTATATACGAGTCTTTAAAAAATAATAAAATTATTACTTAGAGTAAAGCTCGATGATTAATTGTTCATTTATATCTGCAGATAATTCTGATCTATCCGGTGAAGACTTCATAGTACCTTCTAGTGAATCAGTATTTACATCAATCCAAGAAAGTTCTTTTCTGTGCTTAGCAAGCTCAACAGCATTTTGAATTCTTAACTGCTTTTTAGCTTTCTCTCTAACTGCAACTATATCACCAGATTTAACTTGCGCTGAAGGAACATTACAAGTATGTCCATTAAGCATAATACCTTTATGTACAACAAGTTGTCTAGCTTCTGCACGCGTAGCAGCAAAACCCATTCTATAAACAACATTGTCTAGTCTTGACTCTAATATCTCTAATAAAGTAGCACCTGTGTTACCTTTTCTTCTATTAGCTTCAAGATAGTATTTTTTGAATTGACCTTCTAAAACACCATACATACGACGAACTTTTTGCTTTTCTCTTAACTGTAAACCATAGTCAGATAGGCGCGCTCTTCTTGCTCCATGTTGACCCGGTGCAGTATTCATTTTACATTTTTCGTCGTTAGCTTTTACACCACTTTTTAAAAATAAGTCAGTACCTTCTCTTCTAGAAAGCTTACATTTTGGTCCTAGATATCTAGCCATTATTAATTTCCCTTTAAAATATTAAACACGACGTTTCTTAGGAGGACGACAACCATTATGCGGTAATGGAGTCACATCTGTTATGCTTGTAACTTTTAAGTTTTTAGCATTTAAAGCTCTAACAGCAGAGTCTCTACCTGAACCTGGTCCCTTTACTAAAACATCTACGTTTTTAACACCATACTCAAGAGCCATATCAGCGGCTCTTTCAGCAGCTACTTGAGCAGCAAAAGGTGTACTTTTTCTCGAACCTCTAAAGCCACTACCACCAGAAGTAGCCCAAGATAAAGCATTACCTTGTCTATCTGTGATAGTTACTATAGTGTTATTAAAAGATGAGTAAATATGAGCAACTGCATCAGTCACTACTCTTTTTACTTTTTTCTTTGATGATCTAACAGACTTAGCCATATAATCTACCCTTTAATCTTTATAGTTATAATTGTATTTTACGCCTTGATTGGCTTTCTTGGACCTTTACGAGTACGTGCATTAGTCTTCGTTCTTTGTCCTCTTACAGGAAGGCTACGACGATGTCTTCTACCTCTGAAACAACCTAAGTCCATAAGTCTTTTTATGTCCATAGAAACTTCACGGCGCAAATCACCTTCTACCGTAAATTTAGCAACTTCTGTTCTCAAAATTTCAATCTGTTCTTCAGATAAATCTTTAATTTTAACAGTTGGATCTACTTTGCAAGATTGGCAAATTTGTTGCGCTCTTGTTTTACCTATTCCATAAATTGAAGTTAATCCTATCACTGTATGTTTATGAACAGGAATATTAACACCAGCTATACGAGCCATCTAATTCACTCCTAATAATTATTCTTAATTTAGTTACTATCTATCGCATTTTGTAACTTGCTAGGATAGCTTTTTAAAAACAAATAATCAAGCTTTATTTAATTTGCTTGATTGTTTAACCTTGTCTTTGCTTATGTCTAGGGTCTGTACATATCACACGAACTACTCTATTACGTTTGATAACTTTACAGTTTCTACACATTTTCTTAACTGAAGCTCTAACTTTCATTTTAATTTCTCCAATAATATTTCTCTATTTTCTCTTACCACTAAGATTTGCTTTCTTTAGTAAAGAATCATATTGTGTTGACATCATATGAGATCTAACTTGAGCCATAAAGTCCATCATCACAACTACTACAATTAGCAAAGATGTACCACCAAATGTAAATGAAAGTCCTTGAGCGAAGAACTTAACCACAAAAATTGGTAATAAACATATAGCTGTAATATAAAGTGAACCTACTAAAGTTAGTCTAGTCATAACTGCATCAATATACTTAGCTGTCTGCTCACCAGGTCTTACACCAGAAATGTAAGCTCCAGATTTTTTCAGATTATCTGCTGTTTCTTTTGGATTAAACACCAATGAAGTATAGAAGAAACAAAAGAAAATAATTGTCGCAGCAAATACTACAGTATAGACAATACTTCCAGGTTGCAACATTTCTGCAACATCTGCAAACCAACCAAGTGAATTATAGTTAGATAACCAACCAAGCAACACACCAGGCACCATAAGTATAGATGATGCAAAGATTGCTGGAATCACACCTGCCATATTTAACTTTAATGGTAGATGGCTAGTCTGAGCAGCAAACATTTTTCTACCCTGCTGCCTTTTAGCATAGTTTACTGTAATTTTTCTTTGAGCACTCTCCATGAATACCACAAAAGCAATAACAAGCAAAAGAAGTATCAATAGAACCCAAACAGATAAGTAAGATATTACATGTTGATTAGCTTGAGATAGCGTATTAGAAATTTCAAATGGTAGATTAGCAACGATACCAGAGAAGATTAGTAGTGATATACCGTTACCTACACCTCTTTCTGTAATTTGCTCACCCAACCACATTAAAAACATACTACCAGTAGTAACAGAAACAATTGTAGTTAAATAAAATAACCCCATATTGCTTGTAGTCACTAAGCCATCTTGATGCAATACAAATGCAACAATACCAAATGATTGTACTATAGCCAAAGCAAGTGTCAAATATCTTGTATATTGGGTTATCTTCTTTTGACCAGATTCACCTTCTTTTTTAAGCTCTATAAATTTAGGATATACAGCTGAAAGCATCTGAAAAATAATAGATGCCGAAATATATGGCATCACACCCAATGCAAAGATACTCATTTGAGTAAGAGCGCCACCAGAGAACATATTAAACATACTCATCAAACCACCTGTTGATGAGTGCTGATTTGATATAATCTCGACCAATTTAGTAGGATCAATATTTGGAATAGGAATATATACCCCTAATCTAAATACTAATATAGCGATAACCACAAAAATTAATCTAGATTTTAATTCACCTGTTGTACCAGAAGCACTGTTATACTTTGACATATCTTAAATCTTACTCTACCTTACCACCAGCTTTTTCGATAGCTTCTTTAGCACCTTTTGTGCAAGCTATACCTTTAAGGCTAACAGCTTTTTGGATTTCTCCACTTGCTATTACTTTTACTGATTTAATATCTTTTCTTATAAGACCAGAGTCTTTTAAAGCATCAAGAGTTACTTCTTCTAGAGCTACATTATTCAATTCATGTAGTCTAATTTCAGCAACAAATCTTTTAGACGCAGAAGTAAAACCAAACTTTGGTAGTCTTCTTTGTATAGGCATCTGACCGCCTTCAAAACCTACTTTATGATAGCCACCTGAACGTGCTTTTTGACCTTTGTGACCTTTACCAGAAGTTTTACCTAATCCACTTCCAATACCACGCCCAAGTCTTTTCGGAGCACTCTTAGAGCCAGCAGCAGGAGCAATTGTATTTAATTTCATCTTATACTACCCCTCTATCTTAACCATATAATATATTTTGTTTGCCATACCACGATTTTCAGGAGTATCTAACACCTCGACAGTATGGTTTATTTTTCTAAGACCTAAACCTCTAGCTGATGCTATATGGTTTTCTTTACGGCCAATTAAGCTTTTTGTTAAAGTAACTTTAAATGTTTTAGCTTGAGTCATTTTTAATTACCCCTGAATCTCTTCAACAGACAAACCTCTTTTCTCAGCGATCTCTTCTGGTGATTTAATTTTTGCCAAACCAGCTATCGTTGCTCTTACAACGTTTGCAGGATTAGTTGAGCCATAAGTTTTTGCTAAAACGTTGTGTACACCAACAGCCTCAAAAACCGAACGCATAGCACCACCAGCAATAATACCAGTACCAGCAGATGCAGGTTGCATAAATACTTTTGAAGCACCATGATTAGACATAGTAGCATACCATAACGTATCGTTATTAAGATTAACTGATACCATGTTTTTCTTAGCGTTTTCCATAGCTTTTTGGATAGCAGCAGGTACTTCTCTAGACTTACCTCTACCTACTCCAATTCTACCTTTACCATCACCCACAACAGTTAAAGCGGCAAAGCTCATAATTCTTCCACCTTTTACTGTCTTAGAGTGTCTCTTAACACTAACTAACTTTTCAATCAGCTCTTCGTTTTTTTTCACTTCATTAGACATAATGAATAATCATCCATATTTTATTTATTAAAACTGAAGACCATGCTCTCTAGCAGCCTCTGCTAAAGCTTTAACACGTCCATGATACTTATATCCAGATCTATCAAAAGCAACCTGTGAAATACCCTTTTCCTTACATCTGTTAGCAATAACTTCGCCAACAATTGCAGCAGAATTAACATTACCAGTATATTTACACTTTGCCTTCACGTCTTTTTCTACAGTAGACGCCGCAGCTATTACAGTAGAACCATCACCAGATATTACTTGAGCATATACATGCTTAGGTGTTCTATAAACACACAGTCTAGTATGACCAAGCTCTTTTAGTTTAATTCTAGTACGTTTACTACGACTTAAACGAGCAGTTTTTTTATTCATAATTATACTATCCCTTACCTAACTACTTCTTCTTAGCTTCTTTCTTCGCTACATACTCATCTTCGTAACGAACACCTTTACCTTTATATGGCTCAGGCTTTCTATAATCTCTGATTTCAGAAGCTACTTTACCTAAAAGCTCTTTATCAGCACCTTTAAGAACAATTTCTGTTGGAGCTGGAGTTTCAGCTGTTATACCCTGTGGTAATTTGTAAACCACAGGATGTGAAAAGCCTAAAGTAAGATTAAGTTCGCTACCCTGAGCTTTAGCACGATAACCAACCCCAATAATCTTTAATTTTCTTTCAAAACCTTTACTTACACCTTCAACCATATTGTTAAGTATAGCTCTTGCAGTACCAGACTGAGCAACAGCATTCTTACTGCTGTTATTAGGTGATACAGTTGCAACACCATCTTCAATATTAAAAGTTACTTCTGTAGAAAAAGTTTTACTTAAAGTTGCTTTAGCTCCTTTAACTTCAACCTGATTACCAGCAGCAACATTTATCGTAATACCACTAGGGATAGCAACAGGTTTTTTACCTATTCTTGACATATCAAATCTCCTTGCTAACTTAAGCTACGTAGCCGATAATTTCGCCACCAACACCAAGATCTCTAGCCTTTCTATCACTTACCAAACCTTTAGATGTAGAGATAATAGCAACACCGAAACCACCATATACCTTAGGTAGCTCTTCATGAGACTTATAAATTCTCAAACTTGGTCTAGAAACTCTCTTTATCATCTCAATTACAGGCGTGCCTGCATGATACTTAAGTTCAATTTCAATTGAAGGATGACCTGCTGAAGTTGTGCCTTTTGAACAACCTTTAATATAACCTTCGTTAACTAAAAAGTTCGCGATTTCCATCTTCATTTTTGAAAATGGTACAGAAATAACTTCCTTCTCTGCAGAAAGACCATTTCTAATTCTTGTAAACATATCCGCGATAGGATCTTGCATACTCATAACTTAAATTCCTTATTACCAACTAGCTTTTTTCAAACCAGGAACATCACCTGCCATTGCATACTCTCTAAGCTTATTACGGCATAAACCAAACTTTCTGTATACAGCATGTGGTCTACCTGTAACTTTACATCTTCTTTGAACTCTAGAAGCTGAAGAGTTTACCGGTAACTTCTGCAGTTTAATTTGAGCTTCCCATTTTTGTTCTTCAGTAGAGTTTGTATCAAGAATAATAGCTTTTAGCTCAGCTCTTTTTTGAGCATATTTAGCTACTAATTTTTCTCTCTTCAACTCTCTCTGAATCATTGATTTTTTTGCCATTTAAAACCCCAATTTAAATTAAGACTTAAAAGGAAAACCAAATGCTTTAAGCAAAGCTCTTCCTTGATCATCATTTTTAGCTGTAGTAGTTATCGAAATATCTAAACCTCTGATAGAGTCAACTTTATCATAATCAATTTCAGGGAAAGAAATTTGCTCTCTCATACCTAAGCTATAATTACCTCTTCCATCAAAAGATTTAGCACTTAACCCCCTAAAATCTCTGATTCTAGGAATAGCAATTGTTATAAGTCTATCTAAAAATTCATACATACGCTCACCACGTAAAGTAACTTTAGCACCTATTGGCCATCCGTCACGAATTTTAAAACCAGCAATTGATTTTTTAGACTTAGTAACAACTGGTTTTTGACCAGCAATCGCTGTCAAATCATTTAACGCAAAAGTCATAATCTTCTTGTCTTTTGCAGCATCACCAACACCCATATTAAGAGTAATTTTCTCAATAGCAGGTACTTCCATTATATTATCTAGCCCTAGCTCAGACTTTAACTTAGCTACAAGCTCTTTTTGATAATAATCTTTTAATCTTGCCATAAAAACTTAGTCCTATAAGTCTACAAGCTCGCCATTAGATTTAAAGTAGCGAACCTTTTTCTCATCAACAAACTTGTAACCCACTCTATCTGCTTTTTCAGTAGCAGGGTTAAAGATAGCAACGTTAGAAGCATCAACAGGAAGTTCTTTCTCAACAACTCCACCTTCCACACCTCTATTAGGGTTAGGCTTAACATGTTTCTTAACAATATTAATACCTTCCACTAAAACTAAAGAACCGCCTTTAGCGAATGATTTAACAACGCCTCTACGACCCTTATCTTTACCAGCAATAACTATTACGTCATCACCTTTTTTTAATCTATTCATTATCTACACCTCAATAAATATAACTATAGTACTTCTGGTGCTAAAGATACGATCTTCATAAACTTCTCTGTACGTAGTTCTCTAGTAACAGGGCCAAAAATACGTGTCCCGATAGGTTGGCCGTTAGCATTTAGAAGCACGGCAGCATTGCCATCAAAACGGACTTTAGAACCATCTTTTCTACGAACACCTTTAGCTGTTCTAACAACTACAGCATTATATACAGATCCTTTTTTAGCTTTACCTCTTGGAGCAGCTTCTTTCACAGTCACTTTTATAACATCTCCAATAGATGCATATCTGCGATGTGAACCACCCAAAACTTTAATACACTCTACTCTCTTAGCGCCACTGTTATCAGCAACTTGGAGTTCTGTTTGCATTTGAATCATACAAATAACCCTTAATTATTATTATATAAGACTGCTGAGTAATTTGCAGTCCGATAAATATACCAATAAACAAAAATAAAATCAAATTTATTATTTTTCTCTATGGATAATATCGACTAAACACCATTTCTTAGTTTTTGAATACGGTTTAGTTTCTTTGAACTTGATAACATCACCTTCTTTACATTCATTTTTCTCATCATGAACATAATACTTAGTAGTTTTCTTAACGAATTTACCATATAAAGGGTGCTTAACATATCTTTCAGCTCTTACAACTACAGTTTTATCCATAGCTACGCTAGAAACTTTACCTTCTAACAATCTAATTTTATCGCTCATCTTTAAGGCACCTATTTATTCTTTTCTGATATTATTGTATTTATACGAGCAATATCTCTTTTTGCACTTTTAAACAAGTGATTCTTTTTTAATTGCCCTGTACCCTTCTGCATACGAAGAGAAAATAACTGTTGCAATAACTCTATTTTCGCTTCTTGCAATTGGTCAATACTTTTACCTCTATAATCTTTTAAAGTATCTTTTCTTTTCATTACATCACCTGCTTTTCAACAAAAGTTGTCTGCACTGGCATCTTAGCAGCTGCTCTAGCAAAAGCTTCACGCGCTAATTCTTCTTTTACACCAGTGATCTCATATAGTACACGACCCGGCTGAATTTGAGCAACCCAATATTCAACAGAACCTTTACCTTTACCCATACGAACTTCAAGAGGTTTTTGTGTAATTGGCTTATCTGGGAAGATTCTAATCCAAACTTTACCACCACGCTTAATATGACGAGTAATAGCTCTTCTTCCTGCTTCTATTTGTCTAGCAGTAACTCTACCTCTAGATGTCGCCTGTAGACCAAACTCACCAAAGCTTACTTTATTACCTCTGTGAGCCAAGCCTCTATTACGCATCTTCTGCTGTTTACGAAACTTTGTACGCTTAGGCTGTAGCATTATTTAGCTCCTTTTTTATTATTTTTCTGATTCAATTGACCAGGAAGAACTTCACCCTTATAGATCCAAACTTTAACGCCTATGATACCATAAGTCGTCAACGCTTGAGCTGTAGAATAATCCACATCCGCTCTAAAAGTTTGTAGAGGAACTCTACCATCTCTAGCCCACTCAGAACGAGCAATCTCAGCACCGCCTAAACGACCACTAACCATAATCTTGATACCTTTAGCACCTGATTTCATAGCAGCTTGCATAGCCTTTTTCATAGCTCTTCTGAACATTACTCTTTTTTCTAATTGCTGAGCTACACTATCAGCAACTAATTTAGCATCAATCTCTGGCTTACGCACTTCTTCAATATTAATCTGAACAGGTATACCCATTAACTTATTAACATCAGAACGTAATTTTTCAACATCTTCGCCCTTCTTACCAATCACGATACCAGGTCTTGCTGTATGTATTGTGATTTTAGCATTTTGAGCAGGTCTCTCAATTTGAATCTTACTAACTGCTGCTGATGCAAGTTTTTTATGCAAAAACTCTCTAACCTTAATATCTTCATTAAGCTTAGTAGCGTAGTCAGAAGAGTCAGCATACCACGTTGAATTATGCTCTTTTACTATGCCTAATCGAATTCCATTAGGATTTACTTTTTGACCCATTTTTACTACACCTCTTAATTTTTCTCAGCAACTTTCACAGTGATATGCGAAGTTCTTTTTAAAATACGATTTCCACGACCTTTTGCTCTAGCTTCAAAACGCTTCATAGTGGGACCCTCATCTACAAATACAGTTGAAACAAACAATGAGTCAACATCCATACCATCATTATGCTCTGCATTAGCGATAGCTGAATTTAAAACATCTTTAATTAGCACTGCTGCTTTCTTATTACTAAAAGTCAAAAGATTAATAGCTTGCTCTACAGGTAAGCCCCTGACTTGGTCTGCTACTAGTCTTGCCTTTTGAGCTGAGATTCTAGCATTTTTTAATTTAGCTTGTACTTCCATGTGTATAACCCCAACTATTTCTTCTTAGCTTTTTTATCAGCTGCATGACCACGGTAGTTACGAGTTACAGCAAACTCACCTAACTTATGACCTACCATTTCTTCAGTCATAAGAACTGGCACATGCTGTTGACCGTTATGTACAGCTATAGTTAAACCTATCATATCCGGCACAATCAATGATCTTCTCGACCACGTTTTGATTGGCTTTTTAGAATTACTTTCTTGCGCTTCAAAAACCTTCTTTAAAAGATGATGATCTACAAAAGGTCCTTTTTTTAATGAACGAGGCACAACCTTCTCCCTAATTACTTACGTTTTTGAACAATCAACTTATTAGAACGCTTATTTTTACGCGTCTTATAACCTTTAGTAGGCACACCCCATGGAGACACAGGATGTCTACCACCTGAAGTACGACCTTCACCACCACCATGCGGGTGATCTACTGGGTTCATCGCAACACCTCTTACAGTAGGTCTTACGCCTCTCCAGCGCTTCGCACCAGCCTTACCTAAAGATTTTAAGTTGTGCTCAGAATTTGATACCACACCAATAACAGCTCTACAATCAAGAAGCACTCTTCTCATCTCACCTGATCTTAAACGAATAATTGCATAAGCATTATCTTTACCAACCAACTGAGCGAAAGTACCAGCACTTCTGATCATTTGCGCACCTTTCATAGGCTTCATTTCGATATTATGAATAACTGTACCAAGAGGGATATTTCTCAATGGCATACAGTTACCTACAGCAACATCTACTTTTTCACCAGAAACTATCGACATATCTTTCTTTAAACCTTTAGGAGCGACGATATATCTTCTTTCACCATCAGCATAAAGTACTAAAGCAATATTTGCGCTACGGTTAGGATCGTACTCGATTCTCTCAACCTTAGCTACGATATTATCTTTGTTTCTTTTAAAGTCCACAACACGGTAATGCTGCTTATGTCCGCCACCTTGATGACGAACTGTAATTCTACCAGTATTGTTTCTACCAGCCTTACTCTTCTTAGCTTCTACCAAACCCTTAAACGGCTTACCTGTGTGTAATTCTGTATTCTTTACGCTCACTACGTGGCGACGGCCAGGTGAAGTAGGTTTAGCTTTTTTTATTTCAATCATGATTACAAACCTTCTCTAAGTTACTCTGCACCAACAAAATTGATGTCATGTCCTTCAGCAAGCTTTACATAAGCCTTTTTCCAAGCCTTTGTTCTACCCTCAACACGACCAAATCTACGAGCTTTACCTTTAACATTAAGGATATTCACAGATTCAACTTTAACCTCAAAAAGCTTCTCTACAGCACTTTTCACATCTTGCTTAGTCGCAGTTCTTGCTACTTCGAACACTATAGTAGAGTTAGCATCTGAAAGACCATAAGTCTTATCAGAAACGTGAGGTCTAACAACTGTCTTTAATAATTTTTCTTGAGAACTCATACTAGTTTCTCCTCTACTTCTTTAATAGCTTGCTTAGTGAATACAACATTTTCAAAGCAAACTAAAGAAACTGGATTAATTTCCACAGAATCACATACTGCAACATTCTTAAGGTTTCTAGAAGATAAGTATAAATTTTCATTAAACTCTTCCACACCAACAACAAAAAGAACATCTTTAACACCTAAAGAATCAACAATTGTCTTGAATTCTTTTGTCTTAGGAGTATCTAACTTCAACTGCTCAACAACAGTCATTCTGTCAGATCTAACCAATTCAGATAGTATTGATTTAACAGCACCTGAATACATTTTACGATTTACTTTTTGCTTATAGCTCTTAGGCTTAGCTGCAAATGTAACACCACCCTTTCTGAAAATAGGTGAACGGATCGTACCCGCTCTCGCTCTACCTGTACCTTTCTGTCTCCAAGGCTTAGCTCCACCACCAGATACTTCTGATCTAGTCTTCTGAGCTTTAGTACCTTGACGAGCGCCTGCCATATAAGCAACAACAACCTGATGAATTAGGGCTTCATTATAGTCAGCTGCAAATATACCATCTGCAACACCCACTACACCAGCCTCTGCACCAGCTAAAGATTTTATATTTAAGTCCACAACAACTCTCCGGTATAATTAATATTTATCTACTAACTTTTAACAGCTGGAGTAACGATAATATCTCCACCAACTGAACCCGGAATACCACCTTTCAAAAGTAATAAACCATTTTCCGCGTCCACTCTCACAACTTCAAGTGACTGAATAGTAACGTTTTCGCTACCTAAGTGACCAGCCATCTTTTTGTTTTTGAATACTCTACCTGGAGTCTGGTTTTGACCAGTAGAACCATGAACTCTATGAGAAAGAGAGTTACCGTGAGTAGCATCTTGAGTAGCAAAGTTGTGACGCTTAACACCACCTGCAAAACCCTTACCTTTAGATACACCTCTGACATCCACTTTCTGACCTGCTTCGAAAATAGTAGCATCAATAGATGCACCAACTTCGTACTCAGAAGCATTATCAATAGCAAACTCCCACAAACCTCTGCCCGGCTCAACACCAGCTTTCGCATAATGACCTGCAGCAGGCTTGTTTACATTAGAACGCTTTTTAAAACCAGTAGTTACTTGAATAGCATTATAACCATCCGTCTCAGCAGTTTTAACTTGAGTAACCTTGTTTGACTCAACTTGAACAACTGTAACAGGAATAGAAACACCATCTTCAGTAAATATACGAGTCATACCACATTTGCGACCAACTAATCCTAAAGACATTATTATATCCTCTATTATTATTATATTAACTCTGCAATTACGATTGACTGCAGAGACCTAACCAATACTATTTTCTGGAATTTCCAAAAAAGTATCGTATATATTAGCTTAAACTGATCTGAACATCAACACCTGATGCTAAATCAAGCTTCATTAGAGCATCTACAGTTTTATCCGTAGGTTCAACAATATCAATCAATCTCTTGTGAGTTCTGATCTCATATTGATCTCTTGCTTTTTTGTTTACGTGCGGAGAAATAAGAATTGTAAATTTCTCTTTACGAACTGGTAAAGGGATTGGTCCCTTTACTTGAGCCCCTGTTTTCTTAGCTGTATCAACAATTTCTTGAGTAGAAATATCGATAAGCTTATGATCAAAGGCTTTTAATCTAATTCTAATACGTTGATTATTTATAGCCATTTTAATTATATCCTTTTATTATGAGTTACGTGATTTGATTATTTCATCAGCAATATTATTTGGCACTTCAGAGTACTTCTTAAACTCCATAGAGAATGATGCTCTACCTTGGCTCATAGAACGCACATTCGTGGCATAACCAAACATTTCTGAAAGAGGAACTAGAGCATTAATAACTCTTCCGCTTGGGTTTTCGTCCATCCCTTCGATAATACCTCTTCTTCTGTTAAGGTCACCCATAACATCACCTAAATAATCTTCAGGAGTCACAACCTCAACCTTCATGATTGGCTCAAGTATACAAGCATTTGCTTTCTTAGCACCCTCTTTAAGGGCCATTGAAGCAGCAATCTTAAACGCCATCTCAGATGAGTCAACATCATGGTAAGAACCATCAAACAATGTAGCCTTAACACCAATCATAGGATAACCAGCTAACACACCATTTTGCATCTGCTCTTCGATACCTTTAGCAACTGAACTAATATACTCTTTTGGTACCACACCACCAACAATCTCGTCAACAAACTCAAAAGTTTTCTCTTCACCAGCATCGTTAGTCTCAACAGCCAATGGTTCAAACTTGACAACAACATGACCGTATTGACCTCTACCACCAGACTGACGAACAAACTTACTATCTTGATCCACAGTTCCACGGATAGTTTCTCTGTAAGCAACCTGAGGGTTACCAACATTTGCCTCAACCTTGAATTCACGCTTCATACGATCAACAATAATATCTAAATGAAGCTCACCCATACCAGAGATAATTGTTTGACCAGACTCTTCATCTGTCTTAACTCTGAAAGATGGATCTTCCGCAGCTAGTTTACCTAACGCAATAGACATCTTCTCTTGATCAGCCTTAGTCTTAGGCTCAACAGCAACAGAAATTACTGGCTCAGGGAATTCCATTCTTTCCAAAATTACTGGCTTATCAAGATCACAAAGAGTGTCACCAGTAGTAACATCTTTAAGACCAATACAAGCAGCAATATCACCAGCTCGTACTTCTTTAATCTCTTCACGTTTATTTGAGTGCATCTGTACAATACGACCGACACGCTCTTTCTTACCTTTTACAGGGTTATATACAGCATCACCAGACTTAAGCACACCCGAATAAACACGTATAAATGTTAGGTTACCAACAAACGGGTCTGTAGCAAGCTTAAACGCAAGAGCTGCAAATGGCTCTTCATCAGATGAAGGACGAGAAGCTGGCTCACCATCCTCTGTCTCACATTTGATAGCAGCAACTTGGTTAGGAGCTGGCAAGTATTCAATAACACCATCAAGTACAGCTTGAACACCCTTGTTCTTAAACGCAGATCCACAGAATGCCAATACGATTTCGTTAGCTAACACTCTAGTGCGAAGACCTTGTTTAATCTCATCTTCAGAAAGCTCGCCTTCTTCAAGGTATTTTTCCATAAGCTCTTCAGAAGCTTCTGCAGCAGCCTCAATCATCTCCATACGAAGTTCTTCAGCCCTATCTTGAAGCTCAGCCGGAATATCGACAAGATCATAAGTTAGACCCATGTCTTCTTCATTCCACATGATGGCCTTCATCTTCATAAGATCAACAACACCTTTGAAATCTTCTTCAGCACCAATATTTAACTGAACCGGAACAACATTTGCTTTTAAACGCGTTCTAATCTGGCCACACACTCTTTCAAAGTCAGCACCAGATCTATCCATTTTATTTACAAATACGATTCTTGGTACACCATACTTATTAGCTTGACGCCATACCGTCTCTGACTGAGGCTCAACACCAGATGAACCACAGAAGACAACTACCGCACCATCTAGTACACGTAGTGAACGCTCTACCTCAATAGTAAAGTCAACGTGACCCGGAGTGTCAATAATATTTATACGATGCTCTGGAAACTGCTGATCCATACCAGACCAAAAAGTTGTAGTAGCAGCAGAGGTAATTGTAATACCTCTTTCTTGCTCTTGCTCCATCCAATCCATAGTGGCAGCACCATCATGCACCTCACCAATCTTATGAGAAAGACCAGTATAGAATAGAATACGCTCTGTAGTAGTTGTTTTACCTGCGTCAACGTGAGCGCAGATACCAATATTTCTATATTTTTCTAAAGCTGTTTTACGAGGCATTTTCTATTCTCCTATTACCATCTAAAGTGAGCAAATGCTTTGTTAGCTTCAGCCATCTTATGAGTATCTTCTCTCTTCTTGACAGCAGCACCTCTACCTTCTACAGCCTCTAGAATTTCCGCAGCAACTCTATCACCCATAGTATTTTCTTTTCTCTTACGAGCAGCATCAATTATCCATCTCATACCTAGAGTTTGACGACGCTCTGGTCTAACCTCTACAGGAACCTGATATGTAGCACCACCAACGCGACGAGACTTAACTTCCACCATTGGACTAACACTTTCTAAAGCATTCTCAAACACTTCCACCTCATTAGCGGATGCATCTTTAGCTTTAATTTTATCAAATGCACCATACACAATCTTTTCTGCTACAGACTTCTTACCATCTAGCATAATATGGTTCACAAACTTAGCAACAACCTGACTCTTAAACTTAGGATCAGGTAGAATATCTCTTTTAGGAGCTCTATTTCTTCTAGACATTTTTACACCTTCTTCAAATGTTAAACTTTAAACACAAATTAAGACTTAGGACGCTTAGTACCATACTTTGAACGACCGTGCTTACGATTATTAACACCTGAAGTATCTAAAGCACCCCTAACAATGTGGTAACGCACACCTGGTAAATCTTTAACCCTACCACCTCTGATAAGCACAACACTATGCTCTTGTAGGTTATGACCTTCACCACCAATGTAGCTTGTTACCTCAAATCCGCTCGTTAATCTTACACGAGCTACTTTTCTAAGTGCTGAGTTAGGCTTCTTAGGAGTTGTAGTATACACCCTAGTACACACACCTCTTCTTTGTGGACACGCCTTTAACGCAGGAACCTTAGACTTAACAACCGATCTCTTGCGAGGGTTGTTCACCAACTGATTAATAGTTGCCATTAGTTATTATTCTCCGTTTTTTATCAGTTTTGTTTTAAATTGATTTCAAATGCCTCACAAGGATATGATCCCTGCAAAAATAGCATTAGACAGACATAATAACAAAAAAGCAAAAGAAAGAAAAGAAAAAGTATTATTTATCAGAGTTGCCAAAAACAGACTTAAACGCAACATAAAGATAGTTACACATAGAGTAAACCGTAAGAATTACCGCAACATAAAGCATTAAAAAACCTAATAAGATAAACCAAGTATTAAAGCTAGCATAATCCAAAGAGTGCCTAAAATCTATCGCAGGCTTAATCAAAAATATAAATAAAGCCGCCATCTGGGCTGTTGTTTTGATCTTACCCCAAACACCTACCTTAACGACACTACGCTGACCAAGCTCAGCCATCCACTCACGCAGTGCTGATACCAAAATCTCTCGACATATCATAATAATTGCTGGAATTGTTGCCCACCAATAAGGATACATTTCAATAAAAAGACATAATGCAGTAGCCACTATCAACTTATCAGCAACAGGATCCAAAAAAGCACCTAATTTACTCGTTTGCTCCCACTTACGCGCTAGATAGCCATCCAACCAGTCAGTAGCTGCCCCAAGCAAAAATAAAGTAGCTGTAATACCATGATGATGAGGAAAGTCAAAATAATAACAAATTACAATAAAAGGTATTAGAAACAAACGTCCAAAAGTTAGAATATTTGGAATATTAAAAAACATAAATCAAACTCCAGTGTGACCAAACCCACCAGCCGCCCTGACTGTCTGCTGGGAAAAGTCTTCTACAACATCAAACTTTGCTTGAACCACGGGAACAATAACAAGCTGAGCAAATCTCATCAGAGGCTCTATCTCTATAACTTCCTGAGAACGGTTAAAACAAGAAACCATCAATTCACCTTGATAATCAGAATCAATAAGGCCTGTACCGTTACCCAATACCAAACCCTTTTTGTGCCCCAAACCTGATCTAGGTAAAATCATAGCTGCATAGCCTGAGTTTGCGATATTAATTGCAATACCAGTACCAACAAGTTTACACTCCCGAGGATTCAAAAACTCTTTTTGAGATATGCAAGCCCTAAGGTCAACTGCGGCCGAACCTTCTGTACCATATTCAGGCACCTCTTTGACAATGTCTTTATTTAAAATTTTTAGCTCTATATTCAAATCAGCTCTCCTACACAACAAATACACCTGCCGGGTAACCCAATGTAACAAAAATAGGCAGAGCAGGCATATAGCCATCCAACCTATCAAGCACACCACCATGACCAGGCAAAATATTACCACTATCCTTTACACCAGCAATTCGCTTCATCATACTCTCAAAAACATCTCCAACCACTGACAAAGCAGCAACCACAGCCGAAATAACAACCATAAATACATATTCAAAAATGCTCAAATCCATAAATAAAAGAAATATAACCGCAATAACTACCGCACAAGCCATACCACCCAAAAGGCCTTCAATAGTTTTATTTGGGCTCAAGCGAGGAAGCATTTTACGCTTACCCATTGCTTTACCTGTAAAATAAGCTCCACTATCAGCCCCAGCCACAACTAAAATAAACATAAATATCCAAGCAATTGAATTGGTGTGCAACACATATAATGAAGCAGCAAATGGCGAAATCGCAAAAACACCAAGTATTAACATTTCATTGGTAGACAATGCATCAAACTTCTGGCGCTCATAACCACTAAGCCTATAAATCGCATACAGCCAAAATATTGGAAAAACATACTGAATATAAACAAAAAACTCAGAAACAACAAACAAGATTATCATAAATATCACAAGATAATTAACCGTCTCTTGCTGACTAATCTTTGTGAACTTTAGCCACTCATATGCCGAAAGCATTGCAACCAAAAAGACACCAACACCAAAAAGATAGTCACTTGCATACACAAGCCCCGCAAAAACAAAAATTACTAACAATACTCCTGTTATTATCCTTTCTTTCATACATCCCTCTTATCAAGTTGTTCACCACTCTTACCAAATCTTCTCTGGCGTGAGTTAAAATATTCTTCTGCCTTCTGAAATTCAAACTTAGTAAACTCAGGCCACATAACATCAGTAAAATACATTTCAGCATACGACAGCTGCCACAACATAAAATCACTCAACCTAACCTCACCACTAGTACGAATAAGTAAATCAACCGGCATCTCGCCAGCGATCGTATAACTAGCAAAATTTTCTTCTGTCACATCACTCAAACGCATCTTACCATTACTTACATCTTCAAAGATAGATTTCATAGCAGTAACAATATCCCATCTTCCAGCATAATCAACTGCCAACCTAAGCTGCAACCCAGTATTGTCTTTTGTAACAGACTCACCATACTCTATCATACGTACAAGTTTGTCTGGCAACCTAGATCGATCACCAATAACTTTAAGAACAATATTATTTTTATGTAGTTTTGGAGTCTTATCCTTGAGAGTCTTATAGAAAAGATCCATCAAATCAGAAACTTCTTTAGCAGGCCTAAGCCAATTATCTCTACCAAAAGCAAAGAGAGTCAGCATCTGAATATTACGCTCAGCACAATACTCTATAGAAGCATCTACACTAGATATAGAATTTCTATGACCAAATATTCTTGGCTTTAGCTTACTTTTAGCCCAACGCCCATTACCATCCATAATTATAGCAACATGCTTAAGAGCATTTTCCTTAGCCAAGGTCATGACAAATACTTATATAAATATTTAAACTACGTAAATAATAAGAAAGAATAGAGTGAAATACAAGTTTTATTAAGAAATCTAATAATTAGACAGCCATTAAATCTTGCTCTTTTTTAACCGCTAACGCATCAGCTTGAGCAATCATTTTATCTGTAATTTTTTGAATATTATCTTCTGCTCTCTTAGCTTCATCTTCTGTTATTTCTTTTTCTTTAAGAAGCTCTTTAATGTCACTATTAGCATCACGACGAATATTTCTAATAGAAATCCTACCACTTTCTGTTTCAGACTTAACAAGCTTAACCATTTCTTTTCTACGCTCTTCATTAAGAGCAGGCATCGGAACTCTCAAACTATCACCAAGGTTGGTTGGGTTAAGACCAAGATCAGAAGTCATAATAGCCTTCTCAATTTGTCCAGAAAGACCTTTCTCCCATGGAGTAATACCCAACGTTCTTGCGTCAAGCACTGTAACATTTGCCACCTGAGTAATCGGTGTGGCAGAGCCATAATAGTCTATAGTTACATGAGCCAAAATATCAGGATGAGCACGACCCGTTCTGATTTTAGCCAAATCATCGGCTAAAACCTCTAAAGACTTAGTCATTCTGCTTTCAGCATCTTTTAGAATTTCGTTTATCATAAAAACAATCCTTTTTAAAAATCAATTAGTCTAAAGTAACCCACGTACCATGTTTTGAATCAGCAACAGCATCAATCAAAGCATTTGGCTGAGTCAGATCAAAAACATATATTGGAATACCAAAATCCCTGCATTGAGTAAATGCACCCAAATCCATAACATTCAACTCTTTACTAACGACCTCTGAGAAAGTTACTTTTTCAAAGCGCTTAGCATCTGAATGCTTATTAGGATCCTTATCATACACACCATCAACAGTTGTGGCTTTCAACAAAGCATCTGCACCAACCTCGACCGCTCTCAAACTAGCCGTAGTATCTGTAGTCACAAATGGGTTACCAGTACCACCAGCAAATATCAAAACCTTACCCTTCGCAAGCTCCTGATTGAATTCATGTGCACTAGCCACCTTTAACAAACCATCGACACCTTTTGCTGAAAAAGCTTCGGCATCGACACCTTCGCTAATAAGCATATCACGCAAAGCTAAAGCGTTGATCATGGTAGCAATCATACCCATAGAATCAGCGGTAGCTCTTCTGATTTTATTACCAAAATTAGCTCTGCCACCACGCAGGATATTACCACCACCAACAACTATTGCTAGCTCAATACCCGCGTTAACAAGAGTTTTGATTTGATTTATGATAGGGGCAGCAGATTCAACATTTATACCAAAACTTTGATCTGCCGATAAAGATTCTCCACTTAACTTAAGAAGGACCCTCTTAAGCTTTGGAGCATTTTGAGAACATTCTAACGAATCATTAGACATATATTAACCTTTGATTTGGCTCATCACCTCTGCCGCGAAGTCTTCTTCTTTCTTCTCGATACCTTCACCAACATCTAGACGAATAAAGCTAACTACTTTAGCTCCCTTGTCTTTAACAAGCTTTTCAACTTTGATGCTAGGATCTTTCACGAAATCTTGACCAGTTAAGCTAACTTCACCAGTGAACTTCTTCATACGACCCACAACCATCTTTTCAGCGATTTCTTTAGGTTTACCAGACTGCATAGCAATCTCTACTTGAATAGCTTGCTCTTTTTCTACAACATCCGCTGGAACATCACTTGGATTAACATACTGAGGATTAGCAGCTGCAACATGCATAGCGATATCTTTAGCAAGCTCATCGTCACCACCTTCTAAAGCAGCAACAACACCGATTCTACCACCATGAATATAAGCACCTAAATTACCAGCTTCGATAGTTTTAACTCTACGAACCTGAATATTCTCACCAATCTTAGCAATTAAAGATTTACGAGCTTCTTCAACTGTTTCACCAGACTCAGTTTTAGCAGCTAAAACTTCTTCGATAGTTGTAGCTTTTGAAGCATGAGCAGCTTTCACAGCGTTTTGAGCAAACGCTTTGAAAGTATCATCTCTAGCAACGAAATCTGTCTCTGAGTTGATTTCAAGTAGAACAGCTCTACCATCAGCAGCATAAACTTCGATAACACCTTCAGCCGCCACACGAGAAGCCTTCTTGTCAGCTTTCGCCTGTCCAGAAATTCTCATTTCTTCAGCAGCTTTTTCAATATCACCAGCAGCAGCAACTAGAGCTTTTTTACACTCCATCATACCAGCACCAGTTCTTTCTCTAAGTTCTTTCACTAATTTAGCAGAAATATTTGACATTGTTTTATCCTTGTTTGTTTCTTATGCTTCTGTAGTTTCTTCAGCTTTTGCTTCTACTGCTCTATCTAAACCTTGTGCATCGATAACAGCATCTGCAAATTTTGCCATATAGAAAGATATTGATTTAACAGCATCATCATTACCGGGGATGATGTAATCAATACCTTCAGGGTTTGAGTTAGTATCTACGATAGATACAACTTTGATACCTAATTTTTGAGCTTCTTGAATAGCGATATGCTCTTTGTTACTATCAATAACAACGATAGCATCAGGTAAGCCACCCATCTCTTTGATTCCACCAAGAACTTTTTCTAACTTCTCGATAGTTCTGATATTTTGAAGCATTTCTTTCTTAGTTAATGAATCTAAAGTACCATCTTCTTTCATCTTTTCTAACTGAGCAAGTCTTTTGATAGATTGTCTAACAGTCTTATAGTTAGTCAACATACCACCTAGCCATCTATGACTCACAAATGGCATACCACATCTTTTAGCTTCTGCTTCTATGATATCTTGTGCTTGTCTTTTTGTACCAACAAAAAGAACCTTACCGCCATTAGCTACAGTTTTACCAACAAAGTTAACTGCATCTTGGAAAAGAGGAACTGTTTTCTCAAGGTTAATAATATGTACACCATGGTTAATACCGAAGATGTATTCTTTCATTTGAGGGTTCCAGAAAGCTTTTTTGTGTCCAAAGTGAACACCAGCAGATAACATTTCTTTCATTAAAGACATTTTGATTTTCCTTATTTGGGTTATATCTAGTATCTTAGTCACGCCAAATATCGAAACCGACACCCTTTGACATAACTTTTGGTTAAAAGATACATGATTTATTAATTAAACATTCTGCTTATAATATATAAGCCGTAAAATTTTATCACACTTAATTTATAAATTACAAAAGGTATTTTATATTTATTTAAAATGCTAAAATATTGCAAAATAATTGTAAAAACCCAACATCAAAATGATTTCACTAATAGTAGCTTATGATAAAAACCTTGGGATAGGCAAAGAGAATACATTAGCTTGGAAACTTTCTGAAGATCTTAAAAACTTTAAAAAGATAACTGAGGATAATTATATAGTAATGGGAAGAAAAACCTTTGAATCAATTGGTCGCCCACTCCCTAACCGTAAAAATATCATCCTAACTAGAGATAAAGACTACAAGCAGGACAAATGTTTAATAATTAACAGTGTTCAAGAAATTCTAAACTTCGCGCAATCAAAACCTCATTATGAGATTTTTGTAATTGGTGGTGCTCAGATTTATAAGGAATTTTTGCAATATGCCGATAGACTATATATAACTGAAGTCAACACAGAAATGAGTGATCTTGATGCTTTCTTTCCTAAGTGGGACAAATCTAAATACAAACGCATAGGCCATAAACAATTCAAAAAAGATGATAAAAACGAGTTTGACTTTACATTTGCCGTATATGAAAAAACCTCTATCTAATCTTCGGTAAATAAAGCTGTCGATAGGTATCTCTCGGCACTAGACGCAAAGATAACTACTATCAATTTATTCTCATTCTCTATACGTTGTGCTATTTCAATTGCCGCTTTCAATGCTGCACCTGATGAGATACCAGCAGGCACACCCTCTTCACGCGCCACTAAACGAGCATACTCTAAAGCATCCCCATCACTAACTGTAACAATATCATCGATCACAGATGTATTTAGAATCTCTGGAACAAATCCAGCACCTATACCTTGAATTTTATGCGGACCAGATTTACCACCGGATAAAACAGGACTAGATGTAGGTTCCACAGCCACTACCTTAAAACTAGATTTCTTATGCTTGAGAACTTCGGCAACACCTGTAATGGTACCACCCGTGCCTACACCTGCAACCAAAATATCAATCTCACCATCAGTATCTTGCCAGATTTCCAAGGCTGTTGAAGCCCTGTGTGCTTCTGGGTTAGCTGGATTAGTAAACTGACCCAATATAACACTATCTTTTAATTCTTTTAACAAATCATTGGCTTTGGCAATTGCTCCAGTCATGCCCTCTGCCGCAGGAGTTAAGATAAGCTTGGCTCCAAAGTGTTGTATTAATTTTCGTCTTTCAACCGATACAGTCTCTGGCATAGTAATAATTAGATCATAACCTTTTGCAGCAGCAATAAATGCCAGTCCAATCCCGGTATTGCCTGACGTTGGCTCTATCAAAGTTGTAGCACCAGGCTTTATATCGCCAACCTTTTCAGCATTTTCGATAAGATTCAGAGCTACCCTATCCTTTACAGATGAGAGCGGATTAAAAAACTCTAACTTAGCAACTAACTTGGCTTTTAAGTCAAACAACCTCTCAATTTCATGTAACCTAAGCAATGGAGTTTTACCAATAGTTTCACTGAAATTGTCACATATATTCATAGCACAACCTTTTGATACTCTATACAAATAACAATTGATATTCTACCCTATTTGGATGGCTAAAACATCGATTTTATAATAGTATAATAAAACCACAACAACACTTAGAGGCGCCATGATTAAACTAATACAGCACTATCGAGATCAAGATCCTGCTGCTCCAAGCATTCTTGAAACGATATTTGCTTACCCTCGATTACATGCAATATTACTTCACAGACCCGCAAATCTACTATGGCGTTGTAAATTAAAATTTTTAGGTAGACTCTTATCTCATATATCTAGATTCCTGACAGGAATCGAAATACATCCTGGGGCAACTATCGGCTCATATTGTTTCATTGATCATGGTATGGGTATTGTAATTGGTGAAACAGCAATAGTTGGAAATTATGTATCACTATACCATGGTGTAACTCTTGGTTCATCTGGAAATCCAAAGCTGAAATACACAAAACGTCATCCAACAGTTGAAGATGAAGTAATAATTGGAGCCGGCGCTAAAATCTTAGGTAATATAACTATTGGCAAACACTGCAGAGTATCGCCAAACAGTGTAATAACTGAAAGTATGGAGCCATATACTACTGCTCTACCCACACAAACAGAGATAGCTCCTCAACCAACTCAATAAAGCTTCTATAAAAACGGATAGAGAGAGCACTCTTCAATGGCATAAAAAAAGCCACTCAAGGTGGCTTTTTAAATTTGGCATCCCGTAGGGGATTCGAACCCCTGTTGCCGCCGTGAAAGGGCGGTGTCCTAGGCCTCTAGACGAACGGGACTTAAGACTTTTAATCACTGTCTTCAGCGATATGATGTGTATTATAATGACTTTCATAACTTAGTCAAGTCATTTTGTTAATATTTTTGCTTTTTTATGAATTACAAAGCTCTTTGATTGCTTTTTGCAGTCTGGACAATACTTTTTCTTTACCCAAAAGCTTAAGAGTAATACCAATATCAGGTGATTGCCCCGATCCTGTAACAGCAATACGTAATGGCATACCAACTTTACCCATACCAACTTCACACTGCTCTGCTGTTGATGCAACTACGTTATGCAAAGTATCTGGATCTTGCCATTGCTGAGTTTCCAAAGCTTCAAAATTTTCTATAAGCTTAATAAATATATCACCTGTTGTCGCTTTAATATGCTTTTTAACAGCTTTTTCATCATAGGTAATATCATCACTATAAAAGTAGCTTGATTTTTCTGTAAGCTCCACTAGAGTGTCAACTTTTTCTGCCATAACAGCTACTAGATCTTGAAGCTTAGGGCCGTTAGTGATATCTAAACCAGCTTTGACAAAATGATATTCAACTTCATCTCTGATATCTTCAAAGTTAGATTCTTTAATATAGTGTTTGTTTAACCACTTAAGTTTCTCAAAATCAAAACGTGATGGCGATGCGCTGATGTGCTCCAAATTAAAGGATTCTATCATCTCATCTATAGAAAAAATCTCTTGATCCCCATGCGACCACCCAAGTCTAACTAAATAATTAAGTATAGCCTGAGGTAAATAACCATCTTCACGGTACTGCATAACATTGACCGCACCATGTCGCTTAGACAACTTTGCCCCATCCGGACCAAGAATCATCGGTACATGAGCAAATACTGGGACATTAACATTTAAGGCTTTATATATGTTGATTTGTTTAGGAGTATTATTAACATGATCATCTCCACGAATAATATGTGTAATACCCATATCCATATCATCAACAACCACACAAAAATTATAAGTAGGTGAACCATCTGCTCTTTGGATAATCATGTCATCAAGCTCTTGATTAGCAATTGAAATCCTACCCTTTACAGCATCATCCCAGCTTACAACTCCATCAGTAGGATTTTTGAATCTAACTACAAAACTATCGCCCTCTTTTGGCACATAGCTTGCATCACGACATTTACCATCATAACCAGTTTTAAGATTATTTGCCTGCTGATGCTCTCTTAACTCATCTAATCTTTCTTTAGAACAGTTACAATAATATGCTTTACCCTCTGCTATTAATTGCTTAATAACTTCATGATATCTATCAAATCTTTTCGTTTGATAATAGATCTCTTCATCATTTTTTAGACCAAGCCAGCTCATACCATCTAAAATTGCATCCACCGCTTCCTGAGTAGACCTTTCTAAATCAGTGTCTTCGATTCTTAAGATAAAATTACCTTTTTTATTCTTAGCATAAAGCCAACTGAAAAGTGCTGTACGCACCCCGCCAACATGTAAAAAACCTGTTGGACTTGGTGCAAATCTTGTTGTGATCATATAATAAGTACCTTGAATATAAAATTGCTTAAAGATTAAACTAGAAATAGGTTTCTTGCAAGAGTTAGCAGATCGAATTAGGATACTGTTTTTGGAAATAGTTATCGATTATATAATACCACCTTTTGTCATTTTGTATGGATCAACTACTTTATTAAACTCTTCTTCAGACAAAAAACCAAGAGCTTTATTTGCCTCAGCTAACGATAAGTTGTTACTATCTGCATAATGCGCCATTTTAGAAGCTTTATCATAGCCTATCACTGGACTAAGAGCTGTAACAAGCATCAATGAGTTTTTGAGATAAAAATCTATTTTGTCATGATTTGGCGTCATACCTTCCAAAAGATATTTTGTAAAGTTCACACAACTTTCTGAAATAATCTTAATCGATTGAATAATATTAAAAATAATCAAGGGCTTATAGACATTCATTTCAAGATATCCTGCAGAACCACCGATACCAACAGCAACATCATAACCCATTACTTGAGCAGCAACCATTGCCATAGCTTCACATTGTGTAGGATTAACCTTTCCTGGCATAATTGATGATCCAGGCTCATTCTCAGGGATTAACAACTCATGAAACCCTGCTCTAGGGCCACAGCTTAATAAGCGAATGTCATTAGCAATCTTAAATAGTGAATTTGCTAAAGTTTTGAGCTGACCCATAATCGCAACTAAAGCGTCATGTGAACCTTGCACCTCGAATTTATTTGTGGCTGTAACAAATGGTAACCCAGTAATAGAAGCGATATGTTTCGCTACAATTTCAGCAAAGCCATTAGGTGCACTTAAGCCAGTCCCAACAGCTGTTCCTCCCGGGGCTAACTCATATACATCTTTTAAAGATTCTTTGATTCTTTGAATATTTTTCTCAAGTAGCGCCGCATAGCCTGAAAACTCCTGTCCGAGAGTTAGCGGCACAGCATCTTGCATATGAGTTCTGCCAATCTTAGCGATAGTTTGCCAGTCATTGCTCTTTCTTTTTAGATCCTCATACATGTATTCGAGAGCTGGTAATAATTGTTTATTTATCTCAAAAGCCGTAGCAATATACATCGCACTTGGAAAGGCATCATTTGATGATTGTGACATGTTGACATCATCATTTGGATGAATAGGAGATTTACTACCCTTTTTGCCACCTAGTAGCTCAATCGCTCTGTTTGAAATAACCTCATTGACATTCATATTTGACTGCGTACCACTACCGGTCATCCAAACATGTAGTGGAAAATGATTATCAAGCTGGCCGGAAATTATTTCATCAGAAACTGTAACAATGATATCTCGCTTATTTGTAGGCAAAATACCTAGCTCATTATTGGTAATTGCCGTTGCTTTTTTGATAATGGCTAAAGCCTTGATAACTTCTATAGGCATCAAATCCTTACCTATAGAGAAATGCTCTATAGATCGCTGAGTTTGAGCACCCCAATAATATCTGTCATCAACTTTGACTTCCCCCATACTATCAGTTTCTATTCTATACAAAGCCATCACCCACAGTGAACATCTTGATAAATCTAAGATAACATCAATAACACTAAAAACAAACTTAACAAATAGCATAATAGATCACTATTGAATTTAGTAACTAAAGAATATTAAATATTGCTTATAAGCTAATTATGGATATCAGTTACCATGGAATTATTTGAATTTTTGATTGATCCTAACTACAAGTTACTATTAGTTATCCCTGTAGCAATACTCTATTATGCACTTAATTTTTTATTTGGTGAAACTGAGAAAGTAAATGTCTTTAGTCATCATAAGATAAAAGATATGGCTGAAATAATAGAGAAAATAAACTCTACTACAGACCCTATCGCTAGAGCAGCTTTGTATTTACAATTTAAGATAGATCATAAAAACTTTCTCAAGCGTGAATTTGCAATAGCTCCACCGAGATTTAGAGATATTTACTTACTAAATAAACTTACTGAGTATCTTTCTTTTCAAGAAATAAAAAAATTAAACAAACTAAAAGCTGTTATTTTTGATAATAAAAACAATACTTTTTATATTACTCCAAGTTTAAAAATCCTAAGGAAAGTAATTACTAGTTTTATTACATTTATACTTTTAACACTATTAGCATTTTTAGTGTTAATAGTCTTTGATAAAATCATCTATCTAAACTTTGAAATAAAAGGCAGTATAAAAATAATGAGATATTTCTATGAAACTATGATCTCAATATTTATGTTACTGATGTATATAAAAACTTTAAGATCAATTTCACTAATAATATTTCTAAAAAAAGATTTCCCAAAAATAATAGCGAAGTTACCAGAAAATTTTAATTGGAAATGTCCTGTAAGGGTTAATTGCTAAATAACTTTAAGATGAGTCTATAACTCAAAAAACATTGTTGTATATTTTTGAATCAAATATACTGAGTTAATCTTTTGATAAAATTTTACTTTTTAATTATGAATATCGTCGAATATGCCAAAACTCGCTACACTACAAAAGCTTATGATCCAACAAAAAAGTTAAACTCTGAACAAGTCCAACAAATAAAAGACTTGCTAAGATTCACACCGTCAAGTGTAAACTCACAGCCATGGCATTTTATCCTAGCAACATCTGATGAGGCAAAAGCCAAAATTTCAAAAGCTGCTGAAAATATACACCCAAAAAATGTAACAAATATTAAAGACTGTGCTTTGGCTATAGTATTTTGCCTAAAAACTGATATCGATGATAAATATCTACAGCTACTTCTTGATCAAGAGCGTAAAGATGGTAGATTCCCTACTTCAGATTTTGAAAATATGCAAAGAGATATACGCAAAAAATTTGCTCTAGCATACAAAGACAAACCACAAGAATTACAGATTTGGACAGAAAAGCAGCTTTATATTGCCCTTGGTAATATTCTATTAGGATTATCCGCACTGAAAATAGATGCTACACCAATGGAAGGTATCGAAGCTAATATAATAGACGAAGAATTTAACCTAAGAGAAAAAGGTTATAAAACATCCGTGGTTGTAACTGTTGGTTATGCTTCAGAAGAAGATTTTAATGCTAAATTACCAAAATCTAGACTACCTGAAGATAAAATATTTACAGAAATTTAGCTTATTACATTAACACTACGATTTTGATAAAAATATCATTATAGTTGAGAAAGCTTTTATGAAAAAAAATCTACTAAAAATCACATCTCTTGATGATATGCGTAAAATTTATCATCGTAGAGTTCCTAAAATGTTTGTTGATTACTGTGAATCAGGCTCATGGCAACAAAAAACTCTAGAGCATAATCAAAAAGATTTTGATAAATACTTTTTTAGGCAAAAAGTGCTAACAGATATCCAACATCGATCGTTAAAAACCAAAATTCTTGGACAAGAATACAGCATGCCTTTAGCATTTGCTCCAGTTGGTCTACTAGGAATGCAACATGCAGATGGCGAGATTCATGCTGCCAAAGCAGCTGAAGAATTTGGTATTCCTTTTACACTATCGACAATGTCTATCTGCTCTACAGAAGAAGTAGCTAAGCATACAACCAAACCTTTTTGGTTTCAGTTGTATATGATGAAAGATAGAAAGTTTATGGCAAATCTTATAGCAAGTGCAAAGCATGCTGGTTGTAGTGCCCTAGTACTAACTGCTGACCTACAAATGCTAGGTAACCGCCATGCCGATATAAAAAATGGCTTAACAGTACCTCCAAAACCTACTCTTAAAAATCTAATTAACCTAAGTACTAAAACATACTGGTGCTTGAATATGTTAAAAACCAAAAATAGAACCTTTGGTAATATTGCAAATCACGCTGAAAATAAAGGTGGTTTTGCATCTCTTGGTAAATGGACAAATGAACAATTTGATTTAAGCCTAAATTGGCATGATGTCGAGTGGGTACAAAAACAATGGAATGGCCCTATGATTATCAAAGGGATTATGGATACACAGGATGCTATTATGGCGCAAAATACTGGTGCTGATGCAATAGTAGTCTCAAATCATGGCGGTCGCCAATTAGATGGAGCGCCTTCTAGCATATCTATGCTTGAAGAGATAGTTGATGCTGTAGATCCAAAGCTTGAAGTTCTAATTGATAGTGGTATTCGTAGCGGTCAAGATTTACTCAAAGCAAAAGCTCTCGGAGCTAAAGCTGGACTAATTGGTAGACCAATGGTTTACGGTCTTGGTGCTTATGGCAAACAAGGTGCTTACAGAGTACTTGAAATTTTCCATCAAGAAATAGATAAAACTATGGCATTTTGTGGTTTCACAGATATCAATAATGTAGATAAATCTATACTAGTAAAATAAGACTATCCCCTAACCTGCCCATTTCCTCTAATAATATATTTTAGAGTTGTAAGTTCATTGATACCCATTGGTCCTCTAGCATGAAGCTTCTGCGTACTAATACCAATCTCGCCGCCAAAACCAAATTCAGAACCATCTGTAAATCTAGTTGAAGCATTGGCATATACAGCTGCGGCATCTACTTCATTTAAGAAAATCTCTGTATTTGTATAATTTTCAGTAACTATACACTCTGAATGCATACTACCATGGGTATTAATATGCTCTATAGCTTCATTAATATTTGCCACTGTTTTGATAGAAAGTACTAAATCTAAATATTCAGTATCCCAATCTTCTGTAGTCGCTAGTGTAGCATTTTCTAGATATTTTAAACTCTCATTATTGGCTCTTAGTTCAACGTTGTATTTAGCAAGCTCTATTTCTAACTTAGGTAAGAATTTCTCCGCTATATTTTGATGAACTAAAAGAGTTTCTAAGGCATTGCAAACTCCAGGGCGCTGGGTTTTTGCGTTTATAACTATCTTTATAGCTTTATCTAAATCGGCGAACTCATCAATATAAGTGTGACAAATCCCCGCCCCTGTTTCTATCATTGGAATAGTAGCCTTCTGTTGGATAGCCTTTTTAAGACTTTTGCCACCTCTTGGAACTATCACATCAATATATTTATCTAGTGTTACTAACTCTGTTACACGCTCTCTAGCAACATCCTCGACTAACTGTACTATATTTTTTGATAACCCATGCTTTTCACATACCTCTTGGAAAATATTTTTCAAAGCAATATTTGTATGCAAAGCATCAGAACCACCTCTAAGGATAATAGCATTACCTGATTTTAATGCTAATGCTCCAGCATCTATAGTTACATTTGGGCGTGATTCAAAAATCATTGCGATTACACCTAATGGCACTCTAACTTGAGAGATTGTCATTCCTTTAAGGTGCTTAAAGCCTTTCTCAACCTTGCCTATAGGATCTGCAAAATCAGCAATTTGTCTAACCCCTTGAGCCATAGATTCTATTCGTGCCGGAGTTAGTGTTAATCTATCAATGAATGCTTTTGATAAATTATTTTTTTTAGCATTATCTAGATCTTTTTGATTCTGTTGCAAAATATACTCAGCATTGTCTAACAATGATTTTTCTAACTGATGTAACACATTATTCTTAAACTCTGTATTTGCTTGAGCTAACTCTTTTGCAGCTTGCTTAGCATTTTTACCCATTTCTACGATAGACAAGCTCATCTAACTCTCCTTTAAAAACATATTATCAACATGGACAACTTCATTATAATCACAATGCCCTAAAATATTAGCAATATCATAACTTTTATGTCCTTTGATTTTTGCTAAATCCTGTGATGAATAATTAACCAATCCAGTAGCTATTTCTTGAGTATCTTCACTACAAACAACAACCGTAGCGCCCTTTTGAAAATCTCCATTAATTGAAATAATTCCACATGGTAAAAGGCTCTTGTTTTGTTTTAGCGCCGTAACAGCTCCTCTATCGATTATAATTTGTCCTCGCTTGTGGCTACTATAAGTTATCCAATGCTTTTTAGCTGTAATTTCTTTTTTGTTATTTTTTGTAAATAATGTCCCGATATCATGACCTAACACTATCTCCAAAAGAATTTTAGGATCTTCTCCGCTGGCGATAACCATATTAACACCACCAGCCACAGCAATCTCAGCCGCCTTAATCTTAGTAGCCATGCCTCCTGTACCAAATTTAGAACCCACGTCACCAGCCATAGCTCGAATATCATCTGAAATTTCTGGGATAATATTTAAAAGTTTTGCTGAGCTATCTATACGTGGATTTGCTGTATACAGGCCATCAATATCCGAGAGAATAATCAATAAATCAGCATCTATTAAATTCGCAACTAATGCCGATAAAGTATCATTATCACCAACCTTAATCTCATCAACTACTACCGCATCATTTTCATTAACGATTGGGATAACTCCCTTTGCCAATAAAGCTGAAAAAGCATTTCGTGCATTTAGGTATCTTTCTCTATTAGCAACATCATCTTTTGTCAGAAGCAACTGAGCAATATTCTTACCATATTCAGAGAAAAGCTTTTGATATAAATGAGTCAAAGCCACTTGCCCTACTGCAGCTACAGCTTGCTTCTCTGGTAGAGTTTTTGGCTTTTGTTGCAGCCCTAACTTACCCATACCCGCACCAACAGCTCCTGATGTTACAAGTATTACTTCATAGCCTTGATTATGAAGGTCTGATAACTGTCTAATTAGCTTTTCTATTCGATAAATATTTAGTAAGCCTGTTTGATGAGTTAGAGTACTAGTCCCAACTTTTACAACTATTCTCTTAACTGCATTTAATAGCTCTTTTCTTTGCATATTTTTTGATAATTCATTAGCAATTTGAAACAAGTTTATACTAGCTTATGAGTTTATTTAATCATTTAAATACGTATTTGAAAAAATTATGATTTAAAGTCTAAAAGAATACCTAAAATATCTATATCTGCCATTCACCACTTTTGTATTTCGTAATAACCTCTAATACAGCTGGTGCAACGAACTCAGTATCATCAAAGTCAAACCATTTGATTGCAGAAATTTCAGCACACGGCTTAATTTCTTGATTAATATCAGCTGTAAAACACTCTAAAGATACCGTTGTAGTTCTATCATGATTATCCGTAGTTATGTTCCCCAAATAGCGCATATCATCTGTTGTAAGCTCCAGACTTAACTCTTCTTTTAGCTCACGTACAATAGTTTGGATAGGTGTTTCATTTTGCTCAATTTTACCACCTGCTTGATACCAAATAGTATTATCTCTAGTTCTAGTCAAAAGAATTTTATTATCTTTGATAGCGACAAAAGCTGCTGCATAAATCATTAATTTACTTCCCTAGCCATTTAAATGATTTTTTAAGAAAGTCTACAGCATTTGTTTCAATATTTTTACCATGAGCAATAATTATTCTCTCAGGTTGCCAAGCCAAGATTCTCTCAAAACACTCTCTAGCCTGTTTTTTACCAAAAAAGAATGACATTCGCCAATCTATAGGAGTTTTACCGTTTGGAGCAACTATACCTGATAACTTAGCTATCAAGCCTTTAAATCCTGTAAAGTAGTTCTCATCAAAATTCTCTATAAGATCTGTAAGTATCAAAGTCTTAGATGGCTTGTGAAAGAACACAACCTCTTGCATTACCCTACTACCTTTAAATATTAGCTGATCAATTTCATTCTGCCACTGAGCTTCAGGAAGATCTTTTAGATCAGCAGTAAAATTAATATCTTTTCTTTTTTCTCTAAGATCTGGTGAAGCATATACCTCGGCATTAGGATAAAGCTCTATCCAATCTTGTAAAAATAGATGATGAATTTTATTTGGGGAGATTAGATACTTAATATTACCAAGCTTTGATACTTCTTGCATTAGCTCATTATTTGGTTTAATTGGTGAGTGAATAAATAAATCATTATTCTCAAGCCTTATAATCGTCATTCTTGTCGTATACGGAAGACCAAAGAAAGGAACGGCTCCACCATCTACAACCCAGATATTTTCAGCAAGTTGATTCAACATAATCTTATGCTAGACAGTGAAATATGAAATGAGTCAAAAAATATTGAATAAAATATAAAACAGCGACGGTAACTATCATCGGTATTATCAAAAACTTTTTATTTTCATCAAATACAGCAAAAACAATAGCAAAAATAATACTAAGCACTCCCGAAATCTTAATAGCTCCATATATTGACATCCAAACAAAACCATAAGACTTTAGAACACTATAAACATGTTCTGATGCTGCAAAGCTTACTGCTAAATAACCAACAAAAAGACCAGCAACAAACCAAAATATTGCTGTAAACAAGTTTTTCAAAATATAGTCAAGCAACACAAAAGATTTTTTCATACCTACAAATTCCCAATTTAAAATATCATGCAAATAAAATTGTTTTAAGATTAAACTAGAAATTTGATGGTTTCAAGACAGTTATTTAATAAGCTCTTATTCATTAGCTCAAAACTAAAGCAATAATTATAGAAAATTACTAAAATAAGCGTATAAATATATACTCTGCATACCAAATAGTTTTAAATGTTTATTTATATGTTTTTATAAATTTGAGGAGTTGCCAATGTCATTTTATTCGATCCAAAATGAACTAGTAGAGAGCTATAAATCTGAAGTTGAGCTTAAGTATAAGATGCTAAATGGTCTTTTTTTGAGTACTCCTCTTGATAAAGAACACAATGCGAATGCAATGCTAGCTACATTTGCTAATATCTGTAAAGATCTCATTGAAAATGCTAAAGACCCAATAGAGACTATTGAAAATCTATATCCTGAAATGTCAGAAGAGCAAAAGCTTCAAATCTTTGTCAAATTCATACGCTATATTGAACGACAAACAGTCTTGATAGATGCTCTTGAAGAAGCTGCTTATGCCAAAACACATGATTTAAATGGTGAGTATAGTATCACAAGGCTAGCTAGAAGAGTCGAACGACACGATAAGCAAAATGCTCTAAGTAGAGCCTTACAAGAGTACAAAACAAGACTTGTACTCACAGCTCATCCTACACAGTTTTATGCAAAATTAGTACTGCCGATTATCCATGATCTAAAAAAGGCGATTATCGACAATGATATAAATAAAATTCAGGATATTTTCCTACAAATGGGAAAAACTAAATTCAGCAATAAAGCTAAACCAACACCTGAAGATGAGGCTGTTTCGATAATATGGTATTTAAATAATATTTTTTATAATGTGATTCCAAAAATCCAACATAAACTAACTAACGATAGTACTAATATTGAAATTGGATTTTGGCCAGGTGGAGATCGTGATGGCAACCCTTTTGTGACAGCAAGTGTTACCAAAAAAGTTTCTAAACACTTAAGAACAAATATATTAAATAGCTACAATAAAGATCTAAAGAGATTAATCAAAAAACTTACTTTTGAAAATGTCCATGAAGAGCTTACAAAAATACGCAAAAGACTAAAAACTAATAAATATTCCAACTCACAAACATTCTTGGATGATTTAGTCAAAGTAAAAAATGTCGTAGATAGTGAATATGACTCTTTATTTGTTGATAAACTCGATAATCTTATCTTAAAAGTCAAAATTTTTGGCTTTCATTTTGCTAAATTGGATATTCGTCAAAATGCCAAAATACATAATCAGTTTTTTAATGAACTTTTTAGCGAGAACTATAACCTTGACTATCAAGCACTCAACGAGTCTGAGAAAGTCAAACACCTTGTCGAACTTGCTAAACAAAAATCTTTTAAAAAACTAGAAATCAACAGCGACCAAGCTAGAGAACTTCTAGAGACTATTGAAGTAATACAATATATTCAGCAACACAGTGGTTACGATGCTATTCAAAGATATATCATAAGTAATGCTGACTCTACTGTAAGTATCTTAGAGGTTTTGACAATATTTAAACTTTTTAACAAAGATATAGATACTAATAGTAAAATAAAAATTGAAGTAGTGCCTTTATTTGAGACTATGGAGGACCTCAAAAATTCGACAGAAATCATTGATGAACTACTCAAAACACAGCTCTACACAGACAATCTCAAAGCATGGCAAAATACTCAAACTATTATGCTTGGGTTCTCTGATGGTACCAAAGATGGTGGTTATTTCATGGCTAACTGGTCTATCCTTGAGGCAAAGAGAGCTCTAAGCAAATATCTTAGCTCAAAAGGTATCAAACCAATATTTTTTGATGGCCGTGGTGGCCCTCCTTCACGTGGAGGTGGAGATATGTTTCTATTCTACAAAGGACTATCTAATGTTGTCTCAAACCACGATGTACAGATAACTATCCAAGGACAAAGTATCTCTTCAAAATTTGGTAATACCAATAGTGCTCAATATAATCTTGAGCAAATTTTGACATCTGGCTTATATGGCAAACTGAACTTACACAATGCACATAGACTTAATCCTACAGAGACTTCTCTTATAAATGAGCTAGGAAAACTATCTTTCGATACTTATATAAATCTAAAAAATCATCCGCAATTTATTGACTATATTACCGAAATCACTCCTTTGAAATATATTAGTGAAATGAATGTCGGATCTCGCCCCGCTAAAAGAAACTCTAGCGATAAATTTAAACTAGATGACCTTCGAGCTATACCTTATGGTGCTGCTTGGACTCAAATGAGACAGAGTATCTTAGCATTTTATGGCTTAGGAACAGCTATAAGTACCGTAGTGACAAAAGATAACAACAATCTAACCGCACTACAAAAAATATATAAACGCTCACTTATAATCAAAGGAATATTTGATAATGCTCTACAAAGTATTGCTCAAACAAATTTCAATATTACAAAGCATATAAGTAAAGATCCTAAATACAGCGCCTTTTGGCAACAATTGTTCGATGAACATCAATTAGCTAAAAAATATCTGTTAGCTGTAACTGAAAAAGATGAAAACTTCTTGCATGCAAATCCTGTCAAAGAAAGATCTATCAAAATGAGAGATGATATAACTCTACCTCTGGTTATATTGCAACAATATGCGTTAGACTGCCTAAGAAAGAATCCTAATCACAAACATAAGAAGCTTCTGAAAACTATAATCAAAAAATCTCTAGCGGCTAATATAAATGCTAATCAGAATTCTATATAAATTAATTTTATTCAGAAAATGGTAGAAATAAGGTGATTTATGAGTAGCTATGCTAATGCTTGCTTCTTCTCTAAGGTCTTAGCATATAACTCTAGATACTTAGCTAACTTTTCTTGCTCTGCAGCAACTACAGCCTCTGGAGCATTCGATACAAATCTTTCATTAGAAAGCTTCTTCTCAACCCTTGCAACCTCGCCTTTTAGCTTGTCTAGTTCTTTATCTAATCTTGCTTTTTCAGCTTCGATATCAACCAAACCTGCTAATGGAATATTTAACTCAAGCCCTTCGACAATTTGTGATAAAGATGTTGGCGGATTATCATTAAACTCAATATTATTTATTCTAGCTAACGCTTTGATAAAACCTTCTGTTTGAGCTAAGTATTCTCTGTCCTTAGCAGCAACATCTTTGACTATTAGAGAAATCTCTAAAGATGGCTTGATACCGACTTCACTACGCATATTACGTAGAGTTGTAACAACATTTTGTAACCATACGATAGCTTTTTCAGCTTCTGGAGCTTCTAAATACTGAGTAGCTACAGGATAAGATACATCCATAATTGTATCTTTAGCATCATTTAAGTGTGCTTTTAACTGCTGATAAATACTCTCAGTGATAAATGGTATAAGTGGATGCGCTAAAGCAAGGATATTTTCTAAAACTTTAGTAAGAGCATATTTAACACCATTTTTTTGCTTCTCAGATAAAGATTCATCTTTTAAAGCAACCTTAGCAAACTCAACATACCAGTCACAATAGTTATTCCATACAAGATCATAAATAGTGTTTGCTACTAAATCAAAACGATAGTTAGCAAGATGTCTATGTACATCAGCAGTAGCAGTATTTAGCACACTCCAAATCCACTTATCAGCCACACCTAACTCATAGTTATCACAAACCTTATAATCATCAAGATTCATCATTACAAATCTTGAAGCATTCCAAAGCTTATTACAGAAGTTACGATACCCCTCAACTCTCGCAGTATCAAAGCTAATATCACGCGATGTAGAAGCCAATGCAGCATAAGTAAATCTAACCGCATCGGCACCATACGCACTAATACCTTCAGGGAATTCTTTTTTAGTTGCCTTTTCAATTTTAGCTTTCATCTGTGGTTGCATTAGACCAGTAGTTCTCTTTTTCAGAAGCTCATCTAATGAAATACCATCTATCAAATCCACAGGATCTAAAACATTACCTTTAGATTTTGACATTTTCTGTCCTTCGCTATCGCGGATAAGTCCCGTGATATAAATATCTCTAAATGGCACATCATTCATAAAATACATGCCAAACATCATCATTCTAGCCACCCAGAAGAAGATAATATCAAAACCAGTTACAAGTACGCTTGTTGGATAGTATTTTGCTAACTCAGGAGTTTTCTCAGGCCAACCTAATGTACTAAATGGCCATAATGCTGATGAGAACCAAGTATCAAATACATCTTCATCTTGCTTGATAGCCACATCTTCAGCCAAATTATATTTAACTCTAACATCTGCCTCATTTTCGCCGACATAAGCATTGCCTGCTTCATCATACCAAGCTGGGATTCTATGACCCCACCAAAGTTGGCGTGATACACACCAATCTTGAATATCTCTCATCCACGCAAAATAAGTATTTTTCCAATTATCTGGTACAAATCTTACATCACCCTTTTCAACTGCTTCTATAGCTGGTTTTGCTAGCACATCAGCTTTAACAAACCATTGTTTAGTTAGATATGGCTCAAGAATTTCTCCTGTTCTATCGCCAGTTGGCACTTTTAGTGCATGCGGCTCTATTTTATCCAATAAACCTGCTGCATCCATATCAGCAACTATTTGCTTACGTGCTGCAAATCTATCTAGACCTTGATACTTTGTCGGTACATTTGTATTTAATGTCGCATCATCAGTTAAGATATTCATCATAGGTAAATCATGTCTTTTACCCATTTCATAGTCGTTAAAGTCATGGGCAGGAGTGATCTTAACACAGCCAGTACCAAAATCCTTCTCAACATAATCATCAGCAATAATCGGAATCTGTCTGTCTGTAAGTGGTAGATTAATCATCTTACCTACTAAATGGGTGTATCTTTCATCTTCTGGATGAACTGCAACAGCCATATCACCAAGCATTGTCTCTGGACGAGTTGTTGCGATTATAATCTTCTCGTCACTATCAGCTACTGGATATACAAAATGCCAAAGTGAGCCTTGCTTATCTACTTGAGCCACCTCAAGATCTGAAACAGCTGTCTTTAATTTAGGGTCCCAGTTTACTAATCTCTCGCCACGGTATGCTAAGCCATCTTCGTATAATTTGATAAAGCACTTCTTAACCGCATCAGATAAACCATCATCCATTGTAAATCTCTCACGATCCCAATCTGGAGAAGCCCCTATTCTACGCATCTGTGATGTGATAGTGCCACCTGATAGCTCTTTCCATTCCCAAATTTTGCTTACAAAATTCTCACGCCCTAAATCATGTCTTGAGATACCTTGAGCGTTAAGCTGTCTTTCAACTACCATTTGCGTAGCGATACCTGCATGATCGGTACCTGGTTGCCAAAGTGTATCTTTGCCAGACATACGATTATAACGGATTAAAATATCCATCAATGACATCTGGAAACCATGTCCCATATGCAAAGTACCTGTTACATTTGGTGGTGGTAGCATGATTGTATAAGTATCTTTTGAGTCAGTATTACCGCATGCAAACTTACCTGAAGCTTCCCAATTTTGATAATTAGACTGTTCTATTTCTTTTGAATTATAGTTTTTATTCATTTCTTGAGTCATTTATAATGCCTAAATATATAAGTTTATAGAAAAAATTAATGCTGATAATTTTAACAAAGTTCTTTAGAAAGTACTATTAGTCACTAGTTAAATAATACTAAGGTTTATCATCAATAAGCTAGCTATGTCCAATAGCAACACTAACTATCTTTGTTAGTAGTTATTTCTAAATTTGAGTTCTTATAGTAAACATACTTCTTACGCGAAGCCTGCAAAGCTCTATCTTCCTGATAAACAAACTCTTTTAACTCTTTGATTTTTACTCGTTGAGGATCAACTGCTACTTCCATAATATTAATCAAAACATCATAACCTGAAGTGATAAATAAATTATCTGTGATAAGAATCGGAATATTTTTATATTGGTTATATTCTCTAGCAGCTATAGCACAATGATGTGGTATAAAAGAATCCTGACCATCTTGCCACAAATCATCATCAAGTTGTTTTGCAATACCTGTAGGAGCAAGAATCGCTATTGTTTTGCATTCGTCATATTCTTTGATAACTGTAGCAATCAACACTTCTAGCATTTGGTTAATATCTGGCGTTTGTAAAACTCTAAACTCTACTTTCATCACAAATATTACCACTCCAAAAATTACAATTTAGCTATCTACCAAAATACACAACCATAATAATACAAATAGAATCTATAGACAAATGACTAGATACTATTTATCTACTGAGTCTGACTTTACAAAGACACCTGAAGTATAGCTATTAGTCCTAAAACCATCATAACTAGTATACGAAGAAAGCTCTACTTTATCAGCTGATTCTAGTCTTAGCACATAATATCCTTTCGACCAATCAATATCATAATTAGCAATAGCAGATACCGCTTTTTTAGATGCTACACTATCTCCATATAGCACTAGTTTATACGGCCCAATATCACAAAATGTTGGTGAACAATTTCCCTTTAGACTAATCAAAGGATTGCCTTTAGCATCGGCAGCTATTTCAAACTTAACTATAGATTGAGTATTTTTATCCACATTAGTCCAAGTCCCGAGGAAATTAGAATAATCTAACTTTTTATCTTTTGCATAAAGACTAAAAGGCAATAGTACTAGAATTAAACAAACTATTAACTTAAATCTATGAAACATATCTTCTTATACCCTCTATTTGAGTTATGCTTAATTACTGTATCTAAATACTGATTTTAACTTATTGATAAAGTCACCACCTAAGACAAAAAAACTAGCCACAAAAATAATATCGCCACTAAACAAGACAAGCATCATATTTAGCTGACCAACTTGGTTAATTTTGTCAAAAATTAGTATCATCTCAAGCAATAATGTTGGGTATACCAAACTAGCAAAGAACATTACTAAACCAATGCTATGCCTTGTACGAGTAATAGGCTTGTGTGTTGTAAAAGCTGATTTAAATATTGTCTTAATCGCTAATTTTATCGTATCAATTATTACTTTACCCAGTAGCATAACTGATATTAGAAAAATTCCCTCCGCACTAACAAGCAAAATTGATGAAATCGCCAAATAGCTAGATGTAGATAACCCCAAAAAAGGCATTATGCAAAAAACCACAATATAAGGCACAAATGATAAGATAAATAACAACAATCCTAAATAATATTTCCAATCTTTTGTCATGTTAACTACCCTGCTTAATCAATGACTCTTGTATAGCAATCTTTAATGCTTTAGTAGCATCATTAGTGCTCATACTAGGTATATCAGCTTTATTTACAACTTGCTGTGGTGCATATGGCACATGTATAAATCCAACTATCTTATTAGGATATGTCTCTAGTAAATGATACATTACATGATTACAAACATATGTTCCTGCACTATTAGATATATATGCTGGAATACCCTGCGCTTGTATTGCATCTTGGATTTGATAAATTGGTAACTTAGAGAAATAAGCATTATCACCATTTGTTGATATTTTGACATCCTTAGGCTGATAGCCATCATTATCCGCAATCCTAGCATCATCGACATTTATTGCTACTCTTTCGATAGAGATTGCTGCTCTACCTCCAGCTTCGCCAATTGCAATAATCACATCAGGATTATATTCTTTGATTAACTTATCTAACTCATTAACAGAGCCTTTGAATGTAACTGGAATTTGTCTTTTAATAACCTTAGCTCCATCAATAGAGTCTGGAAGCTGTTTAACTGCTTGCCAAGATGGATTTATCTTTTCTCCACCAAAAGGAGTAAAACCAGTTATAAGAACAGTTTGTGAATTCGCTGAAACAGCAAAAGTCAAAAATATAAATATACTTAATAAAAAATTTTTCATGATCCCTACCTATTCATACAAACCTTTAATTAGTGTATCAGATTTAGATTTAGTATTTTTTGTTGTACTTTTAATCAAACTTAAAAGTTCTTGGTAATTACTAAAACTTTTTCCGGCATATATGCTCGCATTTAAGGACTTTAATTGCTCTTTTAATTGTGGGAATATCTCAGCAACCTCTAATAATGAAAAGAGTTGCTTATCACTTTTTGTATTAGCCCAACCAATAATTGCTTTTTGAAGCTGTATATTATCTTTATTAGCACATGCTTTTTTAATATCTTTTATGCTTGCAGGATTTTTATCATCTGTAACAAACTTTTCTTCAGTTATATTTTTAGCTTTTCGAGTTAGTTTACACTTTATGAGTAGCATAAATGTAATCAGCCATAATACAAAAATCCCTATAGCCACATTTCGCCAAAAAGTATCTTCAATAACCTTTTTAATAACTTGTGGTGCAGTTTGACTACCTACATTAAAACTTGTACTTGGTATAGTGCCTTTTTTGACATCAAATGTTTTTGCGGCTATTGTCGCAAGTTGTGATTTACTATTGTCAATATCGAACCATTTTAACATAACAGCAGGAACTGTTGTTTTACCTTGCTTAATAGGCATATAACCAATCTTATAGGTCGCTGTACTTATTAGCTGTCCACCTTGCTCGATATCCTCAAGTACTGGCTTTTCAGGATAAACATTAAAAGCATCAGAAGATTTAAATTCTAATTTTGGAATATCTTCGCTTAAAACGCCTTTTGCCTTAATAGTTACAGTCCTAGTTAGTAGTTCTCCCTCTTTTATGGTATCCCCTGCTGACCAGTTATCACTAATCTTAACATCTGAAGCAGGGAACCAGTCCTTAATCGCTATTTTTTGGGGAATTGGTTTGATTCTTAAAAATTTGGCATCCGTGGAGAAGCTCTTAACCCTAGTTCCTAGTTGCCCAAATCTATTCGGAATAGTTGCTTGCATTGCGATAGGTGGAATAGCAATAGTTCCGGTTCTATGTGGGATTATCAAAAAACTTTCTTCAACAACATCATACATTTTGCCATTAATACGCTTTTGATAAGTTCTTCTATGATTGGTTTGTTTTATTTCAGAGTTTTTTATATCAAAATTTCTAGGATCCAGACTCAAAATAGGTGTCGAATAATACAACTTCAAAGTATACAACACAGGCACATTAACATAAGTTTCGTTTGTGGCTAATGTGCCTATGGCAAATATATCTTGATAGTTACTTGCCTCTTCACTTGAAAGTTTTTTATCTACTTTTATAGAGATTGGCTTAGTGGACTCGTTACCAACTTTAATTGATGGTATTGTCAAATTACCTGATCTATTTGGCATAAGAGTAACAATCATCTCAAATTGTGAGCTTGATTTACCATTTATAACAGTAGTCTTACTGCTGGTACTAGTGTTATAAACTGTAAAATCTTTATCTAAAACATCTAGGTCAGGCTGAGTGTCAAAATCATCTAGGTGGAGTATTAGCTCAAAAGTTTCTCCATACTCAAGATGAGTATTATCCACACTAGCTGTGACATTAGCATAACTAATATTCAATCCAGCGATTAACAGCAAAAGTATACTTACTAATTTTAATAATTTAGTTCTCACGCTTATCTCCTATCATCCTCTGGTAGTCACGTGCAAATTTATTTTTAAGAAGTCCTCCAGGATTACTGTCTATCGCAGCTAATAGCTTATTCGCCTCTTTATCATTTAGTTCTTGTTGGCGCTGATCTTCTGCGGCTGACTGCTCAGGATTATCTTTATTATCTTTATTATCTTTATTATCTTTATTATCTTTATTATCTTTATTGTCTTTATTGTCTTTATTGTCTTTATTGTCTTTATTGTCTTTATTGTCTTTATTGTCTTTATTGTCTTTATTGTCTTTATTGTCTTTATTGTCTTTATTGTCTTTATTGTCTTTATTGTCTTTATTGTCTTTATTGTCTTTATTGTCTTTGTTGTCTTTGTTGTCTTTGTTGTCTTTGTTGTCTTTGTTGTCTTTGTTGTCTTGAGAATTCTGCTGATTATCTTTTTGTTTATCTAGCTCTTTTGCTACTTCTAAATTATTTTTTGCATCTGCAAAATCTGGTCTTTTTTGTATAGCTTTTGTATATGCTTCTATAGCTTTTTTATATTCGCCCATATGCGTTAAGGCATTACCCTGATTATACAACCCTTTAGCTGAATCATCTTTTTTAAACTCTTGATATGCATTTTGATAGTCTCCAGCCTTATAGTATGAAGAACCTTTCCAATTACTGTTTTCAAAAGCTTCAGCCGCCTTTTTTGCATTACCACTATCATAATATCCCATGCCTTGTTGATCTCTTGTTTGCCATAAATCATTCAATTTATTCGCAAAACAAAAACATGGCAATAGTAACAAGATAAATATTAATTTTCTTAGCGACATATTCTCTCCAAAATACCTCTTCTAAAAAATAGTAAACTCATAGCTACTAATAACCAAATAAAATAAATCCCCTCATCCTGCCAAAAGATATTTGCTGACTTTTTATCTGATTTCTTTTTACCATTGCCTTGCGTATCTGATAATAACTTTTTAACATCAGTATTATTAGCAGTTAAAGTCACTAATTTCCCAGATCCAGCTTTTGCTAATGCTTCAAGTTGATTCATATCTATACCAAAATACTGGATATTGCCTCCATCATCTTTTATATAATTACCCTTGTCATCTTTAGCAATACCTCCCTTTGGGGTTCCTATTGCATATACATCAGTATCTATACCTTGCTCTGCTAACTGTTTTGCTTTAGCGATAGCATCCGCTGATGGTGTTGAATCTGTTATCAAAATTATCTGACCTTTTTTTGCACCTGCCTGAGTAATTAACTGAGCAGATTTTTCTATAGCTTTATAGATATTATTACCCTGCACAGGCACGATATCTGAATTAATGACAGGGACAAGGTTCTCAACAGTATTCGCATCAGATGTTAATGGCGAAACAACAAATGGCTCACTTGAGAATACTATCATCCCAACCTGACCTTCTTTTATTCTACGCAAAATATCCAAAGTCTTATACTTGGCTCTCTCAAGCCTAGTTGGAGAAACATCTGTAGTGTCCATAGACTGTGAAACATCTAAAGCTATAACTCTCGAAACATTTTCTTGATATACAGGCACATCTTTATATTTCCATGTAGGACCTGCCAATGCTACCACAGATACAATCCACAAGCACAAAAACAAAAATGGCACTAATGACTTTTTAGTTTTTGACTGCTTACCTACAACTACATGTTCTAACAAATGACTATCACAATACTTAGTCCAACTATTTGCTTGTGAAGAACTTCTAAAAAGTAAAATAACAAAAACTACAATAAGCACTAATGCTAACAGCCACCACGGACGCAGAAAATGAAAATCCATACTAATATCCTCTCCTACGCTTCAACCATACCATAGTCATCACAAAACTTAACAGCAATGCAAAACCAAGACTCCAAGGATATAGATATGTAACTGGCCTAACTACTGTTTTGTCTGACTCTATCGGCTCTAGCTGATCTATCGACTCGTATACTTGTTTCAAATCAGTACTATTTTGCGCTCTAAAAAACTTCCCTCCAGTCATTGTGGCAATTTTTTGTAATACTTCTGTATCTAAATCTTCTGATGTATTAACTAATCTTTCACCAAAAGTAGTCTTAACCATCATTTGCCCGCCACCCAAACCTATGGTGTATATCTTTATGTGATACTGTTTTGCAAGTTCTGCTGCCTGCAAAGGCTGTAGCGCTCCAGAGTTGTTTTCACCATCTGTTAGCAAAACAAGAGCTTTAGAGTCACCTGGATATCTTTTGAGCTTCTTAACTGCCAAACCTATAGCATCGCCTATAGCAGTTTGTGGACCTGGTAGAGCTATACTCGCATCATCAAGCATTTTTTTGACAGTTGGAATATCAAAAGTCAACGGGGTCTGCAAATATGCCCAAGTACCAAAAAGTATCAAACCGACCCTATCTCCTTGACGTGTATCTAAAAACTCATTAGCAACACGCATTACAAGATCAAATCTTGACTCCATCTTACCATTAGACTTCTGCATATCTTGGATAGCCATACTACCAGATAGGTCAATAGCCATCATTAGATCCCTACCACTTTGCGGCAAGCTAACTGGTTTGCCTAACCACTGAATACCAGAACCTGAAATAATCAATAATATCCAAATAGTACTTAGAATATATTTAAGATAATTCGCTTTGGTAAAGTCTCCATTTTTATTGCCTCTCAACTGAGATTCCAACTGATCAAAAAATGGAGTTTTTAGTGCTAGCTGCTTATCATGTTTTACCCTTGGAAATATCCAATAGCTAATAACAGGTAAAATAACCAAAGCCAAAAACCAAGGGTATTCTATATTAATCACAATACTCTCCTTAGCCACTGCTCTGCCACAGTCAAAATTTCATTTAACGTTTGTCTATCTAATTCGATAGCTCTATAACTATTTACCAGCATATTAGCTTTGGTATTTTTAAAATTTTGCTTTTTCATTTTAGAGTCAAGAAACTCAAGCCATTGCTCACCATGTAGAGTTTTGATTTCTTGGTTTGGAAATTTTTGTAATGCTACTCTTTTTAGATATACCGAGATATTCTGCAAAGCTTCTTTAGGTTTATTTTGTTGAGTCTCTTCTATTGTCATTCTAAAATCATTAACAATAGAATCCTTGTAACTATTTCTCTTTTTCCTAAAATGTAGAATAATCAAGAAGATAATAAAAGTTAGTACAATCAAACCTAAAAGTAACCACCAACCATAAGCCAAAGGCCACCATTGAAAGACCCTTGCAGGCAAATAAATATCTTTTAATTGAGCCAAAAGATCATTAGTTTGCATAATTAGCTATCCCATAATTTATTGCTTTAACCAGATCATCATTTGTCGCTATCTCAATAAACCCCGTTTTATTCTTACGTGAAAAATCCTTTATCGCAGTGTATCTTTCTTGATAAAGGTTTTTATAAACACTTCTTTGTTTCTTACTTGCAGCATCTAATACTATACGATGCTCACCATCACTAAAATAATATGTATCTAAAGCAGGCAACTCCTTTTCTATAAGATCATAACTAAAGATATTTATAACCTCATTTTTAGCTCTCAATAATTTAAGATACTGTTTTGCTTGCTCATCAAAACTACTAAAATCACTAATAATAATTATCACACTATTACTACGAACTTTCGCATACAGAAACTTTATAACATCTGCTAATTTCTTTTGAGATTTAAGCTGATAATCTTTGTGATCAGTCGTTATAAAATTAAACATTTTGATCAACGCTGATTTATCTTGTTTTGCAGGATAGAAATTATAGCCATGATCATCAAAAATGATACCACCAACCTTATCATGTGCTTCTAACGCCCCAAACCCTAATAACGCTAATGTATTAGCAGCCTTAACGCATTTAAAGCATTCCCTTGTACCAAAATTCATTGTACTATTTTGATCAACAATAAAATACAGACTACGTTCACGCTCTTCATGATAAACTTTAGTGTATGGCTTACCAAGTCTTGCCGTAAGTGACCAGTGCATCAATCTAATATCATCGCCTGCTTGATAATGTCTAACCTCATCAAAGTCCATGCCACGACCTTTTGCATTAGAGATATTCGTACCAGCATTAGTCGTATTAACTTTCTGATTAGCAAATAATTTTAGTGACTTTGCCTGATAGCGATGATTCAAAAGCTCTTGAATATCAGCCTTAACACCTTTATAACTTTTCATTGAGGATACTCTAAGGGATTGGCACAGCCTTTAGCAATTCAGTAATCACATCATCACTTTTAATACCATCAACATCTGCTTCAAATGTTAATAATATTCTGTGACGTAGGACTTCATATATAACTGCATGAACATCTCCCGGAGATACATAGTCATTGCCAGATAACCAAGCATGTGCTCGAGCTGCTCTATCTAATGCTATAGTTCCTCTAGGACTTGCACCAAAGGCAATCCATTTTTTGATACTTGGACTATATTTTGATGGGTCTCTAGTAGCTAGAATCAATTCAATAATATATTGCTCAAGAGCTGCTGACATCTGAACATTCAAAACTTCTTTTTGTGCTGCAAAAATTGCTTCTTGAGAAATATTTGGGTAGCGTAATTTATGCCCTAATGCCTCACCTCTACTTATAGCCAGAATCTTTGCTTCCGTTTTTGGATCCGGATACTCAATCTTCACAAAAAGCATAAATCTATCTAACTGTGCTTCAGGAAGTGGATAAGTACCTTCTTGCTCAATTGGGTTTTGCGTAGCCATCACCATAAAAAGATTAGACAAGGGATAAGTCTTCTTACCCACTGTGATTTGCTTCTCTCCCATAGCCTCAAGCAATGCCGACTGAACCTTTGCAGGCGCCCTATTTATCTCATCAGCAAGTAATAGGTTATGAAATAATGGCCCTGACTGAAACTCAAAGCTCTGTTGCTGAGGTATGTATATCTCTGTACCTGTCAAATCTGCCGGTAAAAGATCCGGTGTAAACTGCACTCTATGATAAGAGCAATCTATACTTTCAGACAATGTTTTGATCGCGGTTGTCTTAGCCAATCCCGGAGCTCCTTCTACAAGTAAGTGTCCTCCAGCTAGCAATGCTATCAATAAACGCTTATTTAAATTTTCTTGACCAACAACACGATTGTTTAAGAACTCTAGTAATTCCTCAAACTGATTATATACAGACACAGCCTCTCCAAAACCTCTTATCTTCTTTTGTAGAGTATATGGGTTGTTACTAGTTTTTCAAGAGTCTAGGCTCGATATAACTAATTTACAAAGATTAAACAGTGTTATAAACTTTAGGTTATTAACTAAAATCGACAAGATTCTTATGAAAATTCTTAAAATGTGGGCAGTATCAATGCTAGTAAGTTTAACACTAGTTAGCTGCTCGAACACATCTGATTTAACTAGCAATCTGAACTCAGCCGGCGAATCTATTGCACGATTTGTGAATGGTACTTTTTCTGCTAAAATTGATAACACTAGCCTGCAAAGTGTATACAATGCAACACTTTTGGCTCTAAATAACGGTAGTAATAAAATAGTAACTAGCAACATCAATGATGACACCGCGAACATCACTGGCACGTACACTATCAACGGCAGTTTTTTTGACAAAGGCCACACGGTTAATTTTAATATAAAACTACTCAAAGGTAACGACAATACTGTTAATTTACTTATCCGAATAGGTAAGTTTGGCAATAAAGAAGCATCTGTTAATTTACTAACAAACATAAAGAGTAATCTAGGATTATAAATAATGAGTGTAAATACCCCAAAAGTATTATCTATTCAATCTCATGTAGCCTATGGCTATGCCGGTAATAAGGCTGCCGTATTCCCTATGCAGCGTCTTGGTATAGAAGTCTCCCCAATATATACAGTCCAGCTATCAAACCATACTCAATACGACTTTTTTAAAGGTTCTTTTTTTAGTGCTGAAGATATTCAAAATGTTATAGAAGGCTTGATTACTAACAACTTCTTAGCAAAACAGGATGCTATCTTATCTGGATATATCGGTAACGTCGATGTTGCTAAAGTTATTGCAAATACAGTCACATTACTAAAAGAAAAAAAACAAGCTAGCCTATACTGCTGTGACCCTGTCTTTGGTGATAAATATGATGAAGATGAAACAGGACATATTTTTGCATCAAACGATCACCCAGAAATATTCTTAAAATATTTATTACCATTAGCTGACATAATTACACCAAATATATTTGAGCTAAGTGTACTAAGCGGTGTCGAGATAAGAAAACATGAAGATATAGTCAAAGCATGCCAAAGTCTAATTGTAAAAACCAAAAATGAAAAACAAATCATAATCGTTACAAGTGTGTCTTTTGATAAAAATAAAACTGGTATTGCAATTTACCAGAACAATAACTTTTCTTATATGGAATCTGCCAAATATAAAGTTCAACCTAAAGTAAGTGGCTCAGGTGATATTACTGCAGCGATGTTTTTAAGTTATCTTTTAAAGGGTAAAACATTAGATGAAGCTCTAAGTTTGGTTACTAGATGTTTGGACGGCATCTTCAGGGTTACACACGAATTAAACACTGATGAGCTAGCCTTAATACAAGCACAGGAGTACATCAAATAATGGATCGTTATAGCAAAATCACAGATGTCCATCGCTACAAAAGAGAAATCGTGCTGCTAAAAAGTCGCCCTTGTGCTTATGGAAAATGTACTTTTTGTGACTATATACTAGATAACTCAAAAAATATTGACGAAATCAACTCTATTAATTTTGATATTTTAAACAATGTTAGCGGAGAGTTTGGTGTTCTTGAAATAATAAATTCCGGCAATATATTTGAACTTCCTCAGGCAACTAAACAGCGTATCAAAGAGATAGTCAAAGAGAAAAATATCAGATTATTATTTGTTGAAGCACACTGGATGTACAAAGACCATCTATACAAAATCAAAGATCTATTTGATACTAATATTTTTATCAAAACTGGTTTAGAAAGCTTTGATAATCAGTTTAGAGAAAAAATTTTGAATAAAGGATTCTTTCATACATCACCCCAACAACTAAGTGAGCTATTTGACTCGGTTTGTCTCTTGATTGGCGTCAAAGGTCAAACAAAAGATATAATAGAGAAAGATATTGAAATAGCTAAAAAACACTTTAATCACACAACTTTGAATCTATATGTAAACAATACAACATCAATAAAAGCAGATGAAGAGTTGAAAAAATGGTTTTTAGATGAATATAAAGAGCTATTTAATGATCCACAATTTGAGATACTTGTCAGCAATACTGATTTTGGTGTTGGTGACTAATGCAACTTTAGCTGATATCAAAATACGTTGAAGTATGCTATCTTTATAGTACAAGTGTACTTTAGGGGAAGATGTTGCAACACACTCTCAAACAAATTTCCGATATTCTAAAAGCAAGAATAATCAATAACCCGTCTACTGAAGTTATTATTTCAGGACTTAATTATGCAGAATCCGCAAAAGAAAATGATTTGACTTTGATAGATCAACACGAGCATATTAAGCTTTGGGAAAACTCAAAGGCTGCTGCTGCTATTGTCAGCGATAAGATTAGCACTGCGTTAGCAAAAATTAATGATAAGCCAATATTGGTAGTGAGTAACGCAGACTTAGCCATGGCTAAGGTACTAGAACTATTCTCTGTACCATACCCTGAACAAAATGGCATTCATGAAAAAGCTGTTATAGACTCATCAGCAAAAATTGGTGAAAATGTCTCAATTGGCCCGGGAGCATACATTGGTAAAAATGTTGAAATTGGTGATAATACAATAATCTACGCCAATGTATGTATTTACAACGATACAAAAATTGGTACTAACTGCATTATATGGCCTAGTGTTACAATTCGAGATAGAACAGTTATAGGACACTTCTGTAGACTATACTCAAACTGCTCTATAGGTACAGATGGATTTGGCTACAGACCTTCAGAAGATGGTAGAAGTATAGTTAGAATTCCTCATATAGGTAATGTTGTGATTGGCAGTTTTGTAGATATTGGTTCTAACACATGTATTGACAATGCTAAATACGGCTCAACAATAATTGGTGATTATACAAAAATCGATAACCTAGTTCAGATAGGTCACAATGTCATTATTGGTAAAGGTTGTATGATATGCGGACAAGCAGGTATCAGTGGCTCTGTAACAGTAGGAGATGGTGTAGTAATAGCAGGTAACGCCGGCATCAAAGATCATACCAAAATAGGTAGCGGAGCTCGAATAGGCGGTAAGGCTGGTGTGATGTGGGATGTACCTGCTGGTGAGAGTCATATGGGATACCCTGCCTATAAAGATACTGAATTAGCAAAACAATGGATAGCCATCAGGAAGCTTCCAGAAACTATGAAAAAACTCAAAGCACTAGCAAAAAGTCTAAAAATAGATCTTTAATCTTTAAATTAAATGTATTTTATACATAAGAAATTTAAATATAACAAATAAGATTTTTAAATATGCAGCTTGTAGCAGTATAAATTCAACCCCTCCGTTTTAAATAAATAACTTCTCAAAAGCTAATATATAGCTTAATTTCACCTGCATTAGGTATCTAAATTCAAACCAGATACTATACCATTTTAGTATACTCAAAGCCTTTATTTTCAATATCTTCACTCGAATTTAATTTTTGATTTAGGCTATTAATATGTTAAAATTTGGAGTGTATAATTATAAGGCAAGAAAAGACCTCTAAATTATCAAATTATAAGATTTTTTCTTTCCAATTCTTTTACAAAAAGGAAATAACACTAAAATACTAGAACTATAAGGAGAAGCAACATGTTACCAACGCTCATGTCTGTTGACTTAGCAAGATTGCAGTTTGGTTTAACAGCATCATTTCACTTCTTATTTGTTCCTCTAACGTTAGGGCTAACGTGGATCTTATTCACAATGGAACTAATGTACGTAAGAACAGGTAAGCAAGTATATAAAGATATGGTGAAGTTTTGGGGTAAATTACTCGGAATTAACTTCGCTCTAGGGATTATTACTGGTCTAACCATGGAGTTTGAATTCGGTACTAACTGGTCATACTACTCTCAATCAGTAGGTGATATTTTTGGTACACCTCTGGCTATTGAAGGCTTGGCAGCATTTATGCTTGAGTCTACTTTTGCTGGTTTATTCTTCTTCGGCTGGGATAAGTTATCAAAGAAACAACACTTACTGTCTACATTCTGCTTAGCAATAGGTTCAAGCTTCTCTGCGTTACTAATATTGGTTGCTAACGGTTATATGCAACATCCTGTTGGTTCTGAGTTCGTTGCATCTACAATGAGAATGGAAACTGTAAGCTTACTTCAAGTATTCCTAAATGAAACAGCACAAACAAACTTTGGTCACGTGATAACAGCTGGATACACAACTGGTGCGACTTTTGTAATCGGTATTAGTGCTTTCTATCTACTAAAAAATCGTGATAGCGGTTTTGCTAAAAGATCTTTGGGTGTTGGCTTAGGTTTCGGTATCGTTGCATGTACTATGGCGATGTTCTTCGGTGATGCAAACGGTGTAGATGCATTTAAAGTACAACCATTAAAAATGGCTTCAATAGAAGCTGAGTGGGATACTTCTAAAGCTCCTGCTGCTTTCAATGCTGTAGCTATCCCGAGCAATGCTGATCAAGAAAACCATTATGCAGTAGAGATTCCTGCTGTACTTGGTCTAATCGCTACTCACTCTACAGATGTAGAAGTCCCGTGTATCAAAGCTATCCTCTATGGAAAAGCAGATGCTAATGGCACTAGAGACCCTAGCCTTGCATACTATAGAGATATCGCAACAGGTGAAACTGCTGATGTATCTCCAGAAGTAGCTGCTGCTAACCCTGCTAAGTACGAAAAAGTACCTGCTGCGGTAGTTATGATTAGAGATGGTGGTTTAGCGTATGCAGATCTTCTTAAGTGGAGAGAAACTGGTCATGAAGGTGATACTCCTGATGCTAGCTATGTTAACTACAACAACCCTGAATATCAAAGATATATGGGCTTCGGTAAGTTACTTGTACAAGTAGCTCAAGAGAAGTACGGTAAAGCTGATTCAGATACGATAGCAAAAGTTGCTAACGATCCTGAATTAGTAAAAGCAACTGCTACTAATATGGTTCCTGAAGTTGTTAGCATATTCTGGGCATTTAGAATAATGGTTGGAATTGGTCTATTATTATTTGCTCTAATGTTTGTTGGCTTAATCCTACTTGCTAAAAACTCTTTAGGTAGCTCTAAATTTAGCAGACTTGTATTAAGAGTAATGCTATGGTCAATCCCATTACCATTTATTGCTTGCTCTGCTGGCTGGTTCGTAACAGAGCATGGTCGTCAGCCTTGGACAGTATATGGAGAGCTTCCTACTAGTATAAGTTCTTCAGCTCTTACGGCTGCTGATGTAGGTACATCTATGGCAATCTTCTGTCTAATAGACTTAAGCTTATTTGCTGTACTAATTTTCTTAATGTTCAAGTATGCAAGACTAGGACCTAGTTCGTTAGGCACTGGTAAATACCATTTTGAACAAAACAAAAATGATAAATAAGGAGAGATAAATGTTATTAGATGTTTTACAAATTATCTCTTGGCTAGTTGTAGGGGTTCTAATATTCTTAGTAGCTGCTACTGTTGGTTTTGACTTTGGTGTAGGTATTCTTGCCAAATTTGTTGGTAAAGATGACTACGAAAAAAGAGCTATCATAAATACAGTTGGCCCTACTTGGGATGGTAGCCAAGTTTGGTTTATTACAGCTGGTGGTGCTATATTTGCTATTTGGCCACAAGTTTATGCTACTAGCTTCTCAGGTTTATATATCGCTATCTTACTAGTGTTATGGGGACTTTTCTTAAGACCTCCTGCTTTTGAGTACAGAAAGAAAATAGATAACCCTACATGGAAAAACTTCTGGGACTGGATGCTTTTGTTAGGAAGTGTTATTCCTATAGTTGTCATGGGTGTAGCTGTTGGTAACTTATATTTAGGTTTTCCTATCTCTTATGATGATACCTCAAGATTAATATATGGTGCTGTTACTAACGGCCAGTATCAATCTATGTGGGTTACTTTGATACACTTACTAACTCCATTTGCATTATTGTTTGGTATATTTGCTCTAAATATGTCACTAATGCATGGTTCAGCTTATGCTAAGCTTAGAACAGATGGCGTTTTAAGAGATAGATTCAGAAAAATTACAAATGTTACAGCGACTATTTACTTAGTCTTATTTGTAATCGCAGCTATTTGGATTGCTCTAATACCTGGATATCAGTACTCTACTGGTGCAAGTTGTACATACGCATCAGAAGCATTACAACATCCATTCAGTGCTGGAGTTATTACTAATGACCATTCTTGGTATTATAATTTCACGCATGCTAAAACTATTTGGATGTGGTTTGCTCCTATTCTAGCTTTTGTTGGTGCATTACTTGTTATCAAGTTCAACAACAAAGATAAAGATGGTGCTGCTTTCATAGCTAGTATGGCCTCTCTACTAGGCGCTGTATTAACTGTTGGCTTTGCATTATTCCCATTTATTATGGTATCTAATGTCGGCAACTTCCAATATAGCTTGACAGTATTTAACGCAAGTAGTAGCCAAACTTCTCTAATAGGTATATTATGTGCAGCTATTATTATACTTCCAATCATCTTCTCTTATACATTCTTTGTGTATAAGAAAATGTGGGCAAATGGTCGTAGAGTATCTGCTGAAGAAGTTAAAGCAAACTCTCACGAGTTATACTAAGAGGAGACTAGTATGTTTTATTTATTATGGATTACATCTGCATTTGTAGCTGTTGGCGCTGGTTGTTTCGTAGCTAGCAGAATTGACAAAAAAGAAGACTAATTTTCTATCTGCTATTTTCTTCTATTTTATTTCTTCTCTTTGATATAAAATTTTTTCATTCAAATTTTACTTGTTTAATAAAATGAAAAAAATAATATCTCTGACTATCACTTTATTTCTTGTTATAACATCTAATTGTTATGCAGATATTATTGTTGGAACAACTGGAGATTATGCTCCTTTTTCAACTTATAACAAAAACGATAATAAATTCTCCGGGAAAGATATCGATCTCATAAAAACTTTTGCTGAAGCAAATAATGAAGATATTAAATTTGTTAAGACCACTTGGGCAACTGCTGAAGGTGATCTAAAAGACAATAAATTTGATGTCTTTGTAGGAGGTATGACAATAACTCCTACTCGTCAAGCAAAATTCATATTCTCTACTCCATTAGGCTCTTTTAGTAAGGCTGCTATGACTAGCTGCAAAAACTTATCTAAGTTCAAGAGCTTTGCAGATATAGACAATCCAAATACCCTAATCATAGAAAATAGAGGTGGAACAAATGAAAAATTTGCCTTACAGAAAATCAAAAATGCTCAATTATTAATTATCGCTAATAATAAGCTTGCAATTAAATCTATCACCGATGGCATAGATGGTATATATCCAGATATAATGTTTACTGATTCGCCCGAAATTGCGTATCAGCACTCTATAAATCCAAGCATTTGCCAAGTACCAGTTAAAGTTGATGATAGTATTTCATATAAGGCTTTTATGTTTAATAACACACCAATAGGAAAAAGTCTTGCGAGTAAATTTAATGACTGGATAAAAGATAACCCTAAAATTTTTCATCAATATTTAAATTCAGAAAAATAGAAGTTCGCTAAATCAACCTAGCTCTATTGGGTCAATATCAAAACACATCTTAACTGAATTTTTTAAACTTGACATTATTTGACTATTAGCAACCCATTTAATTATTAAATTTATCTGACTACGTGAGTTCGAAGTTAAAAGTATACTATAACGATATACATTATTTTTTTTCAGATGAAGAGCTGGTAATGGCTTAGATACTTGCACACCAGAGCTATCTTTCAAGCTTGAATATATTTGCTCCAACATATTTAAGACTTTATTCTCATCTTTTGATTCTGCTATGATTTGTGCTTGATAGGTATATGGTGGATAGCTCGCGTACTTTCTTTGCTCTAGAAGATAATCCAGAAACTCAAGATAGTCACTATTTACCAATAACTGTAAAAGTTTATTATCAGGCTGATATGTCTGAAGTATTATCCTTCCAGGTTTATCCGCCCTTCCAGCTCTTCCAGAGACTTGAACTATCGTTTGCGCAGTTCGCTCTATTGCATGGAAATCAGTACTATATAAACCAGCATCAATATTAATTAACCCTGCTAATGTAATATTCTCGAAATGATGCCCTTTTGCTATCATCTGAGTACCAACGATAACATCAACTTGCTTATCATTTATCATCTGATTGATGCTATGTAGATCATTCATAGTTTTGATATTTGATCTATCAAAGCGCACCACCTTATTATATGGAAATCTCGCCTCTATTCTTGACTGAACTTTTTCAGTACCACTACCATAAGCAAAAAGCTCTTCAGCATTACAACTTGGACAAGCTGTAACTATTGGCTTACGAGAACCACAAAAATGACATTCTAAGTACTGATATGGGTGTGTATGTAATGTATATGGTTTATCACATCTCTTACACTCCACAGCCTCTCCGCAACTCTTACAGACCAAAGCCTTAGCAAAACCTAACTTGTTGATAAATATTAATGACTGCTGATGATCGTTGATATTCTGCTCAATCAATGAAAAAAGAGTATTACTAATACCATTATCAACAATACTTGATTTTAGATCTAATAGCTCAATCGTATTCTGGTGTGAGTTTAGCGCCCTTTTATTAAGCTTGAGTAAATCATATTTACCAACCACATAATTATAATAACTTTGAATAGATGGTGTAGCACTACCCAGAACTACTGGTATATCAAGCTGACTAGCTCGAAATATAGCAACATCACGTGCATTATAACGAATAGTTGTTGTTTGTTGTTTATATGAACTATCATGTTCTTCATCAACTATGATAATCCCAAGATCCTTAAAGTCAGCTAAGACTCCACTTCGAGTAGCAATTACAATATCAGCTTCGCCATTTTTTATTTTTAACCAGTTAGTTAACCTAGTTTTATCACTTAGTTTAGAATGTAGTGCAACAACATTCTTATATATAAACCTCTTCTCAAATCTTTTGATTGTCTGTGGTGTAAGATTTATTTCTGGCACTAAGACAAGAACTTGTTGAGACTTAGCTAAAAAACTCTGAATGGTATGTAAGTAAACCTCTGTTTTGCCACTTCCAGTTACTCCATAAAGTAAAGATACCTTGAAACCCGATTGTGATGTAATTTGCTCAAAAGCATATTGCTGTTCTGGATTAAGCAACTTAGGTAAGTCTGATTCTATAATATTATTAGACTGTCTTAACTTATAAGTTTTTTTGAGGATGTTTTTATCAAGAAGTTTATTAATAACATAGCTAGAGGCTAATTCTTTTAGATCCTCAAAACGAAGCGCTTCATTATTAGCAAAAATTTTTAGAACATCTTGTTGCTTTGAAGTCAGTTTATGTTGCTGTAGCTCTATTTGATCTAAATATGCATAGGTATCTTTCTGAGGAGAAACTTTCTCAATTTTCAAAAAATCATTTGGTAAAGCCAAACGTATAGCATTATATAAATCACAACAATAATACTGCGATAACCACAAAATAAGTCTTTGTACAGCATCGCTAATAGGTTGATCTATAATCTTTAGAATAGGTTTTACTCTTGTAAGCTCATAATCAATCTTTATATCCTTAGCTACAATAAAACCTATAAGTTGACGCTTACCTACCTGTACCAAAACTCTACTAAATAGCTCGACATTAGCATCTTTAATAGAGTAATCAAGCAAGTAACTTGGAGGTACCGCTAGAGCAACCTTAACAATCATTATCTAACTTCTGTAGTTTTTGTATTTTTATACCAGTAATAAAAGCCATAAACAGCTGTAATGAAAAATATAAAGTTCTGTAGTACTTGACCATACAATTCTTGTTGATACATGACTACAACGAAATACAAATCAGAAACAATCCATACAATCCAATTTTCCATAAACTTCTCTATAGTCATAATAATTGCTGTAAATGTAATACCTGTTAGAATACCTGTTGAAAATATATCTGCTGAACTAGTGATATAGTTAAATACAATACTAAAAATACATAATATTACTAGATACACAATATAACGAAAATAGTCAGCTCTCTTCATCCATTTAACAGTCTTATGCTCACCATCTATACCTTGTGTATACCACTTATACCAACCATAGCTGAAGAATACCACATAAACGAACTGCAACAGTACCAGTGAGTATGTCCCCTTCATCGCAAACAAAAATAATAAAAGTATCGCACCTACTATACCCAATGACCAAGACCATACTTTAAGTCTTGCTAAGTATATTGTATACAATACATTTATAATCAATGCTGAATAATCAAGAGTCTCAAATATCATTATATAATTTCCTATATCTCTAAAAACACTCGTATAATTTTATATCAAGATCTTTATATAAGTCAGACTTTATTACATTAATTTTTCTTATAGAGCTCGTTTTGAAATTAATCGTTGGATTACACGCCAAATATATCTCATACAAGTCTGTACTGAATACATCACAATTTAAATAACAAATATCTTGAGCAGTTATCCTAATAACTCCGGCGGTTTCTAAGTCATATAAAATTTTCTTAACTTTATCGTAATCAGCAACCGCCATCTTTTGATACATCTGATCAATACTAATCCCATTTCTCGACTCTCTTTGAGCCACATGTAGCTCTTTAAGCATACAAACACTTATACTTAAATCATCTCTTTTTACTTCTTTCTTAAAATCTAATGTCACCTCCATATACTGTATAGCTTTGATCATTACAGCTCCTAGAAGTGTAATCTGCCAAGCAACAAAGACCCATAGTATAAAGATAGGTATCAAAGATAATGAACCATAGATCACTGAATAAGTAGGTACATAGAACATATATAGAGCAAAAAGTTTTTTTGCAATAGAGAAAACTATAGCCACCAAAAACGCTACAATTAATGCCGTTTTTGAGTTAATCCTTGTATTAGGTAATATCTTATAAAAAACAAAAAATCCTGCTATTAAAAAAATTAAAGATAATCCATTTAAAAGATATTGCTCAATACCAATATCTTTTACAAACCAAGCCATAGAAATAAGATATGTACTAGAAATAAATACAAAACCCATTAATATAGGTCCCATTGTCATCAAAGCCCAATACACTAACAAACTTTGAACAAGAGGTCGTTGTTTATTAACATAAAAAACTTTATTTAGGGTAATTTCTAATCTTTTAATCATTAGAAAAATAACAACCAATAAAACTATAACTGATGTAATAGGCAAAGAGGTCATCTTTTCAGAAATACTTGTGATGTACTGCTGAACTGTCGCCGCAGTCTCAGGAAGCATATTTTGGAAAAGAAAATTCTGCAAATTCTCAGAAAGAGAGCTAAATGCATTAAAAGCATTCAAAATATTTATTATAATGAAGAAAGCTGGTACGATAGCAAACAAACTTGTAAGAGTTATAGCTGCAGCTACCGTTGGACAGTCTTTACGAAGATATTCTTTGAAGACCCAGATCCAATAGTTTTTAAATATTGACAAATATTTTTTGTATAACTTGATTTCAAACATAGAAAAAAAATAATGAAAAACATACTAATACTATACTACAGCCAAGGTGGAAGTACAAAGAAAATGGCTCATACCATAGCCCTAGGTGTAGAAGCCACAGGTGCTACTGCCATAGTTCGTACAGTACCAAATATCTCAGCAAAAACTGAACAGGTTGATTCTAAAATTCCTGATAACGGAGATCTATATGCTACAAAAGAAGATCTTGCAAACTGCGATGGTTTAATTGTTGGAAGCCCAGCTTATTTTGGCAATATGGCATCACCTTTGAAATACTTTTTAGAAATTCATAGTGATATATGGTTTAAGGGTAGTCTGATTGGCAAGCCTGTTGGTTTTTTCACAGCTGCCTCTGGAATGCATTCAGGACATGAGAGCACTCTACTATCAATGATGATCCCTTTTATACATCATGGTTGCCTAATTGTTGGTGTACCATATAGCGAACAAGCTCTAGAGCATACACGTACAGGTGGTACACCGTATGGTGCATCTCATCTAAATACTTTTTCACCAAACAAAAATATGTCAGATGATGAGATTAAAATTTGTAAAACATTAGGTAAAAGAGTCGCGGATATTGCAAATAAACTTTGTTGTTAGGAGAATATTATATGAAAAATATTTTTTATACTTTAATATTTTTATCACTCTTGATATTGAGTGGTTGTAGTACATCAGAGCCAAGCTATTCGGCTAGCTCTGTAGGTCAAGTATCTCAAGTAAAGCAAGGTAAAATCATAGATATTCAACAGATCAAAATTAAAGGTAACAGTAATATAGGTGCCCAAATTGGAGGACTTGGTGGTGCTTTTGGTGGTGCTTTTGCCGGCGCAGGAGCAGGGATGCTTACCAGTATTGCAGGCTCTATCGGTGGAGCTATAGTTGGTGGTATTGCTGGAGGAGCAACAGAAGATGCCATAACCTCTTCAAAAGGCTATCAATTTACAATACAGTTAAGTAATGGTGAAACACTTGCCATATTACAAGAAGATAAACATGATTTAAATATTGGCGATGAAGTAACTATATATATGTCTGGTAATAACACCAGAATTGTTCCTGCAAAAAACTAAAAGACAATATTAAAAATAAGTAAAATTTGCTTTCGTAACACTTATAGTTTAGTATATTTTTTTCATCATTATTGATTAGTATTTACATCTCCTGTGAACACTAAATAGTTTTTTTGACTTAGAGGAACCTAACCTAATGTATAAGAAAAAAGTTACCACACTGGGATTAAGCATCTGGTTTGCATGTGCATTTTTTTATGCTCTTGAGTATTTTGTAAGATCATCGACAGGCGCTCTACTTGATGACTTCACAAAAGAACCTTATAACCTTAGCCTCGCAGCGACTGCAATGTTTAGCTCATCATTTTATTGGAGTTATATAATATCACAGATACCTGCTGGCATACTCGTAGATAGATTTGGCATCAAGAGAGTAATGATAGCAAGTTCGGCCATATTTTCTCTAGCAATGTTGGTCGCAAGTATTGCCCATAATGAGTCAATGCTTCTGGCTTATAGAATATTAGCTGGATTTGGTGGAGGCTTTGCTATATTGTGCACTATAAAAGCAATCGCAATTTGGTTACCAAATAGGTTATTTCCTGCATTTACAGGTTTAACGCAATTTGTACTATATATAGGTGCAACGCTTTCAGCTGCTCCTCTAGTATTCTTAGCTAGCCACTTCAGTATTTCACAAATCATGGCTTTACTATTTATAATTTCTATAATTTTGTTGCTTGTTAGCATATTTATAATACAGGTACATCCTGACTACTCTAAGCATAATAAACAAAATGAACATAAGAAAGATAATTTAAAGGATATTATTACTGTATTTAAAAATAAACAAATTTGGTTTAACGGCCTGTACTGCTTCACTATCTATGGAACAACTGTTCTTTTCGCAGACTTATGGGGTATAAAATATCTACAGCTAACAGGTTTTTCTGAAGTCAACGCTGGTTACTGCACTTCATTAATTTTTATTGGTGTAGCTATATCTAGCCCTATATGGGGTACTGTTGCATCAATATTTGATGGTGAGAAGAAATTCTTATTGATTACACCTATTTTTGGTTTCTTTATTGTTACATATTTACTATTTTTTAATACAAGCTTTCCTATAGCTGTAGTTTTATGTATTCTTTTTGGTGCTGTCCAAGCTGTTCATGTTTTAAACTATTCTGCGTTGAGAAATACAGTTTCTGCAACGCAGATTGCAACGGGATTAGCAGTAGTTAATATGTTCTTACCATTAAGTGGAGGGGTTTTGCAACCAACCACTGGAGCATTAATAACTCATCTAAAACAATCACATGAATCATTATACGCATTCCAAACAACATTAATTATTATTCCAATATTAATGATTCTTTCATTTATAATCGCTTTGTTTATCAAAGATTCAAATAACTAAAATATATACTGCTTTACTCTAACTTTTTTTTAATCTATTATTTGTTATAAAATTTTGAACTTGTATTATGATATGAAAAAATTAGTAATTGCTGTGGCTGTAGCGATAGTCATTATAGCTTTTGTAGCAGTCAACTTCCTAACAAAAGATTCCACTAAACCCCAAACCACTAAAGGATCTCACGATATAACTGTCGTTGCAGCTGAAAACCAGTATGGAAGTATAGCTCAGCTTATAGGTGGTAGTAATGTCAAAGTTACTAATATCATAAACAATGCTGATGGCGATCCGCATACTTTTATATCATCAGTTAAGAACGCTAAACTCTTAGCATCAGCTGATGTAATTATTTATAACGGTGCTGATTACGACTCTTGGATTACACCTATTATTCAAAGCAATAAACATGCCAAAATCATTAAGGTACAGGACCTCATAAACTATCCAGAGACTCCAAAATTTGGTATTAATCCACACCTTTGGTATGATCCCGATACATTCCCTGCTCTAGCAAAAAAACTAAAGGAAACATTCTCTGAAGAAGATAGTATTGATAGTAACTTATTTGAAAAAAACCTAGTTAATTTTAATCATAAGTATCAGCAAGTATATAACCTAGTTAGTCAAATTAAGAAGTCTAGTGCGGGCACACCTGTAACAGCCACAGAGCCTCTGTTTGGCTATATGTCAGATGCTTTAAACTTAGACATGAAGGGTTTGGCATTCCAGTGGGTAATAATGAATGAATCTGAACCGAGTCCTACTATGATGGTTGATTATCAAAACTTATTCTTAAATAAAGAAGTTAAAGTTCTTTTCTATAATAAGCAAGTTACTGATAATGTCACTAATAAAATGTTAGAACTAGCAGAAGAAAACGATATACCAGTAGTTGGTATTACAGAAACAATGCCTACAAATGAAGATGCTATTACATGGATGGTAAAAACACTGCAAAAAACTGCTGAAGCTCTAGATAAAGCAAACCAATAAAATGATCAAATGTTCAAACTTAGTGATTGGCTACGATAAACCAATCACACAACCTCTTAATCTCGAGATTCCCTCAAATGCTTGGGTAGGTATAGTAGGTAAAAACGGTGTTGGTAAATCAACCTTTTTTAAAACACTATTAGGCAAGATACCAAGCTTCTCAGGGTCTATAACTATTAATGAAAAGAAAGTTGATATCAATACTATAAGCTACATACCACAAGAGAGAGAAATAAACTTTGAAGAAAAAACATCGGGTTACACACTCGTAAAATATAGCTACAAGCCTAGTTCATGGGGGCTACCTCTATTTAATAAAAATTTCAGAGAAAAACTAGATTACTTGATTACCTTGACACAAACTCAAGATTATATTCACAAGCCATTTAAAAATCTTTCTGGTGGTCAAAAAAAACGTATATATTTAGTTCAAGCACTTATAAACAACCCCAAAGTATTACTATTAGATGAGCCTTTATCTGATCTTGACCCAGATGCAAAGCAAAGATTCCTAAGTTGTTTGAGAGCAATTCATAAACAAGAAAATATCACACTACTACTAATCTCTCATGACATGAAAGAGATTAGCTCTCAATTAGATGCATTTATTCATTTTAAAGACGGACAATGCCATTACTGCAATGAGTTACCATGTCTACAGGAGGATATCTGTGTTTAACTATACTTTTATGATTTATGCTTTTATAGCGGGTACTATAATTGCTCTTATTTGCGGGATTATTAGTTTTTTTGTAATTATTAGAAGATTATCATTTGCATCTCATGCACTAGGACATATTAGCCTTACAGGAGCATCCGGAGCTGTTCTTCTAAATTTATCTGCCATGACTGGACAGCTCACTATAAATCTAATCGCAGGTCTTCTCATGGGTGCTTTTGGCGATAAAATCAAAAAGAACGATATTGCAATAGGTATAGTTTTAACTTTCTTTTTGGGGCTTGGTACATATTTCCTATTTTTATATCAAAGTGGCTACTCAGGTTCTGTAATGTCTATACTTGTCGGTAATATTCTGACTGTAACTTTAGAGCAGATTTATATATTGCTTGCCTTAGCTATATTCACCATAGCTCTTCTAGCTGCGATTGCTAGACCGTTATTCATATCATCTATTGACCCCGTATTTGCAGAATCAAAGAGAATCTCAAATAAGTTTTTGTCTATATTATTATTTATATGCATAGCAATCACTGTATCTATGGCTTGCCAGATTGTTGGTATATTGTTAGTATTCTCACTACTTATAGGTCCTGCTGCGATTGCTACTCAATGGGTTGATGGATTTTATAAACCTATAGCTCTTAGTACAGTGATATCAATCTTGACCGTTTGGTCTGGAATTATTGCCGCTTACTATATCGATGTTCCTATTAGTTTTTTCATTACTACTATTATCTGTATTTTGTATCTGATAAGTATCATAAAAAACAAATTCTATTAATTTTTGCTAAACTGTCAAATTGTGACTATACCGATGCCTTATTTACCATTATAATTATGCTAGTTTTAGTAGATTTAATATAAAAAATGATAATAACAAAAGAAGTTGAGTATCGTGGAGACGGTGTTTTATTGAAAGGTTTCTGTGCATACCCTGATAGAGGTGCGCACTTACCGGCAGTATTAGTTGCTCCAACATGGGCAGGTAGAGACAACTTTGCTTGTGAGAAAGCTATAGCGATGGCTAAAAGAGGCTACCTAGGATTTGCTATAGATATCTATGGTGAGGGCAAAGTAGGTAGCTCTAAAGAAGAAAATGCTGCTCTTATGAACAATCTATTAGAGGATAAATATGCACTGATGACAAGGCTTAGATCCGCATTTAATGTTGTTAGAAAAATGCCTCGTGTTGATAAATCAAGTATTTCTGCAATAGGTTTCTGCTTTGGTGGTCGATGTGTCCTAGATATGGCTAGATCGAACTTTGAGTTAAAAGCAGCTGTTAGTTTCCATGGATTACTAGAATCCAACATCGTCAAAGAACAAAATATAGATACAAAGATATTAGTACTACACGGCTATAATGACCCTATGGCATCACCAGAGCAGGTCAATAAATTCCAGCAAGAGATGGATATGCGCAATGCTGAATGGCAATTACATACTTTTGGTAATACGTATCATGCCTTTACAAACCCTAATGCTAATGATCTGGAGTTTGGTACAGTATTTAACAAACTATCAAATAAAAGAGCTTGGAAGCTTGCTGAAGATTTCTTGAGAGAAACTTTTGTTAGTGGGTATTTTTAAATAATCATCTAAGCAAATTTTAGCTACAATTCAAAATCTTGAAAAAATCATCTTAATAGTAAATAACTTGTATATCTATAGATAATTAACTATTATCATTATATGGTCTTTAAAATTAATTTTAATTAAAGATTATACATTATGTGCTTATCAAGAATTAAGAGGAGAATACATATGAAAAAGCTACTATTAATCCCTATTATGCTAATAATTATGACAACACTTGTAACTAGCTGTCACCATCATCACAAAAAACAAGAATATAGTAACTAACATTAATCTTCCGATAAAGTTTTAGTATTCAAGAAATAATGTCATCCTCTTACTTAGTATCTTTCATGATACCAATGTATGGCAACTGGCGATATCTATCATTATAATCTAGACCATAACCAACTATAAACTTATCCTCAATTTCAAAGCATATATAGTCTAGGTTTACTTCTCTTTCTAGCCTAGCTGGTTTGAATAGTAAAGTCGCAAATTTCAAGCTCTTTGGTTCTAGCTCATTTATACCATCCATAAGCTTATGGTAAGTATGTCCAGTATCCACGATATCTTCGACTATAATTACATTTTTACCTTGGATATACTCTTTTTTCAAAGAACCAATAGTAGAGATTACCTTCCCCGAACTAACTGTACCAGAACCATAAGACGAAGCCGTCACAAAGTGAGTTCTTAGATCAACTTCTAGCTTCCTAGTTAGATCTGCAAAAAACATAAATGAGCCTTTTAGTACACAAATCAATACAATCTCTTGACCTGCATAATCTTTATTTATTTTATTAGCCAGCTTTGTAATCTCTGTTTCTAGCTGCTCAGCACTTATATATACTTCTGTATTATCTTTAGCAAAACTCATAATTAACCTTTTTTGAAATAATCTTCAAAGAATAAAATCTGTTCTCTAGATGGGCCATAAGCCAATGAGGATATTGGAATACCAATATGATTTTCTATAGTTCTTAAATATGTTTTAAGAGCAGTTGGCATATTTTCTTTCGTCACAACTTCATCAAGAGAGAACGGTTCCATATCTACCAATATAGGCTCGACCTTGTATAGATCTATGCCCGGATAAGCACAGAATATTTCTTTGCCTTCATACTTATAACCTATACATATTTTTAGAGTGTCTAAGTCTGAAAGCACATCTACTTTTGTCAAAGCTATAGATGTAAGATTTGAGCATTTAGCCGAGTATTTAAGTAATGGTAAGTCTAGCCAACCACATCTACGTGTTCTACCCGTAGTTACACCTATCTCACCACCTTTCTTCTGAATAAAGCTACCCACATCATCAAATAACTCAGTAGGGAAAGGACCCTCACCAACTCTAGTAGTATAAGCTTTTGTGATACCTATTACATGATCAAGACTATGTCCTGCAGTTGTTGCACCTGAATACACACCAGCTACAGATGTGCTTGAAGATGTTACAAATGGGTATGTACCATAATCAATATCTAAGAGTACTCCTTGTGCACCTTCATACACAACATTTTTACCTGCAGCAATCGCTTGATCAATTATTGAGAAAGTATCAGCTGAATACTGTTGAAGCTTTTGACCTAATGTATACAATCTATCAAACTCTTCTTCTAAAGATGGATACTCAACTTTATAAAGATCTCTAAATAATGTCTCTTTCTCTGACAATGAAAGTGCTAATCTTGATCTTAAAACATCTTTGTCAAATAAATGTTTAAATTTGATACCTTTACGTGATACTTTGTCCTCATACGCAGGTCCAATACCTTTACCAGTTGTGCCTATTTTCTCAGTAGTACTACTTTCTCTAACAGCATCTAAAAGCTTGTGATATGAAGTAATAACTGTACAGGATTCTGAGACAAATAGATTATCTGCAGATATCTCAATACCAGTATCTTGTAAACGTGTAATTTCTGCATCTAGAGCTATTGGATCAACAACTACACCATGACCTATTACACATTTTGTGTGCTTATGCAAAACACCTGAAGGAATTAAATGAAGGAATGTTTTTTTACCATTTACGACCAGAGTATGCCCAGCATTATTACCACCTTGATAGCGAACAACTAGATCTGATTTTTCGGCTAATGTATCGGCAATCTTACCTTTGCCTTCATCGCCCCACTGTGCACCAACGATTACAATATTTGACATATTAAATTGAATATCTAAAGATTAAAGTTTTGATACTAAATATACTAATATATTAGTGAGTATTTTACTAGTAAAATATCTGATAAACAAAAGCGTTTTGACTGAGATTTTATGATTAAAATTGTTATAATAAGATTTTAATTTTAAGCTTTAACACGCCAATAACAAGGAAAAATCATGTCAAAAATAAAAAGGGTTCTAATATCTGTATCTGATAAAACGGGTATTGTTGAATTTGCCAAAGAGTTAAGCAAACATAATGTCGAAATACTTTCAACAGGTGGAACATCAAAAACCCTTAAAGAAGCTGGTTTAAATGTAAAGGATGTATCTGATCACACTCAGTTCCCAGAAATTATGAATGGTCGCGTAAAGACTCTACACCCACTAGTTCACGGTGGTATTTTAGCAGATAGAGATAACTCTGAACACCTACAAGCAATGACAGACAACAATATTGGTCAAATTGACATGGTTGTAGTTAATCTATACCCTTTTGTTAATACTGTTAAATCAGGCGCTGACTTTGACACTTGTATCGAAAATATCGATATAGGTGGCCCATCAATGGTGCGTTCGTGTGCAAAAAATCATAAGCACACAACTATCGTAACAAATCCTAACCAGTATAAAATAGTTGCAAAAGAAATGGCAAATAATGGTGGCCAAACAACTCTAGCTACTAGACGTAGTTTTGCTAAAGAAGCATTTGCTCATACTGCTGAGTATGATAGTCATATTGCAAACTGGTTCAGCAAAGAGTTAGATGAAGAATACCCAGAAAAACTATTCCCAGTAGGTACTCTAAAGCAAGTTCTAAGATATGGTGAAAATCCTCATCAGAAAGCAGCTGTATACTCTACTGATACTGATTGTGTCAGCATTACAAATGCTAAGCAACTACAAGGTAAAGAACTATCATACAACAACCTAAACGATGCTGATGGTGCTTTTGAAATGGTTTGTGAATACTCAGAACCCTCATGTGCGATTATCAAACATGCAAACCCTTGTGGCATCGCATCTGGTGAAAATGCTTTTGAAGCTTGGACAAAAGCCCTAGCTTGTGATCCAATTTCAGCTTTTGGTGGTATTGTTGCATTTAACTGCGAGGTTGATAAAAAATTTGCAGAATCTCTAGGCAAGATGTTCCTAGAAGTAATAATTGCTCCAAGCTATACTCAAGAAGCACTTGATATCTTAGCTGCTAAAAAGAACCTTAGAGTTCTAGAGACTGGCAAAGCTTTTGATACAAAATCATCGCGTATGATTAGCAAAAATATTCATGGTGGGATTTTATCTCAATCTTATGACAACGGTGGTGTTGACATTACTGATTGCAAAGTTGTAACTGACAGAGCTCCAACTGACAAAGAGTGGGCTGACATGATGTTTGCTTGGAAAGCTGTTAAATATGTCAAATCTAATGCTATCGTCTATGCTAGAGATACTCAGACAGTTGGTATTGGTGCTGGACAAATGTCTCGTGTTGACTCTGCTAGAATTGGAGCAGAAAAAGCACAAGCTCATGAAGGTGCTAAAGGTTCTGCTGTGGCTTCAGATGCCTTTTTTCCATTTGCTGATGGTTTAGAGGAATGTATCAAAGCTGGTGCAACTGCTGTAATCCAACCAGGTGGTTCAAAGAATGACCAGGAAGTTATTGATGCTGCTAACAAAGCAGGTATCACTATGGTCTTCACAGGTATGAGACATTTTAGACATTAATCTTTTAAAAACATATATCTTATTTAAATCTTCTAATTGTATAGTCACTATTTTTAAGATAATGCTGATGTCAACAATGGCGATATCACTAATATTATTCCAACAAAAATAACAAAATAGATACTTTTAGTTCGATATTTCTCAAGACTAGGTATTTTAAAAACAATATACGCAGGCACCAAGCAACCCAATATACCAAAGACAGGTCCAGACAAAGGTACTAATTTATATACAGGAGCATCAAAAACTATTGAAAGCCATGTCATTAAAAAAATTATTCCTATCACAAGCGTATTTAGACTAAAAATACCCTTTGAGTCCTCTTTTAGCCCTAATTTGATAGCACTATTTCTCAGCAAGCCTTTTAGAGACTCCTCCATACCTGCTAGCACACTCAAAAAAGATGTCAAAATAGCACATAAGCTAATAATAATTCCACATGTATATATCAGCATATTTGATATGTGCTGTTTCTCTAAAAGTATAAATGCTGATTGATTATTTTGTGTTGCCTCTAATGCATCAGCTCTAGGAATAACTAGCGAAAATGATAAAACATAAAAACCGATAATAATAACCAAGATCACAAATGCTAAAGTCATGGTTTTTAAAGTTTTAGATAAAACAAAATCCTTATCTTTATTACCATAATACTTGCGATAGCCAATTACCATAGGGCTTAGAGATTGAATAAATAATATCGATGTCAAAGAAAATGGTAACATAATAATACTCTTAGCAACGAACTCGCCAGTATCTGTTGGCATTTCGACAACATTCTTAAGTGACCACAGTGGAATCAAAGATATAGACACCAAGATAATCGCTACAATTAATATAAACACCAAAAAAGTTGATACTCGTACAAATAGTTTCTGACTTTTCATTCCAGTGAATATCAGTACAATCATCAGTAAAGCACTATATAGTGCATTTTGTTCTAAATGTGGATTTGAGCTGAGATGAAACATATATAGATATGCTGCTAATGATTTTGCAACAACCTCAGCATATATAATAGTCCATGTTAACATCATCAATAAATATACAGCTCCTAAAAAAACTGCCCATTTACTACCTAGTAATTCAGCTACAGTGTCCTTATATGTTTTTGGTTGTTTTGTAGCAAACAAAGTCTCTATGTATAGCTTTTGAAATAGATAAATACCAGGATAAGCTATTAGTATTGAGACAACAAAAACTACAAAACCTACAACCCCAACACTCACAGGCACCAATACAATACCTGCACCTACTGCCATGCCAATACTGACAACTAACCAACCAAAATCAAATTTATCAAAATTTGCTAAACTTCTCATTTTCAAATAACTTGGATACACGTAATTATATTCTAGCTTTTTTGGCGGTGATTAAAAATGAAGAAATAAAAGATTACAAGACTATTTTTCTAAGAAACAACTATTGTTTCACCCACACTAAATTATTAGTATCAAAACCTAGTGCCTTAGCTTTTTTAACGAAATCATTTTTGACACTTTGTGGCACAGTTTTAGTTCTTGATAATAGCCATAAATAATTCTTATTAGCACCTGCAACGTAGGCATACTTATAATCATCGTCAAGCTTGAATACTACATAAGCTCCATAAAATGGTCTAAAGAAAGATACTTTAAGATATCCCTTATCATCTTCATCTACAAATTTAGCGATACCTGTTGCATAACTTCTCTTACCAGTTGACGGTGTAACTCCACTATTTACCACTTTTATCGAACCATCTGGGTTTAGGCTATACTCAGCGTATACTTCTGTCATACCCTTTTCAAAATTATTATCAAATCTAGCTATCTCATACCATTTACCTAAATATTTATCTGCCTGAAAGTTCTCCACAGGCTTAATATTATCAGGTTTTGTTACACAGCCAGTTAATAACACTGCAAGCAAAACCACAGCTATTGATAACATTTTTCTCATATTATTCACTTTTAATTTTTTATCCATTACCCAGTATAGTAAACTAATCATGATATTTAACTATAATTAAACTTTTTTAATATTATGCAACTAAGTTATTTTGATCTACTCAAAAAAAACGATTTAACAGAATATAAACTTTTTATAATTACAGGTGATGAACCTTTACAAAAGCATAATATTATAGAAAAAATAACAGATCAGTTTAAAGCAAAAAGTTATGAAATTTCATATCATGATTTAAATGAGCAAAACTTAGATGTCTTGTATGGTGAAGTTGATAGTTTAAGCTTGTTTGCTATGGATAGGCTTATTCAATTTAGCTTTGATAAACCTCCTCAAAAAAAGCTCCAACAGGCTTTAGTTGATAAACTATCAAATGAAGATGATGATATTTATCTGTTAGTTTTCAATGGCATGAAAAAACAAAATATCTCAGCTAAATGGTTTCAGAGCTTAGAGCATCGTGCTGTACACATACGTATTTTTCAACCCAACATAGATAATGCTATAAACATAATAGACTATGAAGCTAAACAACTGGGGCTAACTCTTACAAAAAGTGCTATTCAACTACTAGTCCAAAAAACAGAAGGTAATCTAATTGCCTCTAAACAAATTATCAAACTATTGTCTCGTCAAGAAGTCCAAAACTTTGATGAAAATACAATTCGTCCATTTATACATGAACATGCTAGTTTCGATATATTTGATTTATCTGAGGCTATTTTATCCCAACAAAAAACTAAAGCCCTAAAAATTCTAAATAGCATTTTAGCTGAAAATGATAAACCTCCCTTAATACTATGGGCTATCAAAAGAGAGCTTAGAATAATCTCTCAACTTAAAAACACTCAACCGACATATCATCAAAAGATATTCAAGGATAATAATATTTGGCCCTCAAAGCAGAAATTCTACATCAGTTTAGCTAATAGAGTTAGTATCGACAAAATATCTACAGGTTTTGAAAAATGCCTAGAAGTTGACCTATACATCAAAGGCGCAAAAAAAGGTAATATCCGGCTTAAACTCAATGAAATAATTTTTGAAATTTTCTAGTTCAGTTTTGAGTTTTTTTATTGTTAAGCTATAAGTATTATTTACTTTTTTTAGACAGTTGATATTATTAATCAGGATTAATCAATCAATGTTAAGGAATATGTTAAAGATATGAAAGTAGTGACCGCTGAATATATATGGATTGATGGTTCAGATCCTGTACCTGGTCTTAGGTCTAAAGGAAGAGTTTTACCATTTAAAGATTTTGAGACAGCTGACGATTTCCCTGAGTGGAGTTTTGATGGCTCCTCTACAAATCAAGCTACTGGTGATAATTCGGACTGTATTTTAAAGCCTGTTAACTTTGTAATCGATCCACTGAGAGAATGTGGATACCTTGTTATGTGCGAAGTTTATAATCCAGATGGAGAGACTCCACATGCCACTAATAATAGAGCTAAGCTAAGAAATTTACTAGCTAGTACAGACTGTCAAGATATGTGGGCAGGCTTTGAGCAAGAGTATACAATGTTCAAGAATGGTCGTCCATTAGGTTGGCCTGCTAATGGCTTCCCTGGACCTCAGGGACCGTATTACTGTAGTGCTGGTAATAGCAAAGCCTATGGTCGTGATTTAGTAGAAGCTCATATGCAAGCTTGCTTAGATGCTGGAATACTATTTTATGGTATCAATGCTGAAGTTATGCCTGGACAGTGGGAGTTCCAAATTGGTTACAGAGGTGTCGAAGGCGAAGATGCCGGAATACTTAACATATCTGATCATACACATTTAGCAAGATGGCTTTTAGAAAGACTTGGTGAAGAGTATGGTATAGATATTTCATTTGATAATAAGCCTATCAAAGGTGACTGGAATGGTGCAGGTCTTCATACAAATTTCTCTACAAGTAAAACAAGAGATCCAGAAACAGGTAGAGAAGCGATTAAGAAAATTTGCGCTTCATTAGAAAAAAATCATAAAATAGACATACTAAATTATGGACACAATCTTCATGAAAGATTAACAGGCGAATTAGAAACATCTGATATGAGTACTTTTAGTGTTGGAGATGCTGACAGAGGCTGTTCTATTAGAATCCCTAGACCTGTTGCTCTTAAGGGTTATGGCTACCTTGAAGATAGAAGGCCTGGTGCAAACTCTGATCCATATGTAGTTGCTATGGCTTTAGCAAACGCTGCTATTAACTAGCCTAAGCGTTTCTATATATTAAATCTCTCTTTTTTTATGTAAAATAAAATCCATACAATCTTCAAAACATATCTAAATGAAAACAAAAATGATTAGAGCTGGAGCTACTAGTGAAAACTACTATGCAAATATCTTTAATGCTATTAGTGATAAAGATGGTTTTTTGACAAAAACTGATGTATTAGCCATTTTAGATGATGCTGGTATAGCTAGCGATGATCCACGCACCAAAAAACTGAGAGCTGAACTAGATGGTTTAACGGTCATAGATAAAATTGACTTTAACAAATTCAAGGAAATGACCTTAGAGAGTAGTAGTATCATTGAAAAATCTGTCAATAAAGGCTTTATGATACCTAACTTTAAGGATTTCCAAAAAGAGATTAAAGAAATCTATGAAGAAACCAAAAAGAATGTATCTGGTAAAAATGCAGACTACATCCCCCAATTAGCGCGAGTAGATTCTGAGCTTTTTGCAGTTGCCTTTTGTAGTGTTGATGGCCAAATGATTACTTTGGGCGATTTCTTACATCCATATTGTGTACAATCCACTGCAAAAGCTATTACATACTGTATTGCAACAGAAGAAAATGGCGAGGATAAGGTTCACAAACATGTAGGCAGGGAACCAAGTGGTATTACGTTTAACGCAATCGCATTAAATAAGTATGATTTACCTCATAACCCAATGATAAACTCCGGCGCAATTATGACCTGCTCACTGATTAAACCCGAATGGAATTTAGCAGATAGATTTGAATACATAACAAATGTTTGGAAAAATTTAGCAGGTGGTGAATCTATTGGTTTTGATAATGCGGTATATCATTCTGAAAAAGAAACTGCCGATAGGAACTATGCCCTAGCTCACTTTATGAAAGAGGTTGGAGCATTTCCAGAAGGTACTAATATTCATACATCATTAGATTTCTACTTTCAAACATGCTCGATTCAGATCAATGCAAAAAAAATGGCTAAAATCATGGGATCAATTGCTAATGGTGGTATATGTCCTTTTACTCACAAAAAGATCTTTTCTCCGACAACAGTTCGTAACTGTTTATCTATGATGTACTCTTGTGGAATGTATGACTTCTCAGGTGAATACGCATTTTCTGTTGGACTGCCAGCAAAATCAGGCGTATCAGGTGCATTAGTCATAGCCATACCAAATGTTGGTGGTTTTGCAATATTTTCCCCACGCTTGGACAATAATCACAACTCTGTTAGGGGTGTAGAGTTTAGCAAAAGATTAGTAGAAAAATTTAGTTTCCACAACTATGACCATATCACTCATTGTGACAAAATTAATCCTATTGAGAGTAGAGTAACTATAGAGTCAAACCTAACTCTTGAACTAATCTGGGCTGCCAGTAATGGAGATCTATCAGAAATAAAAAGAGCTGTAGCATTAGGAGTTGATATTAGCAAAGGAGATTATGATAAAAGAACAGCTCTTCACTTGGCTGCTGCTGAAGGTCATGAAGATGTTGTCAAGTACCTCATCCGCAAAGGAGCAAACCCTACTATTAAAGACAGATGGGGTAAAACTCCTCTTGATGATGCTAGAGCTAATAGCCACAGTCATATTATAAGATTATTAGAAAAAGTTTCATCATAGAAACAGGTAAACTCTTATACTTAATATCATCTTTGCTTATATCTTATCAAATTATCTGATAATGGCTGGTTGCTTTTATTTTTTAACTCATATATCTTTACTACAGATTAATTAATTTAAAATCTACAAATGAGGATTTGATTCATGAGTAAATTCATTAATAAAATACTATCAGTAATAGAAATGTTCATATTTGGAATTCGCTGGCTTCAAGCGCCAATCTATTTGCTTTTATCACTAGTTTTATTTGGCTTTATCTACGAAATATATCATGAACTTCACCATTTATTTACTGCTTATAGTAGCATTGATGAAGATCAACTTATCATACTAGCTTTGACACTATGTGACGTTGTACTAGTAGCAAATCTTGTAGTAATTGTAGTAATAAGTGGCTATGAAAACTTCGTAAGTAAAATGAACCTTGATAAAAAAGGTGGTGGTCAACCTGTTTGGATTAAAAAGCTATCTCCAAATGCAGTTAAATTAAAGATTGCAGGCTCTATTATAGGTATTTCTTCAATATCTCTTTTGAAGAAGTTTCTAGAAGTATCTCATTCATCTGATAGAGATTTAGCATGGTCAGCAGCTATCCACTTAGTATTTGTAATATCTGCACTACTAATCGCATTTACTTCATTTATAGAAGGTAAATCTCACAAAGCTAGTTATGATGATGACCACTAACTAGTTTTTCTCACCTAAATATTTTATTTCCTACGTCCTAGATCTTCATCTTCAGGCCTACCCTGAATAATTCTAGTACGCTCATCACAAGAAACTAACATATTTTCATCAAATTTAAAGAAAGCATGAACTTCAGCTATTAGTTTACGATTATCCAGCTTGATATTAGCATATACTCTATGTAAAGAGGCTACCATATCACCCTCTTCTACTAGATGAACAAACTCAAATCTAACACTTTCAACAACTTCACGTTGTTTTTTGATGTGCTCAATAAAGCCCTCGTAATCAATCGCATAGCCATCAACAACTTGTTTATAATCTAAACGTACAAATTTTTGAATAAAATTTTCGGGATCAATATCTGGATTGTAGATATTTTCAAATAAAGATTTTAATAAGCTTTTTTTCGACACTTTTTACTCAGGCTTCATATGTGGGAACAATATTACATCTCTGATAGATTGCGAATTTGTCAGATACATTACTAATCTATCAATACCGATACCTTGACCTGCTGTAGGAGGCATACCATACTCTAATGCTCGGATATAATCTTTGTCATAAGGCATAGCTTCATCATCACCAGATGCTGCTGCTTCAACCTGCTTTCTGAAACGTTCCGCCTGATCTTCCGCATCATTTAGCTCGGAGAAGCCATTGGCAATCTCACGTGCACCAACAAAGAACTCAAATCTATCTGTAAACTCAGGATTACCATCTTGTCTACGCGCTAAAGGTGAAACTACAGCTGGATAATCTGTGATAAATGTAGGTTGAATTAGTTGATGCTCAACTGTTTCTTCGAATATTTCATTTATTAGGTGACCAAGCTCATGATAGGCTTCTACTTTTATCTTCAACTTCTCAGCAACAACTTTTGCAGATTCAAATGTTGCTAAATCTTCTTTAGTAATATCATCATTATATTTAACAATTGAATCAACCATTGAAATACGCTCATACTTACCACCAAAGTTAATCTTATACTCACCATACTCAAGTATTTCACTACCTATAACCTCTTGTACAAGTTTAGACAACATATCTTCTGTTAGATCCATAAGATCATTATAATCAGCATACGCCATATAGAACTCTAGCATTGTAAATTCTGGATTATGACGTGAAGATACACCTTCATTTCTGAAGTTGCGGTTTATCTCATAAACACGCTCAAAACCACCAACAACAAGTCTTTTTAGATATAGCTCTGGAGCTATACGCAAGTATAATGGCATATCCAAAGCATTATGATGTGTTTTAAATGGCTTAGCTGCTGCACCACCTTGCAAAACATGCATCATAGGCGTCTCTACTTCCATAAAATCCAATTTATCAAAATAGTTACGAATAAAACTCACAACTTTTGAACGAACTTTAAAAACTTCTCGAGCTTTTTCATTTGTGATTAAGTCAACATATCTTTGACGATATCTCATCTCTTGATCTGCTAAACCGTGGAATTTATCAGGTAATGGTCTAATTGCTTTTGTTAGGATTTCAAAATGATTTGCCTCAACAGAAAGTTCGCCAGTATTTGTCTTAAACATAGTACCTGTAATGCCCACAATATCACCTAGATCACATAGGTTTTTGAAAGTATTGTACTGCCCTTCTGGTAAATCACTTTTTTTAAGATAAATCTGTATTCTACCTGAATAATCCTGTAACGTAATAAAAGAAGCCTTACCCATCACACGACGAAGTACAACTCTTCCTGTTACATTGTAAGTTTTTTTATTTTCTAACTCTTCTAGCTCTTGTTTTGAGTAATGTGCATATTGATTCTGTAAATCATGAGCAACTACATTTCTTCTAAAACCATTTGGATGACTGATACCATTATTTTGATCTGCTAGTGTTTGAAGCTTTTCTTTCCTAAGCCCCATTTGCGAACTTTCTTGCATATCTGTTACATGTTTTTTAACAAGTACAGATATCTTCTCTTTTACGCTTTCATTTATCTCACTAATGCCTTCTAGAGATTTGCTAACTTGCTCTCTAAGCTTACCTCTTACAGCGTCTTTAACTGTAATATCATTAGCATCCAAATACTCTTTAATCGAATTTTTTATTAAATCTTTTAATTTACTACTCATTTTAAACCTTATTACATTCTCTACGGTTTTGTATATATCTCTGCGATGAAAAAACATGTCGCTACAACCTATGTAGTAAGTAGCGAAACTTTATTTATCAAACTATTTATTATAACCCACTTTTTAGGCTAGCCTCAATAAACTTATCTAAATCACCATCTAAAACTGCTTGTGTATTTGTATTCTCAACACCCGTTCTTAAATCTTTGATTCGAGACTGGTCTAAAACGTAAGAACGAATCTGACTTCCCCAGCCAATATCAGCCTTTGTGTCTTCGAGAGCATTTTTCTCAGCACTACGCTTTTGTAGCTCCATTTCATATAACTTTGACTTTAGTTGTTTCATCGCACTATCACGGTTTTTATGCTGTGACCTATCGCTTTGGCTTTGTACAACAATATTTGTAGGAATATGAGTTATTCTCACCGCAGAATCCGTTTTGTTGACATGCTGTCCACCAGCTCCTGATGCTCTATATGTATCAACACGAAGATCTGCTGGGTTAATCTCTATATCAATATCGTCATCAACTTCAGGTGATATAAATACCGATGCAAAAGATGTATGACGTTTGCTATTTGAGTCAAATGGCGATTTTCTTACTAGTCGATGAATCCCTGTCTCAGTTCTCAGCCAGCCATAAGCATATTCACCTTCTATTTTTAGAGTACAGCCCTTAATACCTGCAACATCACCATCTGATACATCATCAACAGTGATCTTGAAACCGTGACTATCTGCCCAACGCATATACATACGCATTAGCATCTCTGCCCAATCCTGTGCTTCTGTACCACCTGAACCTGATTGAATATCCAAAAAAGCATTATTAGAATCCATCTCTCCAGAGAACATTCTTCGAAATTCTAACTTTTCTATCTCGCTAGTTACATCTTGAGTATCTTTTGCAATCTCTTGCATCAAAGATTCATCTTCTTCAGCAAGCTCAAGTAGCTCTGTTAAAGTTTCTAGAGTTTCATAAATATGTTCACAACCATTTACAACATTCTCAAGTTCTACTTTTTGTCTACCTAGGTTTTGTGCATATTCAGGATTATCCCATATAGAGCCATCTTCTAACTCCATAAGAACTTCTGTTAGCTTTTCTTTTTTGACATCATAGTCAAAGATAGTCCCGTAAAGATTCAATACGGGCCGTTAGATCTTTTAATACAATCTTGTAATTTATAGATTCCATTTTATTGATTTTTATTGATTAGAATTTGTGTATAGATTTTATATTTTTGTGCTGAATTTTACAAACAAAGAGTATTCAAAGTTATTTAAATACTCTCTTATTCTTTTAACCTAACTCTGCTATCATTTAGTATAAGATTTCTAATAAAAATTTTACAGATGTCATATCAAGCATTAGCTCGTAAATATAGACCACAATCATTCTCAGAAGTTGCAGGACAACAGCATGCGCTTAATAGTCTAGTACATGCTCTAGAAACACAAAAAGTCCATCATGCCTATTTATTTACAGGCACTCGTGGTGTAGGTAAAACAACACTTGGTAGATTACTAGCAAAATGTCTAAACTGCAAAACTGGTGTTACAGCAGAGCCATGTAACAAATGTGAAAACTGTCTAGCAATTAATAATAATAGTTTTATAGATTTGATTGAGATTGATGCTGCATCGCGTACAGGAGTCGAAGAGACAAAAGAGATTCTAGATAATATCCAATACATGCCATCTCAAGGTCGCTATAAAGTATATCTGATAGATGAAGTTCACATGTTATCCAAACAGAGCTTTAACGCACTACTAAAAACATTAGAAGAGCCACCTGAATATGTCAAATTTATATTGGCAACCACAGATTATCATAAAATACCAGTCACAATACTTTCACGTTGTATTCAACTACATCTAAAGCATATCTCACAATCAGACATCAAGGATCAGCTAAAAGTAGTTCTTAATAAAGAAAATATAAGCTCAGATGAGCAATCACTAGACTACATTGCTTATCATGCAAAAGGTAGCCTAAGAGATGCTCTAAGTTTACTTGACCAAGCTATAAGCTTTTGTAGTGGTGAACTTAAGCAAGCTCAAATTAAACAAATGCTTGGGATTATAGATAGTGAAGAGGTCTATAATATTATCGAAGCCATTATAGACAACAACCCAAGTGCGGTATTACCTGCTGTAAAAAATTTAACTCTTACAGAAAGCAATGCTGATGCAGTGCTAGATAGAATCGCTGAGATATGGTTTGCTTGCTGTATTTATAGTTTTACACAGTCGCTAGATGCCATAAATGATATTGATGTTGATATCATCAATAAGGTTCTTGGCAAAATATCAGTAGAACAAGCACACTTCTTATATCAACTGACTATCACAGCCAAAAAGGATATCTCCCTTGCACCTAGCTTTGAGACTGGAGTGACAATGGCTGTACTTAGACTAATAGCTTTCCAAAAAAAAAACTTAACTAGTAACCACTCATTAACAACTAGCTCAAATATCTCTTCAGAGACTAAAAATGACATCAAAGCCCTAAAGAATGCTTTGCAGCCACAGCCACAGCCACAGCCACAGCCACAGCCACAGCCACAGCCACAGCCACAGCCACAGCCACAGCCACAGCCACAGCCACAGCCACAGCCACAGCCACAGCCACAGCCACAGCCACAGCCACAAAGGCAGCATAGCATACCAACTAGTAAAAACAACTCTTCTGAACAACCATATATGGAGAATGTACAAGAAGAATCTTTAGATAAGAAATGGTTTAATCAACTTACAAGAATTAAGCTAAAAGGATTCACTAAAACATTGGCATACAATAGCCACTTACTTAACGAGTCTGATGAATCTTATGAAATTCAGCTAAATGATGATGCAAAAAAAATTCTTGAGCTTGACCCTCAAAGTTTAGCTAAACTTCAATCAGCTATTAGCCAATATTTGAATAATCCAAGCTTTAGATTAGATATTAAAAACCTACCAAGCATTAACGCTAACTCTAATAGCAAGTCTCCAGCTGAAATAAAAACTCAAAGAGCTATTAAAAAAATTCATAATGATGAAAATGTCAAACTTGTTAAGGAAGCCCTTAATATAGATATTAAAAATGAAGATATAATTTTAACTGATTAAAAGAAGTTATATCAAAGCATCAACCTGTTGTTTTATTGCATCAAAATTAGCTTTAAAGTCACTATTTTGTTTCAATGCACTATATACAACATTACCCATCACTCTCCCAGCCTGCACATCACTTCTCCAATGAGCTCCACAAATAACTCTACTATCTCCATAATCCATACCTCGTACTAAAATTTGAGCTCTATATTGAGATGGTAAAAGATCAGCTATAGTATATGCCACTACCATACCTCTCGTGGAGTGTGCAGATGGATATGAATGATGAGGGTCTGGATCGCCCGTACAAACTGCTTCATTATAAAATGAATAAGGGCGCTCTCTAGCATAAGCATTTTTTGCAGCTTCTGTTGAATTTTTACCATCATAAGTTACTTTTTTGATTAGATCTGGATTATTTATTAATAGTTGTTTAATACTTTGCTTATTTGGAATATCCAAAGGGTCTATAAATGCATTAACAAAAGTCTCTACTTCAGTATCAGCATCACTTACAGCTTGATCTAATCGAGTTTGCGAAATTTGCTCGCCATTGAAAAAGGTCTTTTCTATAAATATGGATTTAGATATCTCTTGATCTTCTGCAAATGCTGGGTATGACACATTTGAACCTGCCATCGGAGTCATAACAGGTGGTGGAGGTAAAATTGCTAAACTATTTGGTAACTCATCCTTAGATAAAAAGCCATCCCCTGCTGCGAAAGCTATAGTCGCACAAACAAAAGAAAGCAATACTATTATTTTTTTCATATTTTTGTATTTCCTTATTTTTATAAATATTCAGGAATTATACAAAAATGAATCAATAAGACTAAATATATACTATTGATAACAATAATAAGAAAATCTTATAAGGGTTAGATATATTCCCACGCATCTTTATCAGCAAGAATAGCATGTAAGAGTTTATTATTAAGGGTATGACCAGATTTAAAGCAATTAAAATGTCCTAGTATATAACCACCAACATAAAAGTCGCCAATTGCATCTAACAGCTTATGTCTTACAAATTCATCTGCATATCTCAAACCACCATCATTAAGTACACCATCATTTGAAATACCAACAGCATTATCAAGTGAGGCTCCTTTTGCAAGATTGTTTTGGTGTAAGTATGCAAGCTGCTCGTAGAAGCCAAAAGTTCTAGCCTTTGAAACCATCTTAATATACTCATCTAGGTTATACTCAAATAGTATATGATCATTTGTCGCAGCAATTACAGGATGATCCCACTCAATCTTAAACTCATACTTAAGATTATCACTAGGTAAAACTTCTGCAAATTTATCTTCATGCTCAACTCTAACAGGCTTTAATATCTTTATACCTTTACGATTAGATTCTTGCTCAACGATACCAGCTTCTTTTAATAGCTGAGTGAACTCATAAGAGCTTCCATCCATCACTGGTAACTCTGGTGCATTAACTTCAATAAGAACATTATCAACCTCAAACATCGCAAATGCAGACATTAAATGTTCAATAGTCGATACCGATAAGCTCTGATCACCATCCTTTGTTAATAAAGTACACATTATAGCTTCTTTAATATTAGATGGAGTTACTTTGATATCAACTACAGGGCTAAGATCAGCTCTACGAAATACTATGCCAGTATCGACATTTGCAGGTTTAACAACCATAGAAACATCAATACCGGAATGCAGACCGATACCCGTAACCGAAAATTCTTTTGTTATAGTTTTTTGCTTCATATTTACTCTCTATTATTAAATTTTAACACTTCAATTTAGCTAACATAATATAGCAATGACAGTAGCAACCTTGCAGATTATCATATACTACAAAAATATAATTACTGTAATCGATAAATTAAATTATATATATCAAAAAATCATATTGATATAGAATCACTGAGATTTTAAGGCTATATCAATATATTTAAATTACTAGAGTTATAAAGAAAAATTATCTTCTTCTAAGGAAACTTGGAATATCTGATTTATTAACATCTTCAGATTCTGTTTTTGGAGTACTAGCAGAAGAGCTAGATACATCATCATTCCTAGAGAAAGATGGTGATGGTTTACTTGAGAAACTTTGAGGTTGACTAGAAGTTGTCTTTTCTACACCAAAGCCTCTTTTCATAGCAACTTTTTCAATACCAGTAACTACAACTGTTACTTTCATAGAGTCTGTCATATCAGGATCGATAACTGTACCAGCAATCACAATAGCTTCATCTGAAATGAATGATCTAATTACTTCACCAACTTCTTCAAACTCACCAATTGACATATCCATACCGGCCGTTATGTTTACAATAACACCTTTTGCACCATCAAGATTAATATCTTCTAATAACGGGCTAGAAATAGCAGCCTCTGCAGCTTCTCTTGCTCTATTCTCACCATTAGCTTCACCCATACCCATCATAGCTAGACCCATATCAGTCATCACAGCTCTAACATCAGCGAAGTCAACGTTAATAAGACCTGGCTTAGTAATAAGTTCAGAAACACCTTTAACAGCATTTCCTAATACATCATTTGCTGCATTAAATGCATCCAAAAGAGATGCTCCTTTGCCAAGAACACTTAAAAGCTTTTCATTTGGTACTGTAATAATTGAGTCAACATGTTGAGTTAATTCATCTATACCATACTCAGCAGCTTTCATCCTTCTAGGACCCTCAAATGGGAAAGGCTTAGTAACTACTGCTACAGTCAGTATACCCATTTCTTTTGCCACTTCAGCTACTACAGGAGCACCACCAGTACCTGTTCCACCACCCATACCAGCTGTGATGAAAACCATATCAGCACCTTCTAGAAGTTGCTCAATTTTTGCTCTATCTTCAGTTGCTGCTCTTTTACCAATTTCAGGATTTGCACCAGCGCCTAGACCTTTTGTAAGATTAGTACCAATTTGTAATACATTTTGTACTTTCGACTTTGATAATGCTTGACCATCTGTATTTAATGCAAAAAACTCAACATCAGTAACATCTTCACACATGTGCTGAACAGCGTTACCGCCACCGCCACCAACTCCAACAACTTTAATTATGGCATTTGAGACCATTGAATCATTAAAATCAAACATATATTTACTCCTTTACTTTCGATTCATTATTGCTTAACTTAAAAATTATTTGAAAACCAACCTTTAACTGATGATATTATTTTCTTCTTCGACTTAGTGGTATTTTCATCAATCTCCATAACATCATCATCAATATTTTGATCATTACTTACATCACTATTTTCTGCAGCATACTTCAATAACCCAACTACTGTGGAGTATGATGGATTATGGACAACTTCACTTGCACCAGAAACCTCTATAGGACCACCAACCCTTACAGGAAGCTTAAACATATCCTCTGCAAGTCTTGCTAATCCTTTTAGCTTAGCACCACCGCCTGTAAAGACAATACCTGAAGAAATAACCTCTAATAAACGGTTCTGATCCAACTCACGATATAGAGACTCAAATATCTCTTCTACTCTTGCCTCTATTACAAGTGATAAATCTTGTAATGATATTCTCTTTTTAGCATTCCCTAATGAATTCGGTATATCTATCTTTTCATCCGGATTTTTAAGATATTTACTTGCTGCATAGCCAAATTGAAGCTTTAAGCTTTCAGCAGCCTCGATAGGTAATCTAAACACTTTCGATATATCAGAGGAGATACTACTACCACCAGTTTTAACACTTGATGTATAACATATACCGCCATCAGCAAAGACAGAAAAGCTTGTCGAGTCAGCACCAATATTCACAAGGCAAACGCCCATTTCTTTCTCATTGTCAGTAAGAGTCGCACTACTTGCTGCTAAATGCTCTACTACTAAGTTTTCTATAGCATAACCACAATTTGAAACGCATTTACGTACATTCTGTAACATCCTAGATGACGCAACAATAATATGTACATTAGACTCTAGTCTTACTGCAAACATTCCTATTGGTTCAGTGACTCCGGGCTGACCATCAACTATGTAGTCTCTCTGAAGAACATGAAGCATTTCTGTATCAGCAGACATCGGCACAGCTTTTGCTGTCTTAATAGCCATAGCCAAATCTTCTAAGCTCACCTCTCCATTTTCGACAGCTGCTAAACCATAAGAATTAAAGCCATTAATACTAGGCGCACTGACACCCAACGTGACTTCTTTAATATCGACTCCTGCTATGCTTTTTGCTTCATCTAAGGCTGCATTTAATGTTTCTATAGCCATTTCAAGATTAATAACAGAACCTTGTTTAATGCCCTTTGACTGCTTTTGGCTTACACCTAATATTTTTATACTGTTGTTTTCAGCAAGTTGTCCAATCGCAACGGTTATCTTGTGAGATCCCAAATCTACCGCACAAAAATTATTATTCCCAAAACCCATTTATTATAGCCCCAATCTAAGACAGATATTTTCTTACTTTCATACACTTACATTACATTATATGCTTATTATCATAGAAAACCAATAAAATAAATCTTTTTCTAGTTATACTTTACTGCAAAACCATCACTGTATCTCATATCAAAATATTTCACAGATTTGTAGTTTTTAACATCTTTATATGATTTAAAAAACAGATTTAGTCGTTTTTTTAATTTTATAGAACCTAGGACAACTTCAATATCATCTGTAAGTAAGACACTAAACTGATTACCTCTGTAGGATATTTTGACTATTTGTATATTATTATTTTCAGCTACCTTATTTAACTCTTGTAGAGTCTCATAGATATAGTCCTTACTAGCATCATCATTACTATCTATGTATGGTAAATTTTGATCATAATTAAAAACAACTGGAGTGATAATATCCATATTATCAAGCAGAATTTGGTTATTATTCCAATACGCGACAGGCTTATGATCATAGACATATACAACTAAGGTTGAAGGCCAAACTTTCTTTACAAGGGTATAGTCAACCCCTTTCATATCATAAAAATACTTCTCAACAGTGTCAATATTAAGATCAAACCACTCTTTATCGTTTAAACCTATTATTTTATTAATTAAGTCCTGCTTTGAAATGTATACCAAACCATCATTAGAGACCACATCTACCCTTGAGATTTTTTTATCTGTCTTACTAGCAATAAAAATCACAGCACCAAAAATTATTACGAAAATAAAGCTTAGTATAGAAAATTTTTTAAAAATCTTTAGCATTGTGCCTGTTCTAATATTGATTTAACAAAGCTATCAAAATCAATCCCCTCAGCTGCCGCTGACTTTGGAGATAAACTATTCTCTGTCATACCTGGTGATGAGTTAATTTCCATAATATAAAAATCTCCTCTATCATCATATATAAAATCGACTCGAGCATGTCCTTTACATCCCAATAGGTCATAGGCTTTTTTGGCTAACTGACGAACTTCTAGCTCTTTTTGCTCGCATAATCCACTAGGTGCATGATATATTGACTTACCGCTATATTTTGACTCATAGTCATAGAACTCATTCAATGGCTCGATCCAGACAGATGAGTAAACATCATTATTAACAATAGCTACAGTTATTTCTTTACCAGTAATCCATTGTTCAACCATTACTTCACCATACTCTGAAGCTTGTTTATATGCATCCTCAAGCTCTTTAAAGTTTTTTACTTTGAAAGTAGCTATACTAGATCCACCATTACTTGGTTTAACTGCAACAGGAAAACTAATCTCATCAGATTCCACTAATTTATCTGTAAGGAACTTTGCCATGGGTGTAGGCATACGATGGTGCATCCATATTTCTTTCGAGATCATTTTGTCCATAGTTATGACACATGATTTCATAGTTGAGCCAGTATGCTTAATGCCTAGCATTTCAAGCAATGCTGCTACCCTACCATTTTCGCCATCTTCACCGTGCAATGCAATAAAACACTTATCAGGATTTAGCTCTATAAGTTTAGTAACTAAATCTTTTGAGCTTGCATCTAAGCCAGACGCATCATAGCCTTGATTTAGTAAAGAATCCAAAACTGCTTTACCAGATTTCAGAGATACTTCTCTTTCTGGAGAGTCCCCACCATATAGAACGACAATTTTTTCTTTTTGCATAAGTACCTAATTTCTTTTTTGTTTAAAAAAATCTCTTAAGAGCGTACTACACTCTTCAGTCATCACACCAGATGTTACTTTAAGGCTATGATTGATGTTCTTGTTTTGATGCAGCTTTTCATGAGAAAAAGCCCCAACACGAGTATCATAACAAGCATAAATCAACTCAGATACTCTAGCCTGAACTAAACCACCCAAGCACATTATACATGGCTCTAAAGTAACATACAATTTTGTATTAACTAATCTATAATTTTGAAGTTTTTTAGCAGCCTCACGTAAAACTAAAATCTCAGCGTGTGCTGTTGGGTCGTTCATCATTATCGTTTTATTAAAATTTTGTGCGACTATCTGATCATCTTTGACAAGCACTGCTCCTATAGGAACTTCACCGGCATCATAAGCCAACAGTGCTTGCTCATAAGCCTTTCGCATATAGAAAATATTTTCATCTGGACAATTAGGCATAAAGTTTTAGAATTTTCTTCTTGAAGAATTTACATCTCTTAGATAAGATAATACATTACATAATTGTTTGCTAGTACTTTTTATATATAAACCAGTGGGTACTTGTCAAACTATGTATAACCAACCACACTGGAAATGGAAATCAAAAAATGTCAGAAAATTTCAAAGAACTATTTGAGCAGTCTCTGAAACAAACAGAGATGAGAATAGGTAAAATCATCGAAGCAACTGTAGTAAGCATAGACAAAGAATTTGCTATGATTGATGCTGGTCTTAAATCAGAATCTTTCATACCTGTATCTTCTTTGAAAAATAATAACGGTGAACTAGAAGTAGCTGCTGGTGATAAAATCAACGTTGTATTAGAAGCACTGGACAATAGCTGTGGTGAAACTAGATTATCTAGAGATAAAGCTAAAAAAATCGAGCTATGGGATAGAATTGAAAATGCCTTCGAAAACAATGAAACTGTTCTTGGTAGAATCACTAATCATGTTCGTGGTGGTTACACTATGGATGTTGAGGGTCTAAGAGCATTCTTACCTGGTTCACTAGTTGATACAAGACCTGTCAAAGATGTTGCTCATTTAGAAGACAAGGATATCGAGTTAAAAGTTGTTAAAATCGATACTAAAAGAAATAACATCGTTGTTTCTAGAAAAGCTGTAATCGAAGAAAATAACTCTGGTGATAGAGATGCTATGTTAGAGAAAATCTCTGAAGGTAGCGTACTTCAAGGTATCGTTAAAAACATCACCGACTTCGGTGCATTTATCGATCTTGGTGGAGTTGATGGTCTACTACACATCACAGATATCTCTTGGAGCAGAATTAGCCACCCTACAGATGTATTATCTATAGGTCAAGAAATCGATGTTAAAGTAATCAAGTTCGACAAAGAGAAGCAAAGAATTTCTCTAGGTATCAAGCAGCTTGGTGAAGATCCTTGGTTAAACATCGCTAATGAGCTTCCTGTAGGTGCTAAGCTTATGGGTACAGTAACTAACATAACTGACTACGGTTGTTTTGTTAAGTTAAAAGAAGGTATCGAGGGTCTAGTTCACACATCTGAAATGGATTGGACTAACAAAAATGTTAATCCTCATAAAGCTGTATCTATCGGTCAAGAAGTTGAAGTTATAGTACTTGAACTAGATGCTGATAATCACAGAATTTCTCTAGGTATCAAGCAATGTAGAGCTAACCCTTGGGATGAATTTGAGAAAAACTATAAGCCTGGCGATAAAGTAACTGGTAAAATCAGATCAATTACTGAATTTGGTGTATTTATCGGACTAGAAGGTGGTATCGACGGTCTTGTACACATCTCAGATGTTGCATGGGATAACCCAGCTAAAGCAATTAAAGAGCTTAAGAAAGGTGATGAAGTTGAAGCAGTATTAGTTTCTGTAAACACTGATCTTGAGAGAATTGCCCTTAGCATGAAGCAACTTTCTGAAGATCCGTTCAAGAACTTCATAAATATCCACCCTAAAGGATCTTTAGTGAAAGGTAACGTTACTAAACTACAAGATAACGGCGCTGTAGTTATGCTTGACGCTGACAATAACATTGATGGTTTCATCAGAATTTCTGAGATTTCTGCTGAGCATACTAAAAATGTTAGTGATGAGTTAAGTGAAGGACAAGAAGTTGAGGCTAGAATCATAAACATCGACACTAAGAAAAGAAGTATTGCTCTTTCTATCAAGGCTGTTGATGAAGATACTACGGCTGGAGCTAAGTCTAATTACAAAGTAGAGCAAATGACTCCTACAACTCTTGGTGACTTAATCAAAGAGCAACTAAATAAGAAGTAATACTTCTTCAATCTTTTAAAATCTAGATCTAACTAAACCCCATAAACTATTTATAGCTTATGGGGTTTTTTTATTCATAAAATATAATAAAATATCCCTAATTTATAAATCTGATAAAAATAGTATGCTCACAAAAGATTTGAATGAAATCATATCGAAAATATCTGATAACCAGGCTGTTAGCATTCCAACTGATACGGTATATGGTCTAAGCTGCAGGATATCCAAAGATGCTGTTGCAAAAATTATCAGCTTAAAAAAAAGAGACTCAAGCAAAGGGTTTATAATAATCTCACATAACTACAAGCATTTATTAAAATACACAGATACTGCTGTGCTATCAGCAAAGCAAATCAAAGAAATATGTTCAGTACAGGAACAGCCCACGACATGGATCGTACCAGGCAAAGAAAGCATACAATGGCTAGCAGGAGGGAAACCAACTATTGCTATACGCTTAGTAACAACAGATATCATAACAAATATTTGTACTAAAATTGATGATGCTATTATTTCAACTAGTGCAAATATATCTGGACAAGATTTCATCAACAATTCTCATTCAATTAATAAAACTTTTAACAGTATTTATATCTTAGAAAGAGAAGTTAACTCTTCACAACCGTCAAGAATTATTGATATAATCACTAGAGATAGATATAGGTAAGCACAGGTACTAAAAATTTGCTAATTATCTCAAAATATAATAGCATTAAGACTGCTGAATTCTTTTAAGCTTATAGATAAAAAAGGAATAAAATGGAAAAGATTAATCATAAAGATATACAAGATAAATTATGGAGCAATGAAGATGAAAGTAATTTATCTAACGAGCAGTATAATCAACTGCTAATTGAGCAATATAGAATATATGTTGAGCTAACCGACAGAACTAGCTATAGAAGAATTGTAATTAATTTATTCTTCTTAGTTTTCAACCTTGTTCTTGTAGGTACTGTTGCTTTGGCAATTAGTAATAACATTAATGTTGAGAACCCACCATCAGGCATACTTGTTACTATACCTTATTTTGCGGGATTAGTATTCTGCTATGCTTGGTGGAAAATTATAAGATTCTTTAGACATCATATACAAATAAAAAACAGTATTGTTCCATCTCTTGAGAAGCGTCTTCCTTCAAAAGTATGGTTGACTGAGGAGCATATTGCTGAACAAAAAGGATCTTTCAAACCTATCAGAATACTCGAAATATATATGCCTTTCATTTTTATGGGTATTTATTCAGCACTATTCTTATTTGTTGAGCTTAACTGGCTTCCTCATACATTAAACTAATTTTATTTCTAAAAACTTTTCTCAAAATAAACTACTCTATTAGATTGCCTGTCGTTTCTTTTAGTCAGCTAACTATATTCATAGTAACAAAATAACTTAAAACTAGTACAATCATGTAAAAGTTACTGAAGTAAACTTAGCGTAGTATTTTATAGTTGTGATCATATAGAATTTAATAAAAATGGGGATTGATAGCTAGCAAGTAATTTTCTTTGCCTCCTTAGAAATATATTCATCATTAGTTTGCCAAAGTTGATTTAACCAAGTCTGGAAGTGCTCCTTATCAGCTTCGCTACTAAAATAATCTCCCATAGGTACTTCAGATATAGGGATTAAGTCTACTTTCACTTTGATCTGCTTAGTTCTTCTAGTCATATAATCCCATAAAGTCTGTTTAGGATTATCATAAACTATAGTCGTATTTAGAACCCCTACCACCCTATCTGAGAGGCTTTTTAGAATAACTGCTATACCTCCAGCTTTTGGATTAAGTAAATTCTTATAGTTACTCTTAACAGCCTTTTGTGAGGTATATCTAGTACCCTCAACAAAGTTAACTATAGTCGTTGGTCTAGAGGATAGCTTTTTACAGTACTCAACAGTTTTTTTAATATCTTCGCCTTTTTTCTCTGGATGCTGCTTGAGATATTCTTTTTTATAGCGTCTCATCGCTGGAAACTCTAAAGCCCATGCAATCAACCCTAATACAGGTATAAAGAATACCTGAAACTTCATAAAGAATTTAGGAAAGGCTATTTTCTTATGAAAAATCATCATTAATATAAAAGTATCAAGCCAGCTCTTGTGATTGCATATAATTAAATAAGAGCCATTTTTATCCAACTCTTTATTCTGATCAACATCAATTTCAGTAGGTGATAAAAATCGAGCAATAAAAATAACAACACTTACCCATACACTCACAAAATATTGAACTGCTGAAGTACAAAAATACCTTATACCCTTTATCGGCACCAAAAGCTTAATTAATGAAAAAATAAATACTGGTATAAAAGTAATTATAGCAGTAGACATCAAACATACTATCGAGAATAGTCCATAGTAAGCATACCTAATAACATTTATCATCAAAGATTATTAAAAATTACTGATTGTTAGCTTAAATATTATCATTAATAAAAACTTTTTTGAAAGACTATAAAAGATATTAATCGTTTTTAACTAATATTGCTTAAGTAAAGACTTTATTATTAAGTGACTATCACTATCTATCATAACGGTTATAGCTCCATTATTATATGTGTCAAATACCCTTATCCGACTACTTTTATAAACCTGTTTATTGAATAGCTTATCAGATATGTATACTAGGTAATCAGTATTTGATTTTAAAAATTTAGTACTAAGGATTAAAGGACTAATCACTATATTTGGATTAATAATTCTATTGTATAAAGTGTAAATTTGTTGCTGATCTTTAGTACTTGAGTTATCTACAATTAAGAATTCTTTATTTCCGTGTCCAATAGTTATAAAGCAACTTTCATCATTAGAAAGAAACTTTACTTTTGTATCCCCAGTTAAGTTAAAATTATTTTTATAGCTACAGCTTTGATGTTTTCTGTTAGTTTCTAAATTTGTAACAACTTTTTTAACAGAGACTATTTGTTTAATAAAATTAAAAACCAAATCATTATCACTTGAACCAACCACTACTAAATAATTAATTTGTTTAATACCTACTAGCTTAATGTAGTTACCTAAAATATTTGCCAACACATATTCATTCTCTAAGTTTTCAGCTGAAATATATAGAAGACTTTTACCATTTTCTTCAACTAATATCATTAAATTTTTAGTATCAAAAATATGTATCCTAAAGTATTGATATTTCTCTGAAGTATTTTCTGAAGATTGCAAAAACACTAAGCATAAAGCTAATCCAAGCAGTCTGATTGAATTACTGAATGGGAAAATAACTAGAACAGTCCCAAAAATAATAATTATAAGACTAAAAAATGAAAAATAACTCCAATACTCAATAAAGCCAGCATAACCCGTCAAAAAGCTTAAATAATAAATTAATAATTTAATAATTAAGCTAGGAATGATCCACAAACTTAGTCCAACATAAGATAGTAGTAAACACACTAACAGTAATGGCACTATAACAAAACTAACCAAAGGAATTGCAACGATATTTGCTAAAATCGAAATAACTGAGAAACCGCCAAAATAATAAACTGAAATTGGTACTAAAAAGATTGCTAGATAAATTTGTGCAAGTAATGTTTTTGCTAATGTTGATTTATATTGTTGTAACACTATAGAAATAATAACCAAGAGCACAACAGCTGAAAAACTCAACCATAGGCTCACACTATATATTGATTCAAAATTAACCAACATTATAATGCCTAAAGCAACAATCAGTGATTTAACTATCGAAATACGCCTACCCAAAAGCCAAAATAATGCTACCACTAGAAGCATTATCAATGCTCGTTGTGTTGGCAAACTAAAGCCCGCTAATAAACTATATATAAAAGCTACTATGACAGAGCTAATAACACCTGTATATTTGTGCTGGCAGCTTGCGACATAAGCGTGGTGATAATGACCATAAGCCTCTAAAAATAACAAAAGTAATAAAAGCCAAAAGTCCTATGTGTAATCCTGAAATTACCATTAGATGTGATGTACCAGAGCTTATCAATAGATTTTGCTGAGATTGACTAAATTCTTTATCGCCAATAAGTAATGCTAGAATATAAGGTTTAAGTTCATTTCCTTGCAAATCTTTTTCTAGTTTATTAAATAAGTAATACCTTATCCTTTCGGGCAAGTATAAGCTTGCAGTACCTTTGTAGATAATATCCGTATTATCCACCATCCGCCCTATGGCAACGATATCATTATGATCTAAATATTCAGAATAGTTAAAAGCTTCTACATTATCATACTCATGAGGCTTATATACTTTTGCTTCTAACTCTAACTTATTTGCTGGTACTAAATAATGGCGATATGATCTGTTAACCTTTAGTAAGACATCTCCGTATTTATAGCTATGAAAAATAAACTTATAATCGTTACCTTCTAGTCTGGGAATACTACTGATAACACCAGTGAGAAGAATATTTTGGTTATATTTAAAATCCTCAATCCTATCATATGAATAGCAAGAGCAAACACTTACAAACAAAAGCATTATGAGTAAACATTTTTTGTATAACATACAACAACTAAACGACTCTTCTCCTGCTTTTATATTAGCTTAATTCAACGATAACTAATAGCTGAAAAAATACCAAACTTAGTCATGATAAAATTTCAAAAAAACAACTTACTTATACATCAATAAACAAAAATATTTCTTTACTACCAAGATACAATTTTTTTAACTAGTTATATTCTATGTTTTGAATATAAAAAAGCTATTAGAATATACTCTCTTACTGTTAATAAAAACCATTAAAAATCATAGTACTGATAAGAATTTATCATGATAGTGATGCTGCTTAAAATGATTCTTATAAAAAAACTCAAGTTAATCGACTCTTTCTAAGATAATTACTATAAAATCTGCTAAAACATATTGCAAAACATGATTTATAGCGCTAGAATCTCCGCAAAATAAGCGCTGCTGTAGTAGCAACCTCTCACAAGGAGGCATCAAATGTTTATAACTCACACACTACAACCTCCGAGTTGTTAGTCACAACTAACTTCATATAACTAATTTTGTGTAATCAGTTTAAGGTCTATTTTTAACCAAATATATCCTTAGGTTGCCTGTATAGGGATAGTTGTATCTAAAGCTAAATTACTTAAAAATAGTCTATATTTAATTCAAGATAATGAATTAAATATAGACTTGTAATACTTTTATAGCCATTAAGATATATAAGCCCTATAAGTTCATATAATCACAAAATTAGTAACTCTAAGATAACTTGACTCGATTACTAAGGAGAATAATAATGTTCGCAAGTTATACAATAACAAAAAAGAGATTTCTACCAAATAAAGCTGATGTGATTATAGTAGCTTTAATATTAGTTGTTAGCGCACTAGCTTATTATGCTTGGAATGATATGCATCAATCATTTATTGATGCTTCATCAGTTTCAGCAATATCACTTGATCCAAGCCACTTACCATACTATATGTTGCGTACTACTATGCGATTGATTATAGGTATGATATTTTCATTTGCTTTTGCATTGATAGCTGGATATGCATGCGCTAAGAATAAACACTTCGCTAGAGTATGTTTGCCAATCATAAATTTCCTAGAATCTGCACCTTTATTAGGATTTTTGACATTTACCACCGCGTTTTTTATTTTTCTATTTCCACACTCAATTATGGGTTTAGAAGCTGCAGCAATCTTTGGGATATTCACATCTCAAGCTTGGAATATGGCACTAATCTTATACCAAACTATACGAATAGTCCCTGCAGAGCTAACAGAAGCTGCAACTGCTTTCAAACTCAACGCATGGCAAAAATTTTGGAAGATTGAACTACCTTATTCGGTACCTGGTTTACTTTGGAATATTATGGTTTCTCAATCAGCTGCTTGGTTCGCTATCACAGCTAGTGAAGCTATCCCGACTATCACAGGCGATGTTAGCTTACCTGGTATAGGCTCGTATATAGCGCTGGCATTAACTGACTCAAATATAACAGCTATCTTATATGCTCTTGTAGCCATTATCATTAATATAGCTCTATTTGATCAGCTACTTTTTAGACCTTTAGTCAAATGGTCAGAGAAGTTCAAATACGAATCTATCAACAATAAAACTACAGATAGTCCTTGGCTTTATCGCTCATATAAAAAATCTCAATTTGTAAATACTATAAAGCCTATTTTCAGTACTATTGTATTTTGGTTAATTAATGGTGCTAGCTTTTTAAATAAAAAAATTAATCTCAAATCACCGATTAGAGATATAAAGATATTGAAAAAGCTTAGCTGTATTGCTTGGTATATAGTAATTATCTCAGCATGTGTATGGGCAGGTAATGCTCTGTGGCACTTCTTCCCAAATGGTGATATGAGTTATTTAATACCACTAATGATAGAGACAACTGTTCGTGTGACTGTCGCCATGATGATAAGTGTCGCTATATGTACACCATTAGGTATATGGATAGGTATGTCGAGCAAACGTACAAAAGCTATTCAACCAATAATACAAATAGGTGCAGCAATACCACAACCAATATTTTTTCCGATTGTTGCTGTACTCATATTAGGCGGTGGTGGCTCGCTAAATGTTTGGTGTATTCCATTAATAATGACAGGAACCTCTTGGTATGTCCTATTTAATGTCATAGCTGGTGTCTCTAGCTTGCCTACAGAAATAATAGAAATGACAAAATCTTTCCATCTAAAAGGTTGGAAATGGTGGTTTAAGTTTGCAATACCTGCTGTATTTCCATATATAGTCTGCGGAATTATTAGTGCTGCAGGTGGCGCTTGGAACTCGGCAATTGCAGCTGAATTGGTAATATGGGGCTCAAATACTATTAAGGTAGATGGAATTGGCGCACTGGTATCTACCACAACAGGCAATAACCAACTTCATGAAGCAGCCCTAGCAGTAGTTGCATTGTGCTCATTAGTGGCTTTGTGTGTGATATTTATCTGGAAGCCATTATATAAACTTGCTGAAACAAAATACAAATGTAACTAATCCATAAATATCTAAAAGGAGAATGAACATGACCGAATTTAAAAATAACACGTTAATAAATTGCTACGATATTTGCCTAGATTATAAGCAAGATAAAAAGAATATAAAAAGAGTAATTGAAAATCTAACTTTAAAAGTAAGAGAAAATGAGATAATCGCTATAGTTGGCAAATCAGGAGCAGGAAAATCTAGTCTTGTAAGAATATTAAGCGGACTATTAAAACCAACTTCTGGAAAACTTTTTTATAAGGGTTCAGCTATTGATGGTCCTTTAGAAAACATCGGTATGGTTTTTCAAAACTTTGCCCTTCTACCATGGCTAAATGTTTTAGAAAATGTTCTTTTTGGTGCAGACTCTCTTGGTATACCTAGATCACAAAGCAAACCTAAAGCTCTTGAGATTATCAAAAAGATTGGCTTAAATGGTTTTGAGGATGCCTATGTAAGCGAACTCTCTGGAGGCATGAAACAACGCGTAGGATTTGCTAGAGCACTAATGATTGAGCCAGAGATTCTATTTCTTGATGAGCCTTTCTCATCACTTGATATAGTCACTGCCAAAACTTTAAGAGATGACATTATGCGTCTATGGCATACTGGTCAGGCTAAGACAAAAGCCATTGTTCTTGTTACACACAATATTGAAGAAGCTGTAAATATGGCAGATAGAGTAATAATTCTCGATAGTAATCCGGGACGTATAGCATCAGAAAAAACTATAGAGCTTAACTATCCTCGTGATCTCGAATGTGATTCAACTAGAATAGTTATTAAAGATATTAGCTCGACTCTACATGCTATTAATCAGTAATGAAAAAACTGTGCAATAATGCTTTGTATGAATATCTGAATACAAAATAGACCAATTAATACAATAATTGGAGAAAAATCAAATCCTGAATTAGTTGGTTTGATTATATTTCTAGCTCTTGATAATAATGGCTCCGTAACTTGATATATAACCATAATAATTGGATTATAGCCTCCTTGAACAAACCAACTAGATATTGCTCTTATTATTATCAAATATACATACATATTAATAACTGCAAAAACTATATCAATCAGCGGTTTAAAGAAAATAAACATCAAACTAAGACCTATCCCATTTAATAAGCCTACAAGTAAGTCCTGCACCACAAATACAATATACACAGCTACTATACATGACCAATCTAGATTCAAAAATCCTGGTATAAATTTTCTTAGAGGTAATATAGCAGCATTTGTCGCACGCATAATCATCTGACAAATTGGATTATAAAAATCTGCTTTTACCCACTGTAAGAAAAATCTAAACAGTAGTATAAAAGCATAAATGCCAAAGACAATATCTATCAAAAAAGTCGCTACATTAATCAAACCATTTAACATTTATATTTTCCTTTTATTTTTGCTGGCTAATAAAGTTCAAACCTGCAGCTATCGCCTCTACTTGAGCAAGTATACATTCTTGAGGATTTGTTCTTGGACTATCTGGATAAACCTCAGTCGTAGTTGTATACTCAGCATTTGATAAAGACATGCATAATTTTTCTTTGTCTGAATCACAAGCCATAATTCCATCTCTGATAATATCATCACCTAATATATTTATGCTAGGATCAGTAGAAGCAATATGAGTAACTTTAGCTACTGCATCAATTATATATTTCTGGAAGTCATAGTGTGGATTTCTATTATTAGCAACTAAATAAAATCCATCTGGAATACCCCACTTATCTATAGTTATACCCTCACGAGCTGCTAATGCTGGTCTGAATTCACTATCATCAGTATCTGTTGTCTCATGCAAATCTATATGCATCAGAAGTTCAATATTCAATGAGTTAATATATTTCATTGCAAGAACCGACTCATCACAACCACTCTCCAGATAGAATGATCTATTAGGATCCATAGCATTAGGATTCCAACGGTTAATTGTTTCATATCCCCAAGGACTTAAGCAAGGCAGGATCAAGATATTATAATTACTTGCAAACTCTCTAGCTCTATTTGCAGCAAAACTAATAGCTCCTTGTACACCACTTGTTTCATAGCCATGCACTCCACCTGTAACTAAAACATAAGGCTTACTAGCATCCCAGTTTTTAGTTTTAAGTGCATACAACTTATAGCCGCCTACTAAATAATCTAATTCTCCATAGACATCGATATCAAAATCATTTGATAATGCTAAAATCTTTTTTTCAACTTCTTCTTGATACGATCTTTTTTTGCTTTGCTCAGATAACCATTGTTTTTTTTCTTCAGAGCCCCATTTTCTACCAGGCGTTCCGATATGATACTGTGTAGACATATTAATTCCGTATAATAATTTTATCTATGCAAATAGTATAACGATTAATAGGCCATCTCTGCAAAATTTTTATATATTATTTATTAGATCAATATATAGTACTGATATTTTTTACTAGAACAATTAAAGTATACAATATTGAATTTTTATGGCTGGGCTAGCAGGATTCGAACCTGCGCATGACGGGATCAAAACCCGTTGCCTTACCGCTTGGCGATAGCCCAACATAAACACTAACGAAAGTTAGTAGGCATAGTTTAATGTTTTGACCACCCATTTGTCAAGAGGTTTATCAAATTTTCTTGCAAGTTGCTGTAGTTTATTAATATTATTAGAAAGTAGATAAAAGCATGATCCAGTTCCTGTCATTCTAAAACCATCATCAATACTATACAAATATTGCTTAAACTCAGGATACTTTGTAAAGAATACATTTTCAAAATCATTATGCATAGTGTTAGTATCAAAGCTCAGATCTTTTGATAATATATCCTTTGTCTTAGCTAAATTCTTACTTTCAAAAAACTCTTTGGTACTAATATGAATATTAGGCTTAATTAATAGTACATATTGTTGCTCAAATTCCTTAGGGTATAAAATATCTCCAATCCCTTCAGCCCATGCTGATCTGCCATACAGAAATATCGGCACATCTGCTCCAAGTTTTTTAGCTAAAGGTATCATCTGGTCATTTGATAGTTCAGGTAAGTAATAATCTCGTAATGCTATTAAAGTGGTTGCGGCATTTGAACTTCCGCCACCGAGACCAGCACCCATTGGTATATTTTTGATAATATCAATCTCAACACCTATACTCTCTATTTTATAGACTTTCTGAAACTCTTTGACAGCTTTATAAATTAGATTATCTTCTTTTGAAGCTATTTGTATATTACTTGTAATTTCAATTTTATTAGAGTTATTAAATCTAAAGCTAATATGATCTTTTAGATCCAAAAAAGTAAACCAAGTTTGTAAATTATGATAGCCATCATCTCGCTTATTCAATATATGCAAAAACAAATTAATTTTTGCATAACTTTGATAATTCTTAAGTTTTATATTTGCCATGATTTTATAATGATCTTTAATATTAGATTCTCTCTAGTCATTCTAATTTTAGCCGGCAACGGATACTTAGAATCAACTAACTCATAATTTTGATAAGAAATATCCCAGCCATTTTGAGATAATTTACTTAGCAACCCTTTTGAGTTTAGCTCTGTATTATGTTTAATATTTGGTATAGCTATAGCTTTGATCCAGTACTTAAGTCCATCAACAGGAACATACCAGCCTAATTGCTCCAGCATTAAAGTTTTGGCATCTTTAGCTACTATTTTTTGTCCTTTGCTATTTTCAAGCGATACCTCATCAGTATCTCCTTTTATCTCAACACTACCTATACCCAAAGGACCATATAAGCTAATACTAAATTTATCACCATCTTGAGTGTATATATAGTTAGCAGATTCCGCCTGATTATTATAGATAATTCCTATAATCCCTTTTGCTTGCCACTTGTTTAACTGCAAAAGTTGTTCAGATGTTGTTTTCTGATCAAATTTCATATTATCATTTATTGGAGCAATACTAGATTGCACGCTAGTGCACGATACTAATAACGATACGAAAATCAGAGTTAATACTAATCTAATTTTGTGCTTTATATCTATTTTTGACTTTAACATAATGCTCAGCATTTTCTTTAATAATTTGTCTTTCATGATCGCTAATTGGCCTAATCTTTTTGACCGGCGACCCTAAATACATATAACCAGACTCTAGAACTTTACCTGGAGGAACCAAACTTCCAGCGCCTAAGAAGACCCAAGGTTCAACAACAGCTCCATCAAGAATTATAGACCCCATACCTATTAGACAATTATTTTTGATCTCACAGCCGTGCAATATCACACCATGTCCTACAGTCACATCATCTCCAATAGTTAGAGGATATCCTTGACCCGAATCCTTTGGGTACTCTGTAGTATGTAATGTACTACAATCTTGAATATTGGTCCCTTTTCCAATAGTTATTGTTAAGAGATCACCTCTTACACTAACTTGAGGCCATATAGATGCATCTTGACTTAGAATTACATCTCCTATCACTGCGGCTGATTCATCAACATAAGCTGAAGCATCAATATTTGGTATTTTATCATTAAAAACTCTTACACATCTAGACATAGCTGCTCTCTAGTCTTACTAACATCATCTCTTAATGATACCAAACTATAGCTATCAAATCTTAACCTTTTATCTTTATCAAAAGGCTGAGCATAGCCATTATCATCAATTATAAACAATGCTATAGCATTAGGATTATCTTTAAAGAATTTCTCGAGTGGGTAATTAGGTGTAATATTTGTACTCCTAATACTAGCACCTTGATTCAGTCTTTCTATTAAAACGTTGAAATCAGTACCCTCTTCAAACAACAGATTTGCTAGATTATTTTCTATCGACCCTATGCCTTTGTAGCTTTCTTTCTGAGATGCTCTTAACACAAAAACATTATTTGAACCAAATTCATACCTATATTTCATGGCTGATACAGCATTCACATATTCGCTAGTTGATAATCCTAGCATAGCTCCAATACCCACCAAATTAATACTCCAGTCAGCGTGTGCTGATACAGGACTACCATAATATGTATTCAAGCCTAACTGACGACATTTTTGGACATTTACCCAAGATGAATCAGTAACAACCACTTCAATATCATTTTTGACAAACACTTCTGCTAGTTCACGTGCAAACCTATTCCCGCCGATTATCAAAAATCCTTTACCTTCAGGTTCAGTAACTTTAAGAAGTCTTGATATATAAGGAGTAAATATACTTTGAAAAACCACAGTAAAAACAATTATCATAAATACAAAGAATACTAAAGTGTTAGCCTCATCGTATAATTCAGGATGAGATTTAGTAATTCTTACAGCAACCAATGCCGCTACAGATGCTGCTACAATACCTCGTGGATAAATAATACCCATGACAATTCTTTCTGCAAAAGTTGTTTTAGATTTAATAGAGCATAATAGAACTACAATTGGGCGCAAAATAAATTGTAAAAATAAAAATAGCACTATTAGATCTAGCCAATAGTCTTTGAACAAACTAAAATCTATCTCTGCACCCAGCACTATAAAAAGAACTGAAATAATAACTATACTTAGATTTTCTTTAAATGACAAAATATCAGACATCTTAATATCTTTCATATTAGCCATCACAAGGCCAGCAACCGTTACCATTAAAAGCCCTGCACCATGCATAGTAGCGTCAGTTATTATAAAACCTACAACTATTACAGCTAACACAAAAAAACTTTTTAGATATTCAGGAATATAATGCTTTCTAAAACTCAGTCCTATTAAGTAGCCAAAAATAAAGCCCGAAGTTATTCCCAAAATACATACGAAGATTATATAAGCTATGAATATACTTGTTCCATTAGGCTGATTTGCATAATTCCCCCCTATAACGAACCATGCTAACATGAATACAACTACTAAAGCTCCTATAGGATCTACAAGTATAGATTCCCACTTCAAGATACTTGCAATATGTCTTTTCGGTCTAACAGTTCTCATTAATGGAGGTACAACAGTTGGACCACTAACACATGTAATACCGCCTATTAGCATAGATAGCTCTAAGTTCAAGCCAATGACGTAATAGCAGAACATTGCTGTGAGTATCACTGTAACCCCTAATCCTACAGTAGTCAAAAGTATTACAACACTACTGACACTCTTAATCTTACTAAAATTAAGTGATAAACTCCCCTCAAAGAGGATAATGGCCACACAAATTGATACAAATGGAGATAATGCTTCTCCAAAAATAATCGTACCATCTACAAGTTTAAAGCCTCCATGAAATACAGCTTCAGATAAAGGTCCTAAAATAATACCACTAAGGATCAAAAATAGTATTGAAGGAAGTTTTAGCCTCCATGATAAAAACTGAGATACAATCGCAAAAAACAATATTAAGCCAGACGCTAATAAGATGTAATTAGATGAATGCAGAAATAGCTCCAAACTATTATCCAAAATATAGCCTTAATTGAATATTTAATAATATAGTTTTAAACATTATATCCATATTAGTTTTTTTATCAATGTGATAACACGCTATGCCCAACTCTAAAATATAAACACCAAATATTTTTGTCGTATTTCTTATGCAAAAAATATACAATTTATAGCGTTTTAACACAAATATCATTACTATGGAAGTTGCTAACCTTAATAATTTAGAGTCAAATAAATTTATAAAATATATCACTCCTGCTGCTCTTTTTATCACATTGAAAATATTATGTGACCCACTTTTTCTTAACACTATAAATATTAATTTTTTAGGTATTCACCTAGTAATAACACAATCATCTTTGGTATATGCAGGAATTTTTGTCGTGTTAGATGTTTGTTCAATAATTTATGGCCTAAAAAACACTTATAAATTAATAATTCTAGCTATGGTAATGGATGGCATATACTCCTTTGGCGTTTATTCATCATCATTTTTTCATTTGGCTGATATATCTATAATCGGAGATAATAATCACATAAGATCAAGCGCTATACACCAAATCGCTGAGCCGACGATACTGTTATTTTTATCAGGAATGTTAAGCACCTTTGTGACAAATCTAGCAGAAGTCTCTATTTTTAGTTGGATTTATAAGAAACTCTTAAAAAATAATATCTTCTTCTCAACTATAATAAGTGTTGCGATAGTTATCCTAATAAACAATATAGTAATGCTCCCAATTATGATAAAAGACAAAAGTGTTCTATGGACTATGTATTGGTCAAACTTCACGATTAATATGATATTTATAACAGCTTATACAAGCATATATCTAATCTTCTTCAAAAATATCTATACTTCAACAAAAGTCTCTACTAAAGGTTAAATCTATACAACTTATTAGCGGTATTAAAGAATATATCTTGCTGTGATTTAGCATCTGCAAATGTGCTATAAACTATATTAAACCATTTATTATAATTATCTTTATTTGATACAGGGTAATTAGAACCATAACAAAGTTTTAATGTAGCAACACAATCTTTTACCTCATTTAAGATCTCTTTAATATCGTCCTCGTCATTATTCAGATCTCCTCCTGACAGCTTTAAATATAGATTTTGATTATTATCAACATACCTAAGCAAATCTCTCCAATACAGAAGGTTATCATTTCTTGTTTTTATAGGTAGCCCAAAATGCTCAACACAACAAGTCACATTTGATTTAAGAATATCTGACACAGCACTAACAAACTGTTGAGGATACATCTGACATTCAAATATCATATTATATTTTTTTAAGATGACTAATTTTTCAAACAAGTCTGATGGAATTTCTTTATCAAAAGGGCTATATTTAGCACCAGAATCCTTAGACATTATTTGTCGAACACCTACTATATCTTTACAAGAGGATAATTCAATTATTTTTTGTTCGAATGATTGCACATTCTGTGTAAAGTCCACAAATGCAATAACTTTTATATTTTTGTTGCTAAAATTAGCAACTAACCACTTATATTCACATAAATGATCAATATCTTCAGTATGAGCTTCTATATGTACAAAGTTATCTATTTTAAAATCAGACGGTAATACCTTTGTAGGCAAATCGGTATCCTTGACCCATCTATTGTAACCATTATCAATATCCCAAAAATGAATGTGTGAGTCTATTATTTTTTGCATAAAGTTTACCTCGCCGTATAGCCCCCATCTACCGGAACTAAAGATCCAGTCATAAATGAACTTTTGTCACTCAGAAGAAAAATCACAACATTAGCAACCTCTTCTGCAGTGGCTACTCTGTTAATAGGTATTTCTTTTGCCTCACTTTTCTCGATATCGGCTAAATCAATTCCACTTACTAAAGAGTGTTTTTCTATTGCCTTTCTATACAGTGGAGTATCTGTAGTACTAGGACAAACAGTATTTACTCTTATATTTTTAGGTGCTAAATCTAGTGCCAATGATTTTGTCATCTGAGCAATTGCCCCCTTAGTCAAACCATACGCGAAATTATTCGTTTTACCAACAAAGCACTGATCTGAACCATTAAAAACTATAGAAGCTCCTGATTTAATACTCTCAGCCAAAGATTTCAAAATGACCACACTAGACATTAAGTTAATTGATATACACTTATTTATTTCATCCAAAGACTGAGAAAATATCGACCCACTTTGATGAATTCCAGCATTAAAGAATACCCCATCAAAGTCTATACCGCTTGGCAAAATAACATCAATGCCCTTATAGTTAGACAAATCAAATTTAATAAATACCTCTTTTTCAAGAACTTCTTCTGGAGTAACAATATCAATATTGTAAACAGTATCGCCTTGCGATACTAACTGCTTTAAAACAGTTCTGCCTATACCCGAGCTAGCGCCCGTGATTAAATAATTCTTAGTACACATCGAATAAATCTCTTTGGAAAATAAAAATAATGAAATATACATTAACAGTATTTTATCATAAACACACTATGATCTTTACAGGCTAAAACACTTTATAGTTTTTAGTCTATATATATACAGATAAATCCAAAGTTAATGTATTCATATGCTCTCCATTATATAGTCGCTGATATGAATATTCCGGACCAAATAAAACATTATCATCAAAGTATGCCCTCTGTGCAGAGGCAATAATTTGATTCTTAATTCCTGAAGATGTAAGACCAAATGTTGGAGATGCATTTGATGTTGGCATAGGTATATTTTCAGCATTATATGACTGCCCATAAGTAACGTTAAAGTTCGTATCTCTCCCACCTAAGGTAAGAGCATAAGCTACACCTAAATACCATGCTCCAGTATTTACGCTAGAACCATTTTGGTGGAAATCCTGCTTATTGGTTGTAGCTGACCATCCACCCTGTAATTGCCAGATACCCCCAAGCATTGAATATGCCAAAGTACCATCAAAATTTAACACACCAATATTCTTTTCACTCTCTCCTATATTATCCAAAAATTGAGAGATACTATCATTACCAGCACCAGCAATATTAAAAACATATCCAGCATTAAAACCAACAGATAAGTCTTGAGTCCAAGAATCCGTATAGAAAAATCCAGCCGAAAAATTGGCTCTTTTATCATCAGAGCCAAAAACTGTTATATTAGTGTTTATAATATCATTCTTATAGTTTAGCGAAACATTAGTAACCTTATCAGGCGATAAAAACTCATCGATAATACCACTAGTCCATGGTCCACCGCCACCATAAGACCCTACCGAAAGTTTACTTCTACCAGCGGTAACAAAAAATGGTGATGTATCTAAATTACCGAAGATAACAAATGCATTCCCTAAGCCAAAACCTCCTGTCTCATCTGTATCAAAATCAAATTGGGCTGTTACATAATGACCTAAGTTAGATAAAAAATATAATTTTGAATTAGTTAAATAAATATTTTGTCCATTAGCTGGGAAATTTGGAGCTCCACCTGCTCTACTTATCTGACTTCCAAACCATGTTTGAGCATCTGCTTCTATGTACCCACCAAAAAATACTGAGTAATCATCAAAAGTATCTCTTTGTCCCAATATTGTCGATGCAAAAAGATTACTTGAAATCATTCCTATCGGAATACTGTTGTTACCCGAATATGATCCCAAATAAGTTATTTGACCTTGAGTCGTAATTGCAGGTGTCCCACCGACATCAATTCTACCATTTGATACAAAGACTCCTTGAGAACCTGTACTATCACCTAGTGATTTACCATCGCTTGCTATATTAGAAGCAATATCTTGTGGAGTTACTCCATCTAGCCCAAGTTGATTGAAATTTTCATTAGCTATTTTCTGGCGATACGTACTAAACTGTGACTTATTATTAACACCTGTATTTTGAGACTGCACCTTACCTATTTCTTGCTTAAGTATAGATATTTGCTGTTGAAGATCAGAGATTATTTGCATTTCCTGTTTTGACAGGCTTGCTTGCTCAGCAGACTCGCCAGCATATACTTTTATTGTGGTAAAAAGAAATAATATAAATATCCATTTAGAAAATAGTTTCACATAATCAAATCTTTGAATAAAAGTTGAGATAGATTACTTTATTTCTAATGGGCGCTAAATATTAATATTTAATGGCAGATATTAATTATTGATTGGAAAAAGAATTTACTCTTACATTTTTTTGATATATTCTGCAGCATTGTCATCCAAAGAAATAATACCAGTATTTGCATCATAATAGATAAGCTCAGCATAACGAGCCCAATCAATAAAAGTATCAAATACACGCTCTGCGATTTCCATTGGATAATAATCATCCAACTCTGCCAAGAACCTACTTCTAGGAGCAGATTGGCTCTCTCTTTCACTCAAAACTTTGACAACATGACGAGCTAATGGAATATACTTTAAGAATAATCTTCCAAAAATAAACTTTCTTTCATCAATATTTGAATCAATAAACTTACGCCCCATCGCAGTCATTTTGATATCACCATCAGACACTTCTGCAAATCGCAAAATTGATAAAATCTCGATAATAGGAAATAGATCATCAATATCAAGATGCAAGTCATCCGCTAATTGAGGTAGATCTACTGCTTCAACATCCTTGATCTCAGCCATCTCATCTAAAAGACCATTCATCTCTGAAATATCCACATCTGGTAGGCGATACCCAATAGTTATAGCAGTCTTTTTGTTCATACGCTCAGACAACTCTTTAGTTTGAGCAGTAGTCATCATACGATAAACCTGATCAACCAAATCTGCTACTACAGGATCTTGAGAGCTTCTTGGATGAGGAATATCTATTTTTAATTCACCACGTATGAATCCTGGATTACTACCAAATATAATAATTCTATTTGCTGTTAAAACTGCTTCTTCAATACTATGAGTAACATAAAGAATACCTTTCATTGCTTCATTATTTTCCCAAAGATCAAGTAAATCCTCTCTAAGGTTCTCAGCAGTAAGAATATCAAGGGCAGAAAAAGGCTCATCCATTAACAAAACATCTGGTTCTAATACAAGGGCTCTAGCAAAACCAACACGCTGCTTCATACCACCAGAGAGCTCTTTCGGATAAGCATTCTCAAATCCATCAAGACCTACCATATCAATCGCTTTTAATGCTCTTTTTTTACGCTCTCTAGCCGGAATATTACGTGCTTCAAGACCTAACTCAACATTTTGCAAGACTGTAAGCCATGGCATAAGCGCAAAGCTTTGAAAAACCATAGAAATATCTGGAACGGGTGCGGAGACTTTTTTACCTCTATACATTACTTCACCTGAACTTGGACTTAACAAACCTGCGATAATTCTAAGTAATGTTGACTTACCAGATCCAGATTTACCAAGTAGTGCGACAATCTCACCTTCATGTAAAGTAAAATCAATACTATCTAATACTTTAAGTGTATGACCACCTTTAATGTTAAATTGCTTATTAACTTTTTCTACTGTAAAAATTTTTTTTGAACTCATTTTCTAAAAATCTCCTATGCTTACATATTCATACTAAAGCGATTTTCTGCATAGTTATATAATCTGCGCCAGAACAGTTTATTAGATGCTACAACCAATACACACATTACTATCACACCTAGCAATACATTTGCTGTATGATCGCCCTGTAGGTTTGTATAATAAGTAATATAATCTCCAAGACCTGATGCTTGAATTATTGACTGATCTCCAGTCCCCCAGTTGATATATTCACAAACGATACTTGCATTCCATGCTCCACCAGCTGCGGTAATTGCACCTGTAACATAGTATGGCATAACTGCTGGGAACAAGTACTTACGCCATTTCATAAAACCTTTTAGTTGCATATTCTTAGCCGCTAATTTCAGCTCGTCTGGAATTGCTGAAGCACCGGCAATCACATTAAATAAGATATACCACTGTGTTCCAAGGGCCATCAATAAAATACACCAAATATTAAAGTTAAGACCCAGAGTTATCACTAAAGTCCCAAAGATACCATATAGAACGTTAACTGGGAATGCTGCTGCCATCTGTGCGTAAGGCTGTACTTTTTGAGCTATTCTAGGTCGCATACCAACCCATACACCTATCGGCACCCAAATTATCGAAGTTATAAAAATAAGCACAACCACTCTAAAACCTGTTAATAAACCATATCCAAAAACTTTAAAAGTTTCTGATAGACCAATATCAGAGTTGTTACCATACACAGCTTGATAAGCAAAGTAGAACAATCCAATAACTATCATCAAGGTAAATACTGTCCACAATATTTTCTGTAGCAATGTTTCTTGTCTTTCTTGCTTCCTATGTCTTGGTTGATTATAGACTTTATTTAAATTTTTCTTAAAAAATCTTATATTTACCAAAGTTGAAGTTATACTTCCAAACATATTCGAGAAAAGCTTTGTTATCGCAGACTTTTGCAATATCTTCAAAAACCATGATTTACTATAGACTTCTGATTGATTCTCACCCAAAACAAACTTCTCTGACCACACAACCAGAGGTCTAAAGAGTAGCTGATCATACAAGATAATAGTGACTAACATCATCACTATTGCTGCACCAACTGCTCCAAAATCTTGAGCATTATTCGCTGCATCTATAAATGATCCTATACCTGGTAAGTTAATAGGTATTGATTGTGAAGCACTGAAATTAACAATTATTGTCTCTGATGCAACTATCATAAACCAACAAGCTGACATTGACATCATAGTGTTCCAAACAAGTCCTGGCATTGAGAAGGGAACCTCAACCTTCCAGAATCTTTGCCATGCCGAAAGCTGATACATATCAGCTGCTTCAGCCAATTCTTTAGGTACAGTTTTAAGAGACTGATAAAAACTTAATATCATATTCCATACTTGAGCTGTTATAATCCCAAATATCACAGCGGATTGAGCTCCCCATAGTGAGCTTGGGAATAAAACTAAAAATCCAGTAACTGTAATAGCAAAGAAGCCCAAAATAGGAATAGACTGTAAAATATCTACAGCAGGAATAATTATACTCTCTGCTCTTTTGCTTTTTGCTGCTAATGCTCCAAATATAAATGTAATCAGTAAAGAAATACCTAAACCAATAAACATCCGCATAACTGTTTCTGCTGTATAGTAGGGCAAAAGCCAAAGGTTTAAAGAAACTTCCGAATACTGTTGAACACTTGTTTGATTTGTATAGTCTATATTCCCACCTAAACCTGAGGTTGACCACACAAATATACTTAATACTAAAAGTATAATTGATAACGCTAAAATATCCCACTTAGTGCGAGAAACCTTTGCTGACATATTAGAATTATATAATCTTTTCATATGTCAAAACCCTTTGGTTTTTTTCAACAACGCTTTTAGTATATGCTATTTAGCTTTGTTTTTGTATTATAAATTTGATAATATTTTGCTAGAATCAAGGTAACTATAAGCATTATTAAATTGCAAAAATGAAAAAAGAACAAAAAATTATAAAAGTAAAACCTGGCGAAAGAGTATCTTGTCCAACAAAATATCATGAAAATTGGAATCTACACCCAAGAGTTTATATTGACCTTCAAGATAAGAAAACTAATACTTGTCCATACTGTGGTACCGTTTTTAAAGTAGAAAAATAATTAATCTTTTTCCATCTTTGCATCTTCATTGCTATCTTGATCTAACTGCTTTATAAAGTATGTCTTTACATCCTTATACTCACTTTGATAAATATCTACCTTGTCTCCTGAAGCATATTCAACATCTGTAAACTGCTCAAATGTTATCGGTGAAGATTTACCATCCTCTAAAACCTCAAACTGATATTTACCTTTTATTTTATCTACATCTTTAGTAGATGCGTAAATATAGCTACCGCCCGCACCTACCAATCCTCCTGTTCCTGCTCCAATAACGGCACCAGATCCAGCTCCCACAGCTGCTCCTACTGCGATACCTCCACCAACAGTTGCAGCAAAACATGGTGCCGCACCCAGACCAAGAGTAACAATAGTACACAAACCTCCACCAATTATACCAAGCATTCCCCCTAACATTGCTCCACCAAAAGCTCCAACGCCAGCTCCAACAACGGCGCCAGACCCAGCGCCAACACCGGTACCTGTAAGAACATCATCCTTAGTGTCTTGTTTTTTTATTTGCTCTTTAGTCAATAGCTGCTTCTCAGAAACGATTAATCCAGGTCCTACTTCTGTAATTTTTGGATTACTTGAACATCCTATTAACAATATTGACAAAACTATTACCGAATACTTCTTCATGATGCTCCTTATTTATTACGATCAATAACAACTCCAATTTTGCGCTATATCTTGACTAGCTACTATTCCGCCATAAATGTCGACTACTATAATGGGATATACAGTATACTTAATGTTATGACACCCCAGATTAGTCCTAAAATAGCTCCTACGATACTACCTACTAATATTCCATTTTTAGCATTTGAGTTATTACTTATAGTTACATATGATGTGATAGTTACTATCAATACTAATACAAATAGGTTTTTTATAAACTTCATAACTTATCACCCCATATTTATCAATTTGGCAAAAGCCCCGTGATAGCCATAAATTTTGACATATTAAAAACTAAACTTTACTTTACTTCAAATTGATATTTTTTATTTCGCATATAAGTTTTACTGATACATATATGACAAAAAGTTACTATTGCTGATTAAAAATAAGATTAAATATAACTATAAGATATTGGAAAATACTGAAAAAATAGCTCTAACTATTTTGTCTGTTGTAAATTATTTAGTACCAAATCTTGAATATGATATATAGCTTGCATATCCTGCTTAGACTGACCTTGTTCGCCCATACTGACTTCTAAGTATACTCTGTCATTTCTTTGGGTTGCTTCAAATGTAACAAGTTCTTTATATTTATTAGAATAGGTCCATACTGTAGATTTTTGTTCACTATAGTCATCACCCTTTACTTCAAACTGTTTAGGATGCTGTTTTATAGCCTCTTTGATTGCAGCATATACCTGTTTAACAGAAATTCCTTGTTGCATTTCAAGACCATATCGACCGCCATCAGATTCAAATCTATTATCTTGAACTACCATATCACCACCAAGGAAGGGTATACAACTAGCTATAAGCAAAGTTACTAAAACCAAAGATACTAGCCTTTTCATCTATATACTCCCATTATAAAATAAAAGCCTAAAATAACGGCTATTAAAGATACAATTACACTAACAAGGATATATCCAATAGCTAATAATGCCTCCCCACGTTGTAGTAAGTTGAGGATATCTAAACTAAAGCTAGAAAAGGTAGTAAACCCTCCAAGAAAACCTGTAACAAAAAGAGATCGAACGTATGTCGAAATATCTTCATTAAAGAGCTTAGTCTCTATCAAAAAAGCTGCCATCATTCCAATAATTAGAGAACCAATAACGTTACATAGTAATATACCCAAAGGAATTTGCTTAGAAATATTTGCTGTTGCTTGAGTCAACGCAAATCTTGACATGGCACCAAGGCCACCACCGATACCAACCAATACTAATAAAAGTCCCATTTCTTATTTCTCCAATATTGCATATGCTCCTAGCCCTATCATTTCTTGAGCTAGTGATTTACCAAGTTTAATAGGATCCTCTCCTATAAGTTTTCTTTTTAAGATGTTCTTACCATCACTACTTGCAACCACTGCTGTGAGAGTTATCTGATTACCTTGTAACTCTGCATATGCACCAATTGCAACATGACAACCACCTTTTAGCTCTTGATTGAATGCTCTTTCAGCAGTAGCAACACAAAAGCTATCTCTACAGTTTAGATTTTGTAATTTTTCTAAAAGCTTACTACTTTTACTCAAAGCTTCTACAACTACTATACCCTGACCTACAGCTGGTAAAGATATTTCTACCGGAATATACTGTGTTATTCTATCGTTAAGCTCTAAACGAATAAGTCCAGCACTCGCTAAGATAATTGCATCATATTCATCACCATCAAGTTTCGATAGCCTTGTTACAACATTTCCTCTTAAATCTCTAATTATAAGATCATCTCTATAATTCAAAAGCTGAGCCTTACGGCGTAAACTTGATGTACCAACGATTGCACCTTTCGGTAAATCATCTATAGAACTATATTTATTAGATACAAAGGCATCTCTAGGGTCTTCCCCGGGCATAAAGCTGGCTAAGCAAAAACCATCTGGTAATTGATAAGGTACATCTTTAAGAGAATGAACAGCAATATCAGCCTTACCATTAAGCATAGCTATTTCTAGCTCTTTCATGAACAGTGCTTTACCACCAATTTTATTAAGTGGTTTATCCAGAATAATATCGCCCTGCGTTTTCATAGTGCTTATTTGACAAGGAATATTTAGCTCATTTTGGATACGATCTTTGACAAAATTTGTCTGCCATAATGCTAGTTTACTTTCACGACTAGCTACAACTATTTGTTTCATATTTTAAATGTCTTTGCGATAAAGTTTGAGATATCTTTTATTTCTTCCATACATACAGAGTGTTGCATACCCACATAGTGTTTATACTCATTAGCAAAACCACTGGCTTTTAGCTTATCTGATAAATCACGGCCAAGAACTTCGGGCAATACCTGATCATCTGTACCATGACCAACTAGTATAGGTAGTCCTTTATTTACAGATGTAATCTTATCTTTAAAATCATCCCATGCTGGTAAATATGTAGATAAAGCCATAATACCTCCAAGCTTTCTTTGAGACGTAATAGCGGTATAAGTTGCGATTACACCCCCTTGAGAAAAGCCTGCTAAGATGATATTTTCACTAGCAATACCTTGATTGATTTGACTATCTATCAATTTGTTAACTTTTGCTATTGAACTGTTTATACCTTCAACATCAACCACTCTATTTAGACTATTAGCATCAAGTGACTTAATATCATACCAAGCACGCATCTGCATCCCCATATTTATAGTCACAGACATAACATCAGCATGAGGAAAAACAAATTTAATTTCATCTAATGAAACATCAAAATAATTGATAACATCAACAAAATCATGTCCATCTGCGCCCAGACCATGCAACCAAATAACACAAAACTTAGACTGCTTTGGCGATTCAATAAGCTCGTAGTTCATAAAAATTCTAATTCTTCTAATATTAGTTAGAATGATACATTAATTTGAAAAATTTATTAATATCTAAAAAGTTAAACAATCCTCAAAGCATTACACGTTAAGTAATTCAAGCTGTGAAAGAATAATATCAACACCAATTGTGGATAAGTTTGTTCATATCTATATGAAACTTTTGTTAAAAATGTTAATTTACCAAATTAGTAAAGATTTGATATAGGTCTAAAACCATTGATATACAATGGCTAAATAACTTAAGAAGTAATCACTCTTTTATTTACAGCTATTTTTCACACCCTGTGGATAAAACTGTTGATTTATTGTTAGAACTCGGTTAACTCTCTTCAATAACCTTAAAGAAAGCCTCTTGTGTAACAAGGTTTACAGAGGTGTTTTGTAATTTTATTTGATCATTTAAATCGTACTTACCACTAACAGCAAGTTTTTTAGTCATCGCTAAATCTGCGATAGAAACCATTAAACGACCTTTATCTAATTTTTCAATAACTGCTGCTTGGAACTCTAAATTAGGATTCTGCATTAGATAGACTAATTTCCAATGAGAATTAGAAAAACGCTCCGTTTGTCTATTTGACTTAATAGGAATATCTACTTGAGCAATTATATTATCAACATCATCAATGCTAATCATTTGCTTATTTTCTAAGAAATTACGTAATTGATAATGAACAAGTAAATCTAAATATCTTCTTAGAGGACTTGTCACTTGTACATAAGAATCTAAACCCATACCTGCGTGAACATCAGGTTCTGTAGAGTATTTACCTCTTTGGAGCTTTTTACGTGTTGCAAACATATCAGCTATTGAGTCAATATTCTCTAAATCGTCTTGTTTAAGATCATGCTCTGGCTGTGTCGAAAAAGGTACACAAATATTATTTTCTTTACAAAACTGTCCAATCGCAACTCCAGCCATTAGCATAGTATCACGTACCAATGTTCTTGAGTTTAAGCGTGGTAAGTCAGTTAGTTTGACATTCTTATCATTATCTAATAATATTTTTATCTCAGGAAAATCAAGTTCTACCGCTCCTTTTGCCAAACGCTTATCAGTGAAATATTTAGCATAAACCTCTATTTCTCCAAGTTCTAGATTAGAGATATTTTCTTCAACGAACTCATAAGAATATCTAGTAACTTTTATATTACTAAAACATATCTCAATATCATGAATATCACCCGACTCATCAATTCTAAATCCTACTGACAAAGCTGGAGAAACTTCTTGTAGGCCTAAACCTAACTTTTGTGTTGCATGAGGTGGCAACATCGTAATTATATGCTCTGGCACATATAAATTAGAACCTCGTGCTCTAGCCTCAAGATCTACTTCATCTCCAAAACTAATGCTAGAAGAAGGGTCAGCGATATGAACCCACATTTTATTTTGTTGAGCATCCCAACTAATTGCATCATCAGGATCATTACTACCCTCATCATCTATAGCATAGGCAGTCAGATGTGTTAGATCAGCACGCTGACTATCTGACTCAGAATTATACTTAAAATCAGTAGTATTACTTTCTAATTCCGCACCATATCGATATAGATAAGGGTTAAAGAATTCATCCCAATAACCAATATCCAAGAGTAGCTTATACGCACTATTCTCAGACTCTTCCATATTTAAATATTTAAAGAAACGACATTTTGTACTTTTAAGTGTTGCTAAAGCCTCTATCTCTTTAAGGAACTTTGTGTCTTCGACATTAAAAGTCTTATTATTTAGACGTTCTATAAAATCATTTAGTTCTTGCTCTTTTTTGAGCTTCTCATGTTTATCCCTGACTACTTGATCTTTTTGCTCTTGTGTATGAATATTGATAGTAAAGTCATCATTAAAGCTAAAATACTCTCCCTCTGAAACCAAAAGCCATACAGTATAAGCTTGATTAGCTCCTACGGATTCAAAAAGAAGCTCACTTAATTCATCAATAGACGTTTGTTGCTGTTCTTGCAATAATTCCCATGTTAACTCTAACTCAGGAATTTCTAATCTCTCAAGCTTATCCAAATCGAAATCATGGTCTACAACTGTAAGTATTTGAACATTTTTTGCAGGTAATTTTATATTCTTACTATCTAAAGTTTCTATTTCTATTTTTTTATCTAATATCTCTACAACCTTTGCAGGTTTTGATTTAAAAATTACTAAGGCATTTTTGATGCTCTGATTTTCAAGTAACATAAAAAAAGTTCGGATGTTATAATGATGAGATTATAACATTCAATAGTTTATATTTTTATGCTAAATATCGATATTATACGCAGTAGATTTATCAGAATTATAGGAAATATAGTCAAACTGGTATCCAAGCTTTTTCATAAGATTTTCCCAAAAAAAAGATTTACTCTTCCAAGCTACAGCAAACCACTTATAAAAACAAACAAAGAGTCAAATGTTCCTAGAATTATTTGGCAAACAAATTTCACTAATAAGGTAACGCTACCGCTATATGTAAACTATCTGTTTAATCGTTTTATGGCTCCACGCTATGAGTATAGATTCATGGATAATGATGCTGCAGATAAGTATATTACCGAAAATCATCCAGAAGCTCTAAATGCATATAAAAAGCTAACAGTCGGAGCAGCTAAAGCAGACTTATGGAGACTATTGGCTATCTACAAAAATGGTGGTCTATATATAGATATGGATGGCTGTCTTGTTGCTAGACCTGAGAAGTTTTTGAAAGAAAATAACGAAATGTTTATAAAAGCTAAGCATAGAAAAGAAACAGATGAGTCTAAAAAGTACTACGCAACTAACTATTTTTTTGCAGCCGCTCCTAATAACTCAAAAATCAAAGAATATATTGATATTATTCTTAAAAATATCGAAGCTAACAGATCTGATTTAGGTGTTTGGTATTTAACAGGTCCTGGTGTGATGGAAGCAATCATGAATAATGAGAATACTACTTTTAGACATAGTAGAGAAACTTGTATACAGGGAGCTTTCACTAGTGATTACTTTCAATATATAGACAAACCAAATGCTCACTGGACAAAAACCGACAATAAAGATATTTTAGAATCTTAACTTACAGAATTTTATCTTAGATAACTAACAAGAGGTAATAATAATTTTGAGAAAAATAGAATTAACTTAGAGATTATTTATCTTCTTTCTTAACAGCTATACCAAGCTCATTTAATTGCTCAAGAGAAACATTAGATGGCGCTTCTGTCATCAAACAACTAGCTGTCTGAGTTTTAGGAAATGCGATAACATCACGAATGTTTGTAGTATTAGTAAGTAACATAATCAACCTATCAACACCAAATGCAATACCTCCATGAACAGGAGTACCATACGATAAAGCATCAAGCATAAAGCCAAATTTCTCACGAGCTTCTTCATCAGCGATACCTAGTAAACTAAATACTTTTGCTTGGATATCTTCTTTATGAATACGGATAGATCCCCCACCAACTTCATAACCATTAATAACCATATCATATGCTCTTGAGCTTAAGTCTTCAGGATTAATACTTGATAGCTCTTCTACAGACTCAACTTTGGGAGCTGTAAATGGATGGTGCATAGCATATAAACGATTCTCATCTTTCTCAAACATAGGAAAATCAACAACCCATAATGGTGCCCACTCTTTATCAAACAAGCCAAGGTCTTCACCAATTTTAGCTCTCAAAGCACCCATTGAATCATTAACAATCTTAGCTTTAGCTGCACCAAAGAATAATACATCACCAACTTGGGCACCAGTTTTTTCAATTACATTGAATAGTGTCTCTTCAGAAATATTTTTCACGATCGGAGACTGTAATCCCTCTTTACCTTCAGATAGTGAGTTAATCTTAATATAAGCAAGTCCTCTTGCTCCATAAATACCAACAAACTTAGTATACTCATCAATTTTCTTACGGCTAAGTTTATCGTTCCCACCAGGTATTCTCATTGCAATAACACGAGCTTCTGGATCATTTGCTGGGCCAGAGAATACTTTGAACTCTTCGTTCTTCATATCTTCTTTGATATTAACAAACTCAAGTGGGATTCTAAGATCTGGTTTATCTGAGCCATACTTATCTATAGCATCAGCAAAACTCATAACTTGGAAAGGAGTCTTAAACTCAACACCAATAGTTTCTTTGAATAATCCAGCAATCATTTTTTCCATAGTTGACATAATGAAAGCTTCATCGATAAATGAAGCCTCAATATCTATCTGTGTAAATTCTGGTTGTCTATCCGCTCTCAAATCTTCATCGCGGAAACACTTAACAATTTGATAATATCTATCAAATCCAGAAACCATCAGTAGCTGCTTGAACAACTGAGGAGACTGAGGAAGAGCATAAAACTTACCATTAAAATTACGACTTGGTACAAGATAATCTCTAGCGCCCTCTGGTGTAGCCTTTGTCAAAAATGGTGTCTCGATATCTAAGAAACCATTATCGTCTAAGAAATTGCGCACATATCTAATAGCTTTAGAACGTGTAATTAGTTTGTTTTGCATCTCTGGTCGGCGTAAATCAATATAGCGATACTTAAGCTTGACATCTTCACCTGTTGCTTGAAAATCATCTAACTGGAATGGAATTGTTTTAGACTTGTTTACTATCTCTAAGTCTTCACCAATGATTTCTACTTTACCACTAGCAAGATTTTTGTTCTCTTGACCTTCTGGACGTAGATTGACAGTACCAGTAGCTTTAATTACAAACTCGCCTCTCAAGCTATCCGCTATTTTAAAAGCCTTGCTTTCAGGATTAAAAACTAGCTGAACCAACCCAGTTCTATCTCTAATATCTAGAAAAATAACTCCACCATGATCGCGACGTCTATGCACCCAACCACAAATTGTTACTTTTTGATTTTGTAACTTCTCATTAACATCTGAACTATAATGTGTTCTCATTTAAATCAACCCTTTAAAAGTTTTTAAAAAATAAATAGACAAAATTTAATCACGATATTATAGCAAGAAATAATAAAGAAGACTAAGTTGATACAAATAAAATGTCAGATAATTATACAAAATTACTAATCTAAGAATATAAAATTAAATTTTATTAAAGCTTTTACAGCATAAAGCATTATAGTATTATATTTTTTACTACTTTTTTTAATTTAAACAAATAAATATAAACATGATAAACGTAGAAAATATCAAACTTGACTACCTAAGCTCCGATGACTATCAAGAACTCAAAGAGGCTATGATAGAGGTTTACAATATTAGAAATCCTTATTGGGAAGACCACCAAATCGATACTCTAATAAAGAAGTTCCCTGAAGGGCAAGTCGTCATAAAAGTTAATGATCAACTAGCTGGCTGTGCTTTGTCGATCATAGTTGACTATAAAAAATTTGGTCATAAGCATACTTATAAAGAAATTACAGGTAATGATACTTTTAATACTCATAATGATGAGGGTGATGTTCTATATGGTATTGATCTATTCGTTAAACCTGAATTTAGGAGTATGCGTCTAGGCCGTAGGCTTTACGATTATAGAAAAGACCTGTGCGAGAGACTAAACTTAAAAAGCATTATTATTGGAGGCAGAATACCTGGATACCATGAGTATGCAGATAAGATGACTCCTCAGCAATACATCAACAAACTAAAAAGACAAGAGCTACACGATCCTGTTTTACGCTTTCAGATGAGTAATGACTTTCAACCTGTCAGAGTTGTTAAATCATATTTGGAAGGTGATATAGAGTCTAATGACTATGCAGTACTATTAAAATGGACAAATATCTACTATGAAGAGGAGGCAAAAGAAGCGGCTCCAATCAAAAAAGATGTACGTCTTGGGCTAATTCAGTGGCAAATGCGATCTTACAAAAATCTAGATGAGCTAATGCAACATGCCGAATACTTTGTAAATGCCGTATCAAACTATAGATCTGATTTCGCACTGTTCCCTGAATTTTTCAATGCTCCGCTTATGGCTGAAAACAACCACTTATCAGAGCCTGAAGCTATCAGAGAATTAGCAAAACATACACAAACCATTACTGATAAATTTTCAGAATTTGCTGTAACTTATAATATCAACATTATCACAGGAAGCATGCCTGAGATGAAAGACGAGCGACTATACAACGTTGGCTATTTATGTCGAAGAGATGGTACTGTTGAGAAATATGAAAAATTGCATGTAACACCAGATGAAGCAATGGTTTGGGGTCTACAAGGTGGAGACAAACTAGAGGTGTTTGATACTGATTGTGGTAAAATCGGTATATTGATATGCTATGATTCAGAGTTCCCGGAATTAAGTAGAATACTCGCTGAAGATGGTATGGATATACTCTTTGTACCATTTTTGACAGATACTCAAAATGGTTTCTCAAGAGTCAGAAACTGTGCACAAGCAAGAGCTATTGAAAATGAGTGTTATGTTGCTATAGCAGGTAGCGTGGGTAACCTGCCTAATGTTCACAATATGGATATCCAATATGCTCAATCAATGGTATTTACACCTTGTGACTTTGCTTTCCCAGCTACAGGTATAAAAGCCGAAACCACGCCAAATACTGAGATGATCCTGATTGCAGATGTTGATATCAATCTACTTCGTGAGCTGAATCAGTTTGGTAGTGTCAAGAATCTAAGAGATAGACGTAAGGATTTATACACACTAAAGCGTCGAGGTTAATTAAAAATCTAAACTATCAACTGCCTAAGTCTTCTATTTAGAAATGGTGATAAAATAAATAAAATAATTGCCGCACCACATCCTAACAAAGTAAAATAACCAAATGCTTTTGAATAAATATGTATTGTCTCTACAGGAGCAAGTGCAACTGATTTACCATCACCACTAATTAATATACCAAAACTTGCAGCCAGGAAGTTAGCAAAAGCTGAGCTTAAGACCCATACTCCCATAAAAAATCCTACCATTCTTTTAGGAGATACTACACTAACCATTGCCAAGCCTATTGGTCCTATAAATAATTCACCTAAAGCTTCAAAAAGATAGCTTAAACTTATCCACCATGATGAGATTACACCATTTTCAGCAGTCAAAGGAATCGCTACAACTAAAATGAAAAATGACAGTCCCATGATAAACAGTCCCTTAGCAAATTTAGTTGGGTATGTGTATGGATTTGCTTCATATTTACGGCTTAGATAGGTATACAAAGGGCCAAAAAGAATTATGAAGAAAGGCTCTATAGACTGATAAGCACTAGCAGGAATATCGAATCCAAATATAACTCTATTAACATTCCTTTCTGTAAAAACATTCATCATACCGCCACTTTGCTGAAGCAGAACCATAAATATCATATAGAAAATAGTTAGTGTAACTGTGATATATATCCTACTTCTATCATTAGCTTCCGAAGTTCTCACAAAATATAGGATTATTAGTAATGTAGTAATCCCTATTAGATATAAAACTCTACTTGCCCAGATAGGATAAGCAAGTAAGACAAAAATAAAACCAGTCAAGATACACAGACCCATAACTATCGTTACTGTAAACTTGTATCTTTCTACTAACGAATTTTTATTTTCTTTGACATCTCTATAGTATCTTGAGCCTTTTATAAATATAAATAGACCTACTAACATTCCTATCCCAGCAATACCAAATGCTAGGTTCCAGCTAATTGTCACAGCTATATATGAACAAATAATAGGTGCGGTTATTGCTCCAATATTCATACCTATATAGAGTAAGGTGAAGCCCTCATTTCTTTTGTATTCAGTATCTGTAAACAATGCCCCTGTTATTGCGCCAATACTAGGCTTGAACAAACCTGTACCGACTATGACAAAACTCAAACCTAGGAAAAAATAAATATGCTGTGAATTAGGAACAATCATCACAAAATGTCCCAAAGCTATTAGTGAAGCCCCAATAATTATAGATCTATATTGACCTATATATTTATCTGCGATAATCCCGCCAATAATTGGTGTACCATATACCATCGAAGCATATGCCCCATAAATAAGATAAGTTTTAGCATCAGATATATCAAAAAACTTTAATAAATATAGAATTAATAATGCTGTGATTCCATAGTAACTAAACCTTTCCCACAGGCCTGTTAAGAAAAGATAAGCCATTCCTTGGGGATATTTAGACTGCTTGGCTATAGTCAGTGATTTCATCTACACCCCTTTTCTTTGTAGTTGCTTTTATAAGCGCTTGTTCGATATCATTTCTAAGATCTTCAACATCTTCTATACCTATTGAGAGTCTAATTAAACCATCACTTAAACCTTGCTCAAGCCTAACCTCTCTAGGAATTGATGAATGAGACATTAAAGCAGGAATTGATGATAAGCTTTCAACCCCACCAGCACTTACTGTTATCGCGAATAGCTCTAACTCTTCTAAAAATGCTTTTGCTAAGTTATCACTACCATTTAGCTCAAGACTTAAAACTCCTCCAAAACCATTCATTTGCGCTTTTGCAAGATGATAGTCTGGACTACTTTCTAATCCTGGGTAATACACCCTTTTAACTAACCGATGTTGCTCAAGCCATTTCGCTAGAGTTAAAGCATTATAGTTATGCTGTCTTACTCTTAAAGCTAATGTTCTTAGCCCTCTAGTAGCTAAAAAGCTATCAAATGGACTTGATACTGCTCCACCGGCTAAATGAATAAGATCTAACTTCTTAATCAGCTTGTCATTATCGTTGACAACAACAATTCCACTAATTACATCTGAATGTCCACTTATATACTTTGATGCTGAATGTATAACGATATCTGCACCAAAAGATATAGGTTTTAAATTATAAGGGGTAGCAAAAGTATTATCGACGACAAATATCAAACCATGTTTCTTACAAAACTGACCTAATCTTTCTAAGTCGACCACTCTTAATAAAGGATTAGATGGTGTTTCAACCCATATCATCTTGGTATTTTCTCTAAGATTTTCTTCCAAGTTATCTAAGTCACTTAGATTCGTATATGTTGCTTGAAGTCCTGCTGAATATTTCTTAACTTCTTCAAATAGTCTATAAGTACCACCATATAATGCATCAGTAGCTATTATATGACTATCTACACCTAAAATATCTAATACTGCATTAATTGCAGCAACTCCTGATGAAAAAGCATAGCCTTTTTTTGCTCCCTCTAACTCAGCTATAGCTTGCTCGTAACTAGATCTAGTAGGATTACCAACCCTACCATATTCAAAAGCTTTTTCACCTCCCGGACTTTGTTGACGATAAACAGAGGATGTATAAATAGGTGTGGTTACTGCACCTGTTACTGAATCACCTGGATTACCTGCATGAACAGCTAGAGTATCGATTTTAGAATTTATAATGGTCATTCTTTGCTCCCATAATTTTTAGTTGCTAAAACGATGAGAACAATATTATTAACGTTTTCGCTTTAGCAGATTTTATCTAGCGCCCGCAATTTGAAATAAATCAGCGCTCTTTAGACTAGTTTGTCACTCTCTTATGCTTTATTGCCATACTCTTGCATATGTTTTGCAATACGTTTATTAGTACCATACATAAAGTGGTTTTCCATTTTTTCTTTATATTTGCTACCCGGAACAGTTAAGCCAACAGCGTCTGCAACTTCTCTAATTAACATAGGGCTTGCTCCACAACAAACTCCTAAATAATTAACACCAAAGTCATAAGCTTCTTTGGCGAAATCTCTAATCTCATAGCGATTACAATACAAAGGATCTAGTGCCGTTGGAAAAGTTCTTCCATGAGGTGCTGGACAACCACAACCATTATTATCTGGCAAATTAAAAAATGTAGGATGACTATCTGTAGTTCTATATGGAATAGGAAGCCCTGCGACATGGCACTTAACTGCTTCACGGATTTTCTTTAGATCAGGAAGCATTGTTTGCGGACCTCTAAAACAATTCAGACCAACAACATCAGCTCCTAACTGCTCCAACTCTTTACAAGTATCTACAATACTCCAGCCATCTCGCATAGTATTTTGAGCCATTGGTGCTATAGTTAATACCGTTGGGAGGTTTGCCTTTTTCATGATCTCTAGAGCTCTAAAAGCTTCCTCTGCATAATAGAATGTTTCTCCAATCAGAATATCAGCACCTTCTTCGGCAGCCCAAGTGATCATCTCATCAAACATTCTAGTTACTTCTTTTTGAGACTCTTGATCACCTTGCTTCCAAATATTTGAGTTAGAGATATTACCTGCCAATAGATTCGGCTGAACTCCCTCAGGTGTTGTATCAGCAACTTTTTTAGCGATTCTAAGCGCCTCTCTATTTAGCTTCTCAAGCAGATGCTCTTTCCCTATAACCCTGAGCTTCTCTCGATGACCATTGTATGTAAAAGCTTCTACTATATCTGATCCAGCATGCTGGAAATCTCTATGTAAATTCTCTAAAACCTCTGGATGTTCCAATGACACCATAGGTACAAACTCGCCTGATGACATATAGCCACGACGCTCAATCTCAAATAGGAAACCTTCTGCACAGATTACAGGACCTTTATCTAGCCTCTCAAGTAGATTTTCTTTTTTCATTTTTGGAAATCTCCATGTTTTTAGTTAATAAACAAACTTTTTGATTATTTGCAAAAAGTCTCCTACTAAAACGATGGGGGTACAAAACTTAAAAGAAATGTTCGTTTTAGCAGGACTTATAAAGCGCTCGCAAGTTGAAATAAATCAGCGCTATGAAACTAAATTACATGATTCTAAATACAAGAACAACATTTTACAGTAAAAAATATACTTATTTATACCATTCCTATCTTAATTATTAATTATATTTGATAATCACTTAAATTTTCTGCATAAGCCTTAATTTTAGCCTTCTTATCTAATCTATAAAAAGCAGTGCATGAATAGACTCCAATTAAAGAGACTATAGCCATATACACAAAATATAGCTGATACCCCAATACACCGGGATAGGTTTCTAATAAGTATCCATTTAGTATGGGTAATAATATATCTGGTGAAAAAGACAACATTGCTGCTACACCTATAGCTAAACCCAATATCTCTTTTGGAAAATCACACATCTCTATGGTTGACCAATAGGTTCCTCTTGCTGCATAAGTTACTATTCCAAACAACATTACAATGGCGACAATTATCCAAGTGTTGTTAAAAAACATTGGTATTGCTATAGCCAAAATACTCAACAAAAATAAAGAGATCATTATTAGTAACAAAGTTTTTAATATACAAAACTTATCAGCAAAAATTCCAGCACACATTGCACCAAAAGGCTTTGTCCAAAGTTTCAAAGCAATAATACCTCCGACCATATAGGTCGTTAATCCAAACCCTGATTCATTTAAATAACCTGAGAAACTAAATGTTGACCAAAATACTTGATATGCACAAAAAATTATAAGTACAACATATTTAAATCTTCTATTTCTAAATATAATCCTTAAATTCTCTAATAAACTACCTTTAACTATTCTCTCAACTTTCTTTATCTCTGGGCTTTGCTTAAAGCAGAACCAAAAAATTATACCTACAAAAATACAAATAGTAGAATACATTAATATGACATTTATTAAAGCTTGAGGATCTTTATCAGAAGTTTTCTTTGCGGTTATAAAATAAATGTATACTGCAGCTGTTGCTAATATAGCTTCAACAAGACCTCTACCTCCCTCAAAAGCTCCAAAAAACTTACCTTGAGCATTTTTACCAGCAATGATATTTATCAATTTCAAAGAAGCTGCAGAAAAGGATAAACCTGTAGTTATACCCCATCCTAAATATACAAAGCATAAAGAGTAAAAAGATGGAACAGTTGAAAAATAAAAACCAATACAGCCTGTACCAATTAGAGAGAATGTAATTAGCTTTTTCATCGAAATCTTATCTGCTAACCAACCACCAGGAACATATCCCAAGAAAAATGATAAGCCCAGTATTGAATACAAATTACCCAATTGAAAAATGCTTATATTAAAGGTTACAAGCATTTGATCCTGAAAGTTTTGCCTAAGATAAACTATTGGATATATAACTCCTCCTGCTAATATTAATAACAGAAGTTCTAATGTTTTTTGTCTGTCCATTTTAATACCCTCGAAATAGAGACTATAAAAAGAGATATAGATTTAAGCCTTATCTCCATACGCTTGTATATGCTTAGCTATTCGCTGATGTGTTCCATACATGCTATGGTTTTGCATTTTTTCTCTATACTTACTTGCTGGTACTGTTAATCCCACAGCTTCGGCAACCTCTCTAATCAATGCTGGACTTGCTCCACAGCACACTCCTAAATAATTAACCCCAAAATCATAAGCCTCTTTAGCAAACTCTCTAATCTCGTAACGATTACAGAATAATGGATCTAATGCAGTAGGAAATGGTCTACCATGCGGCGATGGACAACCACAACCATTATTATCTGGCAAATTAAAAAATGTTGGATGATTTTCTGTTGTTCTATATGGAACAGGTAATGCTGCAACATGACATTTAACTGCTTTACGAATATCTTTGAGATATGGAAGCATTGTTTGAGGTCCTCTAAAACAGTTCAAGCCTACGACATCTGCTCCTAATTGCTCAAGCTCTTTACATGTATCAACAATTGACCACCCATCTAACATCACGTTTTGACCAAAGGGAGCTATTGTTAAAACTGCTGGCAAGCCAGATTTTTTGATTACTTCAACAGCTTTAAATGCTTCTTCAGCATAAGCGAATGTTTCTCCTATTATCATATCAGCGCCTTCTTCAACTGCCCAAGTCACCATTTCATCAAACATTCTCTCAACTTCTAGCTGTATACTCTTATCTCCTTGCTTCCAGATATTTGAATTACAAATATTACCCGCCATCAAATTTGGTTGAACTCCTTTAGGAGCAGAGTCAGCAACTTTTTTAGCGATTCTAAGAGCCTGTCTATTCAAATCTTCTATAATATGCTCTTGTCCCGCTACCTTAAGTTTCTCTCTATGTGCATAATAGGTTAATGCCTCTACCACATCAGAACCTGCGTGCTGAAATTCTCTATGTAAACCTTCTACAATCTCAGGATGATCTAAAACTACTGTTGGCACAAATTCACCTGATGCCAAGAATCCGCGTCTTTCTAATTCAAAAATAAAACCTTCTGCACAGATAACTGGACCTTTATTTAAACGTTCTATCAAACCTTCTTTTTCTTTAATACTCATTTTTATACTCCTCTTAGTCTTTAAACCACATATAAAAAATGATAAATATGTAGTATTTATTTAAAAATTAAGGCTTTTTTGGAAAGGTTTTAGAAAAACTATTTCAAAAAAACCATCTGCAAAAGCGGATGGTCTATAAATGAATATCAAAGACAACAAACTACGCTTTAGCAGAATTTATAAAGCGCTCGCAAGTTGATACATTAAATCAGCGCTATAAGACCAAGTTACACGATTCTAAAAATAAGAACAACCTTTTACAGTAAAAAAATAATAGGAAATAAGTAACAAACGATAAACATACTTATATAAAACTTTGTAAACTATATTTAGCTTCCAAAAACTCATAAATACCATCATCAGACCCTTCTCTACCAAGACCTGATTGCTTAACCCCACCGAATGGCGCTTTTTCATTTGAGATAACTCCTGAATTTATACCTACCATTCCATAAGCTAAAGCATTTCTTACTCTTCTAATCTGATTCATATCACTACTGAAAAAATAGCTTGCTAAACCATACTTGGTATTATTGGCTCTTTGGATAACCTCATCTTCAGATTCAAAACTAAAAATAGCTATAACTGGTCCAAAGGTCTCTTCACAACTGATAACCATACTATCTTGCATATTATCTAAGATAGTAGGCTCATAAAAGTTGCCTCCTAGCTCCGAATTTACCTTTCCACCACAAACTAACTTTGCTCCATTAGTCAGTGCATTATCAACATGAGACTGTACTTTATCGACAGCTGCAGCATTAATCAAAGGTCCTACCTTAACACCTTCATCTAAACCATCTCCTTGCTTAAGATCAAGGACTGCTGACTTCAATCTGGCAATAAAATCTTCTTTTATAGACTGGTGAACAAAAACACGATTTGGAGCTACACATACTTGACCTGCATTTCTTATTTTCGATGCTAGCAAACCTTCGATAGCCTTTTCGATATTAGCGCTTTTGAAGACTATAAATGGTGCATTACCTCCCAGCTCCAGAGAAACTTTCTTAACAGTATCCGCTGCTTGCTGCATTAGGAGTTTGCCAACTCTTGTTGATCCTGTGAAAGTGATTTTTCTGACTAAATTACTCTTCTGAAATTCATAACCTATGACCTTTGAATCCCCACATACTATCTGCAGAAGATTCTCATCAGCTCCAGCCTCAACAAAAAGTTCGCGCGCAGCAAAAGCTGTCAAAGGCGTTAACTCAGAAGGTTTGATAATAACACTACAACCAGCAGCTATTGCAGGGGCTGCCTTACGAGTAATCATCGCAAGAGGAAAATTCCAAGGTGTAATTGCAGCAACCACACCAACAGGATAATAATCCACCCTTCCCTCAGAATTACTAATATTTGGATCAAAAATACGTGAATCTATTCTTTTTGCCTTTTCTGCATACCATTTGATAAAGCTAGCTCCATATCGAACTTCTATTTTTGCTTCAGTGAGAGGCTTACCGCTCTCTAGTGTGATAATCTCTGCTAAATCATCAGAATTTTCTATTATCAAATCAAACCATTTTTCTAATAACTTCGATTTTTCACTTGAAGGAATATTTTTAAATATATTTTGTGCATGTTTAGCTACTAGAATACTATCCTCAACATACTCTGAGGATTTCTCTTCTAAACGACAAATTGACTTATTTGTAGCAGGATTAACTACATCAAAACTTTTTGCACTAGAAAAAGAGTATTTATCTATCACTTTTTTTAGAAGCTTGTTAGACATATTTGCCTCCTAGGTTTATATTGCTTGAATAGCTGTTATCGCAATTGTATAAGTTATATCATCTACAGTTGCACCTCTAGATAGATCATTAACAGGCTTATTTATACCTTGTAGCACAGGGCCAATACTTAATACATTTGCACTTCGTTGGACTGCTTTATAGACAGTGTTACCTGTGTTTAAATCAGGGAATATTAGTACAGTAGCTTTACCTGCAACTGGACTATTTGGAGCTTTTTTCTTCGCTACACTCTCGATCATAGCAGCATCATACTGAAGTGGTCCATCCACCAATAAATCAGGAGCACTTTGTTTAAGCAGCTCTGTTGCTTTACGCACCTTTTCAACTTGAACCCCAGAACCTGATGAACCTGTACTATAACTAATCATCGCAACACGAGGCTCAATGCCAAACTTCTTAGCTGATTCAGCACTTTGTATCGCAATATCAACTAACTGCTCTGCTGTAGGATCTTGATTAACAGCGCAATCTCCGAATACTATCACCTCATCAGGCATACACATAAAAAACACTGATGATACTAGTGATGAATTTGGCTTAGTTTTGACTAATTGTAATGCTGGTCTAAGAACATCTGCAGTAGTATGCTCAGCACCAGACACTAATCCATCAACTTCACCCAAATAAAGCATAAGTGTTGCTACAACTATTGGATCTTTTAGCGCATCTCTAGCCATACTTTCAGACAAACCTTTATGCTTTCTAAGCTCCATCAATGTTTTTAGGTATTTTGTTTCAGCTTCATCGACAACAGTTACAACTTCGATACTCTCAGGTAAACTAAATCCATTCATCTCAGCAACTTTAAAGATTTTCTCTCTATCACCGATAAGTACACACTCCGCTAAGCCTTGTTCATGACAGTTTTTAGCTGCCTGCAAAGTTCTTGGCTCATAACTCTCTGGTAAAATAATTCTCTTTTTGGCTTTTCGAGCCATCTTCAAAAGATGATATCTAAATGCTGGAGGCGACATAACTTGATGCTCAGAGATATCCGACGTAATAGATCTAACTATTGTGTCTCTGTCTAATGATGAAGATATTACTTCTTTGACTTTTTGAATACGCTCTTTATCATCAATAGGTATTCCCATTAGATCTATATTTGCAAGTTTTAAAATTGTATTTACACTTTTATTTTTTGTTATCAGAATTGCTAAACCTGTTTTTTTAGCAGTTTCTACACATAACTCCCTGACTTTATCATTAAGATATTCTTCAGCTGTTAAGATAATTCCTGCTATTTTCATACCATTTTTCGCAGCTAAGCAAATTGTAACTAAGATATCAGATCTATCAGCAGCAGTTATAACCAGAGAATTTGGAGTCAAATCACTTATAAAATTATCAACTCCTCTCGAACACATCATTACCCTTTCAACTCGAGCCTCTAAGCCAACCTCTGATATGTGCTTCAGCTTAAGAATATTTTTGATGTCTAATACTCTTGGCGAAGTTCTTTCTTTATCCCACTCAACCACACCCAAAAGAGCTAACCCTTTTTGTTTAAATACTGATAACTCTTTGAGCTCCTCTATACTTACATGCTGTTGTTTGTCATATGTAATATCTTCTTCAGTCAAACTAAAACTAACCCTTCCATCATCATCATAAGGTGCATTTAACTTTGTAATTACAGCACCCATAATGTTAACTTGCTTGGGTAGGCTTCGCATAACATAATCAAGCTCATCATTGATATCATCTATAGGCTTATTACCATGGTATGAAGCTATTATCACTTCCAAACCAAGAGCTTTTATAATCTCTATATTCAACTCATCAACAACCGCATTGATTGGATATAATCTATGGTAGTTATTACCTTGCCTAAATAGGCCCGATATTACAGCAAAATCCGAATCTTGACACTTCTCATAAAACTTACTTATGACTATTTCAACATAGTCTTTTACACGATTATTAAGCAAATACGATTCTATCTGTTCAATGCTCATACCCATATCGTAAATAGGATGAAATGAGCCAACTTTTAATCCTTTCTGCTGTAATGCATATACCACGCTACTTGCCAAAATTCTAAGACCCGTATGTTTTGATGTTGGAAGGATAAATATTGATTTTTTCATAGCAAACTCTTATACCAAACTTTGTGTTTCTTGAGCTATCATAAGCTCTTCATTAGTTGCAATAACCATTATATTATGACTATTCCCCGTACTTATAAATGTTTCTGATTTCACATTTTTAGCATCATCTATCTCAAAACCTATATTCGCTAACTTAGAAACTACACTTTCGCGAATATTAATAGCATTCTCGCCAATCCCCCCTGTGAAAACCAAACCATCAAAGTCTTTAAAATAGATCATATAGCTACCAATAAATTTGGCAATCCTATGACAAAATATTTCAATAGCTAGCTTAGCTAGTTTATCGCCTCTATCAGCAAGCTCAGAAACCTCTCGCATATCACTATGACCACAGATTCCTAATAGACCACTTTTTTTGTTTAGCATATTTGTGATATCTGCAATACTCCAGCCAAGATTATCTGAGATATATGCAAAAACACTAGGATCTATACAGCCAGAACGAGTTCCCATGACAAGCCCATCTAATGGAGTAAGCCCCATACTTGTATCGATGCTTTTACCATTAACAACAGCTGTAATACTGCAACCATTGCCTAAGTGAGCAACTATCACATTAGCAGCATCTTGATTTAATATTTTCGCAGCTTGTTGAGAAACGTATTTATGTGAAGTTCCATGGGCGCCATATTTACGTATATTATGCTCACACGTTAGCTCTCTAGGTATCGCATACTCTGCAACATACTCAGGCATAGTTTGGTGAAATGCTGTATCAAATACTGCTACTTGAGGTAGATTCGGAAAAATCTGCTGACAAAATGTGATACCTTCAATATGCGCTGGATTATGTAGAGGTGCTAAAGGTATACAATCTTTTATCTTCTGTAATGAATCTTTGTCTATAATTACAGATTTTGAAAAATATTGGCCCCCATGAACTACTCTATGACCAATCGCAGAAATTTTTTCTAAATAATTGTTCTCTACCAAAAAATCTTTTAAAAGCTCAAAAATATCTTTGTACTTACCACTTTCTATAAGCTTATGAACTTTCTGCTGAGCTTTAAAAGTTATCTTACAATTACTAGCCCCGATATTCTCGGCAAGACCTGTAACAAGTGACTCTGATGTTTGGGGATTCATAAGCGCAAATTTGACTGATGAGCTCCCACAATTTAAGACTAATATGTATGACATAAATGAATTGAAGAATAAAATAAGAAGTAACTATATTATATAATAATCTTGTGAGTAGTGACAGTTAGTACACTATATTTCGATATGATTCTATATATGATTAAAATGGTATATCATCATCAAAGTTTGATGAATTAATCTCAGCAAAATCAGGCATTTTATCCTGTTTTGGTGCTGGTTGCTGATTATTTTGAGCAAAACCATTATTAGGCTGTTGATTAAAGTTGGGATTAGGGTTGTTTTGGTAGTTTGAACTACCCTGAGAATTACCACCACCAACAAACTGGAAATTACTAACAACAACTTCTGTAGTATATTGCATATTACCGTTTTTATCTTGCCACTTGTTAGTACGAAGCCTACCTTCTATAAAAAGCTGTGTACCTTTATTTGCATATCTTTGGATAGCCTCTGCAGACTTACCAAACACAACAACTCTATGCCACTCAGTGGTTATATTTTCACCCATACCATCATTAGTTGCGATACTTAGTGTAGCTACTGTAGTACCGTTTTGAGTAGTTCTAACTTCTGGATCATTACCTAATCTACCTAACAAAATAACCTTATTTACTGTTCCTTTGGCCATCTTTAACTCCTATATTATTTTAATATTTCTAATAATAAAGCTTACAGTAAAAAAGTTTAAGAATAAAACTTATCTACTTAAATTTTCCCACTAATTACAAAATTTATCTCATCAAAATCAAAGCCATTATATAAGAGATAATTAATCGCTTTTTGCTTTAATTTCAAATCTTTTTGTAGCTTACTTAGATCTTTATATTTCTTATGCAAACACTGATGACAAATATCAATCCAGTCGACCTCAGCCTCTTGTAAAAAAACCTCTACTAATTCTTGTGACAAACCTTTTTGGTAAACAGCTGTATTTATAATTCTTCGTTTGCCTCGATACTTAGCAATTTCACTCATTATAAACACTCGCGCAAATCTCTCATCTGATAGCCACTTATTCTTTTCAAACTCATCTAATAGAGCTACTATTTGATCGCATGAAATATTATCACGAGTCGTAAGCTTATCAGAAAGTTGTTTGCGGGAATAATCTTGCTTAGCAAGTAGATATAAAAGATAATTTTTCTCTTTAGATAAGCTCATCTTGTGTAGCTTGTTTCGACTTAGATTGCTTTGCAGGTTTAGACTCTTCTTGAGGTTGTTCTTCTACAGCATATTTATGTGGCAATAAAAGTTCCAAAAGAGCTTTTTCTATCTCATCACGTTCTACTGTATTTTCTTTAAGGTAATCTTTTGATTTTTCTTTACCTTGACCAATCTTTTTACCTTTATAGCTATACCAAGCGCCAGACTTCTCTACAATTCCATGTTTAGCACCAAGGTCAATAAGCTCTGCTTCAAGCGAAATACCTTCTCCATAAATGAGCTCAAACTCAGCTTGCTTAAATGGAGGAGCAACCTTATTTTTAACAATTTTAACTTTTATTTCATTACCATTAACATCTACACCATCTTTAATAGCTCCACCCTTTCTAACTTCTAACCTAACAGAAGCATAAAACTTAAGAGCATTACCACCAGTAGTAGTTTCAGGATTGCCAAACATTACCCCGATTTTCATACGTATTTGGTTAATGAACATTACCAAAGTGTTTGAGCGTTTGATATTTGCTGTTAATTTTCTAAGCGCTTGAGACATTAGTCTTGCCTGAAGGCCCATGTGAGAGTCTCCCATATCACCTTCAATCTCTGCCTTAGGAGTAAGTGCTGCAACAGAGTCTATTACTACAATATCAACTCCTCCAGAACGAACTAACATATCTGCAATCTCTAATGCCTGCTCACCGGTATCTGGCTGAGAAACTATCAGATCATCTACATTTACACCCAAAAGCTTAGCATACTTAGGATCTAGAGCATGTTCTGCATCAACAAAGGCTGCTGTACCACCTTGTTTTTGGCACTGTGCAATTGCTAAGAGAGTAAGCGTAGTCTTACCAGATGATTCATGTCCATATATTTCAATAATACGCCCTTTAGGATATCCTCCTATGCCCAATGCAACATCAAGAGCAATAATACCTGAAGGGATAACATCTATATCATGAGCTGTCTCTTGATCACCCAATCTCATAATAGAGCCTTTACCAAACTGCTTCTCAATCTGTGAGAGCGCTGACTCTAGAGCTTTTTCTTTACTCATAACTAACTCAAACTCCTATTGTAATCTTAGTGTTGCTTATCATCGACAGGCTTTTCTAATGAATCCTGATACATAGCATCAAAATTCACAGCTGATAAACAAAGCTGAGGGAAACCGCCACTACTGACTAAATCAGAAATAGCTTCACGTGCATAATGGTACAAAATATTTGGGCAAAATGCTTTTTTTGCATGCTCAATTTGAGCCTCTTGCATATTTGATACTGTAAAAATACCTGCTTGCTTAACCTCTGCCTCAAAAGCAACCATACCTTCATTTTCAACCTTCACTTCAAGAGTTAAAATACTTTCATAAGTATTTTCTTCTGGTAGCTGTGTCGCTTCGATTTTCAGATCTGTATGCAACTCTGGCTTCCATGCTGTAGTCCAGATTTTATCAGAATTAGGAATAGAGAAAGACATATCCTTTACATAAACTTTTTGAATTTGAAACTGTGGTTGTGCTTGCTGATCCATTCTATGATCCTTAATATTTTTATTTTGATAATGATTTAACAGGGTAACTTGCCTGTAGCCATGCTGATAGACCACCTTTAAGTACAAAAACTTGTTCAAAGCCTTCCTTGCGTAACTCATGCATTGCTTTTTCGGCACCGTCTCCATATATAACTATAGGCTTAGACTTGTACTTAGCTAACTTTTTATGCTTTTGAGCAATTTCTTCTAACTTGATATTATGAGCCCCAATTATATGAGCACTCGCAAAACTCTCTTGATCTCTTGTATCTAGATATACGCCTTTACCTCTATTTACAGTAATAACAGCATCCGCAACAGACAAGGTATATTGAGCTTTTTTAGTTTGAGTCAGCTCAAAAATTATATAAATTGCTAACAGAAGTATAAAAGACAAACAAAACAATAAGTTTTGCGATACAAAATAGCCTAAATTTTCCATAATTTGAATTTTCTTTTTTATTTAAATATTATTGACATCTAAGCTAAGATTATACATAGCTTTATACTTAAAAAAAAGCGACTTTTAATTGTTATAAGTTTAAAAGAGATACTAGAAAAAATATATTAGAATTATATTACAGAGACTAAATTATTGCATTTTAGCAATAACATCTTTAGTTACATCAATACTATCAACATTATATAGGCTCATCTCAGCAGGTAAGATAGCATCTAATTGCTTATCTTTAGCAACTTGCGCAGAAGCTTTAGTCAAAGCATCTTTGAATGCATCAGCATCATCAGAAGCCATTTTTTGAACTTGATTCATTAGATCTTGGTATTCTCTCATTGCTTTCTCAAGATCAGCCTGAGCTTGTTGTTTATCTTGACCTTCTACCTTATCAGCTGCTTGAGCATCTTTAGTATCACCTTTAGAATCATCTGCTTGAACATCATCTTTTTCTTCAGTATAAGCATTTACTTTTTGTTGTAAAGATGTGATGTTTTGCTTAAGTTGATCCATTTGTGGTTTCAATTTCTTCTCATCAGCAGTAACTTTCGCTTTACCTAAAGGTGAAGTCTCAAAGATATCTTGAACATTAGCAAAACCTACTCCACCAGCCATAGCAGTAGTTGCAGATACCATTAGACCACCAGCGATCATTGCACCTAATATAGTCTTTTTCATAATTTCCATTCCTTAGTTATGTTTAGTTTAGAAAACTTAGTATAATATCGATTATAATCATGGTTATTATATGTTTCAACACTTAATGTATTTATTTTAGACTAAAGCTTGTTTCTGAAAGCGCCTTATAATAAACACTATTTCCTAACTTATTTGACACTGCTGTCAAAAAGTCTAATGGCTGTGTATAGTCAACAATATCTATATTGTTAAACTTATCACGTTTAATTTGACTGACTGACGCAAAACCATCAATCAGCCCCATATTTTTTGCTTGAATACCACTAAAAGGCTCTCCTGAAAATGTTGTATTCATAGCTTTATCTTTCAATCTGTCACCTCTTGATTGCTCAACAGCCCCTATAAATACTTGATGCGTTTCATCCAAAAGCTTATTAAATTGTGCTGTTTGCTCTGGTCTTTTTGGAGAAAAAGGATCTAGAAAGTCCTTATTAGAGCCTGATGTGTATGTTCTACGTTCTATGCCTAGTTTATCCATAAGCCCAGTAAAGCCAAAACCACTACCTATAACACCTATTGAACCAACAATTGTCATTTTATTAGCATAGATATCTTTTGCACCGGCAGCAATATAGTATCCTCCACTTGCACAAACATCTGTACATACAGCATACATAGGGATATTTGGGTATTTTTTCTGCAGATATCTCATATGAGAATATATCTCGTCAGATTGTACAGGTGAGCCTCCAGGACTATTTATTTCAACGATCACACCTTTAACCGCCTTACTAGCATAGGCATCATCTAAACTTTTATTAATCCTTTCTGCATTTGCCTCGGCATCTTCGGCTATTACACCATCAACTTTGACTAACCCTATGTGAGATGTAAGCTCTTTTGATGAGCTAAATAAGCCAGGTATAATCATAACTAAAACAACCAGAATAATTAGAGCTCTAGTAAAAAACTTCCAACGTCTCTTACTTTTGATATCTTTTAGATAAGCTTGAGCTAACTTTTCTAGCGTCTCTTTGGAAATGTTATTTTCCATTTTATCTCCATATTTGTTAATATTTTCTCAACAATTTTAAATCTATTTGTAATAAAATTATACTGTTTAAATTTAAGGGTAACTAAAATGTCAGTATCACTTGAAACCAAAGCAAAAAAACTAGGCTTAGACAATATTGAAAAACATATATTCCTATGTTGTGATCAAGAGAGACAAAAATGTTGCGCAGGGGATGTTTCATTAAAGTCATGGGAGTACCTAAAAAAGAGACTCCAAGAGCTAAAACTATCACAAAATGGCCATATCTATAGATCAAAAACATACTGCCTAAGAGTTTGTCAAAATGGTCCAATAGCAGTAGTACAACCAGATAATGTTTGGTATCACTCTTGTACTCCAGAGGTTCTAGAAAAAATCATCCAAAAGCATCTAATTGGTGGCAAAATTGTCAAAAAATACGCTTTTGCAAAAAGAGAGCCTTAAAGTACTAGGCTTGGTTTTTGACAACACATTATACAAAAATCTCTCTAAAATGACTCTTTGGTTTAAATTATCTTTTTTAAAAAATATAGTTATCAAATTATTGCTATACATATAAGCAAAAGATATGCTGAAAGTAGTTTCAAAATTCATTTTAACTAAAAGAGGGATTTATGAGCAAGAATATTAATGGTAAAAAAGTTTTCGATACCGCTAAAGATGCTACTAATGTGGCTGAATATGTAGTATCAAGATTAGTAGATTTAGGAATAGATCATTCATTTTCGGTGCTCGGAGATTTTGCATTTGCACTAGATCACGCACTTATCAATAATCCAAAACTTAATAATATCGTAAATGCTAACGAGCTTAATGCTAGCTATGCTGCAGATGGTTTTGCCAGAGTTAATGGAGCCGCTATCTTATGTACTACTTATGCTGTTGGTGAATTGAGCGCTCTAAATGGTGTCATGGGCTCAAAAGCAGAGAACTTAGTTGTTTTTCACTTAGTTGGTAGTCCAAATGATGCAGCGGTTGGAAAGAAAAAGCAAGTTCACCATACATTGGGAGATGGCGTTTTTGGAAACTTCTTTGACTTATCAGCATCTGCAGCCTGTGTCTCAGCGGTCATCACCCCTGAAAACGCTCGCAGAGAAATGAATAGAGTCATAGCAGAAGCATTCAAATACCGTAAACCCGCCTACATAAGTGTTTCATTAGATGGTGGCAATCGTCCTGTCACAGACATAACACCAGATAATATAGACTGCAGTTATCTAAAGACCAATCCTCAACAGCTTGAGCTAGCTGTAAACCTAGTGTTAGAGCGCCTAAATAAGGCTAAAAAAGTTGTTGCTATCCCTGCTATTAAATTAGACAGATTTGGTGTAACCGAGAAAGCTATCAAACTAATAGAAAAGTTAAACATCCCTTTTGCTATTATGCCTCATGATAAGAGCGTGATATCTGAAACACATCCTAACTATATAGGATTCTATGCTGGTTTATTATCGGACACAAATACAGCCGAGATAGTTGAAGACGCTGATCTTGTAATTAATTTAGGCGACGCACTATGGTCTGACTTTAACACTGCTGGATTTACTAATAATTTGGACTTAGATAAGGTTCTGAATTTAGGACCTTTATTTGTCGAAGATAAAAAGACTTATCTAACTGATATCTATTTATCAGAGCTACTTGATGCTTTATTAGAAAAAGCTGATAGCATAAACTATCGCCCTGAATACTCCAGAATGACAATACAGGATACTCCAATAACACAAGAAAACCTAACGCTTAGCGTGCTATACACTCAAGTTTTAAAATTCTTAAAAAACACAGATAATCTTGTGGTAGAAACGGGCTCATCTTCTCTTAATATGCCAAAATTACCTTTACCTGAAGGTGTAAAATATCATAATCAAACGTTATGGGGCTCTATTGGTTGGGCAACACCAGCTACTCTTGGCGTAGCACTAGCTAATCCTGATTCTAGAACAGTATTAATTACAGGTGAGGGATCTCATCAATTAACACTTAATGAAATAGGAGTAATGGGAAGATATAAAATAAACCCTATTATATTATGCATAAACAATGATGGTTTTATGGTCGAAAGAGCGTTAGAGTTAGACCCTGATCCAAGCTATGATGATCTCGCTCAATTAAACTATAAAGATTTACCTAAGGCTTTTGGCTGTAGTGATTGGCTAACAATCAAAGTGAAAACAGGTGAAGAACTAGCACAAGCACTCAAAGAAGCTAGAGAGCATAAGAGCGGTGTATATATAGAAATTATTACAGGCAAGTATGATTATGGTAATGCACTTGATTTCTTCAACAGCCACTTAAAAGAAATGTACGGCTAAATTAGTAGTTATTTCTTGGCATACGCTTTATCTAAAACTTTTCTAAAAGAAACTCCTTGTATAAATATTGATAGTAACACTGCTATATAAACTATTGATGATGCGTGATCACTCCTGTACTCAATAGGTATTGTCAAAGCTAAAGCTATGGACACCCCACCTCTTAGACCTGCCCACGTTATAACAAAGCCATTTTTCCAAAATTGATTCTTGGTAGATCTATCAACCAAAAACATAGAAAAAATAACACTCAAATAACGAGCAACTAGCGCTATAATAAACAATATAGCCCCTGCTATTAAAACATTAACTGAAAAAGACATTTTTAGAGCTACTATTCCAATTAGCACAAACAGAAAAGTATTCAAGAGTTCATCAACAATTGCCCAAAAACTTGAGAGCCCCTTTCTTGACTCTTCAGAAATCTTACCTCGAGGCTTAGAGTTGCCAATCACCATACCACAAACCACCATTACTAAAGGCTCAGAGACTTCTATTCTAGTTGCAAGCCATGAACCTACACTAACTATTGCTAATGACATGATTATAAGCGTATGGGTATCATCAGAGTTAGACATCACTCGAGCACCAAAGAAGCCAAGTATCATACCTAAAACAATACCTCCAGCTCCTTCTTGAAAAAGCATTATTACGAACTCACTGATACTAACATTTTGATTAGAGTTGGTGATTATCGACAGCAAAATTAAGAATAATACTATAGAAAACACATCATTGAATATAGCTTCGCCAGATAGTATCGCCTTAACCTTCTCAGGAACAGCCTTTGTTGATTTAAATACAGCAAACACTGTAACAGGATCCGTAGGTGACAATACCGCCCCCACCATCAAGCAATGCACATAGCTAATATTAACACCTACAACTAAAGGAGCCATAAACCAACAAAGTGTACCCATTATAAAGGCCGTAACAACGACACCAAGACTAGATAAAACAGCTATCGGTAATGAAAATTTCCTAATTTTTGAAAAGTCCAAATGCATTGCTGATGCAAAAAGAAGGTAGCCTAAAAGTACCTTTAACACCAATGTCTTAAAATTAACACTATCAAGCATATCATATACCGGTGAAAAGAAATTTGGCTCTAGTTTTATCAACACCAATAATGATAATGATATAAAAGCACTAAGGGCTGTAAGACCTATAGATTTAGGTAAGCCTAAAAACCTTAAATTAAAATAACTTGAATATGCTGCTATAACACAAAGTAAAACAAACAATGAATATAAACTCAAAATCAAGCACCTCTCTAGTTGAACAACTAACAATTTTGCAACTTATTATACTTGTTAATTAGCCTCATATGTATCTTAATCCCCAAATATAAAGCCCCTTAGAAAAAGGTAATATATTAAGATTTTGAGTAAGCCACCTTATTGTTATACAATCTATCAAGAAGTTTTTTAAAGGTCACTCCCTGTATAAATATTGATAAGAAAACAGCAATATAAACAATCGAGAATGAGTTTGTCTCTCTATGGGCTAACGGTATAGATAAGGCTAATGCTATAGAAACTCCCCCTCTCAACCCAGCCCATGTGATAATAAGATTATTCCTCCAAAAGTCTACACGCTTCTTCCTTTCAGTGAGAAATAGAGAAATAATCACACTACTGTATCTAGCAATAACAGAGATAACGAAAACAACAACTCCTGCCGCGATAAAATACCAAGAAGGATTCATCTCAAGTATCTCGATACCAACTAATACGAATAAAAAAGCATTAAGAAGCTCGTCGATAACCATCCAAAAGTTAGTAAGGATAGCCTTTGACTCTACAGACACTCGTTCTTGTGGTCGAGAATTCCCTATAACAATACCTGTTATAGCCATAGCTACAGCCTCGGAAACATTTAAGTATGTCGCAAACCAAGAGCCAAAACTAACAAATGCAAGAGAGACTATAATAAGTGTATATCCATCATCTAATCTACTCATTAATGTTTTTGCCAAGTATCCTAGAAGAGCACCTAGTAAAGCACCGCCCAAAATATCTTGTGCAAACATAAAGAGAAGCGTTACCGAGCCTGTATTTTGCTTACCATCTACAACAATAGATAGAAAAAATAAAAATAAGACAATCGAGAATACGTCATTAAATAGTGCCTCTCCTGATAAGATCGTTTTTACTTTCTTTGGTACATTTGTATTTTTCTTAAATACGTCAAATACTGTAACAGGATCCGTTGGTGAGAAGATAGCACCAATCATAAGACAACGTACATAGTCAACATGAATCCCCAGTATATATGGTGCAGCAATCCAGCATAATGTACCTATTGTAAAAGTAGATATTACGACCCCTAAACTAGAAAGTATAAATATACCATACGAGTTTCTTTTTATTTCTACAAAGTTTAGGTGCATCGCTGATGCAAAAACAAGATAGCCAAGAAGGACTTCTAAAACCACTTCCTTAAAATTTACATTGTATAGCAGAGTATAAATAGGAAATAAAGATTTGTGATCAATCTTAAGTAATAGTGCAATTAAAAGTGCTATCAAAGCGCTCAAAACTGTTAACCCAATAGCTTTGGGTAATTTAAGATACCTATAGTTAACGTAACTAGAGAAGGCTGCTATAACACATAATATTACAAATATATAATACTGATTCATTTCAGCTCCATATAAACGGCTATTTTACAATTATAATATTGATTCATGATTTTGCATATTTTATTTAAAAACTTTCTTACTATATAAAGTTTAGAAGTGTTATAATTTCAAAATAATCTTCAGGGCAGGGCGAAATTCCCTACCGGCGGTAACTGTCTAACCACAGAAGCCCGCGAGCGCTTTTTAGATACTAAAAAGGTCAAGCAGATTTGGTGTAACTCCAAAGCCGACAGTATAGTCTGGATGAAAGAAGATCGAAGAAATTCATAAGTAGAACTTAGTAATAGCAACTGCTTTGTTGGCTGTTTGTGTATTATTCGTTTTGCTATCCCTGCCCTAAGTGTAACTAACGATTTTAACTGGGCAAATGAAAAATATTGAAAACTATTATATGCAACAAGCTCTAACTCTAGCGAATAGAGGTAAGCTATCAGTATCTCCAAATCCTATGGTTGGATGCATAATAGTAAAAAATGGAGCCATTATTTCAGAAGGTTGGCACGAAGCTATAGGAGAGGCTCATGCAGAAATTCATGCACTGAAAAAAGCTGGAGACAAAGCAAAAGGTGCTACTGCATACGTAACCTTAGAGCCATGTTGCCATCACGGAAAAACTCCGCCATGTACAGATGCCTTAATTAAAGCAGGCATACAAAAGGTAGTGGTCGCGACACTTGACCCTAACCCATTAGTTGCTGGTAAAGGCATACAAAAACTCAAAGATGCTGGAATAGAAGTCAAAGTTGGAGTCTTAGAAAAACAAGTTCAAGATCAAAATAAAATATTTTTCCACTACCAAAAAACTCAAAGACCTTTTGTATATGCAAAATGGGCAATGTCTCTTGATGGCAAAATAGCTGTAAATGGTAATGACTCAAAAAAAATCAGCTCTAAAAAAGCATTTGTAGATACTCACCAGCTACGCAATATTTGTGATGCAATACTTATAGGAAAGCAAACTCTAATTGAAGACAACCCAAGTCTTGATGTAAGAATACAGCTAAACAAAAAGAAACACCCTACTAGATTTATTATATCCAACAACCTCTTAGAAATAGATAAGCGTTGGAAAGTTTTAGACCAAAATCATGCAAAAACTATTTTTGTTTGTTCAAAGATTTCTGCTCAAGTTGCCAGTGAACTAGATAATCTTGGTATTGAATACTGGCTACTGCCAACATTCCAGAATCAGGTTTGCTTAGACAGCCTTCTAAACAAAATGGGACAAACAGGGATAACAAGCCTTTTGGTTGAAGGTGGTAAAAAAACTCTAGAAAATTTTATAAACCAAAAACTAATTAATGAACTTGTAACATATTTATCGCCTGTTGTAATTGCAGGGTGCAATCCTAAAGAGAAGCTCATATTTCAAGGTGTATCTTTTTTAGGCGAAGATTTACTAATAAATTCATATTTTAAGGAAACTACCAATGTTTAGTGGCATTGTCCAAGAACTAGGAACAATAGAAAGTATAATAGATAAAAGTAATATAAAAACCTTTTGTATAAAGTTTAATAATAGTACAAATTGCAATATTGGTGACAGCGTTGCTATCAATGGCACTTGTCTTACAGTAACTGAAATCGATAAACAAAATTTAACTGCGAATTTTGACGCAGTTCCAGAAACCCTACAAAGAACTAATCTAAATAGCCTAGTAGAAAATCAGTTAGTGAATACTGAGCTTGCTATGCGCTATGGCGATCATGTCGGTGGGCACATGGTACAAGGTCATATTGATGAAACTGGACAAATCATAAATATCACAGATGCCAGCGGAGCATGGCTAGTTGAGATTTCAGCATCCAAAGAATTACTTAAATATCTAGTCACAAAGGGATTTGTGACTATAGATGGTATGAGCATAACTGTAATCGATACTCTTGAAGACTCTTTTACAGTAACTTTGATACCGCATACTATTGAGGTCACTATTGCAAAGAACTATACTAAGGGCTCTATTGTAAATCTTGAAGCTGATGCAACAGGTAAGTATATCTACAAATATATACAAGGATTTAAAGAAAATGTTTAAACAAATAAAAGAAAATATTGAAAACGCAATACAAGCTCTCAAGCAAGGTACACCCGTGGTTGTGCTCGATGATTATGATAGAGAAAATGAAGGAGACTTAATTCTCCCCGGTGAGAAAGCCACAGAAGCTAATATTGCTTTTATGCTTGAATACACAAGTGGTATCGTTTGCTTAGCAATGGATTCAAAAAAAGCAAAGCAGTTAAATCTAACACCAATGGTAGCAGCTGATCAAAATAATAGTACATTTACAACACCATTTACTATAACTATAGAAGCCAAAGAAGGTGTGACTACAGGAGTATCTGCAAAAGACAGAGCCCACACAATACAAGTAGCATCAAAGGCTGATGCAAAAGCTGAGGAGCTAGCTCGACCAGGACATATCTTCCCACTCATAGCAAATGATAAAGGTGTACTTGGTAGAAACGGTCATACTGAAGCAACAGTTGATCTTATGAAACTAAGTGGTTTCAATAGTGCAGGTGTCCTATGTGAACTGATGAACAAAGATGGCACAATGATGAAAGCACCTGAATTAGAAGCATTTGCCAAAAAGTATAGTTTACCTCTTTTAACTATTGCTGAACTTTATCAGTACCGTTTAGCAACTGAAATTTTTGTTAGTCGCTTGGTCGGAACAACTATACCTTTTAAGAATATAGGTGAGCTTGAGATGAGTGTTTATAGGGATAACTTTTCTAATGAAGAAGTTGTGGTCTTGTCAAAAGCCTATCAGGGTGAAACCCCTTTTGTTAGAATGCACTCCTCTTGTTTGACTGGTGATATCTTTGGATCACTACGCTGTGACTGCCAAGATCAACTTCAAAAAGGTATTGAGATGATTGCTCAAGAAGGTGGCTTCTTTATTTACCTTAATCAAGAAGGTAGAGGCATTGGACTAACAAACAAACTCAAAGCCTATAACTTACAAATGCATGAAAATATGGACACTATAGAAGCCAATTTAGCTCTAGGTTTGCCAAGTGATGCAAGAAAATATGACTTAGCTATACAAGTCCTAAAATATAATAAAGTAAATAAGTGTAAGCTTATCTCAAATAACCCTGAGAAATTAGCAGCCCTCAGAAATGTTGATATAGATACAGAGCCTGTATACTGTGAAGCATTTGTAAACTCACATAACAGAAACTACCTAATAACCAAGAAAAATAAAGCAAAACATACAATCAAAGGAATATAGAGCATGAGAAAACTAGCTATTGTCGTAAGTGAATTTAACTCATTGATAACGGATAAAATGCTTGAGGGAGCCCTAGAAGAAGCATATGCTCAAGGTCTAAAAGATAGTCAAATATATATCAAAAAAGTTCCAGGTGCAGTAGAGTTGCCTTATGCTGCTAAACTTTTAGCAGAGACTAACCAAGTTGATGCGATTGTACTTCTTGGTTGTGTAATCAGGGGCGAGACAGATCACTATGATTATGTTTGTGACCAAGTAAGCTATGGTACGCAAAGAGTTATGCATGAGTATAACCTTCCAGTAATCTTTGGTATATTAACTACACACAATAAAGAACAAGCATTAGAAAGAGTTGGTGGCAAAAAAGGACACAAAGGCAAATACTGTGTTCAAGCAGCCCTAACTATGACAAAAATGAAAAAAGATATATTAGAACAAGGAGTATAAAATATGTCTTTAGAGATCCTAAAGTATCCTCACCCAATACTCAAAGAAGTGGCACAAGAAGTTACACCAGAAGAAATCAATGATGATTTCCGAGCAACAATAGCAGAGATGCGCGATTTAATGATAGAAGCAAATGGTGTTGGCTTAGCTGCAGTACAAGTTGGTATCAAAAAAAGATTCTTTATCATGTATGATAACTTAGAGAGTGAGACTCCCGAAACAATTACAATCATCAATCCTGAGATAATCGACCAGAGTGGTAAGATAATTGATGAAGAAGGTTGTTTATCATTTCCTGGAGTTTCTGCTAAGGTTAATAGAGCAACAAGAGTTAGGATAAAAGCACTTAATGAGTTCGGTGAGGAGATTGAAATTGAAAAAGATGATTTCCTAGCAAGATGTATCCAACATGAAATAGATCATCTAAATGGCGTTACCTTTTTTGACCATCTTGGTTCACTTAAACGTAAAATGATAGAGAAAAAATATAAAAAACTGATGCAAGAAAATGCCAAAACTTAATTTTTAGTATTTTCCTGTAATCAAAGCTTTACTTTTTAGCGTCACTAAGCAAAAATTATGTCTTGAAATTGTTGTTAAATTATGGAATTTGAAATATGCGCAAGATATTAAGCAAAATATCACTATTACTACTAATTTTAACTGTTACTTCATGCGGAATGCTATCAAATGACCAGTTTGTTTATCTTGGTCATGGTGATAATACTCCTGATTACCAACTATACTACGATAAAACCAGAAAACTTTTTGTTCTAATTGACAAAAGAAATGGTTGTTTCCAAAAAGATGATACTGGAACTTGTCTTGCATTTACTTTAAAGCAAACTAGAGAGTTTAGAGAGAAAGTACTTGCTAAGATGATTGAGATTGATCTTAAGTTAGCTAAAGACAATTATGGTAATCGTGCTATGGCAGAACTTCAAAAAGCCGGAATAACAACTGTTAACAAGCCTATAAAGACTGAAAGTGTATACGCAACTCCTGTCAGACAAATAGTACTAGATAGAAAACAACAGTATCACCTAGTTAGAAAACAGTACCCTATAGATTCAGATCTTGTTGCAATGTTAATAACTGATAGGGATGGTACAAAGCGCATAAAAGTGGCTTATACTGTTGATTTCCCTGAGCTAGAAAAAGAGTACAACACGTCCCTCAGACCATATATTATTGATCCAGAGTTTTTATATACTCATATGACTATTGATACAGTGCATGAAGCGCAATTTATGCAAAGAGACGTTTTGAAAAGCCAAAAAGATGTCAAAAAAGAAGTCGGTGTCTACTTGAATGATGTGGTTGATACATCTACCAAGAAGTCTAGTTATACTCGTCAAGAAATATCTAGTGATGCGGCAACCCTAGATCATGAGTTAATTACAAAAGCTGATCAAGATAATGATGATATTATTGCAAATAGTGGTAGTGCTATAGAAATGGCTACAAGCGGTAGCTCTAATACTAGCTCATCCCAAGAAAAACAGACTGACTCAACAGATAATCAGAAAACCACATTAGCAAGTGACAATAATTAACATATAAATATTAACAAAAATCTAAATAATTATCCCCCCTCCTAAACAAACCTCACCATCATAAAAGACTACAGATTGTCCCGGAGTTATTGCTCTTTGTGGCTCATCAAAAACCACATTAACTGAACCATCTTCATTTATTTGTACATTACAAGACTGATCTTTTTGCCTATAGCGAACTTTTGCACTACATCTAAAACTATCTGCTGGAGCAGATCCAGCTACCCAACTAAGGTCTATAGCTTGTAATGTATCTTTAAATAGCATTGGATGATCATGACCTTGAACAGCAACTAAAACATTATTTTCTAAATCCTTTTGGGCTGCGAACCATGGTATTTCAGGGCGATTTTTTACACCACCTATACCAAGCCCCTGTCTTTGCCCAATCGTATAGTACATAAGCCCATCATGCATACCAATCTTGATACCATTTTCATCATGTATCTCGCCTCTTTGAGCTGGCAAAAACTTCGATAAAAAGTCTTTAAACTTACGCTCACCTATGAAACATATCCCTGTACTATCTTTCTTATCAAATGTTACCAATTTATTCTCTTTAGCAATCTCACGTACTTTAGATTTTTCAATATCACCAATAGGAAACATTGTCTGCTTTAACTGCTCTTGACCAAGTGTGTATAAGAAATATGTTTGATCTTTACTATCATCAAGACCTTTGACTAACTGCACCGAACCATCTTCAGCCACTTTAGTACGAGCATAGTGTCCTGTAGCAATATAGTCACCTCCTAACAAATGCACATAGCTCAAAAAAGCTTTAAACTTGATTTCCTTGTTGCATAAAATATCTGGATTAGGTGTCCTACCAGCCTTATACTCTGTTAGAAAATGCTCGAATACATTATCCCAATATTCAGCTGCGAAATTAATCTTTTTGAAAGGTATCCCAATAGAGTCACATACTGCTTGAGCATCAGCAATATCTTGTTCTGCTGAGCAAAAATCATCAGTATCATCTTCTTCCCAGTTTTTCATAAATACACCGGTTACATCATAACCTTGCTGTTTTAACAACAAAGCAGAAACAGATGAATCAACTCCTCCTGATATACCTACTATTATTTTTTTATTTTGCATATTTAAATATTTTATACCCTTTTGTAGTGACAGCACAGTGTGCTGTCTTATGATAGATTAATATAGGCTAACAGATCAATGATCTGTCACTACAAATAGTAATAACTATAGAGACTATTTCTTCAAAACTGATAAGAAAGCTTCTTGAGGAATTTCAACAGAACCAATATTTTTCATTCTCTTTTTACCTTCTTTTTGCTTTTCTAGTAATTTTTTCTTACGCGAAACATCACCACCATAACACTTTGCTAAAACGTTCTTACGCAATGCTTTAACTGTACTTCTGGCAACAATAGTCCCACCTATAGCTGCTTGAATTGCTACTTCAAACATTTGTCTTGGAATTAGCTCTTTAAGGCGCTCAACAAGTTCTCTGCCTTTGTACTTTGCTTGATCTTTATGAACTATACTTGCTAATGCGTCAACCTTATCTCCATTTATAAGCACATCTAGCCTAACCATATTTGCTGCTTCATAACGAATTAGCTCGTAATCCAATGAACCATAACCCTTCGTAACAGATTTGAGAGTATCAAAGAAATCAGACACCACCTCAATCATTGGTAAATCGTAAGTTATAGACACTTGGTTACCAACATAGTTAAGATCGACTTGTACTCCTCTTTTTTCAACACATATTGTAATTACGCTACCAACATAGTCTTTTGGCACAAGAATATTCGCTCTTACAATTGGCTCATGTATTTCTGCTATTGCACCTGGCTCTGGCAATTTTGATGGATTATCTACTTCTATAGTTTCACCATCTTTCTTGATTGCCTTATAGACAACTGTTGGTGCTGAAGTAATTAAATCAAGATTATATTCTCTTTCAAGCCTCTCTTGAATAATTTCCATATGTAGCATTCCTAGGAAGCCACATCTAAAGCCAAATCCTAATGCTTGTGAAACTTCTGGCTCGAAAAACAGTGAAGCGTCATTTAAACTTAGCTTATCTAATGCCTCTCTAAAATCAGGATAATCATCTGAGCTTATAGTAAACATCCCTGCATAAACTTGTGGCTGGACTTTTTTAAATCCTGGAACAGGTTTATCAGTTGGATTATGCGTATGAGTTAGAGTATCACCTACAGGAGCTCCATGAATATCTTTAATACCTGCTATAATAAAACCAACCTCACCAGCTTTCAAGTGATCTAGATCTTTCATCTTTGGAGTAAATACCCCAACTCTATCAGCTTGATAAGAAACTCCCGTTGACATAACTTTAAATTTCTCACCTTTCTTAAGAGTTCCGTTTTTAATCCTCACAAGAGAAACAACACCTAGATAATTATCAAACCATGAATCTATTATTAGAGCTTGCAGCTTTGCATTAACATCACCCTCTGGTGCTGGGACTTTAGCAACAATTGTCTCTAAAACATCTTCAACACCTATACCTGTTTTAGCACTACATGTAGTTGCTCCAGTAGCATCGATACCTATTATTTCTTCAATCTCTTCTGCGACTCTATCAGGCTCTGCAGATGGTAAGTCAATCTTATTTAAAATTGGTATAACCTCTAAATCCTGATCAATAGCTGTGTAGCAGTTAGCTACTGTCTGAGCTTCAACACCTTGTGCTGCATCCACCACCAGCAAGGCACCTTCACAGGCAGCTAATGAACGCGATACCTCATAAGAGAAATCAACATGCCCAGGAGTATCAATAAAGTTAAGCTGATATGTTTGACCATCCCTAGCTACATAATCTAAAGTTACAGATTGTGCTTTGATAGTGATTCCACGCTCTCTTTCTATATCCATAGAGTCTAGGACTTGCTCTTTCATTTCACGCTCAGTCAAACCATTACACACCTGTATAAATCTATCTGAAAGAGTAGACTTACCATGATCAATATGTGCAATTATCGAAAAGTTTCTGATATTTTTCATAATATTTAAGCTCTGTTGCTACTAAGAAGTAATTTTTTATTTAATAAATCTAGATACCTATTATGCTATAAAATAACTTTAAAATGTAGTGATTGCCATATTTAAATAACGAAATAATCATTAATAATATTACAAATTCTGTTGACAAAAATGTACAATGTATGCAAAATACTTTAGCTATTAAATTTATATATTTGTGTTTCTCACGTATCCCCCTAGAGAAGCCTAAGGTTATAAAAGTTAAAAAATTAAAACTGGAGAATTAAATTGGCTAACTCAAAACAAGCAAAAAAGAGAATTATTCAAGCTGAAAGAAATCGTCAACACAACGTTGCACGTCGTTCTATGATGAGAACTTTCTTAAAGAAAGCTGCTTATGCGATCGAGAAAGGTGATGTTGAAGTTGCTAAAGAGAACTTCGCAAAAGTAGTTCCTATTTTAGATAAATACGCTTCTAAAGGTCTAATCCATAAGAACAAAGCTGCTAGACATAAGTCTCGTCTAAGTGCTAAGATCAAAGCTCTTTCTACAGCTGCTTAATTATTTCTTTTTATCAAGTTTCTTCTATAAACATATTCCTTTCATTTATGTTACTATTTTCTGTATTAGCAGAAGATTGGTTATTTTCTGCTTACAATTAAAATTCACTATACAGATAATATTAAAATCTCGAATAAATTAGATGACTTTTGTAGAAACCTACACTCTACAATTGTTGAAGTGATTAAAACAGACATTCATACATGCAGAACTCTTATCTACCCATGCAAAACTTATATAGTTGGCGCCAGTTCGAGTAACTTTGATGGCTTTATTCAACTTGAGATTGACATTCTACCAGGTAGAAGTCCTAAACTAAGGAAATTATTAGGAAATATTTTATTGAGTGATTTGAAATCCTTGTGTAATGACTCTGATGTCTCTATAGATTATCGTGTAATCGTAAATGAAACCGATACTGAGTTTTATTTTGGTTTATAATTTATCTTTTTAATACAACACTATCAAAACCATAGTAATTAGCAAAGCCCTTATTTCTCCAATCATTTTTATTAAAAGTAATATCATCAAAGTAGACAAATCTATAATTTTTATCTAAATAGGGCCTATAATCTACCGGAAAAGATGCAGATTTGACAGCATGCTCATGATAATAGTGTATTAGTTGCTGTCTTTGCGATTCATAATCATGTAACGAATCGTAAACTGAGAAAAGCATCCATAACTGAAATAAAAGTAAAATCAACAGCAGCCAGGATAACCTACAAAGAATTTCAATAAACTTTATAATAAAAACATTTTTAGAATTATATAATAATCCAAAAATAATCATAAAAAATAGTACATAATAAATCATTAAAACTCTTTGGTTTAATCCCCCATACTGGCCAACAATCGGAGTCAAAACGAACAAAGAACTAATCAATGCAGCAAAATAAATAAACTTTGTTTTAAGCCTAATATCCTTATCCAAAATTAAAAGCAGTCCTATAAAAGCCAGCATATAATGCAAAAGCTTCGCATAAGGATGATAAATTAATAGTTGCCACATAAACTTTATATTCTGTAACAAATCAATATTTCTCGAACCTGCTAAAACATCTAGTCTTTTATAATTACCAGGAGCTACTGCCAATATAATACCTCCTACTATAAGGGCGACAAAAAAGTAAACTACATTTCTATTGATACTCTTATTGTCCAATTTACAGTCAAGGAAATATGCTAATAAAATGATAGTTAAAACTCCTACATATATTTCATTATATAAACCTATAAAAATTCCTACAAAAATACTAAAAGTTATGGAGTTTTTTTGCCTTATAAAAATAAAGTAATAATACCCTACCAACAATACAATTCCCCAGAAGTACTGAATTGCCGCTGTTTTCCATAAAGCATTACCTATCACCCCAGAGTATAAAAAAATAAAACTCAAGAAAAAGAAAAAAATCACAAAGCGTTTGGAGCTAAGTTCATATTGATCCTTACTTACAATTTTAAAACTGAGAATGATAAATATACTAAAAAGTATAGAGTTTAATATATCTATAATAAAGAGGCTTATAACAAGGTGATCTTTATTGAAAAGCAAGTAAGCCAAATACTCTGCAGATACCCTGCCTGTCCAGTTCAAATATTGGTTATATACTATACTTATCAAATTGCCTTTGGTTAAAGCTGAAGCAGATAATCTACCAAAATCATCTGCAAAGATAGGTTGACAAAAGTTGAGGAATAAAAATCCCACAGAAATAACACTAATAATTAGGATATTAAATATATTTTGTTTTTTCATATTTTTATTAATTTAGAAAACTGGTTCATCAGTTGGTGGAGCATAATTACCTGATATACCTATCAACCTATCTTGATTATTAAAAGTTAGTATTAGTTTTGACTCACTATAATCAGTATCCGTCATATGTTTTTTATATGTATTTATATAAATATACTGGTTTGGATTAAATGTATCGATAATATCTGGCGAGCCTAATATATAAACAACCTCGCCTTTAGTCATATTAGGCTTGATATCAAAAAGTTTTTTATTCTTAATCTCTTTACCTTGAGGAACAGGAGCCGTATAAGGCTCAATAACTCCACAAGCTGATAAGCTTAAAAAGAACAAAACAATACATACATTCTTTAATATAGTTTTAAATGTCATTATATTAATCTTCTAAGCCTACAAATAATTTCTGGTCTATAATATCACACAAACAATGAATTATAAGAAAATGGTTCTCTTGAATATTTGCCATATTGTCAGAAGGAACCCTTAACTCGATATCATCTACATTGTACATAGCTTGCAATCTACCACTGATTGCACCAGTCAATGCAACAACCTTCATATCTAAGTCATGTGCTTCTTCAACAGCATTGATAATATTTTGTGAGTCACCATTTGCAGATACAACTAATAAAATATCGTCTTCATTGCCTAATGCTGCTACTTGCTTAGAGAAAATATGGGCAAATCCATAGTGATCTCCAACAGCTGTAATTGTTGCAACATCCGCTGTTAAGGCTACTGCTGGTAAAGGAGGTCTCTCCATATCAAAATGATTTAGAAGCTTAGAGGTGAAATGCTGCGCTATAGCTGCTGATCCGCCATTACCACATACTAGAATTTTACCACCATTTTCTAAACAAGACACCATCGCTTTTGCAGCCTGTGCAATAGCTGGAGGTAAAATATTTGCTGTCTCAATCTTTGCTTGAATACTTGCTTCAAAAAAACCATTTACCCTTTCTAAAGATGACATATTAACGCAAAAAAGTAATTAATTGATATGGCTATGATTTTACTATATATAAAAACCTATAGCTAGGATATTACCAAGATTATTCCTTAGCAAAACCTTTTAGAAATAAAAAGAAAAATGCAGTAACTGACACCACTAAACAAATAACAACAAAACTATATATATAATCTAAGCTTATATAGCCCATGATGCTTACCGATAAAACTGCAACTGCCATGTTTATAAAATTCATCATTGCAGAAGCACTCGCTTTGTCATCAGCTAAAGCATTGGATGCTATATGTGATGCCGCCGGATATATAAAACTTGTAATAAAATACATCAGCGTAATAATACCAAAAAATATAATCGGCGTAATAATATCAAAATATGCCATAGAAGCTATAATCATAAAACTAACCAACAAAGTAGCAATTGCAATTTTCAAAACTAGAACATTATCATAACTATTAATAATTTTTGCTGCACCAAATGAGCCCGCTATAATACCTACTATAGTCATAGCATTATAAGTACCTAATTCAGCACTATTAAAATCAAAAAGTTGCTGAGTAATAAATGGCGCAGCTGTCGTATAGCAATAACTAAATGTTGACATTACACCTATTATAAAAGCAAAAATCAAAAGTTTTGGACTTGATAATGCATTTATATACCCTGAAAAAATATTGCCAACATTAATCTTTGAAATACTAGGTGTTTCATTTTGATATAAATAAGTAAATAAATACATCGCAACCCCATGAGCTAATAGAACATAAAAGCAGTAGTTCCAATGTGAATAGTAATTAACAAAGCCACCTATCATGATAGCTAAAGTTACAGACAATGCAAAAGATATACTAGCAAATGACAGTGCTGTCTTTGCTCTAGATGGCTCTACAGAGTGATTCAAAATAATAAACGTACAAACCAATCCAACAGATGATCCTAAAGCCGTAATCAATCTACCTAAAAGCAATAGCTCAAAAGATAAGTGAATCCCAGCAAATATACAAACTATAATACCTATCAAATTAATAACTAAGCCTATTCGTAATGTACTTACACTACCAAACCTACGGGCAATTGGGCCATATATAAGTTGTCCAACAACGTACCCTACCAGAAAAATACTCACAATCCACTCTACTTGCCCATTTGCAAGATTTAATTCACTACTGATATGAGGTAAAGCCGGATTTAGTATCACAGCTGATGCGCTCGCTATACTTATATAACTGAGCAGAAGTATGATTTTATAATTTTTCATAGCCATTCCTTTTTTATCAAAAAATTTAACTATTGCTATAGTAAATTAAAAAATATATTTTACAATATCATCATTAATAAACTTATGTTTAGTAAAATTTGACAATTAAGAATAAAAAAAATATACCTATTAATTTTTTTGAAATTTTTTATAAATTAGTAACTTATGGAAGCTTTACAAATACTGCAGATGCTCTTGGTATAACAAAAGCTGCTGTAAGTCACACTATTAAGCAATTAGAAAAGGAGCTCAAAGTTGACTTGCTAATTAGGACAACACGTAGACTTTCATTGACGCATGAAGGCAAGCTTTTATTTGAGTATTGTAAAACATTACAAAATGAAATTGAAAACATTCGTGATCTAGCAGAATCTTTTCATAGTGAACCATCAGGCATCCTAAAAATAAATACTTCCTCATTTTTTGCCAAGAGTGTTCTGATAGGTCTGATCAAAGAATACTCCAAGAAATTTAGCAAGGTTAAAATTGAAGTAAATATTGAAGAGAGAATGCCTAATTTTAAAACTCAAGAAACAGATATAATTCTAGGAGTTAACTGGACTCCTCCTGAAGATATTATTGCTCGTAAAATAGCTACAACAAGATACATATTATGTGCAAGCCCTGTATATCTAGAACTTTATGGTATCCCCTCTAGCCTATCTGATCTAGTAAACCATAAGTATATTCCCCATAGTTCTAGAGCTACTGCTCTTGTAAATATTAGAGAAAGCAAAGTAAACGCTCAAATGCCGCCTTCTGATTTATCTGCGAATAACATGGAGTTTATGAAAGAATGTGTCTTAAATGATCTTGGAATTGCTCAGTTTCATGAATATATTGTAAAAGATGAAATACAGAATGGTAAACTTGTAGAATTACTTAAAGACGAGTTTTTAGATCATCAAGATATTTATATTTACTATCCTAAAAATAAATTTGTTCAACCCAAAGTTAAAGAGTTTGTAAAACTTGTTATGAATAGTCAAATTTTCACTTGATGTAAGAAGATGTGTATTTATATCTTTTGTTATATCAATTATCCTCACAATACTTTTCTAATGAGATAACAACAATGAAATCACAAGCGACATTAAAGTTAATAGTACATGAAAAAATAATTATAGAGTCTTTTTTATTAACTATATTATTAGGACTAGTCGGTCTCATAAGCTATCTTCTTCTACCTAAAGTTTTTGTTAATAGTCTAGTAGGTATTACAGCCTTATGTGCAGCTTCAATCCATGGAGTATATAGAAAAAGTTATCTATATATTGTTATCGCTATTATCTCTATAAGTGCCGCTATGATTATTGGAACTGTTGTATCACAATTACCTATAGTTGTACCTTTTTGTACACTCATAATGGGCGGCTTGACTTTTTATCTACCAACAAAGTTTAGAATAATGCCAGAGATACTTACGAAGTTTTGTTTTATTGGATATGTTTCAAGTGCTTTCGGATATAGCCATGTAAGTATAGGTATAACTCTAACTTGTGTAATAGTAGTAATTGTATTACTTGTATTCTATTATGCTTTAATAAATATACTGCTATATAGAGATCAGCCATACTCTAACCGCGAGAGGATTCAAGATAAGTATCATCATGTGATGATTATTGCTCTTGCGTCACTTGCTATAGGATACTTGGTAACGAAATTTATGACTATATACCTACCAAATACTAATCCATGGTGGATTATGATGACTATAGTTTTAGTTCTTGGCTACTCTTATGAAAAAGTAAAGATAACTGCACTTAAAAGAGGTTTTGCCAATATACTAGGCCCTCTCATAATCGCGATAGTAATGATTCCATTAAAAAATCATTACTATTTACAAATAGCTCTACTTCTGGTTCTTTTTTTCTTAGTTAACTGTTCTATATCATATTATCTACTATTGGCTCTTTTTATTTCATGCATGATTATTAGTTGGGATATAATCACCTTATCGTCAGCGACCCCATACACAATAGCACTAGATAGAGCCTTTGAAACATTTGTAGCTGTATTTATAGTTTTAATAATTAATGAGATATATAAAAGACTACTTTCTAAATATATAAAGAAAATAATAGGCTAGGCTTCTCTAATACCAAAAAGGCTACTTCCTATCCTAACATCTGTACTGCCATACTGTATAGCTAATTTATAATCAGCGCTCATTCCCATTGACAGTCTCGATAATTTTAATTCATAAGCTAAATTAGCATTAATAGTGTCAAAAAATACCTTCATTTTTGCAAAGCTCTTTTCTGGAGAGTCTGATTTTGCAGGTATACACATTAGTCCAACCACCTTTAGATTACTGAATTTTTTCGCTTTATTTACAGCTTCAACAACACTCTCTAACTGAGTTGATTTAAAACCAGATTTACTGACATCATTATCTATATTTATTTGTAAGAAAACATCTATATACTTATTTTCATTAATAGCAGCTTTATTTATTTTCTCAAGATGCTCTATTTTCTCTACACTTTGAATTGAATCAGCATACTTAACAATATGCTTTATTTTACGAGATTGCAGTGAGCCAATAAAATGCCACTTCAAATCTGGTAACTGCTTAGCTTTTTGTTCCAATTCTTGAAAATAATTCTCACCAAAATCTAACTGTCCAAGACTTGCTAAATATTCTATTTTCTCGATAGACTGATACTTACTGACAGCCAGAAGCCTAGCCTTTGAGTCTATATTTTTGATGATACTAGTATATGAGTTTTGAATAAATTCTTTATCAATCATTATTTTTTCTCATTATAATAAGGTTTCTCTCAGCATTCAAGAAAGGAACTTTTATGCTATGCTTTTCAATATCCAACGGCAAAGATACTAAGTTCTGCTCCTCAAGATCTGGGCCTTTCATAGCTAACATTTGATTATCTTTAGTTAAGAAATGCTTACATAATCCATAAAATGTATCAACTGAGCTAAATGCACGCGAGATAATATTATCAAAGCTACCATCTAAGTTTTCAATGCGTATATTTAATGGATTAATATTATCCAAGCCCAAGCTTTTTTTGACATTTTTGAGAAACATGATTTTTTTGCCAACACTATCAACCAGAGTAAACTGATGTTGCGGATATAGTATCGCCAAAACCACTCCTGGCAAACCTCCTCCAGTACCAACATCGACAGTTGAGTTACCTTTGATATACTTAGCTACAGCGAGACTATCAAATAAGTGCTTGACTAGCATATCATCAATCTTCTTAATAGCAGTCATATTATAAACTTTATTCCATTTCTCAAGAAGTTTTAAATACTCTAGCCATTGTTCAACCTGCTCTTCTGTTGCTAGAATATCAAGCTCAACCAAAGCTTGCCTAATTTTATCCTTCATACTATCCATTTTGTAGAAATAACAATCTTATCGGCTATAATAAATATATTATAAGCTTTAAATGGTAGAGTTGGGATTTAAAATTCCAGTTTTTTATACAATCTAATATGTTTTTATCAAGAAAATTTGGCGCAGCAATGATTATATCTGGCACATGTATTGGTGCTGGGATGTTAGCAATTCCTGCAACTGTAGCGAGCTGTGGCTTTTTTATAGGTTCTATTTTAATTATCAGTATATGGGCTTTGATGACATTTACAGCTCTGATATTAGCAGAAGTTAACCTAAAAATGGAAGATGGTGCTAATTTTGTAGAAATGACAAAAAAGACCTTAGGTCCTGTTGGTGTCGGTATAGTTTGGATTTGTTATGTTCTTTTACTCTACTCTTTAGTAGCCGCATATACTGTCGGTGGTGGATACTTAATTTCAACAACACTAGGAAGTCTTGGTTTTAATATCTCAGAAAAACTCACAGGCATTATTTTTATACTGATACTAGGGGTTTTTATATATATCAGTACAAGGCTAGTTGATCATGTTAACAAAATTATGTTTACAGGCAAACTTTTAGCATTTCTACTACTAGTTGCTGTTCTTATCCCACACATTTCTACTGATCATCTAAATTATCAAATCAAGAATCCTAATTTTATTTGGGCAGCATTTCCCATACTTCTAACCTCATTTGGATTTCATCATATAATCCCCACATTAAGAACCTATGTGGGATCGAATAGAAAATCTCTACGCCAAGCTATTGTAATTGGTAGCACAATACCGCTGATAGTTTATATATTATGGATTTTTGCAACTCTTGGTTCACTTCCAGTTGCAACACCCACTGGTATCTTAGGTAAGCAATCTGGTGAAATCACATCAGTTATTATTGATCACTTCAGTACTAGCTCTGGATATATCTCGACAATATCTTTTCTATTTGGCTTCTTTGCCTTAGCAACATCTTTTCTTGGTGTTGCACTAGGGCTTTTTGATTTTAATAGGAATACTTATAAAATAGCTAAGAACTTACACAAACATAAAACGCTTGCTTTTGTAATAACATTCTTACCGGCTTATATTTATGCGATTGCCTACCCAGATGGCTTTAAAACAGCTCTTGGCTATGCAAGTATTTTTGTAGCGATACTTCAGGTTGCTTTACCTGTTATGATGCTATGGGTTATAAACTACCGTAAACAAAAAGCTCTAGCTAGCTCTTCTCTAATAACTATGCTAATTGTGGTTACTGCAATTATTATTATTGCTCTCCAGATTCTAAACTCTTTTGGCTTACTACCAACTTTAAACTAGAGACTATGATTTTTAACCTTCATATTATAGGTTAGTAGAATCACAATACCAACAAAAATTGGTAATATGACTGATGGGAATAACATCAGGGTGAAGTAATCTCCTGTAATCTCAACCCAAATCACACCTACAGCATTACCAACGACAAACATTGTCATACATACAGCAAAAAATGGTATTTTCCATAAATTATCTGTTTTGCCTCGTAAGGCTCTACCAATTTCTATTCCCAGATCAGTAGTTGTACCCGTCATATGAGTTGTTCGGGCAAAACCTCCAAAAAATAGTGTAGTAAAACTATTTTGCATACCCATTGCCATAGCTAAAAATAAATCATCAATAACACGATGATTACTAAAAATATCTATCAATAAAGTACCTGTAAGCATTACAGCACTTTGTAGGACTAGTGTCTTAGTATGATCTTCAGAGATAACATAGGCATCTGTTTTCATAATGACTCCATTGACAGCAGCACCTACAACAAAGCCAAAAACAAGCACAGCTACTTTATACATAAATACCCAGTCACCACCAGCAATACTATGTCCTAAAATCCTCAAGTTACCCGACATAACTGCCACACTGGCACCAAAAGAATTATATAAGACTATACTATCAATCCAGCCAGAATTAAAAATCAATATAACTGTAATAAAATAAGTGAAAGCCATTTTTTTAGTAAACACTTTTTTATCTCCTTTTCTAGTGTTTAGAAACTATTATATAGCTTTGATAGTAAAAATCATTTTTTAATTTTCTTTTCTTCAGCATTCTTTGTACTAGCTTGAAAACCTTGTGGTTTCGAGCTAAGAGTTTTCGCTAGAGAAACTTTTTTTGTAAATACTCGCGCTAACTTCATACTAACCCTCCTTTTATATATATTCATTGCCTTTTTCAGATTTGAAAATAGGGAACCAATCAATATATCAAATAATAATTTCTTTTGTCAAGTGTTTACAATAGTATCTTGCCTAACAACATTTGACTTTTTAGGTATTAAAAAATAAAGTATCATCAATGCTTATGGTCTAAATTATAGATATAACAATTAATAGGTAAAACTTATGCAAATATCTGAAGCTATAAAAAATCGTAAGTGCGTTAGAGAGTTTCTTGACAAGCCTATAGACAAGAAAATACTAGAAAATCTTTTTGATACCACAAGGTGGACACCTTCTAGCAAAAACACTCAACCATGGAAAATTGCTATAGTAAGCGGTGAAAAGAAGATGGCCTTGATGAGTAAGATACTATCTGCATGTGATAACCGCGAACTTCCAAGAATGGAGTATGATTATGATAGCGATATTCCATTAGATGGAGAACTTAAAGAACGTGCTGTTAAGTGTGGTCATGACTTATATAATGCGCTAAATATAACGAGAGAAGATAAAGAAAGACGTATTGAGCAATGGAAAAAAAACTATTTATCGTTTAATTCACCTTCAGCCATATTCATATTTAAGCACCCCAATACAGGAATTAGTGGCTATATGGACTGTGGTATGCTTATCCAATCAATAATGCTAGCTGCTCTAGACTTAGGACTTGCAACATGTCCTCAAGCCTCTCTAGGACACTATCCAGATATAGTCAAAAAAGAGCTACAAGGATTTGATGACTATACTTTGCTATGTGGTATAGCAATTGGTTATGAAGATACTAACGCTGCTGTAAATAACTATCGTACCGAAAGAGAGTCTATAGATAGTTTTGTTACATTCTTTTAGTGCTTTTGTAATACTTCTCATAATGATATTATAAATAGTAGGATTGACAAGTTTTTCTAATAAGATGAGTGGTATTAACAAAGATATTATTGAAGCTACACGCTACTTTCTAAAGTTAGTGGAATTAGGGTCTTATAGCTCAGTTAAAAAGTGCTACTCTGTAGAACTGAATACTATAAAAAATAAGATAGATGTACTAGAAAAATACCTAGATCTAAAACTTATTAGAAATGTACAAAATCGTATATCTCCAACTAGTGATGGCATGAAATATTTTCACTCTTGCAATAAAATTGTGACAGATCTGGAAAATACTATCCAAAATGTAAAACAAAGTGGCTTTAGACAACGCCAATCTATAAAAGTACTTGGTACTCCCCTATTTATCAAAATCATTATTGATTTAGCATTACCACAGATACAACAGATTAATAACGAAGCATTTAATTTTGCACTAGATAGTTACCAGGTAGATAATATTAATGGCAGCCAGTTCCAGTTTGATTCATACAATGTCATACAAATATTTAACAAGCATCTTGAGTTTCTTGATTTAGATGATTGGATAGTTTGTACATCTGTAGATGCCGTTAAGCTACCTGCATACTTATACGGAAACAAAGAGTTTGTAAAAGATCTACATAATAATCCAGATAAGGTTCTTGAAGCTCCTCTAGTATTTAACAGATATGACTTTTCTCAAGGCACAAATGAGTTTAAACACGATAATAAAAGTTACAAATTTAATCTTGATAAAATTAAATTTACGGTTGATAACGAGATTCAAAAAGCTAACTTACTGATGAGTGAAAATACTATAGGATTTATGCCAAAATTTTATTATGATGCTGTCCTCAAAGAATGTGAGGATATTGTCAAAATAGAAGGCTTTGAAATAGATTTTCCATTAGAGTCTCACTTGATACTTATATACAAGCACTCTAAATATAAAGACGAGCTTCTAAAAATTGTTAGAGAAGGTATCAAAAAAATACAAGTCCAATATCAGTAGCTTTTAAGCTCTTCTACTACGAATGATATAATACTCAGTAATTGCTACTATTGCATGTATAAATATTACAGCTAGCCCAACATATGCAAAAACTTCATGGATTTCTTTGAGTCTGACTACACTAGCTCTTGAGAGCACATCCGTAATAGCTGGCAAACCAAAAGGAATAACATAAGTTCCTTTTGCACTTATCAAGCACCAACCTAATATTGGCATAGTAATTAACCAAAAATATAAAAATATGTGTACCAAATTAGCGACTATAGTCCTAAATTTATTATACTCAAGTCGTTGCCCTATAAATGGAAAACTTACAAACTTTCTTATAGCCAACCTTAGAATAGTAATAAACAGAATCAAAAAACCAATATATAAATGAGATGTTTTCATTACATCATGAAATAGAGAATGTTTACCAAATATACTTCTAAACTCTATTGATATAAAAGCTAGAAATATCAAGATAACCGTGGTCCAATGAAGATAAACCATAAACTTATTGATCTTTGTTTGCATTTAAGTATTAGGTAGTAAATTTAATTGCTTTGAATTATAGGCTTTTTATTTATTAAAAAAAGAGATTTATAGTAATTAACTTTTAGAAAGTACCAAAAATTTTAAAAAGAATAGTATATATAACACTAGTAACAATGATACACGCTGGAATTGTCAAAACCCATGCTGTTACCATTTTCTTAACAACTTTCCAGTTTACACCAGAATCAGCATAACCTGCTCCCATAATAGAACCAGATGCGACTTGAGTAGTACTAACTGGCAAACCTATGTGTGAAGCTCCTAAAACCAATATACCTGAACTTAATTCTGCAGAAACAGCATTAACCGGCTCTAGTTTTGATAGCTTTGCACTTAAAGTTTTAATTATCTTTTTACCTCCTGATAATGTCCCTAGCCCCATTGCAACACCACATAAAACGATAACCCAATTAGGAACCTGAGTAGTTTGCACAACTCCTGCACTTAGTAGCGCAAGTGTTATTATTGACATTGTTTTTTGAGCATCATTAGAACCGTGAGAAAAAGACAATAAGCTAGTAGATAACACCTGCATTTCTCTTATGTATTTATTTGTAGTTCTAACCATAAAGAACCTCATAAAAATATTAAGTAGAATAATACATATTATAAGTGCTAAGAAGAATGCCATAATAGGTGAGCTTATCATTGGTATAATGACCTTATGAATTACTGTCACATAGTTAACATCTTGGTAACTAGAACTAATAATCACAGCACCAACTAATGATCCGATCAGAGCATGTGATGAGCTCGACGGTATACCAAAACTCCAAGTAAAAAAGTTCCAGCTAATAGCTCCTAATAAAGCAGATATTAGAACAATATCGGTAACAACACTTGTATCTACTAAGCCTTTTGATATTGTTGCTGCAACAGCTGTTCCAAAGAAAGCACCCAAAAAGTTAAAAAATGCTGCCAGACCAATAGCTTGATATGGTGTTAGAGATTTGGTTGCGATAGGTGTTGCAACTACATTTGCAGCATCGTGGAAACCATTTGTAAACTCAAAAAACAACGCTACTACAATGATGGCTATAAGCACTGATGTAATCATCTTTATTTACCTTGTTCGTTAAACTTCTTTTACATACAATCTCATAATTGATTCTGCTACAGATGTACACGTAGAGATAGCACTCTCTATAGCCTTATAAATATCTTTAACTTTCATGATAAATATTACATCCCCCTCATCATAGTGAGAGAATTTCTTAAGCGCATGACCTAGTTCTTCAAGTACATTCTCATCTAACGCTGTAATTCTAATATAGAAATTTTTAAGTTCTTTATTATCCCCTTTGACAAAAGCTTTCATCATATCATCAAGTACTTTTGTCATTTTACGTAAAGTCTCGACACTAGTTGCTAGATATATATTTACGTTGCCACGCTCTTCTTCCATCAGTATCTGCATATATCTGTGGATTTTAACGATTCTTCTATTTAACTTTAGAAGTAAAGTAGTAATGTTATGTAACTCTACCCTATCAACAGGGGTTACAAAGTAACGAGCCAACTCATGATCCATTTTATTAGCTACTTCAACTGTTACAGTTCTTGTTAATCTCAGCTCTTCTGATAGCTCAGATATCGTTAGGTTATCTTCCTCTTTAACAAGTTTGTCAAGAATTCTAGCCGAATCTTCTACCGACTCAGTTGCTTCTATCATTAAATCAAAAAAAATTTTATCCTGACTTGGTATTAAAGTTTTAACCAGTTTACGTAGCATTTATGTGATCTCCCTAACTACAATGTTTCAACATCTATTTTAACATCACAAAGTCTACAATAAAAAAACAAAGAATAGCAATAAGAAATCACTTTAAAAAATATATCTAAATAAGCATTGCTTTTGCAATAACTCTAAAATACAATATTGATCCCTTGATTCTAAAAACCAAGCTTTTTTATAAAAAGGCTAATATTATATAATAAAAATTCAAAAATATAAACACTTCACTTCTGAGCATTTATACAACTTCAATAACATAGATTCAGATAAATAACCATAATCCAAACAATTAGTTCTATTACAAAAGATACAAAAACCAAAGCTGAACCTGCATCTTTAGCTTGCTTTGCTAATATATGATAGTCAGTCGTCACTAAATCAACTACCCTTTCAATAGCACTATTTATAATCTCTGCATAAATTGGCAACATTGATACAATCTGTAAAACAAACTTTGAAACTATACTAAAAGGCAGTACCCAAATAGTCACTGTCAAAATTATAAAAAGGAGTAACTGCAGACGAAAAGATTTTTCATTTTTAAAAATATCTACTAAGCCACTTAGTGCATATGAAGTATTTTTAAAAAGTGTATATTTAGGCTTATTTAACATCTAATCTACCTACCATTTCGACAATTTGCAAAAATATCTAGTTTTGGACTATATGCTGCTGTCTTGATATTCATAAGTCCTAAGAATGAGTCAAAAACATTGTCTTGAGAGAAAGTGTCTTCCCTCTTAGCTTCTTTAACTAAACAAGCTTTATTAAGCTTATTATCTTTTAAAAAATCTTTAGAGAACCACATAATCCACGGCACTCTTTTTTGATATAATGGAGCTATACCATAAGGTGCAGCATGAAGGTATAAGCCGTCCTCTCCTAAAGACTCTCCATGATCAGATATGTAGACCATTGCACTATCATATTTAGTAGTTACTTCTTTGCTATCTAAAGTATCAATAACTTTTGATAATATATAGTCAGTATAACGTATAGTATTGTCATAAGTATTTACTAGTTTTTCTCTGCTACAGGCATTTATATCACCCTGGTCACATGTCGGTGTAAACTTCTTGAACTCTGCAGGATAACGCTGATAATAAGTTGGTCCATGACTTCCAACTAGATGTAAAACAATTACCTTACTTTTACCATCATCATTTTTCGCAAGATTCTCTTTTAGCTCTTTTAGTAATACTGAGTCATGACAGAATCCACCTGCACTATTACCCTTACAATCACTAGTATTTATATAGATATTTTCTATTCGCTTACATACCCCAGTATATCTACAATCATAACCATTATTATTATACCAAGTGACATCTAAACCTGCTTTTTTCATAATATCTAAGACATTATCTCTAGCAGCAGCTTGCCTTGCATTGTAGTCAACTCTTGGCATATTAGATAGCATACAAGGTACTGACAATGCCGTATAAGTACCACATGATGCTACATCTTGTAACGCAATAACTCCAAGATTTTTAGTATAAGGATTTGTGTCTCTATCATATCCATTATACTGATAATTCTGCATTCTCGCTGTCTCGCCTAAGACAAATACCATTAGATTTGGCTTATCAGTATTTCTAATTTCTTTTGCACCATCACCAATTGGCTGGTACGGTAAAGGTGGAATAAACTTCTCTGCAATAATTGCTGAAGTGATACCTACGTAAATTATTGGATTAGGGTAATCTCCTAATTCATTATGATTTCTAAAGAATGGGAAAATAGTTTTTACATTTGTAATTAAAATCATTACAACTAATATTAGGGTCCCTATGATATTAGCGATTCTAATCAAAGCACTTTTACTAAATTTTGGGTATACTATTTTAACTCTGAGAAGTATAACAATTGGTAAAACACCAAAAAATATAAAACTTGCTATGCTTCCGATAGATAAATAGGATAGTGCCTCATGTGTATTTGTATCAAAAATACTCTCTACCACACCATAGGTAAAAGTAATTCCCAAGAACATCTCGGAGTAAAAAACAATTGCTCCAATTGCAATCAAAATAATCATTATTGGCTTAAATATATAGCGAAAGTTAATCAAGTTAAAAATCAGAAAAAAAGCTAAGAAACAAACTGCAAAACAGCTAATCACAAACCATAAGCTAAATGTACTATCTTGAGCAACATCTTGGAAAAATTTTATAATAAGTGGGATATTATATACATAGCCAAACAGAAGACTTAATATAACTGTCGCTTTATAAACACCTATTTGCTTCGGGAATATTTTTTTTATCACGAGCACAATACCTTATGTTTTTTTGATTTCTCTAAGAATAATATACTTAAATATGGAATCTTTAAAGGTTACTATATCAGTTCATACCCTACTAATAAGGCCTTTGAGAATATTATTTACTTCACAAGCCTCTTCTAAACTAACCAACTTAAACCTTACCTTAGATCCAGGAGCATACTGTGATAATTTATTAATATCTGCTTCAATAACATTAGCAACTCGTGGATACCCCCCTACTGTTTGTCGGTGTCGTAACAATACTATCGGACCACTTGGGGCTAGCTGTATTGTACCATCTGTTACAGGCTGGGATATCATTTCAATTTTTTGTGTATCAAGAGAAACTCCATCTAAAGGTAGCCCCATCTGACTTGAGTTTGTTGAAATAGTCCAACTACTCTCAAAAAAAGCACAATCTTTTAAAATATCATACTCAGGCCCCTTGATTACTCTTATGAAGCTATGACGATAGTTTTGACTTATATAGTCTTCTAATTCTAACGATCTCTGTTTGCCAACCAATCCAATAGTTTGTGATTGTTTTTTTACGGCAAAAACTATTGTGCGAAAGCCTTTTTTTGAACCTTTAAACTCTAACTTTTGACCTCTATTAAGCTCAAAAACTTGATTATAGTTTGCACAGGTATTTTCATCAATAAAAGTATTTGGATAGCTAGCCCCACATAAATAAACCAATATATCATCAGTAGCTACAATCTCGCTGGGATAAATCATTTCAATAGCTTGAAAATCTACAGGCTGATTAAAAATATTATAAGCTGTCATAAAGCTTAATTGATCTTGAGCCCCTTTAGGAGATACTCCTTTATCTTGCTTACCATATTTCCGCAATGAAATTGGAAAAAGCAACCCTCCTTTAGTCGAAAAGATATTCTCCATGACTTTAGTCTCTACTCTTATACAATTGCTGTGCCAACTCTAAAGCTATCTTACTATCAGAATGTATACATACAGTTTGTGACTCAAATAAGATATCTTGATCACCTATCTTAATAAATCCTTGTTTAAGCTGATTATATTGCTCAACTGCCTCCATTACATTATGTATTTCAGCATTTGGTTGGCCTCGTGGTATTAGCATAGGGTTATTAACACTATCAAGCATGTAGCCTCTCTCTGCAAAACTCTCTTTAACAATTTTTATACCATTTTCTTTAGCATACTCAGCAACCATACCAAAAGGGCTAACAACCAACTCTTGAATATCATTTTTAATACACCAGCCTATAAAAACCTTTGCTAGCTCTTGATTAACATTTAGCTCATTATATAAGGCTCCATGCGGTTTAACAGCCTTGATATCTTTATCAAAAAGTGCAAACTGCTCATCAAAAGATGAACATAAAATATCATTATCAATGCTTATTACCTTTCTACCAAAGTTTTCTTTATCTGGGTAGGAAATATGTGCTGTAATTTTGACATTGTGATCTCGACATAGATTCACATAGTAATCAACGCTTTCTTTATTACCTGCATGACCACCACAAGCAATATTTGCAATATCTATATATTCAACTAACTTATCATCAATAGGATGAGCAACACCCCTCTCTCCTAAATCACAGTTTATCAAAAGCATCACTTCTCCTTAAAAATTATCTTATCACCAGCACTAAAGTTAGAGAAATCTCTAAACTTAGATACTCCTATAATATTCCAACCACTCGGCGATTGCTCAGGAAAAATAGTTGTTTGAGAACCTCCAATTGCAACAGATCCAGCAGGTATTCTATTTCGTGGTGTTGCTAAGCGAGGTGCACTTAAACTTTTGTCTAAACCAAGTAGGTATGGAAAATATGGCTTAAAACCTAACATCGCAATATGGTATTCAACTTGAGTATGTCTTTTTATAATCTCAGATATTTCTATTCCTAAAATCTCAGATATTTTGGGTAAATCCTCACCACTATAGTCAACCGCTATATAATGTGTTTTTGAATCAATAATGGCACTAAAATCTATAGATTCAGTTTTGGCTAGAATAGCTTCCTGCAAACGATCAAGATTTTTATAATCAAAATGAAACGCTATTGAATTATAAGATGGAACAATATCATAGATACCAAACTTGTGACAAAATGCTCTATCTCTAATAAAAGACTTATAGATATTTAAAATTTTGAGATTATCATCTAAAGATAATTTATTACTGATATTGTAAATAAAGCAGTTTTCACTCAAAAAATAATAACTCATTAGCAACTACCTTAAAGAAACTCTTTGAGTACTAGTTATCGTTTATTATAGACTTTTTAAGATTTTCTGGCTCGAATTTATATATCGTTATCAAACCAACAAGCGCACTTATACAAATCATGCCCACAGCCATATAATCAGATATAGAGTAAGCTAAAAAGAAACATAAGAATGGCAATAAACCACCAAACACACCAAAACCAATATTATAAGCTAAAGCAAATCCAGTATAACGAATCTCTCTAGGCAAACACTCTGTAAACAACACCATAATATTGCCATAGAATATTCCAAATATTGCTCCCATAGTCACAAAGAAGACTATCAATAAATCGCTATTAGCTTTATATAACGCATACATTGGTAATGACAATATAAGCATCAAAACAAGACCAAACGCAGTAATCGTTTTTATTTTAAAATACTTAGTAAGTCTAGCAGCAATATTACATGTAACGATAAACATAATAATACTAATAGTTGTCAATACTGCGACATTAACATCTGCATGACCTAATATTTTCTTAATAATATTAGGTAAAATTGTAATCTGGAAGTAAGCAACAACTGCACCAGGAAAGCATAATAAAATCATATATATTAAACTTTTATAGTTTTTAAGTATCACTTTAGTTAGACTCACATTTGATTTTTCAGGCTCTTTTTCATCGCCACTATGCTTAATGAAAAACGACAGAACAACCAATATAATTGCTATACCAAAAAGTATTCTCCAGCCACCATTTGCCATAGTCTCATCTGGAATTAGATATCTAATAACTTGAAAAGTTACAATCGCTAACAATATCCCTCCAAAAGCACTAGTTATAACATTTACACCAGCTTTAGCTTTACCAAATAGAGTTGATTCAGCTTCGACAAGAATAACAACTGAACCGCTATACTGACCACCAATTGCTATGCCTTGTAAAATTCTAAAAGCAACTAAAAGTAAAGGAGCCAAAATACCTATAGTTGCATACGATGGTAATAATGCCATCCCAACAGTAGGTACCCCCATAAAAAATGCCGCTAATGCTAAAGCTGTAGAGCGACTTTTTTTGTCCCCAATATAGCCAAATATTATTCCACCAAGAGGTCTCGCTAAAAATCCTGCAGCAAATGCCCCGAAGGCAGCTAAAAATTTTATAAAATGATCACCTGGGAAAAATGCTGCACCAATATATCCTGCACAAAATGAATATACAGTAAACTCATACCACTCTGCTGAGCTTGCTAAAAGTACTAATAATTTTTTCATAAAAAGTATTTATTTTTTTGTCCGATTCTTTTATTTAAATATATTTTTCAAAAGAAATACACTTTTTTGAGTCTTTTTATGAGTTTTTTAGAATTTAATTTTTATGAAAAAGAGAAAAACGGTAATTACTTAAGTCTTACAACTAAGACATCAACATTAGCTTCATGTAAGATACTATTTGCTGTAGAGCCTAAGAAAAATCTACCAATAGCACTTCTTCTGTGACTTCCCACAACTATCAAATCATTTTTATTTTCAGCTGCTTTTTCTAATAAACTGTTAGCGATACCACCAATCATCACAGACTTCTCTCCAGTGATACCATTTTTATCTGCAAACTTCTCTATTGCATGCTCAACCTTCTCTGTTTCATATGTCATCAAAGAGATACTATCATTTGGTATAACAAACGCAGTATCAATTTTTGAACCATACAGCTTTGCAACATCTTTTGCCTTTTCAACAACGGAACATGAGTCATTTTCAAGATCAGTAGGTACAAGAAGCCTTTGATAGTTATGCGCTTTACTTGCTTCTTTTTCATTCTCACTAACTCTCACCGTTAGCACATCACATTTTGCTTTATGTAGAACAGCATTCGCTACTGAACCTAGAAGTAAATTTATACCATGAGTTGCATGAGAACCTAAAACTATCACATCGCAACTGCTCTCTTCAGCATAATCAACGATTTCAACTGCAGGGTTACCAACAAGTACTTCATGCTCAACCTTGATACCTGAAATCTTAGCTACAAGCTTATCTAAAGCTTCTTTTGCTTCTTGCTCTATAGAGTGTTGAAAATCAACTATAGATGGTGCAAATGGAGCTACACAATCAATAACTGTAACAACCTTTAAAACTTCTGTATTATTCTTTTTAGCGAAGTCTACTGCAGAGTTAATAACGATGTCTGCATTTTCATAAACATTCACAGCTAATAAAACTTTTTTGTATGCCATTAGGATTCTCCAAATTTGTTCTTCCTTCAATTTCCATTATAACAAACAAAAATAAAAAATCATTTAATTACGCATCAAATCTTGGTTTTATAAACAGCTTTAAAATAATGCCAAATCTCATTTGTTAGAGGCTTCTCTAACTCAAAGATATACTCAACAAACTTTTTTTCAGCAATTATTTCTTTAGCAACTAGACACTTAGCAACTATACCAAGATAAATATAACTATTATCTTTATTTACTCGTGCAAAAACATAGCTTTTATATCGATTTTGGCTAAGAGCATTTTCTAAACGATCACCAAGAGTCTTACCTTTTTTTGAGTAATATGAAAAGGTCTGTTTTGAGAGAAACTTATTATCATATGTATCAAATTTTTTATTCTCATCAAATGTCATAAACAGTAGTACTTTATCTTCAAAAGATCTATATCCAGCAAGATTAACTCCTCCATTGGCATAATCTTGATTAAATAGATAGGCAATTTCTTTTTTAGAGTATTTTGCATATAACGATAATCCATGAGACTTATTTAGATTATATTTCTGAAAATAAACTAACTTGTTATACTCTATTAGATCCTTAATTTGCTCATACAAGAATCTGCTTTCATCGATAGCATCTGATATCAGTAGCCTAATCTCTTGTTCATCCACAGATATTAGAGGCTCATAATCTGCTCTACCGGCATTTACTGTAAATATTTTTAGAGACAAATGCTCTAGTGCATTTGTAAAACTTATAATATCAAAATCACCTAAACTATTACGTAACACTTTCTCTAAATAAGCCTTACTCATAGTTTTCGATTTCAAAAGCTCCTCTAAAATTAAAATTTCATAAAGCCTTTTTGCTGGGGTAAACTCTCTAGAAATAAACTTTATAATATTGTATTGTCGTTGATTTAAACTCACTACACTTTCTTTAAAAGCCAACAAAATATCATAATAAGTATCTTTAGTCGATAAAATAACCTCTGGTGAGATAAAGTTATATTCCTGAAAGTCTACTAATCTAGGAATTCTACCTAGTTCTTTCTTTAACTGAACATAATCTTTTTTTATATTTTTTAGTTGCGAGAAGTTTGTCCTTTGAATATTTTTATAGATTATTTCCTTAGCAATATTACTAAAGGTAATTGTGCTTTCACCAGCTAAATAATTATTTGGTGAGACTACAAACTTTTTAAGCTCGTCCTTGTCATAACTATTATCTCCACTTAATGCCACAGGAATGAGAAAATTGTTGTTATAATTTGCGATAAAGTCCAAAATCACAACAAAGTCTTTAGACTTATACTTACGCAGTCCACGCCCTAATTGCTGTATATAGACTATAGCGCTTTGAGTAGGCCTTAGAAGGATAACCTGATTAACACATGGAATATCAATACCCTCATTAAAAATATCTACTGTAATAATAATTTCAAGTAACCCACTCTCAAGTTCACCAATAGTTTCTTGTCTTACACGCTCTGAGTCTTGACTTGATAAAGCTTTAGCTTTGATACCTCTTTGACTGAGCTTAGTCGCAAGCTGTACTGCCTCATCAACATTACTAACAAACATTAAAACTGATCGCGATTTGCCACTATAACCATAAAAATTAGCCTTATCAATAATATGCTCAACTCGTTGGTCACTAATTAATTTAGAAAAATCCTTCGCAAAAACCTGCTCTGATTCTAAATAAAAATCCTCTATAGCAAAATAGTGAAATGGACAAAGAAAATTATATTCTAATGCCTGATGAAGCCTAATTTCATAAGCAATGTTATAATCAAAAAGCTTAAAGATATCAGCATTATCACTCCGCTCTGGAGTAGCAGTCATCCCAAGTAAAAATTTTGGCTTAAAGTGTGATAAAACTTTTTTATAACTTTGTGCTTCTGCATGATGAACTTCATCAACTATAATATAGTCAAATTCATTTGTCTCAAAGCTTGCTAATGTTTTAGCGTTTTTTAGCGTTTGTACCGTAGCAAATAGATAATCTGCAGGATCTTTAACTTCTCCTGTATACAAACCAAGTGTTTTATCTTTTATTACTTTTTCAAAAGTCTCTTTTGCCTTTATTGCAATATTAGTACGATGCACTATAAACAAACACCTTTTCGGCTTTACTTTTGCTACATCAAAAGCACTTAAAAAAGTTTTTCCAGTCCCAGTGGCACTAATTATTAATGCTTTATTTTTGCCTTGCTGTCTTAATCGATTCAGATTCTCAAGTGCATCTTGTTGAACCTTATTGGGAGATATTTTAGTGTCGATAGATCTATAGCTAGCAATATCACTACTTATTTGTTGATATATTTGACTGTATTCCTGAATGATATCTCTAGCATATTCTGCTTTAGCAAAAAGATAATCAAATTCTGCTAAAATTTGCTCCGTTATTGAGTCATTATTAGAAGTTTCAAAAAGCAGATTCCATTCATTATTTACTGTAAGTGCTGACTGAGTAAGGTTTGAGCTACCAAGAATTATTCGCCAACTATCCTTATTACGAAAAAAGAAACCTTTGGCATGGAAGTTATCATCACTAAGAACTTTTAGCTCGATGTTATCAAACTCCATGAGCTTCTCAAGAGCTTTAGGTTCTGTAAAATTTAGATAACATCCTGTTAAGATTTTGCCCTTTATACCTTGAGCATTTAATTGACGCAAAGTCTCTAAAATACAGATAACTCCACCTAAAGTCACAAAAGCAACACTTATAACAAACTCTTCACAATCTTCAAGTTGATTAATAATTTCAGTAAGTATCTTAGAACTTTTAGAGTTTGTAAGAAAGCGCTTTGTATCGTGAGGCATTTGTGGCTACATTTTTACAGGTACAGTTGAATCGAGATTTTTTTGACCATTTTGACTTTTACCCCAACAATATAGATCATTTGTATCTTTTTCAATACCACAGGTATAAGTAGTCGCCATGCTTAATCTACTAAATTCGATATCTGTCTGGACCTTCTGTGGTTTATCAAAAAGACCTTTTTTACCATTACCAACCTCACCATTACTTCCATCACCCCAACAATATGCATGACCCTCTTCATCTAAAGCGCACGCATAGTGAGCTTTTGTATACACCTTCTTGAAGTTAATACTATTATCTATGTCTACTCTTAGAGGCTTTTTAACTTTTTTCGCACCAGTATCACTTCCTAGCTGTCCTCTCTTATTATCACCCCAACAATAGACATCGTTATTATCATCAAGGGCACAGTTAAAGTCATCACCCTTACTCACACCTTTGACATCCTGAAGTTTTTTATAATGTCGAGATATCTTTTTAGCCACATCTTTGTCTTTAAATTTAGGGGTTTTAATCTGATAATCTCCGCATCTTACTTCTCCAGAGCTGGTAAAAGAACAATTATAATTTTCTGAATCATCCTTACTAAAATCATGATTATATATTTTTATTTTCGCATCATTTCGATAGCCCTGATTCTTGACCGCAAAGTTTCCTTCAGTCGAGTAATCATGGTCATCAAAAAAAGTTTGAGTAAATGTAGGATTAGAAAACCCAATACCCCAAAAGAGCATTGAAGCCAACCAGAAAATTCTTTTTGTCATAAGTAAATTTTAATTTAAAGCTACTAATATAATATTAAGTAATAATCAAACAAAATACTAGTAATTACGGTTTAGGTGGAAATATTTTTTGCTCGCAATAGCGAAGAAAACCAAAGAATCTCTCTTCTTTTGTGTAATTATCTCTATCAACATAGGGACTAGTTATCAGTATCGGATAACAACCTGCTATCAAGCAAGCAAGACATCCTGTTAACAACCTATCATCAACAAGCGCTAACTCACCAGGCTGGCAACCAACCAATTCTAGTATTTTATTAAGACCATCTGGATAAGGTTTTTTTGCAACACCAGATATAAATCTTATCTGAGGAAAATGTTTGTTAAAATATTTTAGTCGTTCTTGAGTAGGCTTGTTAGAAAGAATAAAAACTCTATCTTCTGAAAATTTAGCAACAAATTTCGTAAGCCAACCCATAACTTCAGGATGCATTTCAGGCTTACCGTGACTTGCTAAAACCCCATCAAAATCTAAAGCAAGATATTTTACTCGATTCTTAACTAGCATCTCTGGAGTTAAATTTATTATAGTCTCCAAATGATTAGTATCTAATAGCCTAAGAGCTTTTCGCCATTTAAACATCTGACCTAAAGTATAAAACACGCGCTGTAGCATAATATTTTATTTTTATAGTTTTATATTTATAGTATAGCAACAAAACAATCTATTAGCACAAATGTGTTTTTGAATTTATGCTAACCAAAATTCTTAAAAATTTATATATATATCTAATTTGTATACTAAGCGTCTCCTTAGGTATCAGCTCACAAATAGAAAATACAAGCTCTCAAAACTATTTCAATAACGCTGTCAGTCTTGCAAAAGAACTCAAAGATAAAAACATCTGTGGTACGGATGAAAAATACTCTTTAGAAGACTTCTATAAAGGTCTAAGAGATAGAATAAATAATCAAGATAGTATTTCCTTAAAAGATTATGATACAGAAAAAGTTAGTTTCTCGATGGGGTATAGAACTGGTGAAAGTAGCCTTAAAAAAGGCTTCCTGTTTACTCCCAAACCGAAAAATGATCTATACAATCCACAAGCGGTTATAGCTGGAATATCTGATCATTATAATAGCGCTAAACCAAAATTTAAGCTTATAGAAAACATAAAACTCAGAGAAATACTAAAAAGCAATACTCAAGCTCTTCCTAAAGATATCAGCAAAGATCAATTTAGCTATAGCTTAGGTTTTAATTTGTTTAAAATACCCAAAAATCATAATCCATCAACTCTAGATGAAAAATCATTTATTAGTGGCATGAAGGCAGGTTTAAATAACAAAAAATATACTCTTTCAAAACAGCAAGTAGCTGAGTTTAGTTATATCATGGGCGCATTCTATAGCACTAATCTAGAAAACCAGCAAGATAAAGACTCTTTTTTAAAAGGCTTTGAAAGCCAGCTTCCGAAGAATATTCAGAATCAACATGCTAAGAGTACAAATACAGAATTTCAAAACTAGTAAATAAACTAACCAGTTACTTCTTTTTTTATGGCTAATGCCCTTTCGTATATATCATTCTTTTTTGCACCAGTTAGTTTAACTACCAGCTTCACTGCTTTTTTAACGGGAATATCTTCAAGCAGATCTTTTAGTAGGTCATCAATATCAACTTTTAAATTGCTTTGCTCGTCAACCTCGCCATTATTACAATCAATAATAACGACAAACTCACCTCTTACGACATCTTGATTATCCTTAAAAAACTTATGCACTTCTTCTACTGAACCAGCAACAAATTTTTCAAACTGCTTGGTAAGTTCCTTAGCAACAACGATATTATTATGAGGCATTATCTCTAACAAATCATCCAAAAGATATGTAATTCTATGTACAGACTCATATATTACTACTGTTGTATTTGCTTGTTGGAAGTCACGGATTTGCTGTTGCCTTTTAGCTTGTTTTGCTGACAAAAATCCTTTAAACATAAAACTATCAGACGGTATGCCTGCAGCAGATAGTGCTGTAATAACAGCACTAACACCTGGTATTGGAATTACTTTATGACCGTCCTTGCGTAAGCTCGCAACTATTTTATAACCAGGATCTGAAATTAATGGTGTACCTGCATCACTTACCAAAGCTATGCTATTATCATTACCTAAAAGCTCTTTGACATACTCAACTCGTGACCCTTCATTAAAATCATGGCAAGAAATTAACTTCTGATTACCACGAATATTAAGGCTAGCCAATAGTTTAGCTGTCATTCGTGTATCTTCTGCTAGAATCACATCAACATCACTCAGAATGTTCATAGCTCTATAAGTTATATCTTGTAAATTACCAATAGGCGTTGATACAACATAAAGAGTTCCTTTTTCTATACTATTCACCTATCATACCCACCAAATTTGTAATATCTCCCGCTCCTTGAATTAGCACAACCGTATTATCATCCACAAGCTTCTCTAAGAGAGAAAGCACATGATCAAAACTATCAGCCATAAGCGCTTTGGGAATATTTCTGATAAGATCTTGGCTCTTAGCTCCCTGTATAACCTGCTCTCCCGCTGAATATGTTGGAAGTATTATTAGCTGATCGGCTAAAGATAAGGCTTTTGACCAGTCCGTTAACAAATCCCTATTGCGCGTGTATCTATGTGGCTGAAAGACATGTATTATTTTTTTATCCGGATACCTATCTCTCACAGCTCCAATGCTACTTACAACTTCTACAGGATGGTGTCCATAATCATCAACAATAGGAGTCTCATGACCCAATATTCGCTTAGTATATATATCAAATCTTCTCACAACACCTTTCACAGTAATTAATGCTTTATAAATATCCTCATACCTAAACCCCGTGTCTAGACATGTTATTACACATGCTGCAGCATTTTGAACATTATATTTGCCAGGCAACTCTAATTTAAAATCATATTTGCTAGACTTATATTCAATAGAGAACGAGGTTAAGCTTCCATTTACCCTGTAGTCATATATTTGAGCACTTGCGTTTGTAGCAAACCCATAAGATACAATATTTCCGACTACTTGCGAACGATACTTCTCTAGCAAATCATTACAACCACAATCATCAACGCACAAATATATATTTTCGATACTTTCTTTCATCAAAAAATTTGCAAAGTTCTCAAGTAAGTTGTCATAGCTATTTTTATATGTCGACATATGATCAAGGTCAATATTCGTAACTATTGCGACATTTGGGTTTAGATATAAAAATGAAGCATCACTTTCATCTGCTTCTATAACTAATCGGTCGGTACCATTAACCTGGATATTAGAGTCAGTATATTTAACTACACCACCAACAACAAAACTACTAGTCACATCAAGCTTACATAGCAATGTAGCTAAAATACTTGATGTTGTAGTCTTACCATGAGTTCCGGTAACTGCTATGCTATATCTAAAATCTTTCATTAATAACGCCAGAAACATAGCTCTTTGTAAACACTGTACACCTAAAGCACGTGCCTTTGACAACAACGGATGGCTATCAAGAATTGCACTTGAGTATACTACAGTATCATAGACTGAAACATCAATACTAGTGGGACTTGAAAATATTGAAATACCTGAAGATTCTAGCTTAGCAGTTAGCTTATTCGGTACACTATCATAACCAGCAACATCTGCACCTAACCTTTTGGCTGCAATAGCCAGCGCTGAAACACCAATACCACCAACTCCAAGGAATAATATCTTTTTTTTCAACTTAACCTTCAGAAGCAGTTATGCTAGTAGATACCACATAGAAATATTTTAGCACAATGACCACATTAGTCATAATCCTCGCCAATACTTAAATACTGCAAGACTAAGCTCTTTTAACATTCCTTTACCATCTGCAGCCTTAATACCGTTATCTTCGCACCATTTTGTGAAAATAGTCCCACCATCTGAACTATACATCAAATCATAAGCAAATGCGTTTCTATTAAAATTTGTTTTCTGTAAAGGAAGCATTTCTCCATAAATACTTGATGATGTTGAATTAATCACGATATCAAAAGATTCTTTGATATCATCAAAACCAATCACATCTATTTTATCATCTAACCCGAACAAACCTTTTACTGCATCTGCCTTTACTTTGGTTCTATTAGAAATACTCACAGATAATGGAGACTCTTTGATAACCGCTGCAATAACTGCTTTGGCAGCTCCTCCGGCACCTACAACAAGAACCTTTTTACCTACAAAACCTATTTTGTAGTTATTCTTAATATCATTAACTATACCCAAACCATCATAGTTTAGAGCTATCATTTTACGATCTTCGGTAAAAACAACATTACTAGCAGCTTTAACAGCCTTAGCAGTATCATCTGCATCATCTGCCAAATCGTATACTTTTTCCTTATGTGGTACAGTTACACTTAACCCTTTAATTTGAGAATTATCACGGAACTCTTGAATCTTTGTTTCTAGATTCTCTGGCTTAATTTCAACAGCTGTAAAAAGTATATCTTGATGATATTGCTCAGCTAATTCCATCTGAATTTTGGGAGATAAACTATGTTTAACCGGATAACCAATTACATGATACAAATCTTGCATAAAATTAAAAAAACCTTGTAAATTTTGTATGAATTATATCATAGCAAGAATCATTAACTTGAATACTGGAAAGAAAATAAATATTATATGAGTTATATAAATTGACATACTTATTATGAGAAAATGAAAAAAATATGTACTTTCTTTGTGGCTGCGCTGTATGTTTCTATTGGTTTTTCTGCAAATGCCACAATAGACAATAGCTTAGCTAGTAGTGGCTCTAATGTTAACGTTAATCCTGCCCTAACGGAAGCTAACTCAGTCAAACCTAATAATCATGCAACACCTATGGCAATGAATGCTACACCATCTCCTTTAAGTAAGGAAGCTAAAGAGGGTAACATACCAGCCATAGACCAACCTAAGCAACAAGAACAACTAGTTGGCTCAAACTCCGCAACTTGGACACCTGCATACCTCAGCGTCAAAAAGTTCAAAAAATGTCTAGAGGTTGAAAACTATAGAGGATGGCAAGGCTACTGCTTTCCCTCTGAAAAACCTAAAAACTGTCCTGATAAATCTTGGAAACAATTATCAGAGATGAATCTAATACCATGCTCCAACTCTAGCAATTAGTATTTGACTAACTAAGGTTTTTTCTATAGAATACCGAAACTATTTCTGTAATGTATTAAATAAAGATTAGAATTTTAAAGAGGAAATTAAAATGAAAAGAACATTCCAACCTTCAAACTTAAAAAGAAAAAGAACTCATGGCTTCCGTGCTCGCATGAAAACATTAAGCGGAAGAAAAGTTATTAGAAACAGAAGAGCTAAAGGTAGAGCAAAGCTTGCAGCGTAACTTTTGCCTAACAAAGCAAAATATACTCGATAAAAGTGAGATTAAACAAGCCTTTGGTAATGTAGATAAAAAACTCAGCACCCTACATTTCACATTCCTTTTAAGTCACAGAACTCATAAAGACCCAGGTATTTGTGCAATCTTACCAAAAAAAAGCATCAAAAAGGCTACTAAAAGAAATCTTTGTAGAAGACTTATTAAAGAATCTTTTCGTTTACACAAAGATATCTTAGAACACAAATGCTTGATAGTTTTAAGTAAAAAACCAGCTGCTCAAGCGACTAAGGAAGAATTGTGGCACTCGATAAAAAATTTCGAAAATTTTTTAAAAGAATTACACTAGTTCCTTTTATAGCTCTAATCAATTTATACCGTTATTGTATAAGCCCCTTTATACCTGCTAGATGCAGATATTATCCTACTTGTTCAGAATATGCTCTAGAAGCTCTAAAAACTCATGGTATACTAAAGGGATTATATTTAAGTACCCGTAGGCTCTTAAGATGTCACCCGTTTGCAAAAAGAGACTACTACGATCCGGTTCCTTGTAAAAATAAAAAGGTTAATAATAAACAATGAAAGCTAATCATATAAGAATACTACTATTAGTCACGATAGCTATAATGCTTATCTCATTGATGGGTAGATGGGAGCAAACTTTCCCATCAAAAAGCAGTCAATCACAAACGACTCAAACTCAACAAGACAATAGTCACTATAATAGTGATACTCCTGCCACAACGAACGTGTCAACATCTGATGCAAAAGCATCATTAACGAAAACTACAAGTTTCTCAAAATATGATGATGCTAAAAGCGTAACTATTAACACAGATGTATTCAAAAATCTTAAGGTCAGCTTACTTGATGGTGCTATTATTTCAGCATCATTAGAAGATTATAGCATTAGTCTTGATGATAAAACCCCAATGTCTCTACTTACAAATAAGCAAGGTTCAGAATATATTGCCAAAAGTACTATTGTTATCAACAAAAAGCCTATTGATGTCAATTTTGAAAGCCAGGGAATCAAAAAAGAAAATGGAAAACAGGTACTAACTCTTACTGGAAATGTTGATGGGTTAGAAATAACTAGAACATATACTTTTGATGATGCTAAATACAATATATCTGTATCTCAGAATATTAAAAATACAACTTCAGCGCCTGTAAATGTTATTATTGATGACTCATTAGCTAGAGACTTTAATCCAGCGGGCGATAGCTTTAGCCTATTAAATGCTCACAGCTATACTTTTACTGGTGTCGCTTACTCAACAGCTAATGACTCTTTCAGAAAAGAATCTTTCAAAGACATTTCAAAAACTAACGGTCAGCCAACGGTTATAAGTAGTCAAGGTCTAGGTTGGGTTGCTTTCATACAGCATTACTTTATGAGCGCTTGGATTCCACAATCAAATGACTCAAAAATTTACTATAAAAACCTAAACAATGATGTATTTGAAGCAGGTGCTTACACTGGACTTTCGATCGCACCTGGTCAATCAGAAAATATAAACTCAGTACTATATAGTGGACCAATTATTAAAGCCAACTTAGTAGATTTAGCTCCTAACCTAGAAAAAACTCTAGATTACGGAATGTTATCATTCTTCTCAGAGATAATTTTCTGGGTGATGAATCACATACATTCACTAGTAAGTAACTGGGGCTTAGCTATTATCCTTGTAACCTGCCTGATTAAACTCATATTCTATCCTCTTTCTGCTAAGAGTTATCGCTCTATGGCAAAAATGAGAATGTTACAACCTAGAATCAAACGCTTACAAGAAACATATAAAGATGATCGTCAGGCTCTAGGTAAGAAAATGATGGAAATGTATAAAGAAGAGAAGGTAAACCCTCTAAGTGGTTGTTTACCTATGCTTATACAGATTCCTATTTTCATTTCACTGTACTGGGTATTACTAGAATCTGTAGAGCTAAGACAAGCTCCTTTTATCTTCTGGATTCATGACTTATCAATGAAAGATCCTTACTTTGTATTACCTATACTTATGGGTATATCAATGTTCTTACAGCAAAAATTATCTCCAGCTCCTGCAGACCCTATGCAAGCTAAGATAATGATGTTCTTACCTGTGATATTTACATTCTTATTTGCTTCATTCCCATCTGGTCTAGTACTGTACTGGTTAACTAACAACGTAATTAGTATCTTACAACAGTGGATTATTACAAGACATTACCAAGCTACTCATAAAAAGTAATATGGATAAATCTCTACTTAAACCAAAATATTGGGGTTTATGGATTATAATCTGGATCGCTAAGATTTTAGTAAACACACTTCCTTACAGTGTGTTAATGCGAATTGCGTTAGGTATAGGTTTTTTGGCAAAACCTCTATTAAAAAAACGTCAACAGATTGCTATAACAAATCTTAAAATCGCATTCCCTGACAAATCGGATCAAGAGATAGAGAAGCTGGCTAATGAGAGTTACAAATCTGCAAGTATGGCAGGGTTTGAAAGTCTAATATCCCGGTTTATGTCTAAAAAAAACTTTAACAAAATTCCTTTTGACAATGACCTAAAAACATTTGATCAAATTCATTATGATAAAGATAAAACATTGCTAGTACTGGGGTTTCACTTCCATTGTCTTGAAATAGCTGGTAGATATATTGGTGAACACTATAGTCCATTTACCGTAATGTATCAATATCACAAAAATCCCCTAATGGAACACATAATCACCTCATCCCGAAAGAAATATGTAACTGAATGCTTCCAAAGGAAAAATATTATTTCTGTCATAAAAAGTTTGAAGAGAAAAGTGTCAATGTGGTACGCTCCAGATCAAGACTTTAAAGAGCATGTGGTTTTTGCTCCATTTTTTGGTAAACTTTGCACCACTCTAACTGTAACACCGTGGTTAGCAAAAAAGACTGGCTCAACAGTAATCCCTGCATACTATATCAGAAAGCCAAATTTCTCTGGCTACAGTATTATAACAGGTGACCCAATCACATTTACTGGTGATGACTTTGAAGATGCAAAACTGACAAATAAAATTCTTGAAGATATCATAAAAAAACATCCTGAGCAGTATCTATGGCAACATCGTCGCTATAAGACAAGACCTCCAGGAGAAGAAAAGATTTATTAATGTTTATGATTAAAAAAGTGTATGTTAAAATAGGTTTAAGATTTTAATTTAAAGATACTGATGAATAATAGCAAGCTTAGACCGAAGAATTGGGGCATTTGGATTATTGTAGGTATAATGAACTTTGGCTCCAAGTTACCTCTTTTTACTCATAAGTATATAGTGCTTGCCATTGGTATTGTTATTAAACCATTCTTAAAAAGCAGAAATCGAATTGCTCGAGAAAATCTAAAGATTGCATTCCCAGAAAAGTCTTTGAAAGAAATAAATAAACTAGTTAATAAAAGTTATTACTCAATGGTTTTATCAGGAGCTGAAACTACTGCTGCGTGGTTTCTATCAAAAAAAAGGTTCAATAAAATAAAATTTGAATGGGAAGGTGATTCATTAAGTATATTCAAAAAATATCATGAAAATCCAAATACAAATGTTATATTCTTAGGTTTTCACTTTCACTGTATAGAAATAGTTGGACGCCATGTAGCAGAAAATCATCCCCCTCTTACAGTTATGTACCAAAAGAATACCAATGACCTTCTTGAGGAGCTAATCAAAAAATATCGTGAAAAAAATATCTACAGATGTCTAGATAGTAAAAACTTAATAAGTGTTATTAAAAGCTTAAAAAGAGGCTACTCTATGTGGTACGCTCCAGATCAAGACTTTGGCTTAGAAAGCACTGGACTTGAAAACTCTATTTTTGCTCCATTTTTTGGAACATTGTGTTCAACTTTGACCGTAACCCCATGGTTAGCTGAAAAAACAAACTCTGTAGTACTACCTGTATATTATGTTAGAAAAAAGTGCCTAAAAAAGTATAAAATTGTCATAGGTGAGCCATTAGAGTTTACAGGTGACGCCTATAAAGATGCTGAAATGACAAATAAATTCCTGGAAGATGCTATAAGAAAATATCCAGAGCAATACTTATGGCAACATCGTCGCTATAGAACTAGACCAAATGGCGAACCTCAAATATATTAGAGTAGTGTTGATATGCCGATAAATAATAAAAAAAAAGGATTTTCATTAGTTGAGTTGATGGTTGTAATCGCGATAATAGCAATTCTCGCATCAATTGGCATACCAATGTATAACAACTATATACTGAGAAATCACCGAACTGAAGCAACCTCTGAGCTGCTTTCAGCAGCTAGTGCGGCTGATAATTTTGAAATCCGTTTTGGGTCTTTTCCTTCTGGTAGTACGATAAGTAGCTTTTATCATGAAAATACTCAAAATAATTACTATCGCCTTACATACTGCTCTGGTGAGCCGGAGTGCCCAGAAGTTAGCTATGTATTAACGGCAATTGCTCAGAATTCACAAACAGCTGATACTCCATGCAGAAATATAGAACTTGAAGTTGATGGGGGTATTGTAAATAAGACTCCTCAAGAATGTTGGAATTAGAATCTTACTAAACTAAATAAGGATTTAAAAATGGCTAGTTATAGTACTAATGAGTTTAAGGGTGGCCTGAAAGTTTTAATTGATGGCAACCCAATGGTTATTATTGAAAATGAATTTGTAAAACCGGGTAAAGGACAGGCATTTAATAGGGTTAAACTAAAAAATCTATTAAATGACAGAGTAGTTGAAAAAACTTTTAAATCTGGCGAATCTGTTGAGGCTGCAGATGTTGAAGAATTATCTGCTGTTTACTCATACTTTGATGGTGAGTGCTATGTCTTTATGCATCCAGAAACTTTTGAGCAATATATGGTTTCTCAAGATGCTCTTGGTGAAACAAAAAAATGGCTCAAGGATCAAGATGAATATCAAGTAATTCTTTTTAATGGCCAACCCATCTCCATCATCCCTCCGAACTTTGTCAACTTAGAAATTATTGAGACAGATCCTGGTCTTAAAGGTGATACTGCAGGCACAGGTGGCAAACCAGCAACACTATCTACTGGTGCGGTAGTTAGAGTGCCTCTTTTTGTACAAACTGGTGAAATCATAAAAGTTGATACTAGAACTTCAACTTATGTATCAAGAGTAAAGGATTAAGCAAATGCAATCTACAGATAACTTGATCTGGATTGACCTTGAAATGACGGGGTTAGATGTTGATAGTTGCGCAATTATTGAAATAGCTACAATTATTACAGATAAAGACCTAAATATCATTGCAGAAGCAGAGCCAATAGCAATCCATCAATCAAATGAAATTCTAAATACAATGAATGAATGGTGCATAAAGGTTCATGGAGAAACAGGTCTAACTCAAAGAGTAAAAGATAGTAAGACTTCATTAAAAGAAGCTGAACGAAAAACCTTAGATTTTATAAAACAATATGTCCCTTATCAAAGCTCTCCTCTATGTGGTAATTCAATATGGCAGGATAGAAGATTCTTAGCAAAGTATATGCCTGATATAGACGACTATTGCCATTATAGAATGCTTGATGTTACAAGCTTAAAGCTTCTCAATGAATATTGGGGTGATGGCGAGAGCTTCTATAAAAAATCTACACACCAAGCTCTAGATGACATTAGAGAGTCTATTTCTGAATTAAAATTCTATAGACAAAAACTTTTATATAAATAGTTCATAAGATTATGCTCCACATGTGCTAAAAACATACTACTGGACATTCATGTTCGATAGTACATTAACCCAGCATGACACCAAACTTCAGACGCATATAAAAGTAGCTATTTTTATTTATGTCCTCATACTGTAAAATATATACCAGAATAACAAATTTTGTGAAATTCATAGAAAATGAATGTTAATGATACTTATATTTCACCTATAAAACTTATAAAATCTATTTTTATTAATAGAAAATTAATTAGTCAGATGACTAGAAGAGATATTGTCGCTCGCTTTAAGGGTTCATTTTTAGGGTGTGTGTGGCTACTTTTAAATCCCTTAATAATGCTGACCATATATACTTTTGTATTTTCGATAGTGTTTAAAGCTCGCTTTAATGATGATAGTCATTTAAGTAACTTGAGTTTCGCAACCAACCTATTTGTCGGATTAATAATTCATTCTTTGATTTCTGAAGTCTTGTCTGGAGCACCCAAAATTATTCTTTCAAATGCTAACTATGTTAAGAAGGTGATTTTTCCGTTAGAAATACTTTCGATTATTAGTTTGAGAGTTTCACTTTTTAATGCATTTGTGAGCATATGTGCTTTATTAATCGTTTTTTTTCTTCTAAATGGATATATAAATTGGACAGTTATTTTTATTCCACTAGTAATAATACCTTTCTTACCTTTAATTTTGGGGTTAGCTTGGATAATTGCTTCTTTAGGGGTTTATATGCGAGATATTGATCAGTTTATTGGTATTATACTTACGGTACTATTATTCCTTTGTCCGATATTTTACCCACTTTCTTCACTTCCCATGAATCTTCAGGGAGTTGTAACCCTGAATCCTTTAACCCTCATTGTCGAGCAATTGAGAGACGTCGTCATATATGGTCATTTACCTGATTTACTTAGCTTATCAAAATACCTTGTTATTAGTTCAGCTATATGTTGGCTAGGATTTATATGGTTCCAAAAAACACGAAAAGGGTTTGCAGATGTTCTCTAATGAAAAAAAAGAAAATATTGCTATTAGAGTTAAAAACGTAAGTAAAGCTTATGAGATTTACAGCCAGCCAATAGACAGACTTAAACAAATTATATTTCCTCGCATAAGAAAGTTATTGAGACTTAAACCTAAAAGTTATTGTCAAAAATTCTGGGCCTTGAAAGATATTTCTTTTGAGATAAAAAAAGGTGATACAGTAGGCATTATTGGGCTTAATGGGTCAGGAAAATCTACACTGCTTCAAATTATATGTGGAACCTTATCACCCACAGAGGGAACTGCTCATAGCAATGGCCGAGTAGCAGCTCTACTTGAGCTTGGCTCAGGGTTTAATCCAGAATTTACAGGGCGTGAAAATGTTTACCTGAATGCATCAATCTTGGGCCTAACAGAAGAGGAAATTACAGACCGCTTTGATAAGATTATAGAGTTTGCAGATATAGGAGACTTTATTGAACAACCTGTTAAAACATACTCTAGCGGTATGGTTGTGAGATTAGCTTTTGCAGTTATAGCACATGTTGATGCGGATATACTTGTTGTAGATGAAGCACTTGCTGTTGGTGATGCAGTTTTTACACAAAAATGTATGAGATTTATACGTAGATTCCAAAAAAGAGGAACTTTACTATTTGTTAGTCATGATACATCATCTGTTATAAATCTATGCAAATCTGTAGTATGGCTTTCAGAGGGTAGTATATGCGAGTATGGTCCATCTAAAATAGTGAGTGAAAACTACTTACAATACACTCTACAAAAAGAATATGGAGATAAAGTTTCTCTTAGCAATATAAGTGAGACTGGAGAAAATCCTAATAATGTGACCAAGGATTTAGATGAAGAACTTTTTGTCGATTATAACTCTCATACCGTTGTCTGTGATAATGTTGAGATGGCAAGAGGCTGGGAGACTGGCCATGGTAAAATCATAAGTGTTGCTATAGAAAGGCAAGATAATGAAGAAGTAACATTCTTTAGAGGAGGAGAAAAGGTTAGACTATTAATCAAGTTTAAGGCAGACAAACATATTAATAAACCGATAATAGGTTTTTTATGGAGAGATAAATTGGGACAGGATTTATTTGGGGAAAATACTTTGCCTTATACTAATCTCGTGCCAACAAATATCTCTATAGACAAGGTCTACTGTGCTAAGTTTGAATTTACACTACCTATGTTGCCCAATGGCAAATACACCGTTTGTGCTACTCTTGGCGAGGGATCGTTATATGAACATGTCCAGCACCACTGGTTACATGATGCATTAATAGTTAATGTTTCATCAAGTAAAGTAAGGTGGGGGCTTGTGGGAGTTCAATTCGATAATATTAAAATAAAAAGTGGTAGTTGAATATGGATAAGTCTGAAAAAAATAGTATAAGCTACTTTGATGCTCATATTAGAGATAGAGGCCCTAAAGCCAAAGTCTCTGATAAGTGGGAACTTTATCTCCGAGAATATGATAGAGTTTTACAACCATATTGTAATAAAAAAGTTAATATTTTTGAGATAGGTGTTCAAAATGGAGGATCTCTAGAGGTCTTAGCTAAACACTTTCCATTAGCAGATAAAATTATAGGCTGTGATATTGATGAGAGATGTGCTTCATTAAAGTATAGCGATAACAGAGTTTCTATAATAATAGGGGATGCGAGTAGTATAGAGGTTACAAATAAGGTATCTCAACTTGTAGATAGTTTAAATATTATCATTGATGACGGTTCTCATAAATCAGGAGATATCGTAAAGAGCTTTACACATTTTTTTCCTTTACTTAATGAAGGTGGTATATATATTGTTGAAGATTTACACTGTAGCTATTGGGAGGAGTTTGAGGGAGGTATATATCATCCATTTTCCTCAATGTCTTTTTTTAAAGCCCTCACTGACTACATAAATAGGGAGCATTTTGGAATTAAATCAAACCCTAAAATGGTTTTAGATGAAATCTTTGATCATTATGACTGCAATATGAAAGAGTTTGATCTTGCTGGGATACACTCAATTGAATTTATAAACTCTATGTGTGTAATTAGCAAAAAAAGTCAACGTGAAAATATTTTAGGTCGAGAAATTGTTTCCGGTAATTCAGAACTAATTGTGCCGGGAAGGTTGGCTAAAAACAATAGCGAATCGACTCCTTTAAATCAAGAAGCTAATATATGGAATATATCCTACAATCAACAAATAATAAATTTAAAAAATCATATTGTGGAAAAAGACTCTCAATTAGCTCATAAAGACAACCTTATGATAAGTGAGAGTGCTAAACTTAATAGTACAATAGCAGAAAAAAATCAGCAGATAACAGAAAAAGACAAGCTGATAGCAGAAAAAGATTTTCAATTAACTCATAAAGATAGTGTCATAATAAATGAGAGCATTAAATTTAGTAATACCATAATAGAAAAAGATAAGCAGATAACAGAAAAAGACAAGCTAATAGCAGAAAAAGACAAGCTAATAGCAGAAAAAGATAAGCTAATAGCAGAAAAAAATAGGCAGATAACAGAAAAAAATAAATTACTATCTAATGTTTATAAATCATTTTCATGGAGAATTACAAAAGTTTTTAGACTAATTCCAAGAGGAGTAAGAGTATTAAGGAGAGGAGTAGGAAAAATTAAGGCATTAAAGTCTGTTGATTTTAAGTTTTTAGTTTCACAGCTTATTTATCGTATTAAAGCTATTATTTACTCACCAATTAGAAGATTAAGTAATGCTAGGTCCTTAAACTTTACAAAAAGAGCAAAAAATAAAGATGTAAAAGTAGCTGTAGTTTATCTCGCTAGAGGAAATACTCCGAAGGAATTGGACGCTATAAATAAATTTATAGCATCATATGAAAAATACTCTTCAGGATTGAATCATAGTTTATATATAATTTTTAAAGGGTTTGAAAATGAATCCGCTATCAATAATATAAAGCATAAAATAGCTTTTAAGTATAAAGCGTTTCATTTTGACGATGATGGTTATGATATCGGTTCATACATGAGAATTACAGATCTTCTAAAAGAAGACTTATTGCTATTTTTAAATACTTATTCACGAATATGTGCAAAAAACTGGGTTTATAAAATGGCTAAGCCTCTTCTTTATAAAAATAATGTAGGGATAGTAGGAGCAACATCGTCTTTTGAAAGCTTAGCATCCATATCAGAAGAGCATTTCCCTAAAGCCCCTAATGCTCATATTAGGTCGAATGGGTTTGCGATAGGTCGAGCTAATTTCAAAAGAATTATAGAGGATATTAATATTTCCAATAAAATAGATGCATTATGTTTTGAGAGTGGTTATAACTCAATGACAAATAAATTAAAAGCTCTTGGAAAAAAAGCTGTGATTGTCGATAAATATGGGAATTATTTTTTTGAGAGTCAATGGCACTTATCTGGAGTTTTTCGCAATATTTTTGTAAAAAATTATTTGATCTGTGATAACCGACATGATGAATTTAGCTTATATGGTTTTAGTAAAAAAGTATCAATGGCATTTTGTGCATGGGGAAAAATAAGGTAAATAGGAGCTGAAATAGGATAATTTATGAGTTTTTTAAAAAAAAAATGTGTAACAGCTAAGCTTGTCATTTTTAAAAGTGCATACAGAATATATTGTAAGTATTTTCGTTCAATAAAAGCTTTTAAAAGTATTGCTAAGTTAATGGTAAAACTTAGAATATTTTCATCAGAAACAATTAAAAATATTGCTGAACAGAAAGATATAAGTATTAAAGATACTGAAATTACTTCAAAAGAGCCAAAATCTCAAATAAGTCCTCAAGAATTACAAGAAGACAATGTTGTAAATAATGGGTTTCACTTAAGCCCTCCTCTTAACATAGAGATAGATGACTCACTATCAATAAAATCTACCATAAATATAATTTTGCCAAGCTTGAGACTTGAACACATGTCTGGCGGACCAAATACAGCCTTGATTTTTGCTGCGATGCTCTCTGAAAAGCGAGAAAGAATAAGGCTTATAGCATCTGATGCCGATTTTGATACAAGTGAATCTGAAAAAACTTTAGACCATATTGAAAAGCTTGTTAATAGAAAAATAGATAGAAGTTTCTTTGAATTAGTTAACGGATTTGATCGACAAGTTCCAATATACATAGGAATGAACGATATCTTTTTTGCAACTGCACGGTGGACAGCTCAGATGGCAAGTTATGCTATAAAAAAAACTGTACATGAAAAATTTATATATCTTATACAAGATTTTGAGCCTGTTCTTCATAATGCTTCAACACTTCAGGCAAGGGCAAATGAGACGTATAATTTTTCTCATATCCCAGTAGTTAATACACAATTGTTACTTGATTATTTCATAGCTAATCAAATTGGAAAATTTGCTGATCCTAAATTTTGCAACTCTGCATTGTCATTTGAGCCCGCTCTTGATAAATCTTACTTTTATCCAGAAAAAAATTTAGAGAAAGCTTCTAAACGGAAACAACTGTTGTTCTACGCTCGGCCAACTTCTGCACATCGAAATCTTTTTGAAATGGGTTTAGAGGCTTTAATAAACGTTGTATCTTCTGGGTTACTCGATAAAGATCAATGGGACATTTGGGCTGTGGGTGAAAAGATAAATTCTACATATTTAGGTAGAGGAGTGTATCTACATCCCTTACCTTGGATGGAATATTCAGAGTATGCAAAAAAAGTGAGGACAGCAGATTTATTCCTATCTCTAATGCTATCTCCTCATCCCAGCTACCCTCCACTAGAGATGGCGGCTTCTGGTAACTTTGCAATCACAAATAGTTACTCTGTAAAAACCGAAAGCTATTTAAACGAATACTCTCCAAACCTTATTGTTGCAAAACCTGAGACTGAGAGTGTCACAAATGCTTTGGCATTAGCGATTAGTAAAATTAATGCTAATCTTCTACCTCCTGATATAAGTGGTAAAATAAATCTTCCTCTTAACTGGGATCAGAGTTTGTATAATGTAATAGATACGCTTAGTGAATATATATGTGAGTTACGGAATAGTCCAAAGAAAGAAATTTACTATGATGGTTATCCTATATACCCTACTAGTGCTTATGAGTTATATCGTAAAAAATGTAGAGCAATTCGTAGGGAGAAAAATATTTATCGTCAACAAAAAGGTTTAATAACATTTATAACTTCTACTTATAATACCCATCCTAACTTTTTACTAGAACTAAATAATAGTATTTTTGTACAAGATGGAGGAGTAAATTTTGATTGGTTAATACTTGATAATGGTTCTACCGATACCGAAACTATTTCTACACTAAAAAGCATATCTTCTCAGAATCATGTAAAATTAATTCGAGTAGAAGAAAATCTTGGTATTATAGGGGGGATGAGCTACTTATTAAATAATGCTCAAGGTCGTTATATTATTCCTTTGGATTCTGATGATATTCTAGAACCTGACTGTGTTAATACTTTAACACGCTATATACTTGAAAATGATTATCCAGCATTATTATATACTGATGAAGATAAGCTTAAAATGGGCTCTTTCGTAGATTATTATTTTAAACCAGACTGGGACCCCGTTTTATTTTCGAATTCGTGTTATATAGCTCACCTTTGTGTTATAAATAGAGAGCTAGCTTTAGAGTTAAATTGCTATTCTGATAAAAACTCGGAAGGCTGTCATGATTGGGATACATTTACTAGATTTATGAATGCAAACTGTACACCTGTACATATCTCTGAGGTTTTGTATAGTTGGCGTATGCATGAAAATTCCACATCAGGAAATGTTTATTCAAAGAACTATCTTGAAAAATCGCATTTTAATGTTTTAAACAAGATTATAGATCATAAGAAGCTATCACACTTAAGTGTAACTCATAGCACATTATTTAAACATAATATTGATTGGAAGTTTGTTAATAATACCAATAATAAAAATATAAAGTGTGATCATTTAAATGTAAATAGCAATTTTGAGTTAATTACACTTGCTGAACATATTAAATTGTCAAATAGTAAATTTTTACATATCTTATGGGATGATGTAATCCCTGATAATAATGACTGGATTTCTGAAGCATCTGTAATTAAAGATTTGTTTCCTGATACTGTTATGATTGGAGGAACTATTCATTGCGATAATAAGGTTCTTGGTGGACCAATGGTATTTGGATTTGAGGCAGCAGTAGCTTGTCCAGACAAAGGTAGATTAATAGATGACCCTGGGTATATGGCTCAAATGTTTAAATCCAGGTCTGTTTCATGTGTCTCTGGTGCACACTGTATATTAGACATTGATTTTTTAAAAAAGATCATGCCCATTCTTATTAGGCATAATGTCACTATTGAAATGCTAAGTATATGGGTGGGTGGATTAGCTATTGAATATAAAAAGAGGATAGTTTTTTCACCTTTTATGAAAGCAGAATCAGGCTTTATTCCTGAAGAAAATACTTTACAACAAGATATTAGTTATTTTATTTCACGTTTTTGGAAAAACTTCCCGGATAATCGTTATTACTCTCAGCATTTAGGATTACGGTTTGAAACTGCATATACTCCTGTAAGCAGAGAAAGTAATCAGAAAGTATTGGACGAGTTGAAAAACCAAAAACTTATTTATCGTGAATGGTTAAAATTGAGACTCAAAGACCGTCATGCAGAGTATTCTTCATATAAATCTAATATAAGTATTGACATCGTTACTACAATATATGCTAATACAAATCTAGAATTATTTATAGAACTTGCTAATTCTATTTCTTCGCAATCTTTCTATAATTATAAATGGATAATTGTTGCTCATGGAGACGTTTCAAAAGAGCTATTAGAATATATAAAAAATCTAGAATTAGCTATTGTTCTTGTTATTGAATCAAAGCCATTAGAAATTATCGAGGCTATGAATATAGCATTAAATAACTGTTCAAATGATTATTTTATTCCTATTGATTCAGATGATTTAATTACTAGTGATGCCTTAGCCGTTATTACTTTTTTTATTAAAAAATATAATTATCCCGACTTGGTTTATTCAGATGAGGATTTAATTGATGATAATGGAGTCAAGTTTCCTTATTTAAGAGGAGATTTTGATAGTGTACTTAATGGAGAATCCTCTTATATTTGGCATCTATGTGCAATAAATCGAAAAACTGCTATTGATCTTGGAATATACTTAGATATAGATGCAACATGGTGTCATGATTGGAATACAATTACAAAATTTATGTATGCTAATAAACGAATAGAGCATATACCTGAAATTTTATATCATTGGAGACAACATGATGACTCTACAACGAATAATTCCGAAGGGAGCTCTCACTCACTGAATTCAGTTAAATTTATTTTAGATAGAAGAATTAAGCAATGTGATAATCCAAAACTCTTTTATGTTGCAGAGTGGCCTATATTTAGAGGATCCAAAGAGCTATATATAGCCAGAAAATCTAATCATTTACCTAAATTTATATTGGCCCAAGAACTTAATAAGTCCGATTTGGAAAGTGATAGTCAGTCAATTATAATTTCTATCGCAAATGGTGTCACAATAGATGATAAGACTAAACTTGAAGTCGTAAGGCTATTTGAACTTTATCCTCAGCTTGGTGCTGTAGGAGGTATTGTTAAGAATAGTAAGAATTATATTGTTGATAGCTGTCATACAATTAGTAGAGATGGATTTATAGAGTCTCCTTGGGAAGGTCATCTAGAAGGTTATCTAGGAGATTACTCTCTGGCTAATAAACCTCAGACTGTTTTTTCAACAGGAAAAACCTTGTCTTTTTATAGATCTTCTACACTATTGGAATTAAGTAATAGAAATTCAATTAATTTTTCTGATTTGTTATCAGAACATGATTTTATTTCTGTGGCACTTAATCTTACAGATTGGAAGATTGCCTTTTCTCCTCTAATAGTAGGAAAAGCTAATTGCGAGTATTATCATTTAAAAAAGGAATATCCACATAGGCTTAACAATATAAAAATTAATAATATTATGTCTCGATACAACTATTTAAAAGAATTTAAATAAAGGAAAATATTTATGAAAGCTGTAATACTTGCTGGTGGACTAGGAACCAGAATATCTGAAGAAACTCACCTTGTTCCAAAACCAATGATCGAGATTGGTGGTAAACCTATACTTTGGCATATAATGAAAATCTATTCGGCACACGGCATAAATGATTTTATTATATGCTGCGGGTATAAAGGATATGTAATAAAGGAGTATTTTGCTAACTATTTTCTGCATACTTCAGATGTAACCTTTGATATTCAAAATAATAAAATGATGGTTCACAATAAGAGAGGAGAACCACGGAAAGTAACGCTTGTTGATACTGGCGAAACTACACTAACTGGAGGTAGAATTAAGCGTATCGATGACTACTTAGATGAAGATGAAGTATTTTGTTTAACTTATGGTGATGGATTATCAAATATAGATATTTCTAATGCTATTAAATTTCATTATAACCATGGTAAATTAGCAACTCTTACTGCGGTTACTCCACCAGGTAGGTATGGAGCTATAAAAAATGATGGTAATAAAGTTACGGACTTTTATGAAAAGCCTCGTGGAGATGGTAACTATATTAATGGTGGTTTTTTTATTCTATCTAAGAAGTGTCTTGACTATATTGATGGCGATGAAACCACGTGGGAGGATCAGCCATTAAGAAGATTAGCAAATGATGGCCAATTAATGTCTTATTTTCATAATGATTTTTGGCAGGCTATGGATACTCTTCGAGAAAAAAATATTCTTGAAGATTTGTGGAAAACTCGTAAAGCCCCATGGAAAGTTTGGTAATGAATAATTTATTCTGGAAAAATAAAAAAGTTTTTTTAACTGGACATACTGGTTTTAAAGGAAGCTGGCTATCATTATGGTTAACACAAATGGGAGCTAAAGTGTATGGCTATTCACTAGACCCATATACAACACCGAATCTATTTGATATATTGCAATTAAAAAGTCGTATACAAAATAGTCAGATAGCTGACCTAAGGGATATAGTAAGTCTAAAAAAATCATTAAAAGCAGCTAGTCCCGATATTGTTATACATATGGCAGCACAACCTCTAGTTCGATACTCTTATGTTAATCCCCTAGAAACTTATGAAACTAATGTAATGGGAACAATTAATCTTTTTGAAGCTATCCGTGAGTCTAAATCTGTAAGAGCAGTTATAAATGTGACTACTGATAAATGCTATGAGAATAAAGAATGGATTTGGCCATATCGCGAGAATGAGGCAATGGGAGGTTTTGATCCTTACTCTAATAGTAAAGCATGTTCTGAATTAATTACCTCAAGTTATCGAAGATCTTTTTTTAATAATCAAGGCATATTATTAGCTAGTGCCAGAGCAGGAAATGTTATAGGTGGTGGAGATTGGTCAAAAGAACGGCTAATACCTGATTTTTTAAATGCTCTTGATAGCAAAGAAACATTATTAATACGCTCTCCCAATGCTATACGTCCATGGCAACATGTATTAGAGCCCTTGAATGGCTATTTAAAATTAGCTGAGAAGCTCTATCTAGGAGAAAATGAGTTTGCTGAAGGTTGGAATTTTGGGCCAAATGAAAATGATTCGAAGCCTGTAATGTTTATAGTAGAGCATTTATGTGCTCGAGCAGGTGGTGCGAGCTGGGACTTAGACAAAAAACAACAGCCACACGAAGCCAATATACTTAAGTTAGATACTTCCAAAGCAAGGCAAAAGCTTCAGTGGCACCCAAGATGGGACTTGGAATATACGTTGGATAAAATACTTGAGTGGCATGATGAATGGAAAAATGATAGTGATATGTACAACGTTTGTTTAAAACAAATAAGTGATTATGAGACATCGGTATGAAAAATAAATTTGAGATAATCAACACTAGCATTTCAGACCTCTATGTATTGCAGCGTAATCTTGTAGAAGATGATAGAGGCTATTTAGAACGTTTGTATTGTGATGATTATTTTAAAAAACTTACCTCTGAAAAGGGAATCAGACAAATAAATCATACATTAACGAAGAAGAAGCATAGTGTTAGAGGGATGCATTTTCAACACCCTCCTTTTGGAGAAACTAAAGTTATCTCATGTCTTAAAGGTATAGTATATGATGTGGCTATTGATTTGCGCTTTGGCTCTCCTAGCTTTTTAAAATGGCATGGAGAACTACTTAGTGCAGAGAATCATAGGTCATTAATTATTCCAGAAGGTTTTGCTCATGGTTTTCAAACCTTAACAGATGACTGTGAATTGATTTATTTACATACTGAAATATATAACTCTAATTCTGAAGGGGCTCTTCATCCGCTAGATCCAAAATTGGCTATTAAATGGCCGCATGAGATTTCTCTTTTATCTACTAGAGATTCAAACCACCCTTTTATAAAAAATAATTTTAAAGGAATAAAAATATGAAATGTAGATTTTGTAATAACGAACTTAAGTTAACTTTTGCAGATTTGGGTAGCGCTCCCCCATCAAATTCATACTTAAATACTAAAATAATGGATGCATCAGAAAAGTGGTTTCCTCTAAAGGTATTGGTATGTGAAAATTGTAAGCTTGTACAGACACAAGATTTTGCAAAGCCTGAAGAGTTTTTCAATGCCGACTATGCTTATTTTAGTAGCTTTTCAAGCAACTGGTTAAAACATGCTGAGAAGTATGTAAATGATATGATTGATCGTTTTGATTTAAATGAAAATAGTCATGTGATTGAAGTTGCTGCTAATGATGGGTACTTATTACAGTTTGTAAAGAAAGCAAATATAAATTGTACAGGAATTGAGCCTACATCTAGTACTGCTTCAGAAGCTCGTAAAAAAGGTATTGATATCATTGAAAACTTTTTTACAAAGAAACTAGCAGAATCTTTAGCTGAAGAAAATAAACAAGCAGATTTGATAGTGGCAAATAATGTCTTAGCTCATGTACCAGATATTAATGACTTTGTTTCTGGCTTTACTAAGTTACTAAAACCCAATGGTGTCGCAACTTTTGAATTTCCTCATTTAATGAATCTTATTGATGAAAATCAGTTTGACACAATTTATCATGAGCATTTTTCTTACCTTTCATTAACTGTTGCAAAAAACATTTTTGAAGCTAATGGTTTAAATATATTCGATGTTGAAAAAATTTCAACACACGGAGGTAGTTTACGTGTATTTGTTCAGCGCTATGATGCTGGGTTATATAAAACTACGAATAATGTATTAAATATGCTTGAAGTGGAGCTGAAGCACGGGGTTAAAAATCTCAATAGTTATACTAAATTTCAAAAAAGAGTAGATGATCTTAAAAATAATTTTTTACTATTCTTGATAGAAGCTGAAAAAAATAATAAATTAGTTTGTGGATATGGTGCTGCAGCAAAAGGTAACACTTTACTTAATTATGCAGGAGTTAGGCCTGATCTTATTCCATTTATTGCCGATCTTAATCATTTTAAACAAAACAAATTTGCTCCGGGTAGCAGGATTCCTATAGTCCACCCTGAACGCTTAAAAGCATTGAAACCAGATTATATTGTGATATTTCCATGGAATATAAAGGAAGAAATTATTGCTCAGTTATCATATGTGAGAGAATGGGGATGTAAGTTTGTTACCGCAATACCAGAGCTTAAAATATTTTAAAATTAATAATATTTTACAGATAGGTTTAAGACTTTAATGAAAAAAATACTTTTAACAGGAGCTAATGGCTTTATAGGGCAAGCTTGCCTAGATCAGTTGATCGATATGGATGTTGAAGTTCATGCTATATCAAGGAATTATAAAAAAAGTTATAGGAATATTATTTGGCATCAGGTGGATATTTTTGATCAACATGCCATGAATTATCTAATCTCTAAAATTCGTCCTAGCCATTTATTACATTTAGCATGGTATACAGAACCGGGGAAGTACTGGACTTCTAATAATAATTTCAAATGGGTCAGTGCTAGTACAACAATGCTTCAATCATTCTACGAATTCGGTGGTGAGCGTGTTGTTATGGCTGGAAGCTGTGCTGAATATAGCTGGGAGTATGGCTTATGTACAGAGTATTTAACACCTTTGGTTCCTAATACAGTTTACGGTGTATGTAAAAACTCCTTGCAGTCAATGCTGACTTCTTTTAGTGAACAGAATGCATTAAGTAGCGCATGGGGAAGAGTTTTTTTTCTTTTTGGTCCTAAAGAACATCCTTCAAGATTATTTTCATCTGTAATAAAAGCTTTACTAAGTAGGAAAGATATTCCTTGCTCTTCTGGTAATCAAATCCGTGATTTTATGCATGTTAATGACGTTGCTTCAGCCTTTATAGCTTTACTTGATTCAAATCTTCAAGGTTCAATAAATATTGCTTCTGGCCAAGGTATAATGATCAAAAATGTTTTAGCTAGGATTACTAGTCTTCTTAACACCCCTCCTGAGCTTATTAAATTAGGAGCTTTACCTAGTAATCCAAATGACCCTAAATTACTACTTGCAAATACTAAGAGACTAAATGATGAGTTAGGTTGGCAGCCATCAATGAGTTTTGATGAGGCGCTACTAGACACAATAGATTGGTGGAAACGCTAATCTGGCAATTTGCTGTCATAAAAAAGGGGGAAAGGGTTGGGTTACCAAAAATAACAAATGCATTATTTAGCAAAAACTCTTCATCATCTCCAGAACTAATATGATGATAATGATTATTGTAACGTAATCTCCAATGTTTGCTAATATATTGAAGATCAACATCCATCAAAAATAAATATTCTGCCTGTATTAGTAAATTTATTTTCATATTTTTTAAAATTTATTATCCATAATTTTTATTAATTATGCTAAGATCACAACTGGGTATACTTGAGAGTATGCTTAGTTTCAAATTAATTTTATGAAAAACTTGAGAGGAGTTTTTATGTCGAAATTTGTCTATGCCTTTAGCGAAGGTAATAAGTCTATGCGTGATTTGTTAGGTGGTAAAGGAGCTAATCTTAGTGAGATGCTTAATAGTGGATTGCCTGTACCAGATGGCTTTACAGTAACTACAGAAGCATGCCTAAAATACTATGATGACCGTCAAAAACTGAATGATCAGGTTAAAGAACAAATTTTTGCAAATGTTGCAGATTTAGAAAAAAGAACAGGCAAAACTTTTGGTGGAGGAAGTAATCCACTACTTGTATCCGTGCGCTCTGGTGCTAGAGTTTCTATGCCAGGTATGATGGACACAGTTCTAAACCTTGGTCTAAATGATGAAGTTGCAAGAGCTATGGTAGCAAAGACAAATAACGAGCAGTTTGTTTATGACAGCTACAGAAGATTCATAATGATGTTTGCAGATGTTGTTATGGACTGTGAGAAAAAACCTTTCGATAAAATACTTGATGATAAAAAAGAAAAGAGAAATGTCAAAAATGATTGCGATCTAAGTGCTCAAGACTATAAAGATATTGTTGCAGAATATAAGAAAGTCTACAAAGATCTAGTTGGCAAAGAATTTCCTACAGATCCTGTTGAACAACTTCTAGCAGCTGTAGAGGCTGTATTTAGATCATGGAATGCTGAAAGAGCAATCATATATAGAGAAATCAATAATATCTCGAATAACTGGGGTACGGCTGTTAACGTCCAAGAAATGGTCTATGGTAACTCTGGAAATAACTCTGGTACAGGTGTTGCTTTTACAAGAAACCCTTCCACTGGTGAGAATGAACTTTTTGGTGAGTATTTGATCAATGCTCAAGGTGAAGATGTAGTTGCAGGTACCAGAACTCCTGCACATATTTCAACTTTGAAAGACAAAATGCCAGAAGTGTTTAATGACTTTGTAAAAATTGCTAAAAATTTAGAAAATGTCTACAAAGATATGCAAGATATGGAGTTTACTATCGAAGATGGTAAGCTTTTCATGCTGCAAACAAGAAATGGTAAAAGAACTGCAAAAGCAGCTTTGAAAATAGCTGTTGATATGGCTAAAGAAGGCCTAATCACAAACGAAGAGGCTGTGATGATGGTTGAACCTCACTTGCTAGAGCAACTACTACATCCTAAATTTGATGAAAAAGCTCTTGCTTCTAAGCGCCCTCTTGGTTCTGCATTAGGTGCTTCACCGGGTGCTGCAAGTGGTAGAATATATTTTGATGTTGAATCTTTGCTAGCAGCTAAAGCTCGTGGTGAGGAAAAAACTATCCTAGTTAGAATTGAAACTTCTCCTGAAGATATAGCAGGTATGAATGCTTGTAATGGTATCTTAACTCTACGTGGTGGTATGACATCTCACGCTGCTGTAGTAGCTCGTGGAATGGGTAAATGTTGCGTATCTGGATTAGAAGCAGCTAGAATCGATGAAGATAAAAAAACTATTACTTTTGAGAGAGGTCAAGTTTTCTCTGAGGGTGATTATTTATCTCTTGACGGTACAAAAGGTACTGTATACAGAGGTATTATCAAAACTGTTGATCCTGAAGTTACTCAAGACTTTGAAGAGTTTATGAAATTTGTTGACAATGTTCGTAAGCTTCGTGTTAGATGTAATGCTGATACATTCAAAGATGCCTCTGTTGCTAGAGCGTATGGTGCTGAAGGTATCGGACTATGCCGTACAGAACACATGTTTTTTGAAGAAGATCGCATATCTTATGTTAGACAAATGATCTTAGCTAAAGATAAAAAAGAAAGACAAAAGGCTTTGGATAAGTTGCTTCCAGTACAGCAACAAGACTTTGAAGAGCTTTTTGAGGCTATGGATAATCTAGCTGTAACTATCAGATTTATAGATCCTCCTCTACATGAATTTTTACCTCATGAAGTTGATGAGATTGATGATCTAGCCCGCGAATTTAATATTAGCTACAGTGAGTTAGAAGCTCGTATAGAAGCTTTAAATGAAATGAATCCTATGATGGGTCATAGAGGCTGTAGACTCGCTGTGACATATCCAGAAATCATCGAGATGCAAACTAAAGCTATCATCTATGCGGCAATTTCAAGCAAACGTATGGGAATTGAAGTTAAACCTGAGCTTATGATTCCATTAGTTAGTACTCTTGGAGAGTTCAAATTACTAAGCGGTATAGTTAGAGAAGTTGCTAACACAATTCTTAAACGTGAAAAAATAGATATCGACTATAAAGTTGGTGTAATGCTAGAAACTCCTCGTGGAGCTATTGGTGCAGGTCTGCTTGCTGAAGCTGGCAGTGAGTTCTTCTCATTCGGTACAAATGACTTAACTCAGATGACTTTTGGCTTTAGCAGAGACGATGCTAATAAATTCATTAAAGACTACCTTGAAAAGGGTATTTTAAGCTTCGATCCATTTGCTAGACTAGATCCTAAAGGTGTAGGTAAACTGATGGAAATAGCTAAAGAAGGTGTCAAAGCTGTTAACCCAAATGCTAAAATGGGTATATGTGGCGAGCATGGTGGTGAGCCATACTCTGTTGGTTTCTGTCATGATTTGGATCTTGACTATGTATCTTGCTCTCCTTTTAGAGTTCCTATAGCAAGATTATCAGCTGCTCAAGCAAAAATTTATGCTGATCGCAGATAATTAACTATCTTTTAAATTCTTCCCTTTCAAAAAATTTCACTAGTTAAGCTAAATCAAGGTTTACTCTAAAATATTATATGGCTACAATAACTATATTGAGTTTTATATAGTGGTATTTTAAATAAAATATCCTTTAATCAAAAGCTAAGGGAAAATGCATAAAAAAGTAGATTCATGTATGCAGATACGAAGACAAAAAGGGAGTAATTTCTCTATAGTCGAAGCAGTTGGTAGTGGTAAAACAGCCACTGCTATGTTTTCTCAAAAAATCAAATCTCAAAGTAACTCTTCTCAAGCACTCCTCTCCCTCAGCACAAAACTCCTCTGTCTATAATTTTAGACATTGTTGCATAAAAATATATTTTAAATAATTACAAAATATCGAGGGTCAATATGATAGATAAAATTTGGAAAAATGGCGAGATAATCTCCTATGAAAAGGCAAAAGTTGGTATAGATACTCACTCTTTGCATTACGGGTCATCTGTATTTGAAGGTATAAGAGCCTATGATACTCCTAATGGTGTAGGTGTTTTAAAACTAAAAGAGCATATGCAAAGATTTATGTACTCGATGAGTGTCCTAGGCATGACGTGTAAATATACCCTTGATGAACTATGCCAAGCTGTATTAGATACTATCAGAGCTAGTGGCAAAAAATCTTGCTATATAAGACCTTTAGCATATTTTGCTGAAGGAGGAGTTAGTGTATTACCTGCGAAAGATCACCCTGTTGATATCACTATCTATTGCATAGATATGGGTAAATATATGGCTGCTGATAAAGTAGACATCAAAGTTAGTAAATATATAAGAATTCACCCTCGCTCTACTGTCTGTGATGCTAAGATTGGTGGGCACTATGTCAACAGTATACTAGCTTCTAGAGAGACTCTTGGTACGCATTACCATGAATCTCTGCTTCTAGATGCTGATGGCAATGTGGCTGAAGGTGCTGCAATGAATGTCTTTTTTGTCAAAGATAATGAAGTTATAACAACTCCATTAGGAACTATACTAGATGGGATAACTCGTAAGCTTATAATCCAAATTGCTAAAGATTTGGGCTATAAAGTTACAGAACGATTGTTTAAAGTTGATGAGCTAATAAATGCAGATGAGGCTTTCTTCTGTGGAACTGCTGCTGAAATCACTCCTATGGCAAGTATAGATGATAATAAGTTAAAAAGTAATGACCACACAATAACCAATCAAATAAAAGAAGTCTTTGAAAAACTTAAAAAAGGCGAAGCTTATAAAGATGCTTTAACTTATGTATAGGAGCCAGTGAAATGGATAAAAAGAAAATTTATATTTTTGATACAACTCTTAGAGATGGACAACAGTCTCCTGGAGCTGGGATGTCTTTTGAAGATAATATTGCGTATGCAGATCTTGCAGATAAGCTAAATATCGATGTCCTAGAAGCAGGCTTCCCTTCAGCAAGTAATACAGATTTTGAAATAGTAAATACTATCTCAAAAAGAATGGCTGAGAAAAACTCTAATATGGTTATTGCTGGACTATGTCAGTTAAGAAAAAACCAAGTAGAGATCACAATGGATGCATTACGTCCATCATTAGCAATAGGTAAAGCTAGAGTTCATATGTATTTGCCTGTAGATCCAAATCTAGCTCAAGCTAGTCTTGGTAGCAAAAATGATAACGAGCAGAATATCAAAAATGTTTATGAGTTAATTAAGCTAGCTAGTGATCAAGGCTTTGAAGTCGAGTTTAGCGCAGAAGGATATTCAAGACTAGGTGATACTTTTGACTATGTTACTGATGTTTTTAGGGCTGCAGTATCTGCTGGTGTTACAGTTATCAACTGTCCTGACACTATTGGTGGAGCTTGTGAGCGTGAAAATGATAACTACTTTGTCAAAAATATGACTAAACATGCTGAAATCATCAAAAAAGAATTCCCTGATAAAAATATAATCTGGTCAGCACATTGTCATAATGATTTGGGATTAGCATTAGAGAACTCTATGAACGCTGTATTTGATGGTCCTGCAACACAAGTAGAGGGCTGTATCAATGGTGTTGGTGAAAGAGCTGGTAACGCATCATTAGAACAATGTGTGATGTTTATAAACCTTTTTGGCAAACAAAAAGATTGTCATTATTATAATGATATTAATATTGCTAATTTTAAAACTATTTCAGATTTTATTGGCAAGAGAATGTTATCAAGACAACCTCACCACCCTATCACAGGTCTAAACTCAGCACGACACACTTCTGGTGGACATACAAATGCTATATTGAATAATCCTCTAGCATATCAGCCATTCCACCCAGAATCTGTCGGTAATGAAATTAGCTTTATTTTTGGTCCATTATCAGGTGGTAACCATGCTAAGAAAATTATCGAAGAAAATGGTTATATTTGTGATGATAAAGAAAAAGCAGCTATAGCTCAGCAAATAAAAGATATTTATCATGAGCGTAGAAAAGGTATCACAGATGAAGAGCTAATACAGGCTTATAAACAGATTAAATCTCCTATTAATGTATCAGCTATAGACTACGGTAAATCTAATGGTGAAACCTATGTTGAGCTTAAAGGAAAATTCTTTGGAAATATAGACTATAAAATTACTGATAATGGCGATAACTCAGCTCTTTCAGCACTATTAAAAGGTATACAGGAGCATATACCAGAGATAAATATTTCAGATTACTTCTCTAGGTCATTAAAAGATGCTGGGATTAATTCCAAATCTGAAACCACCATTATAATCAAAACTGGTGAAAATAGTCCGGTCGTTGAAGGGATTGCTGTAGATCAAGATATTGAGATATCCTCACTTAAAGCATTAATAACAGCGACTAATAAGCTATATATAGAAACAAACTATAGGAAATAAAATGGCAAAAAATATTATTGATAAAATCTGGGATGCTCACGTTGTAAAACATATACCTGACTTTCCTGATATTTTATATATAGATAGAATGCTAATGCATGAAGTAACATCTGCTCAAGCTTTTGATAAAATTAGAGAGTTAAATATACCTATCAATAATCCGAAATCGATTATTGCGACTGTAGATCATAGTATATCAACATCACCAATCAATAGATTAGAGATGAAAGATAAAACTGCTCAAGCTCAAGTTGAGAAATTACGAAGCAATGTTAAAGAATTTGGTATTGATTTTTATGATTTTGAAAGCCAACACCAAGGGATTGTCCATGTCATAGGTCCAGAGCTTGGCTTTACATTACCAGGTATAACTCTTGTATGTGGTGACTCTCATACTTCAACTCATGGTGCATTTGGAGCTTTAGCATTTGGTGTTGGAACATCTGAAGTTGGACATGTACTTGCTACTAACTGTATTTTGCAATATAGACCAAAGACAATGAGAGTAGAGTTTGTTGGTAAGCCGTCAAAGTCAGCTACTGCTAAAGATATTATCATGAAGCTAATCGCTAATATTGGTATTGGTGGTGCTGGTGGTTATGTCATCGAGTATGTTGGCCAAGCAATCAAAGATATGACTATGGAAGAGCGTATGACGTTATGTAATATGTCGATAGAATGTGGTGCAAGAGCGGGTTTGGTTTCTCCTGATGAGAAAACTTTTAGTTATCTAAAAGGTAAAAAATATGCGCCTCAAGGTAAGGATTTTGACAAATCTGTAGAATATTGGAATAGCTTTATCAGTGATGAAAACGCTCACTATGACAAAACTATCAAAGTCGATATTGAAGGACTTGAGCCAATGGTTACATGGGGAATAAACCCTCAACATGCTATCAGTATCTCAGCTAAGATTCCAAGCTTGAAGGATATACCTACTCATCAACACAAACTGGCTCAACAAGCTTATGACTATACTAAATTTAATGCCGATGAAGATATCTTTGGTAAAGAAATACAGTGGGCATTTGTTGGTAGCTGTACTAATGGTCGTATAGAAGATATGCGCGCTGTGGCTAATGTTTTAAAAGGCAAACAGGTTGCTAAAAATGTAACTATGTATATAGTTCCTGGGTCAGAGCAAGTACGAAATATTGCAATAGCAGAAGGTTTAGATAAGATCTTTGCGGATGCTGGTGCTGAATTTAGAATGCCTGGTTGCTCAATGTGTTTAGCAATGAATGATGATAAGGTTCCAGAAGGTCAAAGATGTATTAGTACCTCAAATAGAAACTTTATAGGCCGTCAAGGTAAAGGAAGTATAACTCATCTTGCTTCACCACAAACAGTTGCTGCTAGTGCTGTTATGGGTAAGATTTGTAGTGTTGATAAATTAGATAAGGAGCTATAAGAATGCAAGCTTTTAAAAAACTAACATCTAGCGCAATTCCTTTATGGCTAAGTGATATTGATACAGATATGATTATTCCTGCAAACTTTCTAACTCAAACAACAAAAGATGGTTATGGTAAAAGTTTATTTCATAACTTAAAGGAAAAAGATAGCGGTTTTGTTTTTAATAACCCTGACTACTCTAATTCTGAAATATTGATTGCTGGAGATAATTTTGGCTGTGGTTCATCAAGAGAGCATGCTGTTTGGGCATTAACTCAAGCGGGTATCAAAGTTATAATTGCACCATCATTTTCTGACATATTTTTCAATAATGCTGCAAAAAATGGCTTATTGTTAATCTCATTAGACAAAGATATTGTCAAAGAATTATGTGATAAGGCTGAAGATCCAAAATTTAGTATAACTATTGACTTACAAGAGCAAACGGTTAGTGCAGATGGTGATACTTATAATTTTGATTATGACCCTTTCCGTAAAGATTGCCTGATTAGAGGACTTGATGACATGACTTATCTTATTGAACATCTAGATATAATCAAACAATTTGAACAATCACAAAGAGGCTAAAATGGAAAAAAATATTGCTATATTAGCAGGTGATGGAATCGGACCTGAAGTAATGGAATCAGCAATCAAAGTTCTTGATTCTATTGCTAAAAAATATAATCATAAATTTAACTATATAGAAGCTCTTGTTGGTGGTGCTGCTTATGATAAATATAAAAGCCACTGTCCAGAAGAAACATTAGAGATATGTAAAAACTCTGATGCAATACTTTTTGGCTCTGTTGGCGGACCTGTTGAAGCTCAAAATGAAGAAAAATGGCAAGGCTGTGAGGCTAATAGTATCCTAGCTCTTAGAAAACACTTTGGTTTTAATATAAACATCCGTCCTAGCCAGATTTTTCCAGCACTCAAAGAAGCTTGTCCACTAAAGGATAGTCGTATTGCAAATGGTGCAGATATTGAAATCTTTAGAGAATTATCTAGAGATATCTACTTTGGTGAGCATAGAACTTTTACAGATGAATGTGGTGTAAGATGTGCAACTGATATTGCTGAGTATGATGAACATACGATTAGAAATATTGTCGTACAAGCATTTGAAAGAGCCACTCAACGCTCAAATAGACTTACATCTGTAGATAAGGCTAATGTCTTAGATACATCAAGGCTATGGAGAAATATTGTCAATGAAGTGGCTAAAAATTATCCAAATGTAAATGTTAATCATATGTATGTTGATAATTGTGCAATGCAAATGGTACTTAATCCTAGTCAATTTGATGTAATGGTTACTGGTAACCTTTTTGGTGATATTATTTCTGATTTAGCATCTGTATTACCTGGTTCTATTGGCTTAGTACCATCAATAAGTTTAAATAAAGATGGTTTTGGGTTATATGAGCCTTCTGGTGGTTCTGCTTATGATATCAAAGGTCAGGGCAAAGCAAACCCAATTGCGCAGATATTATCTGCTTCATTAATGCTTTCTTATTCATTTGGCTTAGTAACAGAGGCAGAAGCCATTGCAAGTGCTATCAATAAGACTCTTGAAGATGGCTTTAGAACTTCAGATATATACACTCAAGGAACTAAACTAGCCTCAACAATAGAGTTTACCGATGAGATTATAAATAGACTATAAAACTCTTTTATCCTAAAGAAATGTTATTCTTCTTGGCTATACTAGTAGCTAGTCTAGCTACCAAAGCATATACGATACCTAAAATGATAGTTATTACACCTAGCCATAAAAAGTAATTTTGATAGATATTTAAACTCATAATAGGATCAATCTTACCTTCTGGCATAGCTACAAGCTGACCTAGTTTACCAGATAATGCGCCGCCAAAAGCTAATGCAAGCATAAAAAAGCCCATGCCTAGCGTAACTATCTCTTTTCTAAAATAAATCGCTATCAAAGAAAAACCTAAAGCAGCAACCAACAATTCTGCTAATGCTCCAAAGAAGAAGTAGATAATCATCCAATTACCATCAATAAAGCCATTTTTCTGCGTTAACATAATGACTAAGTATAATGTTAATGGGGCTAACCCAGCTATCACTGTACCTATAGAGTATTTATAAGGGATTGATAAGTGACTTACACTCTTCTTATACAGTATTGCCAAAATAGGACTTAGAACCACTAACCAAAAAGAGTCTAGTGCTGCATAAGTTGCTGGAGAAACATTAAACCCAATCAAATTAAGATTTACATTATGGTCAGCAAACAAAACTAATGTAGAAAACATTTGGTTATAAATAATAAAATAGATAACTGCTTCAATTACTAAAATCACACCGATTATCTGTAGTATTTTTTCTTTTTTACTCGAAGTATTTTTTGCATCATTCAGCATGTACAAAAAAGTTAATAAACAGACAACTATTATTAAATACAGAGATATATCTGTCATCTGAAATAAAGCATAACAAATAGCTATTTGTAATAAACATACCAATGAGACTAGAGCTTTAGTTTTATTGGTTATTTTTTTATTCTCTGGTTCAATATCTTTTAATAATCTTGCACGCCAAGCATAATTTGATAGTGCTAAAATCATACCAATAACACAAATTATAAAAGCATATGAATAACTAGTATATTTTGCAATAATAGGAGTAAATGCTATTGCTAAAAAACTCCCTATATTTACACCCATATAATAAAGTGTAAATGCTGAATGTGACTGTGCAGGATTGTCATTAAAAATCTTTGAAATTAATGCTGTTGGAGCAGGCTTAAATAAACCATTACCAACAATAATTAATGATAACGCCAAGCTAATATGCTTAAGATCATTAGACATTGCTAATACAACATAACCTAATAACAGTAGAATTGCACCAGTAACCAAAGCATTTTTTATGCCGATAACTTTATCAGATATATATCCACCTATGGTTGGCGTAATATAAATTAATGAAGCAAATATCCCAAAAATTAGATACCCTTGTGACTCACTAATATGACTAGCTGTTATAAAAAGCATAAATAAAGCTTGGAAGCTATAAAAAGCATATCTCTCCCATAACTCTATAAACCACAATACCGAAAACTGCCTTACCTTTATATCTTTTATCAAAATCAATTCTCTTTACTAAATTTATAACAATATAATCTATAACACATTGTGCAAAATAGTAAGCCTAATTTTGTTTTAATGATTATAAATTGACTATAGATATTTAGTCACTTAAACTTTTCTTATATACTTCTTTATTGTTTTGAAAATGCTTATAACAAAACTCGATGAAAATTCTTTTAGCCTAAATGTCAAAACTAACTGTGTAATATCTTTTGACTATAATACCAATCAGCATGGGCAATTTAAGCTCTATCACAATGATACAGTTGTAGAATGTCATCCAATCCAAACAACCACATTAAAAACTAAGTATTATCATATTGAGTGGTTACTAGAAGCTAGTAAGAAATATATCCTAAAAATTGTTTGTGATACTCAAAATATAAGTATAGAGAACGGTTGGCTGTATGATGATTCTTTGCTTGAGCAGGGAGGTATCTGCTTTAGCCTAAAACATGGTAAATGGCAGTCATGTCATTCTCATGATAATTCAAATATAAGAAATACTGAACGTCTACAATATCACTTCACTGCAAAAGAAGCTTGGTTAAATGATCCAAATGGCCTAGTTTACTTCAATGGTAAATATCATATGTTTTACCAACATTATCCTTATGGTAAGCATACACCAATGCTACACTGGGGACATGCAGTATCTGAAGATATGGTACATTGGCAACATCTACCTATTGCTATTTACCCACAAAACGATCTTGATGATAGATATATTGGTGGTGCTTTCTCAGGAAGTGCTACAGTTATCAATAATGAGCTTTTTCTGACTTATACAGAGCACTTTGAGGATTTAGACAACACTCCAAATGTCTTTATAGAAAAACAAAATCTCATCAAAAGCAAAGATGCTATTCACTTCTCAAAACCCAAAACAGTAATAAATCATAAGCCAGATTTTTGTTCTTATGATTTTAGAGATACTAAAGTGTGGTTTGATGAAAAATTTGACTGTTACTACCTAATTATTGGCACCTATGCAAAAGGATATCCAAGCGTTGTACTGTATAGATCTGATGATGCTGAGAGCTGGGTTTATCATAGTATCTTATTTCAAGAGAGAGCTCTCTCAGGTAGAACATTAGAGTGTCCAGATCTATTTTACCTTGATGGTAAATATGTTCTTATTTTGTCAATATTTGAAACTAAAGATAAAAAAGATTTTAATTATCAATCGTATTACTATATTGGTGATTTTGATGGCAAACATTTTATACCCAAGACTCCTCTTAGATATATAGACTCAGCGAAGGAATTTTATGCTCCACAAACTTTCGAAGCTAATGGTAATAGATATACCATAGGCTGGATGAACTGTTGGGAAGATTTTAAAAATCGAGCAAAAGAAGATTCTGCAGGTGCTATGAGCTTAATGAGACAGCTTAGAATAAACAAAGATAAACTTTTATCTTATCCTATAGATAATTATAAAAACCTTAGAAATAAAACTATAGAAATCAGAAACTTCAATCAAGATATTACTCTGCCTTCAAATCTAATAGAACTAAATTTAGATTTTAGCTCTAAAGAGCAATGGCAACTAAATCTTTTAAAAACTGATCAAAATTATGTCTTTAATATTAGCTATCAAAATAATCAATTAACTGTAAAAAACAACTTCTCGGAGATTATGACAGAAGCTTCTGTAGTAGATATATCATCTCAAAATGTAAGTGTAGATATTTTCTTAGATACAACTAGTATAGAGCTTTTTGTTAATAAAGGTGAAGAGTCTATTACGATGCGATTTGACCCTTCTAATATAATAGAAAATACATTACAGATAAGTGTAGCTAATAAAAATGATATAACTGTCAAGCTACATGAGCTTAGTTCAATATGGGAATAAAAAAACAGAGAGTATAGTAATGGCATCAATTAATACAAGTAATCAATTATCAACTTTTATAGTCCCAGAAAACTTAAAAATAAAAGCCGTAAGTATTTGTTTCATAGCTGCTTTTATTACAGGTGGTTTTGGAGCTATATTAGGACTAGTATCACCTCAAATTTCTAGTCATTATCATGTAAATGTATCACATATTGTCTATATTGATGTGTTGAATATATTAGGTCTCTTGATAGGTAACGCCTTAAGCTCAAAAACAATGAGCTCTTTAGGTTGCAGAAATACCTTATTAATTGCCTTGATAATAGGCCTTATCGCTCAATTTACTATAGCAGCTGGATTTCCTTTATATATCTATGCTTTGTGCGCTCTTTTAAATGGTACTTGTGTAGGCTTTTTAGTTCCTGCTGTTAGTCAGACTATTCATGCAGCATACTCTAAAAGTGGCAAAAGTGAATCGCGCCTAAATGTTCTAAATTTCTTCTTTGGCGCAGGATCTGCATTAGTACCCTTTATTGGTGGTCATATAGTTGAACACTTCTCATGGCGTGCAGTATTTATAGGCATGGGATGCTTATACTTAGTGTTATTAGTAATTATATTTTTGACTAAATTTGAAGATAAAAGTTCTATCAAAATTGATAACGTAGATAACAAGCTCGAATCATCTAAACCAAAACTTCTAAATCTTAGTGTAGTGCTGATTGCATTAGCGATAATGATTTATGTATATATCGAATATATTGTTTCATATTGGTTCTCGCCATATTTACAAGAAGCTAAGCATCTTAAAGTCACCGATGTCGGTCTTATTATCGGCTTATTTTGGGGTATTATTGCTATTTCAAGACTGATTGTAGGACTATTCATACTTACAAGAATTAAGCCTGCTGTTTATATTATGATAAGTTCATTTATTACTTTGATAGGATTTATAATATTCTTGATTGCTGATAGTCCTTATGGATTTATATTAGGTGGTGTAGTGTTAGGATTTGGATGTGCGGCGATGTTTCCTACACTTCTAGGCTATGGTATAAATAATGCTAATTACTCAAGTCCTAAAGTGTCTTCTTTCTTGATAATGTCTGGCTCAATCGGCGCTTCAATCTGCTTATTTATTTCTGGATTCTTAGGTCAACATATAGACAAACAGGTTCCTATTATACTTGGACCAATTTTATGTGTGATTATTATAGTTATAATTTTTATGGTGCATATAAGAAAGCTTACTTCTCAACAAAATAGAACGTAAAAGGTTTCTCTTGAGGTTTTATTTTATCTACTAATTGCACATTTTGGCACTTCTTATATATAACCTTATAGCCGAGTGTTTTGATATCATTATCTATATAACCATATTCACCACCACAGCCGGGGAAAACCATAACCATAGAGCCTTTAGAGCTTAATTTGTACCACTCTCTTACAAAGTTAGGATGCTTACTCATAAATGCTGTCAGATAAAGTCCATAATCCCAGCTTCCTGATGCATACTCTGGGTAAGCTAAATGATTATCTTTAATTAAATTATCGGCTACTACGGCAATACCATTGCCAATGTTATTATGCTCTATCCTATTATTTGTGAAAGTATTTATATTAAACACAATAAAATAAATCAGATTCACAATCAAACCAAACATTACTATTTTATATATAGAAATATTAGAAACTTTCAGCCTTAATAACACATATATTGCTGGAATAAATAGTGCTGTAGCACACACTAACCACTCTGTTGGTAATGTTCCATTAAACATTTCTAATAAACAAAAAATTATATATGGAACAACTCCTATATAAACTATAGCCTTTTGGTTATTGGTTAATTTAGAGTCACCTCTCACTAAATTCTTTCTAAAAGCTAAATATACAAGGATAACTATAGCAACAGCAAAATTAAGTAGCTGAAATATACTATCAAATAAGCCATTAAATATATTAAAAAGCATACCTGAATCAGGTTCCGCAACTCTAGCTGCGGCATAATGTATAGTGATAAAGTTAAGCTCATACAAAGAAACCATACCTGGTATTAGTAATACAAAACCAAATATAGCTGATAACAAGATATTCTTAGTATAATGAATCTTGTAATTAAATATTAAATACATCAGCATTGCGATTGCTACTATCGCTATTTGAAACTTAGCATAAACTGCTAAAGCAACTATTAAAGCTGTTAAGAGCCAATAGATAGCTCTATTAGAATTTACAGCTTTTATAAAGTAATAAGCACTTGCTGTCCAAAATGGCAACAATATTATATTTTGATTATATTGAAGAAAAAACTCTCCCATATAAAAAAAGCTTAATAATGATAATAGCGTAACAAAAATAGCTTCTTTATGCTCAAAATATAGCCTCATTATCTTGTATACATAGAGCCAAGTAACGACTATACAAATAGATGTTGCCAATAGATTCGCTAATAATGGCGAAAAAAGTAATACAAATGGTCTAAGGAATAGTGCTCCTAACCACGGATGCTTATCATACATTAAACTTGGATGCATACCCCACATAATATTTTCTGCAGTATCCGGAGAAATACTATAAGGAGAATGAATCAAGAGAGTTAGCCCATCCCATATCAAAAGATACAAAACGACAAAAAGAACCAGAGGAAATATTTTTTTCATTTAGAGATTTTATTTAACAAATATTTTTGTAAGAGTATACAGATGTTTTTGATACAATTTAAGGATTGATTTAACAAAAACAATATATTGATATGCTTAGTATCATACAAAGAGTAAACTGCGCAAATGTAGTAGTTGATGGTCAAAAAGTTGCTGATATAGATAAAGGTATCTTAGCACTAGTCTGTGTTGAGAAAGAAGACACCCACCAAAACTTCGAAAAAATGACTGATAAAATCATCAAGTATCGTATATTTGAAGATGATGCAGGCAAGATGAACTTATCTCTAGCAGATATTAATGGAGAGATAATTCTTGTACCACAATTTACACTTGCTGCTGATACAAAGAAAGGTAATAGACCAAGCTTTAGTAGTGGTTGTCCTCCTGAAATAGCAAAAGAAAAATTCAAAGAGTTTGTAGATATATTCAAGAATAAATATGATAAAGTCCAAACAGGAATATTTGGTGCTGATATGAAAGTGTCTTTGACAAATGATGGTCCTGTAACTTTTAGTTTCAAGATTTAGTAATTAGTAAAAATATATGACATTTATTATAGAAAATAAATGCACATTAGGGATTAGTGATTTCAAAAACAAATAGCTAGGAAATAAAATTGCTTGAACAATGTGAGTTTTTTATTTCCTGTTTGTTTTAAATTACGTTAGCGTAGTGCTAGGCAGTTTTGCATACTTTTTCTGCTATGAAAAAAGTATGTCGCTATAGCTTACAGAGTAAGCAGCGAAAAAATTAAGATTAAGGAACCTTAAAATGCAAAAAAGAATTTGTATAATTGGTGGTAATGGTGAAATGGGTCAAATGACTCAAAATATCTTTAGTAAATTCCTACCTGAGTATGCACTAACTATTTTTGATGAAAGTGATTGGCAAACCCCCAAGCAAAAACTTGCTAATCAAGACATTGTTATATTATCTGTACCAATATATTTAACTGATGAAATTATCAAAAAAACAATACCCTATCTTTCTGAAGGCACTATATTAGCTGACTATACTAGTATCAAAAAAGAACCTTTAGATAGCATGTTAGCCAACTATGATGGGCCAGTTGTAGGGCTTCACCCTATTTTTGGTCCAACAATTAGCTCTCCCGACAATCAGGTAATTGTAGTCTGTGATGGTAAACAGCAAGATAAGTATCAATACTTTATCGATGATCTAGCGAGAATTGGCTTTAGTATAGAGAACATGACTGCCGAAGAGCATGATGAAGCTATGACTTTTATCCAAGGTATTGAGCATTTTAGTGTCTACTGCCTAGGTCTATTTCTTAAGCACAAAAATGTTGATATTCAAAAAATGTTAAAACTAGCTAGCCCTGTATATAAGATGGAACTTAATATTGTTGGTAGACTATTTAGTCAAGGTCGAGGATTATATGCTGATATTATTATGTCAGATAAGCAAAGACAACAAACTATCACTGAATTTGCTGAATTTGTAAACTCTAATGCTGAGAAAGTATCTGATGGTGATAAACAAACATTTATCGAAAACTTCAAAGCAGTTAAAGAATGGATGGGAGATTTCGCTCCACAATCATATAAGAATACAGATAAACTATTACTTAAAAAGAAAGGTTATTAATCTCTTTAACTAATTTTTTACCCTTAATAGGATTAAACATTATAGAGCTTAGAGATAAGTGATCTGCCCCTGCATCTATATATTTTTTAGCATCTTCAAGAGTATAAATACCGCCTCCACCAATTATAGTAATACTATCACCAAATTCTTCTCTAGCTTTTTTGATAGCAGGCAAACTATACTCATGTAATGGATAACCTGAAACTCCACCCTTAGCTGTAGGGATAGTATTACACAAATGAAAAGTTGTAATACCTACGGCAAGATACTCTCTAATCTTAGCATTATGATCTACAGTTGGTGGCATTTTGATACTGATATTTCTACCAGCAAAGATCGGAGCTAGTTCAGCTGGAAAATCAACAATACTAGCATTAGGACAACCTATATTTATCTCAATATTCTTATGATTGGCAAACTTTGGTAACTTTAAAGTCTCTGCAAAACTATGCCAGTCTGACATCTCTAATGCCGCCAAAGATATAATATCTTGCGACCTTTTCGGTGGCTTTGCATTTGCCAACCCAGGATTACGCAAACCAATCTTATTACGCCAAGCATTTTTATCTATTTTACGGATAGTTTTGAGAGCTTGTTTAATAAGTCCCCAGCGTCTATTAACTGTAAAAGAACCATAAACATTAGAGGTTTCGGTAAATTTAAGATATTTACCAAATGGTGGCGAGATTATTATTCTTTTAAGATCTTGATTTTGCATCTTAACACTCAAATTCTTTTAGCTTCTCAACAATATCATCTGCACGTAGAAGAGGTCTACCTACGATAATGTAGTCAACACCTAGCTCTTTAGCTTTTTTAGGTGTCAAAGCATTAAAGTGATCATCACTTAAGTCACTTTCAAGTCTCACACCTGGTACATACAATTTGATTTTATCCCCAAATTTTGCTCTAACATCTGCAACTAAATGTGGATGACATATAAAGTTTTCCACACCTAAATCCACACATCTCTGAAATTTTGCTAGACTATCTGCCTTATCAAAATTAGCATCACTACTAAGAGTAATCACAGCTAATGGTATTGCTTGAGTATCTGCTGTAAGTGCTGCCTTGACCATTTCATCACTAGCAGTACCGTGAAATGTGAAGTATTTAAAATTTGGGATAGCTTTTGAGTAGTTTTCTATTGCGGTTTTAACTGTATTAGGAATATCGTGTAATTTAAAATCCAAAAAGATATCTTTATCGCCAACTAATTGATGAATTTCTTTAAATGATAGAGTTGAACATAAAATATGACCAATTTTAACACAGTCAACATACTTTGAAACAGAGGCTGTTTTCTCTAAATCTGATTTAGAGATACCATCTGCTGAGAACATTATTTTCATTAAGTTTCTCAAATGATTAATCGATGTTGAAACTATATATTAGTTTAATTTACGGTGATAGTAAACCATATTTTAACTTTGTTATTTCAACATATATCCAATCATGACAATTGAATATGAAAGCTTATAGTAAATTAGGTTTTCATATTTTTTATTTTGATACTATCTATTTTTTTTATCTCTAGAAATCAACTTACTTTTCATAAAATCCTTAAAATTATGTATTATTAGATTATATAGATGATTATTTTTATCTATGTATCTCATTACAGAAGCATAAAAGGTAGGTTTATTATGGCTTTAAAAGTAGTTATTTCTCATAAAACTCAATATAAGTACGATAAGAAAATTTCATTATCTCCTCATATAATAAGATTAAGACCAGCTCCGCATAGCAGAACACCGATAGAATCTTACTCGCTTAAAATTAAGCCAAATAGCCATTTTATTAATTGGCAACAAGACCCTTTTGGAAACTATCTAGCAAGATTAGTCTTTCCTGAACGAACTGATGAATTTAGTATTGATGTTGAGATTATTGCTGACATGATTACCATTAATCCTTTTGATTTCTTTGTTGAAGAAGGAGCAAAGGACTACCCTTTCCAGTACAAAAAAGATTTGAAAAAAGAGTTAGCACCATATCTAGAGTTAGAAGATGATTCAAAAGAATTAAGAGACTTTGTTGCATCAGTAGATAAGTCTAAGAAACCTATAATAGACTTCTTAGTGGAAATAAATCAAAAAATATACGACACTCTTGATTATACTATCCGCCTTGAGCCAGGTGTACAAACACCCAAAGAAACACTTGATAAGAAGCTAGGTAGCTGTCGAGACTTCTCTTGGTTATTTGTACAAGTTCTAAGGCATCTTGGACTTGCAGCAAGATTTGTATCTGGCTATTTAGTACAACTAAAAGCTGATGTTGATTCATTAGATGGACCTAATGGCCCAGAAGAAGATTTTACAGACTTACATGCTTGGACTGAAGTTTATGTACCTGGAGCAGGCTGGATTGGTCTAGACTCTACTAGTGGGCTTTTTGCTGGAGAAGGCCATATCCCTCTAGCTTGTACACCTCACTACAATAGTGCTCACGCTATCGAGGGGGCAACTGATGTCTGTGAAACAGAGTTCTTCTACGAGAACAAGGTCACAAGAATATTTGAGTCTCCAAGGGTTACCAAACCATATACAGAAAGCCAATGGCAAGATATTTACAATTTAGGCTTCAAAGTTGATAGGGACCTGGTTGAAAATGATGTGCGATTAACAATGGGAGGTGAGCCAACTTTCGTATCTATAGATGATATGGAATCAGCGCAATGGAATACAGAAGCGGATGGCCCACACAAAAGAGAGCTGGCGAATAAACTATCTAGAAAACTATTATCATCTACAACCAACGGTGGATTATTACATCATGCTCAAGGTAAATGGTACCCAGGAGAACCTCTTCCAAGATGGCAAACTACTGTTTATTGGCGAAAAGATGGCAATCCAGTATGGAAAAATCCTGAACTATTGGCAGATATGAGCAAATCATATCCATATAAAACTGCTGATGCTAAAAAATTTCTATCTACACTATCTTTGATTTTGGGAGTTAGCGATCAAAATATCATAGCTGCTTATGAAGATCCTATCTACTACATAATGAAAGAAGCTGAGCTTCCTGTAGATGTCGACCCAATGAAATATAATCTCAAAGATCCTTTAGAAAGACGTACTATAGCTGAGAAGTTGAGTTTTGGATTAGATGAAGAAGTTGGTTATGCCTTACCCTTAGATTTTGGTAAAACAAAATGGATAAGCTCCAAATGGGAGTTTAGAAGAGGAAATATGTTTTTATTAGCAGGTAATTCTCCGCTTGGCTTTAGACTTCCTTTAGACTCATTAATTCTTAAGCCACATGTCGAGATTGAAAAATCTGTCGAAACAGATTTATTTGCATCATACCCTAACCTTGGCGACTATATAACGCCAGTTGAGCAAAGAGCAAAAGAGATTAATTCAAATACGACACCTCATAACACTTATAGTGCATTTGTAAGAACTGCTATTTCTACAGAAATTAGAAATAATAAGCTATGTATATTCTTACCACCGATAAATGATACTGAAGCATTCTTAGATCTGATAGCCTCTATAGAAGCAACTGCTAAGAAACTAAATATGGCAGTTATTATAGAGGGTTATGAGCCACCTCAAGATAATAGAACAGATAGAATAAAAGTAACTCCAGATCCAGGTGTAATAGAAGTAAACATCCAACCAGCACACTCATGGAAAGAGCTAAGTGATAATATACTTAGCTTATATGAAGATGCTAGACAGTGTAGACTTGGCACTGAGAAATTTGCAATTGATGGCAAACACACTGGTACTGGTGGTGGTAACCATGTCACTCTAGGAGCTGCTAAGCCAAGTGATTCACCACTTTTAAGAAGACCTAATTTGCTTAGAAGTTTGATAACATTTTGGCAACATCACCCCGGTTTATCATACTTATTTAGTGGTGCTTTTATTGGTCCTACTTCTCAAGCACCAAGAGTTGATGAAGGCAGATTAGAAAATCTATACGAATTAGAAATAGCCTTCTCACAGATACCTGATGATGACTCAAATGTACCATTCTGGTTAGTCGATAGATTGTTTAGACATATGCTGACTGATATTACTGGTAACACACACAGAAGTGAGTTTTGTATCGACAAACTTTACTCGCCAGATAGTAGCTCTGGCAGATTAGGTATTTTAGAGCTTAGAGCCTTTGATATGCCTCCTCACTCTCAGATGGCACTATTACAAATGCTATTGGTAAGAGCATTGGTATCTTGTTTTTGGAAAAAACCATATAAACACGACTTAGTACGCTGGGGGACAAGACTACATGATAAGTTCTTATTAGAGCATTATGTAAAAGAAGATATTAGAGAAGTTGTACAGTTCCTAAATGATGAAGGCTATGAGTTCAAACTTGAGTGGTTTGATCCATTCTTTGAGTTTAGATTCCCTCTATATGGCATGACTACTATCAATAATATGCACTGCGAGATAAGAGCTGCGATAGAACCATGGCATGTATTAGGTGAAGAATCTAGCTCTCAAGGAACTGCAAGATATGTTGACTCTTCTGTAGAGAGATTACAGCTGAAAATCCAAAACTTTAACGATGAAAGATATGCTGTAACATGTAATGGTGTACAAATCCCATTATCAAAAACAAATATTGAAGGCGAATATGTTAGTGGTGTTCGATACAAAGCATGGCAGCCGTGGTCAGCATTACATCCAACTATTGGTGTTGATACTCCATTAACTTTTGATATCGTTGATAAATGGAATAATAGATCTATAGGTGGCTTTAACTACTTTGTTTCCCATCCGGGTGGCAGAAGTTATGAGACATTCCCTGTTAACTCATACGAAGCGGAATCACGTAGAATTAACAGATACTGGGATTTCAATCATTCTCAAGGCGATCTTGTTGAAAATGATCCTGTTGTATCAGCTACTGGCAATACTACCTATAATAATGAAACCAATAGAGTTATTGTAGATAAAAAAGGTAGTTCTAAACAGTTTAACTACCATAAAATGCCTAAAAACAAAGAATATCCATTTACTTTAGACTTAAGACAAAAATGGATAAAAAATAACTAATATCTTAAAGTTTTTTCTTTTAAATTATTCAAGTCAACTTATTGAACTACTTTAATACTTTGCAAACCATTTGCTAATAGTTCTAGATAGCTTGGATCTTGAGGGATACCTTTAATATTTTGTTTTTTCACAAGCTCACTAAGCTTTGTAGTTAAGTCTTTATCTTTATTAATTTCGCTGATGTTTTGACTTATTGCCGGATAGAGTTGTTCATCAACTTTTTTAATCTTATCTCGATATATAGACAAACAATCTGAGCTTTGTTGCTCAAGCTGTTGCTGAGTTGCATTTTTTGCATAATAATCTTCTATTTGCTTAGATAAATCCATTTGTAATTGGATAAAGATCAGAAATGAGTTAGATTCTAAATGATTCTTTTTTGCTAAAGCTTGAGCATTTTGTAGTACTCTAAGCTCTTGATCTGCATCATATAAAGGACTATTAAGCTTATGCTTACATATTCCGACACCTTGCATCAAAGAAGCTCTTTCGAGCAAAAGATTAAGAGGCTTTTCAACCGAAGCGTAAGAGGCTCCTACCATAACAGCAAGGAGCGCTATTATTTTGAGTAATTTAGTCATATTTAAACCTTATTTTATTTAAGTTTTGCACAATTATAGCAACTTAACCTTACAAAACTTTAACTCTTAAATAACCATATTGTGATTTATAATGATGAGTATAGATATCTTTTACAGCAAATTCTAAGGAGTGTAAGATATGTTAAAAAAATCTTTATCGGTACTATCCGCTTTAGCATTATCATCTTGTAGCATAGTTGGAATTAATAATACTCCTCAAGCTGAATATACAAATATTAAGACAGATGATAATTTCTCTGTTAGAGTTTATGCTCCTCTTACTGAAGCTCAAGTAACTGTCGAAGACTCTGACTATAAGTCTGCTGTCAACAAAGGTTTTGGCTACTTGTTTAGATACATAACTGGTGCAAACATTGCTAAACAAGATATACAAATGACTGCTCCTGTCAAAATAGAACAATCTTCACAAAAAATTCAGATGACAGCTCCAGTAATGATAGCTGGAGACGATAAATCATGGACTATAGCTTTTGTACTACCGGCTCAATATACTCTACAAAATGCTCCAAAACCAACTAGTGATAAAATCAAATTGGTTGAGAAACCTGAAACTAAAATGGCGGTAGTTACATTTAGTGGTTTCCTAGACAAAGACTCTATAGATAGCAATACGACTAAACTTAAAACATGGATAAAAGCCAACAGCTACGAGATAGACGGTCAACCTGAGGCAGCTGGGTATAATCCGCCATGGACAATACCATTCTTACGTACTAATGAAGTTATGATACCGATAAAATAATACTAAGCTTAGAAAATATCTACATTCTCAAGCAAATATTCTGCAAGAATACGTCTCTTATCTTGTTTTGATGTTTGTAAAAAATAACAATACAACTTAACATCTTCTTGAGCCTCATCCATCTTAATTTCTATCAGCTCTCCAGAATTAACCTCTTGTCTAACTAAAGGATCAATTGACCAAATAATTCCCAGTCCGTGCTTGGCTGCATTTTTTAACTCATCTGTTGAGCTAGATAAATAATCATAGTTCAGATTTACAGCTGATTTACCAAACTGCCAACCTTTGGGGTGAGTGAGGGTATTTATTAAAGTATTATGATGAGACAGGTCTGATAAAGATCTAGGGATTCCTTTTTTCTCAAGATATCTAGGTGATGCATACAATTTACGCTTAAACGAACAAAAAACATATTTAACCAGTCTAGGGTCAGCAACATCTATAGAACTTATGGAGACATCACATGTACCTTCTAATACTGTAAGTGGGGAATTAATATTATGTATATTGAGCTTTACTTGATCATATTTTGATAAAAAATTAGCAAAATGCTCAATAAAAAAAGCCACATTAAGTCCTGCTGTTATTGAGACTGCTATCTCACCTCTTGGCTGTATATTTCTATTCTCAATATCATTTTGTGCATCTTCGACACGCTTTACAATATCTTGTGCGTAGTCAAGAAATGCTTCTCCTTTGGCTGTTAACTCTACTTTTCTTGTAGTACGTATAAAAAGTGATGATGATAACCATTCTTCAAGAAAATTAATCTGTTTACTAACTTTTGCCAATCCAAAACCTTGTTTTCTAGCTGCTACCGTAAAACTACGATTCTTAGCTACTAGAATGAAACTTTTCATGCAATCAAACCTATCCACACTATTTCCAATTTGGAAATACATAATTATTATTTTATATGTTTTTCAAAGATAATTTTAGTGTGAAAATATATATTAGAAATTTTTTATAAAAATCTGCGATATATAGGAAATTACATTATGAAGAACTACTCCAAATCATTCCTAAGAATAACTCTAATAATACTCATAACTGTCATGAATACAAGCTGTGTCTCGATTGATGATACTGAGTATGAAAATGGATACTACATTACAGAACTTAATTATAATTTTGACAAAGTCTATCAGATGACAATCAATAGTATCAAGACAGGTATTACTTATAATGAGAATGGTCATCCTTACCATTTAGTAGAAAATAGCCAAACTAATGACAAAGCAACTATAGTAGCTATAGATAATAATGACCCTAGTGATCGACTAAAAATAATTATCTACAGAATCTCAAAAAATGTCACAAAGATTATGATCAAATATGATAGTAACGGAGACTCTATTAGATCTTCAGCTCTGCTAAATACTCTTAAAGAAGGGTTAGCCGTATAACAAATAATAATTCTTCATAAGATTTGCACTTCAAGCTGCTGTAATTCAATCAAAATTAAGTAAAAGAGTTTTACGATGAAAATATCTAAACTAATGGCTGCTGTAATAATATTATTTATTATTATTTTTCTTATATGTATTTTTCTATACTTTGATGCTAGCTTCGAGAGAGATGCTTATTTATATGCCAATTTTACCAGAGTAAATAGTGTAGAAAATGGACAGGTTCAGAAGATATACATCAAAAAAGGATCATATGTAAATAAAGGTGATACATTATTTGAGCTAGACTGTAGATACATAACAAAAGAGCTCAATATACTACAATCACAAGAAAAGAAAATAACTCTAGAACTTAAAGATGTTGTTATAAAAATAAAACTTGCTGAAAAGCAAAGAGATTTAGCCAGAGAAAGCCTAGTTGTTGAGAAAAGAAATTTTGAGAGATATAAACGTCTAATAAGAGACGGTGCCGTATCTGATCAGCAAAAAGACTTAGCTGAAAAGAACTTAATATCTAGTGAGTCTCAATTTGTCAAAGCGTGTCAGAATGTAGATAACCTAAAAATCAGACAAAATGATCTTCTATCTGATGAGAAAATAACTCAATCAAAGATTGATCAAAAAAAGTACTCTTTGAGTAGATGTTCTATCAAAGCTACAACAAATGGATATATTTCAAACTTTATATTACAAAAAGGCGATTTCATTAATAAAGGGGAAGATTTATTTTCTATCGTTGATACTCATAAATGGTATGTTGTGGCAAACGTCAAAGAAAGTAATATTAGATACTTATCTGTTGGCCAGACTGTCAGTATGACTACAAGCCTAACAGGATTTAAGAAATATACAGGTAGAATAGTTGATATCGAAAAAGGAATCACAAGACCGGAATATGACAATTTCTCAGCTCTCTACCATATTGAAAGAAATATAGACTGGGTTAGATTGGATTATAGATTTCCTGTACTCATAGAAGTTTTATCTAAAGATACAAAAGAGTTTAGACTTGGTGGAGATGTCCATGTATGGTTCTAAATTCTATGATATCAAAAAAGAAGAATCTCTAGAAATACTGCTAATATCTATAGTAATTTCTATATGTGGTGTAGTAGCAATTATCATTAATGATGCTCTAAATTTTGATTATCCTTTTTGGGCTGCTACAGCTGCCATCGTAATATTCTCAACAGGATCCTCTCTTACTATCTATAAGTCGTGGAGAAGAGTTGTTGCTACAATTATTGGCTCTATTATAGGTTTATACTTAAGTATACTTTTTGTTGAATTTTCATTTGTAGGCATACTTATTATTTTTCTAATAGGAGCTATATTCTTATTTTTTTCAAAAATCTATCCTCAAGAGGGCTATTTTCTACTGTTCATTGGTTTACATATATCTTTTATCGGGGCTGGTTGTATCGTAGAGCCTACCAATGCTTTTTATTTGACAGAGTATAGAATACTCACCAATATTGTTGGTGTTTTATGCGCCTTAATATTTGTACTTATATTACCCATTAAAAAAGGAAAAAGCTTCTCACCAGCAACCCCATTATCAGATCAAGACGCTCTATTAAATACTACTAGAATATTTATTGCAATGAGTTTGGCTGTGCTGTTTTGGATGTTTGTAAATGTCCCCGGTGGCTCAATCAATATGATTATAACTATCGTAATTATATCCGGAGTTGAAATAAATAAAACTGTCCTTGTATTTCATCGAAGATTCTTTGGATGTTTACTAGGAGTATCATGCGGTATTGCTTGTATTGTAATATCAAGCTATTTACCAATTGTTATATTTCCATTATTTATACTTTTCTCAACAATCTTTACGTACTTTGCATTACAACATCCATTGTATGGATATGCTTATGAGCAAGCAAATAGAGCATTTATGATAGTCTGTTTCCCAACAAAACTTGAGTTTTTTAGTTTCTCTGATGGTGCATATAGAGCTTTAGGAATCTTTATCGCACTATTTATACTATTGTTGATTGAAGTTGGAGAAAGAGTTCTTAACATAATATCTGAGTCACTGGGCGATTATATTATTAGACAAATATTGGTATAAAAATCAGTAACTATAAGTTAATTAGCCAGCAGACTTTTCGCCTCAGATATCAAAACATGATTTCAACAAAGCTTTAACTTTATCTATTCCAAGCTTATTCATTAAGTCGATATTCCTTTGAGGAATATCATCAGGATTTGGATAGTTTGCTATTGCTCTCTCAAGAGACTCTTCTCGAATCAAGTGCAACATCGGATAAGGCGAACGATTTGTATAATTCTCAACATCATCTAAGTCTACCCCTTCAAACTGATAATCAGGATGAAAACTTGCTATCTGATAAACTCCTTCTAATGACAGATCTATCAAAAGATTATCTGTATCATACAGAAAGTCATTGTAGTCGTAGAAGTCTTGTAAAATATACGGATGAATAACTAGAGTTGTCTCAATATTCATGTCACTCTCTAATAGCTCAAGTTCTGCTTGTACTTCTGCTAATAATTGCTCTGTATTTATTGCTTGTGAGACAAAATAACGAACTCTATTTTTAACAACTTCACGTTTAGCGAATGGACAAAGATTCATTTCGACAACAAATGTCTTGACCCAGTTTTGTGTAGCAGTAATTATTTGCTGTTTATCCATGTTCAATGTCTATAATAAGATTTACTTACACCAAGTATACTCTTTTGTCATAATAAGTTTATATATAAAAATCTCTTCTACAAGTTACCACTCTTAATTTCTGCTAAAATAAAGTTACACAAGTATATAAACTAACAACTAGAAGAAATATGGAAAAAGTAAACTTCACATCTCATGGAGATAATATATCAGCACAGCTATATAAACCTGAAAACTTTGATCAAAATAACAAATATCCTGCGATAGTTTTATGTCATGGTTTTGCCGGTTTCAAGGAAGTATTACTACCTGCATATGCTGAAGCTTTTGCAAAGGCTGGGTATGTTGTACTTAACTTTGACTATAGAGGCTTTGGCGAAAGCGAAGGTGAAAGAGGCCGACTAGTGCCAAAACTACAAATCGAAGATATTCACTCTGCAATTGACTATGTAGCTAGTCTAGACTTTGTTGATTCTAATAAGATTGGACTTTGGGGCACTTCTTATGGTGGTGCTAACGCTATCACAGCAGCTGCACAAAATGATCTTGTAAAATGTCTATCAGTTCAGCTAACTTTTGCTAATGGTGAGAGAGTAATCACAGGCGACATGTCAGATGAAGAAAAAGAGAAATTCCTTTGCATGATTGAAAAAATGTTAGCGAAAAAAGAAAAAACTGGCAAAGAAATGATGGTGCCATTACATAAGGTACTAACAGATGAGCAATCAAAAGGCTTCTATGAAAGATATAGTAAAGAATATGATGCTTTTGATATTAAAATTCCATTTCTTACAGTTAATGAAACTATGTCGCATAAGCCTGAGAATTATATTAGCGATCTGAAAATCCCTGTACTAATAGTCGCTTCTGATACTGACTCTGTAAACCCAGTCGAAGAGTCACATATATTGTATGAAAAAGCTAATGAGCCAAAAGAGCTAATGGTTCTAGAAGGAATTAGTCACTATGAATGTTATGAAGGTGAGCCTCTACAGAAGATATTAGCTAAGCAAATTGCTTGGTTTGATAAGTATATAAAGTAATCTGTTATGTCATTCTACGACTCGATCGTAGAACCTATTCTTTAAACTTCAATTTAAATTCTCAATGGATCCTATGGTCAAACCATAAGATGACTAAAAACTACCCCGTCTTGCGCGCAAGCCACCCCTTCAATATTTGAAGGGGAATATGCATATTAGCGATTAGTAGTTCTAAGCATTTTGTATCATTTTTACTAATAGAAAAGCAACCCTTTTTATTAATTAGCATCCTGATATGCTTTTAATATTTGCTTATATTCTTTTTCGCCTACCTTACTTTCTAACTCTTTTTTATTAGTTTTAATTTTAATAATCACTCTTTTTACTAAAGCTTCGCTATAGCTAATATTAAGAACTCCATATTTTTCAACATTACTGCTATTTTGAATATTCTTATTTAATGGTACTAGATATGTATATGCTTTCTTAGGCTCAGATACATAATTATATTTACTATCTGAAAATACAGTTGTGATATTACTATTTAACATCATTTGGTATATTCTATTAGACTCTCTGCTTAATAAATAAGCTTTAATTAGAATGATTGAGAATAAGAAAATAGTCGTTACTATACCTAAATAATATATTTTTGGAAGTATTATTAAACTACTTTTTCTTTCTAAAGTAAAAATTCTGACAAATATCTCTAATGAGATGAAAATCAAAAGATATAAAAATAGAACAAATGCGTATATGTGATCACTATAAATATTTACTTGAAAAAAAGCCACAAGCCCAAATTTATACATATCAAAAAGATTCAAACTAATAAACTCTGATACATTGTATAAGCTCTGATAAAGAAAACTGTAGATAAATCCAATGTATAAAATAAGAATATTTATCCCAGCAAAAATTTTTATTTCTAAATTATTATGTTCAGCGATAAGTTCTTTAAAAAGAGAAACAAAGTAGAAAAATAGCCTACATACAAATGAGGGTTTTAATAAAAAAAGAAATTTTTTCCTTTTTTTATGCAAACTCCTTTTTATACAAATTTTATCTACCTTATCATCTTTACTACCTTCCAACTCATTCCTATATTCTCTTATAACTATCCATCTTATAAAACGTTTCACATTTGAGATGTAATACAACAGAAACGCTAACAAAAAGGACCCTATCAACAATAATATTAAGAAAATAAATATTGAGATCAATAGCATCTAATAAAACCTTTTATTTACTTTTATTAAGTTTAAAACTCATGATTAAACTCTAAGCATTGCCCTCTTTGATCGCTTACTACTTTACCTTTGTGATACTTAACTACACCATTGATAATAGTTGTTTGAACTTTTGATTTAAAAGTACGACCAGCAAACGGAGTCCAACCACATTTATAATGAGAGCACTCATCAGTACGAGTATGTGGATCGTTTAGATTTACAAGTACTAAGTCAGCAGCATAACCTTCGCGGATGAAGCCACGATCTTTTACCTTATATACTATAGCTGGAGCATGAGCAGTTTTTTGGACAACTTGCTCTAGAGTCAAGAAACCATTGTGATAATGCTCTAGCACAGATATAAGAGCCTCTTCAACTAGAGGTAGACCTGCTGGAGCTTTGAAGTAAGTGCCTTGTTTTTCTTCCCAAGTATGTGGAGCATGATCTGTAGCAATTACATCAATAGTGTCATTTGCAACACATTCTAGCAACTTCAAGCGATCTGATTCTTCTTTGATAGCTGGGTTACACTTAATCAAAGCACCTTTCTCTGCATAATCCTTGCGTGAGAAGAATAAATGATGAGCACACACCTCAGCTGTAATTCGCTTCTCTTCTAATGGAATAGAATTATCAAAATGTACCATCTCTTCTGCCGTAGTCAGATGAAGTACATGTAACCTTGAGTTGTACTTCTTAGCAAGACCTACTGCAAGCTCTGATGATTTAAAACAAGCTTCACGCGAGCGAATCTCTGGATGCAGGTCAAATGGTACATCTTCGCCATATTTCTCACGAGCCTTGTTCTCAAGCTCTGTAATCATAGGAGTATCTTCGCAATGAGTTACGATAAGAAGTGGACTATCTCTAAAGAAACCTTCTAAAGTCTCAGGATTGTTCACTAGCATATTACCAGTCGATGCTCCCATAAAGATTTTGATAGCACAAGCATCATTTGGTTTCAGGCGCTTTAGCTCTTCAACATTATCATTTGTCGCTCCCAGATAAAAAGCATAGTTAGCATGAGATCTAGCAGCAGCGCGTTCTTTTTTCTCAGCTAAACGCTCTACAACTGTAGTCGCTGGGTTTACATTTGGCATCTCCATATATGAGGTAATACCACCCATTACAGCGGCTTTTGATTCTGTTTCGATTTCGCCCTTGTGCATAAGACCTGGTTCTCTGAAATGCACCTGATCATCAATCATACCTGGTAGTAGGTGTAGCCCTGTAGCATCTATGACCTTATCTGCTGGTTTGTCTATATTTGCAGCAACCTGTGCAATCTTGCCATTTTCAACCAAAACATCAGATTTAAATGTTTTACCTTCATTTACAACTGTAGCATTTTTGATAAGTAAACTTTGATTTTGCATTTTTTCCTCCTTTATAATCTATCGAAATTATAAAGAACCATTATATAAATCGCCATATTTAAAAGTAATATTTATCTAATCACTCATGTTAATATTTCTTAATAGATTAAATAAATTACCAATTAAAGATAATATGAGCAAAGTCGAGATAAACCATAACCAATATTGGTTAGATAGATGGCAAAACAATGATGTCGATTTCTGTCAAGAGTCGCCAAATGAATTTCTAGTTAAGCACTTTTCTAAATTAAATATAAATAGCTCTTCAGTATGTTTAGTGCCAATGTGTGGAAGTAGTATAGATATGCTGTACTTTTTATCTAACGGCGTTAAGGTAGTCGGTGTGGAGCTTTCAGAAAAAGCTGTTTTATCATTTTTTAGCCAAAATAATATCAAATATGAGGTTGTAGATGGCAATAACTATAGGCTCTATAAAGGCGATGACATCGAGATATATGTAACAGATATTTTTAACTTACCTAAAATAGCCAAAAACCTACCCGCTTTTGATATTTGGTATGATAGAGGAGCTTATATTGCTTTGCCAGAAGATATAAGAGCTAGATATGCAAAGATGATGCTACAAGTATGCTCTAATAATACTCAAATACTACTACTCGTTATGGAGCATGACAAAAAATCTCAGACTCCTCCATATAGTGTTACTCAAGCTGAGCTGATAAAGAACTTCTCTCCAAATATTGAGTTTGAACTAATTGATAGTAAGCAAAGAGAAAATATTCCAGACTACCGAAAGGCTGAGGGAATGACTGAGCAATATTACACCACTTATCTAAGAAAATAATTAGAACTTATTTTTGAAATTTTTTATTAATACCCTGCATATATTTATTTAGAGCATCTAGTGTACAGCTGTCATCATCATCCATAATTGGTAATTTGACATACTTCCCATCATACCTAAGCTTAACCTTATAAGTATCGATATCTTTGAAAAGCTCAAATTGTATATTACTTGCATAGCCTGGTGCTTCAGCTAGAGGTACTCCTAATGTCCCCATTACTTCCAAAAGAGTCAAATCATGACCTGAGTAATAAGTCATTTTATATTTGGATTTACCTTCAGCAGCATTATTTAAATCTTCGATTATTCTATTAGTAAGTTCGCCACCCATAATATAGGCAACTTTTTGTGATTTGAATTGTTGTGCTAAGCCCCAATCTGTAAGAGCTATTATCTGATCAGCATCTTCTTGAGATAGCCCTTTTGGTAGAGGCTTACCATGTGCCTTAGCAACTATCAAAACATCGCCTACAGTGATCACATCATTTAACCCTGATATTTTATTACCTAATATTTGCTGCCATTTTGCAAAGTTAGGCTCTGCTTCTTTAGTCTTATCTTGCCATATTTTAGAGTTATAGATATATTCTCTCAACACAGCCAAATACTGCTCATAAGGAAACTGTATGAGCTTAGAATCTGCTGACAGAGTCATAATAGGAATTGGTTGGAAGCCTCCATTGATGGCGCGCTGTCCATTAGCCAAAACAGGTCCCGTACCTGCTGGATATAGCCCCATTAATAAACTCTGTGCACTCTCTACAGTACGATTAGTATGACTAGATAGTACAAAAATACTCTGATTCTTATATTTACATGAAAGTAACTTAAAGTTTTTGATATATCTTTGTCTTAATTTACTTCCTAGTATAAATTCTTGATGCATACCTATAGGAGTAAGCTCAGATAATTCTGTTCCCCAGTCATAGTCAGCATTTTTGATATTTGCAAATGGTGCTCTATCGCCATGGCGTGTAATCATAGATACAAAAACTAACTTACCTTCAGAATATCCTAGCGGTATCAGCAAAAATAGTAATGTAAATGTCGCAATAATTTTTTTCATAACTTGATTTAGCAATATTACTAAATAATTCACATATATTATCATTTTAAAAAATGAAAACTATAATTTTATAACCTTATATTACTACTATGCTCACTAATCTCTAACACATATCAATGAAACTTATATACAAAATAAAAATAACATATTTTTATTTATAAGCAATCTCTGCAATAATACTCACATCTCGATACAGAACATAATAAAAAAGGTAGTCAAAATGAAAAAAGCAATATTAGTAATCACAATTAGTTTAGCAACTCTAAATTTTGGATTTAGTTTATATCAAGTAGGTGGTACAAGTTCTAACTCTTTTCCACCTCCCGTTATGCAATTAGCATAATCAGCATACTATACACCAAAAACTTATCTCTACTTATATTTAATACCTTATCTAAAACCAATATCATCATAGATAAATCATGAAAGATTAAATATTAATTTTGTAGAAAAAAATGGATTTTTTTTTGAAGAGATAAAAGTTAATTGTAGTATAAAAATAGCTTTAAAACTAGACCAAAATCAACTTTAGTCAAAACTTAGGAAAACAGTCTTTACATATAGGTCTCGAATGCCTACAATACTTTCAATTTGCCTATTAACTTTGTAAAAAGTAATGACAGAAAAAACTTTCAAACTCTTTTTTTCTTCCAATTCAATTTATCACAAAAAGGTTGTTTTATTATGATATTAGCTAACGATATGACTAATGCTATATTGGTTTTCCCAGATGGTACATACTATCTTGGTAGATCAATAGGAGTTCGTGGTTGGACAGACGGCGAAATTTGTTTCAACACTTCAATGACTGGTTACCAAGAAACATTAACAGATCCTTCTTATGCTGGTCAAATTATCACATTTACATTTCCACATATTGGTAATGTCGGTATCAATAACGAAGATAATGAATCACTTGGTGTATTTGCCAAAGGTCTAATTGTTAGAGAAAACCTAACTAGCCCATCAAATTTCAGATCAAAAAAACATATAGATACATGGTTAAAAAACAGAAATATCGTTGGTATATGTGGTGTGGACACGCGTGCAATTGTGCGTAAGATTCGCAAAGAAGGTGCTGTAAGGGTTGCTATACTATCTGTGAAGCCTGGTGAGTTTCTAGATGCCAATTATGTAAGATCACGTATCAAAAACAAATCTAACCTAAGTGGTAGAGATTTAGCAATAAGTGTAACTACTAATAGAGAATATGAGTGGGATGAGCATACCTTTGAACTGGGACAACAATCATATCGCCACCAACAAGAATACAAATATAATGTTGTAGTCATCGACTATGGTGTTAAATATAACATCTTAAGAAATCTTGTAGATGCAGGGTTTAAAGTAACTGTAGTACCAGCTGATAGTACTTATGAAGATATTATGAAGCATAATCCTGATGGAGTATTCTTATCAAATGGTCCTGGAGATCCATTCGCTACTTCAGACTACACTATGCCAGTCATCAAAAAACTTCTAGAAATCAAAATGCCAATATTTGGTATCTGTCTAGGTAACCAGCTATTAGCGCTAGCAGCTGGCTTAAAAACTAAAAAAATGCACCAAGGTCATCGTGGTGTAAACCAACCTGTACTAGATGCTGATACTAAAAAAGTTCTCATTACAAGCCAAAACCATGGTTTTGTAGTATGTGATGATGTAGTTCCAGATAATATCGAGATTCATATGAGCTCACTTTTTGATGGTACTGTTGAAGGCTTGAGATTCAAAGATAGACCAGCTTTTGCAGTACAATATCACCCAGAGAGCTCGCCTGGCCCACATGACTGTAAGTATTTATTTAATGAATTTGCTGAGATGATAGCAGAAAGTAAGAAAGGGAACTAAGAAGATGCCAAAAAGAACAGATATAAAAAGTATTTTAGTATTAGGTGCTGGTCCAATTGTTATCGGTCAAGCATGTGAGTTTGACTACTCAGGAACTCAAGCATGTAAGGTTTTGAAAGAAGATGGCTACACAGTCTATCTTGTAAACTCAAACCCAGCAACTATCATGACAGACCCTACAACAGCAGATAAGATCTTCATTGAGCCAATTACAGTTGAGAGTGTTGGCAAAATTATTGCTAGAGAAAAACCAGATGCAATCTTACCTACAGTAGGTGGTCAAACTGCTCTTAACTGTGCGTTAGAGCTAGATGCTGCTGGTATACTAGAGAAGTATAGCGTTGAAATGCTAGGAGCAAAAGCTGACTCTATCGACAAAGCAGAGAATAGAGAGCGTTTTAACAAAGCTATGGCAAAAATTGGTCTTGATGTGCCAAGAAATGTCGTAGTGCAATCTATGGAGGAAGCTCACAAAGCACTAGAAGATATTGGTTTGCCAGCTATTGTTAGACCATCATTTACACTTGGTGGAAGTGGTGGTGGTATCGCTTATACAAAAGAAGAGTTTGAATCAATTGTCAAAAATGGTCTAAGCCTATCACCAACAAATGAAGTGTTAATTGATGAGTCTATCCTAGGCTGGAAAGAGTATGAAATGGAGGTTATCCGTGATAAGGCTGATAACTCTATTATTATATGCTCAATTGAGAATATCGATCCTATGGGTATCCATACAGGCGATAGTATCACAGTAGCTCCAGCACTAACTCTTACAGACAAAGAATATCAAATCATGCGTGATGCTTCGATTGCTGTACTTAGAGAGATAGGCGTAGAGACTGGTGGATCAAATGTACAATTTGCAGTAAACCCAGAGACTGGAAAGCTTGTAGTGATCGAGATGAATCCAAGAGTATCTCGCTCATCAGCACTAGCATCAAAAGCTACTGGCTACCCTATTGCAAAAGTTGCTGCTAGACTAGCTGTTGGCTATACTCTTGATGAGATTGATAATGACATAACAAAAGTTACTCCAGCATCATTTGAACCAACTATTGATTATATAGTTACTAAAATTCCTAGATTTACATTTGAGAAATTCCCTACTACACCGTCAAACTTATCTTCACAAATGAAATCAGTTGGCGAAGCTATGGCGATTGGTAGATCTTTTACAGAAAGTTTACAAAAAGCTCTAGTATCACTTGAAACAGATTTAAAGGGTCTTGATCAAGTTGAAATACCAGGTGTTAGTGAGTCAAACTCAACAGAAGAAAATAAAGTAGCTATTCTAAAATCATTAGAAGAGCTATCTCCTATGAGAATTCTAAGAGTAGCTCAAGCGCTCAGATTTGGTATATCTGAAGAAGATATTCATAATGCTTGTAAAATAGATCCTTGGTTTATTGAGCAGATTGCTATCATAATAGATGCTGAAGAAAAGCTTAAAAAAACAGGTTTGCCAAATAGCAAAGAAGAGTTCTCTATTTATAAGAATCTAGGATTTTCTGATGCGAAAATTGCTGAGCTTGTTGGTAGAACTGAAAGATATATTAGAAACTTCCGTTTCGGTAAAGAGATCTACCCTACTTTTAAGAGAGTAGATACTTGTGCTGCTGAATTTGAGTCTAAATCATCTTATCTATACTCGACTTATGAGCACTATAGCTATGAAGAAATCGTACGTGACTGTGAATCAGAAATATCTGATAAGAAAAAAGTTATAATTTTAGGTGGTGGGCCTAACCGAATTGGTCAAGGTATTGAGTTTGATTATGCTTGTGTTCACGCTGCTAAATCTCTCAAAGAGGAAGGTATCGAAACTATCATGATTAACTGTAACCCTGAGACAGTTTCTACGGATTACGACACTTCTGATAAATTATACTTTGAACCTCTTTGCGCTGAGAATGTTCTTGATATTATCAAAAACGAAATGCGTAAAGGTGAAGTACTAGGAGTAATTGTACAGTTTGGTGGTCAGACACCTTTGAAACTTGTATCTGCCCTGCATGAGAATAATATTCCTATACTAGGTACAGATCCTGATAAGATTGATCTAGCAGAAGATAGAGAAAGATTCAAAGAACTATTAGATAAGGTAGGGTTAAAACAACCATTAAATACTATTGCATATACCATTAATGAACTTAAGAAAAAGATTGTTAATGTCGGCTACCCTGTTGTTGTAAGGCCATCTAATGTGCTAGGTGGCAGAGCTATGGAAATAGTTCACTCAAAAGAAGAATTAGATACATATATTGAAACAAATGCTAAATGTATTCTGGAAGGTCCTATTCTAATTGATAAATTCCTAGAAGATGCGATAGAACTAGACGTTGATGCTCTAGCTGATGGTGGTGATCGTGTATTTGTCGCAGGTATTATGGAACATATCGAGGAAGCAGGTATTCACTCTGGTGACTCGGCTTGCTCTATACCAACTCGTTCGCTATCTGATGAGCAAATCGAAGAGGTTAAACAAGCAACTATCAGACTAGCTAGAGAGTTAAATGTTATTGGTCTAATGAATATCCAATTTGCATATCAAAAGGATCAATTATATGTAATCGAGGTAAACCCAAGAGCTTCAAGAACTGTACCATTTGTAGCAAAAGCTACTGGTAATAGTATCGCAAATATTGCTACTAAACTTATGCTTGGTAAAAAGCTATCTGAGTTTATCTTAAATAACCCTATACCTAGACATTTCTCTGTCAAAGAAGCGGTATTCCCATTTGGAAGATTTGCTGATGTAGACTGCTATTTAGGCCCTGAGATGAAATCTACAGGTGAAGCAATGGGTATGGATAGATCTTTTGGCGTAGCTTTTTATAAGGCTCAAGAGATGTCTTTTAATAAACTACCTCTAAAAGGAAATATTTTAATATCTGTAAGTAATGCTGATAAGCCTAAGATAATAGAGCCTGTTAAAGAGCTGATAGAACTAGGTTTTAATATATTTGCTACTAAGGGTACAGAGAGCTTCTTAAAAGAACATGGTATTGCTTGTAAGCTATTTGATAAAGCTTCGGACAATATTGGTAACAATCAGGTTCATAGTACAGTTAATGCTATCGAAGCCGGCGAAGTTGATCTACTTGTTAATACATCAATTAGACAAGAGTTAAATATCAGCTTAGCTCTTAGAAGAGCTGCTATTATGAGTAGAGTACCATATGTGACGACGGCAGGTGCTTTTGAGGCTTTTGTTATTGCAGCTAAAGATATGCGCAAAATCAATAATGATTTTGATGTTAAAACTGTTAAAGAGTGGATTAATAGTTAAAGTGTGTCTTCCTATGGCTTAAAACCATAGGATCCATTACTTTTTTAAAAAAATACCCTATTCCCCTCTTGAGAGGGGTGCCGATAGGCTGGGTGTGGTGTCTTCGACTACCGCCCCTTCGTTCCAAAGGGGAACAATCTTCTGGAGTATAAAAATGCTATCATTTCAAAAGCTTCTACGAGGCGATCAAATTACTAGAGATGACTTATATAAACTATTTCATCAAGCTGATATTTATAAAAATAAACTAGCTAATTCAGAACCCATCAAAGATTTAGAAGGCAAAATACTAGCATCTCTTTTCTTTGAACCAAGTACTAGAACAAGATTCTCTTTTGAATCTGCTATGAATAGACTTGGTGGTAAGGTTATATCACTAGAAAACGGTGCTTCTAGCTCTACTCAAAAAGGCGAAACCCTTGATGACACAGGTAGAATGATGGATCAATATGCTGACATAATAGTTATGCGTCATCCTAAGCCACATAGTGTTGAAGAGTTCTCAAAATATGTTTACTCACCTGTGATAAATGCTGGTGACGGTGAGAATGAACACCCTACTCAATCATTGGTTGATTTATATACTATCTATTCTGAGAAAGGCTCTCTTGATAACCTAAAAGTTGGTTTCTTAGGAGATCTAAAATATGGTCGTACAGTTCATTCATTAACTAATATCTTAGCTAAATATAATGCTACATTTAAATTTATATCTTCAAAAGAACTGCAAATCCCTGAGAAACTTAGAGATTTTGTTGAGAAAAATGGTAATTCTTTTAGTGAACTAGAAGAAGTAAGTGCTGAAGCTCTGAAAGATTTAGATGTACTATATGTAACTCGTGTTCAAAGAGAGAGATTTCCAAATGAAGAGAGTTATTTAGAGAATAAAGATTTATGCTACTTAGATAGAAAACATATTTCCGCTACTAGTAACTTCATAATCCTTCATCCTCTTCCTAGAGTTGATGAGATGGATAGATCTATAGATGAGCTTGAGTGTGCAAAATATTTTGATCAAATCAAATATAGTGTTCCTATTAGAATGTCTCTGCTATCATTACTTCTAAAATCACAAAACTAAATTTAATTAGATATTTATAGCTTTGTTTTTTTGACAATCTCTTCTTTTTACATTAAATTTTATTAACTAATTTTGAACCTGGCTTATCGATTGCTGATTATTAGCTTTCTGTAAGTATTTTTATTTTTAACTAGATATATATTTACTATGAAAAGAAATGAAGACTTTATGTGGTCTCTTAGCCTGTTTGGTACGGCTATTGGGGCTGGCATACTTTTTTTACCAATTCAAACTGGAATTTCAGGAATTATACCAATACTTGTAGTATTAGTTTTTATTTTTCCAATGGTGTTTTTGTCTCATCGTGCATTGTGTAGGTTTGTAATATCTAACCCAAATACTGACTCTGATATTACTGCCGTAGCAGATGACTACTTTGGTAAATTCGGTGGTATTATTTTTAATATTCTGTATTTATTTGCAATATTACCGATACTGTTGGTTTATAGTGTTGGTATTACAAATACTCTAGCTAGTTTTTTCAAATATCAGCTTCACTATGACATACATAATAGATTTCTTTTGAGCTTCTTTACCATACTTTCATTAGTATTTATCATCAATTTTGGTCAGAAACTAATTATTCGCGTGATGAGCTTTTTGGTTTTCCCATTCATCATAGCATTATTAGTGCTTTCACTATGGATGATTCCATACTGGGACATAAATATACTACATAATAGCTTTGAATATAATCATACTTTTTCTGGTGTTTTATTAGCTATTTGGATAATTATGCCAATACTTATATTTTCATTTAACCACTCACCAATTATTTCATCTTTAGCTGTTTATACGAAAAGTAAATATAAGCAAAATGCAGATGAAAAAGCATCGAGAATTATTGCTTTTAGTAATATATTAATGATTGTTACAGTAGTCATATTTGTATTTAGCTCAATGCTAACTCTGTCTCCAGATGATTTAATGGCTGCCAAAGAAGAGAATGTTTCTATATTATCTTATCTAGCAAGTCATTTTGATAATTATTCTTTGGACTATATAGCTCCTCTGGTTGCTCTAGTTGCTATGAGTAAATCTTTTTTTGGACATTACTTAGGGTCAAAAGAAGGTATAGATGGTATAGTTTGCAAAATTTCAAAAAACTCAATTAGTCAAAAAGCTATAAAACCCATTACCTTATCAGTGGTATTTTTATCATGTTGGTTAGTTGCTTACTTAAATCCAAATATATTAGATATGATATCTAGTATTGGTGGTCTTGTTTTGGCTGTAATACTATTTATTATGCCTATCTATAGTATCTATAAAATCAAATATTTAAAGCAATATAAAAATCTACTAGCTGATGGTTTCATACTTTTTGTTGGTATTGTTGCACTATCGTCAGCTATCTATGTTTTATTTTAGAGTCATGCTTAACATTTGACATTTATCATAATAAAGTATAAATTGTATCCACCCAAATGGGGGCGAATATGGTTTCGACATGAATGTCAAAATCTAAGGTGCATGTCGAGGAAGTACCGTAACCTCGTTAATAACAGTACAAATGCCAATAATAACTGGCAACAAAAAAGCAAACCGCGTAGCGGCTAACGACAGCAACTTTGCTGCTGTTGCTAAAGCTGCCTAGTCTAGCTTAATAACCTAGAGACGCACGGATATGATAGTCTTTCTTATGACACTATCTTTACATCCGTTCATATTCCGCATAAGACGGTCTTTGCTTTTTGTCTGGGAGTTAAGGCTGTATTTAACAGACTCGCTAACTATTACCCCGGCTAGTTGGGGAATAGCTAAGCTAAACTCAAATAGATTAGCCTAAGCATGTAGATCCAAAGATGGAGAGTTTGTGGACGCGGGTTCAAGTCCCGCCGCCTCCACCATTTGCATTCAAAAATTTTTTGAATAATAACTTTTAAATAGTTATCATTTAGCTATAGATATTTAGGTATAGATATATCATGAAAAAAACACTAATCACTACTCTTATAATTGTGTTCTTAAGTAGCTGTACCTTAATGAATCGCGGAGATGTAACTTCTAGCACAACACCTCTTGTTCAAAGACAATACAAATCATTACTTACAAATAAAACCCAAGGCAATAAAGACTTCTTTAACTTTTCTGAATATAATATTTATTAATTTTGGTCTTTATAAGCATTAAAAAGCTGTTGTGATTGCTTGGATACTTGTTGCTTATTTTCATTATTATTTTGGTTAGTATTTTGATTTGCGTTTTGGATATTTTGTTGCATAAGCTCTAAGTTTTTTGCGTATATCGAATTAAATAATAATACAACTGCAAGACCGAGTAAAAACTTTTTCATAACTCTTCCTTTCTAATAAAACTATAATTAACAACTCTAACTAAGAAGCTATAAACATGCAACTGATATTTTTTACAATAAAAAGTTTATGCTTTGTGAAAATATTTTATAGAATAATCATCAATTATTAATTTAAGATATTTATAAAAATGATTAAAAAATATTCTTTACTATTTGCCATAGGACTTATTTGGGGCTCACAATTTATCTTTCAAAAAGAAGCTATCGAACATTTTCCACCAATTTTGATTGCTTTTGCTAGATCATTTATTGGTTGTTTGATTCTTTGTATTGTTTGTTATTTTTTAGGTTTAAAATCTAAATCATTCAAAAAAGATTTTGCTATTTACTCCTTAATAGCTTTTCTTGAAGCTACAATGCCTTTTATGCTAATACCATGGGGACAAAAATTTACTAGTCCATCCATTACTGCTATTCTGACTGGAACAGTGCCTTTTTTTGTTGTTTTACTTGGACCATTAGTAGTTAATTCTAGAATAACTTTTGCTAATATTTTAAGTATTTCAGTCGGATTTATTGGTTTATTAGTATTATTTTATCCAAATTTAGTAGCTGACAATCATTCAATAAATATATATGGGATATTAGCAATACTATTAGCAACTACATCCTTTGCGCTAGCTTTATTGCTTTTAAGTAAATCTTGTTTCCACGATAATCCCATTATTGTTTCAAGAAATATTCTTATTGCTTCAACTTTACAGTTATCTATTTTACTGATTATATTTAAGCCAAGTTATGCTAGTATTCATTCTTCTACTTTTGCACTGTCTTCTTTAGTATATCTAGGTATATTTTGTGCTGGTATTGTATATTTTCTTTATGCTTCTTTAATAAAGGTTGCAGGTCCAGTTTTTACCTCTTTTACTAACTACTTAGTACCTTTGTTTGGAGTTATCTTTGGTATATTAATCAACCATGATCCTTCTAACATAACTGTTTGGATATCTTTAATTATCATCCTATCTGCTGTTAGCCTTAACTATATAACTAAACACTAATCATTATTTATGATTTATTATTTTCTATGCCAGATCACTACTTCTTTGATAAAATATAAATGTCATTAAAAATCTTAGGAGAATACAAATGAAATGTCCATTTAAAGAAAATGATTCTTGCTGTAAGCAGTTTTGGTTTTGTGCGTTAGCTGTCTTTTTAACGGTATTGGGAGTTGCTGTCGCATTGAAAATTATAACGCTGATTTTATGTATATTTCCTGGTTCTGTGCACGAAAATACATGGCTTGTAGTTATATCTATCGTTTTAGTACTATTTGCCGCTAAATACCATAAAAAAGGCCACTGTGGCTGTGGTCCTAAATGTGACTGTCCTTGTAACAAAAATCAAGCTAGTAAATGTTGTGATTCAAATAAGGAAAACTCTGCTGAATAAATCTTCGGACATCTATTTTTCATAACTAATTACTATATTTATGTCTTATAATATCTATATATTAAAATTCTTTTTTCTAAAATTTCTCAATGCAATATTTAGAATAAAACTGTAAATTAACATTACACGAGAGTCTAGAAGAATATAATAAAAATTATTCTTTTCTAAACTCAAACAATGGACATGATGAAGCTAACAAATGGTTTAGAAATCATGATATCACCCATATTTTATTTGGAACTGTTCCCTTTGAAATTAGAGGTGAAGCTATAAATGATACTTGGACTTTATTAGGTAGTAATGTCACACTCAAGGGTTACAAAAAATTTTTTAATTTTGTTGATTATAAAACTGTTATAGATAGTTATCTCAAAAAATATAAATATAAACTTATTGTCTATTTGGTAATGCTTAGGTATATTCCTATATGTTTATTAACTGTTTTTAGAGCTTCTAAAATGTCAAAAAAATGGGATTGGTATAATTATGATGAATATCTAAATATACCTCTTTCAGAAATTAGAAAAGAGTTTAATATAAAAATTATAAAGCCTTAATTTGTAACATTCGTATAACTTTTTTGATTTATCAATAAAACATATAAAGCAGCAGATATAACTACAAATACTAGCGTAAATAAGTTATAAGAAGATATATTTTCATATATATACCCAAATACTAATTCAGATACTAAGTATGCAAAAATAACCCATGATGAAGCAAATGCTTTTAAGATTTTAGAAAAATCTCCTTTGCTATCTATATATGCATATATTATAAAAAATACTATATGTAGAACTAGAGCAACCGCTAAATTAAGCACTCCTGCAATCATCAATAAATATGTCAAAAACATATATACTAAAAAAGCTATAGTTCTAGAAAAAGGTAGATAACTCAAAGGTAAAGGATCAGCTTTGTTAGCTTTGAGTTTTGCGTATGCAATAGGTAGAGCTATACATGATACTAGTATAAAAGTCGTTGTTAAAGAAGCTATCATCTGCCAGTTTCTAAAGAAAAATATTAAAATAATCGAGCAGATAAATGAAAAAATTAACGAAGTACGCGAAACATTTACACCCTCAGTTACTCTAGCAAAATAACCAGGCATTTGTTTTGCTTTTGACATTTCATTTAACATACGAGTACTAGCACCTAGATAGATAATGCCTGTTCCTGATGGGCTAAGCAGAGCATCTGCATAAAGTACCAAAGCTAAAGCATTTAAACCTAATATTCCTGTTAATTGAGCTAAAGGAGATTCAAAATTTAAGCCACCCCAACCATTCTCTAGCATTTTTTCAGGTACGCCACCAATAAATGATATTTGTAATAATAAATATATGAATAATACTATCAATACACTACTAACTAATGCTATTGGAATATTTTTTCTAGGATTATCTAGCTCTGCTGAGAAACTAGCTGCCATCTGAAATCCAAAAAATGAATAAAATATACCACAAGTAACAATAGCATTAAAAATACCACTAACTCCATCTGGCATAAATTTAACATTTTCACCACCAAAATTACTTGAATGAAATGCTGCTATCATTATTATCACCGATGTAGCTATGGGTATGATTATCTTTAGAGATGTCAGTGAGTTATTGATTTTTGATAGAGATTTGATACCCCAATAATTTATCAATGTATACAATAGCATAAATACTGCAACTACCAAAACACCTACAAAAGTAAGTTCACCATTGCTAAATACATAAGGAGTAATAGGCTCATATATAGAAGAAATATATTGTGTTGTAGCCATAGCTTCTGACGGTACAATTATAAGCCCTAGCATCCAGTTTGATAATCCTGTTACAAAGCCAAAATGCTGATTATGCGATATGGTTACTAATCGCGTAAATAATCCATTTGTAGGATATTTAACAGCTAGTTCTGATAATAAGAAAGCCATTAAAAGAACTACAAAAGCTCCGATAATCCATGAGAAAATTGATGCTGCTCCAGCTGCTTGTGATGCATAATAAGAAGCATATAGCCATCCACTACCAAGCATAGTACCAACGCTTAATGCTATAGCAGTAAATAAGCTAGGTTTTTTTGTATTTTTCATAATTTTATTTCACCTATTTTTTAAGATTTGTATCCAAAAACAAATATATTATTCTTAATAAATAGATTTTAATCAATAAAATTATTCAGTGATGATACGATACTAAAAAATTAAGAAGGTTAGTAAAATCTAGATTTTCATTGGCATTATGATGAACAAGCTATTATCTTTTTCATCCTTAACCAAAGCACTCATATTTGGATTATCAAGATAAATAGTCATAGTTTCTTCACTTAGAACATTTATAATATCTAGAAGATACTTATAGTTAAAGCATATTTCCATATCATTATCATTATATTGAACTTCTACTTTATCTTCTGCTTTTTCATTATCAGGGTTATTTGCAGATAAAAGCACTTGTCCTTGAGATATATTCAAACGTACACCTTTGTATTTATCATTAGCTAAGATAGATGTTCTTAACAATGAATTTTTCAAAACTTGCTTATCTACAGCAAGAAGCTTAGTGTTATTTTTAGGAATTACTTTTTGATAATCTGGATAACGACCATCTATAAGTTTTGATATAAATGCATAATTACCAAATTCTGCTTTAAGATAGTTCTTACCTAAACATATTTTGATATTTTCTTCTGTTTTGCCAACTATCTTTTTAAGCTCTAAAATAGCCTTTTTAGGAATTATCGATTGAGAGTCACTATCTAAAACTTTACTATCTATTATAGACTCTGTAATAGACATTCTGTGTCCATCTGTAGACACTGCTCTTAATAGATTTGAGTTAATTTCCCAAAACATCCCATTTAAGAAATATCTAGTGTCATCATTAGCCATAGAAAAATCTACTTTTGAGATAATATGATGAAAGTCTTGTTGAGAAAGATCAAAGCTTGCTTGCTCATTAATATTACTGTCAATTAAAGGATAATTATCAGCATTTAGTGATATAAGGTTAAATGTACTATTATTAGAAATAATTGTAACTTTATTATCATCTATTCTAAAGTCGATCATAGAGTTATCATTTAAACTTCTAACAATATTGTATATTTTGTCAGCATTTAACGCTAATTTTATGTTTGTATTACAACTAACAGCTATATTACATGATATTTCTGTATCAAGATCTGAAGCAGTAATTTTAAGATTATTGTTATCTATATCAAACAATATGCATGATAATAAAGGCATTGTACTTTTACTATTAGCCACTGATAACATTGACTGTAAAGGCTTTAGTAAGTCATCTCTATTTAGTACAAAATTCATTTTTAAAAACCCCTTTGATAATAGTTCCTATTTTTATTTAACGAGAAATCTTGTCTAAAAGCAACTCATAATCATCAGATATTGAAGTATTGCTTTGTCTTAATTTAGTTATAGCTTTGACAGCGTGCATAACAGTAGTGTGATCTCTACCTCCAAAAGCATTACCAATTTCTGGTAAACTATGAGATGTTAGTTCACGTGCTAAACTCATTGCTATTTGTCTTGGTCTAGCTATATTTCTACTTCTTTGATTAGAAGTTAAGTCTTTTACCCTTATTCTATAAAAATCAGCCACCACTTTTTGGATATTATCTATTTTTACTTTCTTTTCTTGTATTTTTATAACATCTCTTAAGCAAGCTTGTGCCACTTCTATAGTAGGATCTTTATGATTAAATTTAGAAGTCGTAAGCACTCTATTTAAAGCACCTTCTAACTCTCTAACATTCGTACGTACATTCTCAGCAATAAATGCTGCTGTTTCATTAGGTAGTTTTTGACCTAAATCATGTGCTTTTTTAAGCAAAATAGCTATTCTAGTTTCTAAATCTGGCATATCTACAGAAACTGTTAGACCATATCCAAAACGTGAAACTAATCTTTCTTCTAAACCTTCTATTTCATTTGGATACTTATCACTAGTCAAAATAATCTGTTTGCCACTCTCATATAATGCATTAAAAGTATGGAAAAACTCTTGTGCTGTACCTTCCTTACCTGCTATGAACTGAATATCATCTATAAGAAGAATATCTGCAGATCTATATACTCGCTGAAATTCATCTTGATCTTGTAATCTAATTGAATTTACATAATCTTTAATAAATTGTTCAGAGTTTGTATATATGATTCGTGCGTTTGGATTAACCTCTCTAGCATGATTACCAATAGCCTGCATCAAGTGAGTTTTACCAAGTCCACTACCGCCATATATAAATAATGGGTTATGCAATTTACCAGGATTAATAGATACTTGCATAGCTGCTGCTCTAGCTATTTTGTTTGCATCACCAACGACAAAACTATCAAAAACATATTTTTCTTTTAATGGTAAACCAAAAGAATATTCTTGATCATCTTTATCTGTGATAAGCATAGCTTCATCAAAACCAAATAGTTCTTGAGAGGCAGATTTTTTAGAAGATAATTTCTTTTGATTCTTCTTAAGCTCTTGGTTTGAACTAACTTCTTCAGAATCATCTTTTATTTCAACACTTTTTTGATTGAAAAAATTAGCTTGAGGGCCTACTGAAGTAACTCCAGAAGAATTTTCACCAGAAAATTTTTTATTAGAATATTCTATAAGCAAATCACTACTATGGAACTCTTCTATTGTTGATAAAATAAGTGCTCCATACTTAGATTTTATATGTTTTTTAAAATATTCATTATTACAATAAATTGTGAATAAGTTACTATTTTGCTCTACATGAATAGGTTTAATCCACGTTTTGTATTCAAACGTAGAAAGGTTTTTTTTTATTTTTTTTAAACACTTATTCCATGTAGTCATAACAAAAAAATGTCCCAATAACCTTTAATTTATAAAGGATAACCAATAGTAGGCATAATAGATTAATTGAATGTGTTAGATTTTATTGCAATAAAAAAAAATAAGCAAACATAATTACTCAGACCTGTGGATAATTATGTTAATTAATTTGTTTATTTTTTGTCAAAACAGTTGTTAAATAACTTATTCACAAATATGTTAATAATTTTGTTGATAAATTTGATGATTAATTATCCACATTTTTATTCAGGCTCTTTCATCCACTTTTTTACATACTTATACATCTTTTGTAAAATACCCAAATCTATTGATACATTTATGTTTTAAAGAGTTATCAACAAGAAAATATCCACATAATAAATAATAATATAAAGAAAAAGAAATTAAGTTATATATAAATAAGTAAAAGAAAAATGATCAAAAATATAAAAAAAAATTTTTTCTTTATAATTGATGTTAATAAGATAAAAAACTTTTTCTAATGTCATTAAATACTGAAATATTTTTAAACATAAATAAATATGAACAAAGAATAGCTATAAAAGAAAATAATATTCTTAAAGAAATTTTAATTGAAAGAGATAACCAAAAAAGAATAGTAGGAAATATTTATAAGGGTAAAATAATAAGAGTACTTCCTGGTATGCAAGCAGCATTTGTAGATATAGGATTAGAAAAAGCAGGTTTCTTACATTTATCAGAAGTTATACCTCTAGAAAAAGATGATGAAGAATCTGATGAAAATTTTAAATTAAACAAACTAAATACTGAAGATATAAATAAATGGTTACGAGAAGGCCAAGAAGTATTAGTTCAAGTTGTAAAAGAAAGTATAGGTAATAAAGGTGTAAAACTAACTTCACATTTATCTGTATCATCAAGATTTTTAGTTTTCTTGCCTGATTTAGATCATATAGGCATATCTCTTAAGATAAATAAAGAAGAAGAAAAACAAAGATTATTAGATTCTATTAAAAAAATAACTCAAAGTGAAAATCCTAGAGGTTACATATTAAGAACTGCTGCAGAAGGTGCTAGTTATGAAGAGCTAGAAAATGACATCAAGTTTTTAAATAACCTATGGCAAGATATTTTGGATATTTCAAGTACTATAATTAAACCAGGTGTTGTTTATGAGGATTTTAGTTTAATAATTAAAACAATTAATATTTTTGCTAATGACAATCCTGATAAAATTCATGTTGATAATATAGATTCATACAAAGAAATTTGTCAATTTGCTGATAAATACATTCCTGGATTAAGAGATAAAATAGAGCTTTATCAAAAACATAATATTTTTGAAGAATATGATATTGATACAGAAATAAATAAAGCTTTAGATAAAACAGTATATCTCAAATCAGGAGGATATCTGGTTATCGAACAGACTGAAGCAATGATAACTATCGATATAAATACAGGTGGTTTTATAGGAACAAAAAATCTAGAAGAAACTATATTTAAGACAAATTTAGAAGCTACAAAAGAAATAGCTAGACAGCTAAGGCTAAGAAATTTAGGTGGTATCATAATTATAGATTTCATTGATATGATGGATGAGTCACATAAAAATCAAGTTTTAGAGGCTCTGAAGAAAGAATTAGAGCTTGATAAGGCCAAGACTAGTGTCAGTGATATTTCAGAGCTAGGATTGGTCGAGATGACGCGTAAAAGGGTACATGAGAGTTTATTAAGGACACTATGCCAGCCATGTGATCACTGTAGAGGTAAAGGAAGCGTCAAAACATTACAGACAATTTGTTATGATATATTCAGAGAAATTAAATCAGAATCAAAAAATTATCCAAATTATAATAATTTCTTACTTATGTCTTCAAAAAAGATTATTGACTATATAGAAAAAGAAGAATCTATATGGTTAGCAGAACTGGAACTTGAAATCGATAAAAACATTCATCTAAAAGCTGAAAGTAGTCATATATACAATCAATACGATATAATTCCATTAAATTAAAAAAAAATACAAAACATTATTGACAGCTTAATAAAAAGAGCTATAATACTTACTCATAGTCGCCGACTTAGCTCAATAGGTAGAGCAACTGACTTGTAATCAGTAGGTCGCCAGTTCGATTCCGGCAGTCGGCACCATAAATACGGAGTGGTAGTTCAGTTTGGTTAGAATACCTGCCTGTCACGCAGGGGGTCGCGGGTTCGAGTCCCGTCCATTCCGCCATATTCTCATTAAGGTCTAGTTCTTAAAACTCAGTTTTCCCCTTTTTACTTCTGATATCTTGATCTAGACCTTAATTTTTTATATTTTCTTAAAAACTCAATAAATTTTAACTATTAAATATCTAAAAAAATATTTCGATAAAATCTATATTACTTTTTATTTGTATATAAATATAAGTTGTTATGTTTAATGTAATGATGTACCATTACACAATTACATTAAAGATATTTTTTTATGAATTCAAATAAAGGATGGCAACAATTAGTAAATATCTTATCTGAAACTTCAGATTCCAAAGATATTGATATTATTTGTGATTTTTTATTAACTAAAGAAGAAAAAGAGCAATTAAATAAAAGAGTTCTTTTGACAAAAGAGTTATTAAAAAAAGAAAAATCACAAAGAGAAATATCTAAGGAAGTAGGTATAAGTATTTGTACAGTTACAAGATGTTCTAACGCTCTAAAAGATTGTTCTAAAAGAGTAAAAGAAATATTCTCTGATAATATAAAAGGTGATTAAATGTCAATTAAAAAGCCAGAAAAATTTTTAGCATCACATATCTATAATTTAGATTATCAAGAAGATTTAAATAGATGTTTTGCTAATTTATGTACTAACAAAAAAAATACTATATTGTTAGAATCAGCAGAAATAGATACAAAAGATAAACTCAAAAGTATTTTGGTACTAAATAGTGCCTTACGTATAGCTTGTATTGAAAACAAAGTTTTTATGAAACCATTGTCCAAAAATGGTGAATATGCACTAAAAGAGATACAAAAAAACATCAAAGATGATATTGAATATAAATATGATAACAAACAATTAATATTAACTTTTAAATCAATAAAAGATTATCAATTTAATGAACATCAAAAATTAAAAAAACAGTCAGTTTTTGATGCTCTAAGAATTATAAAAGATAGTTTTGAAATAGATAATGAATTTAGTATTTTTTTGGCTGGTTTATTTGCTTATGATGTTGTTGGTAGTTTTGAAGAAATAGGTCAAGTAAAACGTAAGAATAAATGTCCAGACTATGTATTTTATTTAGCTGATACAATACTTGTAAGTGATCATCAAGAAAAAAATACATTTATACAAGTTAATAGCTTTGGACATCAAACAATATCAGAACTAGAGGATAGCGTTGCTGTAATTAAGCAAAATATAAATAATGATATAGAGTTAAAAGTTGAAAAATTTAGCAATTTAGAACCTAAAGAATCAATAAGTGATAGAGATTTTTGTGGTGTAGTAGATAAACTAAAATCACATATTATAAATGGTGATATATTCCAAGTTGTACCTTCAAGAAGTTTCTTTTTGCCATGTCAAAATTCTTTGGAAGTTTATAAAGAGCTTAAACGTACAAATCCTAGCCCGTATATGTTTTATATGCAAGATGAAGATTTTATTATTTTTGGAGCATCGCCAGAAAGTGCCTTAAAATATCAAAAATCTACGAATCAAGTAGAAATATATCCTATAGCAGGCACACGTAGAAGAGCAAAAAATCCAGATGGTAGTATTAATGCAGATTTAGATAGTAGGATTGAGCTAGAGCTTAGATTAGATGCTAAAGAAAATGCAGAGCATATGATGTTGGTAGATTTAGCACGTAATGATGTTGCAAGGATATCTAAAACTGGTACTCGCTATGTTGCTGATCTTTTAAAGGTTGATAGATATAGTCATGTTATGCATTTGGTCTCTAGAGTAGTAGGTCAACTTGCTGATGATTTGGATGCTTTGCATGCTTATCAGGCTTCTATGAATATGGGTACATTAACAGGTGCACCAAAGATAAAAGCAATGCAGTTAATATCAGAAGTCGAAAAACAGACTAGAGGTGGATATGGCGGAGCTATTGGTTATTTTAATGGGTATGGTGATTTAGATAGTTGCATAGTTATACGTTCTGCATATGTTGAAGATGAAGTGGCAGAGGTTCAAGCAGGTGCGGGTGTAGTGTTAGATTCTATACCTATAGCAGAAGCTGATGAAACTAGAACAAAAGCACAAGCTGTAATATCAGCTATTAAAAATGTACATGGAGTGTAGTTAATGGCTAATATTATATTTATAGATAATTTTGATTCATTTTCTTATAACTTAGTAGATGAGTTTAGAGTTCTAGGAAATAATGTCGAAGTATTTAGAAATAACTTATATCTAGAAGTTCTTTTGGATAAAATTAATTCAACTGATAATCCTATAGTTGTGATATCGCCTGGTCCTGGTAATCCTGCAAGTGCAGGATGTATAGTTGATCTTATATCAGTTATTAAAGGTAAGGTACCAATTATAGGAATATGTTTAGGTCATCAAGCTATAGTTGAAGCTTATGGTGGTATAGTATCTCATGCTAACGAAATTGTTCATGGTAAAACTGCTAAAGTTAAATTTATAAAGCATGGTATTTTTGAGGGTTTGGAATCACCATTGAGTGTGGCTAGATATCATTCTTTAGTAGCTATTAAGGTACCAACTGGCCTAGAAACTGTGGCAGAAGTTAATGATTTGGTAATGGCTGTAGTAGATAATAAAAATAAGGTCTGTGGTTTACAATTTCATCCTGAATCAATAATGACTATACATGGTTCTAAACTCTTAGATAATATAGTTAGATGGGTACAGCAATGATTAGTTTAAGAGATATTGCCAAAAAATTATTTAATTCAGAAAATCTTAATTATGAAGAAAGTTATCAGCTTTTTGATTATTTTATTAAAGGTCAAATAGAGTTACCTTTACAAACTAGTATATTAATAGCTCTTAAACTAAAACAAGAAACTTCGATAGAAATAGCAGCCGCAGTAGAAGCTCTACTTGATAATACAAAAGAGTTCCCAAAAATAAATGGAGATTTAGCTGGAATAGTTGGTACTGGTGGAGATGGGTTTAATACTATTAATATTTCTACAACAGCTGCGATTGTTGCAGCGGCAGCTGGTTATAAGGTTGCTAAACATGGTGGTCGCAGTGTATCAAGTAAATCAGGTTCTTTTGATCTTTTAGAATCTTTTGGTGTCAATATTGAGTTATCACCGGAGCAAACAAAAGAATGTTTAGAACTATATAATCTTGGATTTTTATTTGCGCCATTTTATAGTGAGGGCTTTAGACACATAAAAGAGGCTAGAACTATCTTAAAAGCAAGGACTATTTTTAATATTTTAGGACCTTTGATAAACCCAGCTAGACCAAATAAGGTTGTGATAGGAGTTTACTCAAAAGATTTAATTTTGCCAATGGCAAAAACTCTAATTAATCTTGGGATAGATAGAGCAGTTGTAGTATACGGTAGTGGCTTAGATGAAGTAGCAATACATGATGATACTTATGTCGCTGAAATACAAAATAATCAGATAACGGAATATAAAGTTTCTCCTGTAGATTTTGGTATAGATACATATGCAATCAAAGATCTTGAAGGTGGATTACCAGAGCAAAATAGAGAGATTATAAAGCAAATACTTCAAGGTAAGGGTAAACAAGCGCATAATGCTGCGGTTGCTGTAAATGTAGCTATGCTTATGAAGCTTTATGATAAGGATGATTTAAAACAAAATACTCAAGAAGTATTAGAGCTTATAAAATCAGGCAAATGTTTTGATACATTACAACAAGTTATAAATTATGATAAATAAAATCAAAATAATAGGAATTTGTATATTAGGAGTATTAATGATGAGCTCCGGATATACATGTACAGTTTTTATTAAAAATAATGGCAAAAATAATTATGTTTTTGCTAAAAGTAGAGACGTAACTTTTAATAGATACGATTCAACATATTATTTCTTAAGGCAAGAAAATGTAGTTTTTCATGTACCAAAAAAAGGTTATAAATATATTTCTTTACAATATAGCCAATCTCAACCAGATCCAAATATTTTCTCTACAGGAACAAATGAAAAAAATTTGTCTATGAGTTATAACTATGATAGTTCACAGTTAGGAAGTACAGGCGACAATTTATCTGAATATACTCCTTCTATTATAAATATGGCTGATAAGTTTAATAGATATTTAATTAGTAACGCTGCTACATTAAATGATGTAAATAAAATAATTAAACAAGCTATTTATAATTTTAATAATAAAAGTACTGAACAAGAGCCTTTTGCTGTTCCTATGTTATTATCATTTGCGCAACATAATAAAAATAAAAAAGATATTTATGAGGTTGTAGAGATTGTAATATCAAACCCTAATACTGTAAAAAAAACATACTTTAAATCATTAAAAATAAGTGGTTATCAAGATTTTCAGGAAAATAAGAAGTGCATAAGTATTTTGAATAATATGTACGGTAAAGGATTTAATAAAGACATGGTAGGTATTTATAATAAAGTATTTATGTCTAATCAATTTATCTGTAGTTATATTGGAAGAACAAGCTTTAAAAATAATTATTCAAATTTGGCAAGTTATTACTTTGCAGATCAAGTTGCTAAATTGACAGCATATAATAACTTAAAACTCGATTATAAAATTAAAAAATCGAATGATTATCTAATTGAAACTAACTCTATAACCTCTCTAGATTTACAAAAACATACATATTTTGTTCCCCCAGAATCTATATCTCGTTATGACTCTTTAGATACTTTGCTCAAAAATTCAGAGCAAATATCAAAATTGGTTAATGATAAAAATGGATACTCTAGAGAGTTAGCTATTATGTTCTTAAATGATATATATAATCCAAGTAAATATGATTTAGATGGCTATACTATGTCATCTAATATGGCTGTTTCTAGAGAAAGTAGTAGAGCAAAATATGTTGTTAGTTTTATTAAAGATAATACCACAGGAAGAGAAGTTCCATATATATTTGTTGAAATTACTTCTCCAGCACAACCGTACAATAGAGCTACTATAAAACTAAATAAATGCTTTTGGGAAGAACATAAAAATAATGATATTATTATTGATAAAGATGAATTTTATTATAAATATCATAAGATGTATCAAAATTATAATGGACAATAACCATGAAAAAAATAATATATAGTTTATCGATATTATCTTGTAGTTTAGGTTTCTCAGCTGATAGTGATACTAAATATCAAAAAGCTGTATTTGCAGGTGGTTGCTTTTGGTGTTTAGAATCAGATTTTGAATATATGCAAAAACATCAAGATTTAAGCCATGATGGTATTATAAAGATTATTTCTGGTTATGATGGTGGTTTGCAAAAAGATCCTACTTACAAAACAGTATCTGCAGGTATTACAAACTACAAAGAATCAGTAGAGGTTGTATATGATCCTACTAAAATTAGTTATCAAGATTTAGTAGAATATTTTTATCGTCGTATAGATCCTACAGATTCTAAAGGACAGTTTTGTGATAAAGGCGAGCAGTATCAATCAGCTATATATTACAGCGATGATAAACAAAAACAGGTTGCTGAAGATGTTACTAAAAAATTAAAAGCAGAATTTAAAAAGCATAATCAACCTGTATATACCCAAATTTTACCATCTACACATTTTTATAAAGCCGAAAGTTATCATCAAGATTATCATCATAAAAACCCTAAAAGATATTGTTATTATCGTACAGGATGTGGTCGTGATGTAACAGTAAATAAAGTTTGGCAAAATATAGATTGGAAATATAGTAATATAACACCTTTTAATATACCATCTAGCTATGCTGAATGTTTAACAAGATAGTAAAATGAAAGTAGTAGGTGTAGCATCAAAAGTTTCTAATGATAGGGAAGATTTGCTTGAAGAAGCTTGGGAGCTTTTCTTTAATAGTGAGGTATTAGAGTATCTTAATGGTCAAAATATATCTCAGGATATAATATCTGTTTATTATGGCTATGAAGGCGATCATACGGCTCCATATACTCTTTTGATAGGTTATGAGGTGGCTGAGTCTTTTGAGGTACCAACAGGGTTAAATTCTGTGCAAATTGAGCTTAACCATCAAACGTACCGTGTTGAAGGCGAGCTACCTGATGCTATCATTGATAAATGGCAACAAATTTGGGCAGATAATTCTAAAAAGAGAGCTTATAAAGCAGATTTTGATAGATATAATCCTATTAAAGATTATGCTGAAGTTAATGTCGAATATTTAAAATAAATAAGCTTCAGATCAACAAAGTACAGAAAAATTCAACTTTTATTCTTTTTTCGTTTAAAATACTTCATAAAATTATATAAATAATAAGTATTATGGAAACTATATTAGCTAAGATAGTTGAAGCAAAAAGAAATTGGCTTTTTGCAAAAAAAAGATTATTTCCACTAGATGTATTCAAAAAAGAAGTTATCAAAACAGATAGAGATTTTTATCAGGCTTTAGAATCAGACAAAGCAGTATTTATTCTAGAGTGCAAAAAAGGATCTCCTTCTAAAGGAGTTATCCGTAAAAAATTTGATCTAAATGAAATAGCAGCAGTATATAAAAATTATGCAAATGTAATATCTGTACTTACAGATGAAGAATTTTTTATGGGTAGTTTTGCAAATCTAGAGATTGTTAGAAAGCAAGTGACTCAACCTATACTTTGTAAAGATTTTATTATAGATGAGTATCAAATATTATTAGCTAGATACTATCAAGCTGATGCAGTGTTACTGATGCTTTCGGTATTAAATGATAATGAGTATAAGAAACTAGCAAAAGTAGCTAATCGTCTTGGCATGGGTATCTTAACTGAAGTTAGTAATGAAGAAGAACTTCAAAGAGCTATCAAACTCAAAGCAAAAGTTATAGGTATTAACAATCGTAATCTAAGAGATCTTTCTATTGATCTAAATACTACGCGTCTTTTGGCTCCAAAAATACCTAAAGGAACAATTATTATTTCAGAATCAGGAATTTATAAAAATCAAGAAATCCGTGATTTAAGAAATTATGTTAATGGCTTTTTGATAGGTAGTTCTATTATGAGTGAACGCAATCTAGAACTTGCAGTTAGAAAGCTTGTATATGGTTTTAATAAGGTTTGTGGTCTTACCTCTGTAGAAAATGCGCAAAAAGCATATAATGCAGGAGCGGTGTATGGAGGATTTATATTTGTAGAGAAATCTCCTCGCTGTGTAGATTTTGCCATGGCAAAACAAATAACTAAAAAAGTTAGATTAAATTATGTAGGTGTATTTGCTAATGCTAGTATTGAAGATGTTGTAAATACTGCTTATGGTTTGAAACTTAGTGCAGTGCAGTTACATGGTGACGAAAATCAAGAATATATAGATGCACTAAAATCAAAACTACATAAAAACTGTCAGATATGGAAAGCTTATGGAATTGACAAAACTGTCCCAGAGTTTTTTGCTAATGTAGATTATCACTTATTGGATGCTCAAGTAGATGGTAAATCAGGTGGTACTGGTAAAGCTTTTGATTGGAGTCTTATTAAAGATAGGAAGAATATAATACTTGCTGGTGGTCTGAATCCTAAAAATATAGCAAAAGCAATAGAGCTAAGATGTTCTGCTTATGATATTAATTCTGGTGTAGAATCTGAGCCGGGACAAAAAGATCAGCAGAAATTAAAAGAAGTTTTTGAGGTTATAAGAGACTACTAGCATCTTATTTCACACTTTATTTTAACTTATAAGTATTAAAAGTAATTCATAGTTAGTGTATATAATTGCAACAATATTTAGCTACTGCTATTCTAAATAAAAATATCTAATATCACCCTAACTATGAATCAACCAGAAATTAAATATTTAAAAGACTACAAACCAAGTAATTATCTTATAAATGAAACACATCTAAAATTTGAACTTAATGAGTCAAAAACTAGAGTAACAGCAAATTTACATATAGTAGCTAATCCAGCAAATCGTGAAAATAACACACTGGTTTTAGATGGTAATAATCTAAAACTATTATCTATAAAAATAGATAATAAAGAGCTATCAAATACAGATTTTATAGTTAATGAAAACCAATTAATCATAGATGATGCTCCAGAAAAGTTTGTATTAGAAACAGTGGTAGAGATTAATCCTGAGGCTAATACTTCTTTGGAAGGTTTATACAAATCTGGAGAGGTGTTTTGCACCCAATGTGAGGCAACTGGATTTAGAAAAATTACTTACTATCTAGATAGACCAGATGTGATGTCTTCTTATACAGTCAAAATAATAGCAGACAAGCAAAAATATCCAGTAATTTTATCAAATGGCGATAAAGTTGAGTCTGGAGATATTTCAGATACTCAGCATTTTGCAGTATGGAAAGATCCATTTAAAAAACCTTGTTATCTATTTGCTCTAGTAGCAGGAGATTTAGCAAGTATCAAAGATACTTATATTACAAAATCTCAGCGTAAAATTAGTTTAGAAATATATTCTTTCAAACAAGATATCGATAAATGTCATTATGCAATGCAAGCTGTCAAAGACTCTATGAAATGGGATGAAGATAGGTTTGGTTTAGAATATGATTTAGATACTTTTATGATTGTAGCTGTGCCTGATTTTAATGCTGGTGCAATGGAAAATAAGGGTCTAAATATCTTTAATACCAAATATATTATGGCTAGTGATAAAACAGCTACAGATAAAGATTTTGAGTTGGTACAAAGTGTAGTGGGACATGAGTATTTTCATAATTGGACAGGCGATAGAGTTACTTGTAGAGACTGGTTCCAGCTTAGCTTAAAAGAAGGCTTGACTGTATTTAGAGATCAAGAATTTACTTCTGATTTAAACTCTAGAGATGTTAAAAGAATTGATGATGTACGTATTATTAGAAGTGCTCAATTTGCTGAAGATGCTAGTCCGATGTCTCACCCTATCCGCCCAGAGTCGTACATTGAGATGAATAATTTCTACACTGTAACGGTTTATCATAAAGGAGCTGAGATAATTCGTATGATTCATACCCTATTAGGTGAACAAGGCTTCCAAAAAGGTATGAAACTATACTTTGAAAGACATGATGGACAAGCTGTTACTTGTGATGATTTTGTAAATGCTATGGCAGATGCTAATAATCGTGATTTTAGCTTATTTAAAAGATGGTATGCTCAATCAGGTACACCAAGCATTAAAGTTACAGAAAACTACGATGCAGAAAATCAAATTTATAGTCTAACACTAGAGCAAACTACTCCGCCAACATCAGATCAAAAAGAAAAACAAGCTCTTCATATACCAGTTAGTATGGGGCTTATCACTCCAGAAGGTGAAAATATCGCCGAGCAAGTTATTGAGCTAACAGAGCAAAAGCAAACCTATACTTTTGAGAATATTACTGCAAAGCCAGTAGCTTCTTTATTTAGAGATTTTTCGGCACCTGTGAAGGTTGAGCATGAGCGTGCTGAATCAGAGCTATTACATATCGTTAGGTATGATAATAATGCTTTTAATCGTTGGGACTCTTTACAGCAATTAGCTACTAAAATGATATTAAACAATGCTGATGTAGATACGGAGTTTTTAAATGCTTTTAAATCAATTTTACATGATAAAGATTTAGATAAAGCCTTAATTAGTGATGCTCTAATGATACCAACAGAGTCTACAATTGCTGAGGCAATGCCGACAATTATGGTTGATGATATTGTCAACTCTCGCAAAAAAGTTATGAATCAGCTAGCAGATAAGCTAAAAGATGATTGGTTGGCCGTATATCAACAATGTAATGATAATAAGCTATATAGCCTATCAGCTGAGCAAATTGCTAAAAGAAAACTAAAAGGTGTCTGCTTGAGTTATCTGATGAATGCTAGTGATCAAAGTCAAGGTACAAAGCTAGCACAACAACTATTTGATAATGCTGATAATATGACAGATCAGCAAACTGCATTTTCAGCATTGTTAAAGTCTAATGATAAGCAAATTCGTGATAATGCTATCAATGAGTTCTATAACCATTGGAAGCATGAGGATTTAGTTGTAAATAAATGGCTAGTATCCCAAGCTCAAATATCTGATGGGTCAGCTTTAGATATAGTTAAAGGCTTAGTTAATCATCCTGCATATAATGCAAAAAACCCTAACAAAGTTTATTCGCTAATTGGTGGCTTTGGAGCTAATTTCTCACAATATCATCGTAAAGATGGTTTAGGATATGCTTTTATGGCTGATACTGTGCTAGAGCTTGATAAATTTAATCATCAAGTTGCGGCAAGAATGGCTCGTAATCTGATGAGCTGGAAGCGCTATGATTCTGATAGACAAGCTATGATGAAAGACGCTCTTGAGAAAATCAAAGCTTCTAATCCTAGTAAAAATGTCTTTGAAATCGTTAGTAAGAGCTTAGAGTTGTAGTTTTCTTTATATTTATCTAAGTATTTCAGATCTATAATAATTATTACCGTGTATTTTATAGAGCTATAATCGATAAAGCCTTATAATAACTTACTCATAAAAAATATAGAAATCAATATGTCAGTAGTTGTTATAGGAAGTGCTAACAGGGATTTAGTTGTAAAAGTTGACCAACTTGCACAAAAAGGTCAAACGATAATAAGTCAAAATTATGAAGAGTTTTGTGGTGGTAAAGGAGCTAATCAAGCTGTAGCTGCAAGAAGGCTTGGAGAAAATGTAACTTTTATCACAAATCTTGGTAAAGATAGTTTTGGTGATAGGCTTTTAGAGTTTTATAAAAAAGAAGGTTTAGACAGTTCAACTATTAATCAAGATTCTGGTAGTAATACAGGTTTAGCTTTTATTTGTGTTGATAACCAAGGTCAAAATATTATTAATGTAGTAATGGGTGCTAATGCCAAGTTAGATCAGCAAATTTTGGATAAACATAACCAAAAAATCCAACAAGCAAAAATCATATTAACCCAACTAGAAATTCCTTTGGAAACTATTGAGTATTTAGCAGACAAGATCTCTGATAAACAAACTTTTATATTAAACCCTGCCCCAGCTAGAGAGCTACCTCAAGAGCTACTCAAAAAGGTAGATATTTTAACGCCAAATGAGACTGAGGCATCTATTTTGTCAGGTATAGAGGTCAAAGACGTAAATACAGCTAAGCAGGCAGCAAAAGAGCTGCATAATAAGGGTGTATATACAGTTATAATAACTTTGGGCGAACAAGGCGCTTTATTATCAAAAAATAATGGCCAAGAACAAAAATTATTTGCTACCAAAAAAGTAGATGTGGTAGACACTACAGCTGCAGGAGATACTTTTAATGGTGTTTTGGCATTTTGTCTAGACAAAGGATTATCTATAGAACAATCAATCGAGATAGCTAATACAGCAGCAGCTCTAGCAGTAACTATAGAGGGAGCAGAAGATTCAGCACCTACTTTAGAGAAATTGAATACTTATTTAGAACAAAAAATATAATATATGGAGATTTAAAATGGTTGTACTACACTCGTACGGTGTTGCGGTATTTTTTTGCATAATTACGATGCTATGTTGGGGTTCTTGGGCAAATACACAAAAGCTCTCGACAAAAGAGTGGCCTTTTCAACAGTATTATTGGGATTATGCTTTAGGGATTTTGATAGTATCTTTTGTCTTAGCTATAACTATGGGAAGTTTTGGTACAGAAGGTAGATCATTCTTTAGTGATATTTCTCAAGCGTCATCTGAGAGTTTTATTTATGCTTTTATGGGCGGTGTGGTTTTTAACTTAGCTAATATACTACTTGTAGCTGCTATTGATATTGCGGGGATGTCTGTAGCTTTTCCTTTAGCTATTGGTTTGGCTTTAGTCATAGGTGTGATTACAAACTATATAGCAACACCTTTAGGTCAGCCTGTAGTCTTGTTTTTAGGAGTTTTGAGCGTACTTGCAGCAATTATTATTGATGCTGTCATATATAAGCGTATTTCTGATAATAAAAGCAAAAATATGCTTAAAGGATTTATAGTTTCTATTATTTCAGGTATTTTAATGGGCTTTTTCTATCCATTGGTTATTAAATCAATCTCAAATGATTTTGTAACTCCTCAAGCTGGCTTAATGACACCATATACAGCAAGTTTTATATTTGCTGTAGGGATATTTGTATCTAACTTTGTAATCAATGGTTGGATGATTAAATTTCCTATTTCAGGCAAGAAACTTAAGTTTAAAGACTATTTCTCTCAAGGTACGCCATGGTTGCATACTATTGGTATATTAGGAGGTGTGATTTGGGGGATTGGATCTTGTCTTAACTTTATAGCTTCTGGTATTGCTGGACCTTCTATCTCGTATGGTTTGGGTCAAGGTGCAACAATGATAGCGGCATTCTGGGGTGTATTTATTTGGAAAGAATTTGCCAAAGCACCAAAAGGCACAAATAAGTTGATAGTACTAATGTTTATAACTTATATTTTGGGATTAACACTTATTGTTTTTGCGAGAAATATTTAGTTTTATAATTATTTGAATGCTTTTAATAAAAGCGTAGTGGTTGTTTTAATAAAGTCATTTTCTTCTAATATATCTTTATCTAACTCATAAGAGCGTATAAATGGAGTTAATGTTGCAGATGATATAAATAGAAGGACATATTTAGCAGAAAAATCTTTGGATAGTTGTCCATTATTTTGAAAATCTTTTATTTTTTCTTCAAGTTGATCAAATGATGCGAATTTTTGTTGATTTTTGATACCTGATAAAGAAGAGTTTTTTTCTAAGCGCTGCCAGTCTAACATTTTTAGTATATCAGGATTTTTTGTATGAATATTAAACCTTGCTTTGACTAGCTTTTTTAAGAACTCTTCAAATGTATCTTCCTTTATACAGTCTTTGATATCAGAAAATGTTTCAGAATTTATTAAAGATTCTTTAACAGCTTTCCATAAGTCAGTCTTATTAGAAAAATAATGATATATAAGAGAGCTTTGTACATTAGCTTTTTTAGCAATATCTCTAATAGATGTGCCATTAAAACCATTTTCAAGAAATAACACTTTTGCAGATTTAATAATTTTTTTAGCAGTTTTATGAGTTTTAGATTCCATTAATTTTAAGAGTTTCATAAGTTTTTAGAAATTATAGCAGATAGTATGTTTTAAATTCTATTGAACGATCGATCATTAGGTGATAATATTATTGATCAAGTGTTCAATAATTTAAGAAAAGAGACTCTTCCTATGATTTTAGTCAGAAAAAAACCTTTAGGTGTTGTAATGCTAACAATTTTTACAATAGCTTTAGGTTGTGGTTATTTCTTTGGTGCGATGATGTTTACACCTTCTCTTCCAGCAATTACAGATTATTTTGATACAAGTTCATCATTATCTAGAATGACAGTTTCAAGTTTTTTTGTAACAATGGCTATATCTCAGCTTATCTATGGACCAGCATCAGATAAATACGGTAGGAAACCTTTAATCTTAATAGGATCTATAATCTTTGCTTTAGGTTCAATATTATGTATTCTATCTCATTCTATTATATTTCTAATTTTTAGTAGAGCTATACAGGGTCTCGGTGCAGGAGCTTTAATCACTTTGGCTAGAACACTGGTTCAGGACTCTTTTAGAAAAGAACACTTTTTAAAAGCAGTATCTTGGATGAGTATATTTTTTGCCGTAGCCCCAGCTATTTCTCCAGTTATTGGAGGTTTTTTACAGTTTCATTTTGGTTGGCAGAGCAATTTTATTTTTATGTTTATTTTTGCAGTTAGTTTATTTATTGCTGTACTTTTTTTATTACCAGAAACTAATAAAGATAAAAATCCTAAAGCAATGAATATTAGTCATTTAGTCAATAACTATCTAATTGTTGCAAAAAATAAGAAATTTTGGATTTATCTACTTTTTATTATTACTGGTTTATCAGGAGGAATTTCGTTTGATGTAATAGGATCATTTATATTAATCAAGGATTATCATTTAACATCAGTAGCTTTTGGTATGATCTCAACACTTTTATTAATGATGATAATTGTTTCACGTTTTTTGACATCAATGATATTGCTTAAGTATATGGATAAAAATAGGGTTATACTGTTTGGATTATTTCTCATGTTCTTATCATCTAATATATTGATAATTTTAGATTTATTAAATCTATTAGGACTATTTGATCTTTTATTTATTCTTGCTATTTTTTTCTTAGCTTGTGGAATAGTAATACCAATTTCAGCAGCAAATCTTTTGAGTTTATTTGATAATATGAAAGGAGTAGCTAGTGCTTTTTATGGATCTATGCAAATGTGTGGGATTTTCTTGATAAGTATTATTGCATCAAGTATGAATCCATCGATTGGTTTTATGCTAAGTATTATAAGTGTATTATCAGTTATTAGTTTTATCATGGGACTTAGGATTTTTTATAAAAGAAATAATCTATTTAAAATTAGGAGTAATAGTATTCAATCAGCGTAATATACAATATGTTTTATATATCAAAATAATCATTGATTTGTTGTAATTGGCTTTTACTAAGAAAATTTATCCAAAAATTAGTTGTTTGGCAGTGGGTAGAACGAGTTAGGGGGATTCTTATGTTTATTATTGCGATTAGTTGTACTCGAATGCTAATTAGTTTCTAATCAACTCTATTAGATTTCTAAATTTATAGTTTCACCAATTTTTAAAATCAAAGCATTATCATCGCCATATTTTTGATTTATAGCTGCTTGTTTGAATCTTTTAGGTGGCTCAAAAAAAGGCTCTGGTGTAAGTCTGATAGTTCCCCAGTGCATGCCTATGGTTTTGGTCGCTTTGATATCTTTGGCTATTTGAATTGCTTCTTCCGGAGTAGCATGTACAGAACACATAAAATCACGAGGTTCATATGCTCCTATACCTATCAAAGCTAGATCAAAATACTTTTCTTTTTTACCAATTTCTTTAAATACATCGCCATAAGCAGTATCACCTGAGAACCATATTTTCTTGTATTTATCTTTGATTGAGAAACTGGCCCATAGAGTTTTATTTCTATCAAATAAACCCCTCCCAGAAAAATGAACGCATGGTAAACAGCCTATAGTAATATTATTTATATTAATCTCTTGCCACCAGTTCATTTCTGTTACATTTTTAAACCCTCTTTTGATAAAGAAACTACTAAGCCCTAGTGGTACTATTACTTTGATATTTTCTTTATTTGGAAAGTTCTTTATAACTTTTGAGTCTAAATGATCATAATGATTATGACTAATAATAAGCATATCAATTTTTGGAAGCTCACTTAAATCTAAAGGAGAAAATATTTCTCGTTTTGGTCCTAAAAATCCAGGCCCAGCATTTTTACTTAAAAAAGGATCTGTAACAATAAAATATTCATTAAGCTTAATCAAAAAAGCAGCATGCCCTAACCAAGTAATACTATAATCATTTGATTTATCTAACAGCTCTAAAGCTTGTTGTTTTTCTAAAACATGGTCTTTAGGAAAACTTTCTTTATGCTTTTTAAACATAGAAGAAAAAATAAATCTTAAAAAATCTCTACTTCCTCCTTTGCGCATGGGGCTACCTGGGGGATTAGAAAAACTATTTTTAGTAGAATTATTAATAGAGATAACTTTTACCGTAATGTATATTTGGTTGTATAGATTTATTTTACATTACAAAGAATAATGAAAACTATAAACTTTGAAAAATTATATACTGATTTTACAAGTATTTTTGATTTATGTAGATACACAAATGAATCTCTAGAAGAAGAGATTATTAGAAGAGTCAAAGAAGATAATATCACTGAGGGCATGTTTCTGTTTAGGTTTAGACTAGTAATATTTAAGTTTGAAGTAGCTAATAATTCAGTCGAATATATTGGATATGAAAAATAAAGAAGAATATAAAATTTAGCTATTTTTATTTAGAATAAGAGAACCTACTAAAGATAATACTGCTGTAATAATAGCAATAAAAGCAGGTACATAAAGTGAGTGGTACTCTAGAATAAGAGATTGTGTTATAAGAGGCATAAATCCAACAAAAACAGCAGAACCTAAACCATAACCAATTCCCATACCAACTAATCTTACTTTGACAGGTAGTGCATTAATACATCTAAATTGAGCAATCATAATATAAGCACTAAATAAAATACTATAGACTAAATACGCAACCATATAATGTGAGCTATGAATAAAAGCATAGCATAACCAGATAGATAATATTGAAGAGAAAAGTAAGAACCAATTATCCAATTTTGGAATGCGATCTTTCTTTATTAGTAATGCTGATAGTAAGCCAAATAAACACATCATCAGTAAGCCTATAATGCTAATCTTGAGCATACTGTTAGAGCTATAACTAGATAGATTTGTTAAATAGCTTGGTAAAGCATAATAGAACAATGTAATACAAGACATAACATTAGCAGTCATCAAAAAACAACCTAATAACGGCATTTTGTAATGTTTGAATAGCTCAATAATTGGATTTTTTGTCAGTTGATTAGTTTGTAATAATTGGGTAAAAAGAGGACTTTCATGTAGCTCTTTTCTTATATAGAAAGTAACAATTCCTAGTGTGGAACCAAGTATAAAAGCAATTCTCCATGCATAGTTTTCAGGGAAAATAAAATTAAGTATTATCGTTAGTAGCTTAGCAAGCATTACACCTATAGCTGCAGAGATCATTATTGCTGCGATAGGATATATTTTGTCAGTAATGATAGTTTCGTTTAGGTATGTAAATGCACTATTGACCTCTCCACCAGCAGAAAGACCTTGCATAATACGAAAAGTAAGTAATAGTAAACCAGCATATATTCCTATGACTGAAGCATCAGGAATAAGACCAATACCTAATGTGCCAATTGTCATCAAAAGTACAGCAGCTACCAATACTTTTTTGCGTCCAACTCTATCACCAATTTGTCCAAAAATAATACCGCCAATAGGTCTTGTAACAAAACCTAAAGCAAATATTAAAAGTATGATAATTTGGGAGTTAGAACTATGAAGTAAATGAGCTCCAATCACTTCAGAAAAGCTCAGATATATTATAAAATCAAAATATTCTAGAACCATGCCTAAAGAACAAAGAAAAATAGTTTTTAGTTGTAAGTCTTTCATTTTTTATCTCTAATTTCAAAGTTTTAAAAAAGGAACCTAATATGCAATAATTAGATCAAATTGTTCGTAAGATAATATCATGAAAATAACTAAACTATAGTGAATATGGTTTTGTAAAAAACAAAAAAATAAGTCATTTTTGCTTTATAAAAGAAACTATTTTAATCATCTGCTATAATCTGTTTATCTAAAATTTTCAAAAATAATTTGCATGGCTGAAAAATATATATACTCAATGCATAGGGTCGGCAAAGTTGTGCCACCTAACAAATATATCCTTAAAGATATTTCACTATCATTCTTTGATGGCGCAAAGATTGGTGTATTAGGTCTTAATGGTTCTGGTAAATCAACACTACTTAGAATTATGGCTGGTCTTGATACTGAGATTGTTGGTGAAGCAGCTCCACGTAAAGGTGTCAAAATTGGTTATCTACCACAAGAACCGAAGCTTGATGAAACAAAAGATGTAAGAGGTAATGTTGAAGAAGCATTAAGTCATTTAAAAGATATGATTACTAGGTTTGATGAAATTAGTATGAAGTTTTGTGAGCCAATGTCAGATGATGAAATGGCTAAACTTCTAGAAGAGCAAGGTAATTTACAAAATGCTATAGATGCCGCTGGAGCTTGGGAGATTGATCGTAAGCTAGAGGTTGCTGCAGAAGCTCTTCGCCTTCCACCTTGGGATGCTGATGTTACTAAGCTATCTGGTGGTGAAGCTCGTCGTGTTGCTTTATGTAAACTTCTATTATCTGCTCCTGATATCCTACTTCTAGATGAGCCTACTAACCATTTAGATGCTGAATCTGTAGCATGGTTAGAGAAATTCTTGGCAGAATATAAAGGTACAGTTGTAGCTATTACTCATGATAGATATTTCTTAGATAATGTTGCTGAGTGGATTCTTGAGCTTGATAGAGGAGAAGGTATACCATTTAAAGGTAACTATTCACAATGGCTTGAGCAAAAGCAAAAACGTCTAGAGATGGAAGAGAAACGTGAATCTTCACATCAAAAAGCGCTTAAAGAAGAGTTAGAGTGGGTACGTCAAAATGCCAAAGGTCGCCAAGCTAAATCAAAAGCTAGATTAGCAAAATTCGATGAGTTAAGCTCACAAGAGTTCCAAAAGCGTAATGAAACTCAAGAGCTATATATTCCACCTGGAGAAAGACTAGGTAACAATGTCATCAAAGTCAAAGATCTTGTTAAATCATTTGATGATAAGCTTCTTGTAGATGGTCTTGAAATGGATGTGTATCCAGGTTCGATTGTTGGTATTATTGGAGCCAATGGTGCTGGTAAATCTACATTCTTTAAGATGCTAACTGGTAAAGAAACTCCTGATTCTGGTGAGATAAATATCGGTGAAACTGTAAATTTAGCTTATGTAGATCAGTCTCGTGATGCTCTAGATGATAACAAAACTGTTTGGGAAGAAATTGCAGATGGTCTAGATGTAATTACAGTTGGTAAATTCACTATTCCATCACGCCAATATGTAGGTAGATTTAACTTCAAAGGTGCAGATCAGCAGAAATATATTTCTCAGCTATCAGGTGGAGAGAGAAACCGTGTCCATCTTGCGAAGCTACTTAGAAGTGGTGGCAATGTTATTCTACTAGATGAACCGACAAATGATCTTGATGTCGAGACTTTAAGAGCACTTGAGGAAGCTATACTAGCCTTCCCGGGTTGTATTATGGTTATCTCGCATGATAGATGGTTCCTAAACCGTATTGCGACTCATATGCTTGCTTTTGAGGGTAATAGTGAAGTAGTTTGGTTTGAAGGTAACTACGATGCTTATATCGAAGACAAAAAACGCCGTCTTGGCGATAAATATGATGCTATTACTAAGATTAAATATAAACGAATTTCGGTTGATTAATATTTATCTAATCAGCTATTTATCTAAATGATATTAAAGTAAAATCTTAATTATTTTTCTTTAATAAATAGCTTCGCTGGAGAGGTTTATGATAAAAAAAATATTACTTTGTATATGCTTTTTTCTCTTCCTACTAAACTATAGTTTTGCTGATACTGGTATTAGTAATGATCCGATAAATGCTCCTTCTAATCCTTCAAAAGCAGAGAGTAAAGGTTTTTTGGATGAATTTGTAGTTACACCAGTTACAGATGTAGCCTTATTGGCAACTGCACCAATTGGTTCTTTTTTTGGTTTATTCAAAGGGGCTTCAAAGACACAAGATATTCTCTATAATGGAGAATATCATTCAGGTGATAACGATATAGTTAATGCTTTTGTAGCTCCATTTGCAGCAATAGGCTTTGCATTAGGTGGAGCAATTTATATGACTGTCAAACTACCTACTGATCTGATAAGTGGTGAAAAGTTAGATTACTAAAAAGGAGTATATTTAAAACTTATAGTTGGGGGCTATAGTTTCCAAATTACTTTAGGCAAAGTCTAAAGTTAATAGTAACCTTCTTTCTCCATCTACAATATTTGGTGATCTATGAACTATACCTGAGCCTGAGTTGCCTATCCAAGATTCCCCTTTAAGTAATGCAATATCTCCAGTATTAAGTTTTTGAATATTTGTATTTTTATTCAAGAAAGGATTATCGACCTTACCTAGTAAGTTTCTATCAACTTCTTCATTATATAACCATTCGCTTCCTGTACCTGAATAAGTTGTTACAAGTCTACATGGTACATGATCAATATGAAAACGAGGGCACATAGCTTTATCAATAATAGCTAATCTTAGACCGGCTTGTTCTAAATCAAAAAGATAACAAAACATATCGATGATCTCTGTTATATCTTCAATTAAATAATTTCGCAGAGGAAAGTTTGGTAGCTGCTTAGTTAGTTGTTCTTTGACATCTAAGGGTTTGACTATTATAGGTAGAGTATGAGTACTGCTACTTTCTCTAATGTAATTTTTAGCAGCTATAGCTAAGTTTTCACTAATATTTCTCTGCCATATAGAGATATTAATATTATCATCGTATATATCTGATAGTACTAATTTATCTTTTGATTGAGATCTGTTTTTTCCAATAGATTTTACCATAGCTTCAGTACACAAGAAGATTTAACTTAAAACTCTTAATATGTTATATTATAACATTTAATAGTATTTGATAAGATTTATATTGTCTAGATACAAAATCAATAAAGGTTAGGTATTAGTAATGCAAGATATGGCTCCTCAAAAACTTATTCCTGTGATCGTAATCACAGGTTTTCTAGGTAGTGGAAAGACTACTTTCTTATCTAAGCTTCTTAGACAAGAAGGAATGTCAAGAACAGCTATAATAATTAATGAGTTTGGTGAAGTTGGACTAGATCATGCTTTAGTTGAACATAGTGATGAAGATATCGTTGAACTCCAAAATGGCTGTATCTGCTGTACTATTAGAGCAGATTTGACTCAAACATTACTTAATTTAGCAAATAAACTGTCAAACAAAGATACGAAAGAGTTCGATAGAGTTGTAATAGAAACTACAGGTTTGGCAGATCCAGCACCTATAATCCATACATTAATGAGATCATTCGAGCTTCATCAAAATTATAAGTTAGCAGGGGTGATTACTATTGTTGATGCGGTTAATGGGGTTTCAACTTTAGATATACATCAAGAAGCTCTTAAACAAGCCGCAATGGCTGAACGAATTGTTATTTCTAAGACAGATATAGCTGACAAAAAAACACAAGAAAATCTAATAAGTGTATTAAGGTCAATAAATCCATCAACTCAAATAATAGATGGTGCAGATAAAGGTGCTGTAATATCAGCAATAATAGGTTTAAATACTTATGATTCAGATAGTAAATCTGAAGAAATTTTAAAGTGGCTTGCAATCGAAGAGTTTGATCAGCATCATAACCACGACCACGACCACGACCACGACCACGACCACGACCACGACCACGACCACGACCACGACCACGACCACGACCACGACCATGACCATGACCACGACCATCATAATATAAATCGCCATAGTAGTGAAATACAAGCTTTTTCAATGACTAGTGATACTCCTATTAGTTTGATGGCATTTAATTTGTTTCTAGAGCTAGTTTCAGCTATATCAGGACCAAACTTGCTTCGAGTTAAGGGTATTATAAATATAGTGGGAGAGGAGGTGCCTGTGGTTATACACGGAGTACAACATCTTTTTCATCCTGTTAGATGGCTCGATGAATGGCCAGATAATGATCATCGTACTAGATTAGTTTTTATAACTCGTAATATTCCTGCTGAGGCAATACAAAAGTTATTTGATTCTTTGTTATCAGCTACTACAGAGTCCTGATGTATTTTTGTATCAAAGATAACAATTTTATAAAAAATAAATTATAATCACCTCAGAGTTTATTCTGACAATATTTATCTAAACTCTTTTTTATCAAAAGTTTGATAATCTATTTCATATAACGTGTTGTTAACACAAGTTAGAATTTGCTCAGATAAATATTTAAAGTTAAAAACCTTAAGGGATTATTATAATATGTCATTTGAGAGTTATCCAAAAACCAGACTTCGTCGAACTAGACAGGCTGAATGGTCAAGAAAGTTAATTGCAGAAAATACTCTTTCGCCAAGTGATTTAATTTGGCCGGTATTTATACATGACCGTGATGATGAAGGAGATATTCCTATTGAGTCTATGCCAGGAGTATTTCGTTATAGCCTAAAAAGTGTTCCAGCTATTGTCAGAAAAGCAACTGAGTTAGGAATCCCAGCAATAGCACTTTTTCCAAATATAAGTAGTCATAAGAAAGACTCTCAAGCATCAGAGGCTGTAAATCCATCAAATATTGTTTGTCGAGCTATAAAAGCTGCAAAAGATGAAAATAAGAATATCGGAATTATATGTGATGTAGCTTTAGATCCTTTCACAGATCACGGACATGATGGGATTTTAGACGATAAACATAGGGTATTGAATGACCAGACTGTAGATGTACTAGTACAGCAAGCACTAGTTCAAGCGCAGGCAGGATGTGATATCGTTGCGCCTTCTGATATGATGGATGGGCGTATTGGAATGATTCGTCAAGCATTAGAAGACGAGGGGTTAGTTGATACGCAGATTATGTCATACGCAGCTAAGTATGCTTCAGGATTTTATGGACCATTTAGGGATGCTATAGGTACTACTAACCTAACAGGTAATGATAAAATATTAAAATTTCGCGATAAGCGTGGCTATCAAATGGATCCAGCAAACTCTGATGAAGCACTTAGAGAAGTGGCTATGGATATATCAGAAGGCGCTGATAGTGTTATGGTCAAGCCTGGTATGCCATATCTAGATATAGTTTATAGAGTATCGTCAGAGTTTAGACTTCCAACTTTTGTTTATCAGGTAAGTGGCGAATATAATATGCTTAAAAAATCTGTTGATTGTGGTGAGTTAGATGAGAAAGTTATTTTAGAGTCTCTGCTAGTGTTTAAGCGTGCTGGTGCATGTGGGATATTTACGTATTTTGCACCTTATGTTGCTGAGAAGCTATTACAGAAGTAATTATATGAATTTATATTAGCTCTTAGTTATAAGTTTACTAAACTATAGATCTAGTTTACTTATAATATTTTTAGACATTGACTCTATAGCACCTTTTACAACATCAGAGAGTATTTCATCTTTTTCAAAGATTCTTTGACCCTCTACACCATAAAACTCAACATTGCTAATATCCATCCCTATAGCATCAGCTAATGCTAAAGATGGCGCGACTCCAACGCTATGTGAGGATAGAAAACCACCAAAGCTAAGTATGTCTTTTGCTTTGAAATAAAACTCTGTACCTGGTGTAACTTTTGCATATACGGCATCTATTAGGATAATTTTGACATATCCTTTATCTAGAAATGTTAGTAGATTTAAACCTGGTCTATCAGCACTTTCTACAGTGATATTTTGAATATTTTTTTCTCTTACAACTTCAGCTAGTTTATCGGCTACGAACCAACCAAATTGATCATCTGCAAAAGGTGATCCTATACCAAGAATTAGAGTTTTTTGCTTCATTTTTTACCTTTTATGATAAATAAAATTCTGTAGGGATAGCACGCTGTGCTGTCCGGTAAGGTATTATTTTATTTTTCTTTTTGAGTATATATTTACAAACTTAAATACAAAAAATACAGAGAAAATAGCTACTAAGCTTAAGCCAATAGTAGATGAATAATCATCAACAAAGTCTGTAACTAGATTAATTGTAGCTATATTTGTATTTAATAAGCCTAACAATTCAACTAAAGCAACGATATAAGCAGCTACTATCACAATACATAGTATTATAATGTTATAACGATAAAATCTCTGCTCTTTTGAGTTAAAGCTTAGAACTTTTGACATTAATCCAGCATCTATAGAGTCAACTATAATCATCCCTAGAGCAAATGAGATAGGTAGCAACATAATATACCAAATAGATAAACCATCTAGTACATTAGCAGCAGCCATGCCCAATAGAGCTATCTCAGTCGCGGTATCAAAGCCTAAACCAAATAGAAAGCCTACAAAATACATTTTATATGGTCTATCTATAACTTTGATTATAGGTCTAAAAAGTTTTGCCAATACAGAATTTGATGTATGATCGTGAGCCATACTAGTTTTATTTTTGAGCATTTTCTTTAGAGAGAGAAGACTCATAGTCCCTGTTAGTAACAAAAATACAGCTGATACAATAGTTCCAAAAAATGCACCAATATCCAAAGCACTAGTTTTCTCGATACTTGCAAAACTAAAGCCGATAACTATAAGTAGAGTAAGTAGAAAAACTATTGTAGAGTGACCTAAAGCAAAAAATAAACCAGTTTTGAAACTCGCTCTATTTTGAGTTATTAGTTGTCTAGTTACATTATCTATAGCTACAATATGATCAGCATCAAAGCCATGTCTAAGACCTAGCATAAAGGCAATGCCAATCATGCTAAGCATTTTGAGATCTTGGGTTGCTAGGAATAATAGTAACGCTAAGATTAGTACAGAGAAAATAGTTATATTTTTTCTCATATTAGTTCCTTAAATTATGAACATAGTTAATATTTCGCTACTTATTTTAACTAATTTTGTTTCTTAAATTAGAAATTTATAGCTAAATTAAAAAAATATGTGTCATAGGATGATTGATTGTGTTTAATCTCTATCAATATTCAATGTTAAGAAATGTGCAGAACAAGATATACAAGGATCATAGTTACGAATAACCATCTCAGCATGTAGTCTTAGCTCATCTTCTGGCTTATCTAAACCAAAGTTTTCTAAAGCTATACGCAGATCAGCCTCAATACAAGGTAAGTTTTGTGATGTAGGTGCTGATATTCTTATTTTCTCAGCTAAACCTTGATCATTAACCTTGATATGATCTATCTGAATACCACGAGGAGCTTCTACAGCACCCCAAGCATCGGCAGCTTTGACAGTATAGTCAACACATGGAGTATCTGTATATGAGTAGTTTTCACATACTTGTAACGCTCTTTCTATCGCCCAGTAGCCTTCGATAGCTCTAGCAACTACAGAATGGAACATGTTTTTACTTGGCCATTTAACACCAGTAGCATGTGCCATTTCTTGGATATGCTTAGGTAGCTTATCAAAGTTTAGGTTGATTCTTGGCAGAGGACCTAAAAGTATTGGCTGACCATCAACAGTTGTAGAGTGTAGCGCTGTAGACTGTGGAGCATGGAACTCTCTGAAATGATCATCATACTCACTAATATGGAATTTCTCACCATCACTAGTAATCACATCATCACCAAATACAGGATATTCAGTAGGATGTGATAAGCTAACCATCTTAAACGGAATAGTAGTATCTGGGAATGATAGTGTAGATACCCACTCAACCACATCTTTAGCTTCTTTTAGGGCATCTTTTAGCTTAGGAATCAGTGCATGTACTTCTTTTACCAATGGAGCTTTGTAGAAGCCTCCAACTTTCATACCATTAGGATGAACAGATCTACCGCCTAGTAGTTTAAGTATATCATTACCCAAGTGCTGTAATTTAACACCTCGGACAACTTCTTTAGGGTAATCTTTTGCCATCTCGATAGCTGATCTATAACCTAAGAAGTCAGGTGCCGCTAATAAATGTACATGTAAATAATGTGACTCAATCCATTCACCCAAAAACATCAATAGACGCATATCATCTATCCATTGAGTTCTAGTGATATTAAATGCAGTCTCATAAGCTCTAGAGAAGCCTGCTTGATATGCTAGAGGGCAGATACCGCAGATACGAGCTACAGCATCGATAATTGCATTTGGTTCTCTACCTTCGAGGAATTTTTCAAAATAACGAGGTGGCTCATAGATTCTTAGCTCACACTTATCTATTTTTCCATCTTTAATTCTTAAATCTAAAGCACCTTCACCTTCAACACGGGCTAAAATAGGCACTTCAATAACTGTTTCTCTACTCATAATTATACTCCAGCCTTTTTAAATACTTCATCTTGGCTACTGATAAATCTATATTTATCTTGGATTTGTTTGTCTGATAAACCAAGTTCTTTTAATCTAGTTGTCATTGCATCTAGATTGGCATATTTTGATGCACCAAAGCAACCATAACAACCACGCCCAAGTTTTGGACAGATTGCACCGCAACCATCTGCTGTTACAGGCCCCAAGCATGGCTCATCTTTTGCCACCATTACACAAGTAACACCAGCATGCTTACAGCTTGTACAAACTGGATCAACAACTTTCTCAGGCTCTACACCAAATAGTAGCTGGCGGATAGCTTTGAGTATTTGCTCCGTAGTTATAGGACAACCAGAGATTTCAAAATCTACATTTACATACTCTTTGATAGCTTTTGCTGTAGATAAATCTTCTTTGATAATCACATCTGTATCTTGAGGATATACAGCTTTTTGCCATTCTAGGAGCTCGGCAGCATTTGTATAGTTTCTTAGAGCTTGAATACCACCAGCCACGGCACAAGCACCGATAGCCACTACATACTTTGCTTTTTCTCTAATTTTTTGTAAGCGTGGAATATCATGATGAGTGTTTACACTACCTTCGATAAATGCAATATCAACATCAGCAAACTCATCTAGAGGACCAGCTTCTGCAAAGTGAACAATATCAACCATTTCAGCTAATGTAAGTAATGATACAGCATCATTGATTAGAGCTAGTTGGCAACCATCACATGAGCTGAACTTATGCACAGCAATTTTTGGTCTAGGAGCTAAATTTTTTAATTTATCTTGAGCTGACATAACTATACTCCTTTTATTTCTAATAGTTTTTTAACAGCTGGATAAGCATATACGGCACCATCTTTACAGACAAACTCTTTGCCCATTTGGCAATGACCGCAGTGTCCGATAGCACACTTCATGCTACGCTCTAAGCTGACAAAAATCTGCTCTTCTGGTACGCCAACCTTAGCAAACTCTTTAGCAACATTTTTCATCATGATCTCAGGACCAACAGTCATAACCACAGTATTTTTGTGATCAATATCAAGATCCGGAATTGCTGCAGTTACAAAACCATCATACCATTTCCATGGACCATGAGGCTCACCAGCTGTAGCTGCTAAAAGTACTTGTGTATTTGGTTGGTTGTTCCAACGAGTGTATTTATCTTGATAGATAAGTCCAGAAGTATCGCGAATACCTTGTACTACATAGACTTTGCCATAAGCATCTCTATCTTTTAGGATTTCTTCTGTTGCAGCAACTAGAGGAGCATTTCCAAGACCGCCAGTCATAATTACAACATCTTTACCTTTAGCTTGTTCTACAGGCCAAGAGCTACCAAACGGACCTCTAACACCTATAGTTTCACCAGTTTTTAGTTTGTCCATGCCCTTAGTTATACGACCAACTACTTGGATTGTATGCTCAAAGATATCATCGGCAAAATTTCTATCATTAACAATAGATATTGCAACTTCACCAACACCATATAAGTACAGCATATTAAACTGACCTGGATGGAATTTATAATTTTTACGTAACTCTTCATCTACAAAGCGTAAACGCAGGGTAAAAATATCATCAGCATCTTTGATAAATTCAACTATCTCTGCTTCATGCGGTAAATAAGCATCTTGTGGGTATATCATAATTATTTCTCCTCACAAATAGCGTTAATTTCTTCTGTAACATCAATTTTTACAGGGCACCATGTGATACAACGACCACAACCAACACAACCTTTAGTTTTGAACTGCTCTCTCCAAGTACCAAACTTGTGTGTTAGCCATTGGCGGTATCTATGTTTTGGTTCTTCACGGTATAGCTCACCATGAGTATAACTATGATCTAATCCAAAACATGAATCCCATTCACGAGTATGTTCACTTTCTTTGCCGTCTAAGCTTGGCTCTTCTTTTTCTGTATGGCAGAAACAGGTAGGACATGATTGAGTACAGCTACCACAAGATAGGCAACGAGCTGCAACATCATCCCATTGCGGATGGTCATAAGAGCTTGTTAGAGCTTTTTCTACTTGAGCTATCGGTGGTAGAGTTTTCTCTTGCATAGCATATACAGCTTTTACTTTTTGCTCAGCTTGGTATGTTTGTGCACCTGTTGCAGGATCTAGTTGTAGAGCTAATATTGTTTGTCTACCTTTGTCACTACCTGTCTCGATTACAAAACCATGATCAATCTCTGTCATTGCTAGATCAAAACCTTTATCAGCCTCAGGCTTATCACCTAGAGCTATACAAAAACAGTTACTGTGGGCTGTAGTACAATTAGCGGCTACGATAAACATAGCTTCTCTACGCGCCTTATAACGGACATCTTGATATGCGTTTTCGACAAAAACTCTATCTTGAATCTCGATAGCTCTTAGATCGCAAGGTCTAACACCTAGTACAGCATATTGTTTATTATTTAAACTTTGATTGAATGTTAGTTTGCCACTCTCATCACGAGAGACTTTCCAGAGAGTTTCTTTCTCCTCAAAAAGCATCGGTTTAACAGACTGAACTGGTACACTCCAACCAAAAGCTTTTTTGGCATCTGTTTTGATGACTTCATATTTTGCCGGCTCTTGTATATCTACATAACCCCATGGAAGCTCACTTGCATTGTTTATATTGTCATAAACAATTGATTTATCTCTAACTGCTGGTGCCATAACTTCATAGCCTTGCCCTGAGAAGTAAGAAATCATTCTATCTAGATCATCATGTTTTAAGAAATAAAACTGACTCATATTACTCTCCTTAACATATTCTTGGTAATTGCTCACCACTTAACCAATCTACGCGTCTTTTGCCACCAAATGTGGTTTTCATAAAGACTTGAGATTGCTCACTTTTTCTTACGGTTGCTATCACTTGGGCATTTTCTCCTAATGGATGACCCCTTAAGCAGTCGAAAACCTTCTGAGTCTGACTAGGCTTACAAGCGATTAAAATTTTGCCTTCATTGGCGATATATAATGGATCCAAACCTAAAAGCTCACATGCTGATTGAACTTCTCTAGAGACAGGAAGATTTGCCTCATCTATCTCGATAGCTATATTGTATTGGTTAGCCCATTCATTTAGGGTTGCACCAACTCCGCCTCGAGTAGGATCACGCATTGTTTTTATTTGACATTTATTGTCATAAATTGACTGTACCAAACCATCTAGAGATGTTGCATCACTCACTATTTGACATTCAAAATCTAGACCTGCTCGTTGTGACATTACAGCTACACCATGATCTCCAAGAGTGCCATTGATGATAATCTCATCACCATCTTCAAGAGCATCTCTAGTGACAAAATCATTACGAATTACACCAACTCCAGTTGTATTGATAAAGATGCCATCACCTTTACCTTTCTCGACAACTTTAGTATCGCCTGTTACGATTTGGACATTAGCTTTTTTGGCAGCTTCTGCCATGGAGTCGAGGATTATTTTTAAATCTCTAAGAGGTAGACCCTCTTCCAAAATAAGTCCTACAGATATATATAATGGTTTAGCCCCACCAACTACTAGATCATTAACTGTACCATGAATTGCAAGACTGCCGATATTACCACCTCTAAAGAAATAAGGAGTAATAACATAACTATCTGTAGTCATGGCAATTTTGCCATTTATTTGTGGTAATACAGCCTGGTCTTCTGCTTGAGCTAGATATTGACTATCAAAGCTTTTTTTAATCATCTGCTCGATTAAATGGTGCATAGCCTTACCACCAGCTCCCATTGCTAGATCGACAACACCATTTTTGATATTTAATTTCACAGCCATCTCTAGTCTCCGTATTGATAATGTGCAGCGCAAGCACCTTCTGATGAAACCATACATGCTCCCATCGGTTGCTCAGGAGTACAAACTACACCAAATAATTTACAGTCTTTTGGCTCTTTTAAGCCTCTTAGAATATCAGGACAAGCACATTGCTTATGCTCTAGCCCTTGCACTTCGGGTATTTGATAATGCTTTTCAGCATCAAACTTTGCATATTCATCTTTTATTTCTAAAGCACTATTTGGGATATATCCAAGTCCACGCCATTCAAAGGTATCTCTGATAGTAAGATATTGAGAGATTAAATCTTGTGCTAGTTGGTTGCCATCAGGTACTACAGCCCTTGTATATTGATTTTCTACGCCTATTTTGTCAGCGTTAATCATCTTGATAAGCATTAGTGTAGATTGTAGTACATCCAAAGGCTCGAAACCTGCTACAACCATTGGTTTTTGATATTCTTTGGTTACTTTATCATAAGCGTTACTACCAATGATTACACTGACATGAGATGGACCTAAAAAGCCATCAATCTTAACATCCTCAGATAATATTGCTTGCATAGCTACAGGTGTAAGTACATGGTTACAAAATACTAGAAAATTATTTAATTTCTTAGCAATAGCTAGTTGTATAGCCACAGCAGTTGGGGGAGTAGTTGTCTCAAACCCGATAGCAAAGAATATAACCTTTTTATTAGGATTTTCTTCAGCAAGTTTTAGAGCATCTTCTACTGAGTAGATCATCCGTACATCAGCACCGCGTGCTTTAGCTTTGATTAGACTATCTTGATGAGATCCTGGTACGCGAATCATATCTGCATAGCTACAGAATATGACATCTTTTTGTGATGCCAAAAATATTGCCTGATCGACTCTCTTGATTGGTAGTACACAAACTGGACACCCTGGACCATGTATCATTTTGACATTGTTAGGCAAAAGACTAGGAATCCCATAACGATGTAGTGCATGTGTATGCCCACCACAAAATTCCATTAGGTTATATTGTCTATTAGGGTCAACTTCTTTAGCGATTTGTTGTAAAAGACTTTTTGCAACTTTCGGGGCCCTAAATTCTTGTATGTAATCCATTACATTACCCCTTTTATACTATACTTTTTAGATCCTCTAGAGTCTGATGAGCCATTTCTTTGTCTAGTTTACTCAATGCAAAACCAACATGGATTATGACAAAATCACCTATAAGAACTTCATCCCTTAGTAGTGCTAGAGAGATATTTTTTTTTACACCGCCAACATTAACAATTGCTTGATTATTTTCTCTGATTTCTACAATTTCTGCGGGTATTGCTAAGCACATTTTACTCACCTTTTTTATATTTTTTGGCACCAAGCCAAGCTTGTCCAAGGCTTACACCACCATCATTTAGAGTAACTTTCTCTGACATATAAATATTGAAATCCATTTCTTTAAGTTGACGGTAAGTCTCTGTTAGTAGTAGCTTATTTTGGAAACAACCGCCACTTAGTATTATATTCTTAATATTTCGAGGTTGGGCTGAGTTACTAATCCACTGCGCTAGAGCATAAGCCAAAGTGCCGTGCCATAAGTTACTAGCAACACTTATATTATCGCATTTTATTATGCTTTTTAGTAGTTTTTTTAAATTTAAATTAGTTTTAAATGATACTGATTTGGTATCATATTGAATGTTTGGAATATCAGCTAAAGACTCTAATTCTATAGCTGCTTGAGCCTCGTAAGTGTTGATGTGGCAAATATTTAATAAGCTAGAAACAGCATCAAAGAGTCTACCCATACTAGTAGTTTTACCTTTAGGTAAAGAGTCATTTTGTAAAAGCTTGATTAGACTTTCAGCTTGCGGAAATTTTTTGAGATGATTTGGTATCTCAAGATCGTATTTATGGCATACTGCAAGAGCCATTCGCCAAGGTTCTTTTGCAACTTTATCACCACCGATATATTCGATAGGATCAAGCTCACCAATTCGGTTAAACTCTAAATTATCAATATCACAATCATAAAGTTCGCCACCTCTAGCTAAACCATCCTCACCTAAACCAAAACCATCTAGTACCAAACCTATAGCGTGACCTTGTAAATTATGCTCAGCTATTACAGCTGCTAGGTGGGCCTGGTGATGCTGAATCTGATAAATTGGTAGATTAAAGTTTTGCGCAAAATGCGTAGTATAAATATCAGGATGTAAATCACAAGCAATACCATCAAATTTAAGTCCAAACATTTTTTGGAAATGCTCTAGAGACTGCTCAAAAAACTTTATATTAGCTTGGCTATCCATATCGCCTATATGTTGTGATACAAAGGCTTGATTATCTTTGATAAAACAGAAAGTATTCTTTAAAAATGTACCAGTCGCTAGTATATTTGGTAGGGTTTCTGATAGTTGGATTGATTGCGGTACAAGTCCTCGAGATCTTCTAATAGGTAGATTTTTATCTATCACAGTATGAAAAACACTATCATCACTTTTTATTGCAATATCACGATTATCTGTAACTATAAGATCAGCTATATCTTTGAGCTTTTCGTGAGCTTCATTATTATTAGCAATGATGCTTTCACCAGAGATATTTGCACTAGTAACTATCAAAGCTAAATTGTGAGATTCTTTAAGCCAGCTAGAGCCAGTAGGCTGGTCTAGTAGATGATAAAAAAGGATATAATCAGTCCCTGTTGAGGGTAGCATAAAACCAAGCTGATTTATGCGTGGTGCAATAGATGGGCTGATATTGCTAGTAGAATGTCTTTTAAGTAAAACGATAGGTCTGATAGTCGTGTTTAGAAGCTCGTCTTGCTGTGTAGTAACTTCTGCAAAATGCTCTTGTATGCTTTGGGTATTTAAAGCCATTAAAGCAAATGGTTTATTTGGGCGATGTTTTCTTCTACGGAGTTCTTCGACTGCTTTGGTATTTGTAGCATCTACAACTAACTTAAAACCATTTTGACTTTTAATTGCGATAATTTCACCAGCTTTGATAGCTTGGGATATCTCTGCAAAAGAGTGTGATAATTTTGGGCCACATTTAGAGCATGCAACGGTTTGAGCATGATAATGTCTATCTAATGGGTTTGTGTAGCTATCGTGACAGCCATCACAGAGTGGAAAATCTTTATATGTAGTTTTATCTCTATCATAAGGTAGGCTTTGTATCGTGCTAAAACGAGGACCACAATGCGTACAGCTAGTATATGGATATAGATAGTAGCGACTTTGTGGGTTGAAAATATCATCTAAGCACAAGTTACAAATAGCTGTGTCAGCAGGAATTTTGGTCGTAGAGCTACCTTGTAGAGTTTCTAGAATGCTGAAATCTGTAAATTTAGTTTTAGTTTGGTAAGTTGTCTTTTCAATATTTTCTATACTAGCTAGCGGAGGCAGTTTTGCTTGCATATTAGTTATAAAACTATCGGTAGTAGATTCATCACATTGCAGAAGGATTTCAACACCATTAGGAGTATTTTGCACCGAGCCACACAAATCTAAATCTTTTGCAAGGCAATAGATAAAAGGGCGAAATCCAACCCCTTGAACTATACCATTGACGAGAATTTTTATTATGGTTTGTTGCATTTTTTCCTCTTGTGGTGGGTGTTTACCAAAATCGTTAGTCATACTACGGCTCCGACCGTAGTATCCATTGTCAAACTATAAATTTTCTTCATCGTTTTTGGATTCTATGGTCAAGCCATAGAATGACAATCTTTACTTTTTGTCATCTTTTCGGTCACAAAGTGAGTTCGAAGTACGACTGTAGTATTCAATATGTTTTTAAAACTACCCCATCAGTTTGCGACTGCCACCCCTTCGTACCAAAGGGGAATTAAAATTATGAATTTTTATAATTCTCAATATACTCTAATACAACTTCGTGGTGATCTTTAGTTTTAAACTTATTAAAGACATGATTGATCTTGCCGTCTTTGTCTATAAAGAAGCTAATTCTATGGATGCCATCATATACTTTACCCATAAACTTCTTCTCGCCCCAGACACCAAATTGTTCAGCGACTTTGTGATCTTCATCACTTAGAAGTTGTATTGTTAGGTTATCTCTTTCTTCAAATTTCTTGAGGCGTTTTGGTGCATCTAGACTAATACCAAGAACTACAGTATCAAGCTTAGCTAGTTTGTCACTAATGCTACTTAGACCGATAGATTGAGTAGTACAACCTGGAGTCATTGCTTTTGGGTAGAAGTAAATTAAGACATTCTTTTTACCTTTAAAATCACTCAATGATACTTCTTCATTATTTTGATTTTCTAGTTTGATGTTTGGAGCTAATTGTCCTTGTTCTAGTGTTTTCATTGGTTTTCCTTCTTATCTTGTTTTTATATATCTTTTGCTATTGAGTCATCCCAAATATATTTGATAAACAACTCTCCAAATTTACTAATCTCTGGGTTATTGTGATCTAGCTGTACATGTCCTTCAAAATATGAAGAAATATTAGGTTTTTCAACATGCAATAATCCTTTATTTATAAGATTATTTGTATATATTTTTTGTAAATCCTCAATATACCAAAAATCATGCTCAGAATCGAAATCTTGAAATACTTCTTCTTTTGTTGCATACGTTGTTATGGAGTGAGGATAGTGTAGAAATGTAGCTAGATATAATATTTCTCTTTCGTTTAAATCTGATAATATTTGATCAAACATATAGTCATAAATTTGATCTTTAAAGTTATCATCTAAACCTTTAATAATAATGTTTTGAATGTACTTCTTTTTATTATAGTTAGCGGGTTTAGAAGCTTCGGAAATTAATTCACTAAAGATATATTCATACTTTTCATCATTAATTATCTTATTCATAAACTCATATGAAAGAGATAACTCATCTATACGCAAAGCCATTTTTTCTATAAAGTTACATACTCTATCAAGTCTTTGATTTTTGATTAAAAATCCAATACCTTCTGAAACATTACTTAGACCAGGACAAAAACTAGATAACATTTTAAAAATAGATACGCTAGCATCTAGTTTATTCGACTTAAGGTTGTCAATTTCATCCGTGAATTTTATTTGATGTTTGGTAACTTCCTTATTATCCATAATTTACCTTATTTCAAACCCTTCAACCAATCCAACCAGCTATCAAAGCCAGCGCCAGTTTTTACGGATAGCTCAAATATTTTCACATCTGAACGAATCTTTTTAATATTTGCGATACATTCTTGGATATCAAAATCTACGTAAGGCGATAGATCAATTTTATTGATAACAACCACATCAGCATAATAAAACATATCAGGATATTTAAGTGGCTTATCAGCTCCCTCAGTCGTTGAGATAACAGCTACACGATGCTTCTCACCAAGATCAAACATTGCTGGACATATCAAGTTACCAACATTTTCAATCATCACAAAACCATCTTTAATATCACCTAGATGTTCAAAAGCATGACCAACCATGTGAGCATCTAGATGGCAAGCTTTACCAGTATTTATCTGATAAGCTTTTGCACCTGCTTTACGGATTCTCTCAGCATCAAGATCTGTATGCTGATCACCTTCAACAACTACGATAGGATGGCTATCACCAAGCTCTTTGATCGTTCTCTCAAGTAGAGATGTCTTACCAGAACCAGGACTTGAGACAAAGTTTAGGGCAATATTGTTACCCTTAGCTAATACATCTCTATTTTGCTCAGCATATTGATCATTTGCCTCTAAGATTGCTTTTTCTAACTTTACAGCGTCGCCTTCATGACCATGATGATGGTGATGATGATTGCTATCTGTTCCACATCCGCAAGTTGTACACATAATTTACTCCTTAATTAAAAACTATAGATTCTACGAGCATATCTTTACCTTTGAGAATATCTTTCTCAAAACTGCCACAATTTGGGCATTGCTCATATAGTCTGGTTAATTCAAATTCATGCTCACAAGCTTTACATTTTGCTATAGCTTGTTCATGTACTATTTCTAGCTTTGCTTGTTCTAATACACTATCTTTTGCAGCTACTGGGAACCAAAACTCAAAAGATTCGACATCCACACCAGCTAAATTACCGATTTTGACAACCACTTTAGATACTTTTTTAGAGTTATTTTCAGCTGCTTTCTTAACGATATTTATGACACTTTGACATAATGAAAACTCGTGCATTAGGACAAATCCAAAACTACATGACTATACCTATATTATACCAAAATATAAGCTGTAAGTATCTGCTGACTTAAGGAGGATTAATTTTTGTTGAATTATAAATTATACTGTTTTGGTATAGTTTTGAGTCATTTCGTATTTTAATAATTAAAAGTTAACAAATAAGTTTGCTGCTTTTATATATTGTTGCCAGTCATAGGTTGTTAGGTCGTGACCACCGGATCTTATATGATAACTAACTATACCTATTACTGGTTTATTAACGGCTGGCTGATTTTTAGGTAGATTTAGCGCTTCTCCAAAGAGCTTATATACTGGGGATGTGGCTTTAGCAGCAAGAAATGCACCATTAGGATCAGCCCATTGATCATCTTCTGCACTGGCAACATATAGTGGTCTAGGAGCAATTAGATCGAGTAACATATGTTGATCTACTGGCAGAGCTTGTGTGTTGTTATTATATTTTTTGAAGTTTTTAGAAAACCAATATGGAAACTCTGTATTTATTGAGTATAAAGTTTCTCCATAGTTTCGTTTTGATAAACTTGCGCCTCCGGTACCTGAGTCATTAGATATTACCATTGCAAAATTTTGATCTAGTGCTGCTGCCCAAAGAGCTGTTTTACCAAGCCTTGAGTGTCCAAAAACAATAATTTTATTTTGATTGATTAAAGGCTCGTTTTTTAATCCATTAGAGATATTAATTAAACCCCATGCCCAAAGGCTAATTGCCAAGTAATCTTTATAGTTTTTAAGACTTTGAGACACATTATCATAAAGTTTCTGTGCATTATCCGGTGCAATGTCTCCATAATAAGCAGTAACTAGACCGTAACCATTATTAATGATATCTTCCAAGTCAAACCTACTAGATCTATAACCTCTTGACTGAGCTGTAAAATGATTATCAATCAAGGCTCCTTTAGGATCTGTAGGCTTAAGACAGGTCACTGGATTTCCCCAGTTCTTATTGATTAGGATATTAGGGTCATTAGTTACGCTTTGGTTACCACAGAAGTTATATCCCAAAAATATTGGATAATTTTTTTTCTGTTGATTTGGAATGTATATTAGTAGATTTACTTTGGTTTTACCAATATACAAGACAGCTTGCTTTTCTATAGCTTTACCATTTAAGGCATTATCATTTTCTTGAATAACTTTATATCTAAGTTCTAAATTATCTCTTGGGATATCACCGTAAACATTTTGTTTAAATAAATCTATTATTTGAGCTCTTCGCTCTTGCCATTGTTCTTTTGTAGTGACTTTTTTACCGTCATTCATGATTAAAGCATCAGGAAGCTTATATGTTCCAACTTTAGTTTCATCATAATTTATCTGACCAATAGCAAAACTAACTTTTGAAATAATCAGTAAAAGAGTTAATGTTATAAAGATTCTAATCATAAAAATAAAGTCACTTTAAAAAGTTAATAACTTAAGTATTGCTTGAAAAATCTAGTTTATCAATAATTTTAGTATATACGTTAAAGATGGTTAAAGTAGTTATTAAGGGAGTAATCAGCAATGTAAGTGTATATGGATCATATTATCTTTTGGAGATAATAAGGTTTGCAATCATAGCTATAAGAGTGATTATCGCACCAGCTGTTAGTATATATGCCGGAGCTAAATTATTATTTGAGAATCTGATAGTGCTGATTACAATCATAGGTGTCAGACCACCAAAGACAGCAAATCCTAGATTGTAAGCAAAACCTATGCCAGTATAGCGAACATCTTGCTTAAACAAATCAATCAACATCGCAGGTATATTGCCCCAACAAAGAGCTACCAAAATAGCACTAAGAACTATAGCGATAAAATAGAAATTTTGATGTGATGTGTATGTGGTATAAATGACAAAGCTAAAAGCACATGTGGCTACTATGCTAATTAACAAAATCAAATTTCTACTAACTTTATCAGCAAATAGACCAACAGCTACACAAAGGATAGAAATAATAATCACACCAAGACTATTAATCCATGTGAAGTTATCTAAGTGAAGATTTAGAATAGTACTAAAATATGCCGGTAGTAACAAAAATAGTGTCACAAAACAAAGAGCTCCAAATGACACAATAATTGTTGAATAGATCAAGTTCCAGCGATGAGTTAGAAGCATCTTTGTAATCGGTAGAGAAAACTCTTCATTCACAAAAGGATTAAACTCTTTGATATCAATAAGCTGACGTCTAAGATAGTATGCAACAAGCCCAAACAGACCACCTAATATAAAAGGTATGCGCCAACCATAGGCAAGCATGCTCTGGCTTGTGAAGAACTCCAATAGCAAACTCTCAACTATAAATCCTATAGCAACACCAAGTATCAAGAATCCAAAAATCACCGCAGTCATAAAACCACGCTTCTCAGGGACAGCTTCGCCAACATAAGTGATAGCACCGGGTATCTCGCCACCGACAGATATTCCTTGAGCTATTCTACATATTACTAACAATATAGGTGCCATAATCCCAATACTACTATAAGTAGGCAATATACCAATCAAAAATGTTGATAATGCCATAATCAAAATAGAGATTGTAAAAGTTTTTTTCCTGCCATATTTATCACCAAAATGACCAAAGATAATACCACCAAAAGGTCTAGCAAGATAGCCAACAGCATAAGCACTGAATGCGATTAATAAAGATGTAATCGCTGATTGAATAGGAAAGAAAAGCTTAGAAATGTAACTAGCGAGTAAAGCGTAGATAATAAAATCATAAAACTCAAGCATACCGCCTAAACTTGATAGTAATAGTGCTTTACGTTGATTTTTTTGTAACATATTTATTATTAGATCCTCTGTATATTAATTACTTCATTCTAGCTAAGATATTATCTTTTACTATTAACTGGTGGTGTAGAGCAGCAGCTATATGTAGTACCACTAGCACTAATAAAACTGAGGCAAAGATATAGTGATAACTAAAGATTTTGCTACCTAATTCAAAGTTTGGAGTTATGATCTCTGGAAATGGTATCACAAAGAATATCTTCCATGGATAACCCATTAGCATCGAGCCAACCACTCCCGAAAAAGCCATACCAAATGCTGAAATATATAAACCAAGGTGCACAGTTTTAGCTATGATTAATTGTAGTAATGGTAGTGGTGGGTTATACGGTGGTTTGATACTAAAAAACCTAGCAACAACCAAAAGAGGTATCACAAAGAAAATTACTAAACCAAAAGATTTATGCAAGGTCATAATCCATCTTGAATCAAATAAGTCATAAGCATAACCGAAGCCCAAAATAAGTTGAGCTATTATCAAAAAAGCCAATAAGCTATGTAGAACCCTAACAGGTAGACTATATTTCATAATCATAGATAAGTTAATAGAGTGTTTTTTGATTGTATAGTATTTACAAACTTTTGAGAAATATTTTAATCTGGAGTATGCCAAATCTTTCTAAATTCTTTGATGATTTGATCATGACGTAATAGAAAATCATCAGTATCGTATTTTTCATCATATTTCTGGGTTTTAACAACTCTTTTGTCTTCATTAAGAATGATTTTATTAGTGATACTAAATACTATGTCTGCGATAGGTTTGATGATTTTTCCAGTCAAAAATTTACGGTAGTTTACTAAATATAGCTCAGTTTGATGCTCATTAATAGGTACAAAATAAACACAAATTTTAAGTTTATCAGCATTATTGAGTAACCAAAAGTTAGGAAAGATGTACTTTAGCATTAAACGTTGGTTTTTTAGTGCTTCTATATATTCATTACTTATATTTAGCTTTATATCTTGAGGGATTTTGTATCCTCTGCCGATAGATCTCTTATGCACAGTAGCTAAGTGAGTATAATCAAGTTGGTTCTCTATACAGTGGCGGATGTTGTTATCCCATGTGTCAGTCAAAAGAGAGTACTTACCAGCAAAATCATTATATAGGTTTTGTGCAAATTCAAAAGCGTAGCTATTATCTAGTTCTTCATCAAAAACATTTATCCAAATCATGTCAGCGACAATTTTTGTTGGATAGCTTTTAACTTGTAGTTTTGGGATAGCGCCTTGAGTCTCTGGTGTGTATATACAGTTGCCTTGTGTGTCAAACCTAAAACCATGAAAAGGACAGGCTATAGCTCCATCACATACTTTGCCTAAACTTAATTCTGCACCACGATGAGGACAGCGATTTTCCATAGCTATTATTTTCTTAGCATCTTTCCATAAAACAAGATTTTTACCGAGTCTCTCTAGCTTGATAGGTTTAGATTTGATTTCTTTGATATGAGCTATAGCGTACCAAGCTTTGGGAATGTTATTTATCATTGAGCACAAAAATTAGTTTTTGCATGAGTAGAATTATACCTCAAGCTATTAGATAATTAATACTATTGAAATCTTTTAGATACTATAAATATGAGTGCAAACCAAAATAATCAAGAGATAGTCGGAGGGTTAATTCTCTTTGCTGCAGCTTTTGTTGCAATACTTATAAATAACTCACCATTATCTATCTACTATGGAATGCTTGAGACAATCAATGTCAAACTAGGAATTGAAAATCTCGTTATCGACAAAAACTTGATGCACTGGATTAATGATGGTTTGATGGCCATATATTTTTTATATATTGGTTTAGAAATCAAAAGAGAGATAATCTCAGGGGCATTATCAAAGCCCTCTAATATTATAATACCTGCCGTAGCAGCTCTTGCAGGACTGGCAGTTCCAAGCTTGATATATTTATCAATTAACTATGATGCTAATATCACAGGTTGGGCAATACCTTCTGCGACAGATATAGCATTTACTCTAGGTATATTAGCTCTACTTGGTTCAAGAATCCCAGCAAAGCTAAAGCTATTGGTTATTACAATCGCTATTTTTGATGATATAGCTGCAATAGTAATTATTGCGATATTTTATACCAAGTCACTGTCTTTACTTTCGCTATCTTTAGGGACTCTTTTTATATTGGCGATGATTATTTGTAATAGAGTGTTTAAAGTTAATAGAAGTTCTGTATATGTGGTTCTTGGTTTTTTTGCTTGGTTTTGTACGATTAAGTCTGGAGTTCATGCAACTTTGGCAGGTTTTACAACAGCGCTGTGTATTCCTTTTATAGAGAATGACAAAGATTCTCCAGCTAATTTTATGGAAGAGTCTCTTCATCCTTGGGTTATCTATTTTATACTACCTATATTTGCATTTGCTAATGCTGGTATCAATTTCTCAGGGATGAGTATTTCTATAATATTTGAGCCAATTACATTAGGTATTATATTGGGATTATTTGTCGGTAAGCAGTTGGGTATTTTCTCCATATTGGCTATTTCAAAGAAGCTGAAACTATTTAAGTTAGGAGAGTCTTTTTCGAGTTCTCAGATATATGGTATAAGCCTTTTATGCGGTATAGGTTTTACCATGAGTTTATTTATTGGAACTCTCGCTTTTGATGATAATCATACTCTTAATGCAATCAAAGTAGGTGTGATAGTAGGTTCTTTACTCTCAGGAGTTTGTGGTTATATAGTTCTAAGGTTTATAGCTAGAAAACCTCACTAATATAACTGTATAAGTATTTTTAATATATAATGAAATTATGATGATTCAACTCTAGTTGATTAAATGTTTGAAAGAAACTCACAACAAAATCAATCTACAAAATTCTGCTTAATGAGTTGGAACTCATACAAAATTGACTATAAAGATACAGAAGCATTCAAAGCTTATATCAGACATACATACTTTAATCACAATATTGATATCTTTTGTCTACAAGAAGCAGTACATCAGCATGATACTAAATTTCCTATCGACAAATTTGATATAAACTTTGCATCTAATATTGTATTACGTTCACATAACTATGGGGTAGCTACAGTTAGTCATTTCCCAGTGATAAAAAACGTCAAAATACTTACAACTCATCGAGAGTCTGTAATAAATACTCACAAAGCTTCTTTGATTACACATTTAAATATAGAGGGCACAAAAGTTGTTGTCGTGAATATTCATGCAATCAATTTCAAAAGTAATAAAGTTTATGAGTATGAATTTGAGAAAATAAAAGAATATATCTCTCCAGAGAAGTATAAGCATCCTATTATAATCGCAGGGGATTTTAATACTTGGAATAGAAGACGAGTAAAGTTAATCAAAGATTTCTGTAGAGAATTTAGTTTTAAAGTAGCTTTTATAGATGAGCCTCAATTAGTCAAATCTTTTCAGAGCAATCATTTAGATTTTGTATTATATAGAGGTCTAAACCTTGAAAAAGCATCTGTTTTAGATTGCAAAAAAATATCGGATCATAATCCGATTATTGCAGAGTTTTGTATCAAATAAATATTTGATTAACCACCATAAGACTTAGTTTTATCGTTGATGATATCATAGCAAAGATCAGTCAACTCAGCGACAGAGTAATCTTTTGGATCAATAGGTTTTCCAAAAGACATTCTAGCGATACCAGGCTTCACAAAGTCACCTTTTTTACGTCCAAAATATACTCCAAAGTTATGAGCCACAGGGATTATAGGAATATTTGATACTTTAGCCAGTTTCATTGCAGAGCGATGAAATTTCGGATATTCACCAACGGGCACTCTTGTACCCTCTGGGAAGATTATAATGCTTAAATTTTTATTTTCTATTCTATCTTTGCCATCCTCTAAAACTTTTTTGATTGCAGAAAGACCTTTTGATCTATCTACACCAATAGCTTCAGCAAATATGTTTGTCTTACCAAAAATTGGTTTTTCTAGTAACTCTTGCTTCATCACAAAGCAACAATCATGAACAAGACCATAAAATACAAAAGTCTCTAACATTGACTGGTGTTTAGAAACATAAATACAGGGATAGTCTGGAATATTTTCTTTACCTTCAATTTTTACATATATTTGTAGTATGACTAGAGTTCCTAAGCGATATAGACAAGACCATATCCAGCAAACAAATAATCTAACTTTTAATGATGCTCCTAATACGCCAACAGTATTCATAAGTAAACAAGAAAATAATAATACTATATAGCCGTAAACTTTGAAAACCTGCATTCTTGCTAATAATAGTAGATGAATAATTTTTTTCATCTGATAGACCTCTTCTTAACCTTTAAACTCTTTTGTTTTTTCTGTTATTACCTTATGGCAGTGAGTAGTCAGAGTCTTTGAGTCAAAATCTCTAGGATCAATGCGTTTACCAAAATCCATTCTAGCAATACCTGGTTTGATAACTTGCCCCCACTTCTTAGGGAAAAATCTCCCAAAGTTGTGAGCTACAGGAATAATATAGGTGTTAGCATCAGCTGCTAGCTTCATTGCAGAGCGCTGAAACTCTGGATACTCTCCAACTTCAACTCTTGTACCCTCTGGAAAAATTACAACACTTATGCCATCAGCTAAGCTTTGTTTACCATCAGTGACTACTTTTTTTAGTGACTCTCTAGGCTTGTCTCTATCTATAGCGATACTGCCTAAGTTTTTCATTGCTGTACCAAAGATTGGAGCATCAAAAAGCTCTTTTTTCATGATAAAGTGACACTTACCAATCAAACCATAAAACATAAATGTTTCTAACATTGATTGATGCTTAGACACGTATATGCAAGGATAATCTTTGTCGATGTTTATACGACCTGTTACACGGATGTATACTTGTAAAAAAACAAGCATACCTATCCAATAAAGATAAGTCCAAACTTTACAAACCGCCATTCTCCAAGAAATGGGAAGGTTAAAAAAAGTAAATATATTTATAAGTATGCTACTACCACCAATAACAGCAAACGAATAGAGTTGGAACGCAGTCATCCTGGCCCACATCAGTATATTCCAAATCTTTTTTAAAAAAGATTTCATCAAAAACTCTCCATAAATTTTTAGTAGGTTTATTTAACTATCAGTTTGTACTAAAGCTTAAAATCATTGGTATCATTATACACTTTTTATAAATAGCTGCCGACAAAAAAATAAGCCTATGAAGAAAATAAGATAAGATTCTTAGATAAAAATGAAAGATTATTTTTCTAAATATTTTAACTTATCTGGAACAGATGCCCAGTTGTCAGCGTCCTCACAAGGGTCGCATTTCTCTACGATATTTGGCCAAATACCAGCAAGCTCTCTGTTTAGATCAAGCATTTGCTCTTGGCTCTCTGTAAGGTCATCGCTAGATTTGATAGCATCAACAGGACACTCAGGCTCACATAAAGCACAGTCGATACACTCATCTGGGTTTATTACCAACATATTAGGACCTTCATAGAAACAGTCAACAGGACATACTTCTACACAGTCACCATATTTACATTTGATACAATTTTCAGTAACTACAAATGGCATTTTATTAAATCCTTTCGTTATTTTACTTTTGTTAAAAGAAACCCACAAATTATAGCATAGATATGAAAAAGGTAAATATTAATCTATTTTGGCAGATTATCTCTCCCAGAGCTAATATTTCGTATGGTGCTAAAGCATAAAATAAAATAGCTAAAATTAGAAATATTCATTAACAAGTGATAGTATTAGCATAATATTTATAATAATGTTTTGGTTAAAAATGAAAGCTGAACTTGACCCAAGAAAATTAATCGCTGCGACAACGATATCTGTAGCGGTTTTATTTTTTGTAACATATCTTGTATCTATTGCTGATGGTAATAACACCTTATGTAATCCATTTATTTCTGGCTGTTCTGATATTACTCATGCTGGGTTTACATCGTATGAGAAGTATATGCTTAAGGCTATACTAATACCGACGGCTACGCTTATGGCAGTGATTTTCTTTTTTATCACACAGTTACTTGTTCAAATAAGTGATAATAAAAAATCAATAATTAAGCAAGGTAAGATAATGCTTTTCTTAGCATCTGTTGGTTGTATTGGCTTAATCATTGGGACTTCAGTAATTGATGGTCAGCAGACTCTCATGAAAGTTCACCTAAAGGGCGTTGCTGTGTTTTTTGTGCTAATGAGTATCTGTCAGGTTTGGTATACAATTATCGAATATAAGTATTCAGATCGACTTAATAAAGTACCACTTATCTTGCGTAGATTTGCGATTTTCATAACGGCAGCTTTTTCGATATGGTCAGTATTTATGGATCAGACAACAGTTAATCACAATATTGTTGAATGGTGGGGTGTTTATGCTCTTATTTTCTGGTTCTGGACATTTTCTATTACTAAAATTGAATAGATCTTATCTGTCTAAATAAGACTACTTGTCTGAGATTTTCAAATTCAATCTAGATAAATTTTGCTTAGGGCTTTTTTAGACACGTCCAAAGCTTGTTGTGTTGATTGACCCTTAGCTAAAACTACTCCCATGCGACGCTTACCATGAATTTCTTTTTTGCCAAAAATTCTAATATCTATACTTGGGTCAGCTAGAGCTTCATCAATCCCTAATATACTTGGATCTGTAGATTCTCCTTCAAGTAATATAGCAGCAGATGATGAGGGTTGAAGAGTTTGTATTTGCGGTATTGGTAACCCTAATATTGCACGCAGATGTAATTCAAACTCATTAATGTTTTGTGATATGAGTGTTACCATGCCTGTATCGTGAGGACGAGGAGAGACTTCATTAAAAAATACTTCATCACCCTTTATAAATAACTCAACACCAAAAACCCCATATCCCCCTAGCGCATCTGTGATCTCTTTGGCTATCTTTTGAGACTTCGTTAGAGCTATATCCGACATTGCATGAGGTTGCCAAGAGAATCTATAGTCACCATCTTTCTGGATATGTCCGATAGGATCACAAAATGAAGTACCATCTTTATGTCTAACAGTTAGAAGTGTAATCTCATAATCAAAATCTATAAATTGCTCTACAATTACACCTTTAGCATGACCTCGAGAGCCACTTTGGGCATAATTCCATGCTTTTTGAACTTCGTTATGTTCCTTGACTATAGATTGTCCTTTACCTGATGAGCTCATTACTGGCTTAATTACAAATGGTAGTCCTATAGTCTCAACAGCATCAAGATATTCTTTTTCACTATTTGCAAAAGCAAATTTAGATGTCGCTAGATCAAGTTCATTAGCTGCTAAAGATCTTATACCTTGGCGATCCATAGTGAGCTTTGTAGCTTTGGCACATGGGACAATATTGAAGTTATAAGCCTCTAGTTTTACTAATATATCAGTATTTATAGCTTCAATTTCAGGAACTATATATGTTGGTTTTTTTGCTAATATTAGTTGTTCAAGAGCATCAGCATTCAGCATATCTATAACGAAACTCTCATGTGCTACTTGCATAGCAGGGGCATTTTCATAACGATCTACTGCTATGGTATGTATACCTAGTCTCTGAGCTGCTATGATAAATTCTTTACCCAGCTCACCTGAGCCAAGTAGCATGATTTTAATCTTTGGTGTTTTGCTATACATAATCAGTTATTCTTATAAAAATAATATTTAAATAATACTATATATCTAGAATTATATAAAAAATTATAACGATGAAGTTAATTTTAAGGACTTAATTATTACTATACTGTTTGTATATCTTTATACCGTTTTTAATTTGCTCATCAGTTGTAGGGATATTTAGCTCTTCACCGGCAAAGATAGTATCGTTAATAATATCCGGATCATCTTTTAGATTTAACCCTTTGATTGAGAGAATTAAATCATAATTACTATAATCATCGTTACTATCAATTTTATCTAAAACCATCTGTGCAATTTTATATAATGAGTCACCAGATTTTATTATATATGTTTTATTATTTACCTGTGCTTGAGGAGATAGATTCTTAGACTCTATATTCTTACTTTGATCTTGGTTTTTTTGCTCTAAAATTGTTGACGGCTGACTCTCTAGTACTGTTTTATTATGCTCATTATCTTGCTTCTCTGACTTTGTTGTAATATCAGGAGATTTTTCTATTTGAGGTTTTATAATCTCTGAGTTACTATCTGACTCTCTTATGTTATTATCAATTGCTTGCTTTGAAACTGTATTTTTTTGAGTTATTGGAAGCTTATCAGTTGCTCTACTGTAGAGCAGTGGCTGACTTTTTTGAATAAAGCTTTCATAGTTTGTTGTTGCTAATGTATTTAGACTTTTATCGTTTGATTGGGTATTTGGTGAGTGGGAATTAGCTATTTTTTTCTCAATAATGTTAGATGATAAGTATATTATTAGTAAAGATATGCTAATAATAGCTATGCGATTAAAGTAGTCAAAAAGCCTCATTTTCCCATACTTGGCTCTCTTATAGTACAGTATATCTATACTGTTTAATATATAAGTTATATGGTTTTTTGGGATGTTAAGATACTCACAGTATCGCTTTATTCTATCTTTTAATATGGTTGAGGGCTGTTGAGTGATTTTATAACTATCTCCTTGTTCTATAATTATTATAGTTTCTTCAGGTATGTTAATCGCATCAGCAACAGTAGTTATACTTAAGCCTTTGTACTCTCTATATGATCTAATAATTTCTTGGAAGTTGCTCATGTGTTGATGATTACGCTTAAGTTTCTTAAATTATATATGAGGTATTTGTTAGAGTAAACTATGGCTATTTTATCGTTTTGATAACAGATTTTTATTTCACTAGTGATTTGCTTACAAATTATATTTAAAAATATATCGAATATCGCAAATATTAACAACTAAGTAATTTAAAAATGTCGAAGTTGCTAACTAATAAAAGCTAAGAGATAAGTACAGTTTTGTTTTTTTAGAAAAGACTACTTCTTTGCTAGAGGATAGAACTCAGTAATCTGTTTACCAAAGTCTAGAGGGTCAATTGTTGAAGGGTTCTGTCCTAAAGACCAAACCATAAATCCAGAGAAGTTATCATAACTATTAAGAGCAGAACCTTCGCTATCTCCTGTAGTATATGCTGCCTTTAACTCTTCTGGTGTAGCGTAGCTATGTTCACTAGGAGCAAAGTCATCACCTATAACTATTTTTGTTTTTGTATTGTTAGCAGTCTTCAGTGAGTCTGATGCTATTTTCATTGATAGCGTTGGTGCTTCATTTGTCCAGTCTGGGGCTTTATTATTGTAGTTTTGAATTAGAAGAGCATCAAAACAGACATTACCACCGCAAGCATCAGTAGGAAGCATATCTTTGAAAATATTGTAAGCGCCACCTGTTGCTGTCCAGTATATGTTTGCAGGAACTCCTGTATCTATATATGTTTGAGGAGCTGCTGTGATGTAGAAGCCTCTTGGGAATTTGTCTTTCATTTTATCACTTTCTGCATACTCACGCATTTTTGATATTACATCTTTGATTTGATTTTGCCATGTAGTAGTACCTTTTATAGAAGATCCTTCAAGATCAAAATCAAAACCATCCATGTTGTTTTCTGCAAGGTAGTTTACAATATTCTCTGCTAATACCGTATTATCGTTAGATAGTGTTGGATTCCATGTGTTTGTTAGTCCACCCGTAGATGCTATAAATAGAGCACCTTTAGCATGAACTTTTGCTATCGCTTGACTGAGATACTCAGGGTTCACAGGATCATAGAATCCTTGCACATCAGTCCCAGAGACTTTCAAAAACCCGGGGATTATTACATTGTAGTAATCGGCAAAATCACTTAATTTTTCTACCAATTCTGGACTTTGACCCCAAGTCCAAGTACCCCAGTATCCAACCATAGATTTCTCTGGCCAAGCACCTGCAGCTTCGTAATTAATTGTGTCATTACCTTTAATTTGACCATCTACGATAGTTATACTATTTGCTTGATAAGTAGTACCTCCTGATTTAAATGTGCCAGGTTTAATAATAAACTCTCCTCTTGATGGGATGCTTGTTGTATTTGAACCATTGTCTAAGTTTATAGAGTCACCATATACATCTCCAGTAGAAGATATTCTCTGTGCATTCACAGTCTTAGTTGGTGTAGCATCTTCAGGGAACTTGACATTGAAGCTAACATTAGCAGGTTTAACATCTTCTGCTTCAAATGCTATATTTAAATTTATATTTTTACTTTCTTCATTAACTTCAATAGGGTTAGGTGTAATAGTTTTAGCAACGTAGTTCGTTGAGCCATCAGAGCTTAAGACATTACTAACTGAAACATTATGAGAACCCTTCGCTACTGTTATAGGAGTTGGGTCGTTAGGGTTTATAGTATATGTTTGAGAATCAATTTTAACCTCGATTTTATCTATAGTTTGAGGTATACCTGTTGTTTTGACATTTACTTGAGCTTGAATTATGTCTCCACATAATGTCCAAAAATCAGGAGCTTCTTTGGGTGACTGATCAGTCCACCATTTCATATTTTCATAAATACTTCCTTCAAATCTAACGAAAGCTTTGGCAGAGTAGCCTGATGCTGCAGGAGTATATTCTTGTACATTACTTGGTATAGCATCACATTTACCTGGAGATGGAGGTGTTGCTTTCTTGTATTTTAATGGCACATTAGTGGAGTCTTTAGTCATATCAAAGAAGTCAGGAGAAATTGAGCCACTGCTTACACTAATTATGTAATGGGTAGGCTGACTATCAGAGTATGGTAAAGTTACCTGATTATTTACAACTGTATAAGATGTATTGTTTGCTGAGAATTCAATTTTTGCATCACTAGGTAAACTATCTCCTGATATTTTAACGGAAACCGTTTTCTCTGCAGTTGGTTCTGGAGATGGACCAGGATCTTTGCATCCTTCTGTCCAAGCTTCTTGCCAAGCAGTACCTTTGCCTGGCTCATAAGCCCAAGCAGCTGAAGAAGAGCACCATCCAGGGATGTTACATACATAGCAAGATTCTGCATTATTAACTTCTTGACCTTTAGAGTAGCTGGTCCCAGCTTTATAGTCTACAGCTGAAGCATAACCTGTAGCTCCATATGTTGCCAACAATGAACTGAGTAAGAGTTTTTTATATTTTAGATTCATATAATTTCTCCAAATATGGTCTTTTAAATTTTATATAAAAATAGGTTACTATTATATAATTTAACCAAAGAATAATAAATTGGTAAAAATTAATAACTATTTATCAATTTTTACCAACTAAAAAGAGAAAATTAAAGGAATATACAGTAGAATTTACTTAGAAAAAGTAATATTGTTGTCAGCGTCGGTATCAACAACTATTTTATCTTCAGCTTTAAATTCTCCATCGAGTAACTTAAGAGCAAGAGGATTTTCTAAGTTATTTTGTATAGCTCGTTTTAATGGTCTAGCACCAAATACAGGATCAAAACCAGCATCTGCTAACTTATCCATAGCTTTTGGTGACACCTCTAGAGCAATCTCTAAATCAGTTAAGCGCTTTTCTAAACGCTTGATTTGTATCTTAGCGATTTCAGTTATCATCTCTTTGTTCAGTGGTTCAAATACAATAGCATCATCAACTCTATTTACAAATTCTGGTCTGAAGTGGCTAAGTACCATTTCCATTACAGCATCTTTGACTGTGTCATAGTCTTGACCTTGCATTTCTTGGATTCTATGCGAACCAAGGTTAGATGTCATAACTATTACAGTATTTTTGAAGTCTACTGTTCTACCTTGACCATCAGTTAGTCGCCCATCATCTAATACTTGTAGCAAGATGTTAAATACATCTGCGTGAGCTTTTTCAACCTCATCTAATAAGATTACAGAATAAGGCTTTCTTCTAACATGCTCAGTTAGATAACCACCTTGCTCATAACCTACATATCCCGGAGGTGCACCGATTAGCCTAGCTACAGAGTGCTTCTCCATAAATTCAGACATATCAACTCTAAGCATTGCATCTTCATCATCAAATAAGAATTCTGCCAAGGCTTTTGTAAGCTCTGTTTTACCTACACCTGTTGGACCTAAGAACATAAATGAGCCTATTGGTCTATTTGGATCAGATAAGCCAGAACGAGATCTTCTCACAGCATTGGATACTGCTTTTATAGCTTGGTCTTGACCAATTACTCTCTTATGCAGGAAGCTTTCCATATTTAAAAGTTTATCTTTTTCACCTTCCATCATTTTAGATACAGGTATCCCCGTAGCTTTAGAAACGACATCGGCAATTTCATTCTCTGTGACAGATGTTCTGACTAGTTTATTTTCAGAAGGTTCTGCTTCAGTATCTTCAATTTGTTTAATTTGAGCTTCAAGCTCTGGTATCTTACCGTATTGTAACTCAGCCATTTTGCTTAGATCACCAGCTCTTTGATATTTCTCAAGCTCAAACTTGGCTTTTTCAAGTTCTTCTTTTAGCTTGCTTGTGCCTTGCATTTTAAGCTTCTCAGCTTTCCAAAGTTCTTCAAAGCCTTGATACTCAGACTCTAAGCCTTTGATTTCAGCCTCTAGTATTTCTAAACGCTTCTTGGTAGCGTCATCTTTTTCTTTTTTTAACTGCTCACGTTGCATTTTTAGCTGAATAATTCTACGGTACAAGCTCTCCATTTTTTCAGGTTTAGAGTCTATTTCCATACGAATTTGGCTAGCTGCTTCATCCACTAAATCAATAGCTTTATCAGGCAGTTGTCTATCTGTGATATATCTATGTGATAATGTAGCAGCACTCACAATAGCAGAGTCTGTAATGTTTACACCATGGTGCAACTCATATCTTTCTTTCAGACCTCTAAGTATAGCAATAGTATCTTCAACAGTTGGTTCATCAACAAGCACTTTTTGGAATCTTCTTTCAAGTGCAGGATCTTTTTCAACATACTCACGATATTCATCTAAAGTCGTTGCACCAACACATTTTAGCTCACCTCTAGCCAAAGCTGGTTTAAGCATATTGCCAGCATCCATAGAGCCCTCTGCTTTACCTGCTCCAACCATAGTATGTAACTCATCTATAAATAGAATTACATTACCTTCTTGCTTTGATAGTTCTTTTAGTACAGATTTTAATCTCTCTTCAAAATCTCCTCTAAATTTAGCACCAGCTAATAATGCACCCATATCCAAAGATAATACTTTCTTGCCTTTGACGCCTTCAGGGACTTCATTATTAATTATTCGTTGAGCTAAACCTTCTACAATAGCAGTTTTACCAACACCAGGCTCACCTATAAGCACAGGGTTGTTCTTGGTTCTTCTTTGTAATACTTGTATAGTCCTACGTATTTCACTATCTCTACCGATAATCGGATCGATTTTGCCTTTTTTAGCTAGATCTGTTAGATCTACTGTGTATTTGTCTAATGCACCTTTCATATCTTCTTGATTTTGACTACTCACTTTTTCCCCTCCACGATAATCATTGACTGCTTTTATAAGTTTTTCTTTTGTAATGCCAAACTTACTGTACAGTCCAGTTAAACTTTTGTCTTCTATAGAAGCTAATAGGAAAATCTCACTTGAGATAAATTCATCACCATTCTTATTAGCTAAATCTTGCATTTTATGTAGTGTGGCTATCAGATCTCTAGATGGCGTGATTTGAGGATTACCTTCTCCAGATAATACAGCAACGCCATCAACCATATCATTGACAGCTTTTACAAACTTCTGTGTATCAACGCCACAAACGCTTAATATAGCTATAGCAACGCTATCATTTTGCTCCAAAAGAGCTTTCAGCATATGTGCTGATGTAAACTCAGTCGCTTTCTGCTGAAAAGCATAAGATTGAGCTTCTGCTAATGCTTCCTGTAGTTTTATTGTAAATTTATTTATATCCATTATTTCCCCCTAAGAAATAGTATCTGTTATATATTTAAGGATACTTTGCTGTTTTTCAAGTAATAAATTATGCTTATTGGAAAAAAAATATATATAAGTTTTAGTGTTGTTTTGATGAGGCTCTCCATATGGCTTTACAAGCTTTGTTTAGGTACTATTATCCATACCTGTTATAGAGTTTTATATAAAATATGAATAAAAAAGCTTTCTTTACTTTGATTATTTGCTATTTTTTTTACAGTGGAGCTTTTGCACAAGAACTAGAGAATATAGTTATCTTTGGTGATAGTTTGAGTGACTCTGGATATGCAAATAATTTTCACAATATAGATAGTGGCTGGCCACTAATTCCCGGCGACTTGAAAGAGATTAAACAACCGACCTTCACAAGTCCAGATAAAGGTAACACTGTTTGGATACAGTTTTTGTCTCAAGATAATCAGATTTCATCTACACCAAATAATATTTATACACCAAGTGAAAACATCAACAGATCAGTGAAACCTGTTTTAGATGGCAACAACTATGCTGCTGGAGGAGCTACGACAGTTTGTAAAGGGCTTGGTAATAAGGGTGACTATACTCCACCTCCACTAGGACCTTTGAGAGAGGGTGAAAACTGTCCAGTTGGACAAGAGGATATTCAAAAGCATAACCAAATTGATAGTTATCTGAAGCAACATCAGAACAAGGCAGATCCTGATAGTATTTATATTATTTGGGGAGGAGCTAATAATCTTTTTATTCAATTAGGATATTTCGCAGATAATCGCTCAATATTGTCAAAGATATACTATCTTATGAAATATAAAGTCACAGGTGAAGTATTGCCTGACCATGAGATAATAAAAGTAGAAAGCGCTGCTGAAGATATAGCAAGTGATGTAAGATATTTGATTAAGCATGGAGCAAAACCTAGAAATATATTTGTAGTTAACTTGCCTGATTTAGGTATAACTCCAGCCGCAACAGAAAATGGAATAGATGCTAAGAGTTTTAAAGTGGAGTTATTCAACTCACTATCTAGAGCATTTAATGAGAAGCTTGCAAGCAATATCCTGCCTGATTCTGTAAGTATCATTGATGCTCAAAAGTTTTTCAATACTATTGTTAAAGATAGAAAAATAAAAGTAAAAGGTGTGGAGTATAACTTCTCTGATGTAACACACTCTGCGTGTGACTTTGATGGTCCAAATGCTCTTACTTGTATTCCAAAAGATTATGTCAGTGGTAGATATGATAAATATCTTTTTGCCGGACAGGTGCATCCAACTAGCTATACTCATAAAGTTTTGTCTAAGTATATTTATAGTTTCATAAATAAATAGACAAGTTTCTATCTATAGCTATGAAATAATCCTTGTAGCTTGATATCAAGAGTTCTAAAATACAATCCTAAATATTCTATTAAGTTATAAAATGAGTATGTTACAAAATACTTTTACTGGCTGGAGCAAAAGAGAGGTTAGCTGGCTAGTTAGCTGTATAGTATTAACTGTTGTTGCGGCATCTATCAGTGGGAGTAGCGCATTTATACTAGTATTTTCTGTTATCAGCATTACAAACCTGATATTGGCAGCTAAAGGGAAGGTTTTTAACTATGTTTTAGGGCTTATAGCAGCAATTATGTACGCTGTAATCTCGTATCAAAATCAAGTTTATGGTCAATTACTTCTTGCGGTACTTTTTTTGTGTCCAATACAGTTTTATGGTTGGTATAACTGGACTAGACCCAAAAACACAACTAAAGAAAAACATATAAAAATTAAAAAATTAACGAGATTACAGTTTATAAGTATTTTGGCTTTTATAGCTGTGGTATCTACTATATATGGGTACTTTGTTTTACATCTATATTTTGGTCAAAATGTGGGGTTGGTCGCAGATGCTATTGTTGAAGTTACTTCAATTATAGCTTTTATACTTACAGTATTGTTATTTAAAGAATTTTGGATATTGTGGTTGGCTGTAGATGTTTTGACAATTTCAATTTGGGTTGATGGGATTTTGGATTCAGCAATTACTATTGCAATTATTCCTGTTATTATTACCAAAATTGTAGCATTAATAAATGCTATCTATGGCTATATAACTTGGAGAAAGAATTATAATTTACAGAAACAAAGTAGTCTTTAATTATTTTTAGTTGCAGCTTTCATTTCTTTAACGAAACATTCAAGCTCGCTAAGCATTTTTTCTTTATTTGAGAGATTGGTTTGAATTATTTTTACTGTTGCAGAACCTGAAATTGCACCAGCAGCACTTGCTTTGATAGCTTGTTGTACCTGCTCAGGTTTAGAGATACCAAAGCCTAAAACTGGCTTAGGCGCATTATATTCTCTAAGTTTAGACAGTACATCTTCCACTGGCATATTTGCTGCAGTTTCCGCACCTGTTACACCAACTCTCGATAGTAAATACGTATAACCACTTCCAAGTTCAGAAATTTGTTTAAGAGTAGTCTCACTAGCATCAGGTGGAGCAATAAATATCTGAGAGATACCTACTTTTTTAGCAATATCACGAAACTCTTTAGATTCATGAGCTGGTACATCAGCTATAAGTATAGAATCAACACCTGCAGCTAAACATTTTTGATAAAAATTCTCTATACCATTTGCATAAACTAAATTAGCATAAAGCAATAAGCCAATGGGGATATGAGGGTATTTTACTCTTATTTTTGTGAGAATATCAAAACAATCTTTAGGGGTTATTCCACTCTCCAGAGCACGAATATTTGCTTCTTGAATTGTTGGCCCATCTGCTAAGGGATCTGAAAAAGGTATACCCAACTCAAGAGCATCAGCACCTGAGCTAACTAGAGTATCGATAATTTCAAGAGAGAGTTCTTTATTCGGGTCTCCAATTGTTACAAAAGGTATAAAAGCTCCTTCATTTCTTTTCTCTAAATTTGCAAAAAGGGTTGTGTATCTATTTGTCATTAAATCTCTCCCTTTTCTTTTAAAATATCATGCACTGTAAAAATATCTTTATCACCACGCCCAGATAAATTAACAACCAAAAGTTGCTCTTTATCAGGATTTTTATAAGCAAGTTTAAGAGCATATGCTAAGGCGTGAGATGATTCTAGAGCTGGGATAATTCCCTCTTTCTTACAGAGCAATTTAAAAGCATCTAACGCTTCATCATCAGTAGCAGATGCATATTCAGCACGACCTATTGCTAGTAAATGGGCGTGTTGTGGGCCTACAGATGGAAAATCTAGTCCGGCTGATACAGAGTATGATTCTTCAATCTGACCATCAGTATTTTGCATCAATGGTGCTTTCATGCCAAAAAATATACCAGTTTTACCGTGCTTGAGAGGCGCTCCATGTTCACCAGTTTCGATACCTTTACCAGCAGGTTCTACACCTATCAGTTTTACACTGGTTTCATCAATAAAATCAGCAAACATTCCAATAGCATTTGAACCACCACCAACACAGGCAATCACAGCATCAGGTAATCTACCTTCCTTGGCAAGGATCTGTTGTTTGGTTTCTTCACCAATCATTCTTTGAAATTCTCTAACAATTGTCGGAAAAGGGTGGGGTCCTGCAGCAGTACCTAATAAATAGTGAGCTTTATTATAGTTTGCAGACCAATCTCTTAGTGCTTCGTTACAAGCATCTTTAAGTGTTGCTGAACCGCTATGTACAGGTATGACTTCAGCACCCATTAACTTCATTCTAAAGACATTAGGACTTTGACGTTCCACATCTTTAGCACCCATATATACTCTGCATTTTAGATCAAGTAGTGCACAAGCCAAAGCAGTAGCAACACCATGTTGCCCAGCACCTGTTTCTGCAATTATCTCATTTTTACCCATTCTCTTGGCAAGTAGAGCCTGACCAAGTACTTGGTTAGTTTTGTGAGCACCACCGTGTAGTAGATCTTCACGCTTTAAATATAGTTTGGTTTTTGTGTTTTTGACTATATTTCTAGTTTTTGTCAGAGCTGTGGGCCTGCCCGCATACTCTTTTAAAAGCTCTCTAAACTCCTGTTTGAAAACCTCATCAGCTTGTGCTTTTATAAATTCTTGCTCTAGTTGATCAAGAGCGGGTACAAGTATTTGTGGTACAAATTGACCTCCATACTCACCAAAATAAGCATTTAGTTTTGACATTTAAATACTATGATTGAATTTTAATGCTTTATATTATCGCTAATATTTCTTACAAAGGCTAGCATTGTGACTTCAAAAACTTAATCAGTTCTTTTCATAACAAAATTGTATGTATAATAGTTTTACTTAATGGTAAATATTGCCTAAATATGAAAATTAATAAGTTACTAGTGTCTGGTGGGACTCATGGAAATGAATATACTGGAATATATATAGTCAAGCGTATGGAGAAATACCCTCCTAAAACCAAGTCTTTAGATGTTATACCATTATTGGCAAATCCAGAAGCTTTTGAGATAAGTAAGAGATATAAAGATCAAGATCTAAACCGTTGTTTTTCAGAGGAAGACTTAAAAAAGATCTCGTTGAATAGTTATGAGATGCAAAGAGCTCGAGAAATTAATCAAATGTATGGCTCAGAATCTAATTTTCCAGTTGATTTTTTAGTCGATCTGCATACAACAACTTCAAATCTTGGCAAAACTATTATTACTGACGGTAAAAGTCAATTTGTTAATAACCTATGCTCTTATTTAGTTGAGCAAATAGATGATCTTAGAGTAATTAAACACGGGAGTATTACAAGTGTGGCAATGAATAATATCGCTCCTATGTCTTTAACTATAGAAATAGGCTCTGTTAATACGAGTATTTATGATCCCAATGCAATTGAGGTAACTACAGAGATTGTTAATGGAGTAATAAAGTTTATTGAATTATCAAATAATGGTAATGCTCCTGAAGTCAAGCAGTGTAAGGCGTACGAGCCATTTAAGACTATTCAATACCCGCGAGATAGTGAGGGTAATATCAACGCAGTAATTCATAAAGCTCTTCATGGTAAAGATTTTCAGATTATTAGTAGTGGTAGCCCTATTTTTGAGTTAATAGATGGAGGAGATAGATTGCTAGATATTGAAGGAGAATGGTACCCTATATTTATAAATGAGTCTGCGTACTATGAGAAAGATATTGCTTTTTACCTTGCCAAAGAAGTAGATTTGTATAGTGATAGTTAAGATGTGTTAGAGCTTATAAATATTGGAGAATTTTTTCTCTAAATAACTAATATAGTATTTAGCGTTTAGACACTCTCCACACATGTTGTATATTATTTCATCTGCGGGCTTTAGACTACCAAATCGGTGTATGTGCTTACTTAAGAAGTTTAATATAAGCTCTAGCTTATTTTCTCTAATTGCAGCATTTACATCAAATTCTTTATTCATGTAGTAAAAAATCTGTGAAGCATACGCACTACCAAGAGCATAAGTTGGGAAATAACCAAATAGTCCAGCAGACCAATGTACATCTTGTAATATTCCATCAGAGAAGTTATTTGGAATTATGCCTAAGTATTTTTGATATTTATCATTCCATAACTTTGGTAGCTCGCTAACATCGAGATTTTTTTCAAAGATTTCTTTTTCTATTTCAAAGCGTACTAGTATATGTAGAGAGTATGTTAATTCATCTGCTTCTACACGGATTAGGCTAGGGCTAACTTTGTTAATAGCTCTATAGAAGTCTTCTTCATTAGCACTAGTCAAATTTTCAGCAAATAAGCTTTTTAATTCACTAAAATTACTATCCCAAAATGCTTTATTTTTACCGACTAAGTTTTCATAAAATCGTGACTGTGATTCGTGTATGCCTAAGCTAACACCAGTGCCTAATATAGTATCATAAATATTATCACCGATATTTTGCTCGTACATGGCATGACCAGTTTCATGGATAGTACCAAATAATGAAGAAGTAAAAAGATCCTCAATATAGCGTGTTGTCATTCTGACATCATATTTATTGAAGTTTAGAGTAAATGGATGAGCACTTTCTTTTAGAATACCGCTATCAAAGTTAAATCCTAGTTGCTTAGCTATTTTGTGAGAATACTCTTTTTGCTTATCGATATCATACGGTTTATCAATACAGCTAGTATTAACTTGTTTAGCATCTTTTATCTTTTCTAGAAGAGGTACAATTCTTTCTTTTAGACTGTCAAAGAAAGGTTCTAATTTTGCAACAGTCATACCCTCTTCATAATCATCAAGAAGCACATCATAGGGGTGCTCATTATAGCCAATTCTTTCGACATACTTTTTTTGATACTTTATAATCTCTTCTAAATATGGAGTAAATACTTCAAAGTCATTATCTTTACGAGCTTTTGTCCAAATATTTTGAGCTTGTGATAGTAGTTTGTTGTATGCGACATACTCATCTTTTGGTATTTTGCTTAGTCTATCTTTTTGCTTTGTTGTTAGATACACAATCCTTTTGTTAGTCTCATCAAGTGCTGACAAGTTGTTATTTAAGCACTTTAAGCTTTTAGTTATTTCTTCACTATTAGTTATTTCATAGATTTTTTCACTGAAAAAACCAATAACTTCAGATGTGGTGTTGATTGAGTTTTTAGGGGCCTCTGTTTCCAAGTCCCAATGCATTAGAGAAATTGCGTGATTATACTTCTTCTTTTGTGATAGTTTGTCCTTGAGTATTTGGAGCTGGTTTTTGGTTTCGCTCATTTTTTTCCTTTGCCTGCTGCTTTCTTTCATTAGAAATAGTACGTCTTAATAGAGTATCATATATTGGTTTTTGATGATGGATATATGTCAGCATCGATGCGCTAAAGCAGGTTATCATTAAAGGAAGTAAAAGGTGGAAGTTCCAAGTCATTTCCATTACTAGCACAATACCAGTCAATGGCGCGCCTACTGTCGCAGTAAATAAGGCACTCATTCCAGCTACAGCAAAGACACCAGCATCAATATTATACTCAGGGAAAAGCTGAGCGATAGATAGACCATAAGCAAGACCAAAAACAGTGCCAAGAGCAATCATCGGTGCAAATATACCACCTGTAACACCAGTCCCATATGAGAAAATTACACCGGCAAAACGAAGCGCAAATAAAACTAAAAGCATTTTGATAGATAAGTTGTAGTCTAGGGCATTTGCTATTACGATATAGCCACCGCCTACAGCATTTGGAGAAAGTACTACACCGACACCAAATACGATACAAACAGTTATAACTAGAGTCCAGTATCTTCTTTTAGACCCATCTGAAAAGAAGTTAGCGACTCTGATAATTGATTTGTTAAATAGTAGTCCAAAATATCCAAAGATAATGCCCAGCACCATAAATAACCAAAGAGTATTTTGTGGAACTGCACTAAATGTCTCGACACGTATTGCAGGGGGATTGCCCATAATAGCTCTAGAAACAATAGTACTCATTATACAGGCTACTAAAACACATTTTATTGCAGAAACACTAAATCTGAATTTTCTATTCATTTCCTCAATTACAAAGACAATCCCTGAAAGAGGGGTGTTGAATGCAGCAGCTAAACCGGCACCAGCACCAGCAGATATTACAGCATTTGCGTATTTCTTGGTAAGCCTAAACTTATCTACAAAGAACTGAGCTAATGCAGCAGCCATGTGTATTGAAGGACCTTCTTTACCTAAGCTTAAACCAGAACCTAAAGAGAAAAGTCCACTCACAAACTTTACAGGAACTACTCTTTTACGGAGCTTTCGACATCCTTTTAGCGCTCCTTCTACTTCTTGGATACCGCTACCACCAGCTTCTTTGGCAAATTTTCTAACTATAAGAATTGATATCACTACCATAGTTATAGTTAGCGTAACAGACATTATAATTTCAACAAATAGATTACCACCACTTAAAGAGAACAGCATTTTTTTAAGTTCAGTAATAGAGTCTAGGATTAGTTGGAAAAATGTTGCAAATAGGCCTACCAATGTACCTATAATAGCTCCAGATAATACCAACACCCATATATGGCGATTGTTTTTGTAATATGTGTCTAGTACTTTATTACTCATGATAATACAGTAATACTGAGTGGTTTCTGAATTAACACAAATTATACATATTTGAAAGTTTTTAAAAAGTAAAAGTTGACCAAAATTGGATAAATACTTATCTAGGTTATATTTTTAGTGATCGCATTTGCTATATTTATAGAATCCTTTTCATCACCGAGAGTTCCGACTCGAATTTTTATTTCAGTAGAGCGGGTGCTTAGACTAGTTAACTTAATCGTTACATCATTACCATTTTGTGAAGCTTTAATCTCTGCTGTTTTATCTTTATATGACTGGCTAAGTAGTGAATATTGTTTATCCATTTGCATTGTTTTGATAGTTGCATTATATACAGAGCGAATATCTTTGGGCACTTCAATTATATAGTCACCATTTACATAGTATACAGCGCCACCTGCAACAACTGCAGCACCTATTATAACAGCAGTAGCAACACAGCTATTAAGAGATATTAGAATGATAGCTGATAGAATAATAAAGCGAGCTTTTTTGAACATTACTAAGAAGCTTTGTATACGTTAGCCTGAATTTGATCCATAAGTTTCGATGACATTGCTTGGTCGCCAAAATTACCAAACTTAATAGTTACTTTAGCTATTTTATCTGTAAGACTTTCTATTTTTATTGTAAAGCTTGTGCTATCTATTTTTGTAGCACCTTCGATATCAGCTGTTTGTTTGGTTGTGTCGGTGTCTTTAGATACTAAAACAAAGTCGTTGTTATCTTTTATTGCCTTAAGAGCAGCTTTATATACAGCAATATAGTTACCTTCTATATTCATAGAATAGTTACCTTCTACATAAGCGACAGTACCACCACCAACAGCAACAGCAGTTACGATACAACTATTAAGAGCTAATGTTGAAAAGGATATTGCTGTTACAACTAGTATTTTTTTAAAGATATTCATATCGTTTAACCTTTAAATTATAGATCTTTTTGGATTTGTCCCATTAGCGTTGCTGACATTGCTTGATCACCAAATGTACCAAATTTGATAGTTACTTTTGATGCATTCTTAGTAATTTCACGTATTTCAACATAGAAATCAGTAGAGCCTACTTTAGTTTTACCTTTGATATCAGTTTTAGTTGGGGCTATATTTTTCTTAGTGATTTCTAAGTTATCATTTTCACTAATAGCCTTAAGAGTTGCATTAGTAACATCTTTTAGGCTACCATCTAGGTTCATTGAATACTTACCATCAACATAAGCAACTGTACCAGCACCTACTGCACCAGCTACAACTAACCAACAGCTACTTAGTGATAATGCTGATGCTGCAAGTAAAGATGCAGTTAGTATTTTTTTTAGTTTCATGATTTGATCCTCACATTAAATATGTTATAACAAGCATAAGTGATAATATATCTGCTTTTAGACATAGTCAATTATTTCTTTATCTTACTAATAGCTTACGCTAGTTATTTGTATTATTTAGATCATCAGTTTTTTTATTCAAAAATACAAGTTATTATAATGTTTAAAAATTCATCTTTAATAGAGCCATGATTCATCTTCTTGATTTTTGTACTATGATTATCAATCTTTTGTGTACTTTTTTATTGGCAGGGCTATACGTTATTGGTTGGCCTGTGGGTATTGTTGGTTTGATTATGAGTGCGGGATTGTTTTCGATAAGTGGATTGTATGCTGATGCTATATTGCAGATAATTCTTTTATTTAGTTTTGGGTATGGTTGGTATAGTTGGCAACCTAACTTTAGTCACAAAAAGGTAGTTGTTCATAGACTTAAAATTATTGGCTGGTTAAAAGTTTTAGTAAGTATTGGAGTGTTTGGTTTGGTGGTTTCTCAGCTACTCATAAACTATACAGACTCAACAACGCCATATATGGATGGTTTTACAAGTGTGGCATCACTTGTTTGTGTTTTTCTAGCAAGCAGAAAAATAATAGATAACTGGATGATATGGATGGTTGTTGATTCTACTTATGTGCTGTTATATATGTACAAAGATTTAGCATTTGCTGCTATTACTACATTTATATATCTAATTGTGGCAATATACGGCTATATTCATTGGAAAAAATTAATGTATATATAAATGATATTAGATGCGCATGTTCATACAGATAAATATTCATCAGAAGATTTAAGTAAAGTAGCTACAGAGTGTCGAACTCATAATATAAAGCTCTTATCTGTAGCGATGTGTATTCCTTCTTATATTTTAATAAAAGCTTTAAGCGATAAGTATAATTTTATTATTCCATCATTTGGTATTCATCCATGGAAGGCGGATATATATGTACATGATCTAATGTCTTTAGATAAATACTTGTTTGAGAGTAAGTACATAGGAGAGATTGGTTTAGATAAGAGGTTTTTGGATTATGCGGCTCCATTTGATGATCAGCAGCAAGTATTTGAGTATATAGTCTCGCACTCAGCTGTAGATAATAAATTACTAAACTTACATACAAGTGGAGCAGAGCTAGAAGTTTTGCAAACTTTAGAAAGATATAAGCGACATAGGTTTATTGTCCACTGGTATGCAGGAGATCTTGATGTGTTAGATAAATATTTGGCATTAGGTGGCCATTTTTCAATAGGTGTTGAGATTCTATTTAGTGAACATATTAGAGAGATAACTAGACGAATACCGTTAGATAGGATCTTGATAGAGACAGATAACCCTTCATCATATTCATGGCTTATGGGTAGAGAACAAAATGATGGGATGCCAACCTTACTATTTAAAGTGATCAATAAAATTTGTGAAGTTAAGCAAATTTCGACAGATGATTTTCTAAAAATATTAGATGTGAATCAGAAAAATATTTTACTTTAGCTAAATTCTGATTTGCTTAGTTATTTTTTTTGGTAGATACTTTTAGTTAATGAGGTTTAAGAGTTATAGGTGTATCATGCCATTGTATCCAGAAATAGAACCATTCAATCAAGAGTTTTTAAAAGTTTCAGATATCCATACAATATATTTTGAAGAGTGTGGCAACCCTAGTGGGAAACCTGCACTATTTATTCACGGTGGTCCAGGAGGTGGTATTCAACCAAGTTATAGGCAATACTTTAACCCAGATAAATATCGAGTAATATTAGTAGATCAGCGCGGCTGTGGTAAAAGTACTCCATTTGCTGAGCTTAGAGAAAATACCACTCAAGACTTAATTGAAGATTTTGAAAAAATTCGTAAAAAATTGAATATTGATAAGTGGATGCTTTTTGGCGGATCTTGGGGTAGTACTCTAGGGTTGGCTTATGCTCAGGCTTACCCAGAGGTTGTAACAGAGCTTGTTCTAAGAGGTATATTTCTTGGGCGAGAAAAAGAGTTGTCGTGGTTGTATCAGCATGGTGCTAGTATGGTATTTCCTGATATGTGGGAGAAATATATAGAGCCGATTCCTGTAGAGCAAAGAAAAGATTTTATATCAGCGTATCATGCAATACTTACAAGTGATGATGAAGAGATGAAGCAAAAGGCTGCTATAGCGTGGAGCGTTTGGGAGGCATCAACAAGTAAGTTATTTGTGGATAAGAAATCTATAGATAGATATGGAGAGGATAAGTTTAGCTTAGCTTTTGCAAGAATTGAGTGTCATTATTTCAAAAACAAGCTATTTGTTGAAGAGGCTCAGTTATTGAAAGACGCTCATAAAATCAAGGATGTTCCCGGTGTGATAGTACAAGGCCGTTATGATATGGTTTGTCCAGCAGTAAGTGCTTGGGATTTGCATAAAGCTTGGCCGAAGGCAGAGCTAGATATTGTAGCAGATGCTGGACACTCTATCAGCGAACCGGGAATTCTGGAAGCTTTAGTCAGAGCAACAGATAAATTTGCAGATTAACCTTTATTCAGGATTGAGCTTTTGATTTAGTTTTATAAATACAATGGGCGAAGCCATTAATAATCCGCCAAGCACTAATGATAATGTTAGGTTAGCTAATGATAGAACTCCGTCTAGATATGCTCCATAATAAATCCATGATGCAACTGGTAAGAAAAGTACTGTCGCGGTTATTACGCCCGGAGATATTTTACGTTGAACTATTGTTGGTAGAATATGGAAAAAAATTCCATTTATATACATAAGAGCAGCGATAATTAAACCAAAAGCAGGAAGCTTCCAACCAACCATCGCAGCAGCAATAGCAATAAACATAACTACACTGTTGGCAACATAGAAGTGGTTCCACTCTAATGTTTTAAGTCCGAGAGTCGAGTTAGCCCATTTTTTCCAATTGAAGCTTAGCTCTTCTAGTACATGTACTGAGTATGCAGCAAGCGCTATCCATAATAAATATTCATGAGTCATTTTTAATCTCTTTGCTACGGGATATGGGGTAATTATATATTGTTCTGAAGTTTTGTTAAGTGCTATGAGAAAAACTAATCTTTTGCTATAAAAAGCTTTTATCTAAGATTAGTGCGATGTTAGACTCAATTTCAACACTTAGTCAAAAGTGTAATTAAAGAGGTGCATTTGTTATATCTCTAGTGTTAGGCGCATAAACCCCTATGATCACTAGAACAGATAGAGCCAATGCCGAAAGATTATCCAAGTTTATGATTGGTAGTCTTGGTTCTGATATTGAAAGGTAGCAGAACTGTCATGTCGTTTAAAGTTTATATCGACGTGGAGTGCTTTATTTGTGTATGTATTTCTCAAATTTTATGTTCTCTCGTCTGATATGTAGCTATTAGATAGGAGAGCTAATATGTCAGAAACAATAGTCGCCAAGTTTGGTGGCACAAGTGTAGCAAATCAACAAACTATTAGGCAGTGTGCTAATATAGTTAATTCAGATAATAGGATAAAATTAGTAATTGTAAGTGCTCAGTCGGGTATTACTAATTTATTAATTCAGCTAGCAAATAATAGTAAAGATGGCTCTGAAGCAGAAAAAATTATAGAGCAAATAGAAACTATAATTAATCCAATATTAGAGTCCATAAACTCAAATGATGTAACGAGCTCTATTAATAATATGATTTCAGAGCTTAGAATGTTTGCAAATATGGCTGCTTATTTTAGTGGTAAACAATTATCTGATTCCATTCTAGCTTTCGGTGAAATAATCTCTTCTATATTAGTTACAAATGTATTTAATCAAAGTGGCATAAATGCTTATCATTTGGATTCAAGAGAAATCTTAAAGACCAATAGTCACTTTGGTTGTGCTAGTCCAGATTTGCTTGCTTTAGAAACTAATGTTATTGAGCATATCTTACCTAAAATTGATCAAGGATATGTTTGTGTCATGGGAGGCTTTATTGGTTCAGATAGTTATGGTAACACTACTACTTTAGGAAGGGGGTGTGGTGACTATTCAGCTTCCTTATATACTCAAGCGATAAAAGCTAATCAATTGAAAATTTTCACAGATGTAACAGGTATCTATCAGGCTGATCCAAGAGTTATTCCTAATGCAAGTTCGTTGAGTACTTTAGGTTTTAGTGAGGCTGCTGAGTTAGCTACTTTTGGTGCGAAAGTTGTTCATCCAAAAACTTTTTGGCCCGCGATGACTAGTAACTTTGATATATACATTGGATCTACCTTTCAACCAGAGCTTGGTGGAACACTAATTACACAGAAAATGGATGAAGATAGAAATATCATTGCTGTAGCTGAGAGAAAAGATCAAACATTATTAACTATTAAAAGCTTTAATATGTTTGGTTCACAAGGCTTTTTAGTGAAAGTTTTTAACATACTTGCTAATCATAATATTGCTGTTGACTTGGTTTCTACTAGTGAGGTTAGTATTGCGATCACTTTAGATAAGTTAGGGAGTCAATCTATGGGAGATGATTTGGTAACTCCAGAACTTTTAAAAGATATAGAGTCTATAGGTAATGTAAATATTAAAGTTGAGAATGACTTGTCTCTAGTGAGTGTGGTTGGTAGTGATCTGCATCAGATAAGTGGAGTTAGTGGAGAGCTATTCAGTAGCCTAAGGGATTATAATATTCGACTTTTTAGTCACGGAGCTAGTGAGAATAGTATATGTATGTTAGTTGCTAGCCAGGATGCTCAAAAGGTAGTTAATAACGTTTATAACAGTTTTTTTAGCTAGGGGGAGATAATATGAGAGTGGCTATAGTTGGTAATGGAAAAACTGGTTCAGCAGTATCAGACTTATTATCACAAGAAGAAGTTGCTGGTATATATGATTCAAAAAATATATTAACGCTAGAAGCTTTGCAAAATATAGATATAGCTATAGTTTTTGTTAATGCAAAAGTGTTGCAAGAGCTTTTACCTACATTACTAGAATCAAATGTTCCTGTAATCTGTGGTACAACAGGATATAACTGGGATCAAAACTTTATTAATTTTGTAAATCAGAATCAAAAAACTTGGGTTGTTGCGAACAATTTCAGCTTATCAATGGTAATTATAAAAAACATGTTGGCATCACTGGGGCAGTTAGAGCAATTAAATGAAGGAATAAACTATTCTATTACAGAAAAGCACCATATTCACAAAGTTGATTCTCCTAGCGGTACAGCAGTATCTTGGAGAAGTTGGTTAAGTATAGGAGATGTATCTATAGAGTCTATTAGGGAGGGGGACATAAAAGGACAGCATCAAGTGAAGGTAAATACACCTCATGAAACAATAGAGCTTAAGCATACTGCTCATAATAGAAGTCTCTTTGCTGAAGGAGCTATATGGGCGGCAAGAGAAGCTGTTGAAAGAGCTATTACCGGTTTTGTTTATTTTGATGAGTTAGTTGGAGAAAGGTTATGTCTATAGATATTAATAATAGATTATATACAGCATTAATTACACCAATGCTTGAAGATGGTTCAGTTGATTGGGATGGTTTTGAGAAGTTGTTAAGAATTCAAGAGTATCAAGGATGTGGTGTTCTGATTTTAGGAAGCACTGGAGAGGCATTGGCTTTAGACTTTGATGAGCAGTGTGACGTTGTAAGATTTGTTACTAGCTTAAATCTTAATGTTCCAATTATGATTGGCGTAGGAGGATTTCAGCTTGCTAAGCAACTTGAGTGGGTAGAGTTTTGTCAAACACAGAGGGTAGATTCTTTTCTTGTTGTTACACCTCTTTACGCAAAACCAGGCTCTGCTAGTCAAACCATTTGGTTTAAAACTATTTTGGATAAAGCTGACAGACCTTGTATGTTATATAACGTTCCTTCAAGGACCGGTGTTAACTTAGCTGAAGAAGTTCTGGTCAATTTAAAAGATCACCCAAATCTTTGGGCATTAAAAGAGGCTTCTGGAGATATCCAAAGATGTGCTCGTTATCATGAGCTAGCTCCAAATCTAATTATATATAGTGGAGAGGACAGTTTATTGCCAGAGTTGGCAAATGTTGGTGCAAAAGGTCTTGTTTCAGTTATATCCAATATATGGCCAGAACAAACAAAAGAGTATGTTAAGCAAAGTCTTGCTCATCAAATAGCAATAACGGATAAGGTAATCTGGGAAGTTGCTGCGAGATCTTGCTTTAGTGTCTCAAATCCAATACCTGTTAAGGCATGGCTAGCATATAGTGGTGTCATTACGACAAACACTTTAAGAGCACCGCTTTTAGCTAATGAACTTCAGGATTTAAGTTTATTAATAGGAGCTGATAGTTTAGTTAAAGATTGGTTTAGTCATATATAAGTAGAGGAGATAGATTTAAAATGGATTGGAAAAATATTATTAAAGAGTTAGAAAAGGGCACATTAAGAGCAGCAACTAAATTGGAAAATGGAGATTGGGTCGCAAATCAAGAAGTAAAAAGAGGTATATTAGCTGCTTTTAGAGCTGGTAGTAATACTGAGCTTTCTGGAATCTATAATGGATTTGTTGATAAGGATAACCTGCCGGCGCGAAGATTTAGTGCTAACGATGGTGTTAGATTGGTCCCGTGAGGTTCGTCAGTTAGAGCAGGGGCATATGTAGCATCATCTGTTATTATTATGCCTCCAGCTTATATTAATATAGGAGCATACGTTGATTCTGGAACTATGGTTGATAGCCATGCTCTAGTTGGTTCATGTGCTCAAATTGGTAAAAATGTACATTTATCGGCAGGAGTTCAAATAGGTGGTGTTTTAGAGCCGATAGGGATGAATCCCGTGGTTATTGAGGATGATGTGTTTGTTGGCGCAGGTGCTGTTATCGTTGAGGGTATTGTAGTTGGGAAAGGTGCTGTTATAGCGCCATCTGTTGTTTTATCAAAAGGTGTAGCTGTTTATGATGCTGTGAATGATAAGGTTTTACCCAAAGGCTCAGAAATTCCAGAAAATGCAGTAATCATTCCAGGTAGTAGACCAATTAGAACTAGTTGGGCTCAAGAAAATGGTCTTCAAGCTTATTGTCCAATCATTATTAAATATAGAGATGAGAAAAGTGACGCTTCATTAACACTAGAAGAGATATTGAGGTAGTTTAATGAATATAGAAGCATATAGAGATAATTTGGAGATTATCTCTAAAGAATGTGATGCTCCTTTTTTTTATTATGATTTGGATATGTTGGAGACACATGCTAAAGAACTGAAAAAACTACCAGTAAAATTATGGTATGCACTAAAAGCAAATCCATTATCTAGAATGATTAAGATTTTCGATGAGCAAAAAATAAGTTTTGATGTTGCTAGTATTGGTGAGTTGGACCAGGTTTTAGCTCAAGGAGTAAATCCTAAGAATATTTTGCATACTGGTCCAGCTAAGTCATATTCTCAACTAGAATATTTTCTAGCTCAAGGCGTTAGAATTTTTGTAATCGAGAGCATAAATCAATTTAAAGATTTATCAGACCTTGTAGAAAAAAATAATATAAATGTTGAAGTTCTTTTGAGAATACAGCTTGTATGGAATGATCAAGAAAGTAATGTTCTTGGAGGAGGAGGTTGCGTAACTCCTTTTGGATTATCAATAAATGATTGGAAAGACTTTTTTGATAGTGCTCCAGATATTTCTAATAATATGTCTATAATTGGAATGCATTGTTTTCAGTGGGGAAATATTCTTTGTTTAGATAAACTATCTCAAATATGGAAGACAATAACTAAGGCTTTGCTAGATTTAAGTGAGGCTATTAATGTTTCTTTAAAAATTATAGATTTAGGTGGCGGAATAGGTGTTCCTTACAACTCTAGTCAAAAAGCGGTGTCAATCAATGATTTAATATCTTGTTTTAATAATCTTAGAAAAGAATTTCCTGACATAGAGTATTGGTTAGAGCTTGGTAGATATGCTGTTGCAGAAAGAGGAGTCTATGTAACTAAGGTTATCGATAGGAAGTCAGTAAATAATATTAATTTACTAGTAACTGATGGTGGTGCTCAACATTTAGTCAGACCAGCATTAACTGGAGAAAGCTTTCCAATAGAGTTACTCAGAGAAGAATCTTGTAGCGAGACTAATGACTTTCAAATCCATGGACCTTTATGCACAAGTCTAGATAAAGTTGGTGTAGTAAACTTACCAAAAGATATCGAACCAAATGATTATTTAGTATTTAAACAAACTGGAGCTTATGGTTTTACTGAGAGTATGCCTTTTTTCTTGTGTCATAGTTTACCCGCTGAAGTAGTCTGTTATAAAGGACAGCTTCAGACTGTAAGACAAAGTAAAAAATCTTCTAGCTGGTTAGTATAAAAAATATAAGGTCGAATAATGCTAAAAATTAGTAATAAAGTAAACAGTATTGAGGTATCAGCTACTGTTGTAATGTCTGAATTAGCAGCGGAGTTAAAGCAGCAGGGAAGAAATGTAATATCTCTTTCTATAGGGGAGCCAGGGTTTTTCTCACCGGACTGTGTCAAAGAGGCTGCTAAAAGAGCTATAGATAATAATATTACTAAGTACCCTCCAATAGATGGAATTTCTGAATTAAAAGAAGCCATAGTTAAGAGATATAAAAGAGATTATGGTTTAAACTTTAATAAAAGCCAGGTTTGTGTAACTAGTGGAACTAAACAAAGTATACATAATATTTTTACATGTATTTTTGATGATGGAGATGAAGCTATTTATTTCGCACCGTATTGGGTATGTTATCCAGAGCAGCTAAAATTGGCTGGAGCAAAATCAGTTATAGTAAAAACCTATGCTGAAAATAATTTCCAATTAGATATTAAAGAAATTGAAAAAGCTATAACATCCAAAACAAAAGCTATTATTATAAACTCCCCTAACAACCCTACAGGTGTTGTTTATTCAGAAGAAACATTGGCATATTTTGCACAGTTAATCAGGAAATATCCAAATATATGGATTATTTCAGATGAAATATATGATCAAACTTTATTTGATAGTAATGCTATTTCTTTGTTACAAGTTGCTCCAGATTTATCAAATAGGTTTATTATAGCTAGTGGAGTGTCAAAAGGTTATGCGATGGCTGGTTGGAGAGTGGGATATATTATAGCTCCAGAGATTTTAAAAGATGCGATAGCAAAACTACAATCTCAAACTACTGGAGGTGCTTGCTCAATATCTCAAATAGCTTCTATACAAGCTTTATCCTTAGATAATGAGTATTTAAAAAGATATACATCTATTTATCAAGAAAGAGTGATGTATGTTTATAATTATTTAGAGAGTTTAGAGGATTTTGAAATAGTTAAACCATTAGGAACCTTTTACCTTTTTCCAAAAATAGAGAAGTTGTTACAAAAAACTAAATTTAAAGATGATACAGAGTTTTGTTTAGCTTTATTAAAAGATCAGGCCTTAGCTATAACTCCAGGAAGCTATTTTGGTTTAAAAAATTGTATAAGAATAAGTTGTGCAGATAATTTAAACACTTTAGAAGGTGCAATGAGAAGATTAAGCATATTTATTGAAAAAGAAATGATTAAATAAAGTTTAAAAGAAGAGGCGATTTTTTTGTTCTAAAGCATAGTGGATAAGCTTTAAGATGGTTTAAAAAGGCTATGTAGATGGTAGTTTTTGGGGTTGGAATAGCTATTGAAATAAAAAAGTTGTAAAAACTTTAATTTTTTTGAAGAAAGTAGTTGCATTTTGTGAGAGTGATGCGTATTATATGTCTTCACCGGCTGACGAGTGATGTTAACGGTTGGGAGCTAAGGCTTCTAAGATATTTAAGAGATATATTATATACAAACACTTTGTTAAAGAATTTGAGTATCAGTAGTTAGAGTCAGAATTTGAGAATTAAACTGAAGAGTTTGATCCTGGCTCAGATTGAACGCTGGTGGCATGCTTAACACATGCAAGTCGAACGGTAACAGGAGAAGCTTGCTTCTTGCTGACGAGTGGCGGACGGGTGAGTAACGCGTAGGAATCTGCCCATCTGTGGGGGATACCAGTTGGAAACGACTGTTAATACCGCATAATATCTGCGGATTAAAGGTGGCCTTTGTGCTGCCGCAGATGGATGAGCCTGCGTTGGATTAGCTTGTTGGTGGGGTAAAGGCCTACCAAGGCTACGATCCATAGCTGATTTGAGAGGATGATCAGCCACATTGGGACTGAGACACGGCCCAAACTCCTACGGGAGGCAGCAGTGGGGAATATTGGACAATGGGCGAAAGCCTGATCCAGCAATGCCATGTGTGTGAAGAAGGCTCTAGGGTTGTAAAGCACTTTAGTTGGGGAGGAAAGCTTATGAGTTAATAGCTCATAAGAAGGACGTTACCCAAAGAATAAGGACCGGCTAACTCCGTGCCAGCAGCCGCGGTAATACGGGGGGTCCGAGCGTTAATCGGAATTACTGGGCGTAAAGGGTCTGTAGGTGGTTTGTTAAGTCAGATGTGAAAGCCCGTGGCTCAACCTTGGAACTGCATTTGATACTGGCAAACTAGAGTATGGTAGAGGAATGGGGAATTTCTGGTGTAGCGGTGAAATGCGTAGAGATCAGAAGGAACACCAATGGCGAAGGCAACATTCTGGACCAATACTGACACTGAGGGACGAAAGCGTGGGGATCAAACAGGATTAGATACCCGGTAGTCCACGCTGTAAACGATGAGTACTAGCTGTTGGATTCGGTGTAAAGGATCTAGTGGCGCAGCTAACGCGTTAAGTACTCCGCCTGGGGACTACGGCCGCAAGGCTAAAACTCAAAGGAATTGACGGGGACCCGCACAAGCGGTGGAGCATGTGGTTTAATTCGATGCAACGCGAAGAACCTTACCTGGTCTTGACATCCTGCGAACTTTCTAGAGATAGATTGGTGCCTTCGGGAACGCAGTGACAGGTGCTGCACGGCTGTCGTCAGCTCGTGTTGTGAAATGTTGGGTTAAGTCCCGCAACGAGCGCAACCCCTATTGATAGTTACCATCATTAAGTTGGGTACTCTATTGAGACTGCCGCTGACAAGGCGGAGGAAGGTGGGGACGACGTCAAGTCATCATGGCCCTTACGACCAGGGCTACACACGTGCTACAATGGGTATTACAGAGGGCTGCGAAGGTGCGAGCTGGAGCGAAACTCAGAAAGGTACTCTTAGTCCGGATTGCAGTCTGCAACTCGACTGCATGAAGTCGGAATCGCTAGTAATCGCAGGTCAGAATACTGCGGTGAATACGTTCCCGGGTCTTGTACACACCGCCCGTCACACCATGGGAGTGGGTTGCTCCAGAAGTAGATAGCTTAACGAATGGGCGTTTACCACGGAGTGATTCATGACTGGGGTGAAGTCGTAACAAGGTAGCCGTAGGGGAACCTGCGGCTGGATCACCTCCTTAACGGAAATACGAAAAAATAGAAATAAGCTCTAATTACATATTCAAGTGATTTAGCATAGTGTTTGTAGATAATATATTTTAGTGTAAGTAAAATACGGGTCTGTAGCTCAGTTGGTTAGAGCGCACCCCTGATAAGGGTGAGGTCGGTAGTTCGAGTCTACTCAGACCCACCAGTTTTTTGGGGCCATAGCTCAGCTGGGAGAGCACCTGCTTTGCACGCAGGGGGTCAGCGGTTCGATCCCGCTTGGCTCCACCATATTTATTTACATGAAGATAGAGATATTTAACAATTTAGTATAGAAATAGACTTAAGAAAATAAGTGCAAGCGGTGGATGCCTTGGCATTCAGAGGCGATGAAGGACGTGATAATCTGCGATAAGCTTCGGTTAGTTGGTAAATAAACTTTGATCCGGAGATTTCCGAATGGGGGAACCCACCTAACACAAGTTAGGTACTCACTCGACATAGAGTGTAGAGCGAACGAGGGGAACTGAAACATCTAAGTACCCTTAGGAAAAGAAATCAATTGAGATTCCCATAGTAGCGGCGAGCGAAGTGGGAAGAGCCTGGTATGATTTAGCTGTAATTATAGTAGAACAAGTTGGGAAGCTTGACGATAGAGGGTGATAGTCCCGTATACGAAATAATCACAGTGGAACTAAGCATATGAACAAGTAGGACGGGGCACGTGGAACCTTGTCTGAATATGGGGGGACCATCCTCCAAGGCTAAATACTCCTGAATGACCGATAGTGAACTAGTACCGTGAGGGAAAGGTGAAAAGAACCCTTATAAAGGGAGTGAAATAGAATCTGAAACCGCTTGCATACAAGCAGTAGGAGCATGATTTAGTCATGTGACTGCGTACCTTTTGTATAATGGGTCAGCGAGTTACTTTTAGTAGCGAGGATAACTGAATAAGGGATCCGTAGCGAAAGCGAGTCTTAATAGGGCGAATAGTTGCTAGGAGTAGACCCGAAACCGGCGCGATCTATCCATGGCCAGGTTGAAGGTTGGGTAATACCAACTGGAGGACCGAACCCAATACTGTTGCAAAAGTATGGGATGAGCTGTGGATCGGAGTGAAAGGCTAATCAAGCACGGAGATAGCTGGTTCTCCCCGAAAACTATTTAGGTAGTGCCTCGTGTATAACTCATTGGGGTAAAGCACTGTTTCGACGATGGGGGTTTTACGACCTTACTGACTCGATGCAAACTCAGAATACGATGAAGTTCAATCACGGGAGACACACTGCGGGTGCTAAGGTCCGTAGTGGAAAGGGAAACAGCCCAGACCGCCAACTAAGGTCCCCAAGTCATAGCTAAGTGGGAAACGAAGTGGGAAGGCCCAGACAGCCAGGAGGTTGGCTTAGAAGCAGCCACCCTTTAAAGAAAGCGTAATAGCTCACTGGTCGAGTCGGCCTGCACGTAAGATTTAACGGGGCTAAGCTATGCACCGAAGTTGCGGAATATATTTAGTATATTGGTAGGGGAGCGTTCTGTAAGCCGATGAAGGTGAATTGAGAAGTTTGCTGGAGGTATCAGAAGTGCGAATGCTGACATGAGTAACGTAAAATAAGTGAGATTCTTATTGGCCGAAAACCCAAGGTTTCCTACGCAATGTTAATCAACGTAGGGTAAGCCGGCCCCTAAGGCGTAGCTGAAGAGTGAAGTCGATGGGAAACAGGTTAATATTCCTGTGCCGCTTATATAAACGAAGGAGGGACGGAGAAGGTTAGGTAGGCCTGGCGGATGGTTGTCCAGTGAAAGTATGTAGGTAGAGGTGCTAGGCAAATCCGGCATCTTGTTGATCTGAGATACGAGACGAAGTCAAACTTGTTTGACAAAGCTATTGATACCATGCTTCCGGAAAAGCTTCTAAGTATATTGTATAAGTGACCGTACTGTAAACCGACACTGGTGGGTAGGTAGAGAATACTAAGGCTATGAGATAACTCTGGTGAAGGAACTAGGCAAAATGACACCGTAACTTTGGAAGAAGGTGTGCCCTTGATGGTGATGAGACTTGCTCTCTGAGCTGTTGGGGGTTGCAGATACCAGGTGGCTGCGACTGTTTATCAAAAACACAGCACTCTGCTAAATCGTAAGATGAAGTATAGGGTGTGACGCCTGCCCGGTGCTGGAAGGTTAATTGAAGGGGTTAGCGCAAGCGAAGCTCTGGATCGAAGCCCCAGTAAACGGCGGCCGTAACTATAACGGTCCTAAGGTAGCGAAATTCCTTGTCGGGTAAGTTCCGACCTGCACGAATGGCGTAACGACGGCCACACTGTCTCCACCAGAGACTCAGTGAAATTGAAATCGCTGTGAAGATGCAGTGTACCCGCGGTTAGACGGAAAGACCCCGTGAACCTTTACTACAGCTTTGCACTGGACTTTGAATATTTATGTGTAGGATAGGTGGGAGACTTTGAAGCAGTCACGCTAGTGATTGTGGAGTCGTCCTTGAAATACCACCCTTGAATATTTGAAGTTCTAACTCAGGAGAAATTCGAGGACAGTGTATGGTGGGTAGTTTGACTGGGGCGGTCTCCTCCTAAAGAGTAACGGAGGAGTACGAAGGTGCACTCGGTACGGTCGGAAATCGTGCCAAGAGTATAAAGGCAAAAGTGCGCTTGACTGCGAGAGTGACGGCTCGAGCAGGTACGAAAGTAGGTCTTAGTGATCCGGTGGTCCTGTATGGAAAGGCCATCGCTCAACGGATAAAAGGTACTCCGGGGATAACAGGCTGATTCCTCCCAAGAGTTCATATCGACGGAGGAGTTTGGCACCTCGATGTCGGCTCATCACATCCTGGGGCTGAAGCAGGTCCCAAGGGTATGGCTGTTCGCCATTTAAAGTGGTACGCGAGCTGGGTTCAGAACGTCGTGAGACAGTTCGGTCCCTATTGCCGTGGGCGTTAGAGATTTGAGAAGAGTTGCTCCTAGTACGAGAGGACCGGAGTGAACGAACCACTGGTGTTCCGGTTGTTTCGCCAGAAGCATTGCCGGGTAGCTACGTTCGGAAGGGATAACCGCTGAAAGCATCTAAGCGGGAAGCCTCCTTCAAGATTAGATCTCTCTGATGTAAATCAGTAAGGAACGTTGGAGACTACGACGTTGATAGGCTGGGTGTGGAAGTACAGCAATGTATGAAGCTTACCAGTACTAATGATCCGAGAGACTTAAGTCTATTTCTATGCTGAATTGTTAAATATCTTTATAAGATATATTATCCAAAACACAGTTTTGGCGATAATAGCTTGTAGGAACCACCTGATCCCATTCCGAACTCAGAAGTGAAACTACAAAACGCCGATGATAGTTTGGCTCCGGCCAGGTGAAAGTAGGTAATCGCCATCTTATTCAAATATCAAAGACTTATCGTGATAAGCAATACAAAAAGCCTCATAGAAATATGGGGCTTTGTGTTTTTATAACTACCAAATTTAAATACTTATGTCACCTATATTAAACAGCAACTTTCATCTATAATCTCCTGACATTTATCTTTATAACTTATGTACTATGATTCTGTCAAAAATATTTGAGCAACAAAGAATTCCTACTATGGAATTATCTAAAGAAATAAGAAAGAAAATTTGGCTAAATAAGTTTATTAAATCATATTTGGTTGTATTTATAGGCTATCTTAGTATGTACATGATTCGTAAGAATTTTAATATAGCTCAGAATGATATGATTCAAGATTATGGTCTTTCTTTTACTGATTTAGGATTGATTGGCTTAGGTTTTTCGATTACTTATGGTCTTGGTAAGACTATGACAACTTATTATTTTGATGGTAAAAATACTAAGCAAGTATTGCCTTTTATGCTTATATTATCTGCGATATGTATGATAGGCTTTGGTCTAAGCTTAGGGAGTAGTACATATAGTATATTTCTTATGATTGCCTTTTATGCTATGAGTGGTTTTTTTCAAAGTCCCGGAGGCTCTTGTAGTTATTCTACTATTACTAAATGGACGCCTAGAAATAGAAGAGGATTTTTTTTGGGACTGTGGAATATGTCTCATAATATTGGTGGAGCATTAGCTGCGGCTGTAGCACTTTTTGGGGCACATGTAGTATTTGATGGCAATGTGGTTGGTATGTTTATATTTCCATCAGTTCTTTGCTTAATTATTGGTTTTATTGGATTGAGGGTTGGTAATGACTCTCCTGAATCATATGGCCTTGGACCTGTTGAAGAAATATTTGATGAACCTATTAGTGAAGAAGATGCTTATGTTAAAAAAGTACAAATTTCAAAGTGGGAAATTTTTAAGAAATATGTGGTTTTTAATAAGATAATCTGGGTTTTGTGTTTTGCAAATGTCTTTCTATATGTAGTTAGAATTGGTGTGGATCAATGGTCACCTGTTTACGCTCATGAAGTTTTAGGTTTTACAAAAGAAACTTCGGCATGGAGTTACGCATTATTTGAATCAGGAGCTTTAACTGGGACATTATTATGGGGATTACTATCAGATCTTATTAATGGTAGACGTGGATTGACAGCCATTATATGTCTTATAGCTACTATTATTTTAATTTTTTTATATCAGTCCGCTACTAATCAGTATGTATATTTAACGGTTATGTTTCTTTTAGGATTTTGTGTGTTTGGGCCACAGCTTCTTATAGGTGTAGCTGCTGTGGGATTTGTTCCAAAACAGGGGATTGCAGTAGCAGATGGTATAAAAGGTACTTTTGCTTACTTGCTAGGCGATAGTTTTGCTAAACTTGGCTTGGGTATGATTGCCGATAAAAAAATTAGTCTATTTGGATTTGATGGTTGGTATGGAACTTTTATAGCATTATATTTAGCTGCGATTGTATGTTTCGTGCTAATGATGTTTGTAGCTATTGCAGAAGAGAAAAAAATTAAAAGAAATAAAGAGTATTATTCTAAGGCATAACTAAATAGAGATCTAGAATATACCATTATTATTTTTAGCTTCTTTTGGAATAGGTTCCATAAGCTCCCAATGTTCGATAATCTTTCCATCTTTTACTCTAAATGTGTTAATTGCAGCTGTTCCTAAATCATTTTTTGATGAGTAAAAAATATTTTCTAATATTACATAATCATTACAAGCAAATATTTTTCTTGTCTCAACCCGTGTAAATACTTTTTTATCACCAAGTCCTTTAAGATAGGTAATTAAACCATCTGGTCCATCCTCTGCTGAAGGGTAATGTTGAATGTATGTTTTTCCTAAATATTTAGAGACCTCATCTACACTACCTTTATTAAATATTACATTTAATACAGCATTCTCAAAATCAATTACAGTGTTAACATTTTTTTCATTATATTTACATTTGATAATATTAGATTTAGGTATTATTTCTGGTACGGGATTATCTTGTTTATCTGCTAATAATATTGTAGGCATTAGAGTGGCTAAAATTCCTAATGAGATATACTTCCTCATACAACTCTCCATATTTATTAAAGGGTTAGATCTTTTATTTGTTGCTCAACTTGTTTTAAAGATTTTTCTCGTATTTCAGCATTTAAATCAACTCCTTCAGCACAGATCACAGTTATGTCATTTATACCAATAAAATTAAGAATTGTTTTTAAATAGTTTTCTTGGAAATCTAAAGGTTTTGCAGCTCCTTCACTATAGATATTTCCTTTACTAAGAACAAGGATAGCTTTTTTATTTTTTACTAAGCCTTCAGGTCCATTCTGTGTATATAAGAATGTTTTTCTTGCAATCATTATATTATCAATCCAAGATTTTAGTGTCGAAGGGATACTAAAGTTATACATAGGCGATTCAATAACAATAATATCATTTTCAAAAAGCTCTTCTATAAGCTTGTTTGAGGTAGCAAGTCTATCTTGATTATTATTTGCCATGGCATTAATAAAGTCTGGATTTATATGTTCTACAGAATTATCTACAAGATCTCTCTCTGAAACTTTCACCTTGTCACTGCTTTTTAAATGGCTAATTAAATCATCACCAATTTTTCTTGAAACTGAATTTTCTTCTTTAATACTTGATCTAATATGTAGTACTTTTTTCATTTTATTTCCATGCCTGAGGTTAAAAAAAATATATACTTATAATTATCACTGTATTTACCAAATAAAACAAGAATGCACAACTATGATAGCTACTAACAAAAATGTAACTGAAGATGGATATTCTAGAGATTCTTGTAAACCTTTTAGAGAAATCTTAGGTTTAATAGGTGATAAATGGAGTATTATATTAATATCAATACTTGAAGATGGCACTAAAAGATATAGTCAGATTCAGAGAGACCTTAGAGAAATATCCCCAAGAATATTATCGCTAAAGCTTAGAGAACTAGAGAGGTGTGGATTAGTATTTCGCGAGGTTGAACCTACCGTTCCACCTAGTGTCTTTTATTCCCTTACAGATCTTGGAAAATCTTTACTAATTCATACGAAAAACATAATACGTTGGGTAGAAGAAAATCAAAATAAGATTGAACAAGCTAATGTGGACTTTAACAAATTAAATTCAAAGTAATTGTAAGCAAGTAACTAATTTTTATAAAATTTTTATATCTTTGCTAAAGTTCATAATAGAATCTTTATATCACTTGAAATTATAATTTATCTCCTAAAAATATATGTTTAAAGAGGTTGATATGATTATTGTTTCAGCAATTACAATGATAAGTTTGGCGATATATATGACAGCTACGCTTATATATCCAGAGAAATTTTAGCTTATAGGAGAGTATAGCTATGAGTTATAATTTTATTTTGTTTGTGGTTTTTATATTTACATTAGTGATTATTACTAAACCACTAGGAACTTATATATTTAAAGTATTTAATAATGAGAGAACATGGCTTGATTGGTTTGCAAAGCCTTTTCAAAGAGTATATCTATTAATACTTGGGGAGAGCTCAAAAAAAGAACAATCAGCGAAAAGTTATTTTTTTAGTTTGCTAAGCTTTTCGATTATGGCGTTTATCTTTGTTTTTGTAGTATTACTTTTGCAAGGCCTATTACCTTTTAATCCACAAGAAATTAAGGGAATGGGTTTTTCTCAAGCATTTAATACCGCAGTAAGTTTTGTTACCAACACTAATTGGCAGAGCTATAGTGGTGAGACAGGTGTTAGCTATTTCTCACAGATGCTTGCCCTTGCTGTCCAGAACTTTGTTTCAGCAGCAGTTGGGTTATGTGTTGCAATAGTCTTGATAAGGTCTGTAGCAAGGCATGAGGCTACTAAAGTTGGTAACTTTTGGAATGATTTGGGTAAAGCTATATTTTGGATTTTACTGCCAATATCTATCATAATCGCTATTGTATATATATTCCAAGGTGTGCCACAAAACATTATGGCATATTTACATGTACATACTTTAGCTGGTAGTGATCAAATCATTGCTCAGGGACCTATAGCATCACAAGAAGCTATTAAGTCTTTAGGTACAAATGGTGGAGGTTTCTTTAATGCAAACTCTGCTCATCCTTATGAGAATCCAACTATAATTACAAACTATATTCAGATGGCTTCAATATTTGCTATAGCTGCGGCATTAACTTATACCTTTGGTAAGTGGGTTGGCAACACCAAGCAAGGTTGGATGATATTTGCAGTAATGTTAGTACTATTTGTGATATCTCTAATGGTTATGACAATATCAGAGCTTCATGGCTTAGATTTTTTACATAGCAAAAATATCCAAGATATCTATGGGCAAGTTGGTCATTTATCAAATATGGAAGGTAAAGAGACTCGCTTTGGGATATTTAACTCAACTTTATATAATACTGTTTCAACATCTGCTTCAGATGGCGGTGTAAATAGTGTCATGGATAGTTATTCTGCTATAGGTGGAATGATGACGATGCTGAATATGGCTATTGGTGAAGTTATCTTTGGTGGTATTGGTGCTGGATTTTATGGCTTCTTTATGTTCTTGATGTTAGCTGTATTTATTGGATCATTGATGATAGGTAGAGCAGCAAGCTTTTTGGGTAAGCGTATCGAAGCTAATGATATGAAATGGACAATGTTTGCTCTACTTATATCACCATGTTGTGTATTAGTATTTACAGGTTTGGCAGCAGTTATTCCAAGTGTGCATCAAGCATTAACTAATAGTGGTGCGCATGGTTTTTCAGAGATACTTTATGCTTATATCTCAGGATCTAATAATAATGGTAGTGCTTTTGCAGGTTTAGCATCAAATACTAGCTATCTGAATATTACAATAGCATTGAGTATGCTTATTGGACGTTTTGGAGTAATATTTGCTGTAATGATGCTAGCAGGATCATTAGTTAAGAAAAAACGTAGTTCACAAATGAGTGAAATAAGTTCACTTGATACAACTAGTTTTATTTTCTCGGTCTTAGTGTTTTTCACAATAGTGCTAATAGGTGGCCTAACTATATTCCCAGCTTTAAGCTTAGGACCAATATTAGATCAACTAAATTTAAATTTCTAATCGGTGATAGTTATGAGTACAAAAAAATCTCCTAATTTATTGTCAAAAGAACTTGTAGTTCCAGCTATAAAGAAGTCTTTTACAAAATGTGATCCTCGTCAAATGATCAAAAATCCAGTAATGTTCTGTGTCGAAGTTGTGACTATTTTGTGTACACTGTATCTAGTTTCAGAAATTGTACATAAACAAGATATTGGCTTTACATTACAAGTTGTAATATGGTTATGGTTTACAATACTATTTGCAAACTTTGCTGAAGGCATCGCTGAAGGAAGAGGTAAAGCTCAAGCTGATACTCTAAAAGCTGCAAAATCTAAGCTTTTTGCTCTAAGAGTTGAAAGTAATGGTAATGTCACAAAAGTAGATGCAGAGAGTTTAAAGATAGGTGATACTGTTATTGTTGAAGCAAATACTCTAATTCCTTGTGATGGTGATGTTATTGAAGGAATGGCAACAATTGATGAATCTGCTATTACTGGTGAATCTGAACCTGTTGTTAAAGAAGCCGGCTCAGATAATTCTGCTGTGACTACAGGTACAAAAGTTCTTTCAGATGCTATCAAAGTTAGAGTTACATCTAATCCAGGTGAGAGCTTCTTGGATAAAATGATAGAGCTTGTTGAGGGGGCAAAGCGTCTTAAATCTCCAAATGAGATTGCTTTAACTATTTTATTGTCAGGATTAACACTAATCTTTATATTTGCGATTTGCTCTTTATATGGCATGGCAATGTATAGTAATACAGTTTTATCAGCTGTTGTTTTGATTGCACTTTTTGTGACATTGATACCAACTACAATAGCAGGCCTACTATCAGCTATTGGTATATCTGGTATGGATAGACTTCTAAAGTTTAATGTTGTGGCATTATCTGGGCGAGCTGTTGAGTCTTCTGGGAATATTGATTTATTACTCTTAGATAAAACAGGTACGATAACTTTGGGTAACCGCTTTGCTACGGATTTTATTGCTTTAGGAGCAACATCTCCAGATGAGTTAGCGCATGCTGCTTGGTTAAGTTCACTTGTTGATGAAACACCAGAAGGTAAATCTATAGTTAAGTTAGCAGAACAGCGCTTTGGGTTTAAACAATCCTCTGTAGATATATCTAAAGCTGAAATCATACCTTTCTCAGCATATACAAGAATGAGTGGCATAAATTACCAAAGTCTTGAAGTAAGAAAAGGGGCGATTTCATCAATAGAAAATTATCTTAAAGATAAGCTTGATAAAGGTCTTCTAAAAATGTTTAGAAAAGTAACAGAGCAGATATCTGAGCAAGGCGGGACTCCTCTAGCGGTGGCTCATAAAGATAAGCTTTTGGGTGTAATCCATCTCAAAGATATTATAAAGCCACATATCAAAGAGCGCTTCGAAGAGCTACGTAAAATGGGAGTGCAAACTGTTATGATAACAGGAGATAACCCATTAACAGCCGCTGCGATAGCTGCAGAGGCGGGTGTTGATGATTTCGTTGCTCAAGCATCTCCTCAGGATAAACTAGATTTTATAATCAAAGCACAAAAAGATGGCAAAACAGTTGCAATGTGTGGAGATGGTACTAATGATGCGCCGGCTCTTGCACAGGCTGACGTTGGTATCGCTATGGCAACAGGGACGTCTGCAGCTAGAGAAGCAGGTAATATGGTTGATCTAGACTCAGATCCTAAGAAGATAATTGAAATAGTTAAAATTGGTAAACAAATACTTGTAACTAGAGGAGCATTGACAACATTTAGTATAACTAATGATATTGCTAAGTATTTTGTGGTGATTCCAGCACTATTTGTGACAGCATTTCCTAGTCTTGGTGCGCTTAATTTTATGGGGTTACATTCTTCAACAAGTGCAATACTTTCAGCAGTTATATTTAATGCTCTAATCATTATCTTTCTGATACCTATGGCATTGCTTGGCGTGAAGAGTGTTGTAGCATCATCACAAACCTTATTACGAAGAAATCTTCTATATTATGGTTTAGGCGGTGTGATCGTACCTTTTATAGCTATTAAGCTGATAGATATGCTTATAACAGCTATGCATATAGTTTAAGCAAGGAGTTAATCTTATGAAAAACTTATTTAAATCTTTTATGGCGATGTTTTTCCTTACCATTGTGCTTGGTTTAGTTTATCCATTTTTTATAATGGCAATTGGATATGGTGTCGCACATGATCAAGCTACAGGATCACAAGTTTATTATAATGGTAATGTAGCTGGTTCAGAGTTGATTGGACAAACTATGCCAGATAATCTGTTCCAGTCTAGACCATCAGCATCAGGATATAATCCATTAGCTACGGGAGGTACTAATTATGCAGTTAATAATCAGACACAGTTACAAGATGTTAAAAGTAGAATTAAAGACTTACAAGCTAAGTATGGTGTTAAGCCTATTCCAGAAGATTTAGTTTTTGCATCTGGTAGTGGAGTTGATCCAGAGATAAGTGTGCAAGCTGCGATATATCAATCAGCATATATAGCTCAAAAGAATAACCTTTCTATAGATCAGGTTAATAAACTTATCAAAGAGAATACTAAAGAGCATCTATTTAATGTGGCTACTGTAAATGTTTTACCATTAAATATAGCTCTTTTACAACTGATAGGTAAAAATTCTCAAGGTATATCTAGTCTGATATAATTATATTCTGTGAATATTCTCAACAACTTTAATAGCATTGCTTAAGGCCTCTATGGATAATCAGCAAAAAGTAGATGCACTACTAAATCTAGCAAATAAAAGTCAAGAATCTAAGAAAGGTAAGCTAAAGATTTTTTTAGGTTATGCCCCTGGTGTTGGTAAAAGCTATGCGATGCTTAATAATGCTAGAGCTCTACAAAAAGATAATAAAGATGTGGTAGTTGGGCTTCTTGTTAGTCACGGTAGAGCTGATACGCAAGCGCTATTAGAGGGATTAGAGGTAATGCCACTTAAAAAAGTGACATATAGGGGTAAGGCGTTTGAAGAGCTTGATATAGATGCAATAAAAGCAAGAAAGCCAGATATAGTAATAATCGATGAATTACCACATTCAAATTTGCCGACATCGCGAAATAAAAAAAGATATATTGATATCGAAGAGCTTCTTGATGAAGGCATTTCTGTTTATACTGCGATAAATATTCAGCATATTGCTAGCTTATCTTATGAAGTTACTCAATTAACACAGGCTAATGTGAATGAGATTGTTCCTAATGATTTTATTCAGTCTGCAGATGAGCTTGTTGTTGTAGATGTTAGCCCAGAAGAGCTTATCAAGAGATTAAAACAAGGTAAAGTCTATAAAAGTGATGCAATAAATAGGGCGTTAGAAAGATATTTTCAGTATACGAACTTAACTATATTGAGAGACTATACATTTAGGATGGCAGCAAACCATGTTGGTCAAGATATTCAACAATATAGAAAGTTGTATCAAAATGGCAGTGCGATACCTACATCACCATACGTATTAGTTTGTTGTGGTTATGATGAAGCAACCCCTAGTTTACTGCGTAAAGGTAAGCTTTTAGCTACAACATTAAATGCTCGATTAATAGCTATATTTGTCCAAAAACCAAATAAAGTTACAAAGACTAGATTAAATTTTGCCGTTATTAGACGCTATAAGATGTTAGCAAATAGTTTAGGTTATAATATTGAGCATATTCTTGGGGATAGGATTTCTGATACGATACTAGAATATGCAAAGTCTATAGGCGCTACTGATTTAGTTATAGCCAAGTCAATACGCCCTAAGTGGAAAGATAGGTTTTTTGGATCTCTTGTCTATGATGTTGTTCGTAATAACAATACGGGAATGCAAATCCATATTGTTTCAATAAACAAAAAAGAATGTAAGGCTGAAGAGCCACAGCCACATAATAAGGCAAACATAAAAGAGTTAGTTCTAGATACTATAAGGTCGGTCTCGATAACTGCAATATCGGGAATATTTATATTTTTTAGTTTGAATATGGCTGGACTAGTATCACAGACTCTCTGTTTTTTGTTAGTTCTTGCCGCTTCTGCATATAGGTATGGTTTGATACCATCTATATTATCCTCTCTAGTGGGACTGTTCTTATATATGTATTTATACCTGGAGCCTAACTTTGTATTTCATATATCTAGCTTAGCGGGAATAATTACATTTGCTTTGTTTATGGCTATCGTTATCTTTTCTAGTCATGTGATTCTACGTACAAAAAGAGCATTCAATCTTCTCCAAGAGCGAGAAAATAATATTTCTGTATTATATCGATTTACAAAGATATTTAATGAGAAAAGTTTAGATAAAGATTTACGTCCAATATTTTTAAATGCTTTGGAAGAATATTTTAAGTGTGATTTTGTATTTTTAAGTGTTTCAAATGGTGAATTAGAATCTTCAGCATTTCCACAACATCCAAATTTTAACCAAAAAGAGTTAGCAGCAGCAAAGTGGAGTTTTAAGTATAAAGATAGTTGCGGTAAGGGGACTAATACTTTCGCGGGATTGGACTGGGCGGTTGAGCCACTAGTTATAGAGAGTAGAGTTCTTGGTGTAATAGCTGTTTATCTAAGTTCAGAAGAAGCTGTAGAGAGAATAGTCACAGATAGTGTAATTCTAAGTAGCATGCTATCTCATATATCGCACTTACTACTTAAAAGAAATTTTGAAAAGGAAGAGAAAAAGTCTCTAGTTCTAGATGAGCAGAGAAGACTACAAAAATCGATGCTATCTTCTGTTTCTCATGACCTAAAGACTCCTCTAGCGTCTATAATGGGAGCCTTAAGTAGTGTTAAATCATTTAAAGAATCTTTTACTCAAGAGCAACAAGATGAAATGATTGACTTAGCTTTGACAGAGTCTAAAAGATTAGATAACTATATAGATAATATAATCCAGATGTTAAAAGTCGACTCAGGAAAACTCTCTTTGAGTATAAGAGATGTTGATAGTAATGATTTCCTTGTAGAAATTGAACAGGTTTGTAAAAGAGTTTATAGCAAGCAGAAATTCAAATTTATAGTCCCACGTGAATCATTTAAAATACAGTTGGATCCTATCCTATTCCAGCAGGTTATTCTTAATTTGGTTGATAATGCGGTTAAATTTACAGCTGATTTTGATAAAGAAGTAATGGTTTCTCTTGTAAGAAAGGGTAACGAAGCTTGTCTTTTTGAAGTAAAAGATCAAGGTATTGGCTTGAAAGAGACTGATATGGAGAAGATATTTACAATTTTTCATAGAATCGAAAAAAGAGACAGCTATACCCATGGTAACGGTTTAGGTTTGGCTATATGTAAAGGGATTGTTACTGCACATAATGGTAAAATACGTGTTTATAGTGATGGCGAGGGTAAAGGAAGTGTTTTTAAAGTTACATTGCCTTTGCAATCAAAATTAGACAATAAGAAAAGATAGATGCTTTAGAAATGATAAAAAAAATACTAATAGTAGAAGATGAACCTCAAATTAAGAAGCTTTTAGAAAAAACCTTTTTGGTACTAGGGTATGATGTTGAGAGTGCATCAACAGCTTCAATAGCGACTAGCCTGCTAGGGCAATATCATCCTGATGTTGTTATTCTTGATCTTGGACTTCCTGATCAGGATGGTCAAGATTGGCTTAAAGCTGTAAGAGTTAGTAATGACGTACCTATTATTGTAGTGTCAGCAAGAAATGATACAGAAGAGGTTGTCAAAGCTTTAGAAAATGGTGCAAATGATTACGTTAAAAAGCCTTTTGATATGCCTGAGCTGATTGCTCGAGTTAGAAGACAGTTGATTGCTGTTATTAAAAAAGATCTTGAAATAGCTAATGTATATAGCTTTGATAATCTCATAGTTGACTTAAATGATCATAAGGTTATTTTGGATAATCAAGAAATTCACTTATCAAAAAAAGAATTTTCGATTTTGAGCTATTTAGTTAAACATTCAGGTAAGTTGGTAATGCAGAATACTCTTTTACATGAGGTTTGGGGAGATTGCTATGGAGACGGGGCTCAGTATCTAAGAGTGTATATTGGACAGTTAAGGAAGAAGCTTTCTGCCTGTAAAAAGCAACCATTAATTATTACAGAGAATGCCATAGGTTATCGCTTTATACCAGCTGATTAGGAAGTATACTTATAGCTTATGATTTCATCTTTTTTTGGTCCAGATATTTTCCATACTAGACTAATCTCACTCTCTAAATTGTAAAGTTGGGCTAAATATAAATCATCAACACATACATGAGCCTGCTCACTTTGCCATAAGTTATCATCTATATGTATTAAATCAAAAAGTTTGACAAGATTATTATAACCAAATCGAGCATGAGATAAGCTTATACGCTGTGAATTTATCTTTTGCCAGATATATTCGTTAGAAATATTTATAGGTTTGTTTGAGCTATCAAGTATAAAATAACCTTCTTCTTTGAAGTATATACAATTATCTTTTTGTTGAGTTATGACAGTACCATATCCATCTCCATTCCAGCCTGTTTGAGAGTTTTGGCCACTCTTAGATTCATACTTAAAGTGCCGTATATTAAGTAGCTTAGAGAATAGTTCCATAGTATTAGTAAATTTGGTTTTTATGAATATAGATTATAATGAAAAAATGTTTGGATAAGTCAGCATTATTTGCTTAGTTGTTAAAATAGAGTTATTATTTTAGCGCTTAATAAGAAATTATAATAAACCTTATGAACTCCAGATCTATCGGCTCAGTTTTTTTGATAATAGGTACTACTATTGGAGCAGGAATGCTATCTTTGCCTTTGATAGTTGCTTCATGTGGCTTTACCATGGCTGTAATTCTCTTAATACTTTCTTGGAGTGTGATGTACACAACTGCTCTTAAGCTTTTGAGAGTTTGTGCCGAGTATCCGTTAGGGGTTAATTTCACAACAATGATGCAAGCTCGAGTGTCTAAGGGATATCTAATATTTTTTAGTATTATCTATTTGTTACTACTTTATTCACTTATGTCTGCATATACCACACAGGGCTCATCACTAGTTGCCACACTTGGAGGTGTTGGTGACTCTTCTAAGACATCAGTAGCGATAGCAGCCATTATTTTTACACTAATTTTTGGTGCATTAATGTTCAGCTACAGAGTCAGTGATTATGCTAATAGATTGTTTGTGATGCTTAAATTTCTGTTTTTTGCGGTTGCTATAGTGATTATGCTGTTTTATATCAATACAGGTTATTTGGAGAGAGCACCTCTTAGCTTTTCAGCATTTATCTTTGCGTGGCCGACATTATTACCATCTTTTGGTTTTCATAATATAATTCCAGTTATTTATGAGTATCAAAAAGGAGATGTTAAAAGTTTAAAAAAAAGTATACTTATAGGCAGTTTATGTGTTTTAGTCATATATATAATATGGATTCTTTTAGCTTTAGCCCTTATTCCTCAGCAAGGTTTACACAGCTATCAAATATTATTTAGCTCTGGTAATAATACACCTATGGGTCTTGCTTCAGAGATTAGACAAGTCTCAAAGTCTGCTTCCTTAGAGGTTGGATTAAATGTATTTATGCACATAGCAATTATTACGTCTTTTATTGGAGTAGGAATTTCTTTACTACATTATATTCGTGATTTATTCTCTCGTTATAATAAGCAAGTTGGTAATATTGTATTAGGCTTAATCTGTTTTATACCGCCTTTAATATTTACAGTTTTTTATCCCAGAGGTTTTATACTCGCTTTACAGTATGCAGCAATATTTGCTGTGATAATATTCGTGTACACGCCTTCATTTTTAAGTAGAAGAGCAGACCTTAAAATATATTATTCAAATATTTATGTGATTGCGATGGGAAGCATTGTAATACTTTTTCAAATTTTTAATTTGTGTTTTGATATTAATCCATTTACTGGTTTCTAAATAGTCGATGATAATTTAGGCTAGAACATATATAATGTGTGATAAGCATTTTTGTAAGTATAAGATTATAGAGTTATGAGATTTGTAGATGAAGTCGTTATTAAGCTTCAAGCCGGTAAGGGTGGTAATGGTTGTGTGAGCTTCCGTAGAGAAAAATATGTCCCTCGTGGTGGGCCAGATGGTGGTGATGGTGGTCATGGTGGTAGCATTTATCTCAAGGCAGATGAGAATGTGAACACTCTGATTGATTATCGTTACAAAAGAGAGTACTACGCTGAAAATGGACGTCCTGGCGAAGGTCGTAATTGCTATGGTAAAGCTGGAGAAGATTTATATCTTGTAGTGCCCGTTGGTACTAGCGTATTTGATGCTGAAACCAATAAAAAAATTGGCGAAGTTCTAAATAATGGTGAAATCTTCAAGCTAGTTTCTGGGGGTAAAAGAGGGATAGGTAATACGCACTTCAAGAGTAGTACAAATCAAGCTCCAAGAAAGTTCACCTTAGGAGAGGAAGGCGAATATAAAGAAGTTCGCCTAGAGTTAAATTTATTGGCAGATATTGCATTGCTAGGATTGCCAAATGCTGGAAAATCAACACTTATTCGTTCTGTATCTGAAGCTACGCCAAAAGTTGCAGACTATCCATTTACAACAATGTATCCACACTTAGGAGTAGTCAAGGTTGGTGTAGATAGTTTTGTGATGGCAGATATCCCAGGAGTTATTGAGGGTGCCGCTGAAGGCGCTGGACTTGGTCTTAGATTTTTGAAGCACTTAACTCGAGCAAGATGCGTGTTGCATGTTGTAGATATTTGTCCATTTAACGAGTCTGATCCTGTAGAGAACTATTTTGCAGTTGAGAAAGAGCTTAAAAAATATAGTGAAGAACTATATGATAAGCCTAGATTTTTAGTTATTAATAAGATTGATTTGCTTGCTGATGAGGTAGAAGAAAGGTGCCAAGAATTTGTCAAACAGATAGGTTATGAAGGTAATTATTACACGATATCAGCAGCTATGAAAAAAGGAACACAAGAGTTAGCGAAAAAGCTTAATGAGTTTTTACAAAAACAAGAATAGGCTGTAGATGAAAATAAAGAATCTTATATTTGGCTCACCAATTCCTAATGCAAAGCAACAGGATCAAAAAATTGGCTTATTTGCTGGGTTTGCAATATTATCATCAAATGCATTATCTTCAGTCTCTTATGCCACTGGAGAGGTATTTATAGTTTTAGCCACGGCAGGTGCTGCGGCTGTTTCACAGTACTCTATTGGAGTATCTGTGATGGTTATATTATTAATGTTACTGATGGGTTTTTCTTATGCTCAAGTCATAAAAGCTCATCCAGAGGGTGGTGGGTCTTACTCAATAGTAAAAGCACACTTTAGTGAAAAATTAGTTTTATTGACCTCAGCATCATTGATTATTGATTATATACTTACTGTAGCAGTATCAGTATCAACAGCTGCGGTAGCAATTAGCTCAGCATTCCCAGCCTTAGAAAATTATAGCACTAAGTTAGCATTATTTTTCTTGGTTTTTTTGATGATTATGAATCTAAGAGGGGTAAAGTCTACAGCTAAAATATTTGTATGGCCAACATATATGTTTATTGTCTCAATAATTGTGATGATAATAGTGGGTATATATCAATATAATCAAGGCACTTTAGAGACATTTGCTTACCAACAAGACTATCTTAATCAAATGCAAGCATCGATGGGTGTTTTAACAATAACTCTTGTTCTTCGAGCTTTTTCTTCAGGAAGTGCTGCTTTGACTGGTATAGAGTCCTATGCTAATGGAGTCGCTGCTTATAAGTCTCCAGGACTATCTAAGGCTATTATTGGCCTATTATTAATGGTTTTTTTGTCTATAGTGATGTTCGCAGGAGTTACTTTTATTGCTGCAAAAACTGAGATACTTCCTAACTTCTCTGAAAGCGTATTATCTCAAGTAGCTCATCAAGTATTAGGGAATGGCTTTTTTTATTATTTTTTACAAGCATCAACATGCTTGATTTTGCTTATGGCTGCTAATACATGTTTCACAGGTTTTCCTATTCTTGCTGCAATCATGAGTAAAGATAATTATCTGCCTGAGCAGCTTCAGCGTTTAGGCGATAGATTTGCTTTTAGAAATGGTATTCTTATTTTGACAGTTCTGTCAGCTATTTTAGTTATTATTTTTGATGCTAAGGTTAGTAGGCTAATACCTTTGTATGCATTTGGCGTTTTTATCGCATTTACTCTTTGTCAAGCTGGCTTGGTTAAGTATTGGTATAAGAATAAACGTACTTACAAGAGCTGGGGTATTAGAGCGTTCGTTAATGCTTTTGGTTGTGTGGCAACTTTTGTTGTCTTAATCACTATTATTGAAAGTAAGTTTTTCGAAGGTGTTTGGATAGTAATAATTGCTATATTGATAATAATGTATGGCTTATATTCAATCAAAATGCATTATATCAAGAGAGAGCATAGCTTAGCGCAGAGTGTTGATGAGGCCATAGTCAATGCTTGTATACATGAGAGCTTAAAGCCAAAGATAGTTATATTAGTATCTCGTATTCACCGGGGTACAATAGATGCGTTGACATTGGCGAGAAATATCTCTGATGATATAACACCAGTATTTGTTTCAGCAAATGAGAAGAAAATTGAAAAAATAAAAACAGAGTGGAAAAATCTTGCTTTTAAAGAAAAGCTCTTGGTTATGCGTCCAGTTTATAATTCGTTTATCACACCTGTACTGCAGATTTTACACAAGAATGATTTAAGAGACCCTGAGAAAGGATATTCTGTGGTAATAATTCCTGAGGTTGTAAATACAAAGTGGTGGCACTTTTTATTACATAACCAAAATTCGCGAATGGTTAAACTAGCTATTGCTGCAATGGATAAAAAAGATAATAAGACAGCTACCAGAGTGGTTATCTCTGTACCGTATAAGGCAGAGTAGCTGATGTTGAGATTTTTTGGAAATTTCTGGCATATATCTGATTTTTTCTGGAAAAGTAAGTACGGTAAAATAGCTCTGGCAATAGTAGCTTTGTTGCTGGTCCTTGAGGGCTTGGGGGTTGCTCTAAGTGTTTACTTAAACTCGTGGAATGTTGGGTTTTATAACTCAATTCAAGAATATAATAAAGCATTGCTGATACATCAATTAATTATCTTTATAGTCTTGATATCATTGATGATGTTTAACTTCTTTCTATCATATTTAGTTAAGCAGTTTTTTGTTATTTTTATCCGTAAACCAATGACTGATTTTTATACTAAAAATTGGCTGTACTCACGATCATACTATAGAAGTAAACAGGTTGATAATCCAGAAGAAAGGATTGATGAAGATGTTACAAGATTTATTACCGATTCACAGTCATTATTTTTGGGAATTACAAGAAGTATTTTTAGTTTTTTCTCATTTGCGGTAGTTTTGTGGGGATTATCAGGAGACTATACTTTCAATATTTTAGGTGTAGATATTACCATCTATGGCTATCTTTTTTGGGTAGCTTTTTTATTAGGTCTTTTGAATATTGTTGTAGTATTTTGGGTTGGTAGACCCTTGAAAAAACTGGTGTATCAAAAGCAGAAGTTACAAGCTAACTTTAGATACCACTTATCTACCATTAGAAACAATCGACTTTCAGTTAGAGACTATAACGCTGAAAGATATGAATATGCTCGTTCTAGAAGGAATTTCAAAGCAATTGTAACTAACTTCTATAGTTTAATGTTCCGTAATGCAAAAATAGATGTTGTAAATACGCTATTTAGTCAAGTCTATGCGATTATCGGTACAATCTTATCATTGCCTAGATATTTTGCAAAACAGATAAGTTTTGGTCAGATGATGCAGGTAAACTCAGCAGTAATGCAAGTTATATTCCCTATGGTTTATCTTACATATGTGTATGAGACATTAGCTAGTCTAAGGGCTAGTATGTCACGGCTTACTGAGTTAAAGCATGAAATTTCATCAGAAAAACTGAGTGATGATGAAACAGATTTACTAAACTGTGAAGAAAGTATTTTAGAGGTAAATAGTTTTTCGTTACAGAAATCACAAGACTCGCCATTTTTGTTAGACAATATATGTTTCAGGCTAAAGAACCATGAAAGGTTGCTTATAAGCGGACATTCTGGGATTGGAAAAAGTACTTTGTTAAGAGCCATTGCTGGGGTAGGATGTGGTAGTCATGAGGGAGATATTATCTTTGCTAGGAAGTGTCTCAAGATTTGTTTACTACCTCAGAAGCCTTACTATCCTGAAGATGATTTTAAGAGAGCTGTTTTTTATCCAATACAAACAGGTTTACCATCAGATGATAGATTTATTGAGATACTAGAATTATTAAATGTTGGCTACCTGACCAAATATATAAATACAATAAATGATTGGCGAAATTTTCTATCGTCTGGTGAACAACAAAAGCTCAATTTCTGTAGGATTTTTGTTAAGGAGTATGATCTGTTGTTACTTGATGAGGCAACTTCAAACATTGATGTGAACTCTGAAAGAAAAATATATGAAATTCTACAAGAAAAGGGCTTTGCGTATATTTCAACAAGTCATAGTGAGAGAGTAAGAGAGTATCATAATAATTTTTTAGATTTTTCTAATGATTGATCAAAAGATGGACAATAATACTAGCAAAATATCCTAAGGCGATAACCCAAGTCCATTTGAGGTGTCCCATGAAGGTATATTTACCTTTGGATTTGCCCATCACAGCAACACCCGCTGCTGAACCTATAGCTAGTAAGCTACCACCAACTCCTGCAGTTAGAGTTATTAATAGCCACTGGGCATGCTCCATTGTTGGATTCATACTAAGTACTGCAAACATAACAGGGATGTTATCAATAATTGCTGAAAGTATACCAATGATGGTATTGGCTTGAGTGTGAGCAGAGAATATGCTTGGAGCAATTGACTGCATGTCTGTGTAAATATATTGAGAAGCAAGGCCAAGATAACCTAAAGCGGCTAGCCCCTGTACAGAAACTAATATTCCATAGAAAAATAACAATGTATCCCATTCAGCTTCCTTGACCTTATCAAAGATATCAAAAGCATGGGGAGGCATTTTGTGTTTCTTTGGATTCCTATTTTCATAAGCAATTTTCAATCCATAGATATAGTTATATATCATTACATACCCAAAACCTGTCATCATTCCTAGAGATGGTGGTAAGTGAAGTAAATGCTCAAATGATACAGCTGTAGCGATCGTTAAGATAAATAGTAAAATAACGGGAATGGCACCTCGCTTTAGCTCTACCTTTTCTTCTATTATCGATTGAGATTCCATTTTTGGCACAAAGAAGCTCATGATAATGGCAGGTACAAGGAAGTTTACTAATGATGGAATAAAGATTGCGAAAAACTCAGTGAATTTAACAATGCCTGTTTGCCATACCATAAGTGTTGTAATATCACCAAATGGCGAGAATGCACCTCCAGCATTTGCTGCAACAACTACATTCACACATGCCATTGTTATAAATTTTTTATTGTCTTTGCCAATAGATATCACAACAGTGCTCATTACTAGTGCTGTTGTTAGGTTATCAGCAACTGCTGATAAGAAAAAAGATATAATACCTGTAAGCCAAAATGTAGCAAGATATCCGAAACCAGCTCTTAGTAGTGTGCTTTTTAGCTTGGCAAAGACATTGCGATCCTCCATTAGGTTAATATATGCCATTGCGACTAATAAGAATAATAAGAGCTCACCATACTCGGTCATAATATGGTCAAAGTTTGAGTGAACAATATTGTTCGCTCCAAGTGACTTTCCAACTATTGCAACAAGTATCCAAATAATACCTGCAGCGAGGATTACAGGTTTGGACTTATTGAGTTTTGTGAAATCTTCTGTCATAACGAATAAGTAAGCAATTACAAAAACCACAACTGCGGCTATAGCTAGTGGCTGATCAATAGCATGAACACTCACAGCACTCAGAGACTCTGTCCCTTGGGCAAATGACAAAATAGGTAAGATACTCATAAGTATTATGAGTGAGAGTTTTTTATACATCATATCTAAACAAAAATTATTGATGGCGCTATTATAACATTGTCAGCTAGAGAGTTAAGAATAAAACATACTTTTACTTTCAGGAGCACTACTATACTAAATGAGTAACATATTTATATTATTCTGATATAATAACCCGCTACTTACAAATAAAATACAAGGGGTGTTTCTATGTGGAAATATTCTCCAATAAAAACTATTCTTATTCTTGGTCCTATGGTCTTTGCTTTTGCATTGGCTATGGATGTCTATATGCCCGTTCTACCAGATATGCGCGAAGCGCTAAATACAACTCAGCAAATGGTACAAGTTACATTGTCTTTATTTTTGGTTGTTACAGGTATTGGTCAGCTTATTTTAGGTCCACTATCTGATCAATTCGGTAGGTTCAAAGTTATATTAACTTCTTCAATTATATTTTTAGTTGGATCAGTTTTATGTGCGATTTCTCAAGATATTGAGTTTTTGATATTTTCGAGGGTTATCCAAGCGGTAGGCTGTTGTGGTTTATCTGTATGTGCTTTTGCAATTATTAGAGATGCATTTTTTGGTAAAACTAGTTCGATGATATATAGTTTTATTAATGCGATAATTTCAGTCTCGCCAATAATTGGGCCATTAATTGGTGTACAGTTGGCGATACATTTTCCATGGTATTCAGCTTTTATATTTCTAGCAATATTAGCTTTTGTGGCATTTTTGATAATAGTATTTTTTGTCAAAGAAAGCTTACCTGTAGAAAGACGCAAAAAGATGACTTGGAGTGTTTTTGCGAGATATTTACATGTGTTAAAGTCTCTGCAATTTTGGGCGTACTCTTTAGCAGCGGTATCAGGAATGGTTTCATTTTTTATATTATTTTCAATGACACCATATATTATCAACTATTTAGGTTATCCAATCTCAGAGATATATATTGTATTTGGCTCAGCAGGGGTGGCATTTCTGATAGGTTCAATATTTGCTGGAGTTATTGTTAATGCACTTGGTGTCTATAACACCGCCTTTCTTGGTGTGGTGTGTGTATTTATTGCAGGTGTTTTGTCATTTAGTATATATGAAATATGGGGATTAAGTTTATGGGGCTTTTTTGCTCCGTGTTTCTTAGCGACATTTGGTTGTGCCCTTACCGCAGGTACTGGAGCTAGTGGTAGCATGGAGCCTTTCTATGAAATGGCGGGTGTTGCAGCAGCATTATTTGGAACTATGGAATTTGCTATTAGTGGAACTATAGGCAGCATAGCTATGTTATTCCCAGCAACTAGCTCTTTACCAATAGCAATTACAATGATTATTATTTCTATTATTGCGGCTTCATTGTTAATTCTAGTCAAAATCATACAAACAAAAGAATAGCTTGTACTTATAAGTATTAGAAGTTGCTTATGCTAAAAGTATTAAAAACTATATTTAGTACAGTCAAATCGATATGGAGCTCTTACTGGAACTGGAATATGGATTCATGGAGAAGAATTACTCCGATAAGATACTTTGGTATTTTTCTTATGATATTGATAATAATATACGAAGTTTTCTTTAAATCTTAACTTAATAATGCTCGTGAAGCATAGTCTTATGAATTGTGGTTAGTTTCTGTCAATCTTTAAGCTTTAATATGCATATATGCATGACAGCTATGCGTATATAGATATTTTTATCTATTTTGAAATAAATTAGAATCACTGGTATTGAGTCATCATAACCTTAATTATTGCCTTTTGAATAAATATAGATGTTCTTATAGATCAAAGGCAAAAGTTAGATACTCTAATTTCAAGAATTGATTTTATAAGAAACCAAAGGAATAAACTATGAAAAAAACATCACTTGTTGTAGTGGCGCTATTTACGTCAACATTAGCCTTAGCAACACCATTCACTTTGAATATTGATAATCAATCTGAAGCACAGGGATTGCAACTTCATTCATCTACTGATGGGGATAAGAACCTTGAAAAAGGCATCAATACTTTTAATCTTGATACTCAAAATCAGTATGAGATCCGTATACCAAATGTTCAGATAATAGGATCATTGAAGCAAGATGCAAGCTTTTTTACTATGCAGAGTGTTCCAATGAATCCACAATATTATCAAAATTTGAATGTTGAAATCTCATCTCCAAATGGTTCATACAAAACTGTAACACCAAAGCAAGCTAATGGCATATGTAGTATTGATACCCAAGGGCAGGGCATTACTTGTAGAGTATCAAAAGTAGCACCAAGCGAGCTTAATATTACCCTCACAGGAGGTAAAGCTCCTGAGCCAATAGCTGAGTATACTTACGATGCGGGTGTTTGGGATGGTTCAAAAATATATCAAGTCAAATATAATCCAACTTTGTACCCTAAAGTAATATATTCGGTAGATGGAGGAAAGAACTATATGTCATATGTAGCTTGTTGGTATGCAGATGCTTCAAATACTCCAGGAAATGGTGATCCTTGGAGAGAGTACGATCCATCAAAAAATGTTTGCTCGTAAAATCTCCATGATTAAAACTATACTCTAAAGCTATCTAGACACTATTTATTTCATAAATTTCTTATCATTAAGGCAAACTTCATATCATCAGGTGTGACATTATCAAATCTAACTTTAGCTTGATAGCCACTGCCTTTTGCCTCTTCCATAGGATTACCATCTTTGTCTAGCATATTGTCTAGTGTTATCTCACGACTACCAGATGGCAACATAAGTTCGATACTATCGCCGATTTTCATTTTGTTACGGACATTGATATCAGCATAGCCAGTATGCTCATCGAAGTTTGTTATTTCACCAACAAACTGCTGAGTAGAACTACGTGAGTCTGAGTTTTCATACTTTTGATACTCATCATGAACATGGCGGCGATAGAAACCTTCGGTATAACCTCTGTGAGCGAGACCTTCAAGTTTATCCATAAGCGTCATGTCAAAAGGTTTGCCTGCAAGAACATCTTTGATAGCTTGATCATATAGCTGAGCAGTTCTAGCAGCATAGAAAAATGATTTTGTGCGCCCCTCTATCTTAAAGCAATCAACATCCATTTTCATCATTGCTTCTACATGCTGTATAGCTCTTAGGTCTTTTGAATTCATAATATAAGTACCATGCTCATCTTCAAACATTGGGTTATATTGTCCTGGCTCTTTGTCATTCTCTATAAGCACTGCTTTATCTGATGGAGTACCGATTCCAAGAGTTGATTTGACTTCAACAGGTTCGAAATCTCCCCACTCGTTTTGTTTTGCTTCAGCAACTTTGTAGTTGTTGCGACAAGCATTATTACATACACCTTGGTTAGGATCTCTATGGCTGTAGTATCCTGATAGTAGACATCTACCTGAGTAAGCCATACATAATGAGCCATGAACAAATGTTTCAATTTCCATATCTGGAACATGCTCTTTGATCTCTGCGATTTCTTTTAGAGATAGTTCTCTTGATAATACAACGCGTGTAATACCAAATTTTTGCCAAAATCTAACAGTTTCATAGTTCACAGCATTGGCTTGAACTGATAAATGTATCTCTTGGTCTGGGAAGTTCTCTCTAACTAGCATAATCATGCCGGGGTCTGACATAATCATCGCATCAGGTTTAAGAGCAAGTACAGGAGCTATATCTTTGATGTAAGTTTTGATTTTAGCATTATGTGGAGCTATATTATTAGCTAGCATTATCTTCTTGCCTTGCGCATGAGCTTCAGTAATTGCTGTCTCAAGAGTCTCTAATTTTGAGAACTCATTATTTCTAGCCCTTAGGCTATAGCGAGGTTGTCCAATATATACTGCATCAGCCCCATAAGCAAAAGCATAGCGCATAGCTTTTAGGGTGCCTGCCGGTGACAATAGTTCAGGTCTTTTCATGTATTTTTATCCTTTGACTTAATATTTACTAAGCTTTTTTCTTAGAAAGCGAATGATTCAACTCTATATTTTAACTTTTTATTTTTTGTCTATAAAGATTTATTTTGATACAAAGAATTGTTGAATTAATTCTAATTTACAAAAAAATAAGATGGTAGGATTCAGTCAAAGTCTGGTATTTTGGAGATTTAGATATATCTAAATTAGTAACCTATAAATTATAATCCAAAAGGTCGGTAAGACCGCTAATATAATATAAGATATTATTAGTCCATCATAACCATACTTTGTTAAAAAAGCTCCAAGACCACTAAAAGTAAATGCTGCTAGGTTTTGCAATAATCCTAATGCTGATGCTGCTGTTCCTCGTCTATGAGGATGTAAAGATAGTGCTTCACTACTTATGTTAGGAGCTCCGATCCCAGAGCCTATTGTGAAAATGAAAAATGGTATTGCTAATAGCCACCCAGAGAGAGGTAGGTTGATTATTTTGGTAACTAAAACAATAGTCAAAGATGTTATGAATAGACAAATAGGAAGTATAATTCTATTTTCAAATTTAACTCCCTTTCTCAACATGAGTTTAGAAATTATTCCACCTAATATAAATGCAATCGATATCGGAATAAAAAATAAACTAAATTCCCCTGTCGCAAAATGAAGTTTTGTCAACAAGAATGGAACTTGAGACAGGTATACATATACAGATATATATATCGAAGTACTAGCTAAAGTTAAGATGATAAATTTAAAATCTTTCAATAAGTGTCTGTATTGATTTAGTACAGCTAAAATAATATGCTGTTGAGTAATGCTATGCTCTTTTACATCATGGATACTTTTCGGAGGGGTAGGTAGCTTTATAGTTATTAAAAATAATACTGCAGCTATTACTATTAAAAAAATAAAAATCCCATACCATGTTGATAATGTTAAAATTATACCGCCAAATACTGGTGCTATAGCTGGCATTGAACCAATGAGGATATAGCCTGTACCAATAATATGTGCGGCATGCTTTTCAAAATAACTAAATGCTAGAACTTGCCATAGACACAATGCACTTGCTGCACTTAATCCTTGAGTTAGTCGAGCTATAAGGAAGGTTGAAATATTAGGTGATAAGATGGCTATAAGATTAGCAATAATATACAAGATAAGCCCAAATGCTAGAACCTTTGATGTTTTGATGTGATCAGATAATGCACCATATATCGGAATACCAATAGCGAGACCTAGCATGTAAAAGCTAATAGTCAAACTCATACTTGCTTTTGTTGTCGAAAAAATGTGCTGTAATATTGGCATTGCTGGTAAATAAATATTAGCTGTTAAGATTGATAAAAAAGCTAATGTGTAAATAAGAGTTTTAATATTTTTGCTCATGTGAGATTCCTGAAAAGAGTTTGGATATTAGACTTAGTCACTATTAAAATCTATTGTTCACTATTTGTTTATAAGTTTTGAGGCTTTTAAGTTTTAAGCTTTGCTATTGTAGATCTGGTACAGAGTGTGAGAATCTTCAAGAACTCTATAGTTTAGTATTTTCTGGTTTTTTACTTCATATATTGATACAATGTAAGTTTCAAAGATTTGGTTATTATGTGAGAATATAACCTTTAGTTTCCCATATTCGTAAACAAGATTTGTATTTTTACTAGCTATTAAATCTATAGATGTTTTATTAAACTGACTAACATCTTTTTTGATGTTTTTGAAGTGTTCAATGATCGCTTGTTTGCCAAGGTGTGAGCCACTCTAGGCACCATTGATACTATCGGAATGCCATTCTGCATTATCATCAATTAGGTTTAGTGCGGCATCTAGGTTGCCATTTTGCTGATACTCAATAAAGTTTTGAATTATTTCAAGGTTGGTTTTAGTCATTTTAAATACCTCTAGGTTTATGTTGTGTTGAGAGTTTAAATTAGATTCTTAAACATATAAATTGAATAATTTTTAGCATTGTGTTAACTTTTGGTTAACACCGGGTTTTTAAATTACTTTGTCTATGCAGTATACGTTACATCAACTCAGAGTATTTGCAGCTGTGGTTGAAAATAAGAGTTTAAGAAAAGCAGCAGAACAGCTTTTTATCACACCACCTGCGGTGACTAAACAACTTCAAAATTTAGAAGATATCATAGATTTAGAGCTCTTTGAGAGAAAAAATAATAGTCTAAATTTGAACAATGAGGGAGAGCGTTTCTATGATTTAGTCAAGCCTATACTTGAAAAAATAGATCAAGTTAATAGATTAGAGCTACCTATTTTGAGGAATAGAAAGTCAAAGATTAGAATAGGTCTGTTACCAATATTTGAAAAAAGTATCTTTGATGCAATAAATAGATGTATAGATAAAGAAACTATATTTGAATATGATTTAAAAGTTTGTAAAAAAACTCGATTAGTAGAGAAGCTTGAGAATAATGGTTTAGATGTTGTATTGACAGTAATGAGCGATGAAGAGGTTCATGACCTTAAGAGTAAAGGTTATAATGTCAAGTTATACAATAGAATTGATTTTGGAATGTATGTTTCAAAAAAATTATTAAAGCGTTACAGTAGTTTAGAGACAGTTTTTAGAGAGTCGGTGTTAATTTTAGAAAGTAAATATCGAGATAAATTTCGTCTATCAAATGTAATAAGCTTTGATTGTTGTTTAAGTGTTTATAATGCTATTATCCAAGGAGTTGGTTATGGTTTTTTACCAACATTTCTCGTTAGATCTCAAGAGGGTAAAGATTTAGTTAATATGGATACAGAGTTATCGTTAGTCAGTCTTTATAGCTATTATGTTTATCAAACAAAAGAGTCTGCAAAGATTGATACTATTGGAAATCTCTTTCAAGTATCTTAAGAGTATTAAATGGCAAAAATTAGCAAGTTCCCTTTACCGTAGTATTATGATAATATACTTTTTCTAAATAGTAGATGAAATTTACTTCTTAATAAACAGGGGTTAATGATGAATTTTGAGCTTGCTAGAGAGAATATGGTAAAGCAACAAGTCCTCACGGAAGGTCTTTCTTTAGATGGTGTTGCAGAGATTATGGCGGATATCCCTAGAGAGATTTTTCTACCCAAGGAGTATCAATCTTTAGCATACTGTGATACTAATCTTGTGATAGATGATAGAGAGCTTAGAAGCCCTATGTTTACAGCTAGGCTAATAGAAGCTTTGGCTATGAAAAAAACTGATAATGTATTAAAACTTGGTTTAGAAACTGGATATCCAGTAGCGTTGATAGCAAATCTATGCAATAGCGTTGAGCTTGTTGATTATGATGAAGAAAGACTAGCTATAGCAAGGCGTAATTTAGCAAAAGTAGATGTTTATAATGTCGAATTTAATAGCGCTGAGCATCTTACAAACATTATAAAGAATGCCAAGAAATATAATTGTATATATATATCAAATGTTGTAGAAGAAAATGAGGTGGATGAGTCTCTGCTAGATCTTCTTGAGGTTGGTGGTAGATTAGTTTTTGTTGTAAGAACTGATGTGTGTGACAAAGCTTACCTTATAACTAAAACAGTAAAAGAAACGCACCAAAAGAGTTTTCTTTTTAATGTTTATAATAGATAAAATATTATGAAAAAATTAACTCTATGCTTTATTGGTTTGTTTTCGATGTTTACGGCATTTGCCAACGAAGATACTCCTGTGCCAGAATATAAATATGCTGGAAGGCCTGTTGGTACAAATATAAATCAAAACCCCTATAGCGTAGAAAAGCAATATGCGAAAGCTGATGAAATAAAGGTGGATAACAAGTTTTATGATCTTAAAAAGGCTGATGAAGTCGCGATGGTTCGTAATACTGAAGATAAGTTTTATAGTTTAGTCGATATTTATAAGTTGGCTGCTGAACATAATGCAGATTACCAAGCCGCTAGATCAACTTTTGCCGCTAATGTTGAAACAGTACCAGCTGCTTTGGGTGCATTGTTACCACAAATTGATTTTAACTATAACCTTAGACGAGATCTATATAATCAGTTTGGTGGTAGGGTTAATGATACTGCAAATAATCTTAATTTTAGTGGTTCACAGGTACTTTTTGATTGGAGTAAATGGAAGACATATACCCAAGCTACATATTTGCAAAAATCTTATGCTATGATTTACGCAAAAGCAGAGCAAACTCTTATTACAGACACGGTTACAGCATATTTTGAGCTTCTAAGAGCAGAGCAGGCGTTACAGTTCCAGTTTGCAAACGAAGCATGGAACAAAAAACTATATCTGACACAAAAGTATCAATATAATTCTGGTATGGTATCTTATGCGGATTTCAAGACCACAGATGCTCAGTATCGTCAAGCCGTGGCTGATAGAGTTAGTGCTCAGAGGAACTTCATTAATGCAAAAGCAGTAATGGCAAAGCTTATAGGTAAACGTATTAGTTCGATTCTGTATATTTCAAAAGATACTGAATTTGGTAACCCTGTACCAGATGATATTAACTATTGGCTGAATACTGCAGAGAAGTATAATCTTGATATTGCACAGAAGAGATTTGAATATCAAGCAGCTCAAGAGGGTGTTGGCATAGAGTGGGGTAATTTCTTTCCTAAGGTTAACCTAACAGGTGGTATGTTGATGTCAAGAAATGCTCTTTCTGGAAATCAACAGCAGATAGAAAAAATTCCTACTAAATATGATGTTGCTAATATTGGTGGTGAGGCTAATTGGAACCTATTGAGAGGTGGCTCTGATTATGCGAAGCTTAAACAGGCAAGCTATAATAATCAAGCAGCTAATTACGCACTACTTCAAACACAAAGAGAAGTTTATGCAGGGACTGTTGAAGCATATCAAACAGTTGTTTTAGATGCTGTGAGAATAGATGCCTTCAGGAAATCAGTATATGCTGGTATTGCTTCTGTAAAAGCCATATTAGACGGTTTTGAGGCTGGTACACAGACTATTGTTGATTTGCTTAACCGACAGGCGATACTTGTACAGGCGCAGCTTTCATTCGCTGATGCTATATTTAATTATGTTGAGGATTATGTTAGGTTGAAACAGTTGCAAGGTGGTTTGACCTATAAGGATGTTGAATATATAAATAATATCCTTGGTAAAACAGATATAATCTCGCAGATTGCTACGGAGTAATTATTGTAATGTCTCAAATTTCAGCTTTTATTTTAGACTTTGAAAAATATAAAGCTGAGACTCTTAAAAACTATATTTCCTCTAAAAAAAATATCAACTTAGAAAAGCTAACTAATAAGCAAAAAATATTCTCACAGTTTATTCGTTACTTTGTGTTCGAAAGGTTTTATGGTATTGATAATCTAGAGTTTGAATATAAGCATGGTAAACCATATCTTGATGGCAGTAAATTTTTTTTTAATATAAGTCATACTCATAACAAGGCGATAATGGTTGTTGCCTGTAATGAGATTGGAATAGATGCTGAGATTGTATCAGCAAAGAGAAATGTTCTCTTGATAGCTGAGCGATATTTTACTCAGCAGGAGTATCAAAGTATAGAAAATAGTGAGGATGTTTATAGCGAGTTTTATAAATTATGGACTCTCAAAGAAGCACAAGTCAAAAGAAATGCTCTTGGAATTGCTAGAGGGCTTTCTGATGCGAAATTTACTAAGAAGAGTACTCAATGGGTAAGTAATAACTATCCTGAGGATTTTTTTTCATTTACCTATCAAGAGTTATTAATTTCTATTTGCTCACAAAATATTGTGAATCAAAAGATAGATTTATATGAAATACAGGATTTTAATTTTATAAGTAAGAATTATTAGGGGGATAGTTATGGCGTTGCATGCTAAAAAGAGCACAAAAGATAAGTTGTATAAAGAATCATTACCAAAGTTTGAGATTCCAAAAAAATCAAATAATGCTTTTGAAGCATATCAAGAAATCAAAGATGAGTTGATGTTGGATGGTAACTCAAAGCAAAATTTGGCAACATTTTGTCAAACTCAAGTGGATGATTTTATCCACAAACTTATGGATGATTGTATTGATAAAAATATGATAGATAAAGATGAGTATCCACAAACTGCAGAGATAGAATCAAGATGTGTCAATATACTGGCAAACTTATGGAACTCTTCAGCAGAAAATGCTATCGGTTGTTCAACTACTGGCTCATCTGAAGCGGCTATGCTTGGTGGTATGGCAATGAAGTGGCGCTGGCGAGATAAGATGAAGGCGCAAGGCAAAGATTACTCAAAGCCTAACCTTGTTACAGGACCTGTGCAAGTATGTTGGCATAAGTTTGCTAGATACTGGGATATCGAGCTTAGAGAAATCCCTATGTCCAAAGAGAGTCTAATAATGACACCAGAAACGATGCTTGAGTATTGTGATGAAAATACTATAGGTGTTGTGCCTACTTTGGGGGTTACATTTACAGGTCAGTATGAGCCTGTTGAGGCTATTTGCGAAGCTCTAGATGAATTTGAGAAAGAAACTGGTATAGATATTCCAGTGCATGTTGATGCTGCTTCAGGAGGGTTTCTGGCACCATTTATAGAGCCTAAGCTTAGATGGGATTTCAGGTTACCAAGAGTCAAGTCAATCAACTCATCAGGACATAAGTTTGGACTATCTCCTCTAGGGGTAGGTTGGGTTGTTTGGGCCGATAAGAAATATTTACCGCAAGATTTGATTTTCAATGTTAATTATCTTGGTGGAGATATGCCAACATTTGCTCTAAATTTCTCTCGTCCTGGAGGACAAATAGTTGCTCAGTACTATAATTTTGTCAAACTTGGATTCGAAGGTTATAAGAATATTCATAAGCTTAGTTATGATGTCTCAAAGTATATCTCTAAAGAAATCAAAAATATGGGTATCTTTGATATTATTCATGCTGGTAAAGGTGGTATACCAGCCGTGAGTTGGTCACTTAAAGCTAGCAAAAGTTATGATTTGTTTGATATCTCTGAAAAAATACGTGCCAAAGGTTGGCAAATTGCCGCATATTCGATGCCAAAGCATAGAGAGGATTTGGTTGTTATGAGAGTACTAGTTAGAAGAGGTTTTAGCTTTGATTTGGCAGAGTTAATGATTCGCGACTTAAAAGATGTTGTTGATTCTTTAGAGAATAAATCTAAAGATATCGAAAGATCTAGTTTTTCGCATTAGTAGTATTAGAAGATTTTGATTAATTTATCATGATAAATATTGCTATAATATGTTTGTTAATGAAAGTAAATTGTATTAAGAGTAGTTGGTAGTTTTATGTGTGGAGTTATAGGAGTCGCTGGACCAAATCAGGTTAGCTATGCATTATTTTATGGTTTAAGTCTTTTGCAGCATAGAGGGCAAGATGCTGCCGGTATCGCAACAATGGATGATGGTCATTTTTTCATGCGCAAAAATACAGGACTTGTAAGTGATGTATTTACAGATGAGAAGTTAGAAAAATCAAAAGGTAAAATGGGTATAGGACATGTGAGATATCCTACAGCTGGTAGCTTAGGAGCTGCAGATAGTCAGCCTTTTTATGTCAATAATCCTCATGGTATAGTTTTTGCACATAACGGAAATCTTACGAATGTTGATGAGCTTGCGCAGATGTTACATGATATCGAAAGACGCCATCTAAACACAACTTCCGATTCGGAATTGCTTCTGAATTTTTTTGCATGTGGTATGAATAAGTCCAAAGGTTGTCCAACTACAGAAGCTGTATATAAAGCATGTGAGTTTGTTTTTGAGCATGCTAAGGGTGGTTATGCTTGTACTGCGATGATAGCGAATTTTGGCTTAGTCGCTTTTAGGGATCCGTATGGGATACGTCCTTTGATACTAGGTGTCAAGGAGTATGATAATGGCGAGAAAGCTTATATGGTCGCTAGTGAAAGCGTTTCTTTGGATATATCAGGGTTTAAGATACTAAGAGATGTTGAGCCAGGAGAGGTGATAATTATCACAGAAGATAGGCAGGTCCATTCTAAAATATGTGCAAAAAATCCAGTTTTAGCACCGTGCTTATTTGAATATGTATACTTTGCACGTCCTGATAGTGTTATGAATGGCGTAAGCGTATATCAAGCTAGAGTTGATGCTGGTAAAGTTTTAAGCCAAAGAATCAAAGAAACTTGGAAAGATAAAGAGATTGATATTGTAATCCCGGTACCGGAGACAGGTAGAGCATCTGCTCAGGAGATTGCAACTGCATTAGGTGTTGAGTACCGTGAGGGGTTTGTCAAAAACCGTTATGTTGGTAGAACTTTTATCATGCCTGAAAATGTTGATAGAAAGAACTTCGTTAGAAGAAAGCTAAATCCAATTCCAGCAGAATTTAAGGATAAGAATGTTTTGCTGGTTGATGACTCAATAGTTAGAGGTACAACATCTAAGCGAATTATTGAAATGGTTAGAGATTTAGGCGCAAAATCTGTATATCTTGCTTCTGTATCACCGGCTGTTTGTTATCCAAATGTCTATGGTATTGATATGCCTGTTAAGTCAGATTTAGTTGCTCATGGTAAGTCATTAGAGGAAATTCGCCAGTGGATTGGTGTTGATGGCCTTATATACTTGCCATTGACTGATCTTAAAGAGATTGTTCAAAAGCAAAATCCTGATATTACAGAGTTTGAAGATAGTGTTTTCTCTGGTAACTATATTACAGGTGATGTCGATGAAGCATATTTGGATGAGCTAGAAAGACATAGAAAAGAGTTAAAAGAATTGGAAAAGAAATATAAAGGGTTTGATAGCTAATGATTAGGTTTTTTGAAGGGTTGAGTGCATTATCCCCGTTTAAAAGAGAGAAAATTTTAGCAGATGCTAAAAAGATATCTAATAAAGTTGAGTCTGTATCTACTCAATATATCCATGTAGTAGAACTTGAGTCAGAGTTAAGTAGTGAGCAAGAAAAAATAATTAAATCTTTACTTAACTACAATATAGAGTATGGTTCGACAGAGCCTAAGGGTCATACTTTTATTACGGCTCCAAGAGCAGGCACGATCTCTCCTTGGTCATCAAAGGCGACAGATATTATCCGTAATACGGGTATCAGTACCGTCAAGAGAGTAGAAAGAGTAGTTTTATTCGGTGTTGAGGGACAGGTTTCTGATAGTGAGCTAAGAGCTATAGAAAATTTAGTACATGATCGTATGGTTGAGGAAGTCTTTAGCTGTAGAGATGACTTACATAGATTATTTGGTGTTACAGCTCCAAAAGAACTTGAGTATGTCAATGTCTTAGAGAATGGTATTCAAGCTATCAAAGATGCCGATAAGAAACTTGGTTTAGCTCTAAGTGAGCAAGAGATTGACTATCTAGCAGATGAATATACAAAGCTTAATAGAAATCCTACAGATACTGAGCTATATATGTTTGCTCAAGCGAACTCGGAGCATTGTAGACATAAGATTTTTAATGCTAAGTGGACTATTGATAATCAAGAGCAAGACAAATCATTGTTTAAGATGATTCGTAACACTACTGAAAAATCTCCTAAAGGTGTGCTTTCAGCATATAAAGATAATGCTGCTGTGATAGAGGGTACAACGGCTCAGAGATTTTACTCAAATACTCAAACAGGTGTTTATAACTTCAATCAAGAAGAAGTTGATATCTTGATGAAGGTTGAGACTCATAACCACCCTACAGCAATTGCACCATTTAGTGGTTCAGCGACTGGTATTGGTGGTGAGATTCGTGATGAGGGAGCGACTGGTTTAGGAGCTAAACCAAAAGCTGGTTTGACTGGTTTTACAGTTTCAAATCTTAATATCCCGGGATTTGAACAAGCTTGGGAGTCTACTAAATATGGTAAACCTTATCATATTGTAACACCTTTACAAATCATGCTAGAGGCACCTATTGGTGGTGCACATTACTCAAATGAGTTTGGCCGACCTAATATAAACGGTTATTTCCGTACTTTTGAGCAAGAGGTAAATACTTCGGCTGGTAAAGAGATGTTTGGTTACCATAAGCCGATTATGATTGCCGGCGGTATGGGTAATATCAAGAGAATGCATGTTGAGAAAGGCGATATCAAAGTCGGTGCTAAGCTAATCTGTCTTGGCGGTCCTGCTATGCGTATTGGTCTTGGTGGTGGTGCTGCGTCATCTGTTGTATCTTCTGATGCTAACTCTGAGTTAGATTTTGCTTCTGTTCAACGAGATAATGCTGAGATGGAGCGTCGTTGCCAAGAGGTGATTGATAGATGTTGGCAAATGGGTGAGCATAACCCAATCACATTTATCCATGATGTTGGTGCTGGCGGTATTTCAAATGCGTTTCCTGAGCTTGTCAAAGATGGTAATGTTGGTGGTCATTTTGAGCTTAGAAAAGTAAATGTTGGTGAAGAAGGACTTTCGCCATTAGAGATATGGTCAAATGAGTCACAAGAAAGATATGTATTATCTGTAGATCCTGAGTCATTAGAGCTTTTTGAACAGCTTTGTAACAGAGAAAGATGTCCATTTGCAGTAGTTGGTGAGGCAATATCTGAGAAGCATATTACGCTAAATGATGAGTATTTCGATAATAAGCCAGTTGATTTACCAATGGGGTTATTATTCGGTAATACTCCGCAAATGCATATTGATGTTAAAACTGTCAAAGTAGAACAGGATGCTTTTGATACGAGTAGTATCAAGCTTGATGATGCGATTGAAAGAGTGCTAAAAGTACCGGCTGTAGCTTCTAAATCTTTCTTAATCACAATTGGCGATAGAAGTATTACAGGTATGGTTGCACGCGATCAAATGGTTGGTCCATGGCAAGTGCCGGTTGCAGACTGTGCTGTGACAACTGCTACAGTCGATAGTCAAGCAGGTGAAGCAATGGCAATGGGTGAAAGAACTCCTGTTGCAGCTATTAATGCAGCTGCTTCTGGTAGATTGGGAATTGCTGAGACTGTAACAAATCTACTAGCTTCTGATATTGAGAAACTAAGTGATATTCGCCTATCTGCAAATTGGATGGTTGCTGCAAATCAGGGCGATGAAAATCAAAAGTTATATGAGACTGTAAAAGCTGTTGGTATGGAATTTGCACCAGAGTTAGGCATTGCAATACCAGTTGGTAAAGACTCAATGTCAATGAAAACTAAATGGTCAGATAATGGTCAAGCTAAATCTGTTACATCGCCTTTATCGTTAGTGATCTCAGGTTTCTCACCCGTGACAAATGCACGTAAGACTCTTACCCCCGTTTTAGTTGATGATAATGATACAACTCTTTTGCACATTGACCTATCTAATGGTGCTGGTAGACTTGGAGCTTCATGTTTAGCTCAAGCTTATAATCAAGTTGGCAATGTTGCACCAGATGTTGAAGCAAGTAAGTTGAAAGTGCTATTTGAAAATATCACTAAGCTCAAAGCTGAAAATAAAATCTTAGCATATCATGATGTATCTGATGGCGGTGTGTTTGCAACTTTAGCTGAGATGTCGTTTGCAGGGCGTAAAGGTCTAGATATCAATCTACAAACTCAAGATATATTAGCAAAACTCTTTGCTGAAGAAGTTGGGGTTGTTATCCAAGTTAAAAATAGTGATGCAGTAATAGTTGAAGAGGTGTTCAAAGATACTCAAATTCACCTGTGTGCAATAGCTAAACTAAATTCTAGTGATGAGTTAAACATCTTTGCAAATGGTGAGAAAGTATACTCAAATACACGTGTAAACTTACAAAGATGGTGGGCTGAAACATCTTATCAAATCCAATCAATCCGTGATAATAGTGAGTGTGCTAAACAAGAGTTTGATAGTATTTTAAATACTGATGATAAGGGTATTCATGTTGAGGCTACCTTTGATCTTGAAGAAGATATTACAGCTAAGTTTGTCAATGTTGAGAAGCCAAAAGTTGCAATCCTAAGAGAGCAAGGTGTCAACGGTCAAGTTGAGATGGCAGCAGCATTTACTACAGCTGGTTTTGAGGCTCATGATGTGCATATGTCAGATTTGCATGCTGGGCGTGTAACTTTGGCAGATTTCAAAGTGTTGGTAGCTTGTGGTGGTTTCTCATATGGTGATGTTCTAGGTGCTGGCGGCGGCTGGGCAAAGAATATCCTCTTTACCGAGAAGCTAAGAGATGAGTTTAGTAGATTCTTTGGTCGTAATGATACTCTAGCACTAGGCGTGTGTAATGGTTGCCAAATGCTTGCTCAGCTTAAATCTTTAATTAAAGGCGCTGAAAACTGGCCGATATTTATCAAGAATAAATCAGAGCAATTTGAGGCTAGAGTGTCTATGGTTGAGATACAAGAGTCTGACTCTATTTGGTTTGCTGATATGGCAGGTACAAAAGCACCAATTGCAGTAGCTCATGGTGAGGGTCGTCCATTATTTGAAAATGACAGTCAGCAACAAGCTATGCTAGCAAGCTCGCAAGTAGCTCTTAAATATATCGATGGGCAAGGTCAAGCAACAGAAATGTATCCATATAATCCAAATGGTGCAGTAAATGGTCTAACAGCTGTGACAGCTCTAAGTGGTCGTGTCCTTGCAATGATGCCACATCCAGAGCGTGTCTATAGAGCGATTACAAATTCGCATATCCCAGCAGAGTATGATGATGAGTATTCTGTATGGATGAGAATGTTTAGAAATGCTAGGAAGTGGGTTGGTTGATGAGATGATTAATGAGAAAAGCATTATCTATGTTTTATCTAATGAAGCCATGCACGGACTTATCAAAATTGGCAAAACAACTCAAAATAGTGTTGAGAGTAGAGTTTCTCAGTTATATACAACGGGCGTGCCTCTTCCTTTTAAATGTGAATATGCTGTCGAAGTTGAAGATTGTCATGTTGTTGAAAGGGCTTTACATACAGCTTTTAGAAATAACAGAATAAATCCTAATAGAGAATTCTTTGATATAGAACCTGATCAGGTGATAGCAATATTAAAGCTACTTGACTGTAGTTTAAAAGATGTTACAAAAGATTTTGAAGATGAGATTGAGAAGAATACTGACAAAATAGATCTTAAATCTGCCGAAAAGGCTGCTTCAAAAAGACCTAACATGAATTTTATTGAGATGGGAATTCCTAATAATGCTGAACTTTCTTTTGTTGATGATACTTCTATTAAAGTCAAAGTTATCGGAGCAAAGAAAGTTTCTTATGATGGTCGTGAAATGAGTTTAACAATGGCAACTAGAATTGTTAAAGAACTAGATGAAAAGCATCCTATTAGGCCTGCACCATATTGGTTGTATAATGGGGATAAGCTTGACAGTTTGTATGAGGCGACATACGAGTTTTAAAAATCTATGATTCAACACGGCTGCTTCAATAGTGAAGATGTGTCAGAGTGGAAAGTTAAGGTTTTACTATTTAATCTATTCATTTATATTGTGCTAAAATACTAATAGAGTATTTTAAATTGCTCGTTTTTGAATGAAGATATTGAAGTTAACCCTGAAGAGGGTATAGTTTGGTAAGTGGTAATTGCAGAGGTAGATTTTAATAACCTACTTCTTAGATTACGCAGTCAAGCCTGACGGAATGACATACCATTTTAATATAGTTATACCTCTTCACTAATAACGATGGGGTGTTGTTATGATTACAATCAAAAATGATAATTTATTAGTAGAGATTAGTGAGCTAGGTGCTGAAGTTCGCGCTGTTATCAATACAGCAACAGAGCATGAGTATATGTGGTCTGGTGATGGTCGCGTATGGGCTGGAGTATCTCCGGTACTATTTCCAGTAGTTGGGAAATCTCATGGTAATAAGATCAAATATCAAGGTAAAGAATACCCTATGGGTAATCACGGACTTGCTCGTCATACTGTATTTGATATTGTTTTACATAGTGAAAATAGTGTTATTTTAGCTATGGAAACTACCAAAGAAGACTATCCATTTAGACTAAGATTGGAGATTTCATATACACTCGAAGCGAATAAACTTCTCACAGAGTACAATATTATAAACCTAGAGGATAATGTTGCATCATGTGGCTTTGGAGCTCATCCAGCGTTTGCTTGTCCATTCGATGATAAGCATCAGATAAATGATTATGAGATTACATTCTCTGAGCAGAAATTAGATTTTCATCCTATTACACCAGAGGCTTTTTATACTGGAGAAACCAAGCATTTCAAACTATCTAAAATTGAACTAGATAATCATACTTTTGATAATGATGCTCTTGTGTATAGTGGTTTCACAGATAAAAGAGTCAGATTAGCTGAGAAAGGCTCAGAGCGTTATATTGAAGTTACTTTTGATGGCTTTGAATATCTTGGCTTATGGTCAAAACCTAAGGCTAATGCACCCTACGTATGTATTGAGCCGTGGTGTGGTAGAAGTGATACATTAGGTATGGATGTTGATATTGAGTATCGTATAGGTAATGTTGAGATAGAGCCTAAACAGGCTTTTTCTCGCTCATATACTATAGAGTTTGGTTACTAATTATATTTATTTACGATAATGTTGTAATGTTGGGGCTATTCTAGTATCTTTTTTAAAAATATCTAAGCGTTAGTTGGTAATTTGTTTGGATATTCATTTGAATTATTAACTTTTAAGCTAAAAAATAAGGAGATAGTGTGTTAGCGAACACTCTAGGAGTTGGTGGAGATATCCTCGTGATAATCGCCTTCTTCCTATTACAAACAAATCGTGTCAAATCTAGTGATTTAAGTTACTTACTTTTAAATATAATAGGCTCTCTAGGAGTACTATTCTCACTGATGTATTACTGGAACCTACCGTCATTTATTATTGAGACTTCATGGGTTGCTATTAGTTGTTGGAGTTTATACAACTATCTGAAAAAGAGAGCTGTTAGTAGCTAGCTTAGTATCCAAAATATAGTCGGTATATAGATAATCTAATTTTGAGTGACAGATTCTAATATATCTAAATATGTATCTATAAGAATAAACCCTTCACTATCAGTTTTTACATTCTTTTGTCCAAAAGGTCTAAGAAAACCTACAGGTGCCATATCTTTACCGATGCTTTTGGTAGCTGCGAACTTCATCACGCTATCATTTATCTCTTCTGTACTAGTATTAGGATGTTTAGGTCTATATGACATTTGCATTTCTTTTTGGACTGAGCCAATGCCTTTGCAAGTGATCTCATCAGTTATTAGTTTTAGGTCAACAGATTCTGCTGGAGTTGTCGATACAAACAGAATATTTACACAATTTTCATATTTATGATTATTCACCTGTATTTTAGGGATAAGCTTATGAGCAAGTAGTTTTTCTTGAACAGCACCATATCTATCACCATTATTCAAAAGCATTTCTTGGTTTAGAGTAATTCTAGCTGGTAAAAGTAGAGTGCTGTTAGGATATACTTTGTCGGTTAGATATACATCACCAAAGAAATTTACATAATATGTTTCGTAATATTGCTCTAATATTTTGTTTTTATTGTTTTTTATTGTTACAAAGTATTTACATTTTGAGTCGCCACTATTGCAAGACTCTATATCGATATCAATAAAAATAGACTTATTTGCTTTTAATGCAGTTCTTTTGTAGTGATACTTAGTATCTGGTTGCATAGATATGTAATCACTGCCGTTAATTATAGTTGTAGAACAGCCGGATAATAATATTATTGAAATTAAAGCGAAGGTTACTTTTTTCATAAGTCTTATTTTGTGATAGACATAAGAACATTCTTATAGATTATAGGAGCCTCTGAGTTAAGAGTTTCTTTCAAGTTTTCTTTGACAAGCCCAACTCCTTTACAATAGGTTTCTAAGCTTTGAGTTTTTTCGACTTGTTTTTTGTATGTGACAACTGAGTTAGCTTCTAATTCTATACAGTTCTCATAGTCTTTACCGTTAACAGTCAGTTTAGGAATTTCTTTTTTAAATTCATAAGTATTTGAGAACTGGCTATTGCCTATAGTTATATTTTCTTTTCTAAGCTTGTTGAACTTTATATTGGCTGGTAAAAGCAGAGTTTCTTTGTCAGTATTAGGATGCTGAATATAGACATCACCATTGTTTTTTACGGTATAACTATACTCATATTTTGATTGAGTTATTTCTTTTCCAGAAGGATCTTTAATTTCGCTGACATATTTGCATGATGTTTTATCATTGTTACAGCTTTCTATTTTTGTTTGAACTAGAAAATTATCCTCATCATTGGCTTCAATACGTTGGAAATTATATGTTGTACCAACATCCTTTGAAATGTAGTCACTACCTTTTAGCTCTGAGCTATAGCCTGTAGATGCTAGAGTCATAATTGCGACTGATGATAATATAAGCTTTTTCATGCTATCTCCTTTTGCTAGGCAATCCATTTTGATTTGTATATTGAATACAATAGGTATTTTTAATCATAATCTTTAAGATAATATTATAGCAAATGAGTTGAAAAAAATTAGTAAAATCGTCGAAGAGTAATATTTATAAAAATGTTGACAATATAGTTCTATTTGAGAAAATTAAGATATATTTATGTTCAATCAAGTAAATCATTGTATACAGTGTCTTCTGAGTTTTAGTATTTAGTTTTGAGTCCGAGCTGATCAGAGTGCTTATACATGTTTGTCAAATAGGGTAGTAAAATGATAAAAAGGTATGATGTAGCAGAAATCTCAAAGATTTGGGCAGATGAAAATAAGTATGCAAAAATGCTTGAGGTTGAGTTAGCAATTCTTGAAGCTTTGGAAGACAAAATGGTGCCTAAAGGCACTGCAGCAGAGATTCGTGCTAAAGCAGAAATTAGACCTGACAGGGTTGATGAGATCGAGAAAGTTACTAAGCATGATATTATAGCTTTTTGTACTTCTATTGCTGAGCAGTTCACTGCTGAGACTGGTAAGTTTTTTCATTTTGGTGTTACATCTTCAGATATTATTGACTCAGCACTTAGCTTGCAGATTCGTGAGTCTATGGACTACGTTGTTAGAGATCTAGAAGCATTGTGTGATTCGTTACTAGCAAAGGCTCAAGAAACAAAAGAAATCATTACTATGGGTAGAAGTCATGGTATGTTTGCAGAGCCTATGAGCTTCGGTCAGAAGTTTTTAGGAGCTTATGTTGAGTTTAAACGTAGACTAAAAGACCTTAAAGACTTCCAAAAAGATGGTTTGACAGTGCAGTTCTCAGGTGCGGTAGGTAACTACTGTATTTTAACTACAGAAGATGAGAAAAAGGCTGCAGATATCTTAGGTCTACCAGTTGAAGAAGTTTCTACTCAAGTTATCCCAAGAGATAGAATCGCTAAATTAATTTCTATTCATGGGCTTATTGCATCTGCTATTGAGAGATTGGCGGTTGAGATTAGACATTTACACAGAAGTGATGTTTTTGAAGTGTATGAGGGTTTCTCTAAAGGTCAAAAAGGCTCTTCAACTATGCCACATAAGAAGAACCCTATCTCTACAGAAAATCTAACGGGTATGGCAAGAATGTTAAGATCGCATGTATCTGTTGCATTAGAGAACTGTGTATTATGGCATGAAAGAGATATCTCTCACTCTTCAGCTGAGCGTTTTTACTTACCAGATAACTTTGGTATTATGGTTTATGCTTTGCGTAGAATGAAAAACACTATTGATAACCTTGTAGTTCAAAAAGATATCATCGAGGATAGAGTTAGAAGCACAAGCGCATACTTATCAAGTTTCTATCTACACTTCCTAGTAGCAAACACACCATTTATGCGTGAAGATTGCTACAAGATTGTTCAACAGGTTGCTTTTGATCTTAAACAAGGAGAATCATTCTCTAAAAACTTGCAGAAAGTAATGCAAGATGAACACAACATTATCCTAAATGTTCCAGAAATGGACTTCGAGGGTATCAAAAAGACTTATCTAAAAGAAATTGATAATGTATTTGAAAGATCAATCAAAAGTTAAGGATAATCTATAGCACTTTTCTAATCGTCTCTTAACTATAAATATATCTTTGTTAGATACAAGTAGTATCATTACATAAAATTAATATCCCAGTATAGACATTATTTAAAACAATATTATACTAAAGTAGTATATTCACCTTGATGTTGTACTCTGCTTATTATGTTGTATAAACAAATTAAAACGGTTTTAAAAATTCCTAAGCATACTGTCTATATACTCATAATATATAGTTTATTACTAGGTTTTTTATCGCTGACAATACCTGTATCAGTTCAGACACTAGTTAATCTTGTTGGTGTCAGTTTGTCTATTAGACCTGTTATATCACTTATTACTATTTTATTTATTTTACTAACAGCAGCTTTTTTTGTGAGAATTTTACAGTTAAAACTTGTTGAAGATATCCAAAGAAAAGTCTTCGTAGATGTTGTCTTACGCGTGATGACAGCTATTTATAGAGTTGATTTTAACAAGTTAGATAAGATAAATGTTCGGGAAAAGATTAATAGAGCGTTTGAACTCAAGTTCTTGCAAAAATCCGTATCAGTTATATTTATAATACTTCTTGATATATTTCTGCAAACTCTTTTTTGTGTGATTATTTTAGCATTTTATCATCCGCTATTTTTGGTCTTTGATATTTTGCTTATTACCTGTATTGTATTATCCATTTTTGTTCCTATGAGGGCAGGCTATAATGCGGGGGTGAGAGAGTCTAGCAAAATATATAGTATAGTTGACTCTTTGGAAGAGAAGACAGCTGAGTTTCTGTCATTCAAGCAGCGTCCTTTAGAAAATTCTATAAACAAAGTAGATGCTAAGTTATGTGGCTATATCGAAGCTAGATCAAGTTTTTTTGGTGTGGTTCTTAGACAGCATATCTATATAGGCTTAACGTACATCTTCATAAATATATTGTTGTTGGGTATTGGTAGTTACCTAATCATAAACGGTCAGCTATCTATTGGTCAATTAATCGCTGCAGAAATATTGGTAAATATAGTTCTACTGGGGTTATTGAAATTTAGTCAATATCTCTATGATTGTTATGGCTTCATGGTAGCTGTACGTAAAATATTAGATCTACTTGAGATTTCTGAAGGACAAAAAGATAGTATACAACACAAAGAGGCTAGTATAGTTAATACGATTTCATCGATTGATATCAGTGTCTCTGACGATCAAAGATATTATCTTGATTATGAAAAAGACAACTTTCACCAGCTATGTTTGTCAGTAGGTGGTGCTCAAAAAATACTAGATTCATTCTTTGATGATGATTCTTTGGGAGTGATAAAGCTTAATAGCATTTGTTTGAACAACTATAGTAAAAAAGAAGTAGCTAAAAAAATTCATATAGCTAGCGGTATTGAAATTATTGCCGGTACAGTATTAGATAACCTCTGCGAAAGTGACTTTTCTCAAGAGAGACTGAGCTATCTAAGCGAACTTCTTGATGCTTTTGATGTGAAGTTTCTTGAGAAATATTTTGAAATGGAAATTGATTCTCAGACTATAAAATATAATCTAGAATTTAATACCTTAGTAGTATTGAAAATGAACTTGATAAGAGCCATTTTGAAGCAGCCTAAATTGTTGATATTGGTTGACTCGTATGGTTTAACAAATAGAAACGGTGATATGGCGATTACGAACATACTTCGTAAAATAGCGTTACCAACCTTAATTATATCTATTCAGTAGGTGACTTATTATGCAGTTAAAATCATCTGAAATGCTTAGGAAAGATCCTAGTTTTAAAAAGATTATATTTTTAGTTTTATTAAGCATCATAGCAGTTGGTGTTATCTTGGCTATTATTCCTTGGCAGCAAACTGTTGATGGTTATGGAGATGTGACAACCTTATCACCGTCTGAACGTCAACAAAATATTTCTGCTCCAATAGGTGGTAGATTAGGCAAGTGGTATGTGTTTGAGGGCGATGCTGTTAAAAAAGGAGATCCTATTGTTGAGGTACTAGATCTTGATCCTGAGGTTGTCTCACGCTTAGAAGAAGAAAAAGCAGCGATAGAGTTAGGTGTTAAATCTGTTAAGCTGGCTATTAAAAATACTCAAAACAATATCGAAAGACATAAGTATCTTATAGATAAAGGGGCGAGTACTCAGAGGATATATGAGCAAGCTCAGATGGAGATGGTTAATTACACACAAGAATTATCAAAGCTTAATGTGGATCTAGCAAAAGTTAAGGTCCAGATAGCTCGTCAACAAAGTCGATTAGTTAAAGCGCCTACTGATGGGGTAATAATGGATCGTATCCATGGTATGGGTGGAGTGATTGTAAAAGATACTGATGTGCTAGCGACAATTGTGCCAGAGAGTAAGTCTAGAATAGTTGAGTTGTGGATCAATAGTATGGATGTTCCTCTTGTCAAAGTTGGTGATAAGGTAATGCTACAATTTGAGGGATGGCCAGCAGTTCAGTTTAGTGGTTGGCCACAAGTCGCTATAGGTACTTTTGAAGGAGAGGTTATATTCATTTCTCCTCAAAATAATGCTCAAGGACAGTTTAAAATATTTGTTAAGCAAAGCGGAAGTAGAGATTGGCCATCGCCAGATGTATTAAGGTTAGGTACCAAAGTACATGGTTGGGTATTGCTTAATGATGTTAGTCTGGGTTATGAGTTATGGCGTAGATATAATGGTTTCCCTATAAATCTAAACAGTAGTCAGCTACATATAGGTGTCAAAAAAAGTGAACCGGTGCTCAAGCCAGCAACGATAAAAGAACAAATTCAGAACCAACCATCTAATATAAAATAGTAGTCGTATATCTTTCTTTATCATTATGAGTATTCTATAATTTAGGAGTATTTGTTTCTAATGATTTATTTAGGTGTTTAAATGGATAAAAAACTAGTAAAACATATTGCTAAGCTATCTTGTTTTGATTTGAATGAGCAGCAGTTAGAGCAATATACTCAAGATCTTACCAATATTTGTGAGATTCTTGATGCCGTCAAGAATTTTGATGCTAATGGAGTTACGCCGATGGTTTCTCCAATTAGTGTTGATTTTAAATTTCGTGAAGATATTCCTCAAGATCAAGATAATCGAGCAAGTTTTGATAAATTTGCTTGTGAAGTAGTTGATGATTATTTTATGGTGCCACAGGTTGTTAAATAGGGTGAGCAATGTCATATATTAAAAAATTGAGAGCAAGGTTAGATAGTGGTGAAGTCACAACAGTTGAGCTGACTAAGCAATATCTAGCAAAAATAAAAGACCAAGATAAAACCATAAACTCTGTAATTACACTATGTGAAGCAGAGGCACTAAAAGAAGCAGAAAATGCTGATGCTATTATTTCTGCAGGTAAGCAAAGTTTGTTGACTGGTATACCTATTTTGCATAAAGATCTTTTTTGTACAAAAGGTATCAAAACAACAGCAGCTTCTAAGATGTTAGATAACTTCGTAGCTCCATATGATTCAACAGTTACAAAAAACTGTAAAGATCAAGGTATGGTAACACTTGGTAAGTTAAATATGGATGAGTTCGCTATGGGCTCAACTAATGAGCATAGCTATTATGGAGCTGTTAGTAATCCTTGGGACTTGGAGAGAGTACCGGGAGGATCTTCAGGTGGCTCAGCAGCTGCGGTTGCTGCAGGCTTTGCTCCTGTCAGCACAGGTTCAGATACAGGTGGATCTGTGAGACAACCAGCGAGTTTTTGTGGTCTAACAGCTATGAAGCCAACTTATGGAAGTACTTCAAGATTTGGTATGGTAGCCTTCGCATCATCTTTTGATCAAGCAGGTATCTTTGGACATTATGCAGAAGATGTAGCTATTATGTTGGATACTATCTCTGGAGAGTGTCAGTATGATTCTACCTGTGTTGGTGTAAAAGAAAATCATTTTACACAAGACTTAGAGAAAGATATCTCAGGTAAAGTAATTGGTGTTGATGAAAGTTTGATCAAAGACCTGCCAGCACAAATACAAGAAGCTGTGTCAAAAACTCTTGATAATTTCAAAAAGCTAGGAGCCGAAATAAAGTCAGTTAAGGTCCCTGACTTAAAAGAGGCTCTTTCAACTTACTATATCATAACACCAGCAGAAGCAGCTGCTAACCTAGCTAGATATGATGGTATTAGATATGGCTACCGTAACCCAGAAGCTAGAGACTTAGATGAATTATACAGAAAATCTCGTACTGATGGTTTTGGTGAAGAGGTTAAACGTAGAATTATGATAGGTAACTATGTGTTAGCATCAAGTCAGTATGACTCTTATTATAATAAGGCTCAACAGCTACGTAAGGTGATGACTGATCAAATTAATCAAATATTTGAGCAAGTTGATGTTGTATTTATGCCTGCAGCTCCAAGTGAAGCTTTCAAAAAAGGCGATAAGTTAGATCCTGTTTCGGCATATCTATCAGATATTTATACTATACCAGCTAATATATCAGGTCTACCAGCAATAGCTTTTCCGATTGGTTTTGCTAATGATTTACCTGTTGGTGGTCAGTTCATGGCTAAAGCATTTAATGATAATGTTTTGACACAAATGGTCACACAATATCAAAATAGTTATGGTATTGAAGAATTTATTTTAGAACAAGCGAGGATTTAATAGTGAATTGGGAAATGGTGATAGGGCTAGAGGTCCATATTCAGTTAAGTACTAAATCTAAGCTGTTTTCGACTTCTGCAACAAAATATGGGCAGCATCAAAATACTCAGGCTGCATTTTTAGATTTAGGTTTGCCGGGAACTTTGCCTGTAGTAAATAAAGAAGCTATTCGTAAAGCTGTTATATTTGGTTTAGCTGTAGATGCTAAAATATCAAAGGATAGTTTCTTCGCACGTAAGAATTACTTTTATCCAGATTTACCAAAAGGCTACCAGATTAGTCAATCTCATAATCCAATAGTACAAGAGGGTAATCTAGAGATTGAAACTTCTAATGGAACCAAAACTATCAGAATTGAGCGAGCTCATCTAGAAGAAGATGCTGGGAAATCAGTTCATGGTTATGTAGCTGGCGAGACAGGATTAGATTATAACCGTGCGGGTACACCACTTTTAGAAATAGTTACATATCCTGATTTTAGGTCATCTGAAGAGGTGGTTTCTTATCTTAAGAAGCTTCATCAGCTAGTCAAACATTTGGGTATATGTGATGGTAATATGCAAGAAGGCTCGTTTAGATGTGATGTCAACTTGTCAATTAGACCACAAGGCCAAGATAAGTTTGGTACTCGGGCAGAACTTAAAAACATAAACTCTTTTAGATTTATTGATAAAGCGATTGAGTATGAATATGCTCGTCAAATAGCTGTGCTAGAGTCTGGAGGAGAAGTTGTTCAAGAAACTCGTCTATATGATGCTGATGCAAATGAAACACGTTCAATGCGTGCAAAAGAGGATGCTTTTGATTATCGTTATTTCCCAGATCCAGATTTATTACCGTTGGTAATAACTGATGAATATATCGAAAGTATCAAAAAGCAGATGCCACTCAAGCCAGAAGAGCGTGAAGCAGCCTATCGTGAGCATTTAGCTGATCAAGAAGTTGAGTTTTTATTATCAAATCTTGAGATAGCAGATTACTATGATCAGGTAGCGACTGTGATAGGTTATAAGCCGGCGTATAACTGGATAACAGTTGATCTAATATCAACTCTTAATAGAGCGGAAAAAGAGTTTTCAGCAGATATAATCCCTGCTGAGATTCTATTAGAGATTATTGATAATGTCCAAAAAGATGTTATCTCACAAGCGAGTGCTAAGAAAGTCATAGCAGAATATATTGAGTCAGCTACATCTGTTGCTAATATTATCGAGAAACTAGGTTTGAAACAAGTATCAGATGAGAGTGCAATAAGAGAGCTAGTTCAAGGTATAATTGCTGCGAACCCTCAACAAGCTGCTGACTTTAAAGCTGGTAAAACTAAGCTTATGGGCTTTTTCGTAGGTCAGGCTATGAAAGCTAGTAAAGGCAAGGCAAATCCTAAGCAAGTTAACCAGATAGTTCAAGAAGAGCTTAATAAATAAAATAGGAAAATCAAATGAATACAAATAAGTTTTACTATCATCTTATGAAGCTAAATGTTTTGAGTAGTGACTATGTTGATGATAGTTATAAAGTTGCTTGGAAAGGAAATGTATACCCATTTTTTCATGATAGTAAGTATGAGTTTCATTATGAGGTTGCAAAATACTTTGACAGAGCTGATGAGAAAACTATAGATAAGCTTTGTTCTTTATTAGATGATTATATTGATGAGAAAACGGACTTTTCTAAGTTTGAAGAAAAGGTTGAAAAGGTAGTTGGTAAGGGAAATGTTTTTTATGTCCTTGATTATATTTTTAAGTCAGGCCAATACCAACAACTTTTGGAAAATGTTAAATTGAATAAAATGCACTTTAGCCAACATTTTATTGATCGTTTTGTTGCTGGTGGCTATTTCGATTAAGTCTTCTATCTATATATTTATTCCTAAATACTCGTTAGCGATATATTCAAATAGCGCTTTATGCACTTGATAGGTTGGATGGACACCATCCCAGAATATATATTCTTGAGGATTATCACATAATTTACCAGTTTCAGCAGCTAAAATTGCACTAGTAATATCTGGAGTCAGAGGAATTTTACTCATATCTAGCTCTCCTGATGAAATATTCTCAGACTCTTGAAGTAGAACGGGCTTGGAGTTGCTTCTTAATAGGTTTTCATAAAAATCTTTTGGATTTTGACCATCTGGATTATAAGAGAAATAACCACCACTCCAACAACTTTGGTTGGTTTTGTTTGGGTTTATCGAAGTGTGATATTTTTTGTTGAAATTATCAGTATCATTAACAAGCATCTCGAATATTGGATTCATATCTACAAAATCTATATTAGTCTGATTTTCAGCAAACTGTTTTAGAATTTGGTTATGTAGCGAAGATACTTCTTTTAAGAGGTTTTGGTTTCCTATATTTTTTGACTCTGGTGTCAATCCTAGATTAGGCAGTCCTATAACTAGAGTTTTTTGTGCATTCACAGTTTTGATAGCTGCTATAATCTTGTCAGTAACCTCGCTAGCAATATTCTTGAGTAAGCTAGGGTCTTGATTGGCTGATATTGTTAAATAGTCATTCGCACCAATAAAAAATATTGCTAGATTTTTATTGGTATCGTGAGCTCCATCATCTAGAGAATATGCTTGAAGCTCAGTACCTATTGTATAGGGTAGGCCAAGATCTGTCCAAGATGGCTCAAAGACAGCAGTAGCTCCTCCAACAGCATAATTACTGATTGGGATTTTATTTTCTAGAGTTCCACTTAACATCGTTGTCCAAACTGAGCCATTAGAAAACATACCTCTATAATAAGGAGTTGATCTTGGGATAATTCCATTTGTATAACCATATAAGTTGCCTGTATCGCTTAGACTATCTCCAAATATAAGTATTCTTTCTATGTCTTTGAGTTTTGAATTTTGTGGACTTGTGAATTTTGGACATGCGGAAATTGTAAATATAGGTATACGATATTTTAGTGTTGTTGTGTAGCTATGCCAACTATAGTCAAAATCATTATTTTGATGCTCTATAGCTATATCACCATTCAAATTATCAAAATTCGCACTATTAATAGTCCAACCATTTTTTAGATTATATTGTATTGAACCATTATATTGTAAATTCTCAGAATGGAAATTTATATCTATAGCTGAGTTGTAATCTACAAATTTATCATTGGTATACTGTCCAACATTGATATACTGATTTGTATCTAATACTTGGTTATTTATGGCGTTTCCAGTGCTATTTCCTGGAGATATACTGAATGATATTGGGACTGAACAGTTATTCTCTATAATAATTTGTGATCTTGCATCGGCATAACATAATTCAGTTAAGGAAGTGGTTAACGTCAAAAAAACCAGACTAAGTTTTCTCATGTCTAGAAAAAATAAACTAAATAATAGTAATACTTTAGCTTAGTGTTAACTTAGTAACTACATGTATACAGCAATGTCTATAGTGAAAGTATTCATATGTTTATTGTTATATAACTTTTGATATGAATACTCTGGGCCTATTAAGACATTGTTGTCAAAATATGCACGTTGAGTTGATAAAATTAGCTGGTTTTTGATTCCAGATGGAGATTGGCCAAATAACAGTGGAGATGCTGGTAATGACATCGGTATATTAGCAGAATTATATGTTTGCCCATATGATACGCCAAAGTTTGTGTTTCTACCGCCAAGTTGTAATGAATAGTTTGCTGCAGCATACCAACCTCCAGCTAAGACATTTTGATTACTACCGTTAAAGTCTTTTCTATTTGTAGTACTTGCCCAACCTGTTCCTAGGTTTAAAAAACCGCCGCCTATGGTGTAAGTAAGGTTACCATTAATGTTGAAGCTGCCAATATTATCTTTTGAAGAGTTTTGATTCTCCAGAAACTTGCTAAAAGAAGCATTACCAGCTCCAGCAATATTAAAGACATAACCTGTATTAAAGCCAACAGCTAGGCTCTCAGTCCAACGCTCAGCATAGAATAGTCCGGTTGAAAAATTTATACGATTATCATCAGATCCAAAGACTGCTATATTAGCATTTAGAATGTCATCTTTATAGTTTAATGATATATTCGTTGTTCTACCTAGTGCCAGAAATCCTGTTATACCACCAGTCCATGGACCACCACCTCCAAAAGCACCCACAGAAAGCCTACTTCTTCCAGCAGTTACAAATAGTGGCGATGTATCTAGGTTTCCAAATATAACAAAAGCATTACCTAAACCAAAATTGTTAAGCTCACTGGTACTGATATCAAACTGAGCAGTAACGTAGTGTCCGACATTGGCTAAAAAGTATAGTGTGGAGGATGTCAGAGAAATATTTTGACCATTGCCAGAGAGAGTGTAACCATTTGAGATTCCTTCACTACCAGACCATACTTGAGCATCGACTTCTATTTTTCCACCTAAAAATATAGCATAGTCATTAAATTTGTTGCGTTGTCCGATTACCGTAGATGAGAATAGACTGCCTGATATCATTCCTATAGGTATACTATTATTACCTGAATAAGCTCCTAAAAATGTTACTTGTCCTCTTGTCGTGATAGCAGGAGCATCTCCAACGTTGATAGCACCATTGTGACCAAAAATACCACCAACTGGACTATTTCTTAAATCGATGATTGAGTTATTTGAATTTATACTAGTGCTAATTTCGTAAGCATTTGCACTATCTCCAAATACCAAATTTATATCATTAGGATCTTGCTTCGTTATTCTTGATTCGTATGTCGTTAATTGGTTAGCATTTTGCGAGCTTTCTTCCATATCACTAATATCGGTTTGTAATTTACGTATCTGATGCTGTAGTTCAATGATAGCTTCTTCATTTAAGCTAAGCTCTTGACCATTAGTGTTTGAGAAAGATGTGCTGTAAGATAATAAAATAAGTATATATATAACTATAGGAGCTGTGATTTTAGAATTCATGATAATGTTATTGCATTGGGAGTAACAAATTAGAACTTAGATAATATCACTATGATAATGATAATCAATATCATTTATGGCAAATGAATAAATTAGATTATCTATTCAATAGAATAGGCTTAGCACTCTCGCTAGGGAATAGTTTTTGTAATAATAGTAATGCTATCAAATACCCCGGTATGGAAATAATACCACCTAGTGTGAAAAGCATTGAGTAACCAATATTCGCAGCTAAGAAACCACTAAGTGACATTCCTAGTATATAGATTAGAAGTTCAGCACATACTAAAACCGTAAAGTCAGTGCCTGCTTGATCTTTTGAGCTAAATTTCATGAATATAGTATATAGAACTATCATCTCCATAAGTCGAGAAGCCATATTTAATAATACAATTCCAAAGATAAATATTTGATTATCAATGCCATAAAAACTTATAAATCCTAGAGAGAAATAGCAAAAGCCTCTGATTACTGCCAATATTGTCAAAAGAATAGTTTCTTTATAAAAGTTAAAGAGATAACTAATAACAGCTGCACCACAAACACCTATTAATGCACTACCAGTTCCCATAACTATGCCTATCGTTGTTAGCGGAATGTGAGAATCTACCAAAAATGATGATTGCATTCCCATAACCAAACCTTCACAGGCTCTGTAGCTCAAACACATAAGTAACAATATTCTGGTTTCTTTTCTACTAAAGAAAGACTTTAGAGATGGTATGTGGTGCTTGTATTGTTCATTGTGATGGTTTTCTCTTATGAGAAACATATAAGCACAAATACATAAACTTATCAAAGTCATATATAGAGTAATTTGATGCCAGCCTAAAATTTTGTATAGCGCAATTAGAGATGCTCCGCCAATCATGCTACCTAGAGTAGTGCCAATTACTCTACAAAAGTTGCTCCACTGTAAGCTTTTAGCTTTTGTTTGTTCTATTGAAAATCCATCAATTGCTATATCTTGAGTTGCTGCAATGGAGGACAATAAAAACGCAAATAAGAAAATATAATTGCTATAGTCTTTTGGAGTATAAATAGAGAATATTAAAAATAGACTTATGGTCAAAAATTGCATTACAATAAACCAGCTTTTTCTTCGGCCTATTTTTTTGATATATAACCTATCTACATAAGGAGCCCATAGGAATTTGATAACCCAAGGTAATAGTAAGATACTAAAAAGGCCTATTTTTTCTAAAGAGACTCCTTCAGAACGTAGAATCGTTGGTAATCCAAAAGTACAGAAATATAGTGATATAGCTTGTGCTAAATAAAGAATGGTTATATCAAGTTGTTTTTTCATATCAAGTTATCTTCAATTAGAATTTGTTGAGCTTTTTCCCATGCTGAGCATATATTACCAACAGCAATACAGCTAAAAGGCATACCCTTAGCCATTGCTGGAGCATTAATCTTTTTGATCATAATAGGATCATTTGTGACACGAATCATACCTAGACACCATTTAGCAAGCTCAGGTTTAGACTCTTTAAACCATTTTGCTTGTTTTAATCGTGCTTTATGCTCAAACTGATACTGTTCAGAAAAAGTACTAATTACTAAGAATTTTTGTTGTTTCTTTAGTATTTGAGAGCATTTGTCTAACCAGCTAAGTACATCTTTATAGCTTGGGGAGCTACCAAAATGCATTTTAACTATTGGCCATTTTGAAATATCACAGTCTATCATAATGTTTCACCCTCTATAAAAGAGCTCTTTGAACAACTAAATAGATATGCTTGTTTTTCAGGTAAGGCTATCTCACCAAGATTTGAATATCCGATTTTAGGAGCGATTTTTTGAAAAGGGATCACTCTAACATCAGGTTCAAAGATAACATTATTAGCACCAAGCATATCAAAGCAATATTTGCTAAGAGCTTCTACAAGTAATTTAGAATATCCTTTGCCTATAGCTTTTTCAGGGCCAATTAGCAGGTGCCATCCATATTCATTATCATCAGTGGAAAAATAATTAGCGATACGATCAGTCTGTGTGTTATAAATTTCAGCATAGGCGATTTCTGAATTATCTATCGATAATATAAGTAATTTTTGGTTAGGCTTTGAAAGCATATTGCAAAAATGTTTTTTTAGCTCTGACTTTGATTTATTCAAGTTCCAGAACTTTGCTACGTGAGGTTTATTCATCCATGAGTGAATAGTATCTAAATCATGTTCTAAGTCAAATGCTCTAAAAGACACTCTATTATGCTTGAATAAGTCCTTATCTATATTTTTGGTACTTTGAGCAAGATAAAGAGGATTATCAAGTTGACCTGTAGATATTACCTTAGGTCTTGCTGAATAATCACTATATCCAACTTCAAAAATTCTTAGTCTATTCAGACATAGTTTTGTAAAAGTTGGTTTATATAGATCAAAACGTTCAAAACGAGATTTTAGCTCAGGATTGCTTGTCTGATATTTTTGTATACATTCATCTAATTTTTGATAGAAGTAAAGTTCGGGGTAGTTTAGTTTGTCTGCTAGTATCGAAGAGATATATCTATAGTGAACAACAAATAATCCTGTATGAATAAATTGCAGAAGATAATCATCTTCAACTTGAGGAATGGCGTCTTTTACCTGTTGTGGAAGCGATCTGAGTTCATCAACAGGATTTTTGCATATATTTATATCATCGACAAAATCTTTCATAGCCAGACCAACAGGGAGATTGTCCTCTATGATTAATATACTATTTTCTCCATGAGGAGAGAAAACCATGCCATATTTGTATAAGAAATGTAGTAGGGCAGGGACAGTATTTTCAAAAAACATTTCTAGCCATTTATCAATATCTAAAGATGATTCTTTGATCATTTCGCAAATGATACTTTTATCATTAGCATCAACATAAGTTAAAGCAGCCATTGTTATAGCTTGCTCACTACTTTTAAGTCTAGTGTGAATACTTTCTCTCCAGATTGCACCTAACTGCTCTGTGAAGTAGTATGGTACCTGAGGAACTTCTGACTGATAAGGATGATGGCAGTATGCACTAGCTAACTCTCCTAGAAGTATGAAATTATATTTAGCTAAAAACTCATCTTTTTGGACTATATTCTTAATCCATTGTGTAAGCATTGGAGCATTAATTGTTTGATCTTTGGGTAGACCTCTATAAACCGCAGTATTTAGTATGTTTAGAGGTAGTTTTATACTATGTTTTTCAGGATAAGAAATATTAGACATAGTTCTTATTGATTGCATAGCTAGATGCTGATCAGTTGACTTACCAAGAAATATAATATCTTTATCAGCTATATATTTCGTGAATTGTTGCATTACAGCATTTTTCCACTGCCATGGATGAACAGGTAAAATATAAAAATCACTAGGGTCTTTGTTATTCATTTTTATAGTTTTATTGAAGCTAGCTAAAGTTTCTGAATTGATTTCTTTATTGGTAATTTGTAGATAGTTAGTAGTTGTTACAGATGAAAACGTTACTAAATCTTTGCTTACGGCGATCCACACTAAATTGATGATTTTTTGCATCTCTGGGGCGTAGTTTGTATAGTCTGATGCATTAAAGCCAATACGACCTTTATTAATCACAAACCGGGGATGACCAGTCATGTTCCCTTCTATATAAGCGTATGGAAGTTTATAGATGTCCTTTGCTGAGATATTGTCTTTTTGTAAGATAGCGATATCTGCAAATATCGTATTATTTAGCTCTTTTATGAAATGTGCCGTTGTGACAGAATCAATATTTGTTACAGGTAGTGTATCTATGATAAGTCTTATAGCATCATCAGCAGGTTCCATACTATTGCTCTCATGTCTTGTTACAGAGTCCTTTTCAATAGTTAAGTTACCGTATATTCTTTGTACAGCCTTAAATTTGTAACATAGATCTGGGTTTATCTCTAAGGTATATACTTCTTGATCTATATCTTTTTGTAGTGGCTTAAAAATTCCTTCATAACTAAATTCTGAAATTATCTTTTCCAATAGTCTTGTGCTAGCTATCTTGTAGTAGTTTATTTCCTTTTTCATATAAATAGTCTCCTGTAATTTATGCGACTTTAATATTTGCTCTTTGTGTTAAGTATTTTCTTGGAACACCAAATGTTGAGAAAATCGTTCGAGAAGATACTTTGTATATCTCTTCGTTGAGAAGGGTATTTACTATCACAGTATTTCTATAACCCCCTAATCCTAAATCAGGAGTACCTACACCATGAGAGTTGATCTCAGCATTTTGTACAAAAATGTTTAAAGACGTATTTTGCGTGATTATTTTATAATCACGAGATATTTTGAGATTATTGCTATCATCTCGTTGAATTAGTGCTTCTATATTTTTGAGGACATTATTTATATTTGCTTTATATCCGGTTGCTGCAATAACTCTATCTGTTGCGATTGAGAACTCTTGATTTTGCTGACTATGATAAAAAGAGCAGAGAAGTTTATCTTGTGAGTTATCAACATTTAGGCATTCACAGTTTGCAATCAATTCAGCATTGTTTTTATCTTCGATGGATTGCTCATAAAGGACATCATAGATATCTGATATTGTTTCAGCACTAATTCCTTTATAGAGTAGATCTTGTTCACTTAGAAGTTTAGGCTTTTCTAAATTAGGTAGGTTATAAAAATACTCAATATAATCAGGTGAGAAGTGTTCTAGACCAAGTTTGGAATACTCCATTGGGAAAAAGCCTTTGCTTCTAGTCAGCCAGCTAATTTTTGTAGAATCATCTTTTGACTTCATCAAATCTAAAAATATCTCTCCAGCACTTTGACCAGAACCTATCAGAGTTATGTGCTGATCTTTTAGAGCTTGATCTTTTATATTTAGATATTCACTACTATGGTGAATGTTCGCTTTATTCTGAAGTTTACTTGGTAAATATGCAGATGTGCCTAACCCAAGTACAATGTTCTTTGTTAAGTATTGTTGCTCTAGATTATCTTTATCTTTTACAGTGATGCACCAAGCCTCGTTCAGGGAATCTATCTGATGCTCTATATTTATAACTTCATAGCCAAATTTACAAGAATTACACTTTTGTGATACCCACAAGCAATAGTCGTTATACTCTTGTCTAGGTATAAAGAAATTTTCTTTGAAGTAAAATTTATACATACGGTTTTTTTGATGTAAGTAATTTAGAAAAGTAAACTCACTAGTTGGATCAGCCATAGTTACTAAGTCAGCTAAGAATGGTACTTGTAATGTTGTCCAGTTTATCATCAATCCGAGGTGCCAAGAGAAATTATCTTTTTTATCAAAGAAAAGGCAGTTGATAGGTTTATCGTTTAATAATGCCGCTAGTCCAAGATTAAAAGGACCAATTCCTATGCCAATAATGTCATAGATTTTCATATAACCTCCTTAAAAGGATTATTTGTATTTACATAAATAGATTGATTAGTTAAAGGAGCCTGTAGTTCATCAAGCCCACTAAGTCTTGTGCGTAGATTAGCCTTTAGAGGTAATTGATCTATATTTAGAATCTTTTTGATAAATTTATCGCAGGTTTTATACTTTTCTAGGAAGCCCTCTAAGAAATCTATAGTTATTTTTATTAAATCTTGTTCGCTAATATAGCCAGTATTTGTAATGGCTTCTATTACAGAAAAAAGTTGATTTACAACGAAATAGTAGCAAAAATGATGATCTATAAAGTCCTCAGATTCTTCACATAGACTACTGATATTTCCAAAATTAGCTTTTTTGAGTTCTGGATGATCTTTTATATAATAATATCCTTGGCTATCACGATAGTAGCTTTCAACTGGTAGTCCATGCTCTAGTTTGACTAGCAAGTTTTGTTGATGAGCTTCAAGAGCAATACCATATTTTGAGTACAGCCATAGTATAGGGGTAATAGCAACTGTTAAGTAAGTCTCAAACCAGTAGATAGTAGCTTCATAAGTAGAGATATTATTGTGTACGCTGAAGTACTGAATTAATGAGCCAATACGCGTAGCTTCATTAAATGGGTTGGGTTCAGTTAGACTTGCAATACATGCAATATCATCTTGAGGATTAAAGTTAGCACTGCGTATAATGCAGATACTTGGATCAAAAATTTTATTATTAACTTTTATTGCACAATAAGCAGGATCTGTAATTAGCTTAAAGAATGGGAACTCATTATTTAAGATAGTCTGTAAATGATTTGTATATAGTTTATGAACCGTCAAACTTCTGTTACATTCTTTGGCCAAATTCGTTCTTACTGAATTTGTTATGGCGATATTTAGCGAGAATTTCAGCATAATGTTGGCTTGTGGAGAGTACACAGTTCTAACAGAGGTTGTTGGATAAAACCAAGGGCCTGTTATGCCAATATCTATTATCTTTTTTTGAGCTTTATACTTTTGGATTTCATCATGTTTTGCCAAGTATTTTGCTTGCCAAGGATGTACAGCAAATAATTGGTAATCTTTATCAGATTTATAGTATATACTCTCATTTTTCAGGAAGTCTGAAAAAATCTCATCTGTATTTTTTTCAAGTAATGATTGTGACTCTAAAATATCTTTACTTATATACATATAATAAAGCTGAAATCTGCCATTTGTTTCTGGAGAGTATTGTACAAACTCTTCCTTAGAAAAGCCTTCTCTACTCTTAGGATCTGGTTGTAATCGATGACCTCTTATTAGGTTTTGCTCATTTGTGATAAATGAGTTTTCATATCCAAAGGCATCATCAATTTTGTGTTTTCTGTAATGTAATATTTGAGCAATATTTGTTGCGGAGTTGGTTATCCTCTCTAATAACTCATCGAAGGCAATTACATTAGAGCTTTCTAACTCCTTGCTAATTAAAAATACAGCCTCAAGAGGATCGAGCTTTATTTTTTCATCTTGTTTTACTAAATAGCATGGTAACTCCCATATTGGTGATTTCAATGTTGGAGAAATTTTTACATTTGTTTCAAAACTAGAATCTATAGATTTCAAAAAGATATTAAACCTATAACCACCATCATTGTTTCGGGATAATTCATAATTGTTAAACTCACGGTAGTAACAATTTAAAAAATTTTTTAGAGTTATTCTATTTGCGTACTTATTCATTGTTGGCTTGCCTCTATTTGATTTTTGACTAAGTTGCCATAGTGTTTTATTTGCTTGAGACAGGCACTTATCAGTTCTGATGTTATCATTGGATTAACTAAGGTGATTTTTAAGTAAATATTCTTATTTATTTTTGTCTGAGCTATAGCAAATTTGCCACTATGAAATATAAGCTTATGAATCTCTCTATTAATCAAATTTAGAGTGTTAGAATTCAAATTTTTATCATAATACCTAAAAACAATTGTATTTAGATGATTGTTTAAGTGTTGTTGCTCTTCAAAGGCTAGTTGTAGGCTATTATCTTCTTCTATAGTTGTAATTGTTATATTTGTAATCTCAATAATATGATCAATCCATTTTGCAAATAATTCAGTACCACTATTTTGCAATGAGATAAATATTTTTAGAGCATCAAACCTACGAGTTGTTTGTATCGATTTATCTACTAAATTTATACTATCAAAGCCATCTTCATCAGGGTTTAAGTAGTCAGCATGGTAACTTAGAAGCTTGAATGCTTGTCTATCTTTACAGAAAAAAGCCCCACAACTTACAGGTTGGAAAAATAGCTTATGAAAATCAATAGTTACAGAATCAACAAGTTCAAGACCTACTAGTCGATCTTTGTGTTTATTTGAAAGTATTAGAGCTCCACCAACAGCGGCATCTGCATGAAGCCAGATGTTATGTTTATTTGCTATTTCTGCTATTGACTTGATATTATCAATACAGCCAAAGTCAGTATCTCCAATAGTTGTAACTATACATATCGGAATTAAGTCCTGTACTTTCAGAGAGCCTATTCTTGAGGCTAAATCTTTAACATCTAATTTAAGATTCTCATCTGTTTTTATTAGTTCGATTGAGTTTTTACCTAATCCCAATATCGATAGAGATTTGTGCACAGAGAAGTGCGTTTTTTCTGTGCATAAGATACGAAATTTATTAGCAATATTTGGCAAACCTAAATCTGCTATTTTATGATTTAGAACATTTTCACAATAATGATCTCTTGCTAAAAGTAGTCCCATTAGGTTTGACTGAGTTCCACCACTTGTAAATATACCATCTGAGCATGGATTATTTTTGTAAATTAAAGAGCTAAACCAGTTAATAACAGCTTGTTCAATATATGTGGCAATAGGGCTTTGATCCCATGAATCCATAGATTGATTTAGAGCTGAGATAAATATTTCAGCAACTAATGAGGGTAACATTACAGGGCAATGTAAATGAGCCATAGAAGTTGGAGAATTAACATTCAGCGAATGTTTAAAAAACTCACCAAGCTGATTCTGGATTATACTTTCTAACTTTTTAGGTTCTTTGTCTATCTTATATTGAGCAGTTAGTCCCTCTAGTTGGCTTGCCTCTTGCCCACTAAAAATGTTAGAGCTCTTTAAGTTAGCTGCGATTATTTCTAACGTATCTTTTATACTTTGTTTATATACATTGGTACTTTCTATAGAGCTGTTTAGAAAGTAATTATCAAGATTTAGACTCATATATTCTCCTTAATCGAGTCTTCTAATATTTGAACTACTTCATTGATTTGTTCGATAGTTATTGTTAAAGGAGGTAATAGTCTAATAGTTCCTCCAAAGCGACCTCCTAACTCAACTATTAATCCCATATCAAAACAAGTTTTTTTGATTGCTAGAGCTTTTTTTCCGTCAGCAGGCAAGCTACCGATTGAGTCCGGCTTTGAAGATATATCAACTATTTCCATACCAATCATCAAGCCCGAACCGCGAACATCACCAATAATGTTATATTTGTTTTTTAGGCTATGGAGTTTGTCTAGTAGATAATTACCTTTTTTACTTACTTGTTCTAGGAAAGCAGTATTATTTACTCTTTTTAGAACAACGCTTCCTGCAGCCATTGCAAGCACGTTACCACGAAATGTTCCTGTATGAGCACCAGGCTTCCAGGTATCTAAATAACTTTTGTATAGTATTACAGATATTGGCAATCCTCCACCAAGTGCTTTAGATAGAACAATTACATCTGGATCAATGCCGGCTTTTTCAAAAGCATATAAGTATCCCGTTCTGCCAATACCACACTGAACTTCATCAACAATTAGAGGTATATCTAGCTCTTTAGTTAGCTCTCTTATTGCCTTTAACCATTTTACAGGAGCTGGGATTACACCTCCTTCACCTTGGACGGGTTCCAGTATGATTGCGGCTGGTTTTTTTATACCACTTTCAGGATCTTTTAATAAGCGAGAGATCATTTGAATATTTACGTCTAGGCTTTGTTCATCTTTTAGACCAAAAGGGCAACGATATGAATAAGGGTAGGGTAGGAAATGTACATAGGGAGTAAGTCCGGCAATATCTTGTTTTGGTTCTAGATTACCCATAAGAGAAAGTGTTCCATGAGTCATACCATGATAGGCACCATGAAAAGCAATTATATTTTCTCTACCTGTTGCCGTTTTGCATAGTTTGATTGCTGCTTCAACTGCATCAGAACCACTTGGGCTACAAAATTGAACTTTTGTTTTGCCATGATAAGACTGGGGTAGAGTATTTAGCAGCTCTTCCATAAAGCTATGTTTTTCTTCTGTAAGCAAGTCTAATGTATGTATTGGGACTCCTTTATCCAGAGTTTGTGATATCGCATTTGTAATTTCAGGATCATTATGTCCAAGAGCAATAGTTCCAGCTCCTGCTAGGCAGTCTATGTAGTTCTTATTTTCAATATCTGTTAGATAAATACCTTGTGCTTTTTTTATGACTAAAGGATTTTTTCTTGGATAGCTTCTTGCGTTTGATTCCCAGATTGTTTGATTTTTTAACATGGCTTGTTGAGGTTGTAAATTCATATTTTAATCTTTGCTATTTAATATTGATAATGATTATCATTTACATTATATTAAAAAGCAACATTAATTAGCAAAAAAATATATGAAAAATCAAATCGGTGTGGCTAAGTTTGGTGGAACTAGTGTGGGAACAGTCGCATCAATATATAAATGTGTTGATATAGTCAAAAATAATCAAGATATAAAAGTTGTTGTTGTCAGTGCTCAAGCAGGAGTTACTAACTTATTGGAAAAGCTTATAAAAAGTGATGTTTATACTTACAAAAAAATATTTGCAGACTTGTATTGTATTGTAGATCCTATTGTTCAAAGTATTATACAAACAAGAAATGAGAAGATAGCATCATTGTTTAGAGAGCTTGAAAAACTTTGTCAGGAATTATACCTTGATAATAAATCAAAGTTTCGGTTACAATCACAAATTTTGTCTTTTGGTGAGAGGATTTCCGCTTATATTTTCGATCATGCTCTAAAACAACAGGGTATAAGCTCAGCACACATCGATGCTAGAGAAATTATAAAAGCAGATGGCAGTTATATTAAGGCCAGACCTTTGTTAAAAGATATAAAGTCTCAGGCAAAGAAATATTTTTCTGATTCACGAAAGCTATACGTTATGGGTGGCTTTATAGGTTCAAATTTAGATGGTGAAACCGTAGTGCTAGGTCGTGGAGGAAGTGATTATTCTGCTGCATTGGTTGCTGAGGCGGTCAGTGCAGATATGCTTTACATTTGGACTGATGTGGCGGGTATACATCAAGCTGATCCAAGATTGATACCTAAATCACAAGTAATAAAGCAGATAAATTTTGAAGAGGCTATAGAGCTTATAGGTTTTGGAGCAAAAGTTTTGCATCCTGATACACTTTGGCCAGTTATGAGAAGTGGTACTAAAGTATTTGTAGGATCGACATTTGATCCAGCTAGTGGTGGTACTTATATTACAAACGATAATGAAGGTATTGTAACAAGGGGGGTAAGAGCTATTGCTGAGAGGCGAGGGCAGAGTCTAATCAAAGTTAATTTGGTGAGTTTAGATTTATCAGATATAGTTTATAAAGTTCTGGCTGTTTTAAGAAAGTATGACATCACACCTGATGTTATTAATCTCACAGATGTTGAATTAATTCTTGTAATTGATGACACTAATAATATTACATACCAGTCTATAAATAATGAGTTAATAGATTTGTGTGAAGATGAGTTTGAATTCGAGAAAAATCTTTCTTTGACTGCTTTGGTTGGCGATAAGTTGGACACGATACCACAATTCTTTAATGAACTATTAAATGGACTTGGTGATTTGGATGTTAAATACTCAGGATATAGCTCTAGGGGTAAAAGTTGGTGCTTGATAACAGCTGACTATGCATTTGAAAAAGTCTATAAGGCTTTGTTTTAAGATTGTGATGGTTTGTTTTTATTTTTACAGTTTTTATAGCATTTGATATAGATGTTTAAACTGTGATCCACCATTTCTGCACCCATTGATTTTACGACTTCCTTTTGTAGCTTTTCTATTTTTTCATTATAAAATTCTTGTATCTCATTGCACTCAATACATATGATATGATCGTGGTGATCTCCTTGATTTAGTTCGTACATAACTTGATCAGAGTCGAGTTTAAGTTTGTTTATTATTCCTGCTGATTCAAACTGATTTAGTACTCTGTAAACTGTAGCTATTCCCGTACTACTTCCTTGAGATTTGAGCTTAGAAAAAACATCATCAGGACTAAGGTGTCTATCTTTATTTTCTTCAAAAAGCTTAAGTATTTCAACACGTGGTTGAGTAACTTTAAAACCAAACTCTTTCAGGTTGTAACTATTTCCCGACATTTTGTTCATAATTAATTTCCTACTTTACTTAGATTTTGACATAAGTATGGCTGTTATTGCAATTTATATATTGTCTATATCAATAAAACACTATCTTTTGTGTAAACGATATATCAAGAGTTAAGGTGTTTATAAGTGTATTAATAGACAAAGTTTTAGAGAAATCTTTATCATCAGTCTATCTTGAGTCAACGTTATTTTTTTAATATGAAGATACATCTTCAGGAATTGATTTCTAATAATATTTATAATTATGATAATAGAAATAGGTTTGAAGATTCTTGTTTTTGTGGCTTTCATCCTTGTCTACTATGTATGTTTTAGGTTTTTGTAATTGATATGTAATTGTGATATCATTGTCAGACTGGTGATTTTAAATCAATCTTTCTTATGAATACTAATATTTACGCACAATTTGCGCCTATACTTATATTCCTCATAATAGCTTTTGGTTTGGGTGTGGCATTTGCAATGATTGGTAAGATTTTGTCAATGATTGTTGGTGCTAACAACCCAAGTGCAACAAAAGGAGAAACATTTGAATGTGGTTTTCCTACTTTTGGTGACGCTAGGGAAAAGCTAGATGTTCGTTTTTATCTAATTGCGGTACTATTTTTAGTGTTTGATTTAGAGTTAGCGTTCATTATTCCTTGGGGTATAAATTTGAGAGCTAGTGCTGGAATGCCAGCTATTTCAGATCACGCTTTCTTTGCGATGATTATATTTTTAGTGGTACTATTTTTAGGTTTAATATATGCACGGAAGAGAGGAGCTCTGGAGTGGGAATAGGTAACGAAAATAAAGGTTTTATAACTGCAAGTGCTGACGCGCTTATAAATTGGGTGCGTACGGGCTCGTTGTGGCCTGTAACTACAGGGTTGGCTTGCTGTGCGGTTGAGATGATGCATGCTGGTGCTGCTAGGTATGATTTGGATAGGTTTGGTATTGTTTTTAGGCCTTCTCCTAGGCAGTCGGATGTCCTTATCGTTGCTGGTACACTTTGTAATAAGATGGCTCCGGCACTACGTCAAGTGTATGATCAGATGCCGGATCCTAAGTGGGTAATCTCTATGGGTTCGTGTGCAAATGGTGGAGGGTACTATCACTATTCCTACTCTGTGGTGAGAGGGTGTGACAGGATTGTTCCTGTAGATATATATGTTCCTGGTTGTCCTCCAACTGCAGAAGCCTTAGTTTACGGGATTATACAGTTGCAGAATAAAATTATTAGAAAAGACACTATAGCGAGGAAGTGATCGTGAATGCTAAGTTACAAGATCATTTTAATAATGTAGAAAAGATATTAAACGGCTTTGGTGTTGAGTGTCGTATTTCTTATGGAGAGATTAATGTCTCTATAAAGGATCAGCGTGATATACATCTTGTCCTAAAAAAACTTAAGAAAGAGTATCATTTTAAGCAACTTACTGACATTACGGTAGTTGATTATTTAACTTATGGTCAGTCAGACTGGCAGGTAGGTAAGGTTGTCTCTCAAACAGGTTTTTCGAGAGGGCGCCAGCAAGGTTTTAAGACCGCTGATGTTAATAACAGATTCGAGATTGTTTATCAGTTGCTAAGTATGGCTAATAATGTTCGAGTTCGTGTGAAATGTAAGCTGAGAGATGCTCAAATTATTATGGTTGATTCGGTTGAGGATCTGTGGCCTTCAGCTAATTGGGCTGAGAGAGAGGTTTATGATATGTTTGGGATTTATTTTAATAATCATCCAGACTTACGTAGAGTCCTTACTGATTATGGATTTGTAGGCCACCCTCTGAGAAAGGATTTTCCTCAGACAGGTTATGTGGAGATGCGTTATGATGAAAATCTTGGTAAGGTTGTCTATGAACCTGTAGAGATCGATGATAGGGTCAATGCACCAAGAGTGATTCGCAATCAATAAAATTATGGGTTTGTAACAATGGCAGAGTATAAAAACTATACACTAAATTTTGGTCCAGTCCATCCTGCTGCGCATGGTGTTCTAAGACTTATTTTAGAGCTAGATGGAGAGACAGTTGTTAGAGCTGATCCGCATGTTGGCTTACTTCATAGAGGGACAGAGAAACTTGCTGAGTTTAAGCCATATAATCAGAGTATTGGTTATATGGATAGGCTAGATTATGTTTCGATGATGTGTAATGAGCATGCTTACGTAATGGCGATCGAGAAGCTTTTAGAACTTGAAGTTCCTGAAAGAGCTCAGTATATCCGTGTAATGTTCGCCGAGATGACAAGAATTCTTAACCATTTGCTTTGGGTTGCTGCGTGTGGTATCGACTTGGGTGCTATGACAGTATTTCTATATGCCTTTAGGGTTAGAGAAGACTTATTTGACTGTTATGAAGCTGTTTCTGGTGCTCGTATGCATGCTGCGTATTTTAGACCAGGAGGTGTTGCTAGAGATTTACCAACACAAATGCCACAATATAAGCAAACTAGATTTACAAGCAAAAGAAAAACCAAAAAAATCAATGCTAACAGACAAGGTAGTATGTTGGACTTTTTAGATTCTTTTGTTGTTGATTTTGATAAATCTCTAGATGAGATAGACACGCTTTTAACAGATAACAGGCTTTGGAAACAAAGAACTGTCGATATTGGTGTTGTTACAGCAGAAAGAGCGGTTGAGCTTGGTTTCACTGGGCCGATGTTGAGGGGGAGTGGTGTTGCTTGGGATCTTAGAAAATCTCAGCCTTATGAAGTATATGACAAGCTTGATTTTGATATTCCTGTTGGCGCTAATGGTGATTGTTATGATAGATATCTTGTTAGAATGGCAGAGATGCGTGAATCTAATAAGTTAATCAAACAATGTGTTGATTGGTTGCGAGCTAATCCAGGATCAGTTCTTTCAGATAACCACAAAGTTGCGCCTCCAAAAAGAAATGCAATGAAAAACAATATGGAAGAGCTTATCCATCATTTTAAGCTTTTTTCTGAAGGTTATTGTACTCCTGAGGGAGAGGTTTATGTTGGTACTGAGCATCCTAAAGGCGAGTTTGGTGTGTATATTAAGTCTGATGGAGCGAACAAGCCTTATAGGCTTAAGATGAAAGCGCCAGGATTTACTCACATAAGTGCTATGGATGAATTGTTGTCAGGGCATATGTTGGCAGATACTCCAGCGATTATCTCTACAATAGATGTTGTGTTTGGTGATGTAGATAGATAGAGGAAAAAGATGTCTTTAGTAGATTTGATATCGCCACAAGCGAAAGAAGATATAGATAGGGTTTTGAGTAAGTTCCCGGCAGATCAGCGTAGATCTGCAATTTTAGAAGGGTTGCATATTTTACAAGACCAAAACGATGGCTACTTAACTGATGATTTGCAAACTGCTCTTGCTGAATACTTGCAAGTTAGTAAGGTTGATGTTTATGAAGTCGCTACATTTTACTGTATGTATGAACTAAAGCCTGTGGGTAGACACAAATTGAATTTATGCACGAATGTTTCGTGCATGTTAAATGGTGCGTATGATATCTTAACGCATATTGAGAAAAAGCTTGGAATCAAGCCTGGAGAGACTACCAAAGATGGTCGTATAACTCTGAAAGAAGTAGAGTGTCAAGGAGCATGTTGTGGCTCACCTATGCTTGAGGTTGATAAAGTTTTTTATGAAAATCTAACTATAGAAAAAGTGAATCAAATAATTGATTCGTTGGAGTAGTTATATATGGCAAATGAAGTTTGTTTTCGTACCCTGCATCTAGATAAGCCGTACAGCTTAGAGTCTTACTTATCGGTGGGTGGGTATTCTTATTGGAATAAGATTTTGACAGAAAAGATCCCGCCTGAGCAAATTATTGAAGAGCTCAAGATATCAGGTCTTAGAGGTCGTGGTGGTGCTGGTTTTCCCACTGGTCTTAAGTGGAGCTTTATGCCACGCAATACACCGGGGCAGAAATATGTTGTATGTAATTCTGATGAAGGTGAGCACGGGACTTGCAAAGATAGGGAAATAATGCGCAATAATCCTCATCAGTTAATAGAGGGTATGGCAATTGCTGGATATGTAGTTGGCGCTACTGCAGGTTATAACTATACGCGAGGAGAATTTTACGAACCTATTGCAAGGTTTGAGGATGCCTTGATAGAGGCTTATCAAGCAGGGTTGCTAGGTTCAAATATTAAGTCTTCTGGTATTTCATTTGACTTATACTCAGCAGTTGGTGCTGGAGCTTATATATGTGGAGAAGAGACGGCATTGCTTAATTCTTTGGAGGGCAAAAAAGGCCGTCCAAGATTTAAACCACCATTTCCTGCATTCAAAGGTCTTTATGGAAGACCTACGAATATAAACAACACAGAGACTTATGCGTCTGCACCAGCAATTTTACAGCATGGTGGAGAATGGTTCAAAAGTCTTGGGACTGAAAAAAGTGGTGGTACTAAACTTTTTTGTATTTCTGGTCATGTTAAGCATCAAAAAGTCATGGAAATAGGTCTAGGCACTCCATTCAAAGATGTCTTAGAGATGTGCGGTGGTGTTCGTAATGGACATAAGCTAAAGGCTGTGATACCGGGCGGAAGCTCTTCTAAAATTCTTACAGGTGAAGAGATGCTTAATGTTACTATGGATTATGAATCCATTGCTGAGGCTGGTTCGATGCTTGGATCCGGTGCAGTTGTTGTTTTGGATGAAACGACCTGTATGGTCAAGACATTGGCTAGGCTAGCAGATTTTTATTATGAAGAGTCATGTGGTCAGTGTACACCGTGTAGAGAAGGTACTGGCTGGTTGGCTCGTACGCTACACAGGATTGTTGCTGGTGAAGGAAAGCCTGAAGATATTGATACTTTAGTGAGAGTAGCAACAAACATAGAAGGTAACACTATTTGTGGTCTTGGAGATGCTGCAGCATGGCCAGTCCAAAGTTATATACATAAGTTTAGAGATGAGTTTGTGTATATGATTGAGAATGGTGGTAAGAGTATAGTGGATCAATAGTTGATTGAGGTAGTTCAGTGTCAGACAATAAAGAATCCAAAAAAATAAATGTAGAGATTGATGGTAAAAACTACGAAGCTTTGCCAAATCAGTCAATAATAGAAGTAGCAGATGCTAATGGTATCTATATTCCTAGGTTTTGTTATCATAAAAAGCTATCTGTAGCTGCTAATTGTAGAATGTGTTTGGTCGATGTAGAGGGTGCTAGACGTGCCTCCCCTGCATGTGCTACTCCAATTATGGATGGGATGAAGGTCAAGACTCGCTCTGAGAAAGCTTTGCAGATGCAAAAAGATGTGATGGAGTTTCTACTGATAAACCATCCATTAGATTGCCCAATCTGCGATCAGGGCGGGGAGTGTGAACTTCAGGATATTGCTATGGGATACGGCAATACGACTTCTGAATATTTAGAATCAAAAAGAGCTGTTGAGGATCCTGAGTTGGGTCCTTTGGTCGCTACGGATATGACTAGATGTATTTTGTGTACGCGCTGTGTTCGTTTTGGTGAAGAAGTAGCTGGAGTTAAAGAATTAGGTGTGATGGGTAGAGGAGATCATTCTGCCATTAGCACATATATTTCAGGAGATATGGTCGATTCAGAAATCTCTGGAAACGTGATTGATCTTTGTCCTGTTGGTGCATTGACATCTAAGCCATTTAGGTTTAAAGCTAGAGCATGGGAGCTAAAACAGCTCCCTACAGTATCTTCAGGAGATGCTTTAGTCACAGAGATTAACGCACATATCTATCAAAATCGAATTGTCAGAACTGTTCCTAGAGAGAATGAAATAACTGGAACGTGGATAGCAGATAGAGATAGATTTGAATATACAGGATTATATAGTCCAGAAAGAATTGAAAAGCCAATGATCAAGAAATCTGGTGGTTGGGTCGAGGTATCTTGGGAAGAGGCGCTAGACTTTGTTAAAGTAGCTATTGAAAAAACTAAAGAAAAAGATGGTGTCGATGCAATATCAGCAATTGTGTCTGAGTCTGCTACTTCTGAAGAAATGTATCTGATGAAAAAGCTATTGGCAAGTGTTGGATCTACTAACATTGATGGTAGAGTAAGGCAGTATGCCGATATACCAGGAATTAGTGCTGGTAAAGGCTTTAATTGTTCGTTAGAAGATATTCGTGAAAGTGATTTTATCTTGGTTTTTGGGTCAAACATTAGAAAAGAGTATCCAATAGTTAATATTGCGGTTAAAGATGCTGTAGAAAAAAATAATGCCAAGGTAGTTGCTTGGAATGTTTGTGATTATGATTTTAACTATGATGTTAAACAAGTCAAACTAGCTGCTGATAATATTCAATATATTGCACTATCTCTATTAAAAGCTATTTTTGTAAGGGCAAACCTACCATACGGCGACTTGGATGTGATTCTAAGAAAGGTTGATCCAGCAGCGGAGGTTAGAGAGACCGCCGATAGAATTGTTGCAGCGGAAAATCCGAAAATTATAGTTGGCCAAGATATCGTTAATAGTAGTGGCTTTGAAACAGTATTTAGTATTTTAGAAATATTAGAAAAAGTTATTGGGGTGAAAGGCGGTATTTTAGCTAGTGATGTTAACTCGGTAGCTGCAGAGAGAATATTTAGTTCTTCTAAATCTAAATTCAGTACGTATAAGTGTCTAAATGGACAAACAAACACCAAGCTTTTATTTGCTGCTCATACTGAGCTATCGAAGGATAGCTTGTATGGTGAGCAAAAATTGAGAGAAGCATTTGAAGGTATTGATATAACTGTTAGTTTCTCAGCGTTTGCCGATAAGTTTACAAAAGATATTTCAGATATTATTTTGCCTGTGGCGACTCACTATGAAACAAGCGGAAGTTTTGTTGATTTATTTGGTAATACTAAAGAGTTCAAGCAAGTAGTAAAACCATATGCTGATAATAAAGAGCTATGGCGTGTCTTGAGAGTTATTGGTAATTTACTTGAGTTAGATGGTTTTGAATATAATTCTATATCAGAAGTGACTACTGACGCTTATGCTCATAGAGCTAGAGTTGGTGTTAATCATGTGGCTCAGATTCTTAATGCAAATTTAGATTATCAGAAAGAAATTGCACTTGTAGCATCAAATTCTATGTATGGTACGAGTAGCTTACTTAGAAGAGCAGAACCTTTACAAAAAACCTATGATGCCAAGCGTTTCGCTGGTGTTAGAATATCACAGGAACTAGCAGATGAAATAGGTTTGAATGCTGAGTCTGGTGTTGTAAAAGTTTATGATATTGACAATGAGATAACTCCAGAGGTTACGGTTGACTCTAGTTTACAAGCTAAGAATATCATGATACCAAGATCATTGTATAAGCCATTTTTATCAGGTGATAATGTAAGTATTAAGCTTGTGAAGGAGGGAAAGTAGTATGCTAGCATATATATTATGGACAGTACTTTATGTATTGCTAATAGTTATTCCTCTTATACTTGTGGTTGCTTACTATACTTATGCTGAGCGTAAAGTTATAGGATATATGCAAGATAGATTGGGCCCAAATAGAGTAGGGTCATTTGGATTATTGCAACCGATATTTGATGCTTTGAAACTTTTTCTTAAAGAGATTGTTGTTCCGACTAATTCAAATAGATATTTGTTTTTTGTAGCACCAATTTTAGCATTTGCACCTGCTTATGCGGCATGGGCAGTTATTCCTTTTTCGAAAGGTGTAGTGTTGTCCGATATGAATCTTGGATTGTTATATATATTGGCAATGACATCTTTCTCAGTATATGGGATTGTAATAGCAGGATGGGCATCCAATAGTAAATACTCTTTGTTTGGTGCCCTCAGAGCAGGTGCTCAAGTTGTGTCTTATGAATTAGCTATGGGATTTGCAATAGTTGGTGTTGTAATTGCGGCTGGCTCTATGGGCATAACAGGCATTATTGAGTCTCAAGCCGGAGGTCTGTGGCATTGGTACTTTATACCTTTGTTCCCATTATTCGTAGTGTACTTTATCGCAGGTATTGCTGAGACTAATAGGGCACCTTTCGATGTGGTTGAGGGTGAGTCGGAAATTATTGCTGGTCATCATATTGAGTATACAGGATCTAGATTTGCACTATTCTTTTTAGCAGAGTATGCAAATATGATTTTGATTAGTATTTTAACTTCAATCATGTTTCTGGGAGGTTGGTGTTCACCATTTGAGGCTACTCCTTTAGAAGCTATATTTAACTTTGTGCCAGGAGTTGTATGGTTGTTTGCTAAGACGGGTATATTTATGTTTATGTTCTTGTGGGTGCGTGCGACATTCCCTAGATATAGATACGACCAAATTATGCGCTTAGGCTGGAAGATATTTATACCTTTAACATTTGTTTGGGTTGTAGTAGTGGCTTGTATGGTTAGGTTTGGTGTAGGACCTTGGTGGTAAAAAGGATAATATTATGAGAAATATAACAAGTTTTTTTAAAACCTTTCTACTTTGGGAACTTCTAAAAGGGATGAAGGTCACAGGTAAGCACTTTTTTACACGTAAGGTTACTGTGCAATATCCTGATGAGAAAACTCCTATCTCTAATAGGTTTAGAGGGTTGCATGCTTTAAGACGTTATGAGAACGGTGAAGAAAGATGTATTGCTTGTAAGTTGTGTGAGGTTGTATGTCCAGCATTAGCAATTACAATCAACTCTACTGAGAGAGAGGATGGATCACGTAGAACATCTAGTTATGAAATAGATTTATTTAAGTGTATTTTTTGTGGTTATTGTGAAGAATCATGCCCTGTGGATTCTATTGTTGAGACCAATATTCTTGAGTATCACTTTGAAGAACGTGGTGAAAATATTATGACAAAGGCTAAGCTTTTAGCTATTGGTGATAAATATGAAGCACAGATAGCAGCTGACAGATTACAAGATAAGGATTTTAGGTAAAGAAATGGTAGTAACAGATATTTTATTTTACATATTTGCATCACTGGCTATTATTTCTGCTTTAGTGCTGGTTTTGGCAAATAATCCAGTAAACTCTGTAATAGCAATGATTTTTACATTCATCTTTACAGCAGCTGTATGGATAATTTTTCAACAAGTATACTTGGCATTATTGTTGATAGTCGTATACGTAGGTGCGGTTTTAGTAATGTTTTTGTTCGTGGTATTTATGTTGGATCTACACGTAGAGAAACAAGGTAGAGTAGGGAGATTCTTCTATGCTTTTGCAGCTATTATAGTTTGTGCAATATTTGCTACAGTGATTAGCTATGCCGCTACTAAAGTATTCGCGGGAGACTCTATGCAAGGTGGTGTTGGTGGACTTAAGGTTATAGGATTAACTATGTTTGATAATAGCAATCTATATGTATTTGAGTTGGTTGATTTTATTTTATTAGCAGCAATGACAGCAGCAATTACACTAACATTGAGATCTAAGCGTAAAGGTAACAAGTCTGTAAATCCTGCACAACAGGTCAAAGTTAGAGCAAAAGATCGTCTAACTATGGTTAAGATACCAAGTAATAGAGAGGGCGCTAGAGATGAATAGTATTTCAGTTTCGGTTACGAATGGTTTGATTTTTAGTACATTGCTATTCGTAATAAGTGTTGCGGGCATAATTATTAACAGAAGAAATATTCTTATACTTTTAATGTCTATAGAATTAATGCTTCTAGCAGTTAATACTAATTTTCTGATATTTGCTAATATGCACCATCAAGCGATGGGTGGCGTTTTTGTTTTCTTTATAATGGCTGTGGCAGCAGCTGAGACAGCAATTGGTTTGGCAATTGTTGTGGCAATATTTAGGAAACGTAAAACTATTGATTTAAGTAAACTCAATACACTAAGAGGTTAAGAGCAAGCTATGATAATAAATACTCAAGTAGCAGCTGTACTAATAGCAGTCATAGTGTTATCACCATTGCTTGGTGCTCTGATTGCTGGATTTGGTGGCAAGTCTGTAAAGAATGCAGGTGTTAACTTTTTTACAATTTCTTTATGTGGTCTTTCTTTTGTCCTTAGTGTAATTTTAGCCTATGGTGTTTTTGCTGGATCAGAAGTTTATTCTGTAAGTTATTATCAGTGGGCTCCGATTTCAGATAAGTTTACATTTGATGTTGGTTTTACTGTAAATAAAATAACTGTATACATGATGTTGATAGTAACTTTTGTATCAACATTAGTACATGTTTACTCTATTGGTTACATGAAAGGTGAAGAAGGCTATGCAAGATTTTTTGCATATATTTCAGGATTTACCTTTGCAATGCTCTGCCTAGTTATGGGCAATAACTTCTTATTGCTATTTTTTGGATGGGAAGGTGTTGGTTTATTTTCATACCTATTAATTGGCTTTTATTTTAATAGAGATAAGGCTAACGTTGCTAGCTTGAGAGCGTTCATCGTAAATAGGATTGGTGACTTAGGCTTTTTGTTAGGTATTGGGGCGGTTATTTTATATACTGGATCTGTTGACTATACAACGGTATTTGCAGCTTTATCAAATATTGATAATACTCAAACTATCCACTTCTTAGGTTTGAGCTTCAGCCCTGTTACATTGATGTGCTCGCTTCTTTTTATTGGTGCTATGGGTAAATCTGCTCAATTTCCGCTACATTCATGGTTAGAGGGTTCAATGGAAGGTCCGACACCAATTTCAGCACTAATCCATGCTGCTACAATGGTTACAGCTGGTGTATTTATGGTTGCTAGACTTTCTCCAATGTTTGTACTATCACCTGCTGCACTAAGTTTTGTGCTTATTATTGGTGCGATTACATGTTTGTTTATGGGCTTAATTGCGATAGTACAGACAGATATAAAAAGAGTAATTGCATATTGTACACTTTCTCAGCTTGGATATATGATGGTAGCTCAGGGCGCAGGAGCATTTTCTATTGGGATGTTCCATCTGATGACGCATGCTATGTTTAAAGCATTATTATTCTTGGCGGCTGGTTCTGTAATAGTTGCGATGCATCACGAGCAAGATATTCGTAGAATGGGTGGCTTAAGAAAGTATATGCCTGTTACATATTTATGTATGCTTATAGGTGCTTGGGCACTTGCAGCATTACCGCCATTCTCAGGTTTCTTTTCAAAGGATTTAATTATTGAAGCGGCGCAGTCTACGACTGTATACGGTCACCAGTTTGCATACTACATGGTATTAGCATGTGCATTTGTGACATCTTTCTATATTTTTAGAATGTTTTTCTTGGTATTCCATGGTAAAGAGAGAATGTCAGAAGAAGAGAAGTCTCATATCAAAGAGTCGCCGTTTAGTATACTAATTCCACTGGTATTATTGGCTATACCTTCAGTATTCGTTGGAGAGTATTTCTTCACAAGTATTTTATCGCAAAATCATGGTTTATTTGGTGATACTATAACTTCATATATTCAGGCAGGACTAGGTGGAGAATCTGTTACAGCTCATCTTGCTAGTGAACCTGCTACAGCTAGTTCTATAGCATTTATAAAACATTCAATATCAACAGTACCATTCTGGTTAGCTTTTAGCGCTTTGGCTTTGGCTTATATTTTGTATATATGGTTGCCAGTTATACCAAGAGTGCTTGCAAATGCTAAGTCTGGGTTTGGTATTGTTTATCACATTTTAGTTAAGAAATACTTTATTGATACTCTTTATGATGTTGTATTTGTTAATATCTTCTTGGCTATTAGTACTTTCCTATGGAAAGCAGTAGATATCTTTATCATAGATAAAACAATTGTACATGGCACATCTAGTCTGATCTATCATACTGGTGATAGTTTTAGAAAAATTCAACGTGGATATCTGTTTGACTATGCTTTTGTAATGATGGTCGGTGTGTTGTTATTTATGATTTTGCTAATATCAGTATAGGTAGAGGGTAAACTAGTATTATGAATTTAGGTAATTACTTATTAAGTTTAATAATTTGGCTTCCAATAGTTGGTGGCTTTGTTGTATTAGCGACAAGAACAAAAGAGTTGCATGGTGATGCTGCACGTTGGGTAGCTTTGGTATTTAGCTGTTTAACTTTGGCTTTATGCATACCTTTGGTGGCATCTTTTGATTATAGTAGTTCTGCAATGCAGTTCCAAGAATCAGCAAAATGGTTCAAGGTATTTGGCATGCATGACATTTATTATGGTCTAGGTGTTGATGGGTTTTCAGTTTTATTTATTGTTTTAACAAGTTTTGCTACTTTAGTTATTGTTCTAGCAGCTTGGACTTCTATTAAAACAAAAGTTAGACAATACATGGCGATATTTTTGATTACTTGTGGTCTGACAAATGGTGTTTTCTGTGCAACAGACTCTATACTTTACTATGTTTTTTGGGAAGCGTTATTGATTCCAACTTGTTTAGGTATAGGTATTTGGGGTGGTAAGAACAAAGCGTATGCAGCTGTTAAATATTTTATGTATACTTTCTTTGGTTCGGTATTTTTACTAGCTGCGATTTTATATATTCAAACAAGAGTAGCGGCATCTCCAGCTGACTTATTGGTAAGTGCAGACACCTATTCAATCCAAAACTTTATCGCATGGGCTGCTCAGTCAAATGGGTTGGCAGACTCTGTTAAGTTTACACTTACTGCTCAATGGTTAATATTTGGTGCTTTCTTCTTAGCTTTTGCTGTTAAAATTCCGATGTGGCCGTTCCATTCATGGTTACCAGATGCTCACTCAGAGGCTCCAGCTGGAGGTTCTGTTATACTTGCAGCACTTATGCTTAAGCTAGGTGCTTATGGTTTCTTAAGATTCGCAATACCAATGCTACCTGAAGTTACAGCATCATTAGAGTACGTACTGATAATTATGTCTTTGATAGCTATTGTCTATGTTGGTGTGGTTGCAGTTGCTCAGACTGACGTCAAAAGACTGATAGCATATTCATCAATTTCGCATATGGGTCTTGTTACATTAGGTTTGTTCTCTATTTTCATACTTAAGAGTGCCGATCCTGTACTTGGTACAACTAATGCGCAATTAGCACTACAGGGTGCTGTATTTCAGATGATTGCTCATGCGTTTTCTTCTGGTGGTATGTTTATTGGTATTGGTTATCTATACTTAAGAATGCATACAAGAGAAATATCAGATTTCTCAGGTGTGGCTAAGACCATGCCAATATTCGCAATGTTTTTCTTACTTTTCTGTATGGCTAATGTAGGTTTACCAGGCACTAGTGGCTTTGTCGGTGAGTTTATGATTTTGTTGGCTGTATTCCAGTACTCTCCATTAATAGCATTAATTGCTGGTTTAACTTTGGTTATAGCGCCAATTTATACTCTATGGATGTATAAAAGAGTGTTTTTTGGAGAAGTGGTATCTACGCAAGTAGCGAGCCTGACTGATTTGAATAAGATGGAGTTATTTGTATTTATATTGTTAGCGGTACCAACTTTATTGTTTGGTTTTTATCCAGAGCCGATATTGCATCTTTCAGAAGCTGCTTCGGCTAATATTGTTGGTTTATCTCTATAGGGTGGTGTTTTGATTATGAGTTTATCAATTCTTTATATATTACCAGAAATACTATTAGCACTAGGTGTGATAGTTGTAATGTTTTCTGGACTTTTTTTACACGGTAAAATTAGGAATATTAACTACATATTCTTTCAAGTATTTACACTACTTGCTCTTGTTGCTACTTTTGCCAAAGAATACTTAATCCAAAATAGTAGCTCTGTTTTTGAGGGGCAAGTTGTATTCAGTGGTTTTGCTTACACGTTACAGTTAGTGATACTTGTATTGGCAGTATTCGTGGCATTATATTCAAGAGAGTATGTGAAAGATAGAAAAATATCAGACGGTGATTTTTATACACTTTTGATGCTGTGTGTTTTAGGTGCGATGGTTCTCACAGCTGCACATAGTTTGGTTACAATCTATATTGGTTTAGAGTTATTGTCATTACCAATGTATGCACTAATAGCAATTTATAGAAATTCTAGTACAGGCCTTGAAGCTGCTATTAAATATTTCGTATTAGGGGCTATTGCTTCAGCTTTATTGTTATTTGGTATGTCATTTGTATACGGTATGACAGGTCAACTTGATATTACTGATATTGCAACTGCACTTTCACAAGGGAATTTTACAGGCTTAGAGCAGCAGTTCTTACTTGTATGTTTAGTCATGATGATAGCAACATTTTTGTTCAAACTAGGAGCCTTCCCATTTCATATGTGGTTGCCGGATGTTTATCAGGGGGCGCCAAATGCCGTTGCCAATATTGTTGCGACTATTCCAAAGGTAGCAGCATTTGCTATGCTTGTTAATATTCTATTCGTAGGCTTTCCATCGCTTAAAGATTCTTGGATATATTTATTTAGAGTTATAGGTATATTGTCGATATTCTTTGGTAGTTTAGTGGCTTTATCGCAAACAAACGTTAAAAGACTTTTGGGTTATTCTACAGTATCACAAATAGGTTTTGTTTTATTAGCTACTACACTTAATCCACAGGGCTATGCTTTAACAGCAGCTAGCTTCTATGTAATAGTTTATGTTTTTACTACTCTAGCAGCATTTGGGGTGTTAACTACAATCTCTGTTGGCGGTTATGAAGTTCAAGATCTTAAAGATCTAAAAGGTTTCAATACAAAAGACTCTTGGTTAGCATTTATACTGCTGATAGTTTTGTTCTCTATGGCAGGGATTCCTCCATTCGGTGGTTTCATAGCAAAATTATTTGTTATTATGGGCTTAATTAATGATGGCAGTTATGTATTGGCATGTTTTGTGCTATTTATGGCTGTTGTGGCGTCATTCTATTATGTAAGAGTTATTAGAACTATGTATTTTGATGAGCCAGAGAATAATGAGACAGTTAAGCCTCCAATGACATCTCTTATAGCACTAAGTATCAATGGTTTAGTTCTTTTATTCTTAGGTATTATGCCAATGCTTCTTCTTGGTGTTCTTACTCAAGTTACTAACGTTATTTAAGTTTCAATAGTTTATTGCCTATTCTTGTCATAACTTTTATACTTTTATGTAAAGATAATTTAATGCTATTTTTCTATGAAAGAAATTTTAGGTCCAATTAATGATGTAATCAAAAACTCGAAAGATAATATTATTAATAAAAGTTTAAAAAAACTTGATGTGGTGAGTAGAGAAGAGTTTGAAATACAGAAAAAAATTCTTTTGAAAACACGTCAAAAATTAGAGCAGATCGAAGCTAAGTTGGATAAATTAATAGCTGAGAAAGAGTGAGATGTCTTTAGCAATTCTAAAAAGTCGAGCTCAATTGGGTATTGAAGCACCGCTTGTCTCGATAGAAGTTCATTTGTCAAATGCTCTGCCTGGCTTATCAATAGTAGGCTTACCAGAGGCAGCTGTCAAAGAGAGCAAAGATCGTGTTAGAAGTGCTATCATAAACTCGGGATTTAATTTTCCAAATAAACGTATCACAATTAATCTTGCCCCTGCAGACTTACCTAAGAGTAGTGGAAGATTTGATTTGCCTATAGCATTAGGTATTTTATATGCATCGGGCCAAATAAATATTGTTAGAGATGTTGAAGATTTCGAGTTTGCTGGAGAGTTGTCTCTAGGTGGTGAGCTTAGGAAAATTTCTAGTGCGATACCGATGGCTATTAAGTGTGTTGCGAATAACAAAAAGCTTGTGATACCTATTCATAATGAAAAAGAGATTGCTTTAGTTGAAGATGTTTGTGCTTATTCTTTTGAGACTCTAAAAGAAATCGTAGATTTTTTATCTGGTGACGATAAAGCTTCGGTAGAACAATTACAAGAAATTGACTTTGAGAGACTGTATTCTGATTTAGAAGATGTAAAAGGACAATATCAGGCTAGACGCGCTTTGGAAATTGCAGCAGCAGGTGGTCATAATATTCTTTTAGTTGGTCCACCGGGAACTGGTAAGACTATGCTTGCTAGTAGGCTTAATTCTATTTTGCCACCATTAGACAAGAAAGAAGCCCTTTCATCAGCGATGATTGCTTCAATTAAAGGTGAATCAGGGATAGCAGAAAGTTTTTATAAAAGACCATTTCGTCATCCTCATCATACTTCTTCAGGTGTTTCTTTGGTTGGAGGTGGTTGTCAATTCCAACAATTAATGCTAATTTCCAGTAATTATTGCTAATGGGAATTAAAATGCATTCTTTTCCAATAATTATTGCTAATAGAAATTATAGAGGTAATAAGTGAGTTATGGCCAAAATATATGATAATCGCCCAGTTGATTGGGATGATAAGGATGAATCAGGAGCGAAGAGCCAAAGTAGTGTATCAGAGTATAAAAGTGGCAAAGTCCAAAAGAATGTAGTCAATGATAATAGTATAGTTCAAGAGGACTATGCAGAATCTCAAAAGAAGAAACTACTATCATCAAGTGAAGTTCGAGAGACTAGTAAGGGTAATATTACAACAACCTATGAAGATGATACTAAGCTAACCCAACAATCAAAGACAGCCAAAGAATCTTATCATTCAAATGATTTTAAAAGTGAAATCAAAAAAGAAACAATAGTAACAAAGACTGCTAATAAAACAGAAAGCATAATAGCAGATAGTACTACTATTAGTACTAATAAGCTAACAGAGACTAGCCACGGTAAACATGCTATCACGGCCACTAAGAATATTAATATCAAATCAAATCAAGCCAAGATATCAGCAGAGAAATTAGATGTTAAAGGTGCTAGTTTTGGCATGAGTGCAAAAAAGCATACAGAGAAAGCACCATTTAAGCATGTCAAAGCAGGAGATGTTAAATATAATGTAAGCGAAAAGCTAATGATGGATGCTGATATCAGTAAGTCATCATTTAAGCTACAAAATTATCAAACCAAACAAGCAGAATACAAACATCCTGATGATGTTGCAGATGATGTTTATTATATAGGTGAGGTTATATATAGCCCTAAGTTATCAAAGCTATATTTTGTACCTACAAATTTGGTTAGAGAAGTATTTAGCTCACAACAAAAGTATTTAAATAAATCAAAGACAAACTCAGTATATAAATATAACTATGGTAAACGCCAAGTAGCAAATAGATTTGATACAAGTCCGGATTTAGAACAAGTATTATTATCAAATAGGGATTATATTCATATAAGCTTTGTAAGAGCTAGTATGTGTATGTTAGATCAGTCGGTAGTTAGTAATCCAAATATAGTATCACTAGATTTTAGTAAGGCTAAATTAGATGGTAATACATCATTAATAAATTGGGGAACTATAAACTCAGATTTGGACTCTAAAGTAAAAGGCTTGGGATATAAGGCAGGATATAAGTTTGCAAATCAAGATGCAGTAGATGATGGAGTTAAGTATTTACAGAGCTTATCAGAGAATAATATAAATAGATGGTTGGATATAGGCAAGACATATCAAGCTAGTTTGCTATATATGGGCTTACTAATGGCAGGTAGATATAATTTCAAACAGATATCAGAGAAACAAGCAAGACTACCGTATAAACCAGATGTGATAGCAGATATTGACTATGATAATGAGACAGCTATAGCATATAAATCATATCAGCATGAAATAGATGAAGATTATGGAGTGTTTGATTTGGTTACTACAGAGGAATATGTAGATAGTGAGATACTATTATCACAGACAGTCAAAGTAGCTATAAAGGGTAATAAGTATACTTTAGAGGGAGATAATCATAGTAAATATCCTACTGACAAAGATAATCAAATAAAAGATGGATTATTATTGTGGAGTAGGACTGTTAGTACAAAGCATGATAAAAAGATAGAAAAGCTAAATCTAGGCAGGTTAAAAATCAAAGATTTAGAATCAAAGCAACTAATAAAACCTTATCAGATAGATTATAAAGATGATAAATGGTTAGTATATGCTGATTCGAAGTATCTATTGTCTACACATAATCATGATTTGGACTATCCAATTGGAGATGCTTTGATATTTGAAGCTACTGTAGATGAACATTACATATTAGAGAAGTTTTATTATTATCAAGAGGCTAGACATCAATTTGAGTTAGATGAAGATATAGTTGCTAAAGACACAAAACAAAAGCTAAGTCGTAGAGGGTGTTATGAATCCTTATTAGATACTTATGAGCAATCATCAGATGAGAAAATGAAAAGCTATTTAGAAAGCTTACAAGAAGATGGTAAGACAGTAAGTATACAAGCAGTAATAGAAGGGTTAGAGAAAGCATCTGATGAGCTAATATTAGCTTTAGTCCCTGACTCTGTAGGTAAGTTACTATACTTACTTAATAATCTAAATGAGGAAGATCAAAAGTTAGTACAAACAAATCAAGACTTAGCAGAAAGAAGAGTTAAGTTAGCACTAAAATTAGTAGCTACATTTAACACTAGAAAAGGCTATCTGATAGCACTACAACATTATCAACCACTGACAGAATATGACCAAGTAAAAGCAGAAGATAGTGTAGATGCTCTTTGGCATAATGATGATATGCTATTTGCTTCAAGTGATGATAAAACAGCTAGACTAATCAATGGAGCATATAATAAGCTTAATAGTGAAGATATGGTACTTAGACTTAGAAAGGATGAGGATCTTTTCTACAAGCATGAGTACTTAGATTTTGTACCAGTAGAAATAGCAGCCATAAGAGAAGCAGATGACATAGTACATGATCTTAAAGAGGAAGACCAAGAAGATACAAATCAACCACTAACTGACTTACCAGATAAAGATGCCTCTGTACTTTGTGAGCTGGTGTATGAGAAGAGTGCTTTGGAGTATGCTTTTAAAGATCCACTTATGAAAAAAGTTTCTTTGGCTAATATTTTTTATGATGTGACAAAAAAATATAAAAATGATAAAGGGCAAGTTATATATCCTGTTAGAGATGATAAGGGCTTTAATTTATCTGATGACTTTAAATATGCTTTAGAAAATTATCGTGTTTATTATTATAATGTCCTGAAGAAATATAAATTAATAACAACAAGTAATAGCCAATTAAGTAATAGTGTTGATTATTATTCTATTGTGATTGCTCATGCAAAAGATAAAAGTAATAGTGGTGTTTATGTTATTAATAGGGGAACAGATAGTAAACATAATTTATTTGTATCAGATATTAGTATGGCACTTAGTCAATCTCCAGAAATATTTAAAATAGCAATAAATTTTGTTAAAGATAGAGTCATAAACGAAGATATTAGTTTTATAGGTTTTAGTGGTCATAGTTTAGGAGGCTCTATAACACAAGCTCAAGTTGTATATTTTGAAGGAGAGAAAAAGAAAAAATACAAGTTAAGTATGTCAAAAGCCTTTGAGCCTTTTGGTATAAGTGCAATATTAAATAATTTGATTATACAATATAGACAAGCACAAATGCTTAAAAATCCTCCACCTATGGGAGCATTAAATTTTGATAGTATGGCACTATCAGCAAGTACAAATGTAAATGCTTTGGAAGAAACAAATATGTTTCTAAGAGAAAGATATGTAAGTAATAGTTATTATAACCAATATATATCAAGTTTTTATCGTGTAGGAGATGCTGTTGCTGAACAAGAATTAAAATCAATATTAGGAAATGTACAAAAAATAGAAACTGATTATAGTGTGAGCGAAGTATTTGCGAAATCTATAGTTAATAATATGGTAAATGATTTAAGTTCTATAGGTATATTGAGTAATTCAATATTTAGAGGAGTATCATCTGCAACAATAACTGTTGCTAAAGATAAGTTTTATAATCTACATACAATGAAGAATTATAAGTATCAAGGCTATAATGGAGATAGTGGTAGTTTATTACCAACTCAGATAAATCAGACAAATGTAGATAAACTATATGAAACTCAAGATGCAGTTGAAATAGCAAGATATAAGCTGGTATTTAGGGCTTTGGATTAAGGGATTAAATGATGATTAGATTATTTATGTTGCTAGTTTTGGCTTTTTATTTATCTAGCTGTTCATTATTTGGAGGAGCAAGTTATAAAGAGCAGCAAGAGGTTAAAAGTCAAGTAATGAAACTACTTGAAGAGGAATATAAACAGCCATTCAAGCTTGAGAATTTTGAATATAAATATGAAACACATTATGAATACTCATTTTTTTGGATAAATTGGGAGACTTATGGAACATATCATTTTGAAATACAAGCCGTAGATAATCCTATTATTGAATTAGAGTTTGAAATTAAAGATAAAAACAAAGAATCAATTAAAGATGTCGTTGATTCTTTTAAAAAGAATCAATTAAAAGAATTATATTGTAACTCTTTAAGAGCTTATTATAGAGCATCAATTATAGATAAAATAAAAGTGGAGCAACCAAATACAAAATTAGGAGAAAAATTCTGTAGTAATAGAGGTCAGGCATGGTATCAAGAATATAAGGATTACTATTTGAAACATAAAAATGAGTATAAAAAATTATAATAATATGCTCTAAAAGAGAGTATAAAATAGTTCTTACTATTTTTGTTTGTCTAAAATAAAATATAGGTATATCCTCAAATATCACTCGGATCTTGACTATGAAAGAAGAAATTAATTTTACATCTAAAGCCAGAATAATAAGGACATTAGGAGATAAGCTTATAAGTAATGAAATAGCCGCTATAGTAGAGCTAGTTAAAAATGCTTATGATGCGGATGCCTCTAAGTGTCTTATAAACATTGATCCAAAACAAGATCTTATAGTTATTGAAGATAATGGACATGGAATGTCTAAAGAAGATATTAAAACTAAATGGATTCAATTAGGGACAACTAATAAGCTCAAGAGTAAATTTTCACAATCAGGTAAAAGAAAAGTTCTAGGAAATAAAGGAATAGGACGTGTGGCCGCCGCTAAGCTGGGCTCAAGACTTGATATATATAGCACTATTAACACTGGTTTGAATTCAAGTGAATCAATACATTTAAGTGATATTGATTGGGATTTATTCTCAGATGATGTTGAAAAAATAAGTGATATAAAGTTTTACCTAGATAGTTTCACAAATGGTGTAAAAAGTAGTGGCACACGTCTTGAAATACGGAAATTATGCAATGATTGGACAAAGGAAAACTTAACTAATTTAATTAGAGAGTTAAGAAAGCTAGTATCACCAATTAAAATCAAAGTTAATGATAAAGAATGTGAGTTTAAAGTTTTTTTAAATTTAGATGCTTTTAATGTTGATGAGTATGGTTTTTGTGGGCACGAGTTGATTAATGGAGAAAGAAGTTTATTAGATGTTTTGGATTCAAAAAAGGGAGAAGAAAATTTAATAGAAGCTTTTCCTATATTGGATTCTTGTGATTATACTTTTGATGGAGTTTTTACTGATAATGCTATTAAAGGCGTTTTTATTATTAGTGATGAGGGAGTGAAGCATGAGTTAGTAGCTACAATAGATAGACCAGTATGCTGTGGGAAAGGTAGTATTAAATTAAGTATTTTTGATCGTGATGCAGATTCTATAAGAAATACTTTTGGTAAATCTGGGATAAATTTATCAGATAAAAAAGAAATAGGGCTGAGAGATGCTAGAAACTTTTTAAATGAATTGTCAGGAATAGCTATATATAGGGATGATTTTAGAGTTCGTCCATATGGGGATAAGGATGCTGATTGGTTAAATTTGGATAAAAGGCGTGTGCAAAATCCATCTTTACGTTTAGAACAAGCTCAAATATCTGGAATAATACTTATTGATGACGAAGAAAGTTCTGGACTTATAGAAAGAAGTAGTAGAGAAGGGTTCGAACATAATGATAGTTACTTATCTTTAAAATTGCTTCTTCTCAAATTATTAAAAAAAATAGAAGAGATTAGATATAACTATAATCAAAAGGTAGGAAAAAATAGAGATTCACAAGGTGATAAAGTTAGTTCCGCATTTAATAAATTACAGCATGAAGTCAGCCTTAAAAAGATTGAAAACTTCTCTGATTACCTGACAGATGATAAGAAAGAAGAGTTTAATAAAGTTGTATATGAACATAAAACTACTTTAGAGAGTTTGATAAAGATAATAAAAGAACGTCAAGCAATGTTAGAGGGGCGTTCAACCCTAGGTTTTATAATGGCAGAAGTATTACATGAAGCTAGACATCATACATCTTCATTAGGTGGTAGATTAAATTCATTATCTAAAAGATTAAAAAAGAAGTGGAGTAATGATATAACACCAGAAGTTCTAGATGAATTACAGAATAGTATTAATGATGGGATAAATAATATTCGTGGGTTAGAAAATCTTTATCGTAGGCTTAATCCGTTAATTAGGGTTAGAAATGGTAAGAAATATGACTTTTTTGTAGGAGAGGTTATAAAAAAAGCTATTTTAGTATATGAGCATAAATTAAATGAATTAGGTGTGAATATCGACTTACAAACCTCTGACGAACAATATGTAATAAATGGCTTAGAGGGCGATTTGACAACAGCTATCATAAATCTTATTGATAATTCTCTATACTGGTTTGAAGCAAGGAAGATAAAGGAACCTATTATTAAAATATTTATTCAAAAAGTAGAGGAATTAATATTTATTACTATTGAAGATAATGCAGGAGGCGTTTCAGATAAATTTAAAGATTCAATTTTTAATGTTGGATTCACATCTAAGGAAAATGGTTCTGGTTTGGGATTAAGTATTGCTCGAGAGTCATTAGGGAGAATGGGAGCGTATATAACACATGAGAATACTCTAAGTGGATCTGTTTTTAAAATAGGAGCTAAGGAAGATATATGAAAAAATATAATATCTTAATTATAGAGGATCAAATGGAACAATTTGAGCGTTATAAAGAAGTATTAGATTATGATGATGATTTAAGTAATAAGTATTCTTTAATCAATGCCAAAACAGTTGAAGAAGCAAAAACGATAATTTCAAACACAACTATTCATGCATCTATTTTAGATTTGGAAATTCCTTTAAATAAAGATGAGCAAACAATGATTAAAAATGGAGAAGATTTATTAATAGAAATATTGGAAGAAAAGCGTTTTCCAATATTTGTAGTATCTGGGAATGCAGAATCTTTAGATAAAACCAAACTTCCACCACATGTAGAGCCTCTTATAAAAGAGTCAAATGTGTATGAAGAGGTTTTTAATAAATTTGATACTATAAATGGTCTATTAGATATAACTACTATAATACCAGAAGCAATTGAGGATATAGGTAAGGATTTCACAACAGGATTTTGGGAGTTATGGTCAAATTGGAAAGTACTAGAAAAGAGATTTAAAATCTCTTCAGAAAAAGAAAAATTAGTTCTCAAAAGATATCTTTGTGCTCATATGATGGAAAGCTGGTTAGCGAATGATATTTTTGGAGAGATACATCATACTGAATTTTATACATATCCATTAATTCGAGAAAGTATTTATACCGGAGATATTATTGAATATGAAGACTCTTTTTGGATAGTAGTAACACCACCATGTGACTTATCTAATGGTTGCTATCCCGAAAACTTAACCTTATTAAAGTGTGAAGGTGATGGTAGTGATACAAAGAATAGGATAGGTGCTTTTAGTAGTGCGACTACAGATGCAAAAAGATTAGAAAAAAAAGAGAAGATAATAAAATTATTTACGGCTCCTGAAGTATCAAAGCACTATCTTCCTGCTTGGGATGATAAGCTGGGTCCACAAAATATTATGTTTAAAAAAATAAGAACAATTGAATTCTCTGAGAGTAAAAGAAAAGATATTCAGAAATCAAGAGTAGCTGCTGTGAGCTCTCATATTTTGCCATATATAATGCAAAGATACGGAGCTTATGTATCTAGAGTAGGCCAACCTTCAGTCATGGCAGATGCTTATATTGACTATATGATAGATGTTCTAAGTAGCTCATGAACGATATTAGCAATTTGATAAGCAAGTAATGGAGGTACTGCATTCCCTACTTGTTGATACTGTGATGTTTTAGGGCCTTCAAATTTATAGTTGTCTGGAAATGTTTGTATTCTTGCAGCTTCTCTTACTGTTAAACTTCTACACTGAGATGGGTCATAATGTATAAAATAATGACCATCTTTTGCTATGTGTGATGTTATTGTGGTGGCTGGTTTATCTGCTATTTGAACTTTAAATCGATCATTAAATAATGCTCTAGACTTTACGGCATTCATTACATTTTTATGTTTTGGTAATAATTCAGTTGGTAAATCATGTAGCTTGGGACTGATATTGTTCTTTTTAGCTAAAGAAGACATGTAGTAATAGCGATGTAGGTCTGAGTCCATGTGAGATTTGGATACATGGTTTAACACGCCATTTAATTTCTCATCAAAAAACCATTCTTTATAAATTGTTGGAGTACGAACCGTATTGTATTTTAAGAACTCACTACCTCTAGATAAGTTATTTCCTATTTTAGCCGTAGGGAATTTAGATAGAATTTTTTCTCTCCAAATTTTGAGAGTGTCTTCTCCTTTGGATAAACCAGATCTGATTTTAGGCAAATCATTTATAACATCTTTGCATGATATTATTTTTGCTTGCTTTTCTAAAGTGTTTGGTTTGATATTAATATCATTACGAATACCAAGTAGTATTACTCTATGCCTACATTGAGGGATACCATACTCTTCACTTTTGATAATAAAATCTTCCCTTTTAAGTTCACTAGGATCTTTATCAATAGCTAATGAATAGATAGAGTATGTTTCATTCTTATTAAATTTTTTCTTCGTAGGTTTTTTCACCTTGCTAGGTATTTTTATATCATCAAGTATTTTATCAAAAATATATTCACCATTTAGCTTTGATGAGAGTATACCTTTTACATTCTCCATAACAAAAACAGCAGGATTTATATCCGCTATTATCTTTAAATATTCTAAATAGAGTGTATGTCTAGGGTCAGATTCAAAGTTTTCATTTTTTGCCATTTTTGCTCGTCCAGCAAGTGAGTAAGCTTGACATGGAGGTCCTCCTATAATGATTGAATTTTTAGGATTGACCACTTGCTGATTTATTTTTTTCATGACTTCATTATGAGGAAAGTCTTCTGATCCTAATTCTATTTGGTGCACCTCATTTTTTATACAAGCTGCTTGCTCAGGATACTTAGAAAAAAGATCATCAATTGATATCTCACCTCTAACATACTGATAGTATTCTTTAGGTACAGTTTTAAACTGTCGATAAAATGCTCTAAGACTTAAAGTCTTATATGCAAAAGATTCTTTTTCAATGGAAATCTTTATTTTGAAAGGTTTCTCATTATCGTTGGTAAATGATGAAAAGCCTTCTCCAAGCCCGCCAGGTCCTGCAAAGAGATCTATGATTTCTGTCATTGAATTAATTGTTCGTAATTTTTTCTTCCAGGTTACCAGGATATGCTATTTTAAGCAATATGTGATAGAATAATTATATACATATTATGGAGATTTATATGACATGGACGATATCTTTCTGTTAGAGTTGCTGTTACTCGAAAGTGAAAAAGAAAGTTTTAAGTTAACGGAAGAAGATAAGGAATGGGTTAATTCTTGATTTGATCATCAATGCCATCTAAATTGAAGTCCTCTAACTTTTCATCAATTTCTTCACTTGCTTCAGAATATTGATTTTTTAATATTTCCTCAAGATTTATATCAATATTTTCGCGTTGTTGAATAGGAAGATCTTTTTTGTCCTCGAAGTCTTCTCCAACTTTAGAAATATTTTCAAATAAGTCATCCCATGTTTTTTCTTTTTTCATGATTATTTTTGCTAAAGTTGTTTTTTACCATTTTAACAAATGTAAGCTAATAAAGCCTTTGTATTTCTAAATTCCAATAATTAATGCTAATATTTTTATAGAAATTAGTGATTGGATATATTTATTTGGCTATTGAAACTTTCCCTAAAGATGATGTTCCAAGAGTGGTCTGCTGGTATACAGGAATTTGTAAGGATACTATAACAAACCCAGAAACATATGTGTTAATAAGAAAGATTATTGATGGAGTGATTGATTTAAGATCAACAGAAATAATAAGAGTACCTATACGAGTGCTTGATGAGTGTCGTATAGCTTCTATATGGCAAAATCAAGAAAGGATATATAGGTGTTTGGATGAAATTCGTACTGGTAATAATAGTTTTAATGAAATCGTTGAAAAATCCTTTGAAATAAACTTCTCACAAGAAGAGAATGGGACCATTTCTAAATTAGAAAAAAATATTGATAATAGTGTATATTCATTTATTTTTGGAGATACGAGTAAGCCTTATAATAAAGTTACTAAAAGTAAAATAGTCTCCATGAGTGCAACAAATGGAGTTAATATACATATTCCGAGTTTAGAGGTGTTGACTTCAATGATTTGTCCTAAAGATAAAACTTTAAGGACAAAGTTATTGCAAAAGTCTATAGATGATATTCTAAAGGAGTATTTGCTATATTATAAGAGATCTCATAAAGGCTATCATATTAAACTTAAAGAAAGGAAGAGGCATAGTAATCTTGTTTTGTTAGCTTATTTAGCATTAAATTCTGAGACTAAAAGAAAAATCTCTAAGATATATAGTTATTTAGTAAAGTCAGAAGAATATACTTTCGACCCTGTAATGGTAGGAATACTTCCATATCACCCACAAAAAGTTGAATTACGTGTTCGAGGAATAGCATATGATAATGATTTTTTGGTTCTTCAAGTCACGGGTTGTTCACTACCTTCAGAAAAAGATATATATCATGAAGATACTTTGCATGTTTCGAAAGGAAAGTTTCAAAATGAAAAACCTTTTGGGGCAATAAAGAACAGTGAGATAAAAGAAAACTTGCCTATAACTAATGATAATCCAGGAATGAATGCAGGAACTGTTTATATGGCTAATGAAGTATCAAATAATATAGGAAAACCAGTTAATATTATACGAAATGTAAAGTTAGTTGAATCAGAAAATAATCAGCCTAGAAAGCCTTTAAAAGAAAATGAAGCTTTGGGAGTTGGTACTGGTGATGAAAGTAATGATAAGGCTAGTGAAAATTTAGCAAAATTAAGAGATTCTGAAGCTTGTGAAGATGAAACTAATTTAGAAACTTTTTACAAAACTTTACAAGATACTGTGGATGGTGAAGAAATTTTGTCTGTTTGCTGTATTAATAAAGATGGGAAATCTTCATTAGATTTTAAAGCTATAGATTTTCCAACTACAAACCATGGTAAAAAAGTTCATTGGGCAATTAGAAATGGTCGAGCTAGGAAATTTATATTGGCCAAAGTTGAGTATGTTAATAATAGATCAGCATATATATTAGAGATTGAAAAAACAGGAGAGGAATCATCATTATATACATTGCTTTTTAATTTTAAAGAGCATGTGTTTAATACAAAAGAGCTCTATGAGTTAGTATTTTTTATTATTAGAAATAGAGGAAGTTATACTAAGCGTGAAGGTAGAACAAATGTATTTAGAAGAGTACCTTTATATAAATATCTTCTAATAAGTCATAAAAAAATTAATGGTAGTTATAAACTAAAACTAGTTAGAGATATTAAAAAAGGAATCGATAAAGATATATTTATATAGATCGCAAGACTAAAGGGATATAAAAAATTGTATTGTATAGCTTTACGTAATATTTTCCATTAGTGTGTATTAGAATGCGGTTGCTGATATACGAATATTTAGGTAACTGTAACCTATGAAAATATGATAATGATAAATGTAAGAATCTTTGTTTTTGTTTATTTGAGTGTTTTTTGAATCTTAGGATCCTTAAAAGCTGAAACTCTAAATGTTTTTCTGATAAAGAAGGTCTTGTTAATTCAGTTCTTGGAAGAGTTTTCATGCTATAGTCAATAAAGTTCTTTTTATGTAAGAAATTAATAAAGCCCGTAATTGAAGATTTATGACCGGGGTAGATAAATACGAAGCTGCTTATGGCTTCTTTATTAAAATCTTTGAGATTGTAAAATATTAGGATTTCTATGAGTGAATTAGCTGAGGTTAGAGCTTGTCTAATAGCAGAGAGAGCTATTTTAGGCTTATTATTCAGATATTCATAGTACTTTAAAAAAGCAGAAGAAAATGTTGATTGAGAGTGCTTATGTTTTCTTAAGTAGGTATGTATGGTTTTTCGTAAATGATATTCTTTCTTATCTTGATTAGAGATGTTTATTAGTTTCTTTATTTTAAGAAATTTTAATACGGTCGAGCTGCAGCTCTGAGATATATTAATGTATTCAGAGCAAATATCCTTAAAGCTTGGGAATTTTTGGAGTTTCATTATTGTGTGATCAATAATCATAAAATGCTTATGAAACCTATTTATGTTTATGCTCGAGTAATGTGGATCCCTATATCTTGCTAGCCATAAACAGAATTTTACAAATAATTTCATGGTATTCTGTAATTTAAACTCATATGATCGAAGCTTTCTGTAAATACCATTCATAGATGTACACCCATTACAGAAATTACCAAAACCAGCTGGTATTTTTTTACCACATGTTTTACAACATCTATAGACTTCATTAGCACAAATATTACAAATTGGTTTTTTATTAAGGTCATAGAAATAACAGGGTCTTGTATACTTACATGAAAAGCATATTTGTTTATTCATAATCTACTTATTAAGTCTTTTAGCATGTTGTCAACAATACCTTCAGGAGTGGGTATAAATTCTTTTTTTACAATTTTCTTTGATACTGAGTTTTTACTATTATCGACAAGACTACCTTTAATAAAATTTATAATTTCAAAAGAACTTTCTTTCTGAATGAACATGGATTTAGAAATGCTAGAATCTTTTAATACTTGTATTAATTCTTCTTTAGTTAAAAAAGCTATTCTAGCTAGTATCTTAAGTATTGTGTATCTTTCTAAAATATCTCGATATTCGAAAGCCTTGTTAGAAAAGCTGCAGCTTTTTAACTCTATGTCAAAAGCAAATCTTTTTAAAAAATAACTAAATGGTTTAGGTGATTTTATAGCTCTTATTATCATTGATAGAATTACTCTAATTAGTTCAAATTGTTCTTTACAGTATTTTGTTCCAAACAATAAGTGGGTATTTGTATAAATACTATGAGTTAAGTGATCCTGTATTTGTATCACTAATTTATCTGCAGGCACACCTTTATGGTTTGCTAATGAATAATCACAGTAAAAACAGTTTTGTACTTTACCCTTATCGAAAGTAACAAGATGTGGTAGGAATAAAGAGCTGCAGTTAGGGCATGCATTTGATAGTAAACATTTGTGTTTAGTGCAAGTTATAACCCAGGCTAGTCTATATGGTTTTTTTAATGAAAAGTCATTTTCTTTAAAGCATTCATGACAATAGAAGTAACCATTCGTTTTTATTCTATTTCTAGAGCCTAAGGGAACTAGCCAAGAGTATCTAGAAGAGTATTTATTAATTTTTAGAAGGGTTTCGTGAAGTAGCGATTCTTTAAAGCGTGAAATGGGGATGTTGGTCGAGTTAGCTAATGCTTTTAGGTATTTAGTAGAAATGTTTACATCAATATCTATGCTCCAACATCTCCAGTTATTCCATATAGCTCCAGTAAAGTTTATTGGATCAGATCCATTAGCTATAGAATTACGAATAAGCCATGAGCTTAGCGATTCATTTTCATTAAATTGAAGAATGATGGGCCACTTATTTTCTTTTTCTGAGTCCATGAGTTTTCTTAACCCATTTATGTTTTTCAATAATTTCTATAGATATAGATTCTGTTTTTGTTTCTAATGCTGTAACGCAACATTCAATTAATAGCTTATGTAAATCACCCAGATTGCCTTCTGAGATAGTGTAGAGAAGAGTAGCTTTTTCTTTAGAGGCTAAATTTGAATCTATTCTAAGAGGAAGTCGCTTTTCAAAAGATTTTAGTAGAGATCTAAAATCTTTATTCAAATCCCACTTAGGTAAAGTAACAATGTCAAAGCGGCTTGCATGTTGTGGATCTGAGTGCAATATTAATGCAGCATCATGTGTTCCTACTCCAACTATTGGTATGAAAAGTTCATTACTTAAATTCTTTATTACATTCATAACTATACGCTGTTTTGCGGCTGTACCACTGAGCAAATTATGAATCTCATCTAGAATAAGCATTTTAACATCACATTGTTTCATAAGATGAATAACTTGATGACGTAATTTAGCTGTTGTGTCAGTAGTTCTAAATGGTGTCCAAAACTTATCTAGAATAGCTATGTACAGTGCTTTTTCATCAGCTGAAACAGGGGATTGTGCTACAACTAGTGTTTTTTGCGCATGAGACATTTTCTCAGTATCTTCAATTATCTGGCAAGGGTGGAGGGATTGGAAATAGTTAATTAAGGATGTTTTTCCCATATTTGACTCACCAATAAGTAGTAAGTTTTGCATTCTTGGTTGCTTAGGTCTTCTTAAAAGACTATTAAGCAGTTTTACTATATCTATAGTCTTAGGGTAGTTAATCCAAACAGGTCTGTAGAGATAGTCTATTCTTTTATCAGTGCTTTCATCTATAATCTTCTTTGTTTCTTCATCCAAATGTAAATATTCTGACATCGCTCAAATTTCTCTAATCAAAAGCTTCAACATCATCATCCCATAAATCATCTTCATGGTTTGTGCTATTAGTAATAGGGGTCTTTTTTATGGTTAGTTGTTCTTTTATATTATCCTTTCTTTGCTTCTGTCTTCTTATCTTTTTTGATGCGGAGGCACTTGTTTTTACATGGTGTTGCATTTCTTCTAGAGCTAGTAATACATTTGAAGAGGTTATTTTAGCTCTTTGAGTTTTTAGAGTACTCTTTACAGATTTATATTCAAATAGACTAATAGGAGGTATGGATTGATCTGCTAAAGGAATTTTAAAATATTGTTTTAGTTGTGGCTCGAAAAACCAGATATATGAAATATCTCTCGGATCTCTTCTAAATATAAATTTTTCTTTTTGTTTACTTGAGGAAGAGATGTAATTAATCCAAGGTCTTAAACAATTATCATAGTAGCTCAGCCCATCTATATTGACTCCAGCTCTTTGAATTGTTCTATTGAATATTGGTAAGAAATCTATTAATAAGGTATCTTGATTGTTTGGTTTTGTAGGGTAACCACAACCAGTATGTTCGCTTGTTCCAAATATACCATCTTCCCACTTTTGTAGTGGAGACATCCCTAAAGAACTATGCTTCTTTTGATGGTATACCTTGGTTATAAATAATAACAACCACTTTTCAAACTCCTTGAATGTCAAGCACGCATTTTTATCTGAGTCATAATTGCCTCTTTCAGAGATATTTGAAAACGTAGTTCCCGGTAGCGAATGAACCTTTTTTACTATAGTTCCAATAAGTCTTTCTATATGCCCACCAAAGTTCGGTTTTCCGACAGGTCTAAATTCAATGTTAATACCGTAAGATAAACAAGATTTTCTTAGTGAATCAGATCTGAAATCAGCACCATTATCGACATGAATAGTATTCATTATTCCCCATACAGGCCAACCAGCATCAACTTCATATTGTAGCAGTAGCTTATCTTTAGGTAACATTGAGCATGTAAGACATAAAGCTACTGATGCTTCGCTTGGAGGTTCTAATGATAGGTAGTAACCAGTTATCATTCTGCTGTATACATCTATAGCAAGAGTTATCCATGGTCTTCCTATTGGTAACCTATTTTCATCATCAACTAAAATTATATCCATAAGAGTATGATCTATCTGAACTACTGATAGTGGATTTGTTGCATGAGGAAAGCTTCCAGCTGCAGGTGAATATATATTCCTTGCTATATCTTTATTGCCTTGTTTCTTTAATCTTTCTTCATTACTTATTTTTGCAATTCTTGATCGAATAGTATTCTTACTGGGAGGAGTTATATTTTTGTTATGACATTCTATGTGAACAAGTTCTATTATTCGTTGTATACAGGGTTTTTGCTTAGTTAAGTAATATTCTTCAATAGTTTTTTCTATAACCATATCAGCTATTTGAGAGATACGACTAGAACCAATTTCACTACCAGGTTTTTGTTTTAGAAGACTTGTGATAGCTCCACTAATTCTATAATTACGTAACCATCTATATATGGTTGTAAAATGAATATTGTTTTTTTCTGCTACAGTCTCTATATCTTCTTTTGTTGTCGATACGCCAAGTAAAGGTTTGATTATTTCAAAGCGTCTTTCTATCTCTTGCCACTGTGTATCGGTATACGAAGAAACATCTTGCCCATCACTGATTATTTCGTTTTTATCTATAATATTTTTTATTTCATGAACTAATATCGACTTAGCTTTTCCTGTTTTAATATTCACGCCAACGACTGTTTCAAAATCAATGGTTTGCGTTATTCTAAAAATATCATTTTTGACTTTAACATACTGTTTTGGTTTTATTACCACTTTACTTCTATCTATAGTGTATTGACTCATAAAAATTCTCTTTATTTTTGCACCATATAATCGTGCTACGACTTATTGGCAGATTCATATTACAACAAATACAATGCTTAGCTATCAAATTAAGTATTTGCCCAAGAGCAATGCCTTTTTGTTCTCTAGTAACATATAAGTACTCTAAGATTTCATCAATTGATAAATGTCCTGATAGTGATAAATGCTCTAAAATCCTTGCTTCTTCTTCCAAAGAATATTCAATATATTTTCTAGCATTAACCAACTTGATATTATTTAAGTATTGAGAGCGTATTTTATTCTCATCATATATCTTAAATATATAACCATTTTCTTTAGCATATTTTGTAGCTAACCTGAATTTCTCTCGAAGTTTAGACCAATTTGTTTTTATAAACTTTCTAGGTTTAACCTCTACAATGTATGAAGAGGGTAAACTAGTATCTGCAGAAAAATCCACTTTGAAATCCGGAGTATATGAAGCTTCTCTATTATTTAAGTTATTATACTTAAAGGTTATAGGTTGTTCAGTTAGATCTAATACAAGAGGATTAAACTCCATAAGAGTAATAAAATCTCTTTCTAAGGTTGATTCGAAACTAACAGTTTTTTCTAATCTAAAAGGATAATTCCCTGAAACACTTGAATAAGTGTAGTGTATATCTCTATAATTAGACTTTATTTTCATAATGTTTTTTTCAGATGTTATTTATTAGCACTAATTCTTGGATAATTGACATATTTTATGGCAGATTATCATTAATTCTTGGAATTGTGTCTAATAAAATCATTGATTTATATAGAAGTATATTAGCACTAATTCTTGGAATTGACAGTGGTAGCAATCCTATGCCCGGTGAAATATCTTTAGCTCATAATGGCGTGTTATTCCTTGATGAGTTGCCAGAGTTTGACCGTAAGGTTCTAGAGGTTTTAAGAGAACCTCTTGAGACGGGAGTTGTAAATATTTCTAGAGCAAAGTGTCAGGTAGAGTATCCAGCGAACTTCCAATTGATAGCTGCTATGAATCCCTGTCCGTGTGGGTATTTAGGATCGCAGTATAAAGAGTGCTCAGATTCAATTCAATCAATTAGAAGATATCAAAGTAAGCTTTCGGGACCTCTTTTGGATAGAATTGATTTGCAGGTTGAGGTTCTTGAGCTAGCAAAAGAGGATCTAACAAATCAAGAGTTAAGAGGCGAAAAAAGTAGTATAATTAGGGAGCGAGTTAAAAAAGCGAGAGATATCCAGATCACTAGGCAAGGTAAAATAAATTCAATGCTAACGAGTAAAGAGTTAGACGAGGTTTGTGACCTTGATGAAGAAAGTAAAAAAATGCTAACACTAGCTATAGAAAAGCTTGGACTATCAGCCAGAGGGTACTATAAAATACTCAAAGTTGCTCGAACAATAGCAGATTTAAGCGGATGCAAGAAAATTGAAAAACTAGCAATTCAAGAAGCTATAGGTTACAGAAAAATGGACAAGTTTTTTAAATAGTCCTTCATAATAAATTTAAAGGTATGTTAAGTATGAGAGAGTTGTTTTTAGATGCATTTAAGCATGAGAAATTAGAAAAACCACCGATATGGATAATGCGTCAAGCTGGTAGATATTTACCAGAATATCGTGCAGTAAGATCAAAGTTTGAGAACTTTATGGATATGTGTCGCAATGCAGATGCTTGTTGTGAGGTGGCACTACACCCGCTAGAAAGATATGATCTTGATGCTGCAATTGTATTTTCAGATATTTTAACTATTCCTGAAGCAATGGGTATGGATCTGAAATTTATCAAGGGAGTTGGTCCTGTATTTTCTGATCCTATTGAGTCAGAAAAGGATTTAAATAGGTTAAAGTCAGCAGAAGATAGTGTTGGTGATTTGGAATATGTTTACAATGCTGTTAGAACTACGAAGGCTGCTATAAATGTACCTCTTATAGGTTTTACTGGAAGTCCATGGACACTTGCTGCATATATGGTTGAGGGCTCTGGCTCAAAACAGTTTAATAAACTAAGAAAAATGATGTATGCAAATCCTCAATTGATGCACGCACTTCTTCAAAGGTTAGCGGATATAACAGTGATTTACCTGCTTGAGCAAGTCAAAGCCGGTGCTAGTTCTTTAATGATTTTTGACACTTGGGGAGGAATTCTACCTTTAGAACAATATAAAGAATTTTCATTAAAGTATATGGAGTATATTGCTAAAAATGTTAAGCAGAAATCTAATGTTCCTGTAGTTTTCTTCACAAAAGGAGGGGCAAACTTTTTTGAGGAGTTTAAAGATAAGTCATGTGATGGGGTTGGTGTTGATTGGAGTGTAACTCTAGATCAAGCACGCCATAGGATAGGTGTAGGTAAGGTTCTGCAAGGCAATTTTGATCCGGCATTCTTGTATGGCACACCTGATAGTATCAGAAGTACGGTTAAGAAAAGTATGGAGTTTATCCACTCAGATAAGCTGAATAATTATATTGTAAATTTAGGTCATGGGATATATCCTGATATTGACCCTGACAATGTAAAAGTTATGATAGATGCTATAAGAGAGTTTAGTATTTAAAAAAAGAGATTATTATAAGGCTTGACATCTACTGAAATGTTGTTATTATATATTCTCATAGACGCGGGGTGGAGCAGCTTGGTAGCTCGTCGGGCTCATAACCCGAAGGTCGTAGGTTCAAATCCTGCCCCCGCTACCAAAAGTTTTTATTTTATAAAGGCCCTTCAAGGGCCTTTTTGCTATCTAGAGGGTATGCAAAATCTAAGGGGTGAAAATGTTACTAGATGATTTGTATGAAATAGTAGAACCCATCACAGCTGATTTAGGCTATATTTTATGGGGAATAGAGGTTGTAGGTACTGGTAAGCTTACAATACGTATCTTTATTGATCATGAGAATGGTGTTTCAGTTGATGACTGTCAGGTTGTAAGTAAAGAGGTGAGTGCAATTTTTGATGTGGAAGATCCTATCTCAGATAAGTATGTTCTAGAAGTATCTTCTCCGGGTATGAATCGCCAAATTTTTAATATTATTCAAGCACAAGCTTTGATAGGATTTAATGTTAAGGCAGTTACTTTAACACCAGTTGAGTCTCAAACAAAATTTAAAGGTGTGCTTGAGAGAGTTGAAGGCAATGATGTTACTCTAAAGCTTGATGATGGTAAAGAAGTCAGTTTTGATTTTGATGAGCTTAAGAAGTTTAGAGTTTCGCCAGATTTTAGTTAGATAGAGGGATTAGGTATGAGCAAAGAATTATTGTTAGTATTAGAGACTGTAGCAAATGAAAAAGATATTTCAAAAGATCTTTTGTTCGAGGCTATGGAAGAAGCATTGGCTATTATAACTAAAAAAGAGCTTGATGAGCACATGAATATCGAAGTTAAAATCGATAGAGTTACAGGAGATTTTAAGGCAGATCGAGTTTGGCATATCGTCTCTGAAGATGAAGATTTGATTGATTATTCTAAAGAGCTTTATGAAGACGTGGCACAAGAAAAGGGCTATGATGTTAAAGCTGGTGACGTAATACGTGAGTCTGTCGAGGTCAAAGAATATGGGCGTATTGCTGCTACTATGGCAAAACAGATTTTAATGAAAAAAATCAAAAATTTTGAAAGAGAGAAAACAGCTAAATTTTATCAAAGTAAAATTGGTGATATTGTTTACGGAGAGGTTAAAAGAGCAACCTATGAGATCCTTGTTATCGATCTTGGTAATAACGCTGAAGGTATCCTACCTAAAAAAGACTTGATTTCGAGAGAAAGATTCCGTGTTGGTGATAAAATTAGAGCATGTGTTGAGAATGTCGAGGTTGATGAGTTTGGCAAACCAAGCACAGTCATGCTTAGTCGTGCTAGCAATATGATGCTTAAGGCGTTGTTTAAGCTTGAGGTTCCTGAAGTAGAAGAAGAGCTGATAAACGTAGTAAATGTTGTTCGTGAACCAGGTTTTAGATCAAAGGTAACAGTTAAAAGTAATGATCAGAGAATAGATCCATGTGGTGCTTGTGTTGGTGTTAGAGGATCTAGAATACACTCTATTATGAGTGAGCTAAATGGTGAAAAGGTAGATGTTATTCTATGGGATGAGGATATGGTTCAATATGCAATCAACTCTTTGTCACCAGTTGACTCTGAAGATATCTTGGAAGTAAATGTTGATGAAGAAACTAGCTCAATGGATATTGTGGTTAAGCAAGAAAGTCTATCAAAAGCTATTGGTAAGAATGGGGTTAATGTTAGATTGGCAAGTGCTCTTATTGGTTGGAAGATAAATGTTTTATCTGATACTGAGCAAGAAGAGAAACAAATGACGATAGTTGAAAAGTTTGTGGACGCATTGGATATTGATCATGACTTTGCACTAGTGTTAATCGAAGAAGGTATCGAAACATTGGAAGATTTAGCGTATCTTGATAGAGATGAGCTGCTAGAGATTGAAGGTTTTGATGAAGAGATAGTAGATGAACTTCAAGAGAGAGCAAAAGCTGTAATATTATCTCAGGCATTAGGTGGTAGGAAGCCTGCAGAAGACTTGCTTAATATGCAAGGTATGGATGCGGAGCTGGCTAATAAGTTAGCTCAAAATAATGTAGTAACAATGGAAAATCTAGCAGAGCTATCTGTAGATGAGTTGCTTGATATTGTTGCTATTGATGAAAAACAAGCAACAGATTTGATAATGCAAGCAAGAGCCCCTTGGTTTGAATAGGAAGTACGAATCAAAATAGTACAAAGGAGAGGGAAATGGCAGAAATTACAGTTGGGCAGTTGGCACAACAAACAAATAAAGATGTAAGCACTTTGCTGAATCAGCTTAAATCTTTTGGTATTGAAAAGAATAGTGAAAAAGATACTTTAAGTCCAGAAGAGATGAAGACTCTTTTAGAGAAGATTAATAGTACAAAGAATTCAGTTGCTAGGAAGAAAGTGACTTCACTTAAGCTTGATGGTAAACATAAGATAAATGTATCAGTTAAGAAAAAGAGACGAGTTGCAAAGAAGGTAGAAGAACAACCTGCTATAAAAGTAGAGAAGTCTAATACTGAAGAGTCTAAGCCAATAGTTGATAGTAAAGAAAATCAAGTAGCTGATAGTGTGAATGCTCAAGTGCAAAATGTTAATGCTGAACAGCAAAAGCAGGAAAAAACTGTCTCAAAACCTGTTGTCAAAGATAGTGGCTTTAAAATCACATCAATGCCTGAAGTTAAGGTACAAGAAACTAAGTCTCAAGATGATGAAAAGTCTGCTGCTGCTAAACAAACTAAGAAAAAAGCTACAAAGAAAGTTTTCTCTGAACCCGCTAATAGTAATACTAAGTACAAGAGGGAAGAGGAAGAGAGAAAATCAAAGGCTAAAAAAGCTGGTGGTAAAGGCTTCAAAAAGGCTAATCCAAGACAATTGTCACAGCTTGCAGGTGATATGGATTCATTTGATGAGTTTGGCAGTAAAAAAGGTAAACTAAAAGCTCCTAAAGTTAAAAAACAAGAGTTTACAAAACCTGTTGAAAATACAGTGAAGACAGTTGAAATACATGAAGGTATTACAGTTAGTGATTTAGCTAATAAAATGGCTGTAAAAGGTGCTGAAATTGTTAAAGTACTGTTTAATATGGGTGTGATGGCTACGATTAATCAGTCATTAGATCAGGAGACAGCTGTTCTGATTGTTGAAGAAATGGGTCATAAGTATACATTGCATAATGAAAATGCTCTTGAAGAAGCCGTTACTACAGTTGATAGAAGTTTGCATAAAAAGATTTCTCGTGCACCAGTTGTGACTATTATGGGTCATGTGGATCACGGTAAGACCTCATTGTTGGACTATATACGTAAAGCAAGGGTTGTAGCAGGAGAAGCAGGTGGTATAACACAGCATATTGGTGCATACTCTGTTGAAACGAGTAAAGGATCGATTACATTCTTAGATACTCCGGGACATGAGGCATTTACATCAATGCGTGCTCGTGGTGCTAAAAGTACAGATATCGTGATTCTAGTTGTTGCTGCAGATGATGGGGTTATGCCTCAAACTGAAGAGGCTATTCAGCATGCTAAAGCAGCAGGTGTTCCAATTGTTGTAGCTGTAAATAAGATTGATAAACCAGAAGCTGATCCAGATAGGGTTATTGGCGAGTTAGCTCAGCGTAATGTGATTCCAGAATCTTGGGGGGGAGACGTTATGTTTGCTAATGTTTCCGCTAAAACTGGTGAGGGTGTTGCTGAACTATTAGATGCTGTATTATTACAATCAGAAGTTCTCGAATTAGAGGCGTTTGCTGAGGGCTTGGCTGAAGGTGTTGTTATTGAATCTCGCTTAGAGAAAGGGCGTGGTCCAGTCGCGACTGTACTGGTTCAAAATGGTAGTCTTAAGCAAGGCGATAATATCTTGTGTGGTACTGAGTACGGTAGAGTCAGAGCTATGCATGATGATCTAGGTAAGAAGATTAAAACAGCAGGTCCAGCTACTCCTGTAGAAATACTTGGTCTGTCTGGTGTTCCAGCAGCTGGTGATGATGTGGTCGTTATTGATAATGAGAAGAAGGCTAAAGAGCTTGCAGCACAAAGATCTCAAAGACAGAAAGAAGCTAAAATAGCTCAAGAGCAAGCACTTAAGTTGTCCAATATGTTTAGCAATATGGGCAAAGAAGGTGAACAACAAACTCTTAAAATTATTCTTAAAGGTGATGTGCAGGGTTCAGTTGAAGCAATTAGAGAGTCTTTACTTAAACTTTCGACAGATGAGGTTAAGGTTGATATTATCGCAAGTGGAATTGGAGCTATTACTTCTTCTGATGTGACACTAGCAGTTGCGTCTATGGCTGTGATTGTTGGTTTCAATGTGCGTGCTGATGGTGCTGCGAAAAAGCTTGCTGAAACAGATGGTGTAGAGCTTCGTTATTATAATATTATCTATGATTTGATAGATGATGTTAAAAAAGCAATGACTGGTCTTCTATCTCCAGAAATGAAAGAACAAATTATTGGTATTGCGGAAGTTAGGGAGGTCTATAGATCTTCTAAATTTGGTTCAATTGCTGGTTGTATGGTAGTTGAAGGTACTGTTAAACGTACAAATCCTATTCGTGTCTTGAGAGATAACGTGGTTATTTATGAAGGTAGCCTTGAGTCACTTAAGAGATTTAAGGATGATGCTAATGAAGTTAAGAAAGGTATGGAGTGCGGTATCGGTGTCAAGAATTATAATGACGTCCGTGAAGGTGACCAGATAGAAGTATTTGAAGTTATTGAGGTTGCTAAGGAGTTATAGTTATGGCTGCAGAAGGTAGAGTGCAACGAGTGGCGAGTGAGTTACAAAAAGTAATATCTTTACTATTGCGTACAAAAATTAAAGATCCCAAGCTTGCTACTGCAACTATTACAGAGATAGAGCTTTCTAAGGATTTATCTTATGCAAAGGTATACTATACCTGCTTAGACATTCAGGAAGCTCAATATATATCTAAAGCTTTTGATAAGTCAAAGGGTTTTTTTAGATCATCTATAGCTAAATCACTAAATCTTAGAATAGTTCCAAATCTTAAGTTTATTTATGATAAATCTCTTGATTACGGAATGGAGATGGAAGGAAAAATCCAACAAGCATTAGATGCTGATTCAAAGATAATTAAACAAGATGATAAGTCATTACAAGAAAACTATAAAGATAGTGTTACAGAAACTAAAGTTGAAAAATTAAGGTAGGTAGCTTATGAGCAAACTTACTATTATCCGTGGCTTTAATGATATTCTTCCTTCCGATAGCTTTAAGTGGCAATTTCTAGAGTCAAAAATAAAATCAGTTCTTGGTAAATATAATTATGATGAAGTTAGACTGCCTGTCTTAGAGAAAAGTGAGCTATTTCATAGAAGTGTCGGAGAAACTTCAGATATAGTTTCAAAAGAAACATATGATTTTGTAGATAGAAGTGGAGAAAGTCTAACGCTCAGACCTGAAGGTACGGCCGGTTGTGTGCGTATGGTAATTGAGAATAGTTTGGCTAATAGGGGGCAAACACAAAAGCTTTGGTATTCTGGGCCTATGTTTCGCTATGAGAGACCTCAAAAAGGTCGGTATAGACAATTTTATCAACTTGGTGTTGAAGCTTATGGTTATGATAATATTGCGATAGACTTAGAAATTCTTACTATTGGCTGGAACTTATTCAGAGAGCTGGGTATTTCTGGATGTGTAAAGTTGGAGTTAAATAGTCTGGGATCTAGTTCTGATAGACAAGAATATACTAAAGCATTGTTAGAGTATCTAAAACCATATCATGCTCAACTGGATGAAGATTCTATCAAGAGGTTGGATAAGAATCCTCTGAGAATACTCGACTCTAAGAATGAGCAAACTCAACAGATATTGCTGAATGCTCCTAAGCTTATTGATTTTATTGATGAAGATTCATTGGTGAGATTTGAGCAGACATGTGAGTATCTTGATAACTTAGGAGTTAACTATCGAGTTAATCAGAATCTAGTCAGAGGTCTAGATTATTATAGCGGATTGGTTTTTGAATGGACTACTGATCAGTTGGGTGCTCAAGCAGCAGTATGCGCTGGTGGTCGTTATGATAATTTAGTAGAAAACTTAGGCGGTCAAAAAACTGGTGCTATCGGCTTTGCTATTGGTCTAGAGCGATTAATACTTTTACTTGAAAGTGAAGGTGAGCTTCCTCTAGATAATGATGCTTGTGATGTTTTTTTCGTGCTAGATAGTAGTCAGTTGCATAGATCGTTGCTGACGGTTGAGAGTATACGCCAAGAGTTACCTATGCTAAAGGTAGGTATGGATTTGAAATTTGGTAGCTTTAAGTCGCAGTTTAAGAAGGCAGATAAGTCTGGTGCTAAAATTGCTGTGATAATTGGTCAGGATGAACTGTTGCAACAAGCTGTTGGTGTGAAATATTTACAACAAGATAAGCCGCAAGAGCAAATTCATTTGAATGAATTAATAAATTTTCTAGAAAAAATAGTTATATGAAGTTACATAATATAAAAGGTTATGCTTGGATAGTTGTGGGTCTGAGCTCATTTTTACTGATTGATAAATACATAATGAATGTATCTCCTAGTCTTATAGCAAATGAGCTGATGACTAGTTTTTCGATAAATGCTACAGAAATGAGTGCTATGGTATCGCTATTTTTGTGGTCAGTAGTATTTTGTCAGTTTTTTGTAGCCGGCCCAATTATAGACAAGTTAGGGTTTAGAAAAGTCAGTTTTTTTTCACTGATTCTTTCTGCAATTGGACTAATATTATTTGTTCTTTCGGCAGATATTCATAGTTTTGCGCTTGGCTGTGTTTCTCGATTAATGATTGGAATAGGAGCATCTTTTGCTACTGTTGGTTATATTAAAGCAGCAGCAGTTTGGTTCGATCCACGTAAATTCGCCTTTGTTTGTAGTTTTTTGATGACTGCTGCAATGCTGGGAGCTTTGCTAGGACAAGTTCCACTTGTTTATCTTATTGAAATTACAGGGTCATGGCATAGGGCCTTAATTGGTTATGCATGCTTTAGTATAGTTATGGCTTTGCTATATCTTGCCTTGGTAAGAGACTATAACCCTGAAGCATCATTTGCTAATGATACTAGAGGGAATACAGGGACTCTCGCTGGTATAAAAAAGGTACTTATGAACAAGAATAATTGGTACCTTACACTATATACGGGATTAACATTTACAACGATAGATGTTTTTGGTGGTATTTGGGGTAATAACTACTTCAGGGAGTTATATGGAATTCCTGCTAAAGAAGCTTCATTTATTGTATCTATGATGTTTCTTGGACTTGCTATAGGCTCTCCTGTTATTGGTAAGCTTTCTGAGAAATTTGATAGTAGAGTTAAGATTATGGTCATTTTCCATATAATTGCAACAATTTGTTTGGCTTTGGTTTTACAATTTAAGCTCACTCCCGGAATTTCAGGAGCATTATTGTTTGTATTTGGATTTTGCCTGGGGGTATATATGCTAGCTTTTGCCATAGGTAATCGCATAAACCCAATAGTTGTGGCCGCTACTGTAGCTGCTTTAATTAATACAGGTGAGCCATTACTAGGTGCGTTATTCGATCCTCTTATAGGGCATCTACTTGATCTGACATGGACTGGTCAATATATAGATATTCATAATCAAATTACAAATGTTGCTACGGAAGGCGCTCATAGGTATTTTCATATAAGTGCTTATCATAATGCTTTTTTGATTTTGGTTTTTAGCATGTTTGTGTCTTTTTTCCTATTAGTTTTAGTTAAAGATAAAGAAGTCAAATAATGAAATTAGAGAACGCTTATCTCCAAAAAGTTCGAGAACTTAATCTAAAAGTGGATTCTTTGCAGCTTGAGGCTATAAAGAATTTGCAGGAAATAATGAATCAGATATCAGTAGATAAGAAAAAGAAGTTCGGTTTTCTCAAGAGGTCATTATATTCTCATATCAAAGGACTTTATATGTGGGGAGGTGTAGGTAGAGGTAAAACCTTCATCATGGATATTTTTTTTGATAATTTACCTATTAAGCAAAAAAGAAGACAGCACTTCTCTCATTTTATGAAGGAGATTCATTCAGAATTAAGGAAATATCAAGGTTATAAGAACCCCATATCGAAGGTTGCATATGATATGGCTAAGGATATGCGAATTATTTGTTTTGATGAGTTCTTTGTAGAAGATATTGCTGATGCTATGATTTTGGGAAGTGTTTTTACAGAACTATTTAAGCTTGGTGTGATACTTGTAGCTACCTCGAATATTGAGCCTGAAAATTTATATAAGAGAGGCTTGCAAAGAGAGCTATTTTTACCAGCCATAGATATTCTTATTAAAAATGTTAATGTTTTGAATTTAGATTCAGGTGTTGATTATAGGTTTCGTCTGCCTACGGAATACTTAAATTACCTCTACCCATATAACGAGCAAAATCGTAAAAACTTTTTTGATAAGTTTTTCCTTAGAAATGAGCACTTTGATAAAGATCTAAGTATAGATGTTTTGGGTAGAAGAATTGCTGCGCTACTTATAAGCCATAAGGATATTTGTTTTGACTTTAAGGTTATTTGTGGTGATGGTAGAAGCTCTTATGATTATATTGATATTTGTAGTAGGTATGAACAAGTTTTTATTTATGATCTGACTGGTTTTGATCAGTATAATGAGGACATGGCGCGACGTTTTATTGCCCTTATTGATGAGTTTTATGATCAAAACAAAAAAGTTGTTATATTGGCGAATAGTGATTTTACTCAGCTTTATAAAGGTGAGCGTTTAAGATTCGAGTTTCAAAGAACGATAAGTAGACTGAATGATATGCAGAATAATAATTTTGGTATCTCAAATGAATAAGGTTCAGCTTATTAAAGTTGCTGAAGATATTGTAGAGCAAAGGATTGATAATTTTTTAATAGGTAGATATTCTCGCTTGCCAAAACCGCTTATTTACCGTTGGATTCGCAAGGGTGAATTACGTGTAAATAAAAAAAGAGTTAAGCAGACAACTCGTGTAAGTGCGGGGGATATCGTTAGGATACCGCCATTCAATTTAGATGAAAAAGTAGAAAATATAAAGGTTCCTAGGTCACATTTGGATTTTTTAGAACAACGAATTTTATATGAGACAGATGATTATATTATTGTAAATAAACCATCTGGTATGGCTGTTCATGGTGGGTCTGGTGTCAATTCTGGCTTAGTAGAAAGGTTGAGACAGTTGCGCCCCAAAGCAAGACGTTTAGATTTGGTGCATAGACTCGATAAAGAAACTTCTGGTTGTGTACTGTTGGCTAAAAAACATAGCTCACTAGTATATTTCTTTGATATCTTCAAAGAACGTAAAGTGAAAAAAATTTATTATGCTTTAGTTCATGGCTATTGGGATAAAAAGATTTTAATGATTGACCTACCTTTGAGTCGTAGAGAGACAAAAGATGGTCAAAGAATAGTCAAAGTTGATAAACGAGAAGGTAAAAAAGCCCTTACAAGAATATTATCGGTGCAAAAAGTTGGCGATTATAGTCTTTTAGAGATTAAGTTGGAAACCGGCCGTACTCATCAGATCAGGGTTCATACTAAAGCTATGGGACATCCTATTGTAGCTGACAAAAAATATGGCTACATAGATAAAGATAAAAAACTACTAGCAAGGGGTGTGGATAAATTGTTACTTCATGCTGGAAAGCTAGAGTTTTATGATGAGAAACAACAGAAGCTTGTAACAGTCGAGGCTAAATTAGATTCAAGATTTGACATGTTGCTTAAGTAAGATACCTTTTAGTCTTTACTATCTTTTATTAATAATAGGACTATCAAGGATGCTGCCATACTTATCACAAGAGTTGTAAAAGCAAAATGGTATGAACTTAAATCAAAATATTTAATATCATCTGGACTTGTGTGTTGTGAAATAACCTCTCCTGCTTTGTTTAGGTATTTTCCAGTCCACGACCAGTCTAGGAAATAGCCAATTAAAGGGTCAAAGATAGCTCCTAATATTGGTTCCCCTGTATTGATGAATGCCGCTACTGTGGCTGTGATAACGATAGGGTTTATACGATTTCCTATTGCAAACGACAGCATGTATATGCCTAGGCATAAGCCAAATACGAAAAGTAGTATTGCTGATAGCGTTGCACTAGTTTTGGTTAGTAGTACAAAGCTTAAGGCGATAGACCCTATAATGTGAAAGAAAATCATGACCCCTTTTCGGCTATCAAGAATTTCAGATAGCTTTCCTATGATTGGAGATCCTATTGCCATACCTATGAATATCATTGATATGATACTAGCAGCTTCTTCACGAGATATGTGGTAGGCTTCTCTAAAATAAGCATTGCCCCAAAATCCAGCAAATGCATCAACAGCTGTAAAGCTTAGTCCTACATAAAAAGTTAAAAGCCAGTTATTTTTATTTTTGACAACTTCTTTTAGTGCATCTAATGTTTTTAATTGATTACTTGGTGAGCTAGCTTCAGGCTGTTTTGGGTTAAAGTCACGTACAACTATATAGTAAAGAACACCGATAAATAAACTAGCAACAGCGAATAGAAGCATAGCCATTTTCCAGTCGCCACATAGTGTTATTAGGTATGCTAGAGGTGCTTGTGCGCAGAGTGCGCCAATCATTGCTGCAGTTGCTAAAAAACTAGCAGCGAATGCAAATTTACGGGGTTCAAACCAAACGGAAACAGCTTTTAAGTAAGATATGGTGGCAAATGAAACTCCTAGCCCTGTAATAATTCTAGCAATATATGCCATGCTTAAGCTACCTAGATTTGAGGCTACAACAAAAAGTATGACCCCTATTGCAGAGATGGTTATTGATATTGGGCTTATTAGTCTAAATCCAAATTTGTCTATAATTGGGCCAGCAAGAAATAGCTGACAGATAATTATCGACCAAAAAAAAGCTGAGCCTAACGCCCCTGTTTGAGTGGCGTTGGTATGAAAGCTGGACATCATATCATCAGTAATTAGGCTTGGAAATACTTGCATAATATATTTGTCAAAGAGCAAGAAAGAACTAAGTACAATTATTATCCATGCATATCCGCGAATGTTGTGAATTTTTTGTTCCATACCGTGCCTATTTTAGGTAGTTTAAGGATATAATTTTAAGTTCCAGTAATATATAAATCAAGCCTAAAGCTTTTCTTTGTTAAATATATGCTTTTTTGATATCATAGCTTTAATATTTTTTATTAACAGTGATAGTTGAGTTGTGTTGTCAAATATTAGGATAAATGAGAAAAGATTTATTTTAATTCAGTTTTGTTTGGGTATCGTTGGATATCTTGTTATTTTGTCAATATATGGCTATGTATACGCTAATTCTTTTGCGTTTGGTGCTGCAACAATGTTCTTAGCCAATTTTATTTTTTTCTTCAGATTGTTTGTTGAAAAGCAGTTCAGTCCAGGAGTTGAGATAGTCATTTTTTATATGAGCGAGCTTCTAAAATTGGGCATTGTAGCATTGATTACAATACTGTTGGCAGTTTATGTCAAACCCAAATTATTTTCTTACATTTTTGGATTACTTTTGTTACAATTGGTCGTATGTTTTGTGCCTATCTTGTTTAGAAGGGTAAGATAAGCACGTTTTAGGGTTGTTAAATACAAAAAATATTTAAAAATTATTGGTGGATATGTAATGGCAAATACAGAGGCAGGTTCTCAAGTAGCTACTGAGTACGTTCAGCATCACTTACATCATTGGCAAATAAGCCTTGGCGAAGGTTCTTTCTGGCAGTTAAATGTCGACTCTTTGCTAGTTAGTGGGGTTTTGGGGGTTGTATTCATCTTAGCTATGTTTATGGCGGCAAGAAAAGCTAATGCAGGAGTTCCGGGAAGGTTTCAAAATATGATTGAAGCAGTATGGGAATGGATGGATGGTATGGTTGCTGAAAACTATCATCACAAAAGAGATTTTGTTACGCCACTGGCCTTAACAATCTTTGTCTGGGTTGTTCTTATGAATTTGATGGATTTACTCCCTGTTGATCTTTTTGGTTGGATTATTAGCTTCTTCACAAGTAGTCATGATGTGTATTTTAGGGTGGTGCCTACAGCAGATCCTAACGTTACTTTTGCGATGTCTATCGCGGTATTTTTCTTGGTGGTTTTTTATAATCTTAAAGCTAAAGGGTTTGGTTTGCTGAAAGAGATTTTAAGTTCTCCTTTCGGGATATGGTTATTCCCTTTAAATATATTCTTTAGGCTTGTAGATGAGATAGTTAAGCCAGTTTCGCTGTCGCTACGTTTATTTGGTAATATTTTTGCAGGAGAGTTAATATTTATCTTGATTGCACTGTTACCGTGGTGGTTCCAGTGGACGCTTGGCGGAATATGGGCTATTTTCCATATATTGATAGTTTTAATACAAGCATTTGTATTTATGATGCTAACTGTGGTTTACCTAAATATGGCGCAGGAAGCTCACTAAGTTTAAATCAACCTAAATAAAATTAAATAAAAACAGGAGAAATAAGAAATGGATATGTCTTTACAGGTTTTAGGTAACTTAAATGGTTTGACTGCTATAGCGGTTGCTTTACTAATCTCTTTACCAGCATTAGGTACTGCGATAGGTTTTGGTGTGTTGGGTGGTAAGTATCTAGAGGGCGTGGCTCGTCAGCCAGAGCTAGGTGGTATGCTACTTGGTCGTATGTTTATTGTTGCTGCTTTCGTAGATGCATTCGCTGCTATCTCAATCGCTATTGGTTTCTTAGTGTTGTATGCTAACCCATTAGCTATCCCCGGCTTAGCAGAAGCTGCTCAAAAAGTTGTTGGTGCATAGTAAAAAGAATATAAAATCATAAATTTGTTATCTAAAGGATAAGTAGATGGATATTAATATAACTCTAATTGGGCAGATGATAACATTTGCAATCTTCGTTGGCTTTACAATGAAGTTTGTATGGCCTCCACTGCGCAAGGCTTTAGATGAGCGTAGAGAAAAGATTGCTGAAGGTTTGGCATCTGCTGATAGAGCATCTAGAGAGTTAGAAGTTGCCAAAAGACAGTCTGCTGAAGTATTGCGTGAAGCTAAAGCAAAGGCTACTGAAATAGTTGAGAATGCTTATGTTAGAGCTCATAAAGTAGATGAACAAGCTAAAGAAGAGGCTATTGCAGCAGCTGATAAAATCAAAAGCATGGCTATGGCTGAAATCGAGCAAGAAAAAATCAAAGCTAAAGAAGAACTTAAACATGAAGTTGTTAGCTTGGCTATGGCGGCTGCTAGTAAGATTATATCAGCAAATGTTGATGAGCAATCTAGTAAAAAGATTCTGAAAGACTTCGTAGAGAAAGTATAACTTTTGGGTATAAAAGGTAGGTACATGACAAATCTAAGTGTAATTGCTAAACCATATGCAAAGGCTGCGTTTGAGTTTGCAAATGAGTATAATCTTCTGCAAGAATGGTCAAAGCATCTTCAGTCTTTTTCTGAATTAGTACAAGATGATTCTGTCGCAGCTATTATTGCTAATCCTGAAATTTCTCAGGATGAGATTATAAGTGCTGTAAAAGGCCAGTTAGATGTGAAGTTTTATAACTTTGTTGCACTAATAGCAGAAAATAAAAAGTTATCTATACTGCCTGAAATAGCATTCCAGTTTGAAACTATCAAAAACACACATAATAATATAAAAGTAGCAGATGTTACCTTGGCTTACAAAGCTGATAAGAGCACGCTTACTAAGCTAAAAGCTAAACTTGAAGAGAAGTTTAACTGCACTATTGAAATGAATGTGAGTGTTGACCCTGTTATAGTGGGTGGAACAGTAATTAAGGTTGGTGATACAGTAATAGATGATTCTGTATCAGGTCGTATAGAGACATTAAAAAGTATTTTGTTATCATAAATTATAGGAAGTGAGCTTATGCAATTAAGTCCATCAGAAATAAGTGGTTTAATAAAGAAAAGAATTGAAAAGTTTGACAATTCAGTTGAACTTAAATCAGAAGGTACTATTGTCAGTGTTGCTGATGGTATTGTTACTATTTATGGTTTGGATGATGTAACTGCTGGTGAGATGATTAAGCTACCAGGAGACGTATATGGTTTAGCGCTAAACCTAAATACTGACTCAGTTGGGGCTGTTGTCTTAGGTGAGTATGAACATATTAGAGAAGGCGATAAAGCATATTGTACAGGTAGAATATTAGAGGTGCCTGTTGGAGAAGCTCTTTTAGGTAGAGTGGTTGACGCTTTGGGCAACCCTATCGATGGTAAGGGTGAGATTGAAACTGATCACTCTTCACCAATTGAAAAAATTGCACCTGGTGTGATTTGGAGAAAATCAGTAGATCAGGCATTACAGACTGGCGTTAAGTCAATTGACTCGATGGTTCCAATCGGTAGAGGCCAAAGAGAGTTAATTATCGGTGATAGACAGATTGGTAAAACTGCCATTGCTATCGACGCGATTATCAACCAAAAAGGTACTGGTGTAAAGTGTATTTATGTGGCGATTGGCCAAAAAGCATCATCGATTGCAAATATTGTTAGACAGCTTGAGGAGCATGGGGCTATGGAGCATACAATTATTGTAGCTGCTACAGCTTCTGATTCTGCTGCATTGCAATATATTGCACCTTATGCTGGGTGTTCTATGGGTGAATACTTTAGAGATCGTGGTGAAGACGCTTTGGTTGTGTACGATGATTTGACTAAGCAGGCATGGGCCTATAGACAGATTTCTTTGCTTCTAAGAAGACCGCCTGGACGTGAGGCGTATCCCGGTGATGTGTTCTATCTTCACTCAAGGCTTCTAGAAAGAGCAGCTAGGGTAAATGAAGAGTATGTGGAAAAATTCACAAACGGTGAAGTAAAAGGTAAAACTGGTTCTTTAACTGCATTACCTATTATTGAAACACAAGCTGGTGATATTTCTGCATTTGTACCTACGAACGTAATTTCAATTACAGACGGTCAGATATTTTTAGAGACAGACTTATTTAACTCTGGATTAAGACCAGCAATCAACCCAGGTAACTCGGTATCTCGTGTTGGTGGTGCTGCGCAAACAAAGATTATTAAAAAGCTTGGTGGCGGTATCCGTTTAGCACTAGCTCAGTTTAGAGAATTAGAAGCATTCTCACAGTTTGCATCAGATCTTGATGAAGCAACTAGATCACAGCTTAATAGAGGTCAAAGAGTAACTGAATTACTTAAACAGAAGCAATTTTCAACATTATCAATTGCATTGATGGCGCTATCTTTGTATGCGGCTGATAATGGTTATCTAGATAGTCTAGAAGTTTCTGAAGTGATTCCATTTGAATCTGCGCTACATGCTCTTGCAGAAAGTAATTATGCAGAAGTGGTTGCAGAAATTAATGAGACAGGCAAATATGATGCTGAGATAGCTGACAAGTTAAAAACAATTGTTGAAGATTGTAAAGCAAATCAAGCTTGGTAATAGGAGTATAGACTATGTCTAACGCTAGAGAAATAAAATCCAAGGTATCGAGTGTTAAAAATACACAAAAGATCACTGGTGCTATGGAATTAGTTGCGGCTAGTAAGATGAGAGGAGCTATTGTTAAGATGAACAATGTTCGCCCTTATGTTGAAAGTGCAAATACTATTATCAAAAATGTTACATCTGCAAGTATAGATTATCCGAACCCTTATCTATTTGATAGAGAAGTTAAGAGGGTTGGCTATATAGTTACATCTACTGATAGAGGCCTATGTGGTGGGCTTAATATTAACTTGTTTAAGCATGTTCTTAAAAATATCAAAAAGAATGTTGAAGATAGAGTTGAGATTGATGTCTGTGTAATTGGTTCAAAAGCAGCAAGCTTTTTTGCAAAGCTGAAAGATGTAAATGTAGTGGCTACAGCTCATTATAACGATAAAGATAAAGAGGGCAGTATTAGGGCTATTAGCGGAGCTGTTAAAGTGATGTTAGACAAGTTTACTGCTGGTGAAATAGATAGGCTATATATGAGTAGTAACGAGTTTGTTAGTACAATTAAGCAAAAGCCAAGATTGCAAACGCTATTGCCTATACAAGATATCTTCACAGAAGAAGAGCTAAAAGAAAACAAAAAAAATGCTTCTAAAGGTCATTGGGACTATATCTATGAGAGGGATATAGAAGAAGTATTAAATGCTCTGTGTATTAGGTATATCGAAGCTCAAGTTAGAGGCGCAATATTGGAAAATGCAGCATGTGAGCAAGCAGCTCGTATGATGGCTATGAAAAATGCAACTGATAATGCTAGTGATATTATTGATCAGTTAAAATTAGATTACAACAAGGTAAGACAAGCTATGATTACCCAAGAGCTTGCGGAAATTTGTTCAGGTGCGGCAGCAGTTTAGGAGAGGTAAATGAGTACAGGTAAAATTATTCAAGTAATTGGTGCTGTTATTGATGTAGAGTTTTCTCGAGATAACACTCCAAAAGTATATGATGCTTTAAATGTAAATGAAACAGGTTTAGTGCTAGAAGTACAACAACAGATTGGTGATGGCGTAGTACGTACTATCGCTATGGGTTCTAGTGATGGTTTAAGACGCGGAATGGTTGTGGAAAACACAAATGCTCCAATCTCTGTGCCAGTAGGTCAAGGTACTTTAGGTCGTATTATGAACGTATTAGGTGAGCCTATCGATGAGGCTGGACCTGTTCAATACACAGAGACAAGATCTATACACCAAGCTCCTCCTGCTTATGATGAGCTTGCACTAAGTACTGAAATATTAGAAACAGGTATCAAAGTAGTTGATCTTATTTGTCCATTTGCAAAAGGTGGTAAAGTAGGCCTCTTCGGTGGTGCTGGTGTTGGTAAGACAGTTACAATGATGGAGCTTATCAACAACATTGCTAAAGAGCATAGTGGATATTCTGTATTTGCTGGTGTTGGTGAAAGAACTCGTGAAGGTAACGACTTCTACTATGAAATGAAAGACTCTAATGTATTAGATAAAGTTGCCTTGGTATATGGTCAGATGAATGAGCCACCAGGAAACAGATTAAGAGTGGCTCTTAGTGGTCTAACAATTGCTGAAGGTTTCCGTGACGAGAAGCGTGATGTCTTGATGTTTATTGATAACATTTATAGATATACTCTTGCCGGCACAGAAGTATCAGCACTATTAGGCCGTATGCCATCAGCAGTTGGTTACCAGCCAACACTTGCTGCTGAGATGGGTGCTTTACAAGAGCGTATTACATCTACTAAGACAGGTTCTATTACATCAGTTCAGGCTGTATATGTGCCTGCAGATGACTTAACGGATCCATCACCAGCTACAACATTCTCACACTTAGATGCGACTATTGTATTATCGCGTCAAATTGCAGAGTTAGGTATTTATCCAGCTGTAGATCCACTAGACTCAACTTCTAGACAGTTAGATCCACTAGTAGTTGGACAGGAGCATTATGAAACTGCTCGTGCTGTACAGAAAGTACTTCAAAGGTATAAAGAGCTGAAAGATATCATTGCTATTCTTGGTATGGATGAATTATCTGACGAAGATAAGAAAACAGTTGATAGAGCTCGTAAGATTCAAAGATTCTTATCCCAGCCATTCCATGTTGCTGAAGTATTTACTGGTAACCCTGGTAAGTTTGTGTCACTTAAAGATACTGTAGCGAGTTTTAAAGCTATAGTTAATGGTGAGTATGATCACTTACCTGAGCAAGCTTTCTATATGGTTGGTTCAATTCAAGAAGCAATTGAGAAGGCAAAAACTCTATAATAGGGTGTAGATATGACAAAAAAATACCTAAAAGTTGATGTTGTTAGTCCTCAAGGTTCAGTATTTAAAGGTGAGGCTGATATTGTAAGTCTTCGCGGATCTGCTGGAGAGATGGGTATAGCGTATGGACATACTGAACTTTTATCTACTCTCCCTGCGGGTGTTGTAAATATAAGAAAAGATGAACATACTGATGTGCTATATGTTTCAGGTGGCATTGTTGAAGTTACTCCTACTCGCGTTACAATTATGGTTGACGATATGGAAAGGGCTGAAAATTTAAATCAAGCAGAAGCAGAGAAAGCTAGGAAGCGAGCGCAAGAAGCTCTTAAGAAGCCAGATGCTTCTAAGCTTGATATTGAAGCTGCGACAAAAAGGCTTCAAGAGGCTGATGCTCGTCTTAAGGCGCTTAATTCTTCTAAAGGATTATATTACTCAAAAGACGACTAAAAAGTTCTACTGGTTATCTAATTTTCTTCTACATCTTGTTCCATTTTAGTCAAAGTATTAAATCAGTTATTTGATTTATATGATAATAGTGTAATTAAAAAAATGACTATTGTTAACATATTTATATAGAATTATTTATAATTATGTAATTAGTATTTATATTTATATAGTAATGAAAAGATTTTTTACTCTGGTTGTATTTTGCTTTTTGACTATACCTTTTTATACAGCTGCAGAGTCTGTTGCAGGAATACAAAAAAATATTTCTAAAGCGAATCTGCTTCCAGATAGAATCATAGCAGGATTTTTGGATGTTAGAACACCTGGCTCTACCTCTAGAGTCGATATTCAGAAGGCAAAGAGTGATGGGTATAATGTTGTTGTTATTGCCTATGGTGAGGTATATGGTACTGACATAGGTCTTTATACTTCTAGTCCTACATCGATACAGACTATCATAGATAAAGTTAGACAAGCTAAAAAATCTGGAATGAAAGTGTTACTAGCAGTGGGAGGTGTTCCAAATACATTTCATCCTGGCGTAAGTAAAACAGATATTGAGCCAAAAGTTTTTGGTAAAAAAATGACAGAAGCTCAAATTAACACTTTAGCAAATAATATTGTTAATTTTTTACATAAAAATAATATTGATGGAATTGTTTATAGTTTTAGAAAGTTTACTTCAGCAGATTTTATTAATCAGCTTTCTCTTGATATAAAGAAACTGGATTCAAAAATTGTAATTGTTGCAGAGCCTCAAGTAAATGACTATAAGCTAGTGACAACGGGTAAGAGTAATGACTATGATAAAGTCATTCAGAATGGATATATAGATTATTTATTTATTCAAGAGTATGACACATATCCTGAATATGAACCTGGCTTTATAGCTGATAGCTATTCAAGAATTGTCAATGACCTGCATATCCCAATTCATACTAAAATTTTGATAGGTGAGCCAACAAATGCAGTTTCAGGAGGCACAAATACAGTATATCATCCTGAAGGAAATGCTACTTTGTCATTAACAACTGAGCAGGCTGTTAAACTTATGTTGCCCCAGTTTGAGAAGCTTAAGTTTAAACCAAGGTTCGCAGGGGTAACAGGCTGGTCTCTAAATACTGACTATGCCGCTGATTTATATGGAGATTCTGAGCATAGTTCAGGAGCATTTGCTAAGAGTCTTAGAGAGTGTATTTATAATAATGCTTGTGCACAAGTCGATAAAACAATAAAAGGTCCAGTTATCGCAGGAATTTTACCCTTATGGGCTAAAAGTAGCTCTTATGATACTGTTGGTAAGCAGATTAATACAACCCCTGTAGATATAGCTATGCCAAAAACTAAAGAGTATTGTGAGCAAAACCCCGAAGTATGTAAGTATAATGTGATAATAGCAGCATATGCAACATATATACACGGGAAAGGGTTTGAGCTTTCATTTGGTGAAAAAAATAGGGGCTCAGATAGATTGTATAGCCCAGAAAAGCTTAAAGAGTTTATTGGCTATATGGAGTCAAAAGGAAAGCATGTTATTGTTTCGATTGGCGGAGAATCTTCTCATATTGATTGGCAATCTGTGAATTTTGATAATTTAGCTAGTGTTGTTAAAGAATATGGTTTTGATGGTGTAAACTTCAATTTACCACATTCAGCTATTCCAAAGAATGACAAAACAGTTGAAATTGCAGCTATGAAAATAAGTAGCTTAATATCAAGTCTTAGGAAAAATAATAAGCAGTTTTGGTTAACTTTCTCACCTGAGTGGGAATATATTGTTGCGCCATTAGCAAAAAATGGTGAAGATAACTTGTATAGAGAAAGTGGTTATGTTGAGTTATTAGATGCTATTGGTATGGATAAAATAAATTACCTGTTTGTAAGTACTTTCTCAGGGAAGCCATCTGAGGGAATTATAGGGTTTGATAAAAATGTTAATAATGATTATGGTAAGATTTCACCAATTGACGGTTATGATAAGTTTATAGCTTCGCTTGCTTGGGCACTGACGACTCAAGATGGTTTCAAAGTAAATAAGCCTAAATATAGTAAAATAGATAAACCTATTGTTATATCTCCCGAAAAGCTTGTTTTTGTTATTCCTGCTACACAGGGTGCTGTTCATGGAGGAAGGATATATGTGTTATCAGAATCTAAAATAAATCGAGCAGTCACATTGATGAAAGAAAATAAGGCATCATTTGCAGGATTCGCTATTTGGAGTATGGACTTTGATGCAAGTAATATTAAATTAGAAGATTTGAGTGATGATTATAAACATAAGCCTTGGAGTACTACTAATATAATAGCTAGTATTAAATTGCCACCAGTACTTTCGAATATTTATATGGATAGTCAGGATGATAGTGTAAATAAACGCTCTATACAGCCACAAAAGTATATTGGAGATACACATATTATTAGGTATCCATATAATATCGGAACTTATGATGCTGATACTATAGTAAGTTTTGCGGGTAAGATGTATAAATGTAAGTCTATGCTAGAAATTAAGCTTTGTAATGATGATGCTTATATTCCTAATGGTTTATATGGCGATCTTGCATGGCAAGAGCTTAAGTCGAATAATACTAAAAAGTCCTCAAAAAACAAGAAATATAAATTAAAAGCAGGTGAGGTGGCTAATTATCCAAAGGGAATGGGAAGTTATAAGGTTGGTCAAATAGTGCTAGCTGAAGGAAGAGAGTTTGAATGTCAGAAAGAAAGATACTGTAATGACTTATCCTATAGTCCCATGAATAAAAGAGGATTTTTAGCATGGAGCAATATTACAAATGATATCACTCATGTTGCAGCAGATAGACAGGAGATTAAACCTAGTGGTGCTGAGTATATTTATCCATATAGTATTGAAGACTATAAGGGAGGCACCGTAGTTGCTGTAGGTAGTGATTTATACAGATGTAATATCGGTCCTGAGTCAAGCTTGTGTACCATGAGTGCATATAAGCCAACTGGTAAATATGGCACAGATGCTTGGACAAAGATAAGTAATAGATGATTAGATTGATTCTATAAGCTCTTTCAATTCGCCAGATTCATTCATTTCCATGATTATATCGCATCCACCCACTAATTCACCTTTTACCCATAGTTGAGGAAAGGTTGGCCAGTCTGCATATTTTGGTAGAATAGCTCTGATGTCAGGATTTTCTAAGATATTGACAAAAGCGAATGGTTTTCCGCATGATCTAACAGCTGTGGCAGCATGAGCAGAGAAGCCACATTGAGGAAGGTTTGGAGAGCCTTTCATGTATAGTATAATGTCATTTTCTTTAAGTTGTTTTTCTATTCTATCAACAACTTTTTGCTCTTCAGGTGTATACATATTTATTTCCTTTTTATTTGATTAAACAACTAAGCTTAGAAATTTTATCTAAAAAATGATAGCATATTATACTAAACGGGTATAGTACTAAGATGCTATAATAATTAACTTCAATTAGTTCGAGGAGAATGATTAAATGAAATTTGAATTACCAAAACTACCTTATGCACTAGATGCACTAGAGCCTACTATTTCAAAAGAAACGATTGAGTATCACTACGGTAAGCATCATCAAACGTACGTGACAAACCTAAACAATTTGGTTGAAGGTACAGAACATGCTGGTAAAAATTTGGAAGAAATAGTAAAAACTTCTTCCGGTGGTATATTTAATAATGCTGCTCAAGTATATAATCACACGTTTTACTGGAACTGTCTAACACCTAATAAGACTGAGGCATCTAGTCAATTGAAAGCAGCTATAATTGAGACTTTTGGGTCAATAGATGGTTTTAAAGAGCAGTTTTCAAAAGCTGCAGTGACTACATTTGGATCTGGTTGGGCATGGCTAGTTAAAAATACTGATGGTAAACTTGAAATTGTGACTACTAGTAATGCAGGTTGTCCTCTAACAGAGAGTAAAAAGCCATTACTAACATTTGATGTTTGGGAGCATGCATACTATATCGATTACCGCAATGCTAGACCTAAGTATGTTGAGTCTCTGTGGGATATTGTAAATTGGGAGTTTGTTTCTGAGCAGTTTGCAAAATAGGCTGTTATAAATGATTAAGAATAATCTACCACTTTTCTCTTTTATAGCAGGTGTGCTTTCTATAGTTCTTGTTTTGGTGGTAATTATATTATTCCCAAGTCTTCAGATAACTGCTATTACAAAAAATGTTGTGTTAGCGATTCTTTTGCTACCATGGATAGTTTTTATTATTTCTTTATTGTTTTTCAGAAAAGATAAGTGAGTTAACCTATTCAATATTTGCCATTAATTTGATTCTGTTTCTGAAGATATAAATGATTGTAGATATTAGTATGCCGATTATGAAACTAGCAATGAAGAGTCCCTCCCAGTTATAGTGGCTTTGAACATATCCGGCAAATGGTCCTACAAGAACTCTTCCTAGTGAGTCAATCGAACTAAGTACGGCAAATTGGGTTGCTGAAAACTTTATATTTACAAGGCTCATTATCATTGCAACAAGTATTGCTGTGCCCATTGCTCCACAAAAGTATTCGACAGCAACAGAGCTTACCATTAAGTAGTAGTTCTTACCAACGATTGCGAGTAGTACGTACATTAGATTTGCTGACGCCATAATAATGCTAAAGAAAAGAAAACTTTTAAAAATTCCTATCTTGTTAGCGATTAATCCACCAGTAATAAGTCCTATTAGTGTGGCTGCTAATGAGAAGGCTTTGTATGAAACAGCTATCGTGGTTTTATCAAAGCCTAAGTCGGCGAAAAAGACCGTATTGAGTGAGAACGCAATCGCATCTGCAAGCTTATAACCAATTATTATTAAAAGTATTATGATTGCTGTTTTAATTCCTTGTCGTTTAAAGAATTCGATAAAGGGTTCTGTAAAGGCTTCTTTAAAATTTTTTGGAGCAATAGTTGATGCGGATTCTCTCAAGAATATGCAATATAGTGGGCAAACTATAAAAAATACAAGTATTGTTACTAAAGCTAAGCTCCAACCATTAGATATAAGATTCTGAGTTGAAACTATATCAATATTGGTAAATAAGGCACTTGCACCATAGTATTCGGTAAGTTTGGGAGTGCATATTTTTATAGGCTCGGCACCTCCACTATAGTAATCAGCAAATATTAACACTAATGAGCCTGTAACAAGCATGGCGATGCGGTAACCCATCACTGCTATGGCGTTACCTAAAGCTTTCTCTCTTTCGTTTAGGACTTCTGTTTGGTATGCGTTGATAGCAATATCTTGTGTCGCAGATGTAAAGCATATCATAAAGCCAATGAATGCAATCAAAAGAGGCTGATTTGCAGGGGATAATTGGCTCATGAGCGCGATTAGTATTATTAGAGTTACTTGTGTTGTAAGTATCCATCCTTTGCGCCTACCTATGTTTAAGATATTGATTTTATCAAGAAATGGGGCCCATAAATATTTGAAAGTATATGGTATAGCTATTAGTGTTAGAAAGCTTATATTTTGAATGTTGATGCCGCTATCTCGATACCAAAGTAGTAAGGATGATGCTGTAAGCATCAAAGGTAATCCTGATGCATAGCCAAGGATTAGCATTGTAAGCATTTTGGGCTGTTTAAATGGTGCGACTAACTTTTCACCAAATGTTGGAGAGCTATTCATTATACATAAGGTAGAAATTTACTGATAAAGGAATCGTAGTTTAATTGGATAGAAAAGTAAATAAAATAAGAATGTAGTTTTGATTAAATTAAAGATCTCTACTAGTTGCACCAGTGTATAACTGTCTTGGACGCCCAATTTTTTGTGCAGGATCATTAACCATTTCGATCCATTGAGATATCCAGCCAGAAGTTCTTGCAAGAGCAAATATCGCTGTAAACATGCTTTCTGGGATACCCATAGCTTTTAAGATAATTCCTGAGTAGAAATCTACATTCGGGAAAAGTTTTCTATCGATAAAATAGCTATCTTGTAGGGCAATTTCTTCTAATTTTTTAGCTATGGCAAGAAGCGGGTTGTCACTGTTACCTAGCTTAGCTAGAATTTCTTCGCAGTTAGCTTTCATGGCTGTGGCTCTCGGATCAGTGTTTTTGTATACTCTATGCCCGAAGCCCATTAGCCTAAATGGATCATTTTTATCTTTCGCTTTCTCGATGAATTTGTCGATATTATCAACGCTACCAATTTTTGATAGCATCTTTAATACAGCTTCATTAGCACCGCCATGAGCAGGACCCCATAGAGCAGTAATACCAGCAATGATAGCAGCATAAGGAGAGTTACCAGTTGAACCAGAAAGTCTAACGGTTGATGTTGAAGCGTTTTGTTCATGATCAGCATGAAGCATGAAGATAGTATCCATAGCCTTAACATGTAGCTCGTCAGGTTTAAAGTTTTCATCTTCACCAAACATCATATAGATAAAGTTTTCTGCGTAGCCATACTCTTTCTTAGGTTCTAAAAACTTTTTGCCTTGGTTATGTCTGTAAGCCATTGCTGCAATAGTAGCAATTTTAGCAACAATATTTTTAGCAACATCGTCTTGAGCTTCTATTTGACCATTGTGTATATGCTCAGCAGCTAATACATTAACACCAGCAATTAACCCAGACATTGGGTGTGTATGCTGTGGCATAGACGATATAGCAGCTTTGACATGCTCACATACTGGCATTTTTGAAATGATTTCGCTTCTAAAATCGTTGATTTGAGTATCATTGCCAAGCTCTCCATATATTAAAGCATAGCAAAGACTTCTGTAGTTTGATTTTTGTGTCCATTCTTCTATTGGATAGCCCCTGTGAAGAAGAACACCTTTGCCACCGTCGATATATGTGATTGTAGACTCACACGCAGCAGTTGACATAAATCCAGGATCGTAAGTAAAGACACCATGCTTTACCAGAGATGATACATCGATGCAGTCATTACCAAGGCTAGGAGTGTAGACTGGTAATTCTATTTCAATATTTTTTTCTGCATACTTAAGAGTTGCATATTTACTCATTAATAGGCCTCCAAGTGAGTTGATCAAAAAATACAATGCAAGTGGTTTGCAATAAAAAGATACCTTTTAAAAATATGCTTATTAGGTATCGTTACAGGGGAATAATAAGCTAAAGATTTCTCTTTTGCAAATAAAAAAAATATAAGCCTAAAGTGTTCTTGCTATATGTGATAATGTTTTGTAGCTTGTGTTGTTGTAATTTAAACTAAATAAGGATTAAAAAACTGTTTAAGTATTTGAATTTGTTTTAGTAAAAATATATTATTTAAGGGTTGTGGTATGACATTGGTTTACATCCAATTTACTGATATACATATAAAAATTGCTTCGGAGGAATGTCGAGCATGAAAAGAATTACAAATGTTGATTTAATGTCAATTAAATCTTATAAGTTTCCTATTACCGCCATTAGTTCTATACTACACCGTATCTCTGGTGTGGTGTTGATTTTTGCAATCCCTTTGGCAGTGGTTGGTATGAACTATACTCTAGCGGGTCCTGATGGCTACCAGCAAACAGTTGCTATATTAACCAAAGGTTGGTGTAGCGTGTTTTTTTGGCTTTTTTTGTCATCTATTACATATCATGTTTATGCAGGTGTTAGACACATGATCATGGATTTGGGCTTTGGTGAAAGTATGAAGGTTGCTAAATTTACTTCGCTATTAGTTATTGTATTAGGTGTTTTATCGGCTATTTTATGGGGGTGCTACTTATGGCTGTAATTTCATTAACTTCATCGGGTATTAAAGACTTTTTTGTACAAAGAGTTACTGCAGTAATTATTGCGGCTTATTTTGGTTATCTTATCGTTGAGGCTTTATGTTTGTCCTACTCAGGAACTCTTAATTACGATAGCTGGAGAGGTTTGTTTACTGATGGTATGTTCTTCAGAGTTGCTACGTTGATGGCTTATTTGGCAATGTTTTTTCATGCTTGGGTAGGTATTTGGATTATCTGTGGTGACTACATTAAGTGTGCTTGGGCATCAGCTCTTGTTATGCTGAGTTTTGTTTTAGTTTATGTATTCTGCTTTTTTTGGTTGTTTGCAGTTTTATTTTTTTACTAAGAGGTTATTTTTATGAGTATAGCTACGCAAGAATTTGACGCTATTGTAATAGGAGCAGGTGGTGCTGGTATGAGAGCATCTTTCCAGCTTTCGCAGTCAGGTTTTAAAACAGCTGTTGTTTCTAAAGTTTTCCCTACTAGATCGCACACGGTTGCGGCTCAGGGTGGTATCGCAGCAGCTTTGGGGAATATAGATTTTGATGATGATCTTCCTTCAGATGATTGGAAGTGGCACATGTATGATACTGTTAAGGGTTCTGATTATATTGGTGATCAGGACGCTATAGAGTATATGTGTGAGCATGCTCCACAATCAATTATTGAGCTAGAGCATATGGGTATGCCTTTCTCAAGACTCAAAAATGGTAAAATATATCAGCGAGCGTTTGGTGGTATGTCAAGAAACTATGACCCAGCCAATCAAGCTGAGAGAACCTGCGCGGCAGCCGATAGAACAGGTCATGCTCTTTTACATACTTTATACCAAGGTAATTTGGCTCATAAAACAGATTTTTATACAGAGTGGTTTGCTGTTGATTTAGTTAAAGCTGATGATGGAAGTGTCGCAGGTGTCATAGCTTTAAGTATCGAAACAGGAGAAACTGTTTTCTTAAAGGCTAAGATCACAATTTTGGCTACTGGTGGAGCTGGACGCATATATGAGTCTAGTACTAACGCTTATATTAATACTGGCGATGGTATGGGTCTGGCACTAAGAGCTGACCTTCCTCTTCAGGATATGGAGTTTTGGCAGTTTCATCCAACTGGTATTGCAGGAGCAGGAGTTCTTGTTACTGAAGGATGCCGTGGCGAAGGTGGTGTGTTGCGTAATAAAGATGGTGAAAGATTCATGGAGAGATATGCTCCAAATGCTAAGGATCTTGCTTGTCGTGATGTTGTATCTCGTGCGTCGCAGCAAGAAATTATGGAAGGTCGAGGCGATACTTTCTCCGGTACAAGCTGTGTTTGGTTAGACTTAACACACTTGGGTGAAGATGTCATTGATGAAAGGCTCCCTACAGTTAGAGAATTGGGTAGAACTTTTGCTGGAATTGATCCTGTAGAAAAACCGATACCTGTTGTACCTACTTGTCATTATCAGATGGGAGGTATACCAACTAATAAGCATGGCCAAGTGATTACTCAAGTTGATGGTGAAGATAAAGTTATTGGCGGCTTATATGCTGTTGGAGAATGTGCTTCTGTATCAGTTCATGGTGCTAATAGGCTTGGTAGTAACTCATTGTTAGATTTGGTAGTATTTGGTAGAGCTGCGGGTATGCACGCTGAACAAAGCCTTAAAGAAGGTATGCCTATGAAAGAAGTTTCGCAAGAGAATGTTGAGAAAGCAACTGCTAGAATCACAAAGTGGGATACTTCTGAGCAGAGAGGTTGTCAAGAAAAGATCGCGGTACTTAGAAAAGAGTTGCAACAAACAATGCAGCAGTATTTTTCTGTGTTTAGACAGGAAAGCACAATGAAAGAAGGTCTCGATAAGCTATTTAAGATTAGAGAAAGGCTGGATAATGCAGTTCTTGAAGATAATTCTAGAGTTTTCAATATGATGAGAATAGAAGCGCTAGAGCTAGATAACCTAGTATTAACTGCGATAGCAACTGCGAAGTTGGCTCTTGAAAGAAAAGAGTCTAGAGGGGCGCACTCAAGAGTAGACTATCCTGATAGAGATGATAAAAACTGGATGAAGCATACGCTATATTTCTTAGATGGTGATAAAACATCACAGCGTGATGTGAATATGTCACCTACTAAGGTTAAAGCTTTCCAACCAGCAGAACGTAAGTATTAATTACGAGGATTTAGTGTAATGGACGTAAGATTTAAAATTTATAGATATAATCCAGAAGTAGATAAAAAGCCATATTATGATGAATATACTATTACGGTAGAAAATGAGGGTGTTAAAGTTTTAACAGCTCTTGAGCTCATTAAGGAGCAAGACCCTACATTAGCTATGAGAAGATCTTGTAGAGAAGGTGTTTGTGGTTCTGATGGTATGAATATTAATGGTAAAAACCGCTTGGCTTGTATTACTTCAGTTGGCGAGTTGAAGCAGCCAATCAAGGTTAATCCTTTGCCGGGTTTACCTGTGGTTAGAGATTTGATTGTTGATATGAAGCAGTTTTATAAAAACTATGAAAAAGTAAAACCATATCTTATTAATGATGAAGAGCCACCAGTTAAGGAAAGATTACAATCTCCTGAAGATAGAGCTAAGCTTGATGGTCTTTATGAGTGTATTTTATGTGCATGTTGTACTACTTCATGCCCATCATTCTGGTGGAATCCAGATAAGTTTATAGGTCCGTCAGGCTTATTGCAGGCATATAGGTTTATCGCAGACTCAAGAGATACAGCTACAGAGCAGAGATTAGATGATTTGAAAGATCCTTTTAGTCTCTTTAGATGTAGAACAATTATGAACTGTGTATCTGTGTGTCCTAAAGGTCTTAATCCTACAGAAGCAATTGGTAAGATTAGGTCAGCACTACTAAGTAAAAATGTGTAAAATTTAAAACCTGTTATTTAGGTATTTATATGAAAAAACAACAACCGGATTTTAGTCAATGGTTGGAAACAACCCAGCTCTTCGGAGGTAATCTAGAGTATCTTGAATCAATATATGATGACTATGTAATGGGCAACTATGAGGATATTGATCCAAAATGGTTGTCCTTTTTTGATTCTATAGCTAGCTCAACTGATACTGTACATCGTGATTTGGTAGATGAGTTTAAGTTTCTGGCTAAAAATAAAGCTACATCCACAGCTATCGTTAATGGCGAAGGAGATGTTGGGCTAAAGGCTAAGGCTCTTGTCAAAGCCTATCGTTCACATGGCTATAAATCAGCAAATATTGATCCATTAGGACTAATGAAATACCAGAGAGATTCTGATTTGGAATTGTCTGCTCATGGACTTTCTGAAAAAGACTTGTCTGAAAAGGTTAATCTTGGTGATTTTACTGATAATAAAGCTATTAGTCTGAAAGAAGTGGTAGAAAAAGCTAAATCAATTTATGAGTCTAGTGTCGGCTATGAGTATAGATACATAGGAAATAAAGAAGAAAAATTATGGCTTCAAGACAAGATTGAAAAAAACTTGTCTACGTCTCAATCAGATAAGAAATGGATTTTACAGCAGTTAGTCGCAGCTGAAGGGTTAGAGAAATATTTAGCTCTAAGGTATGTTGGTCAGAAAAGATTTGGCTTAGAGGGTGGTGAATCCCTAATCCCTTCACTTCAGCATGTTATTGAAAAAGCAGTTTCTAGACACTCAACAAGATTCATTCAGCTAGGTATGGCTCATAGAGGACGTTTAAATGTTCTTGTAAATGTGATGGGTAAAAATCCTAAGGATTTGTTTGAAGAGTTTGAAGGTAAGCAAAGTGAAAAAAGTTTATCTGGTGACGTTAAGTACCATATGGGATACTCAGATTATAGGTGTGTTGATGGTAAAGAGGCAAAAATTGCACTAGCATTTAACCCCTCACATCTTGAAACTGTTGATCCTGTGGTTGAAGGTGCAGCTAAAGCTATACAAGATAAGCTAGATGGTAATGTTCATAACAAGGTTTTACCTATATTGATACATGGTGATTCGGCTTTCTGTGGACAAGGTATTGTTATGGAAACTTTTGGTTTTTCACTTACAGAAGCATATGGAACTGGTGGTACGGTTCATCTTGTAGTTAACAACCGAGTTGGGTTTACAACTAGTAGTACATTTGGTGTAAATAGAAGTAGTAATTATTCTACTGATATTGCTAAGATGGTTGATGCACCAATATTTCATGTAAACTGTGATGATCCTGAAGCTGTTCTTAAGGTTGCTGATATAGCTCTTGAGTATCGTATGAAATTCAATAAGGATGTGGTTATTGATTTGGTTTGTTATCGTAGGAATGGACATAATGAAACTGATGAGCCATCAGGAACTCAGCCACAAATGTACGAGGTAATTAAGAAGCTTCCTACAACATTAAAGTTATATAGTGAAAAACTTATCAACGAAGGTGCTATTGATGCAGGCCTTCTTGCACAGTTGAATGCTAATTATCGTAGTAAGCTTGATAATGGTAAAGTTACGATAGATATTCTTGATAGAAAAACAGTGAAAGACAAACTTAATGTTTGTGATTGGCTTCCTTATATAGGTAAGCAAGAAACTAAATATAGCTATAACGCAATAGCAGAAGAAGGTCTTAAAGAGCTAGCATTAAGAATGAGTGAAGTGCCTGAAGAAGTTAAGGCGCAGATGCAAGTTAAAAAGGCATTAACAGATAGAGTGAAGATGGCAAACGGAGAGCTTCCTTTAAATTGGGGATTTGCAGAATCTCTTGCTTATGCAACACTACTTGATGAAGGTTATTCAGTAAGAATATCTGGAGAAGATAGTGGTAGGGGTACTTTCTCTCATCGACATGCTGTTGTTAAAAACATGAACACTAGTTCTCAGCTAAAAGAATATGTACCACTGAAGCATATTAATGAAAATGTTAGGTTTGATATTATTGATTCTACACTTTCAGAGTATGGAGTGTTAGGCTTTGAATATGGTTATAGTTGCTATAGTCCCGACTCTCTAGTAATTTGGGAGGCGCAGTTTGGTGACTTCGTAAATACTGCTCAGGTTGTAATAGATCAATTCTTAGTGGCAGCAGAAGAAAAATGGGGTATTTTGTCTGGCTTGACATTATTTTTGCCTCATGGTCAAGAAGGTGCTGGTGCTGAGCACTCTTCAGCGCGTTTAGAACGATTCTTGAGTTCATGTGCCAATAAAAATATGCAAGTGTGTACACCTACAACACCAGCACAAATTTATCATTTATTAAGACGTCAAGTGATTAGACCGCTTAGAAAGCCATTGATCGTAATGACACCTAAGAGTTTATTAAGAAATCCTATGGCTGTGTCTACACTAGAAGAGCTTTCAAAAGGTAAGTTTGAGCCTATTATAGATGATGTAAATGCTAGTGAAAATAAAGTTAAGAAATTAATACTTTGTAATGGTAAAGTTTATTATGATTTGATTGCTAAAAAGCAAGATACTCATAATGATATTGCTGTAGTAAGACTCGAAGAGCTATATCCATTCCCACAAGAGGAATTAGCAAATATCTTTGCAAAATATAAGCAAGTTGACAAAGTTGTATGGTTGCAAGAAGAACCGCAGAATAAAGGAGCTTGGTACAATATTAGACACTTTATAGAGAAGCTTGTATCTAAAAACCAAGAGTTGCTGTGTGTAGCAAGGGAAAGATCATCTACTCCTGCAGTCGGTTACCACGCTTTGTATGTTAAGCAGCAAGAAGAAATTATTAATAGAGCTTTAGAAATATAAAATTTGAATTATTACTAGGAGTAAGAAATGGTTGAATTAAAAGTACCTATGTTTCCGGAGTCCGTTGCAGATGGCACATTAGCTCAATGGAATAAGAATGAAGGCGACTTTGTTGAAGAAGGTGATATTATCGCTGAAATTGAAACTGATAAAGTAGTTATGGAAGTTCCAGCGACAGCGAGCGGAGTCCTTAAAGGCATTAAAAAGCATGAAGGAGATACTGTGCTTTCTGAAGAATCTTTAGCAAGTATTGATACAGATGCTGTAGCTGCTGACTCTGCTCAAGAAGTGGTTGCTACTGAAGAAACAGCTCAGGCTACACAATCATCAGGCAAGGAGATCGATGTTAAAGCGCCTGTTTTCCCAGAGTCTGTTGCAGATGGTACAGTTTCTGAGTGGCATAAGCAAGAAGGTGAAGCTGTTGCCGAAGGTGATATTTTAGCTGAGATAGAGACTGATAAAGTAGTTATGGAAGTTCCAGCGACATCAAATGGTGTATTGTCTAAAATATTGAAACCTGCTGGTGAAACAGTTCTTTCATCAGAATTAATTGCAAAAATTTCAGAAGGTGCGGCTGTTGCTACAGTAGCCAAAGAAGAAGTGAAATCTCAAGCTGATAGCACAGGTAATGATCCGCATCTAGTTCCTTCTGCGCGTAAGGCATTTAATTCAAGTGGATTAGAATCTGCTGCTAGTATCGAAGGTACTGGTAAAAAGGGACGTATAACATCTGAAGATGTTAAAAAGGCAGCATCTAGTAGTAAACCACAACAGCCAACTGTAGTTGCTAATCAAGGTCCAAGATATGAAAAAAGAGTTAAAATGACTCGTCTGCGTCAAACAATTGCAAACAGGTTGGTTGAAGTTCAACATACTAATGCGATTTTGACTACTTTTAATGAAGTGGACATGACAGCAGTTATGGAGCTTAGAAAAAAATATAAAGACATGTTTGTCAAAGAGCATGATACTAAGCTTGGATTTATGTCATTCTTTATAAAGGCTGCGACTGAAGCTCTTAAGAAGTTTCCAGATGTTAATGCTTCAATTGATGGTGATGAAATTGTTTATCATAACTTCTTTGATATCGGTATTGCTGTTGGTACAGATAGAGGTTTAGTAGTACCAGTTTTAAGAGATACTGACAGTAAATCCTTAGCGGAGCTAGAAGCTGATGTGCTTGATAAAGCAATTAAAGGTCGTGATGGCAAGTTAAGCTTAGAAGATATGCAAGGCGGTACGTTCACTATCACTAATGGTGGTACCTATGGATCTATGCTATCTACACCAATCATTAACTCACCACAGAGTGCAATCTTAGGTATGCATAACATTGTCGAAAGACCTATGGTAGTTAATGGTGAGATCAAAATACGTCCAATCATGTACTTGGCATTATCTTATGATCATAGAATTATTGATGGTGGAACATCTGTAAGATTTTTAAAGATGATCAAAGAATTGCTTGAAGATCCTAATAGAATTCTTTTACAAGTTTAATTATTCTATTCAAACTTATTCTAAAGGTATTATATTTTCATGAGTTTAGATTTTATAAAAGATAGAATTGTAGCCGTGCCTGATTTTCCAAAGCCGGGTATAATTTTTAGAGATATTACTCCATTACTAGCAGATTCTGAAGGTCTGAAGATAACTGCTTTGGCTATGGCTAAAGAACTTAAAGCAAAGGGTATAAACCCAACAATTATTGCAGGTACTGAAAGTAGAGGTTTTATTTTTGGGGTTGCACTTGCGGAAGTCTTAGGTTTAGGATTTGTGCCTGTTAGAAAGCCGGGCAAACTTCCTAGAGAAACTTATAGTGTAAGCTATGAGCTAGAGTATGGTAGTGATAGTTTAGAAATTCATAAAGATGCTTTTAAGCCGTCAGATAGTGTGCTAGTTGTTGATGATTTATTGGCAACTGGTGGTACGGCAAAAGCCACAGTGCAGCTTATCGAGAAAACTCAAGCAAATGTTGCAGGCCTTATATTTGTAATAGAGCTTGATGGCTTAAATGGTAGAAAAGTTCTTGAAGGGTATGATGTTTCGTCGTTGGTAAAATACTAAAGGAAGATTATGGCTAAGTATTTTGGTACAGATGGTATTCGTGGAGAGGTTGGTAACTCTGTCATACAGGCAGAGTTTATGCAAAAACTTGGAAATGCGGTTGGTACATTCATAATTGATAAAGGTTATCCTAAAATTGCTATTGTTGGGCAAGATACGCGTAGCTCTGGAAAGTTCTTAAAATTTGCCTTAGTCTCAGGTTTAAATGCGGCAGGGATTGATGTTATTGATTTAGGAGTGGTTCCTACTCCTGTTGTAGCATTCATAACAGTAAAGCATAAAGCAGCTGCTGGGTTTGTAATTACTGCATCACATAATAAATTTACTGATAACGGAGTTAAGCTTTTTTCATCAGATGGTTTTAAGTTAGATGATGCGTTAGAAGAAGAGATTGAAGCCAAAATAGATTCAGACTTTATTTATCAACCAGAATATAGATTTGGTAGTTATAAAGTTGCTGATGGTTTTATGCGTGAATATATCGAAAACCTATTTGATAGATTTGGCTCTTTAGTTAAGTATAAAGGAAAGGTTGTTATCGATTGCGCACACGGAGCTGCCTCAAAGCATTTTGAAGTTTTGCTTGATAGATTTGGTATTGATTACATTTCTATAGCATCTAATCCTGATGGGTTAAACATAAATGTTGATTGTGGAGCGACTTGTATTTCTAATATTCAAAAAGCTGTAAAAGAGCATAATGCTGATTTAGGAATATCATTAGATGGAGATGCTGATAGAATTATTATCGTTGATGAAAATGCTCAAGAGATTGATGGTGACGGAATACTAAATATTATCGCGCAGTATAGTGATATTTGCGGAGGTACTGCTGGTATAGTAGGTACACAGATGACAAATATGAGTTATGAAAATCACTATAAGTCAAATAACATATCATTTATTCGTTCTAAAGTTGGTGATAGATATGTTTTAGAAGATTTAGTTAAGCATGGTTATAAGATAGGTGGTGAGTCATCAGGTCATGTTATCAATCTAAACTTTGGAACTACAGGTGATGGTTTGTCCACAGCTATACAGTTACTAGCTATTTTTTCACAAAATGATAAACCAGTGTCGGCATTTAAGCTAGATGGTGAGTTGATGCAACAAACGATGATCAATGTCCCACTGAATTTTAAAGTAACATCTGATCACTTAGCTAAGCTAGCTAGTGATGTTGCAGAAGTTGAAGAGCGTTTGAGTAATCGTGGACGTGTATTGTTAAGGCCTTCAGGGACTGAGCCTGTCTTGAGAGTTATGGTCGAAGCAGACAATAAGAATTTAGCTACAAAAGAAGCAGAATATTTGGTTGAAAAAGTAAAACAAAAGTTGGTATAGATATGCAAAAATTAATAATGGGCAATTGGAAGATGAATGGTAACTCTGCAAGCATAGAAGAGCTTTGTAGAGGTATTTCACAAGCGGAGTACAATAGTAACAAAGTCGCTGTAGCTGTGTTTCCATCAAGTGTATATATCAAAGAGGTGCTTGCACAACTTCCTAAAGAAATTGGAGTAGGTCTACAAAATATTACTTTTTATGATAATGGTGCATATACTGGAGAGCTATCAGCTGATATGCTTCATGACATTGGATGTAATTATCTACTTATAGGACATTCTGAAAGAAGATCTTTGTTTGGTGAGACTGATCAAGATGTTTTCAAAAAAGTTAATAAGATTATAGATACATCAGTTGTGCCAGTTGTTTGTATAGGTGAGTCGCTAGAAGATAGACAAGGTGGAAGGTTAGAAAGAGTATTATCAACACAATTAAGTCTAATACTAGAAAATTTGTCTATTGAGCAACTTGCTAAGGTTGTAATAGCGTATGAACCAGTTTGGGCTATAGGTACAGGAGTTGTAGCATCATTAGAACAGGTGCAAGAAACACATCAGTTTATTCGTTCGCTAGTGGCCAAAGTAGATGAAAATCTTGCTAAAAATATGAAAATAGTGTATGGTGGTAGCCTAAAAGCTGAAAATGCTAAAGATATATTAAGCCTACCAGATGTTGATGGTGGTTTGATTGGAGGAGCATCATTGAAAGCTTCTGAGTTTAACGAAATAATAAATCAAGCAAATAAAATATGTACGGAATAATTTTAACTATAGATATTATCGCTGCTATTGCTATTGTGGCACTTGTGTTGTTGCAACAAGGTAAAGGAGCTAATATGGGTGTTTCTTTCGGTGGTGGAGCGTCTAATACTGTTTTTGGTAGTAAAGGTGCAGCTTCATTTCTATTTAAAATGACAGTGTTTTTTACAGCGGTATTTTTTGTATGTTGCCTTACTTTAGGATACCTAGGAAAGTCGCACACTACAATGACTAGTGTAAGTACTGCGAACACTGATAGCTCAATAGCTAGTCAGTATGACCAATATCAAAAAGAGGTTGCAAAAACTTCTACGACTAAAGAAGCAGCATCTAAGTAAAGTTTAATTGCACCGGTGGTGGAATTGGTAGACACGCCATCTTGAGGGGGTGGTGTCCGAAGGACGTGCGAGTTCAAATCTCGCTCGGTGCACCAAATATCATTTCTAACAAGTATCGAAAAATCTTTAAAATCAATATTCTTAGCTAGCTTGATAGTTTTATATAGTCCCAAATCATATCAATGAAGTTCTTGATAAAGTTTTTCTTATAAAAACGGAATTAGAGCAGGCATATTATTAGATTTAATTATCCTTAAATTTCCAAATCTAATATAGTGACTTTGTTAGAAATAATTTTTAAAATACCTGTATTGAGAGCTGTTTAAGTAAATATATCGATAGCATCTATAAAATATTTTTTATTATTGATAACATAGCTATAGTGTATTAGGTATATCTAATTAAATTAGCTATCTATGAGTAGACAAGTCAAAGAAGTTGTAGACAAAAATATAATAGAAGGTACAAGGTATTTTATATCATTAGTAGAGCTGGGATCTTATGCAGCGGTAAAGAGTTATTATTCGGTCGAAGTTAATACTATTAGAAATAAGTTAGAGCTGTTGGAAAGTTATCTAGGAGTTAAATTAATTCAATCAGGTAGCAATAAAGTCGAAATAACAAAATATGGTAAAAAATACTATGCATCTTGTCATAAGCTATATATAGATTTAGAGAATAGTATTCTTTCCAGTAAATATAAAGGTGTTGATAAATTAAAATATATAAGAATTTTTGGCACTAGAACATTTGTTAACTATATTTCTCCAGCTATCCATGAGGTAGACCCTAAGAATGAGTATACTTTTACATTTGATAGCTATCTTTTATCTCAAGCAAATAGTTATATTTATCAGTTGAATAACTATGATATAGCATTTATAGCGTTTAAAGATTTGGATAAAATAGATCAAGATCATTGGATGGTCTGTGCAACTATAGATTCAGTAAATTTGCCATCTAAGATTTATGTTAACCAAGAGCTATTAGACAAGTACGATTTAAAATCAAATCCTCTGAATGTTTTTGAACTTCCTTTCATTATGCGTAGAGATCAGCCTTCATTTAGCTTGAATATTACGGTAGAGGGTAAATCTATAAATCAACAGATTAAAAATATCAAGTATTTGGTTGAGGATGATGGCCATAAAGTATCTCTTATTGATAAAGGTTTAGGAGCAGGGGTTCTTTTGGATAACTATGCCAAAATATCAAATTCATCTATAATTAGTATAGACAGTATTACAACGGAAACTTTTTATGATATGCAGGCAGTAATAGTGTCAAAGCACCTTAGAAATAGAACAAAGATAATAGAGTTTCTTCGTAAACAAATGAATAATTATGTCAGTACTGTTTTAGGACAGTAGCTATTGCTTTATATGCCATTGATATTATAAGTTCGTAATGGTAATTTAAAGTCATCTTTCAAAAAAATAAGTTAAAAAATGAGAAAAGTTCTAATAACTTCTAAGATGATTTTATTGATAGTAATATCTACGTCAGTTATGTACGCAGATGATATTCCACCAACTAATTCTATACCTATGGCTAAAGTTATTTCTAATATTTATGCCAAGGGATATGATGGGATTAACAAAATAGAATACGATGATGGAGTTTATAAAGCCAAAGTTATCAGTAATGCCGGTAAAGAAGAATATATATACATAGATCCAAATACAGGTGAAGTCCCCTTGCCAAAAAAAGGCTCAAAAGAAATCAATATGAGCGAAGCTATAAGGGCGGTTCCTAGTGATAGGTGTAAAACTATTACTAGTGTTGAAAGTAAGAATGGTGTATATGAGATTGAATGTGTAGATAATAGCCAGCAGGAAGTTAAGGCGTATGTTGATGCAATTAGTGGTAAGTTATCTCAGATTAGATATGATGATTAGATAAAAAGGTTAATACAATCATTTAGAAATAAGTAACCTTTGTCTGTTGGCTCGATCTTGTTATTAGAGAAACTTAGTAACCCTTTTTCTACCCCTTGCGATAATCTTTGGATAATTTCATTCTTAGATAAAAAAGTTTGTTGCTCAAAAGTGCTGATACCAAAGCCATTTTTTAATCTTAAAGCATTTAACATAAACTCATATATTAGTTCATTTTTACCAACAGTATTAAAATCTTTTATACAGTTATTTGCTTGTGAATATATTTTGGGATGTTTGTGTTTCCGTGTTCTTTTAATCTCTTTGGTTTGAAGATTTGTAATCTTGCTATGAGCTCCAGCACCAATACCTATATAGTCGCCGAAATTCCAATAGTTTGAGTTATGAATAGATCTTAAATTATCTTTTGCATAAGCGGATATCTCATATTGATAGTACCCAGATTGTTGGAGTAGTTTTTTACCAGTTATTTCAATTTGCTCTAAAGTTTCTTCGTCTGGTAGTTTTGGAGGCTTTGCTGCAAAAAGAGTATTTGGTTCTATAGTTAGTTGGTACCAAGATATATGAGTTGGCTTCATTGTAATTGCTTGAGAAATGTCAAAAATACCATCTTCAAAGCTTTGATTGGGAAGCCCATGCATGATATCAATATTAAAATTCGAAATTGTTGAATTCTTAATCTCTTCAATAGTTGTATAAACATTGTCGCAATTATGGATTCTACCCAATGACTGCAGCTTTTCATTTTGAAAGCTTTGTACACCAACTGAGATACGGTTTATACCAATATTTGCATACTCTGAAATAGAGCCACGTTCGACAGTACCAGGATTCATTTCTAGAGTTATTTCACAATTGGGATTAAGCTTTGAATTATCTTTTATGTGTTGTAAAACTTTACCAAGATAATCAGCTTTGAAAAGTGAAGGTGTGCCACCCCCTATAAAAATACTTATAACTTCTCTATCTTGTAGATCAGTTAGATGAGTATCAAAGTCGGCAATTAGCTTTTTGTAATAATCTTGTGAAAGATATGTATCATCTTTGATTGCATGAGAGTTAAAATCACAGTAAGGGCATTTACGGACACACCGGGGAAAGTGTATGTATATTCCTATTTGCTTGTTTATATTAAACATCTTATGCCTTGAAGATGAGGAATTTACTAACAACAAAAGTATATACTGCGACTAACCCCATCGTTATAAACAGTGCAATTAGATATTGTATATGCAGAAGATGAAGTAATACGTAATATATGCCTTCATTGAGCGCTAAACCAATCATTACATTGATGAAAAACTGTGTAGCAGCCTTTTTATGTGATTGAGTTGTTGTGGAGAATGTCAAAAACCTATGTCCAAAATAGCTGACATTAAAAGCAATAAGAAATGCAAAGAAATTTGCAACCATAGGCTTGAAAATATCAAGTTCAACAAGCAACCATACAATAACAAAGTTAGTTATTGATGCTAATATACCTATAATTATGAAATAAGATAGTTGTTTTTTTAACATTAGTTTGTGGAGTTTTATAGTAGTTGTTTATATTATAACTATTAAAGAGAATTTTATAAGGGAAAGTTAGATGGAAATAATTAAATATCAATTGGGAATTACTGAGGGTTTACCATCATCTGCTTTATATATGATGTTTAGTATCAATAAAGATAATGATGTCAAGTTTGGATTGAAGGTGTTACAAAAGTTTGTCGATGGTAAGAGTGTGGTTGCTGGATTTGGTAAAGATCTTTTGCAAATGTTTGATCTTCCTAGTGATGATAATTTCAAAAGAGCTAAATTCAATAATGAAAGAATGCCTGATAATGATGGTTATGGCTTAGTACTTTGGCTAAGAGGTGATGATCGAGGAGAGCTATTTCATAACGCATTAAACATCAGAAAAGCATTGCAAGATTTCTTTACTGTAGAAAAAATAGTTTCTAGCTATACCTATCATGGAAAGTATGATTTATCAGGATTTGAAGATGGTATTGAGAATCCTAAGGGTGAAGAGGTTGTTCCAGCATCGGTAATACCAGAAGGCAAGTTAGAGGGGTCGAGCTTTTGGGTTCTTCAGCAATGGTTACATGACTTTGATTGGTTAAATAGTGCAAGCCAATCAGCGAAAGAAGAGTGTATTGGTAGGTCTTTGGATGATTCTCATCAATTTAAGGATTTGAAAGACTTCGCTCATGTTAAGAGATCTGCCAAAGAAAACTTTGATCCAGAAGCAGAGTTACTAAGAAGATCAATGCCTTGGTCAGATGATAATCTAAATGGAGGCTTCATGTTCTCTGCGTTTGCATTATCATTTAGATCATTTAATTTACAGATGGGCAATATGCTCGGTGGTAGTGATGGTATTGTTGACGGAGTCTTTAAATTTTCTAAGATTATTGAGACAAGCTATTTGTGGTGTCCACCTTTCAAAAAAGGTAAGCTTGATATTTCACTATTAAAGTGATGCAAAATAGCTGAAAGATTATATTTTATATACAAATAGTCATTAACAGGTTAAAATATACGCGTGTTATGCAAAAATTAATTAGTATCTACGGAGGTTAAAGCATGTCTGATATTAAAAATATCACTAAGCTACAGATAGAGGAAAAAGGAAAGAAATACTCTCTATATAGCTTAAAGAAACTTTCTCAAGAGCTTGGTAAAGATGTAACTCGTCTTCCTTACTCTATCAGAGTATTACTTGAAAACCAACTAAGAAATATAGATGGCTACAAAGTAAAAGAAGATGATATGCATAAGGTTTTAGATTGGGACGCTAAAGCTAGCTCAAGACCTGAAATTCCACATATGCCAGCTAGAGTGGTGATGCAAGACTTTACAGGTGTACCAGCGGTTGTTGATTTAGCTGCTATGAGAAAGGCTATCAAAGACGCCGGTGGTGATGCTGATAAGATTAATCCTCTTGTAGATACAGCTATGGTAATTGACCACTCTGTACAAGTTGATTTCTATGGTACAAAAACAGCTCTAGCACAAAACGTGGCTAAAGAGTTTGAAAGAAATGGCGAAAGATATAGTCTACTTAAGTGGGCACAAAAGGCATTTGATGATTTCACTGTAGTACCACCAGGGATGGGTATTATTCACCAAGTTAACTTAGAGTACCTTGCAAAAGGAGCACTAGTTAAAAATATTGATGGTGAAGATGTAATTTATCCAGACACATTAGTAGGTACAGACTCTCATACTACCATGATCAATGGTGTTGGTGTAGTAGGCTGGGGTGTAGGTGGTATCGAAGCTGAGGCTGTAATGCTGGGTCAGCCGTACTACATGGTACTTCCAGATGTGGTTGGTGTTAAACTAACTGGTAAGTTAAAAACTGGTGTAACGGCAACTGACTTAGTACTTGAGATTACAGAAGCACTTAGAAAGCATGGTGTTGTAGGTAAGTTTGTTGAGTACTATGGAGAAGGCCTCGAGAGCTTATCTCTACCAGATAGAGCTACTATCGCTAACATGGCTCCAGAGTACGGTGCTACGATAGGTTTCTTCCCAGTTGATGAAGTAACATTAGACTTCTTTAACAATACAAACCGTAGTGAGCTTGTTGATGCAGCTCGTGATATGTATAAAGAGCAATTACTATTTAGAGAAAATCCATCAGAAGAGCCTGAATACTCTAGTATTGTAGAGATAAACTTATCTGATATCGAGTCTAACCTTGCTGGCCCTAAGCGTCCACAAGATAGAGTTGCTTTCCATGATATGAAAAAAGCATTTGCAGAGGCTCTAGTTCATGAGCAGGGCCTACATGGTTTTGGTTTGACAGAAGAGCAACTTAAGAAATCTGCAGAAGTAAAAGGTTTAGGTGAGAAAATCACTCATGGTTCTCTTGCTATTGCCGCAATTACTTCATGTACAAATACATCAAACCCATCACTACTTTTAGGTGCTGGTTTATTAGCTAAAAAAGCTAATGAAAAAGGTCTTAAAGTTAAGCCTTTTGTTAAAACATCTCTAGCACCTGGATCTCAAGTAGTAACTCAATATCTTGAGAAAGCTAATTTGTTGCCAGAGCTAGAGAATTTAGGCTTCAACTTAGTAGGTTATGGTTGTACTACTTGTATTGGTAACTCAGGACCTTTAGATGAGCCTGTTGTTGATGCAATCAATGAGGCTGATCTTGTAGTATCTTCTGTAAGTTCAGGTAACCGTAACTTTGAAGGTCGTATTAACCCTCATGTTAAAGCAAACTATCTAGCATCTCCTATCCATGTGGTTGCTTATGCTTTAGCTGGTACTGTTGATTTTGATCCTGTTGAAGATGCAATTGGAACTGATGCGGAAGGTAATGCTGTATACTTGGCAGATATTTGGCCTACTACAGAAGAAATTGCTGCAATCCAATCAGATGTAATCAATTCTGCAATGTTTGAAAAAGCATATGCTACAGTTCTTGATGGTACAGAAGATTGGAAGAAACTTGATGCTCCTGAAGGTAAGCTTTATGAGTTTGACAGTTCTTCTACTTATATCCAATGCCCAAGCTTCTTTGAGAAGTTCGCAGAGGGTAATGATGACTTAGATATCAAAGGTGCTAGAACTCTACTTATGTTGGGTGACTCTGTAACTACAGACCATATTTCACCTGCTGGAGCTATTCCAGAAGAGTATCCTGCTGGACAATATTTGAAGTCTCACGGTGTAGAGAAAAAAGATTTCAACTCTTATGGTTCTCGTCGTGGTAACCATGAAGTTATGATGAGAGGTACATTTGCTAATATCCGTATTCGTAACTTACTTCTTGATGGCGTAGAAGGAGGATATACTAAGTATCATCTTGATGGCTCTCAACAGTATGTATTTGACGCTGCTATGAAGTATAAAGAGAAAGATATTCCTCTAGTTATTTTGGCTGGTAAAGAATATGGTACTGGCTCATCACGTGACTGGGCTGCAAAAGGTACTTTCCTATTAGGTGTTAAAGCAGTTATAGCTGAGAGCTATGAGAGAATTCATAGATCTAATCTTGTAGGTATGGGTGTGTTACCTCTTCAATATCTTGATGGTCAAAGTGCTAAGACTCTTGGTCTAGATGGTACTGAAATGTTCAATATCAAAAACTTGAATAATATTCAGCCTCGTCAAACAGTTGTTGTTGAAGCTGTACATCCTAAGACTGCTCATACTACAACGTTTGAAGCATTAGCTCGTTTAGATGCAGATGTTGATGTTGATTATCTGAAGAACGGCGGTATCTTGCAAACAGTTCTTAAAGATATGATGGATCAAAAAAAAAAATCTAGTTCAGTAAACACTGATAATAATTTTTGCTCTAAAGACTCTGAAGAGTCTTCTTGTCCATTTGCAAGAATAGCTAATTTCTTCAAAAAATTATTCAAATAATTTATCTCTAAAAATAATTTAATTCTTTGTTTTTTTTGTTTCTTAATAGTGATAAAGTTTTACTATAACTATTAATTTTATTTTTTATATATGATAAGAAAATTATTAACTCTGTGTGTGCAAAAAAAAGCGTCAGACTTACATTTATCATCTGGTTGTAAAGCTAAGTATAGAATTGATGGGGACTTGATTGATATCGAAACATCTCCTGTATTAAATGATAAGATGATCTCTCAAATGCTCTTGGAGATTATGACAGATGATCAGAAGGATGAGCTTGTAGAGACCTATGAATGTGATTTTTCAATTGATGATAAAGATAATGATGCAAGATTTAGGGTTAATGCATTTTTTCATAATCGTGGGTATGGTGCTGTATTTCGTCGTTTAGAGAATACTATCCCCACTCTAGATCAGTTCGGGGCTCCTAAGATTCTGAAAACAGTTCAAGCTAAAAAGGGTGGTTTGATACTTGTTACCGGACCTACAGGTTCTGGTAAAAGTAGTACATTAGCAGCTTTAGTAAACGAGATAAACCAAAAAGAAGATTCTCATATCCTAACGATTGAAGACCCTGTTGAATTTGTACATACAAGCCAAAGAGCTTTAGTTAACCAACGTGAGGTCAAAAGAGATACAAGAAGCTTTAACGCAGCTCTAAAATCAGCACTAAGGGAAGATCCTGATTGTATTCTTGTTGGGGAGATGCGTGATTTAGAAACTATACGTTTGGCTCTTGAGGCAGCTGAAACTGGTCACTTGGTACTAGGGACATTACATACAATGTCAGCAATCAAAACAGTGGATAGGGTAATATCGGTATTTCCACCAGCTGAGCAGGAATTAGTCCGTAATATGTTAGCAGAATCTTTACAGATTGTAATATCTCAGCGTCTTCTTAAGCGTAAAGGTGGTGGGCGTGTTGCTGGGTATGAGGTTCTTATTTCTAATACTGGTATCAGAAATATGATAAAAGAGAATAAGCTTTCTCAAATATACACGGCTCTTCAGACTGGTACGGCAAAAGGTATGGCAACTATGGAGCAAAGTATAGAAAACCTTCTTAAAGCGGGAACAATAACTCCTGAAGAGGCAGCTAAGTATATAATAATAAGATAGGGTATGTTTCGATAATATTTGATTCTGTTTTTGATATTATAATAAATTTTTAATCTGATTGGCCAATATTGAAGCACTTGTAAATGCAGATTCAACACGCCCCTTTATACACCAGTCACCACATGCGGATATATTTTGGTTTGTATCAATAAAGTAACCAGGTGTATTTTGTTTACCTATATTTGCATAACGCCAGGCATGTAGTGTTCTATAATCTGGCTGATTTAGATTTATAGCTAATATCTCTTTGACTCTTTCAAAAATTGTTTCTAGGATTTGTTCACGATCGTAATCAATATATTGATTAGCCCATTTATTTGCAGAGTGTATCATTAAGCAGCTAGGAGTATTACGATCTGGTTTTGAGCTGTTGAGAGATATCCAACTAATTATCTCGTCATGTACTAGAGCAGCATCAAAATTCAGATTAATCTTTTTATCATAACCAAGCATTAGTGAAAAGCAGCTATCCATTTTTATCGAGCTAATTTGGTTATAGAAAGAAGTGTTTTGAGGTAGTAAATCTTTAAGTTGGTCTGATGGGATTGCAAAAATAATCCAGTCAAAATATCCTAAAAATTGGTTGTTATCATCCTTAACAATCCAAAGTCTATCTTCTTTGGTGATAGAGCTAACACGTGTGTTCAGAGATATATCTAGATCTTGAGCTAAGTATTGCGCTACGGCATTCATTTTAGGAGAGCCAACATAATGTTTATATTCATTACCCCAAGGTTTTTGATTTATTATCTCAGAGTTTTTGATTTCAACAAAATTTGCTTGCCAGTTTTTGATTATGCCTTGATCTATCATTGGTTTAAGGAACTCTTTAAATTCAAGGGATTTAGCAGTGAAATATTGAGCTCCATGATCAAAGTAGTAAGGGTTAGCATATCTTGTTGACATTCTGCCACTAACTCCACGAGATTTCTCAAAAATAGTTATTTGTGCCAAATCTTTTAGAATATTTGCAGCGGTTAATCCAGCAAGACCAGCACCTATTATTGCCACTTTCATACAAGACTCCAAGAAACTGCTAGTGAAATAACAACGCATAGTGTTATTGGTAGTCTTATACATTTGAAATATTTTGAACTAATAAGGTTTAATTTAAAGAAGTAGTAATCGACTTTGAGTAGTATTAAAAATTCTGCTATGAGTAATAATATAAAATCTTGTGGATCTAAGTTTAGATATCCAAGCCAAATTATTATGGCAATTAAATTACTAGCAACTTGTATCAATGTCTTTGTGAAGCTAGGTTCTAAATTAATTTGTCTGCCCCAATGGGTTCCAGCCATAAAACATGTAATAACTAATCCATATACGGATAGAGCTTTTGCTATATTTTCAAATATTAGAAAGCTGTTGTGGCCTAGTAGTATACATGATGAAAAGAATATGAAAGGAACTAAACCTAGATAGGCAAGATATATGTCTAAGCTCTTGTAGCTTTTCAAATTATTTCTCCTAGTAACTTAATTTTTCTTTGGTTTTTCCTCTAAAGATATAATAAGCATAGCTGGTGTATAGCAACAGTAATGGAATCATAATTACAGCTGGAATTAGCGTAAATAGTAGTGTGGTATCACTAGCTTGTGCTTGGGTGTATGTAATGTGATAAGGGATAATATATGGAAATATTAATGCCAGCATACTTGTATACGTAAAGACAAATATTGCTACAGCCGACCAATATGGTAAAGCATGATTTTTAGCATCTATCACTTTGATAAGGACTAAGAAACTTATAATGGTAAGTACAAAAAGTGCGCCAAGGACAGTCATCTTATAGAAGCTATCTAAAGGTAATTTAGTATATATAGGAGTAATTGCTCCAATAATTAACATTAATATCGCAAGTACTATACTACATGATTTAGCTAGTCTTTTAGCTTTATCATAAAGCTCTCCTTCAGTTTTAAGTATAAGACGAGTTGCGCCAAGTAAGCTATAACCAAATACTAGAGCTATACCCGTAAGTATGGAAAAGCCAGCACCATAAAAAGTACTATGTGGGAAACCTACTATCAATTCGCCAACTATGTAGCCTTGCAGAAAAGTTGCCGTTAATGAAGATATGAAGAAAAGCTTATCCCAGTTTTTGATACCTTTATGAGATTTTAGTCTAAACTCAAAGCAAATACCTCTGAAGAGTATCATAACTACTAAAAGTATCGCGGATAAGTAAATCTTAGGGAATATGTAGGCAAATGCGATAGGAAACATCCCATAAAAGCACGCTAAAGCAAAAACTAGCCATGTTTGGTTACCATCCCAAGTTGGTAGTAATATACTCACTGCAATATCTTTTTGATGATCATCAAAAAATGGAAATAGTGACCCCATGCCTAGAGCAAATCCATCTAATACAATATATAGTAGTAGAGCAAAAGCAATTATAAATAACCAAATTAATCCTAAGTCCATAACTATTCCTCCTCGCCTGTAGTCTTCTCAACTGATTGGAAGTATGAGTAAGGCATTCTTTCTTCTCCACCAGTACTTGGACCACCATTTATAATTCTAAATAAGTATCTGAAGTAGAAGAACCCAAATATAATGAAGTAAACAATAATTATTGCTGCTAATGAGCTAAACACTTGCCAGAAGTTAATATCACTGACGGAATACTCAGTCCTTAGTATGTTATATACAGTCCAAGGTTGTCTACCAAATTCTGCTGTGAACCATCCTGTGATGATAGCAACAAAACCAAGTGGTGTAGTTAGTGTACAGAGTCTTAGGAACCATTTTGAAGTTTGTAGTTTTTTTCTCGCTAAGAGTATAGTTCCTACAACACCCATAAGTATCATTAGCGTACCAATACCTACCATTATTCTAAAGCTATAGAATACGACAGCAACCACTGGTCTATCTTTTTCCGGAACAGATTTAAGGCCTATTAATTCTCCGTCTAACTCATGAGTGTTTATTAGAGAAGCAAGCTTAGGAATCTCTATAGCGAATAAGTTCTTTTCTTGTGATTCGCTTGGGTATGCAAATATTACAAAAGGAGCGCCTTTCTGAGTATCCCAAACACCTTCCATTGCCGCTGTTTTAAGTGGCTGATGTTCATGTACTTCTCTACCTACATCGTCACCCACACCAAGTTGACCTATACTTAAAATTAGAATGGAAACTATCGAAAATTTGATGCATGTTTTTGCAAAGGTGTGATGTTTATCCTTAATGATGTAATATGCACTAACACCTAGTATAACCATTAGAGTACTCAAGTATGCAGCCATAAGCATATGGATATACCTTGGAATCACAGAAGGGTTAAAGATTACATGATACCAGCTGTATACTTCAAACTTACCATTGATATAGTTCACACCATCAGGTGTTTGCATCCATGAGTTAGCTGATAATATCCAGAAGGCTGATAATGTCACACCAACAAATATTGTGAAGTTAGCCAAAAAATGAACATATTTGTTTATTCTACCCCAACCGAAAATCATAATACCTAATGCTCCAGCCTCTATGAAGAAAGCTGTAAGGACTTCATATGTGAACAGAGAGCCAAGTACAGGACCAACTTTTTCGGCAAAGCCTGCCCAGTTAGCACCAAATTGGAACTCCATAACAATTCCAGACACAACGCCCATACCAAACGTAAGAGCAAATATTTTTGTCCAGAATTTCACTATAGCGAGGTATTTATCATTTTTGGTAATTAGCCATAAAGCCTCGAAGATCATCAAAAATGTTGATAACCCAATACTGAAGGCTGGAAACAAAATATGAAAACTTACCGTAAAGGCAAACTGTATTCTTGATAGTATTTCGACCCAGTACATAGAAAGAACCTCTATTTTTTCGTTGTTATTAAAACCAACCTATTTATAGATTAGGCTAGTAACTTTTATTATGATTTTCAGCTGGGAGGCTACTATAAATAGAATCTCACAATAGTTTACTATTCTCAAGTAACCACAAACTAGATTAATAAATTGTAATGTTACTTAGTCAAATTTTACAAATATAATAGTAGTATAAGTTAAGATTTTAGGAGATCTTATGAAAATACTAGTAGCAGGCGGATCAGGATTTGTAGGTAGGGAGTTATCAAAATATTTAAGTCCTAAGTATAGATTGACATTACTCACTAGATCGCAAAAATCTAAAATTGGATACTATGATGATTTATTAACTTGGTCTGAACTTGATGAGGTTAAGATATCCGATTTTGATATTGTCATAAATTTATGTGGTTATAACATTGGTCAGAAGCGTTGGAGTAACTCTGTTAAGAATAAGATTATATCTAGTCGTATAGAACCAACTACTAGGTTGGTTGAACTAATAGGTAATAAAAATATTTGGCTAATTAATGCTAGTGCTATTGGCTATTATAATTTTTCTGATATTCCTCAGGATGAAGAAAAGCATGATAGACAGTTTGATAACTTAACTTTTGGTCAGCAAGTTGTTGATAGTTGGGAGAAATGTTTAGTGGATTCTCCGCTAGCTAGGTACACAATCATGCGTTTTGGGGTTGTTATCGGTAACGGTGGTGTTCTTGAAAAAATGATTATGCCTGCTAAATTTGGCTTTTTGACAATGTTTGGTAATGGACATAATTATATGACTTGGATAAGTGTCTTTGACTTATCGAGAGCGGTTGAGTTTATTATAGACAACAAGTTGGACAAGAAAGAAGTATATAATCTGACATCGCCCGAAGCTAGCCAGCATAGGCACTTAATAGAGCTTTTGAGTAAATATCTAGCCAAAAAACGTATAATTAAGATTCCAAGTGCAATGATTAAGCTAATGTTTGGACAGATGGGGGAGGAGCTTTTGTTATCTAGCCAAAACATAAAACCAACTAAATTACAAAGAGAGGGTTTTGAGTTTGAGGATCCTGAGATTTCAAAGGCTCTAGAAAGATATATTTAGTCTTCTTGTTTATGCTCAATAGGAATTTTGACAGTAACAGTGATACCACTTCCATCAGTATTGTTTTGTGCAAATATCTTACCGTCATGGAGCCTTACGATTTCTGAAACTATTGCCAGTCCAAGTCCGCTTCCTTCTTCACCGGTGCCTGTCTCCCTATAGAATCTATCAAAAATACGTTCGATATTTTCAGGAGGGACACCTATACCATTATCTTTAATTTCAACAACGATATTATCATCCTTTTGGAAAGAGTGTATCTCAACGAGTCCACCATCTGGAGTATATTTTATAGCATTTGATATTAGGTTCTTAAACATTATTCCTAATAGGTATTCGTTACTATAGCAATATAAATTTTCTTGTGATGGATAGAAGGCAATTTCTATATTTTTCTCGATAGCTTTAATAGCATTATCAGCAATGAATGTTTCAAGTACAGTATTGATCATAAGTTTTTTACCAAATGTGATTTGCTCATTCGGCTGGATTCTACTTAATGTTAATAACTGGTCAATAATGTGAGAGTATCTATTGGTGGAGTTTTTGATTCGCTCGAGTTTTTGTTTAATCTCATTTATGTCATCAGATGCAAGCGCAATCTCAACCAAAGTTTTTACTCCTGCTATAGGAGTCTTAAGTTCGTGTGCAGCATCGCCTGAGAATCGCTTTTCCCTCTCTAATGTTGCATGAAACTTTTCTATTAATGAATTAATCTGTTCAACAATAGATTTTATTTCAAAGGGAATAATATCCTCATTAAGTTTCTCATTTCTACGAGGATTAATTTTTGCTACACGCTTATTTATTCTTTCTAGAGGATAAAGAGCAGTTTTTAGTATGTAATAGATAAATCCAATAAGGATTATATATATTGATGCTAAAAGTATTGCAAACTTAAAAATTATTTGTCGAGATAGTTTATCTTTATCAGAATTATTTACGAATACTGTTACTACATCTCCACCGTCTGTTTTTAGAGTATATGTATACCAGTGTTTATTAATACCATCAGTATCTGTATAAATCCATTCAAACCCTGTAGTAGATGTAATTCCATCATAATTCTTATGAAATGATGGCAAGTTTGATGTTTTTAATAGTAGCTTTTTGTGTTTTCTATCATATACGATAAAGCCAACGCTTTCATTATAATTCTTGATATTCAAAAAAGAAGAGGATATTTTGTTAACAATCATATCGGTAGTATTTTCATCATCTTCTAATGGGTATATTTTTAGAACAGTTTCAATAACTTGAGCTGCGGTTTTTAATTGATAGTTAAAAAGAGAGTTGTTTTGGTGCTTAACCTGATAAAAGCTAAAAATAGAGATAACAAGCATAAATATAGCAAAAAAGCTTGCAAAAGAAACAACTAGAAAGCTTAAGATGGAGCTTTCTTTTTTATTCTTAAAAAACATACCGATACAGGATTAAATATTTAGTAAAAATAATTATAATCAATTTTGAATTTTATTATTAGTTTTATAATTGCTATAATCGAATATTATCATAAATAATAATTATATAATTTTGTTAGATAGCATGAATAAAGTAGTTGAGCCTTTCTACGTAAAATACTATGAAGCGGCTACTCTATACTTCTATACCCAGGAAGATTTAAAGTTTGACTTAGTCATTACATGCCCTCATGCAGAATTAGGTAAAGATTTTGTTGAGTTTGATTTTCCTGCTATTGGACAGCTTGTCAAACTTAGTAAAGAAGAGTTTGATGATTTTTTATCAATAGAATATGATTTCGGTACACATTCGCTCTCTCATGCAATAGCCCAGAGGCTCTATTCAGAATATGGGTTATACACACTTATTGCAGAGCCTTCTTTCCCTCGCTCGATATTAGATGCGGGAAGATTATATCCAAACTGTATAAGAGATATCATCGACTATAATCAGCATATAGAACTTAAACAAGAGCTTATGAAGTTATTTGATAAGTATATGCAGAAATTATGTCATATTGTTGCTGTGGCCAAAACTTATAATGCAGTTGCCATAGATTTACATACTATGTCTACTTACTCTCCAAATGTTGTACAAGAAAGATATTCAGAAGCTATTATAGAAACTCCTGATACGTTGAGAAAATATATTGAGCTGTATAGAAATGCTCATAAAGAGGGTGAAAAAAGAGTTACTGAACTCTTTACGGGAGATGCTCGTAACGGGATATTTGCCTCCAAAGATTTGATTGAATCTCTATCTCATGAACTTAAACAGATTGATATTGATATAGAGTATGATAAACCGTATATCCTAGCGGAACATTTGGTGGCTCACTATCTTGTGTGCGAGCTTGAGGCAGTTTGTATTGATATACCGAAAGACTTGCTGTCTAAAACAACAACTGCGGATGAACATTATGATATAGCTAATTTAGAAGTTGATCCGGATAAGTTAGCATCAATGGCTGACGCATTTGCTAAAGCTGTAGCGTATAAGCGGCAGAAACAACTAATAGGAGCTTAAAATATGGCAATAAAAAAGACAAATGCTGTCTCTGAAAGAATATGGGGTAAAAAAGCTATTCATGTGCCTAATACAACAGATATATATGGTGCAGATCTTGTTAGCTCTTTTGTAAATAAATATGTTACACGTACTTTGTGCTTACTTGCCAAAGATCATAAAATTATCCTGCCAAAAAAGACACAGAGTGAAGTTGAAGAAATTGTTAGTTATTTTAATAGGATTGGTCTTACGTATATAACCATGGATAACTTTATATTTTTAGACAAGTTGATGGAGCACTATAGGCTGTCTACAATAGTTATGAATTATGCTGACCAAATTCCTGAGTTTAGTAATCCTGAGTATACTCATATTGTGCCATTTACAGCTGCTACAGCAATCGAACTAATCGGAATCAAACACAATAAAAACTATGGGCTATCAGAAGCATTATCACAGTTTTTAAATGATAAATCATTCCTTAGGCAAATGTTGTATGATAAGGGTGTGTTAGTTCCGAGTGTTAATATTATATCGACAATTAGTGATGAAGATTATGTTAAAAAAGCTCTACAGATTTATCGTGACTATGAGAATAAAGGTATTTATGAGTGTGCTGTAATTATGCCTCGAGCTTGTTCTGGATACGGTATTCATAGGTTTGAGAGCGAAAAGGAATTAAGAGATATTCTAAAGCTTATGCATAGGGTTGAGGTATTTATGATTGACCCTTGGCTTGATAATTTAGGTTCACCTGCCTTTCAAGTAAGTATTGGTGATAAAAAAGAAGACGATGTCTGTCTTGGTTTAAGTGATCAAATGCTTGATGGTCAGACACACTTAGGCAATAAGTATAAGTCTAAATTTAGTGAAGAGCCTGCAGTAATAGAAATTTGTGATCAAATGACAGAAATTCTTCGTGACATGGGTGTTAGAGGTGTCGTGGGTGTTGATCTTCTTATCCGTGAGATTAATGGTAAGATTGTACCTTACGTACTTGAAGTTAATGCACGACAAACAGGCGCTATTTATGCAGGCTTTTTAGCGCACGAATTGCGCAATGGTGAGCATAAGCCTTGGGTGGGCCATAATAATGTGTTAGTCCCTAAAGGATCAACTATAGATGACTATTATCAGTATCTTAAAGATAATGGAGTTGATTATACATATGGTGATACTGAGGGTGTAATTATAACCTGTATAGGCAATCTTGATCTAAACAATAAAGTTATGATTTTAGTGCTTGCAGATACAGATGATCGACTTGAAGAGATTCTTAATATAGCTACTTCTTTTGAATAAATATCTTTATTATCTTGATATCTAATCTATAATTTAATTAATATTAGTTAAATTAGGTGTAAGTTTTGAACAAAATACCAATAGGTGTCAGTAGTTGTCTAGTAGGAAATAATGTTCGATATAATGGCGGCAATTGCCATAAATCATACATAACTGGTACGTATGCTGAATATTTTGATTACAAAATAGTTTGTCCGGAAGTTGCAGCTGGTCTTGGAGTTCCTAGGCCTACTTTATTTCTAGTTGAAGATATTCAGACAAATGTTTTGTCAGTTAAAACCAATAAAACTCATGATGATGTAACAGATAAGATTCAGAAAGCTGTCGCTATGCTTATATCGAAACTTGATATTGTATATGGTTTTATATTAAAGGCGAAATCTCCAAGCTGTGGTGTTAATACAGCGAGAGTTTTTGATGAGAATCATGGCTATACAGGTGAAAAAGCAGATGGTTTGTTTGTAAGAGCATTAAAAGAATATGACCCCCTTTTGCCTATAGAAGATGATGGTAAGCTTACTGATAAAACATTACGTGATCATTTTCTGCGTAAAGTTTTTTGCTACCATAGTCTTAGAACAGAGTTTATGCGGTGTTCTAATATTACTGAAATGATGGAATATCACTCAAAGCATAAAATTTTATTACGAATGCACAACAATAAGACTAAGAAAATTCTTGGGAATATGTTGTCAGAAGCTGGTAATAAGGTAGATGTCGAAGCTATAAAGCATAAATACATCGAGCTTTTTATGCAAGCAATAGCTAAGCCTGCTAAGAGAGGGGCTCATTATATGGCACTTCAAAATGTTCTCAGAGAAATAAATAAAAAAGTTTCAAAAGCTCAGAGACAATATCTACAAGAGCTACTTAATAAGTATCGTGATTGTAAAATATCTTGGGAAGTTCCTGTCAGTGTAATTAGAATGTATCTTATTGAGCTGGATTTGCCGTATTTAGAGAAGCAGAGTTATTTAAATCCTTATCCAGAGAATTTAAATTATATATAAAACTAAAATATCTGATTAGTGATCAAGATCCGCATCTACTTCTTTGGGAATTATCATAGCGATAGGAAGGCAAATTAATAGAAATACTATTACCATATCAAGAGCGTTTTGGTAACTAGAGATAGTATAGATGGTGGTTGAATTATCTATTAGTGAGCCAAAATGAGTAAGTATATACCCTACAAGTGGCAATAATATAATTGGAATAAAGTTGTTTATCATATTCACACCAGCTGTGGCAGAGCCCGCAGTTCCTTTAGGTGAGATTATCTTGGCTATACCAAAAGTGACAGCTTGAGGTCCAGCTGCGGCACCAAGCAAGAAGTATAGTAAGGTGAATAGCGATAAATTAACGGGAACATATAAAATAATAGCTAAAATTACAGCAAGTGATATTATGCTCAAAATTAACATACGACGATATCTGTTTGTTAATGAGGCAATAATTGCTGCAATTGTGAAGCCTACTGCAGCACCAATAAATAACACACCATTTATATGTGATGCAGTTTCTTGGCTAAGGCCAAATTTAGCTTGGATTAAGCCAACCCCCCAAAGCGAGCCTAGGACATTAATAGGTATAAATAGTACTGCACCAATAATGCTTGCTGACCAAAATCTTATATTACAAAAGATTTTTAAAACTTTAATGATAGTTTCTTTGAAGTTGGCTTCACTTAGATGAGTGAACTTCTGAACATGTTTTGGATTATCACGAATAAATAAAACTATTAGTAGTAATATTCCGACGCCAATATATGTAAATACAGCATTACCTTCTTTCCAACCTAATTCAGAAACTAAGCTAGATAGCATTGTGTCAGTAACTAGACCACCCAGTATTCCTACAACAGTTGCAAATCCTATAAATGTTGAAAAAAGTCTTTCAGGCAGCCACATAGCGGCCATTTTAGCGGCGCCAATAAATCCAAAAGCAGAGCCTATACCCATAAAGATTCTACCAATATAGGCGATTTCATAATTATCTGTAGCAGAAAATAAATAGTTACCAAGAACACAAAATGCTGTAGCAACACTGATTACTACCTTACGATTATACTTATCTAGTATTACACCAGCCGGAATTTGCATTATTGTATACGATATAAAATATGCCGAAGATAACATTCCAAGTTGAGTATGGCTAATACCAAAGTCACGAATTAAATTATCTCCCATTACACCAGGGGCAGCCCTGATAAAGAAGTCGTAACTATAGTTAAGAGTAGCGATTAAGCATATTACCCACGCTAAAGTCGCTAATAGCTTGGTCTGAGGAAGGTGAGAATTATTCATTCATTAAGATATATTAAATTAGAGTAATTTTCATTTTAGCAAAAAAAAAATAAATTTACTAATAACAAAAGGTTCTATAAATACTTATTCTTCAAGATTATCGATGATTTTTTGTTGCTCTGAATCGGTTTTTACAGCACTTGATTTATCACTAGCAATATACATATATACCACAGGTAAAACAAATAGTGAGAAGATCGCTCCTATCACAAGTCCGCTAGATATGACCACACCTATACAGTTTCTACTAATAGCACCAGCTCCTGATGATGTTACCAGAGGTATGACACCAACCACCATTGCTGAAACTGTCATCAATATAGGTCTTAAACGTTGTGATGATGATGTTACAATAGCATTATACTTATTCATTCCTTCATGTTTTTGTAAGTGATTAGCAAATTCAACAACCATGATACCCTGTTTGGATATTAGACCAATCAATGTTACGAGACCTAGTTGAGTGTAGATATTTAGCGATGCCCATCCAGCACCCATGTATTGACCGATATATAAAGGTATTAGCGCTCCAGATATTGCCATTGGTATAGTAACTAAGATCACCAAAGAATCTCTAAAGCTCTCAAACTGAGCAGATAGTGCTAAGAAGATAAGTACAATTGCAAATGCAAAAGCTACCATCATAGTGCTACCGTTTTCAATATATTGACGAGCAGAGCCAGAGAAGTTAAATGAGAACCCTTCCGGCAACTCACTTCTAACTACACTTTTAACATAATCAATAGCTTGGCCTTGAGTTATTCCCGGAGCCATAACAGCAGAAATCGTTGATGAATTTAATTGCTGGAAAGTGTTTAAGGTAAGAGGTTGACCCTCTGTTTTAAAGGATACTAATGCCGACAGAGGCAATTCTGAGTTGAACAAGTCACTAACCTCATCCGAACGAATGTATATGTTACCTAATTGTTCTTGAGTTAACATTTCATTACGAGCTAATTGGGGAATTACTTGGAAGCTGTATCCTTTTAGGAAGAAATAGTTAATATATCCTCCTGCATAAGAGTAACCTAATGTTTTAGCAATATCTGACATAGTGATGCCTAATATACCAGCTTTTTCACGATCAATACTGATATCAACAACTGGGTTATCAAATTTAAGATCACTTTGAGCGAATACAAATAATCCGCTTTTCATCATTTTATCAATTACTTTATTAGTAATTTCATCAATAGCCTCATAATCATTAACACTCTGAATAACTAATGATAGTGGGGCACCTCTTGGTATTCCCGGTAGTGCAGGAGTTTGATATGTATATGTTTGTATTCCCGGTAGTTCTGTAACCTTTGCCTGAGCTATCTGAGCAGCTTTTTGTTGAGAGATTTCTCTCTTATCCCATGGTTGCATAATAAAGCCGCCAAAAATCACATTTGACCCCATTACTCCATTAAGAATAAAGGTGTCTTGTTTGCCAGGTACTTCATCTAGTGTACTAGCTAATTTTGTACCAAAAGTTTCTAGGTAATTAATATTTGCAGAAGATGGAGCTTGTCCCATAATTCCTAGGAAGCCCATATCCTCATTAGGAGCTAATTCAGATTTAATCCCTTTACCCATTATGAAACAGCTAGCTAGTACAATCAGTCCTACAACAGCTATTGCAGGTTTGATATCTAAGACAAACTCTAAGATCGCTTTATATTTTGCAGTTAATGCTGTAAAGAGTTTATCAATGAATTTAACAAGTTTTGTGCTCATCATTTCTCTATTTAAGATTTTTGAGCATAACATTGGTGAGAGCGTATACGCAACTATACCAGATATTACTACAGCTCCAGCAAGTGAATATGCAAACTCTGTGAATAGTTGTCCTGTGAAGCCTCCCATCATACCAATTGGAGCATATACTACGACTAGGGTTAGAGTCATCAATATAACAGGATTGGCTATTTCTCTAGCTCCTTTGATGGCGGCTGCAAAAGGTTCCATTCCTTCTTCGATATGCCTATAAATATTCTCTAGTACAACGATAGCGTCATCAACAACAAGACCGATTGCGAGAATCATGGCAAGAAGAGTCAGAAGGTTGATTGAGAAGCCCATAAGCGACATCAAAAAGAATGATCCAATAATTGAAAGAGGAATTGCAACAACTGGAACTATAATGGCTCTAAATGATCCTAAGAATAAAAACATAACTACAGATACAATTACCACGGCTTCAAATAATGTGTGAAGAACTTCTTCAATAGAAACTTCGATATATGTAGTACTATTGTATGCAATGTTAACATCTAGGCCATTCGGAAGAGCTGCTTTGATATTTGGTAGCTCTTCAACTAGTCTATCAACTACTTCAAGGGGGTTTTCTTCAGGGGATACTACAGCACCTGCTAGTACAGCATTTTTGCCATCAAAATACACAGATGAGTTGTAGTCTTGAGCACCAAGCTCAACTTTCGCAACATCCTTGAGTCGTACTACCTGTTTATCACTTTTTTTGACAATTAAGTTTCTATACTCTTGAGCTGTAGACATACTTGTTTCGGGGTTAAGTGTATAGTTTAGGTATGGCCCCTGTATTTGGCCTCCGGCTGAAACTAAACTGTTCGAGCCAATTGCTGTGGCTAGTTCAGTTGGTGTGATACCATACTCTGCCATGCGCGTTTTATTTGGATATATACGCATTGCATAAGGCTTGTTGCCCCATACATCTATTGAAGATAATCCACCTTGGGCTAGTAGTTTAGGTGTAAGTTCAGAGTTAATATATGCTGATATCTCTGAAGTATTCATGGTCTTACTTGTAAACGCTAAGATTAAAGATGGGAAGTTATCTGCAGGATTTAGCTTAATAGCCGGAGAATAAGCATCTTGAGGGAGTTGGTTAAGTACAGAGTTAACATTTTGTACAACCTCAGATAAGACATCGTTAGTATTATAGCCTAGTTTAACATAGACAGTAATTGTACTTGTACCTAGTGCGGATGATGATGTCATATAATCAATACCTTTGGAAGAGCCAACCGCAGCCTCTAAGGGTCTAGTTACAAAAGCTTGGATCGTAGCAGGGTTTGCACCTGGATATGCTGTTGTAACTGTAATAGTGGCACTATCTATGTATGGGTATTGTCTAACTTGTAATTGAAAAAATGAGCCAACTCCTACAACAATAATCATAAAGCTTATTGAAAGAGATAGAACAGGTCTTCGAATAAAGAGATCAATTAAACGCATTACTGGATTCCCTGATTATATATATTATTGTCAATCTTTACACTATTGTTCAGTATTGCATCCATTCCTTTATGCACTTTATTTTGTCCTGACGTAATAATCGTAGTGCCGGGCTCTAAGCCTTTAACAAGAGCTAAGTTATTTCTAGTTTCTAAGACTTCAACATTAGCTTGTCCTACCTTGTATAAAGTCTTGTCGGTATCAACAGTTTTCATTCCTCCATCAGCGGTGGATGTGTAAGACGCTGTGACAGGTTTGCCATCTTTCATTACAGGGTTGAGTGTAAATACTGATTGACCATAAAGGCTATATGAAACAGCATTTCTAGGAATCACAATAGAGTTTTTCTTAACTGGTAAGCTAACATGAACAGTTAAAAACATTCCTCGGACAATTTTATGATGTGGGTTTTGGTATGTTGCTTGAACAGTTATAGATCTATTTGAATCATTAATAAAAGAGTTTATTGCCGTAATTTTAGCCGTAAAAGTTTCACCAGGATATGAGTCAGAATAGAAGTTAATTTCTTGACCAACATCAATCATGCTCACTTTGTTTTGTGGCACTGGGAATGTAATAAATATAGGATCAATCTTTGTAAGTGTAGCAGCATTATCACCGTTGTTGAAATATTGTCCTAAACTTATGTTTCTGATACCTATCTTACCGTCAAATGGAGCTCTAATTTCTTTGAAGCCTATTTGTGACTCTATATTTTGAACTTGAGCTAATTTAGAAAGGTAGTCAGCATTTGCTTTATCAGCAGATTCTTTTGAAGTTGCTCTTTGTTCAACAAGTTTGTTGTAACGATCTTTTGTGATCTTGGCAAGTTTAAGGTTTGATAATGCTTCTTCTAAACTAGCTTTTAGTTGACTGGTGTCTAGTTTAAATAAAAGATCACCTTCTTTAACTTCTTGTCCACTCTTAAAATTAATTTCACTTACAATACCACCAGATTGAGAAGATATCTCTGTGGATTGAATAGCTTGTGCTTCACCAATAGTGTTTATGACCTGTTTCCAGTCTGTTTTTTCTACAACTGAAGATGTTACAGCTACAGGCTGAGGCACGTATGAAGCCATACCTTTTTTAATCATACTTTGAATAAGTTCGGCAAATCCAAAAATACTTCCAAAGAGTATTAGTGTTGCTACTACAACAGCTATTGAGGCGGTACGTTTGTTTTTGAGAAGAGAAAGTTTTGTTTTTATATAGTTGATTTGGAAAATAAAGTAGACAATTGCTAGAGATATTCCAAGTTTGCCCAGTATGAGCCATGCTATGACAATGGTTGCCAGTACAAAAATCAGATAGTTTCTCTTACTAGAATTAATTTTTTCTTTAAGGTCTAAAAAAGTTTTTTTAAAATCCACTGTTATATCCCACTATTTTTTAAATATTCTTATAAATAAACTAATACAATTTATGCCTAATAGGCAAATGAAAAATATCAAGCTATATACTGCCAAACTAACACCAGAGATCTCTTCGGAAATACTAGTACAGCTACTAACAGTTCCTGTTAATGATTTTGTAGCATCAATTAACAATGGGTTGCTAATAGCACCACAGTCTGTTGGATCATTGGATATTGTTGATGAGAAGTACTGTAAATAAGCTTGATCGGCAGCGATATAGCAACCAACAATAGTGATTAATACAATTACTATCAGTACTATTGAACTAAATCCTTTTGAGCTGTTTTTGATTAACCCTAGGATACTAAATATCATAATGCATATAACACATAGTTGTTGAAGTAGGCACATTGGGCAGGGCTTCCAGTTTAAACCGAAAATGGTAATCATAATTACAGCCAATGCGATTAAGCAAACAAAAGTATTAAATAAAAAAATATTTCTAAATATGAATCTCATCATTAAATTTTTCTAAAAACAAAGAAATTTTTGTAATTGTATCATAGATTTAATTGCTTTTTTATATTATCAATATAAAGCGATTCTATAGCGTTTGAGAGATCTTCTTTTGGTACTGTTATGGTCAGGTCTTTAATATTAGAGGTATTTATGGCATGGAAAGTGTTTTTTAGCTGTTCAATAGTTCTGTTTGAAGTATTGGAATTATTTATTGTTAGATATTTTCTGTAAGTATTTGTGCTAACTTGTTGTAGCTCTTTATTTCTTATTAAATTTGCTTTTTTTAATAGTCTAAGAACATCTCTGGCACTTATGTTTTTAAGTTCAAAAATTTTTCTTATAGTTATGACTGCATTTAAGAGTTTGTATTGTTTGTTTGATAGAAGTAATTCCAGCTTTATATGTTTAACAAACTCATCTTTAATGTCTAGAAGACATAGGCATATTTTCTCATCATTTGAAGATTTTAAGTAAATTTTGCTCTCAAAGAAACTTGTGTTTGGTATTGTGTCTAAAGATTTTTTTATATATGGGAATGTCACCTCCAAGGCTTCAAGATTGTCTAATGTCTCAAAAAAAATCCTTGGATTTTTAAGTGCTTTGATAAACTCTATATGCAATCGCTCCTTAGTTAGGTAGTCTAGCTCTCCTGATCTAATAATTGATTTGATTATGTTTATTGTTTCATCAGCAATTGAAAAATTAAAAGCACTAAGTTGGACTTTGAAGCGAGCTAATCTAACTACACGTAAAGGATCTTCAATAAATGCTTCTGAAGTGTGTCGAAGTATTCTATTTTTAATATCATTTTGACCATTAAAAGGGTCAATTATATTATTGCTTTTATCTATTGCCATGGAGTTGATGGTCAAGTCTCTACGTTTTAAGTCTTCTTCTAATGTGATATTGCTTGAAAAATTAACTTCAAAACCATGATAGCCTTTAGCTATTTTTTTTTCTGATCTAGCTAAGGCATACTCTTCTTTAGTCTCTGGGTGTAAAAAGACTGGAAAACTAGATAGTATTTTTGTGAAGCCAGCTTTGATCATTTGAGCTTCTGTAGCACCAATCACCACCCAATCTCTGTCTTTGGGTGCTATACCAAGCAATATATCTCTAACAGCACCACCAACTAAATAAAATTCCATAGCCAAATAAACATCTTTCTGTTTGCTTTATGTTAACAGAAAAAAGTGTATAATTATCTGTTATTCGCGTTGGTTTTTTAACGGCTTTTTGTATTCTATGGCAAATTTGATTGATAAAATTGATCTTAAATCTCAGGGTTCGGGTAACCTAAGTGGTGAAATGATAAGTAAGCAAAGGGTGGGAACCCTTTATAAAAGGTTGTTGTCGCAGGTTAAACATTTGTGGCACTTTCTTGTTATTGCAGCTGTGGGTAGTGTGTTTTTCTCTGCTGCTGATGCTTCAATGATATATCTTATTAACCCTATATTGAATTATGGGTTTGGTCCTGGTGGCGATATTACTAAGCAAAGTGCTAGTATACTTATGCTTATGGGTGTTGGTATGGTAGGGCTTTTGACTTTGAGATCAGTAGGATCATTTTTGTCACAATACTTTATAGGGTCTTTAGGGCAGAAGGTTGTTTATAAATTTAGAAAAGATATTTATAAGAGATTTATGAATCTACCTGCTAGCTTTTTTGATAAGCATTCTTCAGGTCAGATTATATCAAGACTATTATATAATGTTGATCAAGTTACTGAGGCTACATCAACAGCTATTATCACAGTTGTGCAAGATGGTACTTTTGTTATAGGTCTTATAATAGTTATGGTGGTTTCAAGTTGGCAATTATCATTGTTTTTAATAATTATTGGACCATTTCTAGGTTTGTTTATTTCTATAATAAATAAGAAATTCAGATCATTAAGTAGAAATACTCAGTCATCAATGGGTAATGTCACTCATACGGCAGAAGAAACGATAAGAAACTACAAAGAAATTAGAATCTTTGGTGCGCAACATAAACAACAGAATAAATTTTTTAGAAATCTTGATTATACTTACTCTCAGCAGATTAGAACAATTGCGTTAGATGCTCTTACATCACCTGTTATTCAGATTATTGCTTCACTAGTTCTTGCTTTTTCACTATTCACAATCGCAATCTTTGGGACTAATGAAGGAGGAGGTTCGTCTTGGTTAACAGCTGGTTCTTTTGCGTCATTCTTCGCTGCTGCTGCTGCCATTCTAAAACCAATTAAGAATCTTACCAAGGTTAATGTCGTTATTCAAAAAGCTGTAGCAGCTACAGAAGATATATTCTATATTTTAGACTATCCGGCAGAGAAAGAAACAGGTAATAAAGAGCTTGATAAGGTCTGTGGTAAAGTAACAATCAAAGATGTTAGTTTTGCATTTGGAGAGCAAAAAGTTCTTAATGGTGTAAGTACAGAGATTGAAGCAGGAGAAACCGTAGCTTTTGTTGGTAAATCAGGGAGTGGTAAGACAACGCTTACGAGCATTATTTCAAGATTTTATACCCAGCAGAAAGGTGAAATATTATTAGATAATGTTGATATACGAGATTTGACTTTAGAAAACTTAAGATCGCATCTATCTATGGTTTCACAAAATGTTCACTTATTTGATGATACTGTATTTAATAATATAGCATTTGGACTTTCAAGAGATGTTTCTGAAGAAGAGGTCGTAGATGCTCTTAAAAGAGCTAATGCTTATGAGTTTGTTCAAGAGCTTTCTGATGGTATTCATACTAATATTGGTAATAATGGTTCTAAATTGTCAGGCGGTCAACGTCAGAGATTATCTATTGCTAGAGCTCTATTGAAAAATGCTCCAGTGCTAATATTTGATGAGGCAACTAGTGCACTTGATAATGAATCAGAAAGGGTGGTTCAACAAGCATTAGTAAGCTTGACTAAATCTTGTACTACTATAGTTATTGCACATAGGTTGAGTACGGTTGAAAATGCCGACAAAATTGTAGTGATGGATGATGGTAAAATGGTTGAAAGTGGTAAGCATGAAGAGCTTCTGGCGAAAGGTGGACTTTATACTAGGCTATATCAATCAGGACTTCAGTAATAATAATGATAGATAAGATTTGGTATAGACCAAAGCCGGGGATACTCAGTTATATTTTAAGTCCTATCGCTTTTATTTTCTTAAAGATTGCTCATAATCGTAAAATTAGGCTACAGAATAATCAATATAAGTCAAAAATTCCTGTAATTATAGTGGGTAATATCTCCGTTGGTGGAACTGGTAAAACTCCTGTAGTGAGGATGTTTGCTAATCAATACCTAGAGCAAGGTAAAAAGCCAGTTGTAATCAGTCGTGGCTATGGCGCTAAGGCAGAAAAGTATCCTTTTGAAGTCGACTCAAAGACACCTGCAAGTGTATGTGGTGATGAACCGGCAATGTTATTTGATGCATTAGGTGGTAAGGTGCCAATAGTAATATCTCCACACAGAGTTGATTCTGTTAAATATATTGAAAAAAACTATCCTGATGCCGATGTTATTATATCCGATGATGGTTTACAGCATTATAAACTAGCTAGAACTAAAGAGGTGGTAGTAATCGATGCCAGTAGGATGTTTGGCAATGGATTATGTCTACCAGCTGGACCTCTCAGGGAACCGGTAGAAAGACTAAAATCAGTGGATCAAATAATCGCTATAGGTAATCTTGATGACCAAAACTATAGTGAGTTATTAAATTATAATTCTAATATTGTCAGAGCTAAAATCAAGGCGACAAAATTTGTAAATCTTGTAACAAAACAAAGCATACCTATAGATAGTTTCTATGGTAAATCAATAGATGCTGTTGCTGGTATTGGTAACCCTGATAAGTTTTTTAGCTCGTTGGATGAGCTTGGAGTGAATATCTACCATGAGCATATCTTCAGAGATCATCATAAATATACGCCTAAGGATTTTGAACATTTTGATCCTGAACAGATAGTTATTATGACTTATAAGGATGCCATTAAATGTAAAGATTTTGCCAAGAGTAATTGGTGGTATCTTGATATAGCCTTAGAGCCTTATTGATTATTCGGTTAAGCTGAAAATTTGTCACTAGAATGGAAGTCTAGAGTATAAATCAGTTTGATATACCAAAGCATATATATTACTATTAACCTGATAAAAAAGTAGCTACAAAATCTATGAAAAAAATTGTTTTAGTTGATGGATCATCATATCTTTTTAGGGCATATCATGCTTTACCAAACCTTACTAATAGTCAAGGTGAGCCAACAGGGGCTATTATAGGCGTGATTAATATGCTTAAGAAACTGCCTGCTATGTATGATACCGAGTACGTCACAGTAGTCTTTGACCCCAAGGGTAAGAACTTTCGTCATGAGATGTATCCTGAATACAAAGCAAATCGTAAAGCGATGGATGATGAGCTTAGAGTACAAATCCAACCGTTACATCAAATTATCGAGAATATGGGATTTCCATTGATAATAAAAGATGGCGTTGAAGCAGATGATGTAATAGGAACATTGGCAAGAGATCTTGAGCAACAAGGCTATGATGTCATTATATCAACCGGTGATAAGGATATGGCACAGTTAGTCACGGATAATGTGACTCTTTATGATTCTATGAAAAATGTAACTACTGATGTGGTGGGAGTTATAGAAAAATATCAAATTAGACCAGGTCAAATTATAGATTATTTAGCTTTGATGGGTGATTCTTCAGATAATATCCCGGGAGTACCAAAAGTAGGTCCTAAAACAGCAATTAAATGGCTACAAGAATATGATGATATTGATGGTGTTATTGCCAATCAAGATAATATCAAAGGTAAAGTTGGAGAAAATTTACGCAATAATATCGAGTTACTCAAATTATCCTATAAATTAGCAACTATAAAGTGCGATGTGGAGCTTAATCTATCTATAGAAGATTTAAAATGTAAAAATGCAAATAAAGAATACTTATATGAGGTGTTTACACGTTATGAATTTAAATCTTTACTTAAAGATTTAAGTATTCCATCTTCACTAAAGTTAACAAAACCGCAACCTGAAAATATAGAGGTTGACTATAAGATAGTTGCAACACTAGAGCAACTTAATGATTTGGTCAAAGAATTGGAAAGTAGCAGTAGTTTTGCATTTGATACGGAGACAGATTCTCTTAATACTTATGAAGCGAACCTTGTTGGTCTATCATTTTGTGCAAAAGAGGGTCGAGCTTATTATATTCCTTTGCAGCATAGATACCTTGGAGTTCCACAGCAATTAGAACTAGAGATTGTTTTAGATAGTTTAAAACCTATTTTCGTAGATTCTCAAAAGTCTAAAGTTGCCCATAATTTTAAATTTGATGAAAAAGTTTTGTCAAAATATGGAGTTAAGATAGTTAATCAAGTTAATGATACTATGATTATGGCATATGTGCTAAAAAGTAGTGGTAAACATGATATGGATAGCTTATCAAAAGAGCACTTAGGTATTGAGCCAATCGCATATACGACATTAGCTGGAACTGGTCGTAATCAGTTGACATTAGATCAAATAGATATAGAAAAAGTAGCTAAATATGCTGCTGAAGATGCTGATATTACATTTAGACTTTATAATCATTTCTTGAAAATGCTAAAAGATGATGATGTGTTATATAGTCTATATTCTAAGGTTGAAATGCCGTTGACTATTATCCTTAATAATATGGAAAAAACTGGCGTTAAAATAGATGCTGATAAACTTATAGAACAAAGTGCTAATCTTGAGGACTCTATAAAGGAGCTTGAAGTTAAGTGCTATGATCTTGCTGGTCAGGAGTTTAATTTAGCTTCACCTGTACAGTTAAGAGAGATTTTGTTTGAAAAGATGGGGCTTCCCCCAGTCAAAAAGACAGCAAAGGGTCAAGCTTCGACATCTGAAGAGGTTTTGGTGCAGCTAGCCGAAGAGTATGAAATAGCAGCATTAATAATGAAGTATCGCCACCTATCAAAGCTTAAAAATACTTATACAGATAAGTTGCCAAAAATGCTTGATATAAATGGTCGCGTTCATACTTCGTATAATCAGACCGGTACTGTGACTGGAAGACTTTCTTCATCAGATCCGAATTTACAAAATATTCCTATTAAGAGTCCTGAGGGGCGTAAAATTAGACAGGCATTTATTGCTGAAAATGATTTTTGTGTAGTTGCAGCGGATTACTCTCAGATTGAACTGAGAATTATGGCGCATTTGTCAAAAGATAAAAACCTTTTAAAAGCTTTTAATCAAGGCTTAGATATTCATAGTGCTACTGCGGCTGAGGTTCTAGGTATAGGTCTTGATGAGGTTACTAGTGAGCAACGAAGAAGGGCTAAAGCAATAAACTTTGGACTTATTTATGGTATGAGTGCTTTTGGATTGGCTAAACAGTTGGAAATACCAAGAGCAGAAGCTCAAGAATATATAGATGTGTATTTTAATCGTTATCCAAGTGTAAAAGAGTATATGACTACAGCTAAAGAATTTGCAAAGCAAAATGGTTATGTTGAAACTATACTTGGAAGAAGATTGTACCTACCAGAAATTAGTGCTAAAAATGCAATCCAGAGAAATGCTGCTGAAAGAGCTGCTGTTAATGCTCCTATGCAAGGTACAGCAGCAGATATTATTAAAAAAGCTATGATAGATGTTAACACTGTTATTTTACAAGAGTATAATGATGACATTAAAATGGTCATGCAAGTGCATGATGAATTAGTATTTGAAGTTAGAAAGCTCAATCTTGATGAAGTAACTGCGAAAATAAAAAGTATAATGGAATCGTCTATTAAGTTAAGTGTTCCCCTAGAGGTAAATGTTGATTCAGGTGAGAGTTGGGATCAAGCACATTAAATTATAGTTATAGGATGTTTTATGTTATTAGTAATGGATGTGGGGAATTCTCATATACATATAGGTGTTTTTGAGGGAGAAAATATAGTTTCTCAAATAAGATATGCTACTTCATCAGTCGATTCCACATCGGATCAGATAGGTGTATTTCTAAGGCAGGCATTAAGAGAGAACTCAGTAGATTTAGCTCAGATAGAAGGTTGTGCGATATCATCAGTTGTTCCTCACTTAAATTATTCTTTAGGCTCTGCTGTCATAAAATACTTTGATATGAAGCCATTCTTTATTAGTATGGAGACTACTGATCTTGATATGTCTTCTGTTGAAGCTCATCAAGTAGGAGCAGATAGAATAGCTAGCTGCATTGGAGCTATAGCTGATTATCCTAATAAAAATTTACTAATAATTGATTTAGGTACAGCAACTACTTTTGATTTAGTAACTAAGGATAAAAAGTACTTAAGTGGCTCAATTATGCCGGGTGTTAAGCTTTCACTGAATGCTTTGTGTCAAGGAGCTTCGCAGTTGTCTTCAATAACTATTGTTAAACCAGAGGTTGCCATTGGTTATGATACTAAGACTAATATTCGTTCAGGGTTGTATTATGGTCATTTAGGAGCACTAAGAGAGCTTAAGGCCAGAAGTTTAGAAGAATTTGGAGCCCCTGTTTATACTATAGCAACAGGTGGATTTGCAGGATTGTTTAAAGATGAAGGAATCTTTGATGAGATATCTCCTGATTTGATTTTGCGAGGGATTAGAATTGCATTCCTAGAGAATAACAAAAAAGGTGTTTAGTGATTATGTTAAAGAATAAAAAAGCGGTCATTTTATTATTTGATTCATTTGGTATAGGACAAGCACCTGATGCTGCTGATTTTGGTGATGAAGGATCAGATACCTTAGGTCATATTGTTGACTATTTTACTAACAATGGCATGAGTATCAAACTCCCAAACTTAGCAACAAAAGGTTTGTTGAAGGCTGCTGAATACAATAGGTGTAAAGAATTTAGTCAACAAGTTGGTCATATAGATGTTATTGAAAATGCAAAGTATGGCTATTGTGCTGAGGTTAGCAAAGGTAAGGATACACCAAGTGGTCACTGGGAGCTAGCTGGTGTGCCTGTTATGTTTGATTGGTATTATTTCACAAATAAAGGTGATCAGGGTTATTTTGACAAAGAGTTTATTGATGAATGGGTTGAACGAGCTGGACTTACCGATGGTTTTATAGATGCTGGTCATGCATCAGGAACAGAAGTTCTAAAAGAGCATGGTTGCGAGAGTTGTGTTACTAAGAAGCCAATTGTTTATACATCTGCAGATAGCGTTTTTCAGGTTGCTGCTCATGAAGATTATTATGGTTTAGATAAATTATTGAATATCTGCAAAATAGCTAGAGAAATTCTTGATGAGATGGGAATGAAAGTTGGTAGGGTTATTGCTCGTCCATTTATTGGGGAGTCTGCCGATGAATATACTCGTACTGGTAATCGTAAGGATTTTTCGATATTGCCACCGGCACCAACATTACTTGATAAGTTAACTAATCAAGGTGGTAAAGTTGTTTCAATAGGTAAAATTGCTGATATTTATGCTAATCAAGGTATATCTAAAAAAGTAAAAGCAACTGGACTAGAAGAGTTATTCGATAATACGATTAGAGAGTATGAATCAGCAAAAGAAAATACATTAGTGTTTACAAACTTTGTTGACTTAGATTCAAGTTATGGTCATCGTAGAGATCCTAAAGGATATGGTAAAGCATTAGAGTATTTAGACTCAAGAATTCCAGACTTAGATGCTAAGCTAGATGAAGATACTATTGTTATACTGGCAGCAGATCATGGTTGTGATCCAACTGCGCCAGGCTCAGATCATACAAGAGAATGTGTGCCGTTTTTATTATGGGGCAGGAATATCGAAGCAGAGTTCATTGGGGCAAGGGATACATTTGCGGATATTGGTCAAACAATTGCTGATTATATGGGTGTAGAGCCTCTGAGATATGGTAAGTCAATCTTTGGAGCTAATAATGACAACTAGACAGAAGATAGTATCATTAATGGACTTGACTCAGCTAGGTGAGAGTGACACTGATGCTGATATCGTTAAGCTATGCGCAAAAGCTAAAAATTCTTTAGGTGAAGTTGCTGCAATATGCGTTTATAAACAATTCGTCCCTGTAGTTAAAAAAACTTTAGGTAGTGATTTTAAAGTTGCAACTGTGATTAATTTCCCTAAGGGGAATAGCTCAGTTGAAGATATTGTCTTAGAAGCTAAAGAAGCAGTATCATTGGGAGCAGATGAGATTGATTTAGTAATTGATTATAATGAATATATCCAAAAAGGTCATTCACAAAAATCATGTGATATGATCGAGAAAGTCAAAAATGTATGCCAAGATCGTGTCTTGAAAGTCATAATTGAATCAGGCGAATTGAATGAAGATAACTTAATCAGTAAAGCAAGCCATGATGCGATAGTAAATGGAGCTGATTTTGTTAAAACATCTACAGGTAAAACACCAAATGGCGCAAGCTTAGGAGCCGCTAAAGTGATTTTAGAGACTATAAAAAACTCTGGATATGAGGTTGGTTTTAAAGCTTCTGGTGGTATTAGAGAAGAAGCTCAGGCCTTAGGATATATTAAACTAGCGGAAGAGATTATGTCAAAAAAATATGTAGTAGCAGATAGCTTTAGATTCGGAGTTAGTGGTTTACTCGATAACCTTTTAAATGGAGAAGTTAGTAGTGGCTACTAGGATATTGTTTTTTATACTCGGTATTGTTGTTGTTTTTGTTTTAGCTTATATATGGAGTAGTGATAGGAAAAAAATCAGGTATAAAAACCTAGTGGTTATTTTGGTTGTACAAATAGCTCTTGGCTTTTTCATGCTTGAGTCTGAAGTAGGTATAAAGGTTGTTGGTTTTATTGCCGAAGGTTTTGAGCATTTGCTTAACTATGCACATCAAGGATCAGCATTTATTTTTGGTGATCTTACTGATATGTCTAAAAATGGCTTCATTTTCTTTTTCAATGTGGGAATGCCTATTGTTCTAGTATCTTCACTGATTGGTATCTTACAGTACTTCAAAATACTACCTCTTGTAATTAAGGGCATAGGTTGGATTCTATCAAAAGTTACGGGTATGGGTAAGTTAGAATCATTTAATGCTGTTAGTTCACTTGCTGTCGGACAATCAGAAAACTTTATTAATTACAAAAAAATTATTGGCCATCTTCCTTCAAATGTATTGTATACAATGTCTGCAACGGCAATGTCTACAGTATCTTTAGCAGTTGCAGGTGCTTATATGTCATTATTAGATCCTAAGTATGTATGTGTTGCTCTAGTGATGAATATGTTTGGGACTTTCTTTGTGTTAAATATTATTAACCCTTATGAAGCTTCCGAAGAGTTTAGTTATGATAAGTTACATGAAGAGTTTGAAGAAGAGAAGCAAGGCTTCTTTGAGATGCTTGCCGAGTACATACTAGATGGTTTTAAAGTTGCTGTTATTGTTTCTGCAATGCTTATTGGATTTATTGCTCTAATTGCAATGTTAAATGCGATATTTAGTAGTCTATTTGGTCTAAGTTTTCAGGATTTGTTGGGTTATTTATTTTATCCTATGGCTTGGATACTTAATATTAATGGCGATGAGTTGCACGCAGCAGGACAGCTTATGGGTACTAAAATGGTAACTAATGAGTTTGTGGCGATGCAGATGATGAGTACACAGTCACAGCAATTTACAGAGCACACTAAAGCGGTTATATCAGTATTTTTGGTTTCCTTTGCAAACTTTAGTTCAATTGGGATAATCATAGGAGCGATTCAAGCACTAAGTAAAGAAGCATCAGTTAAAGTTTCTAAGTTTAGTTTGAAAATTCTTTATGGTGCGGTGTTGGTAAGTTTTTTATCAGCATGTGTAGTTGGATTAATAGTTTAAAGGTAAAGTTGTGATCTCAAGGCTTTTGTTCTTTATTCTTGGAGTTGTAGTTGTTTTTTTATTAGCTTTTATTTGTAGCTCAGATAGAAAAGCGATCAAATACCGCTCTTTATTTATAATAATGACTGTGCAACTAGTGATGTGTGTGGTTCTACTAGAAACACGTTTTGGTGTTGTTATTATGAATGGTTTTGCTAGTGTTTTTGATTTTTTGATTGATAAGTCTCAAGTTGGCGTAAGATTTGTTTTTGGTAATATTGATACTAATGAGAATAATGGTTTTGTTTTATTTTTAAATGTTTTGATGCCAATAGTCTTTATTTCTGCACTCATTGGTATCTTACAGTACCTTAAGATTCTACCTTTAGTTATTAGAAGTGTTGGGTTTTTATTATCCAAGGTTAGTGGTATGGGTAAGTTAGAATCATTTAATGCTGTAAGTTCAATATCACTTGGGCAAGCAGAGAATTTCTTAGCATATAAAAATATTATTGGACATTTATCTCCGAATGTTTTGTATACAATGGCGGCTACGGCAATGTCAACAGTATCTTTGTCGATATTAGGATCATATATGACTATGATTGATGCAAAATATGTATGTGTGGCAATTATTATGAATATGCTAAGTACTTTTTTTGTACTACATATCATAAACCCCTATGATTATAAAAAAGAGTCTAGTTATGAAGAGTTAGAGGTTGATTATGATACGGACAGTAAAAGAGCTTTTTTTGTAGTATTAGGAGAATACATCCTCGATGGTTTTAAAATAGCTGTTGTAGTTGCGGCAATTTTAATTGGCTTTATGGCTCTAATAGCCACACTAAATTCAGTTTTTGAAAGTATATTAGGTATTTCATTTCAAAACTTATTAGGTTATCTGTTTTATCCATTTGCGTGGGTTCTACATATTCCTGCTAGTGAGCTTTTATTTGCTGGAAAAGTGATGGGTACAAAATTAGTATCAAATGAGTTTGTGGCGATGTTGATGGTTAAAGATAATATGGCTAATTTATCATTACATACTCAGGCGGTTATTTCTGTGTTTCTAGTGTCTTTTGCAAATTTTAGCTCAATTGGGATTGTGGTTGGTACAATATACTCGTTAAGTAAAAGGTCTGGGGAGATAATGGGTGCTTTTGGTTTAAAAATGCTGTTTGGAGCCACCTTAGTTAGTTTTCTATCAGCAGTAATTGTAGGATTGTTTATATAAAAATTATGTCAAAATTTATAGTTATAGAAGGTCTTGATGGTGCTGGCAAAAGTACAGCTATTGGTTTTATTAAGAAATATTTAGACTCTAAATCTTTAGCTACAGTGTATACTCGTGAGCCAGGGGGTACTAAGGTCGCGGAAGAAATAAGAGCTCTAGCACTTAAGGATTGTGAAGAAGAGATGGTTGCTTCGGATACTGAGCTTTTATTGATGTATGCAAGTAGAGTGCAGCATGTTGAAGCTCTAATTAAGCCAGCACTTGAAAGCAATCTTTATGTTGTATCAGATAGGTTCTACTGGTCTAGCATGGCTTATCAAGGTGGTGGCAGAGAGCTTGGTTTTGATAAGTTAAATGCTCTAAATGAGACATTCTTAAAAGATTGTCAGCCTGATTTAACAATATATTTAGATATTGATCCTGCTGTTGGATTGGCTAGAGCAGGTAAAGTAGGTTCTCCTGATAGAATTGAGAAAGCAGGTTTAGCATTTTTTGATAGAACAAGAGATGTTTTCAAGAGTTTAGTGACAAAAAATAATAATGCCTATGAAATTGATGCTTCTCAGCCTATAGATGCCATCGAAAAAGAAATCTACACCATTTTGGATAAATATTTTTAGTTTTAAATAAAAATATTTCTAGTAAAATCTTTGTTAGTTGATTTATATAAGAAGATAAAAATTATGAGTGATATTTTAAAAGAAATTGCTAAAAGAAGAACTTTTGCAATTATTTCTCACCCTGATGCGGGTAAGACAACAATTACTGAGAAGATGCTTTTGTTTGGAAATGCTATTAAAACAGCAGGAACAGTAAAAGCTAAAAAAAGTGGTGTGCATGCGACATCTGATTGGATGGAAATGGAAAAAGAAAGAGGGATATCTATCACAACCTCTGTAATGCAGTTTCCTTATAATAATAAAATTGTAAATCTACTTGACACTCCAGGACATGAGGATTTTTCCGAGGATACTTATCGTACATTAACGGCAGTAGATTCAGCATTGATGGTTGTTGATGCTGTTAAGGGTGTAGAAGATCGTACAATTAAGCTTATGAATGTTTGTCGTCTCAGGGATACACCTATTTTGACTTTTATGAATAAATTTGACCGAGATACAAGAGATCCATTAGAGCTTCTGGACGAGGTTGAAGATATTATGAAAATCAAGTGTGCTCCTATGAATTGGCCAATAGGCATGGGTAAATTCTTCAAAGGAGTTTATGATTTGTATGAAGATGAAGTTACTCTTTTTGAAGGAGGGCATGGTCATGAAATTCATCCTTATAAAAAAATTAAAGGTTTAGCTAATGCTAAAAATGAAATTGGTACAGAGCTATTTGATGACTTGGAGATGGAAATAGAACTAGTACGTGGAGCTAGTCACGAGTTTGATCAAGAAGCATTCTTAAAAGGAGAGCTAACACCTGTATATTTTGGAACAGCGTTATCTAACTTTGGTGTAAAAGAGATGATGGATGGTTTTACAGCTTATGCACCTGATCCGCAGCCACGCGAGACAAATGAAAGGCTTGTAAATACAGATGAAGGTAAATTAACAGGCTTTGTGTTTAAAATACAGGCTAATATGGATGATAAGCATCGCGATAGAATTGCCTTTTTTAGGATATGTTCAGGTAAATATGAGAAAGGAATGAAAATTTATCATGAACGAACAGGCAAAATGATGCAAATATCAAAAGCTTTAACATTCATGGCAGGTGAGCGCGAGCAAGTTGAAGAGGGTTATGCTGGAGATATAATTGGTTTGCATAATCATGGTAGTATTCAGATAGGTGATAGTTTTACTCAAGGCGAGAAGCTTAAGTTTAAAGGTATTCCAAATTTTGCGCCAGAGATTTTTAAGAGAGTTAAGCTGAATGATCCACTCAAGATGAAGGCTTTACAAAAAGGATTAGTGCAACTATCGGAAGAGGGTGCAACTCAAGTCTTTAAGCCAGTGATTTCTAATGATCTTGTACTTGGAGCTGTTGGTATACTTCAGTTTGATGTGGTTGCTCAACGTCTTGCCTCAGAGTATAACGTTAAGTGTTCTTATGAAGGGGTCAATGTATCATTAGCTCGCTGGATTTTTTGTGATGATGAGAAAAAGCTTAATGATTTTAAGAAAAAATATGAGGCTAATCTATCATATGATGGTGCTGGCTATCTTACATATCTTGCGCCAACAGGAGTAAACTTGCACTTAGCGCAGGATAAAAATCCTGATATTATATTTAGTGCTACAAGAGAGCATTAAAATCATATACTTTTTAAGTAAAAAAAATATGCTATAATTTTCAAGTATTTGTTTATAAATTTATATTAGGGTGCTAGATGTTTAAGGGTATCAATAAGATTCTTGCCGCTGGATGTGCGTTGGTTATGGTAGCGCCTGCATTCGCGATGGAGATATATACAGTTAAGTCGAATGACTATTTGTATAAAATAGCAAAAAGCCATTCAGTGAGTGGTGTAAGTACTTCTGAATTAACTGATGCAATAAAAGGCATAAATAAATCTGAGATTCCAGGAATCGTTGATAATAGAATCAAAATTGGTGATAAACTTGCTATTCCTACTACTAAAGGTGAAGTTGAAGATGGTCTAACCTTGACAAGAAATCGGATGATTCAAGGTTCGTATAATCAGCCTTCTTCTAGTAATGATTCATCAAGTACACCTAAGCTTGGCGATCAAACAATGGTTTCAACAGATTCTGAATCTGATAGTTCATCATCCCCCAATGTATTAAGTGAGGATAAGATTCCAACCTTAATACCTGGAGAAGAAAATGCTCACGAAGCATATAAAAGTAATCTAGATAGCCAAATAAGTTCAGCAAATATTCAAGAAAATGAATCATATGAAGAAAGCTCATTTTCATTTTTAGGCTCACTATTTAAGTTTATTGTTTATATCGTAGTTTTAGCCGTGGCTGTTATTGTTGGTAGGAGATTTTGGGAAACAAGAAACTCGAAGAAAGAGCAGGAGTTAGAAATAATCTCAAGAAAGAAAAGAGATCACCTAATGTCACGTATTTCTCCTGTTGTTTCGGGAAATGAGTTTTATAGTTCTCGAAAGTCTAATAGTGGCCCTCAAGAAGAGTTTGATTTTTTTGATAATGCTAATAAAGTTAATTCTAATAGCCAAAACAAGGCTAGTTCAGAAGACTTTGAGCATGAGCTAAATCAAGATATTTCTGAGAACAATGAATCTGCTGAAATAACTAATAATATATACTCTGAAAGAGATAATGTTGTAGTTAAAACAGAACGAGGAGTTGTATTTGAAACTAATACTGATGAAGCACTTTTAAATGCTGATGATGAATCTAAAATTCAAGAATTAGATTCTCAAGAGCAGGCCGAGCAGGAGCTTCAATATGTAAATGAGCTTGTTGAGCAATTTTTGGATAGTGAAAAGTATGTTGAAGCAAGTATTACTATTCAAGATTCATTAGAGAAGAATCCTAATAATATTGATTTACGTTATAAGCTTTTAGAAGTTTATGCTCAGGCAGGGGACGAAATTGCTTTTGAAGGAGAAGTTCACTTTATAAAGTCTAAAAACATTGTAAGCATGTTTGATCCTTTGCATCAAAAGATAGCAAAGCTTAGAGATAAATATTTTGAGTAGTCGATTTTTATAATAATTTTTCTAGAGTATAACTAAATGTTTTTTAAAAAGAAGAAAGAAGTTCAGTCATCACCTGAAATAGAAAGAGTTCACGAACAAGATAATAAAAAAGGACTATTTTCAAGGCTTCAGTCAGGTCTATCAAAGACAGCTAGTAAGTTTGGAAGTGGCTTAAGCACCATTCTTATGGGGCAAAAAGTAGTTGATGAAGAGCTGCTAGAAGATATTGAAATGCAACTTTTAACATCTGATGTTGGTGTTGAAGCTACTGACGAAATAGTTGAGTATTTACGTGGGAAAGTAGCAAGAAATGAGCTTCAGACGGCAGATAAGCTTAATGAAATTATTCAGGATAAACTGACAGAAATTATTTTGCCGTGTCAGCAACCATTGCAGATTAATCATGAAAATACTCCTTATGTAATACTTATTGTCGGTGTAAATGGTGTAGGTAAAACAACAACTATAGGTAAGCTTACCAAAAAACTACAGTCTGAAGGTAAATCAGTGATATTAGCAGCTGGAGATACTTTCCGTGCAGCAGCAGTTGAGCAGCTTCGAGAATGGGGTGATAGAAATAATACGCAAGTTGTCTATCAAAAAGAAGGAGCTGATAGCGCGTCAGTTATTTATGATGCTATAAGCTCTGCAAAATCTAGAGGTATCGATGTGGTAATAGCAGATACTGCAGGACGTTTGCATAATAAAGATAATCTGATGCAAGAACTAAAAAAAGTTGTTAAGGTAATTAAAAAAGTCGATGATTCTGCACCTCATGAAACAATGCTTGTTGTAGATGCTACAACTGGTGGTAATGCTCTTAGTCAAGCTGAGGCATTTAATGAGATTGTTAACCTAACAGGTATAACAATCACTAAACTTGATGGTACTGCAAAAGGTGGAATAGTCTTCTCAATTGCTAAGAAAATGGGACTACCACTTAGATTTATCGGTGTTGGTGAGAAGATTGACGATCTGCAAGTATTTAATGCAAAAAACTTCACAAGCGCATTGTTTAGCTCTAATTCACAACAGTAATAAGTTTAGTTATTGAAACTTCACATTAGTAGAATATTTTTTGTTAAAATATTGTCTATCTAGTTATATAAAATATTGATTCTAATGTCTAATAAAGACTTTCTTTCAGGGTTAAATCCCCAACAAAAAAAAGCGACCTTGCTAGAGGATCGTAATTCTTTGATACTTGCTGGAGCCGGTAGTGGCAAAACAAAAGTTTTAACTTCTCGTATAGCGTATCTTTGTCGTGATAAAGGAGTATCTGTAGAAAATATTCTAGCTGTAACATTTACAAACAAAGCAGCTAAAGAAATCCAACACCGAGTTGAGAAAATGCTTGGCATTTCAACTTTTGGTATGTGGATAGGTACTTTTCACGGTATTGCTCATAGATTATTGCGTAAGCATGCTCATGAGTTGGGTCTAGATAAGAACTTTAGAATTCTTGATCAAGATGAGCAGGCTCAATTAATCAAAAAAGTGATTAAGAGTTTGGATCTTGATGATAAAAAGTATCCACCAAAATTATTGCAAAATTTTATTAATAAGCAAAAAGACAAGGCTATTCGTAGTAACAAATTAACAAAACAGTATGATATTAATTATGCTCATATCTATACTGCTTATGAAGAGAGATTACAGTTAGATAATGCTTTAGATTTTGCCGACTTACTTTTGTATTTATATGAACTGTTCTCTCTTAATCAACAGCTTAGAGAATATTATCAGAGTTTATTTAGGTATATTTTGATAGACGAGTTTCAGGATACTAACCAAGTCCAATATATGTGGTTGAAGTTACTTGTTACAGATAATAACTATATGATGGCAGTTGGAGATGATGATCAGTCAATATATGGTTGGCGTGGTGCAGTCGTTGATAACATTCACAAATATGTCGCAGATCTAAACGATGTTGAAATCATAAAGTTAGAGCAAAACTATCGTTCAACAAAGAATATTCTTAAAGTAGCTAATTCTGTAATCAAAAATAACGATAATAGAATGTCAAAAGAGCTATGGTCTGCTGCTGAAGATGGCGAAAAAGTTGAAGTGTATTGTGCAGTTAATGAGCGTGATGAAGCGAAATATATTATAGATAAAATTCGCCAATTACATGATGAAGGAGTTGACTATTCTGATATGGCAATTTTATATCGCTCAAACTATTTGTCGCGTGTCCTTGAGGAGAGTTGTATTTATGCAAGTATACCTTATAGGATTTATGGAGGTTTTCGTTTCTTTGATCGAGCTGAAGTTAAGGATGCCTTAGCATATTTAAGATTAGCTGTTACAAGTAATGATAACTTAGCATTTGAGAGAATTATTAATACTCCAACACGAGGAATTGGCAACAAAACTTTAGATACAATTCGTAATTTCTCACAGATTAATAATGTATCATATTGGCAAGCCACTATAGATATTATCCAGAAAGAAATTGTAACAAAAAGAACCGCATCTCTTCTGTTGAAGTTTATAGAAATTATAAATGCTATTTCATCACAAATAAAAGACTTAAGTCTAGATAAGCTTCTTGAAACTGTAATCAATGAAAGTGGTTTGTTGGCATCATATCAAGAAAAAGATACTGAAAAAGATCGTCAAAAAATTGATAACTTAAAAGAGTTAATAAGTGCAGCTAAAGATTTTGAACCGCAGATAGAGTTGCTTGATGATAATATTGATATACTACAAGATTTTTTGTCTTTTGCAGTGCTAGAAGCTGGTGAGATGCAGGCTGATGAAAATACAGATAGTGTTCAGTTAATGACAATACATGCGTCAAAAGGTTTAGAGTTTCGCTATGTTTTCTTAGTAGCAGCAGAAGAAGGAGTATTTCCTCCTAGCTCGATTATTAATGCTGAAGAGGCATATACTAGTGCAGAATCTAAAAAAATCCAAGAAAAGCTAGCTGAAGAGAGACGTTTATTTTATGTTGCTGTTACAAGAGCTATGAAGGCTCTAACCATTAGCTATGCTCAAGTGCGTAATATCTTTGGTAGAAGTAGTTTCCAAGTCAAATCACGCTTTCTTATGGAAATAGACTCTGAACATATTAATGAGGGTAAACTAACTGTAGGATCTCAAAATAAACCAAAGTTAAAGCAAAAATCAAACTTTGGAGTATCTCCTTTTGACTTTCTTAAGTCAAATGATACGAAGGGCAATAAGTTCAAAAAAGGAGATAAGGTGTTTCATAAGGTCTTTGGTAAGGGAATTTTTGTCAAAGCGCAATCTCAAGGTTCAAAAGAGTTTTATACTGTGGACTTTGGTACAGATGTTGGTCAGAAAATACTGTTAGCAGATATTGCAAATCTAGTTAAGCTTTAATACTTTTGATCATGTTTCTCATGATAATAAATGCTAAAGTCAGAACAATAACAAATGCGATCGTTATACTTGTACTTGCGTTTATATTAAAATGATCACCACCATCAATAGCTAGTCCAGCACTGAGTTGTCCAATCTCTATTACTAATGTTATAAGCATATTTGTGATTGCAATCCCAACTGCAGCAAAACTTGGAGGGCATATCTTATTAAAGTAATACCACACTAAGACTTGTGATGCTGAAAAAGTGCCGAATAAGAACGCAATACTAATAGCATAATTCTTAAATAAATGAGCGTTTACTAGTACGGATATTAGAATAATTCCAACTATTGAAATGGTTATGATTTTTTTGCCACTGAATTTGTTACACATATGTGTCATTATTGGTGAAAAAATAATCCAACCAATGAAAATCGCAGTTATCATGGTTGTTGAATATATACTGTCAAAACCGTAAGACTGCTTGAAATACAATACACCATATTGTGATGTTAAAATTACTGTTGGTGTATATAGAAGTCCTGCCCACATTGCGTTTTTCCAGATTAAACTATTTTTTATTAGCTGTTTACCTCGTTTTAGTATTTCACTAAATTTTGGCATAAGTGTCGAAGAATATCTTTCTTGTGGGATTATGATTTGAAAAAGCAGTGCTAGGGGTAGGGCTATAACCCCAGAATAGATAAAGATATTTATCCAAGAAGTATCATAGTGAGATATGATGACACTTATGTTTTGAGAAAATGCTGCAGCGAGTGTTCCGAGTGATATAACTAAACTTGTTATTATCGGGAAATATTTTGATTCAAAATTTTCTAAAGTAAGTTTTAGAACACCAATAAAAGCAAATGAAGATCCTAGTCCTACTAGTAATCTACCGAATAGTGCTAATTCGTAACCACCTGAGACAAAAATGATGTTACCAACTCCACAGAGTATAGTGGCACTGATAAGTACTTTCTTACTACCGTATCTATCAAGTAGTATTCCAGCAGGTATTTGCATTAGGAGGTATGTAATATTGTAACTAGATACTAAAAAAGAAAATCCAATATGTGTTAAAAGATTAAAGTGTTCAACTATTTGTTCTTGATAAGTACCTGTCAGTATTCTCAGAAAAAATTCATAGCAATAAAAACTAATTCCTACTACTAATACTAACGATAGTTTAAATTTTTGCATTACTAAATACCCAAAATGAATATTTCTTTAATTTATCTTTTCATTAGCTAAAAGTCTAATTAACTTTTTTTAACATGATCTAATTAGTATTAAATTGTGATAATATTGGTTTTAAATATGGAGGTGTCAATTATGAAGAATGTAGTAGCTTTTTCTATGTTATTTTTATATTCTTTTTTTGCTTATTCTGATAATAAACTTGATCTAAAAACAGGTAAGTATTACATAACAGCAAATGATGCTTTTTATCGCCCAAGTACAGAGCGTGGAAATGAAGTGATAGATAGGGAAAATGCTTCTGATTTTTTGGTTAATGTTTCTGATAGTGCTATTGATATTACTGATAGTCTTACTTTTGATGCATATACTAGCTCTACTAACCTAATAGCTGAAGGATCTATGGGAGATCTCAAAGATACAAAGTTTTATACTCAGGAAACAAAGTTAGTTAAAAAATTGTGGAATGATAAGTTTGAGCTCTATGGTGGTACTGTGTTAGGAGCTAATCCATATCAGTTAAATAATGTTAATTCTGCATATGATACAGGGTCTCGTATAGCAGCGTTTGCTAGTGGAAGAACAGGCGCTAAGTATAATCTATCAGATAACTTTGGGCTTCTCTTGGAAGGGCAGTATAACTTAACTGGTGAAATGGCAGATAATACAGATATGTTTACAGGATTCGATGGAGCACAATATAAAGGCTCAAGAGTGTTGAAAACAGGATTTGAATGGAATTTCTAAATTAGTTTTTAATGCTATCTAGATAGAGTAGCTAGTTTGGGCTCAAGAGAGATTATTTTATTTACATGTAGATGGTTTTCTAGCATAATTTTTTAAATAATTAATCTCTATATTTCAAACTATGCAAAAAATTACCAGGGTTGGATTTACAATATGGTTTATATGTGCGTTTTTTTATGCACTTGAATTCATAATACGAGCTTCAGGAAATTCACTTTATAATGACTTTTCTACAACACCATATAACCTAACGCCAGAGCAAATTAGTGTTTTAAGCTCAGCATTTTATTGGGCGTATGTTGCTTCACAACTTCCAGCAGGTATTTTATTAGATAAGTTTGGTGTCAAAAGAATTATGGCAGTCAGCACCTTGATATTTTCTATAGGGGTTTTTATCGCAACTAGAGCGACATCTCCAGAATATCTTATTTTATATAGAGTATTAGCAGGTATTGGTGGAGGATTTGCTTTCTTATCTGCACTAAAAGCGATAGCTATATGGCTTCCTAAAAGAACTTTCCCTCTATTCACGGGGGCGACTCAGATGCTCATGTATGGCGCGGGAACTCTGACTGGATTGCCACTAGTTATTTTGGCCAATAATTTTAGTATCCAAGTTATAATGTCTGGAATTCTTATTGTCTCAGTAGTGTTATTTTTAAGTGTATTGTTTTTTATACCGTTTAAGGAGCCGCATAACCAGACAGATACAGATGAGTTGGCTGATACTCATACAAAGATTGAAGATATTCCAATAGTTTTTAAAATTAAACAAATATTATTAAATGGTTTTTTTTGTTTTACAATTTATGGGACTACAGCTATATTTGCTGACTTGTGGAGCTATAGGTTCTTAAGTTTGGATGGATATTCTGAGCACTATGCTGGTTTAGCATCATCTATGATATTTATTGGGATTGCAATTTTTAGTCCTTTATGGGGAGTTGTAGCAACGTTGTTAAACAAACAAAAAGCCTTACTTACATGGGCTTCAATTTTTGGTTTGTTTATCGTTGTGGCTGTTGTGTACCTACATGTTAATCCAATAATTATGTGTATATTGTGCGTGCTATGGGGTGGGATGCAAGCAGCTCACGTGCTTAATTTTACAATTTTGCGCCAACACATCAGTCCAATGTATATAGCTACTGGTATCGCGGCAGTCAATTTATTTATACCTTTAAGTGGTGCTGTGCTTCAGCCATTTGTTGGATATATGGTTTCATCTTTGGAGAATTATGGTTTTGCGCAACTAGAGGCGTTTAAATATTCATTATTCATTTTACCAGTGTTAATGTTTTTATCTGTGTTGCTGTCTCTTTTTATTAAAGAGAAAAAAGCATAAAATATTTATTTAGAAATTTGTAGTTTTTTTACTTATGGAGTTTTTTTATGTCAAAAGAATTTATATTAGCAGTAGACCAGGGCACCACTAGTTCTCGTGCTATTATCTTCGATAAGCAAGGTAATATTAAAAAGATAGCGCAAAAAGAATTTACTCAAATTTACCCAAAGAATGGTTGGGTAGAGCATGACCCTATGGAAATTTGGGCATCGCAAAGTAGTATTGTTAGAGAAGCTTTAGAGTATGCTAGAGTTTCTCCGCGAGATATAGCTGCAATAGGTATTACTAACCAAAGGGAAACCACAGTTGTTTGGGATAAGAATACAGGCCAGCCAGTTTATAATGCTATAGTTTGGCAGTGCCGAAGAACATCTCATATCTGTGATGAGATCAATAAAGATAAAGAATTTACTAATTATATTCGTAAAAATACAGGTCTTGTGGTCGACGCATATTTCTCCGGTACAAAAGTTAAGTGGATACTTGATAACGTAGATGGTGCTAGGGAAAAAGCAGAAAAAGGAGATTTACTTTTTGGAACAATCGATACTTGGTTAATCTGGAATTTAACTAAAGGTGAAGTTCACGCTACTGACTTTTCAAATGCTTCAAGAACAATGTTATTCAATATCAATACACTTGAATGGGACAAAAAAATTCTAGAGTATTTAGATATTCCTGTATCAATGCTACCAGAGGTTAGATCTTCAAGTGGCGATTTTGGGCACACTCATCCAAGTACTTTGGGCGGCGCTAGAATTCCAATAGCTGGTGTGGCAGGTGACCAGCAGTCAGCTTTATTTGGTCATTGCTGTTTTGAGGAAGGTATGGCGAAAAACACTTATGGTACAGGGTGCTTTGCTTTAATGAATGTTGGTGATAAACCTGTGTTTTCTGATGCAGGGCTCCTTACGACTATTGCTTGGGCTGAGAATGGTAAGCCAACTTATGCTCTTGAAGGTAGTGTATTTATCGCGGGAGCAGTTATTCAATGGATTCGTGATGGTCTAGGTCTTGTACGCTCTGCTGAAGATAGTGAGTACTATGCTACAAAAATTGATTCAACGGATGGTGTTTATTTGGTCCCAGCTTTTGTTGGTCTCGGTACGCCATACTGGGATATGTATGCTCGAGGGACTATTGTTGGTATTACTCGTGATACTAGGCGGGAGCATATCATAAGGGCAGCACTTGAGGCTATAGCTTACCGTGCAAAAGATGTTTTAGATTGTATGAAAGAAGGCACGGGTCTTGATTTAGCAGGGCTTCGAGTAGATGGTGGAGCGGTTCAAAATAATTTTCTAATGCAGTTCCAGTCAGATATACTACAATCAAAGATTTCCAAGCCTAAAATTAATGAGATTACGGGTTTGGGGGCTGTGTTCTTAGCGGGTCTATCTGTAGGTTTTTGGAAAGATAAAGAAGAATTGAAATCTATTCTCACAACAGAGAAGACTTTTGAGCCACAAAAAGACCCTCAAACAGTAGCCCATGATTATAAGGGTTGGAAAAAAGCAGTAGATAGAAGTAAGGCTTGGGCTGAGTAATATTAGCAAATTTTGTGGTTGCTCTGTAAGAGTGGCGATTTTTTAGATATAAAGATTTGAAAAAAATAAATGAAAAACGAATACGATATAATAGTTATAGGTGGTGGTGCAACTGGGTTTGGTTGCGCTGTAGAGGCGGTTTCTAGAGGCTACAAAACTTTGCTTTTAGAAGCCTATGATTTTGGTAAAGGTACATCTTCAAAGTCAACTAAGTTGATTCATGGTGGCCTGAGATACCTTGAGAATTTTGATTTTGCTTTGGTGAAAGAGGGGCTTGAGGAGAGATTTTCATTCTTACACAATGCTCCACACTTGACTCACAAGCAATCATATTTGATTCCAACTCGTAGTTATTTTGAGACTATCAAATATACTATTGGTGTTAAATTATATGAGTTTTTATCAGGGAAGTATAAGATTGGTAAAAGCTATAATCTAAATAAACAGCAAACATTGGCAGAGCTACCAAATATTGATGATTCGAAATTGCTGAAAAGTTTAGTTTATTATGATGGTCAGTTTGATGATACAAGATTGCTTATTTCCTTGATGAAAACTTTTGAAGCAAAAGGTGGCACAGCTCTTAATTATCATAAGGTTGAGAAGGTTTTTAGCTCTACAAATTCAAAATTAGATACTGTAAAGGTGGTTGGTACCCTGTCAGGCGAGCAAAAAGAATTTACAGCTAAGCATATGGTGAATGCTACAGGGACATTTACAGATAAGACTATAGATATTGCAAATCAGCAAGACTCTCATAAATATGTATCAGTTGCTCAAGGTACACATATTGTTTTTGATAGAGAGAAATTCCCAACAGAGCATGCAATTTTAATTCCAGAAACAGAAGATGGTCGAGTGTTATTTATATTGCCTTGGCATAATCATTTAATCGTTGGTACTACAGATATCAAAAAAGAAGCTCCAAGTATTGAGCCAAGAGCTGAGAAGTCTGAGATTGATTTTATCCTAGAGACTTTTAACCAATATGCAAAAACAAAAGCTACAGTTGCAGATATTAAATCAGTATATTGTGGTCAGCGCCCTTTAGTTTCTCCCAAAAATGCTAAAAACACGGCTAAAATCTCGCGTAAGCATGAGGTTGTAGAGTCAAAAGATGGCTTAATCACAGTTGTTGGTGGTAAGTGGACAATCTTTAGAAGGATGGGGCAGGATGTTATAGATTTTATCGAGACTAAAAAAATTGCTCAAAAGACTTCCAAGACTTCTAATGAGTTACTTGTTGACGCTATTGAACCAAAAGATGCTTATCCACTAAAAGTTTATGGTAAAAATGCTGAAGATATTAAAGCAATCCAAACAGAGCTTGATAATTTTGAGTTGTTACATGATGATTTACCATATTATCAGGCAGAGGTTGTTTATCATGTTAGAGCTGAGAAGGCTCAAACTGTTGAGGATGTTTTAGCTCGCCGAACTAGAGCAGCCTTTTTAGATATTAAGGCTAGTATCGATGCAGCCCCAGTTGTTGCTAAACTTATGGCAAAAGAGTTGGATAAAGATGAAGCTTGGCAAAATCAGCAAATTGATAGCTTTATGGAATTTTCTAAGAACTTTAATGTTGATGAGTTGTATAATTAAGGGTTATTTATGTTTGAAGCGTGCATAGCTGAATTTATCGGCACAATGATTTTGATACTGCTGGGAAATGGTGTGGTTGCTGGAGTTGTTTTAAAAGGCACTAAGTCAGAGAATGGTGGTTGGATTGTTATTACATTCGCTTGGGGTTTGGCAGTGTTTTTGGGCGTGTTGGTTGCTGGACCTATTAGTGGAGCTCACTTAAATCCTGCTGTTACATTAGCACTTGCTATTGCCGGTAAGTTCTCATGGGGGTGGGTTGTACCATTTGTTATTTCACAGATATTAGGTGCTATGGTTGGTCAGCTTCTAGTGTGGACTATGTATTATCCACACTACTCAGCTACTGATAATACTGACTTGAAATTAGCTACTCATTGTACATCACCAGCTATTAAGCATTTACCCTCAAACTTTGCTAGTGAGGTTATTGGTACTTTTGTACTTATTTTTGCAATTTTAACAATGCATGGTGTGGTTGCTCATGCTGGTGAGGCTAGTGTGACCACGGCTTATCCGATAGATATGGGAGCTTTAGGGGGAATTCCTGTAGCCTTTGTAGTTATTGCAATTGGTTTGTCACTTGGTGGTACAACTGGTTATGCTATAAATCCTGCTAGGGATTTTGGACCTAGATTGTTTCATGCTATCATGCCAATACAGGGCAAGGGCTCTTCACAGTGGAGTTATGCGTGGGTACCAATAGTTGGCCCGGTGCTGGGAAGTGTCATTGCTACAGGTTTATACTTATTTCTGAGAACAAAAGGAGTTTTCTAATAAAATGTGTGAGATGATTTATTTACCATTGTTAGCTGATGATATTCTGAGGTTATTTATTTCACTTATGCTATTTTTATGCTGTGCAATTTTAAGTTATATTTTTGCAAAGAAAAAGCCTTGGGATGCAGCCTTTTGGATTTGTTTTTCAATATCTTTGTTAGCTATGGGTGGTTTTGGATATGTTGCGCATCGTATATATTTAGAGAATACTTTTTCTTATGATGGATTTATTTCTGGTGCTGCTTTTATTACGGTATGTGGACTCTTGTTTTCAAAAAAAAGATATCATGAGTTTAATGATAGTGTTTTTAGTAGAGATGCTCTAATACTATTTGCAACATTTTTTGTTTTTGCACTTATATACATATCTACAATTAAATATAATTTTGAGTGTGTAGAAACATTCGAGTATTTCTTTATAGATGCTTTGCAGATAGTTATGTATCCATTATTGCTGTTGTTTGCAATATCAGCTTTTTTATATAGATTTTCTATATGCTTATCTGTTTTTGCTATAAGTATGGCATTATTTGTTGTGGAGAATGTGATTTTTATATTGAACACTTTGATGGGGAGAGTAAATCATCTCGAAGCTTTTGAGGAGGTTTTGTTTGCCTCAATATCAATAGTCCTTAGTTGCGCTGCTATTTTTATGCTTGCCAGTGCTAAAAAAACATATATGGAGAATAAAAAGAAATGTTTGATCAGATAGGTGTTGGAGGATCATTTTGGATGAACCTAATTATTTCAGTTTTAATTTTAGGTATAGGTTTTTGGATATCTAAATATATAAAAAAAGTAGTTTACCACTTACTTGAGGAGTATGATAAGACGGTATCACAATTTTTATCAAGCGTTGTGTATACCATTTTCTTAGTTTTAGTGGTGGTTATTGCACTAGCGAAGCTTGGAGTGCCTGTATCGCCTGTTACAGGAGTTTTAACGGGGATCGTTTTTGGTATTTCTATGTCTCTTAAGACATCTTATAATATTGTGGCATCCGGGATTATGCTGGCGTTTAGTAAGCCTTTTGAGATAGGTGAGAAGGTGGACTTGGGTGGTGTAAAAGGTCAAGTTAAGTCGATCGGTTTCCTGTATACAAAACTAAATGATGAAGCTGGTAATGAAATTGTTATGCCAAATAATCTAATTCTTTCTAGGGTTATTACGAGGTTTTCCGAGTTAGAAAGTAAATAATGCAAAAAAACTTTCTCAATTCTGAAAATTATTTATATTTGCCGAATGGGCAGAAAATAATTCTTAATCAACAACAAATAGAAGCTATTCGCCTTATAAAAGAATTTATTGCGAGTAGGGAGTCTTATTTTTTACTCTCAGGTTTTGCAGGTACAGGCAAGACTACTGTGGTCAAAAAGATTTTGGATGAATATCCCAAAAGAGCGATAGTTTCTGCACCAACTCGTAAGGCAAATGCTGTTATTTCACAATCAACTACTAGGCAGGGTTATACTGTTCATTCTTTACTTGGTTTGCAGCCTGATATAAATCTTGCTGACTTCAATCCGAATGAACCTGTCTTTGGACAAATTAATAAGGCGAGTATCAAAAATTATGACTTAATAATAATTGATGAAGCTAGTATGATAAATAAATCACTATTTGAGCTTATTGATTCAGAAATTACTAAATCATTATCATCTAAGGTTATATTTTTGGGCGATAAAGCACAAATACCACCAGTTGGCGATCAGGTTAGTCCAATTTTTCAATTAGAGAATAGATGTGAACTTACTCAACTTATGCGACAAGCAGATAGCAACCCACTAGTAGAGTTAAGTCAGCAACTAAGAGACGTTAGTGAAGAGCTACCTTATTTTTTGAATAAAAAAGAAACTGTCTTGAATAAAGAGAATGAGGGTGTACTATTTGTTAAGTCAAATGATGAGTTTAGAGAGCAAATAAAAAAAGTTTTTGGGTCATCTTATGCAAAGACTGATTTGAACTATGCTAAGTTAATAGCTTGGCGCAATAAGACAGTCATGTTGGCGAATAGGATAATCAGGGACTTGGTGTTTGGAGAAGGCGCTGACTTAATTGAGAAAGGTGATGTTTTAATTGGCTATCGAGCCATAAAAGCCAATTCTAAAGAATCTTTCTTGATAAATAATTGTGTTGATTATAAGGTGGTTGAGGTATCAAAAAAGCAAAAAAATATGAATGGCCTTATGGGATATAGTGTAAAGGTGCATGAAAAAGCAAAAATTTATAAGGGTTTTGATGAAAAAAGTATTTTCATAATAGATTCAGATGATACTTGTAATTTAAATCAGTATGCTGAGATACATGATAACTTACTAGAGATTGCTAGAAGCGATAGAATGTGGTCAACGTATTATGAGTTTCGTAAAAATAACTTATTAATGATTGATGTTGAAAGATATTTTGATGGTAGTTTAAGGCCCAAGAATAGTATAATAAAAAAAGACTTGGATTATGGCTTTGCTGTTACGGCTCATAAAGCACAAGGGTCGACTTATAAAAAGGTATTTGTGCTTTTAAAAGATATTTCATTAAATAAGAATTTTATAGAAAGAAATCAAATACTTTATGTGGCGATGACAAGAGCGCAAAAAATGTGTGTGGTTTTATAAAAAACGATATAATAACTTTACATTTACACATACGCATAGTAATATAACCTTAGTTTTTTGTTAGATGAGTTGTTGGCGTAAAGCAAAATGCAAATTATCATAAAAAAGCTTGATTTTTAGTCAAATAAACTTTATAGTTATCTAAAAGTTTTAGGGGAGGGATTCCCGAGCGGCCAAAGGGATCAGACTGTAAATCTGACGGCTCAGCCTTCGCAGGTTCGAATCCTGCTCCCTCCACCATGCGGGTGTAGTTCAATGGTAGAACTTCGGCCTTCCAAGCCGATAGTGTGGGTTCGATTCCCATCACCCGCTCCACCTAAATCTAATTTATAATAAAATATTAATAAGCTCGCATGGCTCAGTTGGTAGAGCACTCCCTTGGTAAGGGAGAGGTCACCAGTTCAAGTCTGGTTGTGAGCACCATATTTAAACTATTGTTTTTTGTTGAAAAAAAATGGAGCATGAAAATGGCTAAAGAAAAATTTGAACGTTTGAAGCCGCACGTAAACGTAGGTACTATTGGTCACGTTGACCATGGTAAGACTACTCTTACTGCTGCGATCACTAAAGTTATGGCTGAGAAAAATGGTTCTGCAGCTAAGAACTTTGATGAAATTGATAACGCACCAGAAGAGAAAGCGCGTGGTATAACTATTAATACTTCTCACGTTGAGTATGAGTCTCCAAATAGACACTATGCTCACGTTGACTGTCCAGGGCACGCGGACTACGTTAAGAATATGATTACTGGTGCTGCTCAGATGGATGGCGCTATTCTAGTATGTTCTGCAGCTGATGGTCCTATGCCACAGACTCGTGAGCACATTCTACTTTCACGTCAGGTTGGTGTACCAAAAATCGTTGTTTTCTTAAACAAGTGTGACATGGTGGATGACGAAGAATTGTTAGAGCTAGTTGAAATGGAAGTTCGTGAGCTTCTAGATCAGTACGAGTTCCCTGGTGATGATACTCCAGTTGTTATGGGTTCTGCTCTTAAAGCTATCGAAGGTGAAGAGCAGTACGTTGAGAAAATTGTTGAGCTTGTACAGGCTATGGATGACTACATTCCTGCACCTGAGCGTGATACAGAGAAGCCGTTCATTCTTCCAATTGAAGATGTGTTCTCAATCTCAGGTCGTGGTACAGTTGTAACTGGTCGTGTTGAGCGTGGTGTTATTAACGTTGGTGATGAAGTTGAAGTTGTTGGTATTCGTCCAACTCAAAAGACTACAGTAACAGGTGTTGAAATGTTCCGTAAGCTTCTTGATAGAGGAGAGGCTGGTGATAACGTTGGTATCCTAGTTCGTGGTCTTAAGAGAGACGACGTTGAGCGTGGTCAAGTATTGTGTAAGCCAGGTTCAATTAAGCCTCATACTAAGTTTGAAGCTGAAGTATATGTTCTTTCTAAAGAAGAAGGTGGTAGACATACTCCATTCTTCAAAGGATATAGACCACAGTTCTACTTCCGTACTACAGACATTACTGGTGCTGTTGAGTTACCAGAAGGTGTTGAAATGGTAATGCCTGGTGATAATGTTAAGATGACTATCACTTTAATCAACCCAATCGCTATGGACGAAGGTCTGCGTTTTGCTATCCGTGAAGGTGGTAGAACAGTTGGTGCTGGTGTTGTTGCTAAAATTATCGAATAATAGGTAATTTAACAAAAATATAGGTCAGTAGTTCAATTGGTAGAGCAGCGGTCTCCAAAACCGCAAGTTGGGGGTTCGAGTCCCTCCTGGCCTGCCACATAATTAAGGCGGTGTTGTATAAATTGCAACTCCGCCTTTTTTATTTCTTGATATTGTCTGTTTGCTATGGTATTTTATTGCCTACGTTTATAATTTCTCTAATTAAAAATACTCTTTTTAAGAAAAAGGATGTCTTGTGAAAAAGAATCAAGGTTTTAATAATAAGGTTTGGATAAGTGGTGCCACGAAGACCACAGAAGTTAAGAAGATTTCTAAGTCTAGTAGTGCGTTGTTGTGGTTGGTGGCTGTAGCGATAGTAGTTGCTGGTGTTGCTGTTACTATGTATTCTGATGTTTTAGGTTCGAGCTACAGTTCGTATAACACTTCTTTAGCTGTAGTGGTGGTTCTGGCTGCATTAGTGGTCGCAAGATTTACAAATCAGGGTCGTCGTTTCTGGGCTTTTTTCCAAGCATCTAAGCTTGAGTTAGCGAAAGTCGTATGGCCTACGCGAAAAGAAACTATGACAATATCTGCTATGGTTATAGTTGTAGTTATAATTTTTGCACTAATTATATCTTTATTTGGTGTTATATTTGAGAATTTTATTCAGTATTTTCTGGGTTAATAAAAGGATATTGGTATGCTTTGGTATGTTGTGCAGGTGCACTCAGGTTATGAAAAAAGAGTTAAAACTCAGCTAGAAGAAAATATAGAAATAGCAGGCTTGAAAGAGAATTTTGGTAGAATACTTGTGCCGACTGAAAATGTTGTTGAGATGAGAGGCGGGCAGAAACGTAAAAGTGAAAGAAAATATTTTCCAGGATATGTTTTGATTGAAGCTAATTTGACAACAGAAGCTTGGGATATTATTAAAGCAGTTCCTAGAGTTTTAACAGTTGTTGGTTCAAGAGGGAAGCCTATTCCTCTTAGTAAGCCTGAGGTTGAAAGAATACTAGGTTTTGTGGAAGGAAATGCTTCTGCAGTTGAGCCAAGATTGAGAAAAACGTACCATGTTGGTGAGGTTGTTAGGGTTTTAGAAGGACCGTTTAATGACTTTACGGGTGTTATTGAAGAAGTTAACTATGAAAAGTCAAGATTGAGGGTTGCGGTATCTATTTTTGGTAGATCTACTCCTGTTGAGCTTGAGTTTTCACAAGTTGAAAAAGAGTCTTAGTGGTATTTACTAAGATGATAGGGAGCTTATATTTTCATATAAGTGCTATTAACCTAAATTTGGAGAATAAAAATGGCTAAGAAAAAAATAGAAGCTATTATTAAGTTGCAAGTTGCAGCTGGCAAGGCAAACCCTAGTCCACCAATTGGTCCTGCGTTGGGTCAGCATGGTGTTAATATTATGGGTTTTTGTAAAGAGTTTAATGCTAAGACACAAGGTATGGAACCTGGTATGCCAATACCTGTAGAAATATCTGTATATAGTGATCGTAGCTTTACATTTGAGATGAAGACGCCACCAGCTTCTTATCTGATCAAGAAAGCTATTAAAGTTAAGTCTGGTTCATCAAACCCTTCAAAAGATTTTATTGGTACTATTACTCGTGAGCAGTTAGAAGAAATTGCTAAGGTTAAGGATCCTGATTTAACAGCTGCAGATGTTGATGCTGCTGTAAGAATTATTGCAGGTTCTGCACGTAGTATGGGTGTAAAAGTAGAAGGGGTTGAATAATGGCTAAAATTTCAAAAAGAATGAAAGAGATCTCGGCTAAAGTCGACGCTGAGAAAAAATATCCTGTATCAGAGGCTTTTGATATCTTAAGAGATGTTTCTTCTGTTAAGTTTGTTGAGTCAGTTGATGTTTCTGTGGCTTTAGGGGTG